>JADKGB010000038.1 GCA_016717225.1 Flavobacteriales bacterium | reverse complement strand
TGCTGAAATAGTCCGCGCTCTGGTAATGGCCATCGGCCTCCTTCTGCAATTGCATAAGGATGTCATTGGCCAAACTGCTTGCACCAAATCGGAACCAATGGTTGCTCAGCCATTCCTCACCCAGCTCTTCCTTCACCATCATCAGATAGTGCAGCGCTTCCTTGCTCTTGCGGATGCCGCCAGCGGGCTTCATCGCGATCATCACGCCGGTCTTCAGGTAGTGGTCGCGGATGGCGTGCAGCATCACGAGCGTCACTTCCATCGTCGCGGCGGGGTTGATCTTGCCGGTGCTGGTCTTGATGAAGTCGGCCCCAGCAGCGATGGCGATGTCGCTGGCCAAACGCACTTTGTCGTAGGTGCCGAGCTCGCCGGTTTCCAGGATCACTTTCAGGCGTGCATCGCCGCAGGCTTCCTTGATCGCCGCGATCTCGTCGAACACGAAGTTGTAGTCGCCGCTGTGGAAGTGGCCGCGGCTGATCACCATGTCGATCTCGTCGGCGCCTTCGTTCACGGCGAACTTGGTGTCGGCGATCTTGACGGACTTAGGCGCTTGACCGCTGGGGAAAGCAGTTGATACCGAAGCGACCTTCACGCCGCTATCGCCAAGCGCCTTCTTCGCGACTTTCACCATGGAAGGATACACGCAGATGGCGGCGCAGGTTGGAAGACCCGGCAGCGAGTCGTGCGGGTGCATGGCCTTATAGCAGAGCTGCTGCACGCGCTTTGGCGTATCGGCCCCTTCCAGGGTGGTGAGGTCGATCATGCTCAGGGCGAGCTTCATGCCCTGCACCTTCGTTTCCTTCTTGATACTGCGCGTCTTGATGCGCGCCACGCGCTCCTCGATGCCCACCTGATCGATGGTGGGCGTGGTGCGCGGATCGGGCATGCGAAGCGGAGCGAAAATGGTCTTCGGCGGCATGCGGCTAAGATAGCGGAGCCCTCTGTCGTCATCGCGAAGCCCGCATTTGGGGCTGAAGCGATCTGTAATTCTGGCTACCGGATCACACGTCGCTTCGGTCCTGCCACAGCGCAAGCCCTCGCGATGACGGGGTGGGGAGCTACCTTCGCGGTCCCAGAAAAATGACCACTCCAAGCAACATACATCCTGTCCAAGACCGCCTGCTCAAGCGCACAGATAAGGAGGCCTTGTTGGGTCAGCATGGCGCCTGTATCTGGATGACCGGATTGAGCGGCAGTGGCAAGAGCACGATCGCGATCACGTTGGAGCGTGAACTGCACAACTTCGGCCGCTTCTGTGTGGTGCTCGATGGAGACAATGTGCGCACCGGCATCAACAACAACCTCGGATTTTCGGATGCTGATCGCACCGAGAACATCCGGCGTATCGCCGAAGTCGCGAAGCTCTTCGTGGAGCAAGGCGTGATCGTGGTGTGCTGCTTCGTGTCACCCACCATCGCCATCCGCGAACAAGCGAAAGCGATCATCGGCTCGGATGACTTCTTCGAGGTGTTCGTGGACACGCCGCTCGACGTGTGCGAGCAACGTGATGTGAAAGGCCTTTATGCCAAAGCCCGCAAGGGCGAGGTGAAGGACTTCACCGGCATCAGCGCGCCCTTCGAAGCACCATCATCACCAGCGCTCGTGCTGCAGACCGAAGGCATTGCCATCGAGGCCAGCACCGCTGAACTTTTGACATTCATTTCTCCGCGTATCACACGCAATTGACCAATGCTTTTACCGCAAAGACGCAAAGGCCGCAAAGAAGAACGGAATCCCGTCCAACCTCCATCATTCGTATTCCTTGGCGCTCGTTGCGTCTTTGCGGTGAACAACTGATCGACATGCATTCGTATAGACTTACACACCTGAAGGAACTCGAGAGCGAGAGCATGCACATCCTGCGTGAGGTCGCTGCACAGTTCGAGAACCCTGCCTTGCTCTTCAGCGGCGGCAAGGACAGCATCGTCTGCTTCCACCTTGCGCGGAAGGCTTTCTTCCCCAGCAGGGTCCCCTTCCCGCTCGTGCACGTGGACACCGGCCACAACTTCGAGGAGACGATGACCTTCCGCGATGACCTCGTGAAGGAACACGGCGCCAAGCTCATCGTGGGCAGCGTGCAGGACAGCATCGACCAAGGCAAAGTGCAGGAGGAGACCGGCTACTACGCCAGTCGCAACAAGCTCCAGACAGTGACTTTGCTCGACACTATCGAGAAGCACAAGATCGATTGCGCTATAGGCGGTGGTCGTCGGGACGAGGAGAAGGCACGTGCGAAGGAGCGCGTGTTCAGCCATCGCGACGAGTTTGGCCAGTGGGATCCGAAAATGCAGCGGCCCGAGCTGTGGAACCTCTACAACGGCAAGAAGCGTCCGGGTGAGCACTTCCGCGCCTTCCCCATCAGCAACTGGACGGAGATGGACGTGTGGCAGTACATCCTGTTGGAGAACATCCCCATTCCGAGCATCTATTTCAGCCACGTGCGCGAAGTGTTCGATCGCGATGGCGTGATCTACGCGAACTCGATTTCATGCGCTTGAAGCCGGAGGAGAAGCCCCGCCAGATGCGTGTGCGCTTCCGCACCATCGGCGATATGAGCTGCACCGGTGCGGTGGATTCACCGGCAAGCACCTTGGAAGAGATCATCGATGAGGTGGCAACATCGCGCGTGACCGAACGTGGCTCACGTATGGATGACAAGCGGAGCGAAGCGGCGATGGAGGACCGGAAGAAGGAAGGCTACTTCTGAAAGTTGAAAAGCGAAACGAGAAAGCTGAAAGCTGAAAAGCGAAAACTGAAATGGACGCGCTGCCGCACAAAGACCTGAAGGATCGCACGATGCAGTTCTCGGTTGCGGGTGTGGCGTTCTACAAAGCGTTGCCGAAAAACACGGAAGCGCAAGTCCTTGGCAGGCAGTTGCTGAGGTCAGCAACGTCGGTTGGTGCGAATACCCGTCAGCTTCAGGGGGAGCAAGAAGGAGTTCGTTGCCAAACTGGGGATCGTGATCGAAGAAGCCGACGAGTGTGGGTTTTGGTTGGAACTACTTAGCGCTTCCGGCATTATGAAACCGAACGAAGTACAGCCCCTTTTGAAAGGGTCGGACGAATTGGTTTCCATCTTCACATCCATTGTCAAGCGATGAACCCGTTTCAGGTTTCAGCTTTCACTTTTCACATTTCCGCGAAATGAGTTCAACACACGGCTACCTGGACATGGATCTCCTGCGGTTCACTACAGCAGGCAGCGTGGACGATGGCAAGAGCACCCTCATTGGGCGATTGCTGTACGACAGCAAGGCCATCTTCGACGACCAGATGGAGGCGATGGAAAAGGCGAGCTCCAAGCGCGGAACGGGCGAGGTCGACTTGTCGCTCCTAACCGACGGCCTCCGCGCCGAGCGCGAACAAGGCATCACCATAGATGTGGCCTATCGCTACTTCGCAACGCCGAAGCGGAAGTTCATCATCGCGGATACGCCGGGGCACATCCAGTACACGCGGAACATGGTCACCGGTGCCAGCACCGCGAACCTGGCCATCATCCTCGTGGACGCGCGCAAGGGCATTCTGGAACAGACTTGCCGGCATTCGTTCATCGCGTCGTTGCTCGGCATTCCGCACGTGGTGTTCTGCATCAACAAGATGGATCTTGTGGACTACGACGAGGCCGTCTTCACGCGGATCCAGAAAGAACTGGAAGACTTCAGCAGCAAGCTCGAAGTGCGCGACATCCGCTACATCCCGATCAGCGCACTGAAGGGTGACAACGTGGTGGACCGCAGCACGCGGATGGACTGGTACCAAGGCCCAACGCTGATGTACCTATTGGAGAACGTGCACATTGCCGGCGACCTGAACCATATCGACCGCCGCTTCCCGGTGCAGTATGTAGTGCGCCCGATGACGGACGAGTTCCATGACTTCCGTGGATTCGCTGGGCGTGTGCAAGGCGGCGTGTTCCGCAAGGGCGATACCGTGCAGGTATTGCCTAGTGGATCCCAGAGCACGATCAAGAGCATCAACCTCGGTGAGCGAGAGGTTGAAGAGGCATTCGCGCCACAGAGCGTGGTGATGACGCTCGCGGACGAGATCGACATCAGCCGTGGCGACATGATCGTGGGTGCCAACAGCCTGCCGGAAAGTTCACAGGACGTGGACGCGATGCTGTGCTGGTTCAACGAGCGTCCGCTGCAACCCGGCGGCAAGTACGCCATCAAACACACCAGTCGCGATGCACGCTGCGTGGTGAAGGAGGTGAAGTACCGCATGGACATCAGCACCTTGCGCAAAGCGGACGGCGATCAGACCATCCGCATGAACGACATCGGTCGTGTGCATCTGCGCACGACCGTGCCGCTGCACTTTGACAAGTACCAACGCAACCGCTACACCGGCAGCATCATCCTGATCGATGAGAGCACCAACGAGACGGTGGCGGCGGGGATGATCGTCTGAAGAGAAACGCAGAGGCGCGGAGGGCGATCAGGGGAACGCAGAGAAATGCTGCCATCCATTACACTCACATCCCAAGTGAACGGAATATCTATCGCAAAAACGCAAAAGGCACGATCGCCCAGCCTTTGTTCTCGCGCCAATTACTGAAGCCACCTGCGGCGATCGCACCAATCGTATTCGCGATCATATCACCCGGATCGGTGCGACGACCAAGCGCTTCCAAACCTTGCATGAATTCCGTAGCCACGCCGTACAACGCACTGATCACACAGGCTACCAATATGTATCGGAGCGGAGAACCATGGCTCTTCAATGCCTGCGAGAGCAAGACCGACAGAACGAAGAACATGCCTCCATGTACGAGCTTGTCCACGTCGAAAATGGAGACCCAATCCCATGCGGGCAGCGAACTACCCGGGATCAGGCAAAGCCACAGGATAACGATCGCCCAAAGGATCGCCCACCGCAGATGACGAAGCATTTGCCGCGAACTATCCAGCGACTGCGTGGTACTGCTCCGCACTGAGCAATTCACCCAACTGCGCTTTGTCGCTCACACGGATGCGTACCATCCAACCAGCGCCATACGGATCCTTGTTCACAGCAGCCGGATCATCGGCCAAACCCGGGTTCACGCTAAGCACAGTACCCTTCACCGGCATGAAGAGATCGCTTACCGTCTTCACCGCTTCCACGGTACCGAAGACCGCGTGCTGATCTACCTCCTGACCTTCGCTGCTGATGTCGACGAACACGATATCACCCAACTCGCCTTGTGCGAAATCAGTGATACCAATGACGGCTTCTTCACCTTCGATCCGGATCCATTCGTGGTCCTTCGTGTACTTGAGCTCGGTAGGGATGTTCATTGGGAATAGGTGCGAATGTGCAGTGGTAGAACAATTGAAAAACGCGCTGACGAAAGTAGGCTGACGGAGGATCCGAACGCTTCCCGCCCGACACATTTCCCCATTCGCATTTTGGCTATTGCGTCAAGGTGAAGCGCAAGCTGATGCCCAAGTTCGTATTGGCACTCGGGAACGTCGTGCTGATCACCGGCTTGTTGATCACTCGCTCATAGAACGCACGGATGTTCAACTTCTGGTTGATCACATAATCGGCGCTGGTCTTGATGGAGATGATGTCCTGCCCGGCCGTAACCGTGTTCTGGCGCTGCTGTATCTGGCGGATCACGGTGTTGTTCTGGCGCCAGCTGAGGTCAACACGCAGGTTCAGGTCGCTCTTGGGTTTTGCGGAGCCGATCTGGATCGGGAACTTCACGTTCTTGAAGCGATAGCCACTTCCGATGACGAATTCCTTGCCCCTCACTTCGGTTACCTGGTTGTTCGAAAGGCTCAAACTCAAACTGCGATCGCGGTTGTATTCGAACTTGGCCAACAAGCTGTTCTGAAGTGTTGCATCGAAGTTGATGAAAGGCCGCATCACTTCGGAAATGGTCACGACCGAGATCTGTTTCTCCGGGATGAAATTGCCCCCGATATCAGTCGCATTCCCACCGGGCTCGTAGAACAAATTGGTCTGGTAGCCTCCAATAGTGAACGTGCTGCGATAGCTATGGTTCACGGTGAAGGTCCGGAAGAGTTTTTTGAAGAACTCCAATTTTGTGAGCCCGTCATAAGTAATGTCCCAATTGGGTGCGGGCAACAACTTGAAGGGGTTCAGTTTCACACTGTTCGGGTCACGACCCGTGTAGGCCGCGAGGAACGATGGAATGACCACATCCTGGTTGGTTGCTCCGTAACCGGTCCAGAACACACTGTCGGAGGGCAGGCCCGAAGGCAGGTCCGAAAAACTGTTCTCACTACCCAATCGCTGACTGATGGTGGTGCGGTAGGCAAGCATGTTCTCGAATACCTGGTTCACCAGATTCTCATCATCGTTCACAAAAGTGGTTGGCCAGTTCAGCATGCTCACACTGAAATTACCCGTCTCGCGCGGGCTGTCGTTCCTCCACGTATCAAGTGTGTCCCAGCGGTAGAACGAATTCCGGTTGGTGCCGATCGTACGATTTGCACTCACGTCGATGCGCATGCCTTTGAACGGCTCCAGTGCAAGCCGTGCCGTAATGTTCTCCGTGCGCGTTTGGGTATGTGGTGTGAATATGCTCTTGTTCTTCACCAACCATCCGTTACCACTTGCTTCACTGGCAAAGTCGCGCACGATATCGCCATTGAAATTGGTGTTCTGTTCACCCAGGATGAAGCCGAAGCCTGGTGCCCCGAAGCCTGCGTCCATGCCGATCACGTTCGGGCCCCTGTTCCAACCGGGCAACAACATGCCGTTGTTCTGGCTGTACGTGAGCGTGCCTGTACGGAGCATCATCAGCACACGTGCGAAGCCTTCCACCGGATTGATCTTCGAGGGCGAAGGCGTTTTGGTGTTCGTGGAATCGGATTTGGACCCACCACCCTTTCCTTTTGGTGGGGTGACCTTGCCGCCCTTGTTACCCTTTGCCTTGTCGTTGATCTTCTTGAGGAACTTGATCTTGTTGTACAGGTTCACGAAATTCAACTGGCCATTGATGCTGATCGTGCGCGAGTTCTGAATGGTGTTCCCGATACTGTCTTGGGTGAGCGGTGCGCGATCCCACTTGTAGGCCGCTCCGTAGGTGGTATTCACCGTTATCCAATCGGTGAGCGGCAATTTGTCCAACGGAAGTGTGTAGGTCACGTTCACCGTGTGATCATAACCGGTAGGCAATCCGAATTCGCGAATGCTCGTCAGCACACTGTCCTTCCACACCTCATAAGCCGGTCGGTCGCTGCCGTTCACCCTGCCCGCTGGCTCCCCGATGATGGCGTTGCGGTTCGCATTGAAATCGACTTTCAGGTTCTTCGTGATCTCGTATCGGAAGCCGTATTGCGATTGCCATCCGAATGTCTTGTTATAGGTCGGTATTGGCGGCAGGCTCACGATGTCAGGGTTCGGGCGCACCAATCGCTCCATGTACGTACGGTCCAAGGACGTGCGTGCGGTGAGCTGCTTGAAGCCCAGATTCACGTTGAAATCCTTGATCAATTTGGTCCACTTGCTCTTACCGATGAAGCCCACGTTCTCGAACGGCTTCACAGGCCGCGGCTTCGGTGTGTGCTGCCATGCCAATGATCCACGGTACGTGCGCGTGTTCTCGTATTGTGTATTCACATCGTGGTACTCCTGGTCGCCGTATGCATAGGAAAGGCTCAGGTTCTCCACATCGTAAAAATGCTCTTTGCCACTTCCACCGGCCGCACGCTCCTTGTGCACGTTGGTTACGTTGATGCTTCGCCGGCGCGTGTAGGTATGCAGTTGCTTCAACCGTTCTTTTCGCTCTTCCTTGGTAAGCGCCCGCGTGGCATCCTCCCACTCGATATCGGGGTTCAATGGGTCGAATTGCGGGTTGATGACCTGTTCGCTATAGCCCAAGTACAGCGGCACTTTCACACCACTGCTTTCCGGCAGGAACTTGCCCATTTCCAAGTTGGCGCTCACATCCACACCAAATCGTGTATCACGTTGGCGCTCGCTCACGCGCTTATCGATGCTTCCCCAGAAAGGGGTGCTGTAATTGCCCGCTACGCTGAGTGTGCCGAGATCGGCCAATGTGGTGTTCACTCGCGCCAGAGCCGCCCAACCACCGCTCTGGTCGAAGTCGGTCAGGCGAAGTTCGTTGACCCACACCTCCACACACTGACTGGTCGCGTCGTCCGTGTTCCATGGGTTCGCCTCACTACCGTTCTTTTTCGGGTTGCGCACACCGATCATAATGGTGTTCATGCGGCTCAGGTTCGGATTCCCTTTCACCGTAATGCGACGATCGCCATCGAGTTGTGTGTAGCGCAAATTCACCGGCGCGCCTTCCGAGTTGCGCTGGATCTTCACATCGTTGAGCCGCGCGAACTCAATGATCATGTTGTTCTTTTCAGGCCAGATCTTGGACGGATCGGACTCGCTGAACTGCGTGGGTTCCGCAGGCACCTCGTACTCATAGTAGTTCTGATCGAAGTCGTTGCCGACCCGGATGAACACGCTCACGTCACCGAATTCGATCGGGTTCGCAGGATCGCGGCTTTCCGCGTGCACGTACATCTGCATTTTCTTATAACTGCGGATGTCGAAATTCACATTGCGGAAGGCTGCACGGGCATCGCCATCGCGCAGATTGCATACTTGCAATTGAAGCGATTGCTCGTTGAGATTGCGCAGGTTCGCACTGCTCACATCGGTCTCCTGGTTGATCCCCGGAGGCAGCGTATAGTTGATCGGTGTACGACGGCCGTTCTCCTCGATGTTGACCGCAGCTACGTTGAACAAGGTCGCTTCGGGATCACCACCACCTGGGCCCTCGCCCAAGGTTTCCAACGTCTGCAGGTACTTGCGCCATTCTCCGCGGATGAACTCCAACCGGGCGAAACGCAATACCGCTTCCTGGCTCCACCCTTTCATTTTCAAGCGCATGAAACGGATGCTTCGAAAGTCCTGGATGCCATTCACCACCCGGTCCGGTTGGCGAATGGGTATCTTGAACTGGTACCAAGCAACTGAACGTGTGCCATCGGCCGATGGGCTCACAATACGGTCCGTAATGAAGTTCTGTCCCACCACCATGTCCGCTGGCCGCAGACTCACTTTGTACTGGAAGTAACTCTCACTCTCGCTCAGGTTCTGGTCCTGGTTGATGTCTTCAGTACTTGGCAGCGTGGTGCTTTGCGTAGGATAGTCTTCCGGGCTATCCTCATCTGTAATGGAGTTGCCTTCCGGACCATTGAAATACTTGTACCGGCGCAGGATATCGTAGGGTGCCGCATCGAGATCAGGCCCACGGAAGAAGTGGTAGCGATCACCGCTGGGGTCCTGGATGATGGAATCGAGAGCAGGACCTGGCAGGACGTTGTTGGCAACGTCGGTCAAGTATAGGGCATTGGGCAGAAAAGCCTGCTCGCTGGGTATATTGAAATTCGACTGGTTATCGGCCAATCCATCGAGGCCTGCGTCCTGGAATTTGTAGGAATTGTCCTGTGTTATCGCGAATGCGTTAACAACGCTTTGGGTAGTAGGAACAACACCCCAATCCGTTGCGCTGGTGGTGGCACTCGCATCGCCTAAATTCTCCGGTAAGCCATTCTCGAAACTCTTGCGGCTATCGCGCAAGACATCTTCGCTTATGTTGCCCAGATCAATGTAGAAATCACCACCCGTGATATTCCTCGAATCCGTGTTGCTCCCGTTCTGTGCATCGTCATCGAATGGGTCCATCATCCAGAACTGGATGGTCTCGATGTTGCTCTGCTCGAAATCGGTGGTGTTCACACGGCGGGTAATACCGGCCCAATTGTCGGCGGGGTTGGGCAACTTACCATTCGGGTCCAGGTTCGGCTCGTAGTTGTACGGGCCACGTTCGTTCGGGTAATACGCCAGATCCAGGACAGGAATGTTCGACGGTGTTCCAGTAGGTAGGACACGATTGGGAAACACCTCCTTTTCCAGGATCTCGCGTACCTGATTCGTCTTGTCGGTTCCATCAGGAATGGGCGGTTTCAGATTGCCCTCGCGGAAGAAAATAGGATCCACCACATACCATGCGAGCAGTGCACGTTTGAAGCCGTTCGCACGGGAGAAGAACTGGCCTTCGTTCCACAGGTCAGTCTGACCTTGAGGCGTGCTGGCAAGGAACCATTGCGCTTGCTGGCGCATATCGATGTTGCTCACACTGCCTTCAAAATCATCGATGTAACTGGTTCCCGAATTCCCGATCGCCCGGCTGTGACCGGGTATCAAGTACGCGCCCTCGGCACTCACGTTCACGGTGCTCACTTCTTTGGTGGCGAAGAATGGTAGTTGATCCACCAATCGCGTAACAAAACCGCTCTCCGTTTTCCAATTCGCATCAAGGCCTACAATGGTGTTACTGATCGGCTCATCCCCCACGTTCACTTTCTGGGTGAGCGGGCGTTCGGATAGATTCATGATCGTACCACCGATCGTGAGGTCCTTGCTCACTTTGTAGTCAAGGCGTGCACCAGCCAATGTTTTTTGTTGGATGCTGAAGAGCGAGTTGCTTTCCAAACTGATATTGATGGGCGTGCCGCTTTCGAGGATACCCTGGTTCAGGATCTTCACACGGCCCAGGTTGTAATCCACGGTATAGTCCTGGCCCTCCAATAGCCGAACGCCGCCTGCGGTTACAGCAACGGAACCTTGTGGAATGTTCACGCTGTTCAGGCTGATCACGTCGCTACTGGCACTCTTGTAGCTGCCTCGTAAGCGAAAGCGGTTCAGTTCGGGCAGGTTCTGTGCTGCCGTCTTTGTGCTGTCGTACAACTGTTGGAAAACGATGTTGGCACGTATCGCGGGGGAGTTGCTCGCATCTTCAAGAAGTCTTCTGTCCAAGTAACTACCGAACGGTTCGAGAACGGGAAAGAAGATCCGCCCGTTCTGTGTATTGATCGTTCCACCAACAGTGGCCGCATTGTCAACAAAATCGAAAGCTCCATCCGGGTTAGGTGCGTTCTGCGGGTCCAACCGATCCAATCCCAACGTTTGGATGACCGGGATCGTAGCCACAGGTGGTCGCGGGATGTAATTGATATCCACCCCTGTCGCTGGATTATTGTAGACAAGATCCAATCGGAAGTCTTCGCGGTTCACCTGGAAAGCCCCGAGCGAATACACGTTCTTCATCATCAGGTCCCACAGTGGTATGCGTGGGTTGGTGATCGTCGCCTTCAACAAGCGAAGCACAAGTGCACTCGGGGCTGAAACGTCTCCCGCGAACTGCCCTACCTGGAACGTCTCACCATCCAACGTGTATTGGTATGCCACCATCAACACCTCGTCGTTGTTGAGGTTCTGGTTCAGCCCGATGAATCCGAGACGCTCGTTCACCGTGAATTCCGATGGTAAAAGCAATCGCGCGCTTTCCAATTTTTCATAGTGCCGGCTTGCAACGAAGCCTTGCCCCTGCAACCAAGCCGTCGCATTGGTAAAACCAGCCACGGGACCACCAGGTACCGAGGTGAGCGCGAACAACGAGTTCGCGGCGTTGGAAGGCCTGTTCCCTGGTCCGTCGGTCAGTTGAGGCACGACCCCTATTAGACCATCACTGAATTTACCTGCGGCTATGGCCGCCGGGCTTCCATCCTCACCGAGGTCTGTGAATCCCACCGCATTGCGGGTTTGCTCAAAGTCGAATCGGGTGTTGGTGATCCACACCTCGATCCGCGTGATATTGATCCCACTGTTTACAAGAGGCAGTGTGCGCAGAGCATTCTCGTAACTGTCACGGAAATAATTGCTCAGGAAGTAATACTTGTTCGCCTCGTATTCGTCCGCCTTGATATCGAAATTCGTGGTCTGTGCACCACCGGCCACCTGCACATTCCGTCGCTGGCCCTTTTCCTGGCTGAAGATCGCCGTAGCCGTTAGGCGACCGAAACGCAGTTCCGTTTTCAAGCCGAACAGGCTCTGGCTTCCTTGTATCAACTGTCCGGTAAGCGGCAAACTCACGTTTCCCGCCTCCAACTTCTGCACGATCTGGTCCTCATCGCCCACATAGTTCAACTTCACTTGGTTCTCGAAATCGAAGGTGGCTTCGGTGTTGTAAGCTGTATTGATCTTCAACGCCTCACCGATGTTACCGACCAGGTTCAACTGGATACGTTGGTCGAAATTGAACGTGGTGATCTTGCGCTGGTCAACCGGTATGCGCGGGTTCTCGGTTTTGCTGATGTTCAAACCGAAGGTGACCTCTGCACTCCCTTGCGGCCGAATATCGATGTTGCATCCCCGGAAGATCCGACAGAACGCCTCGCTCCGCACATTGATCGTCTTTGACCAAGGCTTGTCCGCATCACGCTCCGTGGCCGCCTTGTTCTTGTCCGTCCAGAACGTCTTCATGCTCTTCTGCATGTCGTAGTTCAAGTACTCATCGAGCGACATGCTCATGGGTGGACGATACTGGATATTGTCACCAATGTTGCTCTGCAGAATGTACTGGCCAGTGATCGGGTCGTAGACCACATCGTTCGTCACGTTCTCAGGAGGGGCGAGGTCAATGGTGCCTGTGTTGTTCTCCCCCGGAGCCGGAGGATCAATGATGGGATATTGCAGATCGATCTCCGGTGTATCCACTTGCTGGACAAGGGCCCAAGGATCCGCCGCGAGCAATTCAGCATCGGCAATACAGGCTAACGCCAACAACACGAACAACCGCACAGGCCAATAGCCAAGCACCGCCACGAAAGGCTTACGTGCAAAATGGCGGAATGCGCGGAACATCGTGTTCAGTTCAGAGATTCTTCAGTGATAACCGGATCAATTCTTCCAGTGGCAATGTCGCATCAGCCTGTTCGCTCAACACCCGTTGAAGCGACCGTTCCGCTTTGGCACGGTCCAGACCTAGTGAAACCAAGGCCGATAACGCCTCGGCACGTAGTGTATTGCCTCCGCCTCCGGCGACGGTCAGCATTCGCTCTATCGGTTCATTGGTCAGTTTGCCGCGCAACTCTCCAACAATGCGCTGCGCCAACTTGGGACCTATACCCTTCACACTCTTCAACGCCGACTCATCGCCGTTCAAGATCGCTACGCGCAACTCATCCGCTCGTTTACTGCCCAAGATCGCCAACCCGATCGTTGAACTCACTCCCTGCACCTCGATCAACTGGCGGAACAAATGGCGCTCTTCGGTGTTTACAAACCCGTACAGCTTGTGCTCGCTGAGACCGCTGCGGACATCAACGCTTACGGAATAATGGATGTGCAGCTTGCACGTCCCACGTTCCGGCAGGTCGCCGAACGTGTTGGCTGTGATATGCACGAGGTATCCCACCCCATGGCATTCCACCACAGCGTATCCCGGCGTTTTTTCCGCAAGGTCTCCGCGCAAGCTTTCGATCATTCCAGGTCCTCCCTTCGGTCCAAGTAGTTCGGGAGGAAGTGTAAAGTCTCTTCGATAGAGGGGTGATTAGGTAATCGGTCGATCGGCCGTTTTTCTGAAAGGGGCCGCAAAATACAGAGATGCGGGTATTGGAACGCGTTATCATTGGGATCGGTCGCTTGATCGGGGATGGTTCCTAGTGACATCGACCAGTTTTTGCCCGGTATAATGTGCCGTAGGCCTAGCTACCGCTGACTTTGGCGCGATCTGCAGCAAAAACGTGCTTCTAGCGCGATCTTATGCCTTACCCTTTCGCAAATAACTTGCAGCCTACCTGATCCGGAAGAGCCTAATGAACCTCGTTTTTTTCACGGGTGCTGGTATAAGCGCGGAAAGCGGGCTGCGGACCTTCCGGGACAGTGATGGGCTCTGGGAGGAATACAAGATCGAAGATGTTGCTACGCCGGAGGCATTTGCACGCGATCCCGGTTTGGTGCTTCACTTCTACAACCAGCGACGAGAACAGGTGTTGAATGCTCGTCCGAACGCGGCGCATAGAACCATTGCCGAATTGGAGGAGCAGTTTGATGTTCACGTTGTTACTCAGAACATTGATGATCTGCACGAACGAGCTGGCAGTTCGCATGTGATCCATTTGCACGGCGAGATACGCAAAGCGAGGAGCACAAAAGACCCTCGATCGGTCACTGAGATCAACGGTTCAACCCTATTGCTGGGTGATCGTTGCCCGCTTGGATCCCAACTCAGGCCCCATATCGTGTGGTTTGGAGAAGAGGTGCCAATGCTCGACAAGGCCGCTGAGGTCGTGAAACAAGCCGACGTACTGGTTGTCGTTGGTTCCTCCTTGCAGGTTTATCCTGCGGCGAGCTTGATCCACTGTACTTCAGCTGGCTGCCCTCTCCACGTTGTGGATCCGAGCGATGTTGAAAGTGGTTCAGTGCACGTGACACATTGGAACGAAAAAGCCAGCTCAGGCTTGCCCCGGCTGGCTTCTTGGCTGAAAGAGAAATATGGTTAGCGACCTGTGATCACCAATCGACGAGTAATGACGGCCTGGCCGTCCAAATGCAACTGCACCATCCAAACGCCTGGAGCCAAGCCCCATGTAGGGATCACATTGTTCGTTACTCCCTTCACCAATGGCCGCACCAACGCGACCTCGCCCAATGCGTTCACCAACTTGACCTCGGCGAGAGCAACACCCTGCGCGATATCCGTTGACAGGACCAAGTCTTGACCTATTGAAGGATTCGGTGCGATATCGAAGCGTTGAACGCCCGTTACCAATTCGCCGAAACCCGCATCAGGCGTAGTGCAGAATTGAATATCTACCCACACACTGTCGCTCACGTTCGCTGCGTCGAACCACACAAAGTGGAACAAGCAGCAGGCCTCCAAACCCATCGGCTTGAAGTAGGCATGGAACCCGTTGTTCGGCACGCCGGGTGAAAGCACTTGGGCCACAATGGCTTCCCAAGTAGGATTCACTCCCGCATTTGCAGGTAACCAGCATTCGCCCCAGCAGAAGTAGTTCTGTGTTCCTGTGCAAGCTTCTTCTTCATACCGCACCATATCCACGGTCTTGGCATCAGTGCCATTCAATGTTACTACCAGATCGACTTCCAGGGTCGCATCGGTAGGGGCACCAATAGCCAGAATGGTCGTGCCATTGACCAGATTCCCGTCCGAGTCGGTAACATTCAAAAGTTGGGCTTGGGCTGAAGCCAAGCACAAGAGTCCGGCAACGGTTATCAGTTGGGTAATTGTTCTGCTCATGGTAGCGTGCGTCTTGAACCAGCTTCAGTTCGGTTAAGAAGCGGTGGTCAAAAGTAGATCGGGGCTACGTTTGCACAACGATCCGCTCAAGCGTGTTCGATCCGGGGTGAGATAGCCTTCCAAGCTGACCCGGCTTAAGAATGGAAAGAGTTTGAGCGACAGTCTAAGTTCGTCGTCCGAAATCTACCGGAGTTGCTACGGCATTCTTCCGCCGAGGTCGGAAACCTTCGAAAAGACACTCAACCAACAATCCAAACACATGACGAAAAAGTCTCTACTCCTTGTAGCTGGTCTTTCGATCAGCATGTTGGCCAGCGCCCAGAACCAAAGCTGGACGGCCACTGCTATTGATGGGAACGACTACAGCATCGCCGACATTCTTGGCGAAGGCAAAACCGTGCTGGTGGATATCAGCGCTCACTGGTGCGGACCCTGCTGGGCATGGCACAACAGCGGTATCATGGAGAAACTTTATCATGAATTTGGACCTGAGGGAACGAATGACCTGATGATTTTCTTCGTGGATGGCGATGCTGCCAGCAGCTTGGCGCTGTTAGGTGGTGCTTCTGGTTCGCAAGGTGATTGGATCGCGGGTACTCCTTACCCGATGATCGGGCCTAATGGAGAAGGCAATGCGCTTGCTGACATCTACGGCATTAGCGCCTATCCTACGTTGTTCATGCACTGCCCTGGTAGCAGCGCAGGCGTTGAGATCGCTCGTACTGCAACTTGGGAGACTTTCCTGACAAGCTGGAAGAACGCTTGCCCTGCTGCGTTCAACAATGGAGCTATTGACGCACACCTTCTCGAAGTGGAGAATGGTGAATTGTGCCCAGGTGAGCATCCATTCGCTGAGGTGTTCAACCAAGGAACTGGTGCCCTTACAAGCGCTACTCTTGAGTTGCGCGAAGGTGGCAACTTGGTAGAGACCAAGGCATGGACCGGAAGCATCGCACCATTCGCACATGCTGAGGTGTCTTTTGACAACACAACGGTTACGGGTTCGGCCAGCTACGAGGCTACGATCATCGTTCCTAACGACGCCAACACATTGGGCGATGTTGAGAACGCTGAATTCGGCCCTGTTCCTGATGCTCCGAACACGTTGATCTCGCTCGAATTGAAGACCGACAATTATGGAACGGAGACCACTTGGAAGTTGTTCAATGGTGCTGGCACCGTGGTTGCTCAAGACCCAGCGGGTAATTATGGTAACAACATCGTGTACAATTACAACTGGAGCCTCGACCCTAGCGATTGCTACACCTTCAAGATCTATGATGCATACGGTGATGGTATCTGCTGCACATACGGCAACGGCTACTACAAACTGAAGAACACCTACGGCACCGCGAACGTCTTCATTCAAGGAGCTTCATTCGGTGGTCAGGAGGATAAAGGCTTTGGAACACCTGCAACGGTTGGTGTGAACGAGAGCGAACTGAACAATGGCTTCAGCATCTTCCCGAACCCTACAAGTGGTATCGTGAATCTTCAGTTCGCTACCAGCACCATGGCTACCGTGGACGTTTTCAATGTGCTCGGTGAGCGCGTGAACAGCAGCACGTTCAATACCACCGGCCTTCGCACGATCGACCTGAGCGCGTTGAACAATGGTGTGTATTACATGAATGTGAGCGTTGACGGCCAGACCGCCACACGCAAGATCACCCTCAGCAAGTAAGCACGGCCTTACAAGAGCTATTGAAAAAGGCCGGTGGTGCAAATGCGCTACCGGCCTTTTCTTTGGCCCGATGTTCGCCTGTCATGATCGCCCTTTTCAAAACCAACACATGAAGAAATTCCTTCTCCCTTTCGCCCTTGTCCTCGCTGTTTCGGCCCACGCCCAAAGCGGAAAACTTCCTGCTGTGGTCGTGCAAACCCTTGATGGCAAAAAAGTGAATACCAGTACTTGGAGCAACGGTGGCAAACCGATGATCATCAATTTCTGGGCTACTTGGTGCGCACCATGCAAGCGGGAATTGAACGCGATCTCTGAGAAGTATGCCGATTGGCAAAAGCAAACGGGCGTGAAACTGATCGCTGTAAGCATTGATGATGCCCGCAGCATGAACCGTGTTGCCCCCTACGTGAACGGACAGGATTGGGATTATGACGTTGTCTTGGACCCCAATGGCGACCTGAAACGCGCACTGAACGTGAACAATGTGCCACACACCTTTTTGGTTGATGGAAGCGGTAACGTGGTGTGGCAGCACAACAACTATGAGCCCGGCGACGAGAATGAACTGTTCGAGCAAGTGAAGAAGTTGGCGGTCAAATAAGTGAACCGATCCATCTTGATCCATTGGATCTCGGAAGAAGTTCCTGCTTGGGCGCCTTGGACAGGCGCCCAAGTTGTTTTGCGGAATGATCGCGGCTATAGTGCCGCCGTGCTTTGACTTTTGCATCTTCGCAACATGCAATGGACCTGTTCAGGACGCTCGCTCTGTTTGAGCAGCCTCGCGATCGTCGCTTCCTTTTCTCTGATCGCCCAAGATGGTGGGCAGATCCATGGCAACTTCAGCATGGACGGCCAGTTCTACAATGAGGACGAGGACATTGGCGCGCAAAAGCCTCCACAGACCTGGGGGTCCAACTCGTGGGGAAATTTGAACTACTCCTCGGGAAACTTCAGAGCGGGCGTGCGCTTCGAAAGCTATGAACCTGCGCTCCTGGGTTATCCGGCCGGCGTGCCGTACAACGGGAGTGGCATCGGATACCGTTTTGCCTCTTACACCAAAGACGATATCGAAGTGACCGTAGGGAATTTCTACGAGCAATTCGGCCAAGGCCTGGCCTTCCGCAGTTACGAGGAGCGTTACTTGGGCGTTGATAATGCCATGGACGGGCTTCGGGTGAAATTCCGGCCTGATACCGGGATCTATTTGAAGGGCTTCATTGGGCAACAACGATTGGGCTTCGATGGTGCCTCGAACGGTGGTTTTTTCAACGGGATCGGCATAGTTCGTGGTATTGATGGCGAGGTTTCCTTGACCGAAGCTTGGCCCCGACTATTCCCGAAATGGATCGAAAAAGGCCATGTGCTCACCGTTGGGGGGTGCTTCGTGAGCAAGTATGAAGCGGACGATGATCCGCTCTACGAATTCCCTGAAAATGTCGGGTTATATGCAGCGCGGCTCAATTACACAACGTCTCATTGGAACATCTATACTGAGTGGGCGCACAAGATCAATGATCCGAATACGAGCAATTCCAACATCTACAAGGATGGCGAAGCGCTTATGCTCAATGCCACATATAGCACCAAGGGACTTGGCTTAAGCGCAGGCGCCCATAGTTATGATAACATGGTTTACCGCAGTGGCAGAGGAGCTGGGCCTTTCGACCTGAACATCAATTTTCAACCCCCGCTGGCGAAGCAACATACCTACAACCTGCCTGCCACGCTATACCCTTACGCCACCCAAGCCAATGGAGAAGTGGGCGGCCAGGGCGAGATCTTCTACAAATTCAAAAAAGGAAGCAAGTTGGGCGGCGCGAAAGGAATGAAACTCGCGCTTAATTGGAGTGGTGCTTGGAGCTTGGACAGCACCTTGATCCCCAACGACACGGTTGCTTTTGATGGCTACCGGACCAATTTCTTCAGCCCTGGAAAGCGCAATTACTACCAGGACCTGAACGTGGAATTGCGCAAGAAAGTGAGTGAACACTGGGAGCTTGCGCTCACCTACTTGAATTTCATCTACGATATAGACCAGATCCAGGGCAAACCCGGAAAACCGGTGATCTACGCGGAGATGTTCGTGTTGGAGGGTCTCCATAATTTCAGCGACAAGAACAGTGTCCGATTCGAACTACAGCACCTGAGTACCAAACAGGATCAGGGTAATTGGGCAACGGCAGTTGCTGAATTCACTTTCAGCCCGCATTGGTTCGTAGCGGCCATGGACCAGTACAACTACGGCGGTTCGGTGAAAACCAAAGAGATCCACTACCCCATCGGTTCGATCGGTTATATCCGGGGTGGTAGTCGTTTCAGCATGAGCTACGGTCGACAGCGGGCCGGGATCTTCTGCGTTGGTGGTGTGTGCCGTGTTGTACCTGCCGCGAACGGTCTCTCCCTTTCCATTACCAGCACTTTTTGATCATGCGTACATTCCATTTTCTGCCGTTGACCCTCGCACTGATCGTCGTTGGATGCGATAAGCTGGAGCAGCCCGACAACTACGTGCCAGTTCCTGATTGTGAAGGCAATGGCTACGGTTTTCGACGGGTACTGATCGAAGACATGACCGGGTTCCGTTGCATCGCCTGCCCACAAGCCGCCGAGATAGCCAGAGACTTGCAGAATTTCTATTGTGAAGATGTGATCGTGACCTCTTTGCACGTTACCAGCACATTCGCTGAGCCGATCAATACACCTCCTGGGCCTTTCTCAACTGACTTCCGCACACCTGCCGGCGATGCATTTGAAGCCCAATTCCCTCCAGGTAGCCTACCGATCGGTATGATCAACCGGAAGATATTCAATGGTACGCAGCCCATGGTGCAACGAGGTGACTGGGCGGCGGCCGTTGCATCTATGATCGGCGCTCCCGCGCAATTCGAAGTCACGATCGACACGATCATATTCAATTCTGTCTCCCAGGCGTACGATTTCACCATAGAAATACCTGTGCTCCAGAATGTTACTGGGGATCACAAACTGGCCATCTACCTCACCGAGGATTCCGTGGTCGATTGGCAAAAGGACTCTCGTTTCACACCTTCGGACATCTTTCCGTACTACCATCGGCATGTGTTACGTACCACGCTGGGCGACCCTTTTGGAGAGCAGGTGATCTCAGGTTCTGAATCCGCCGGTCAAACGATCTCCCGGAACTTCAGCCTCATCTTGCCAGCAAATGTGGTGTCTGCGGAGCACTGCTCCGTGGTTGCGTACATCTACCGTTCGGACAATTACGAGATCATGCAGGTATCCGAACGGCATTTGATCGAATAAGAGTTCAAGCCCGGAAAACACGATCGGTCACTACCCATACCGATCTGCCCCCAACAAGCGTTCCTTTGTGCCCGAGGCGAGGATCCGGTTGAAAAAAAATCGTTGGCTTCTGTACAAGGATCATCCTACTATTTACCTTCATCGGGCTTTTTCAGCACCTACCGCAGATAGCGGCCCTAACCGACGACGCGTGATGATGGACCAAGGACGAAAGATGATGGAGCTCAGCAAACAAGTGCTCCAAAAGGTGAGCTTCGATAGCCGCCTGTTCAAGAAAGAACTCGTGAAGGCCCGCACATGGTTGGGCCAGCATGATCAGATCCTGCTCAAAGCTTGGTGCTTGGCAACGTTTGGGCATCAATACAAAGACATCATTTTGGAAGTGTTCCAGAAGAGCATGAGAACCTGATCAGGTGGTCGGTGTGCCCAGCGTTGTCGCGGGGTTTGCATAGGAATTCCAAGTTACGCTTCAGGCCGCTGAATTTCGTGCGCTTCACTGCGCTGCGTTCGAATAGTTCGTCGAACAAGACTTCGTTCATGCCATACCATTCCTCACGTGAGAGGTTCATCAACTTGTCCTTGGGCAGAAAGTCGGGATCGCCGTGCGGTGTGCTGAAGCGATTCCATGGGCAAACTTGCTGGCACACATCACAACCGAATACCCAATCGTCCATACGACCTTTCATTTCCTGCGGGATCGCTTCTTTCAACTCGATGGTGAAATAACTGATGCACTTGCTTCCATCTACCACGTACGGTTGAATGATGGCTCCAGTAGGGCACGCATCGATACAGCGGCGGCAAGTGCCGCAGTGGTCAGTGGCTGGCGCATCAGGTTCCAATTCCAGATCGGTGATGATCTCGCAGAGGAAGAAGAACGAACCCTGCTGTTGACGGATGATGTTCGCGTTCTTTCCTGCCCAACCTATCCCAGCTCGCTGTGCCCAGGCCTTCTCCATCACAGGCGCACTATCAACGAACGCACGCATATCCGCATCACCGGATTCGCGTTTGATGAATTCTATCAGTGGATTCAATCGCTGTTTCAGCACTTTGTGATAGTCCCGACCGTAAGCATAGGTGCTCAGCTTAGGCGCTTCAGTATCCGTTTGCTTGGGTTCGGTGAAGTAGTTGTACGCGAGACTGATCACACTCTTCGCGCCAGGCACCAGCAGTCTGGGGTCGAGCCGCATGTCGAAGTGGTTGGCCATATATGCCATGTCACCGTGCCGCTTCTCGCGCAGCCACTGCTCCAATCGCGGGACTTCTTCCTCCAGGAATTCAGCGCGCGCGACACCGCAAGCGAGGAAGCCGAGGCGATGGGCTTCGGCTCTGATCAATGCTGAGCGATCACGTGGGTTGGGCACGCGGTGAAAGTATCGTGCTGGCGTTCGCTCGGTGTTCCAGTTGACGGCGACGTTGTTTCCGTGGGCGACGTTTGCTCTTGGCGACGAGATCGTAGCACACCTACTCGAACAAACTTCCCGGCTTCACGCTAGGCACCTTACCCAAATGCTTGTACGCACGCTCGGTGCATTGCCGCCCGCGAGGAGTGCGCATCAAGTAGCCTTCCATGATCAGGAACGGCTCGTACACTTCTTCGATCGTGCCGCTCTCCTCGCCTACTGCAGTGGCTACCGTGTTCAAACCCACCGGCCCACCCGCGAACTTATCGATGATGCACAACAAAATGCGATTGTCCATCTCATCGAGGCCGTGCGCATCCACGTTCAGCATTTGAAGTGCATGCTTGGCTATGGCCATATCAATACTCCCGTCACCTTGGATCTGCGCAAAGTCGCGCACACGACGTAACAATGCGTTCGCGATGCGTGGTGTGCCCCGGCTACGACGTGCGATCTCGTGGGCGGCATCATCCACAATGGGCACTTTCATCAGGCCAGAGGAACGATGCAGAATGCCTTTCAGCGTGGCGGCATCGTAATAGTCCAAGCGGCTGTTGATTCCGAAGCGAGCGCGCAAGGGCGCGGTGAGCAAACCACTGCGTGTTGTCGCACCAACGAGCGTGAATGGATTCAAACTGATCTGCACGGTACGCGCGTTCGGCCCGGCGTCGATCACCAGGTCAATGCGGTAATCCTCCATCGCACTGTACAAGTATTCCTCCACGATGGGGCTCAACCGATGGATCTCGTCAATGAAGAGCAGGTCGTTCGGTTGAAGGTTGGTGAGCAGCCCGGCAAGGTCCGCGGGCTTGTCCAGAACCGGCCCACTTGTTACCCGCATACTCACACCCATCTCTTGCGCAATAATGCCCGCGAGGGTGGTCTTGCCCAAGCCGGGAGGGCCATGAAGCAACACATGGTCCAATGCTTCGCCACGTTGCTTCGCGGCTTGCACAAAAACTTTCAGGTTGTCCGTTACAGCCTTCTGTCCGGCGAACTCTTCGAAACGGCGCGGACGCAATACTTGCTCCATCTCCTTGTCGGAGGCGGAGCGTTGCTCGTTGCGTAGGTCGAAGGGTTCGGGCATTGGGTTGTGCCTTCGCAATGAGCTACGGCGACCGAGGCGAAAGTAGCCAGCTAAAGCATGTTTGCTTAGCGTGGCGAAGTCTGATGCTCGAAGAGCCCGAGAACAATTGTCCACAGAACCGAACAGATCCAACAAAAGCGCTGATACCTCTCACTCCTGCACAGGTCCGAGATCCTTCCACAGGTCCCCAAAAAACACTCGTAACCCGAAGGTGTAGATCGGTGCAGTAAGCCCATCGGACAAATGCTTGTTGCGCGCTACCAAGCGGTAGCCCCAACCACCGCCAACAGCGAAGTACTTCAGAAAACGGTATTGCACGGTGATGCTGGGCTCATAGAGTAAAACCAAGCTGCGCTGAAGTTTGCGTGTGCGACCTGTCACATCATCGTACACCACACTTCCAGTGCCGAGGCCAAGTTGCACGGGAATACGCAACTCCCATGGACCGCGCTGGTAAAAGGCATATTCGAAATAGGGTGTCACATATCCGAACCGCAAACGCGTGGTAACAACGCCTTCACCTGGAACGAATTCTTCCCTTTCTAATGGCGAGAACAAGAAGCTGTATCCAATGCCGTACTGCACTTTGCCTGCGTGTTCAAGGCCCAATTTCACACCGGCGAACTGTACGCTTTCGTTGTTGATGAACGAGCCGCGCATGTCCAGCTTTACAATGAGCTTGGCCGGGGCTTGCAGGTAGTTCGGTATGCTATCCACTCGCTGCGCTCGGCTCTCGATGCCGATCAGGACCAGGATAACGGCAAGCTGCAACGCCCTCATGTCAACAAAGATGAACGCTCTAAAACAAAGAACGCAGAGGTGTTTCCTCTGCGTTCTCGATGGTCAGTTTGATCCTTCAACCGTGTTCCTCCTCCTCTCCTTCAGCCAATGGCACGTTCTGCGGAACGAAATCTTCCGGCATTCCAGGCTTGCTGTAGTCGTATGGCCAGCGGTGAACTACCGGTATAGCCCCGGGCCAGTTGCCGTGCATGTGCTTCAGTGGTGCGGTCCATTCAAGGGTATTGCTGCGCCATGGGTTCTGCACCGCCTTCTGGCCACGCCAAATGCTGTGGAAGAAGTTGTAGGTGAAAATGATCTGTGCAAGACCACCTACGATCGCGAACAAGGTGATCAAAATGTTCAGATCAACAACGCCTTGGAACATGGGGAACTCACTGTAGCTGTAGTAACGGCGGGGAGCGCCAGCCAAACCGATGTAGTGCATTGGGAAGAAGACGCCAAAGGCACAGATGAAGGTGATCCAGAAGTGCGCGTAGCCCAACTTGGTGTTCATCATGCGACCATACATCCGCGGGAACCAATGGTAGATACCCGCGAACATTCCGAAGATCGCGCTCATCCCCATTACGATGTGGAAGTGCGCGACAACAAAGTAGGTGTCGTGGACCGGGATGTCCAATGCGCTATCGGCGAGAATGATCCCTGTGAGACCGCCTGCGATGAAGGTGGCCACCAAGCCAATGCTGAACAGCATAGCAGGGCTCAATACCAAGTTGCCGCGCCAAAGTGTGGTGATGTAGTTGAACACTTTCACCGCGGAAGGGATCGCGATGAGCAGCGTGGTGAACACGAATACCGACCCGAGGAACGGGTTCATCCCGGTGATGAACATGTGGTGACCCCAAACGATGAAGCTCAAGAACCCGATCGCCAGAATGGAACCGATCATCGCGCGGTAACCGAAGATGGGCTTACGCGCATTGGTCGCGATCACTTCCGACGTGATGCCGAGAGCAGGCAACAACACGATGTACACTTCGGGGTGACCCAAGAACCAGAACAAGTGCTGGAAAAGAATTGGGGATCCGCCCATGTTATCCAATGCTTCACCACCTATGTGGATCTCACTGAGATAGAAGCTCGTGCCCACCAAACGATCCATCAATAGAAGCAAAGCCGCGCTCAGCAGAACCGGGAACGACAACACACCCAACACAGCGGTAACGAACAAGGCCCAGACCGACAACGGCAGCCGGGTCATTTTCATACCAAGCGTGCGCAGATTGAGTACCGTAACGATGTAGTTCAAACCACCAAGCAAAGCACTCGCCACGAATACGGCCATACTCAACAACCACAGCGTCATGCCTGTACCGCTACCGGGCATGGCTTGAGGCAATGCGCTCAGCGGTGGGTAGATCGTCCAACCACCAGAGGCAGGACCACCTTCAACAAATAGCGAGGCGATCATGAGCACACTGCTCACGAAGAAGAACCAATACGACAACATGTTCAAGAAACCGCTCGCCATATCGCGTGCACCAAACTTGAAACGGTATCAGCAGGTTCGCGAACGTTCCGCTCAGGCCACCAGTAAGCACGAAGAACACCATGATGGTACCGTGGATCGTCACCAGCGCCAAATACATGTCTGGACTTAGAACCCCACCTGGAGCCCACTTATCCCCGAGGAAGAAATTGGTGAACGCAAAACCTTCTCCAGGCCATGCGAGCTGCAAACGGAACATGATGCTCATCACCACAGCCACCCAGGCCATGATAATAGCAGTAACCAAGTACTGCTTGCTGATCATCTTGTGATCCTGCGAGAAGATGTACTTCGAGACGAAGCTCTCCTCGTGGTGATGGTGCTCCGCGTGGGCGTGGCCGTGCGCAGGAGGGTGGGCGTGGGCAACAGAACCCATGATCAGTTCTTTTTCGGTTCGTTCGTTACGGCGGGGATGTTCGCCGTTGTATTCGAAATGACAGCAGCCGTATCAGTTGCCGGCACTACTTCCGCCGCAGGTATCTCGGCGGTCTCGAAGCCTTTTTGCTGGGACAACCAAACCTTATAGGCACCATCGGGCTCCACCGTGAGCGGCATTTGCATGTTGTAGTGGCTGGCACCGCAGATCTTGTTGCACATCAAAATGTAATCGAACACCGGGTTCGCGGTGATCGTGCGCATGCTGTCGGTGGTGATCGTGGGCTTCATGTGGATCCGTGTAGCCATGCCCGGCACTGCGTTCATCTGCGCGCGCAGATGCGGCAAGAAAACGCTATGGATCACATCCTGGCTGCGGATCACCAGATCCACATTCTCCCTCACGGGCAGGTGGAACTCTTTTATCACAATGTCATCCGATCCGTGATTGTATGGACTCTCTGCACCCCGTGCGGCGATATCCTGATCCATAAGCGTGCGCAAATTCACGATGCGGCCACGCATACGCTCTACGTGCTTGATGTGATCCTCCAACGCGGTCAACTTCGATGGAGGCAGAAAACCACCTTCTGTTTCCAACTTCTTCTTCTCGACGACTACGATCTCTTCCAACTCAGCCAACCGGGTCTTGATAGAATTCGGCGTAACCACTCCCAACGCGTTCGTTCCACTGATCAACCGGAAATCGGTAGCGCCCAATTTGCCATCCTTGCCTGGATAACGAGCAGTCCAATTGAACTGCTGAGCATACAGCTCGACCTGCGGTGTTCCTGCTAAAGGAACAGACGTTATGCGATTCCAAACGCTCAAACCATAGATGATGATCCCGATCATCACGATGGCCGGAACAATGGTCCATCCCAATTCCCATTTGCTGTTGTGTGGGTAGAAATAAGCCCGACGGTCTTTCCGGTAGTAGTACTTTCCAGCAAAGTAGAACAGGAGGACGTTGGTCACGAAGAAGGCGACGATCAAGATGGCCCAGTTGAAGTTCAATAAGTCATCCAACCACACACCATGCTCGCTAGCGCTCACCGGAAGCATCTGATCCGCATAAGCCACCGTTAGCCAAAGGAAGAACGCGAAATACGCGAACGGGAACGCCCACATCAACCGAGCGTTCATTCGGCTGTCGCGCTCCGTGATATCTTCTTCGCGCTTTCCACGCAACGCACTCGTGAGCTCGTAAACGCGGCTCAACCGTGTCACGGCCAATATGCCGAGCACGATCACCGCGAGGATCAACAACGTCATCATGGTTTCTTGATATGAACGCTTATGGCGGCTTTCGGTTCGTTAGATGCTGTGATGAACACTTTCCTCCAAGTACGGGCTATTCACCACACTGAGCGGGGCTTTGGTAAGTGAGTTCAATACGGTCATCACAAAAAGGCCAAGGAAGAACAGGAAAAGACCGATCTCCAATGCGCCAATGTGATGGAAATGTTCGCCCAAAGCTCCAGGCAGAACGAGTTGGCAGGTATCCAGCCAATGGCTCACAATGATCACGGTGCCCACGCCGATCAAGAAGCGCGGGTTGCGCTTCGCGTCGCGGCTCATCAAGAGGACCATGGGCACAACAAAGTTCACGAAGAACATGCCCCACATCAACACAGGATGGTGATCGACACGCTGTTGGAAGTAGATCACTTCCTCTGGAATATTCGCATACCAGTACAACATGAATTGACTGAAGTAAAGGTAGGTCCACAAAAAGCTGGTGGCGAATACCCACTTGCCCATGTCGTGGATATGGCTGTTGTTCACTTGGGGCAAATAGCCCTTGCTTTTCAGGTACAACACCAACACCACTGATGTGATCATGGCGGCACACCACATGCCCGCGAACACATACCAGCCGTAAAGGGTACTGAACCAGTGAACATCGATGCTCATCAACCAATCCCAAGCCAATACGCTGCTGAACACAGCGAAAAGCACCAGGAACAACGCGCTACGACGATAGGTGAGCAGATGTTCCTTGACCAGTTCCGCGCCTGTGAGCGTATCCAATTTCAGGCTCTGCTTGCGATACCAATTGGCAGCGAAAGCGAAGGTGCCCATGAACGCGATCACACGAGCCCAGAAAAACAGCGGGTTCAGGTAGGCCCACTTGCCTGCTACGATCTTATCGTAGTGCTCGGCATCATTTGGATCGTATACGCGATGATCCATCCATGACCAAACGTGATGCAGGCCGAACTGCCCAGCCAAGAGGCAAATAACGATCACCGCAGCACCAATGGGCAGATAACTGAACACCGCTTCGTACACACGCCGCACCAACACGCTCCAACTGCTTTCCGTTGCGAATTGAAGAGCGTAAAAGAACAAGGCACCCAAGGTGATACCGAAGAAAAAGAAGCCGTTGATGAATAGCGCTGCCCAAAAATTCTGACCAGCGCTTTCCGCCATATGCGGATCGTTCTTCAGACCGAAGAACCCGACTACGGCGAGCACCAATCCCAATACCATGAGCATCATGCTCAAGGTTCTGGCCCGTTTGCTGAAAGTGAAGTTCATCGCTCGTGCTCGTTATCGGTTCACTTGGTCGCCATCCCCGCTGTGCCAGCTGCTACTACCGGCACAACATTCTTTGTACTATCCGCAGGCATCGCTGCACCAAGTGCAACGGCACCTGGCATTTTGCCACCGGCTTGCAGGAATTTCACGTATTGGATAACGGTCCAACGTTCTTCTTGTGAAAGCTGCCCTGCATGACTTCCCATGGCCACGTTCTTCCCGTATTTCAAACTGTGGAACATCTTGCCTTCTGGCAATGTACCGAGTTGCGTGCCATTGTAAGCTGGTGGTACCGGGTAGTTCCCTTCAGTAACCACTTTACCGTCACCTTGACCTGTTTCGCCGTGGCAATGCAAGCAGAACTTGGTGTAGATCACCTTGCCCTTGTCCACATTTGCCTGGGTCATTTCCAATGGGCTGTGTACTTCCAAGCCGGCGCGTTCATAATCCTCCGGTGTGTTCGCGTACGGATACGGGAAGTTGTAGCTCGCCTTTGTTTGATCAGCGTTGAAAGCGATGGTGCCAACAGGTGCATTGCGCGCGCTTTGTGTATTGCGCGCCGCATGAACCAGACTGTCATCGAAGTAGTACGGATCCTGTCCGTAGTCCACGTACGCTTCAACTGCAGGGCCACGATACATATCGGGCATGTATTCGATGCCGGGGCTGTCCTTCTCGCCACCACAAGCCGCGAGGATCACGGTACCAAGAACCGCGAAGAGGGTCGTCTGGGTCTTCATCAGCATTGGCGCTCGTTGATCTCGTAAACGGCGGTGTTCCGCAGCATTTCGGTCATGGCCTCAGCCGTGTGACCGTGGTTTTCTTCGGTACGCAGTTCGATGATGAACTTGTCGTCGGTAGTACGCGGATCCGGATTACGTGCAGGCATTCCTGGCAAAGTGCGATTGCGTATCAAATACGTGATCGCCATGCCGTGCGCGGCACAGAATACCGTGAATTCGAACATCACTGGAATGAACGCTGGCACGTTGTGGTACCAGGTCCAGTTGGGCTTACCACCGATGTTCATCGGCCAATCGTAGATCATGAAATACCACGTGCCCAAAGAGGCCAAAGCGGTGCCTGTGATACCGAACATGAACGAGGCGATACCCAATCGCGTGCGCTTCAATCCGATGATCGGGTCCAAGCCGTGGATCGGGAACGGGCTGAAGACATCCTTCACTTTCACACCCGCTGTTATCAGCTTGCGTGCAGCGCTCTTCAACTGCTCAGGGTCTTCGTAGACCGCGTAGATGATCTTTTCAGCCATCGGTTAGTGGTGATGGGTGTTGGCCTGCTCGTTCTTGTAGCTCTCGCCGCTGTTCTTCAAGATGCTTTTCAGCTCGTTGAGGGCCAGAACCGGGAAATAGCGTGCGAACAGCAGATAAAGCGTGAAGAAAATACCGATGGTGCCGATGAAGGTGCCCACATCCACCCACGTTGGGTGGAACATCGACCAACTACTTGGCACGTAATCGCGGTGCAGGGAGGTAACGATGATCACGAAGCGTTCGAACCACATACCCGTATTCACTACCAAGCTCATGAAGAAGGTGAAGATCAAATTCCGGCGCCAGCTGCGGATCCAGAAGAGTTGCGGGCTAACAACGTTGCACGTCATCATCGCCAAGTAGCTCCACCAATACGGGCCGGTAGCTCGGTTGATGAACGCGTAACTCTCGTATTCAACCCCACCGTACCAACTGATGAACAACTCGGTGATGTAAGCTACACCCACGATCGAACCGGTTACGATGATGATTATGTTCATGTACTCGATGTGCTTGATCGTCACATACGCCTCCAACTTCATCGTCTTGCGCATTACGAGCAACAGCGTTTGCACCATGGCAAAACCGCTGAACACAGCACCGCTCACGAAATAGGGCGGGAAGATGGTGGTATGCCAACCCGGAACGATCGAGGTGGCGAAGTCCATACTAACCACCGAGTGAACCGAGAATACCAGCGGTGTGCTGAGGCCCGCAAGCACGAGACTCACTTCTTCGAACCGCTGCCATGCCTTCGCATTACCTGTCCAGCCGAAGCTGAGTACGCCGTAGAACTTCTTCTGCCAAGGCTTCACCACTTTATCGCGAATGGTCGCGAAATCAGGTATGAGGCCGATGTACCAGAAAACGACCGAAACGGAGAAGTATGTGCTGATCGCGAACACGTCCCAGAGCAAAGGGCTGTTGAAGTTCACCCACAACGAACCGAACTGATTTGGGAGCGGGAAAACCCAGTAGGCCAACCAGATCCGACCCATGTGGATGAGCGGGAAGGTGGCCGCCATGATCACCGCGAAAATGGTCATCGCTTCCGCAGAACGGTTAACGGCCATGCGCCACTTCTGTCGGAACAACAGCAAAACCGCGCTGATCAGTGTACCGGCATGACCAATACCTACCCACCAAACGAAGTTGGTGATATCCCAAGCCCAATCCACGGTCTTGTTCAATCCCCAAACGCCTATCCCTTTGCTGAACAGGTACAAGATGCACCCAACACCGTATGCGGCAATGATGGCGGCGATGGTGATCAGGATATACCACATGCGAGGAGCCTTGTCCTCGATCGGCTTCACCAGGTCAACGGTGATGTCGTGGTACGTGCGATGCCCCAGGATGAGCGGTTCGCGGAGCGCTGATTCGCTATGCATGATCCTAGTTGTGGGCTGCTTCGGTTTCGTGAACGTGCGCGACTTCTTCTTCGATGTTGCGCACCTTCACCATGTAACTGATGTTCGGCTTCACACCGATCTCTTCCAACATGTGGTAGGCGCGCTCGCTTTCGGCGATGGCCAGCACTTTGCTGTTCTTGTCGTTCAGGTCACCAAAGGTGATCGCGTTCGTGGGGCATCCTGCACTGCAAGCCGTCTCGATAGCGCCGTCCTTCACTGGCGTACCTGCTTTCTTGGCTGCGAGTTTGCCTCCTTGGATCTGTTGGACGCACAAGCTGCACTTCTCGATCACACCGCGACTGCGAACGGTAACATCCGGGTTCAGCACCATTCGACCCAAAGCATCCCATGCAGGATTCACTTCGCCGAATTTCTCGGTGACATAATTGAACCAGTTGAAACGACGAACCTTGTACGGGCAGTTGTTCGCGCAATAACGCGTTCCGATGCACCGATTGTAGGTCATCATATTGAGACCTTCGTTGCTGTGCGTAGTGGCTGCTACCGGGCACACCGTTTCGCACGGGGCGTGGTTGCAATGCTGGCACATCACCGGCATAAAGAAGACCTTGGGCGAAGCGGAAGGCTCCTCCATCTTCCTGTACAAGCCGATCTTGCCTTCGCCCTTTTCGCGACCCTCTTCCCAAGTTGTATCGCTGCTATAGTAGCGATCCAAACGCATCCAATGCATATCGCGGCTGCGACGAACTTCATCCTTGCCAACAACTGAAACGTTGTTCTCGCTGTTGCAAGCGGTAATGCACGCTCCGCAGCCTGTGCAGCTGTTGAGGTCGATGGCCATGCCCCAATGGTGGCCCACCTCAGCAACCGGGTGATCCTTCCAGAGGTTCACATCCGTGGCGGGCACTTTGTCGCGTGCATCGATGTGGTCATCGTGGTTCACATCCTCGTGCACCGCGAGCATTTCCTTCTCGTTGTATGTCTCGCGCGGCTCGTGCTTGCTCCATTCAGCGAAGGTGGTCTCCTTGATGATGCTCTCACGGTCCATACCCGTGAGTTGCGTTTGTGTGAGACCCATCTGGTACATCTCACCCGTAACGTCAACAGAGGCGTTCAACGCGACATACTTCATTGCCCCGTTCGATACGCTCGTGAGCGGATATGCATTCTTGCCGATCGGCATCACATTGCCGTCATCATTGTGCAAGCAAGCTGCACGCCCAACGTTCTCGCCATTCGCACCACGACCATATCCCAAGGCGATGCTCACCGTCATGGGAGTCTGTCCTGGCAGTGGAACCGCCGGTAGTTCGAGCACTGTATTGCCAATGGTGACCTTCACTATATGGGCATCATCCTGCTCGCCGATACGCAACTCCTTGATCTCCGTCTTTTTGGTCAGGCGCAAGAGATCTGCCGGAGCCATGCACACGTAGTTGTCCCACGTCACTTTGGTGAGTGGATCAGGCACTTCTTGCAGCCATGGATTGTTGGCGTGCAAGCCGCTACCGATGCTTTCTTTCGTGTACAACTGCACCTCCCATTCTCCGGCACCTTTCACACTTTCTTTAGCAGTTGAAGCTGCTTCGGTCAAGTTACCTGCAAAAGCAAGTGGTTCCGCGGCGTTCGTGTAAGCTTCGTAAACACCATTGTGAATGCTGGTGTTCCACGCTGTGGTGAAATCCACCGGCATGTCCGTGCGACTGGTCATAGCCGCCTGCCAAACACCTTTGATGTGATCGTGGTAATTGCCACTTGCACCGCTCCATGTCAACAAACTCTCTGGCCATTGCCGGGTATCGAACAGCGGGGTGATCGCTGGCTGGGCGAGCGCATAATGACCTGGCTTGGGCATGAAGTCGTTCCAGCTTTCCAGCCAGTGACTATCGGGGCAAATGACACTGCACAAACTCGCGGTCTCATCGGCATGGCTGCTGAAACTGACGCTAAGGCCAACCTTCTTCAAGCCTGAAGCGAATTCAGCGCTGTTCGGCAAACTGTAGATCGGGTTAACGCCCGCGATCAGGATCGCACCAACGTTGCCCGCATTCATGTCCTTCACCAACTGTTGAACGGCAGCATCATCGCCTTGCTTGAAGAACGTGTGGTTCGTCAGGTCGATGGTGCTTCCGTAGTTGCCCAACATCGCATTGATGCTGTTCACGATCACCTGTGTGCCTTCATCGTTATGGCCGCAGATCACCACGCTCTTGCCTTTGGCAGCAAGCAATTCGGCAGCGCATTCAGCTATATGACCATCCGCACTGGCAACACTCGTAGCTCCCACCGTGGCGCCTCCCAATTTCTTGGCGATCGCATCGTGCAAGCCCATAACCACAGATGGTATCTCGCTGGGCTTCACCATACAACGCATATCCGCATTGGCACCGCTCAAACTCATCCGCGCTTCGAACTGCCAGTGACGGCTCATCGGCTTTTCGGCAGTAGCATCCTCTGGTCTGCGGCGAACAGCATATTGCCAAACGTTCTCCGTTGGATTTCCCCAGCCGCTCAGGAAGTCGGCGCCTACGCTCACCAACACATCGGCTTTGCTCAGGTCGTAGCTCGGGAACACGCGCTTACCGAAACTCTTCAGGTTGGCATTGGTAATGCCTCCATAACTGATCGTGTCGTATTGGATGTGGTCCACCTTGGAACCCACCTGTACGCTCATTCCATCATCCCCAGCCAGCGATGTACCGCCGATCTTGTTCTGGAAAGTCGCGATCGCCTGCTTGGCGCTCGGGCTGATCACAGTATTGGTCAATAGCACAATACGCTTTCCGCTGGCGCTGATCTTGGTGAGACCCTCCATAATGGCCTTGTCGGCGGACGCCCAAGAAGAGGCGGTCCAACTACCATCACCGATCGCCGAAACCGGTCCTTTCTGGCGCAGGCTATCGTACAGCGTGATCACACTGCTGTTGATACGTGAATTGATCGATCCCTTCTTGGTGTTCGGATTGCGATTGATACCAAAACGAGGATTGCCCTTGATGTGGATCGGACGGCCCTCGCGTGTCTTGACCAGCACGCTTGCGAAGTCTTCGCCATCATAAAATGTACTCGCGTACCAGTTGGCAACGCCGGGGGTAATATCCTCCGGCTTGGTAACGTACGGGATGCTCTTGACCACGGGTGTTTCGCAAGCGGCCAGCGTAGCGGCGCTCAATGAGAAGCCGAGGAATTTCAGAAAGTCGCGGCGCCCGGTGGTACTGCCCGTGAGGCCTTTGTCGCCCAATGCTTCTGCGAAGGGCAGAGGCGTATTGAATTCGTTCGTTGGAACCTGCGGCGCTTCAGAGAGCTCGCCCAGGTCCTGCCAGTATCGCTTGGTGGTCGACATCGTTCCGCGCGTGTTCTTAGTAGTGGCACTTGGCGCATTCCCAGCCGCCTAGTTCTTTCACCGTGATCTTCTCGTCCTCCAAATACTTCTGCAATTCCTTGTTGCCCAACGGTGTTTCGGTCAGGCGACGGTGGATCTCGTCATAGTATCCATTGCTCTGCGCTCCAGACGCCATTTGGGAAACCTCGGTCTCGTTGTGGCACTGGATACACCAGCCCATTGTGAGCGAATTCCACTGCTCAGCCACATCCATTTGGGTATCAACCGGCCCGTGGCATTTCTGGCATTCGATCTTGCCAACAGCCACGTGCGTTGCGTGGTTGAAAGCAACGTGATCCGGAAGGTTGTGCACCTTCACCCAGGCGATCGGTTTCTCAACACCGGTGTACTTCATATTCGTCGGGTCCCAACCAACAGCCTCATAGATCTTGGCGATCTCCGCGGTACCTGTCACAGGCCCTTGGTCAATTGCCTGATGGCAGTTCATACACACGTTGGCGCTGGGGATACCGGCGTGTTTGCTCTTTTCTGCACTGCTGTGGCAATACTGGCAATTGATGGCCATTTTACCAGCGTGCAGTGTGTGGTTGAATTTGATCGGCTGCTCGGGTTTGTAGTGCGCCACCTCTTCGCCACCATAAATGCCTATGTTGATGGCCCAATTCCATCCTTGAACAATAAGGAAGCAGAATAGAATGAACCCGAAGATCGACGCCCAACTCTTGTTGTTGCCTGACCAGTGCACAATACTGCCCCAAATACTGCGCTCGGGAACAGCCTCTTTTCCATCGCGCTCGTGCAACGCGTTCTTGAGTTGGTTTTTGACACCACCCAAGGAAAGCACAACCACCAAGAGCAAGAGCACAACGATGATCAGCCACTGCCAAGGCGTATCATCACCCATTTGCTTGGGATCTTTTGCGCCACCACCTGCTGTGGTTCCATCCGGTGGCGGAGCCACCTTCGGCTTGTAGTTATCCGCGTAGTAGAGGATCGCATCGATGTCCTCATTGGACACCGCGTTCGCGGTCATAGGGCTTTTGTTGTACTCCGCAAAAAGCGCTTTCGCATAGGCATCGCCCGTCTAGGCCATGTAGCCCGTGCTGTTCTTGACCCACGCGTAGATGTCGCCACCGCTCTTGGCCCAACGCGCCTTCGAACCCTTCAGGGCGGGGCCGGTCATCTTCACATCCGGCTTGTGACAGCTGGCGCAATTGCCTTTGAAGAGCTTCTCCCCTTTGGCGTACAGATCCTTGTCCTGCGCCGAAGCAGCAACGGTAGAAAGCAGGAAAGCAACTACGAGTGTAGCGTGGAGAAGCCCGATGAAATTCTTGGAAATCCTTGATGGGAGGGGCATTCCGGACGTTTTGGTCGCTATCCACGGTTGGTTAGCGCGGCGCAAAAATAGCCGCCGATGGATACGACCAAAGTCGACAGCGAAAATGTCATGGACATGTCACTTATTTAGAACTGTTCTAAAGAAGCTAAACGCACTCATCAGCCCACCAACATTGGCTTCTGGCGAGGTCCTTGCATCTTGAGCAAAGTGATTTGGGTTGCGACGATCCGAAAGGCTCCAATGAGCATGAATTGCTCGCTCCCTGTGTTCCCGTTGGTTCAAACTACCGGCTGCAAGTACCTTCGCCCGATGCGTTTCCCATCTGTGTTGTGTCTCCTTCTGTTCGCCTGCTTGATGCAAGCGCAAAGCGACCCGAAGATTTTCACGCCGTACAGTTCGAACCAGGCCCCTGCGGTTGCGGGGATGGATCAACAAGCTTGGACCTCTGACAGTGGCAAGGTGACGATCCATGAATCGAAAGAGGTAACGGCTTTGATGAAGAGCTATGCCACTACCAAACAACCACTAAAAGGCTATCGGGTGCAGATCTTCTTGGGCGAACGCAACAAGGCCGAAGAGATCCGCCGCAGTTTTCTGATCAAGCATCCCGAAATACCCGCCTACCTAAGTTACCTCGCGCCCAACTTCCGGGTTCGCGTGGGCGATGAACGCACCAAAATGGATGGCGAACGGCTCCGAATGGAACTGCTCGAGGAGTTCAACGGTCTCTATGTGGTACCCGATGAGATCGAGTTGCCAAGGCTTAAGGACGAGAAATAGACCTGAACCTTGCGGAGTTTGACAATGCCAGAGAAGAGTCTGGATTGCTGATGATGGGTCGAGGAAGAGCTTCTCTAACCCTCCAACGTCCGCTTCACCTCCACCATTTCGAAGGCTTCAACATTGTCGCCGACCTTGATGTCGTTGAAGTTCTTGATCGAGAGGCCGCACTCGTACCCGTGTGTTACCTCCTTCGCATCGTCTTTGAAGCGCTTGAGGTCGCTGAGGTCGCCCGTGTAGATCACGATGCCATCGCGAATGAGGCGAACCTTCCCGTTGCGCAGGATCTTGCCATCGAGCACGTAACAGCCCGCGACCGTGCCCACCTTGCTGATCTTGAAGGTATTGCGCACTTCGGCCGTTCCGAGGATCTTCTCCACTTCCTTCGGGGCGAGCATGCCTTCCATGGCGAGCTTCAGTTCCTCGATCGCATTGTAGATAATGGAGTACAAGCGGATCTCGATCTCTTCCGATTCCGCCAGCTTGCGTGCGCCTATCGTTGGGCGAACTTGGAAGCCAACGATGATGGCGTTCGATGCACTGGCCAGAAGGACATCGCTTTCGGCGATCGGACCCACTGCTTTGTGGATCACGTTCACTTTGATGTTCTCGGTACTCAACTTCAACAGCGAATCGGTGAGCGCTTCCACTGAACCATCCACGTCACCTTTCACGATCACGTTCAACTCCTTGAAGTCGCCAATGGCGAGGCGACGGCCGATCTCGTCGAGTGTGATGTGCTTGCGCGTACGCATACCCTGCTCGCGCTGCAGTTGCTGGCGGCGTGTGGCGATCACACGAGCTTCGCGCTCATCTTCCATAACGTAGAAGTGGTCTCCAGCGTTCGGGGCACCATCCAATCCTAGAATGGAGACCGGGGTTGAAGGCCCTGCTTCCAGAACGGCTTGGCCACGTTCGTTGAACATGTTCCTTACACGACCGCTGAACTGGCCCACGAGCAGCACTTCGCCCTTGCGCAATGTGCCCGCTTCCACGAGCAATGTGGTCACATACCCACGGCCCACTTCCAACGTGCTTTCGATAACCACTCCCATGGCGCGTTTTCCCGGATCAGCTTTCAGGTCGAGCAATTCGGCTTCGAGGAGGACTTTCTCCAAGAGCTGATCCACACCCTGGCCCTTCTTGGCACTGATCTCTTGTGTTTGGAACTTGCCACCCCACTCCTCCACAAGAATGTTCATCTGGCTGAGCTGCTCACGGATCTTCTCCGCATTGGCTCCAGGCTTATCGATCTTATTGAAGGCGAAGACCATGGGAACACCAGCAGCTTGCGCGTGGTTGATGGCTTCTCGCGTTTGCGGCATCACACTATCATCCGCGGCGATCACGATGATCGCTATGTCGGTCACCTGCGCGCCACGTGCACGCATAGCGGTAAACGCCTCGTGGCCCGGGGTATCCAGGAAAGCGATGCGCTTACCGTTCTCCAACGTAACACTGTACGCTCCAATGTGCTGGGTGATCCCACCAGCCTCACCCGCGATCACATTCGCTTTGCGGATATGATCAAGGAGCGATGTTTTACCATGGTCCACGTGACCCATAACCGTAACGATAGGTGCGCGACCGACGATACGCGCGGCATCGTCTGCCTCCTCCATAACGTTCTCTTCGTTGTCGGCGCCGACGAACTCCACTTTGAAGCCGTATTCCTCGGCGATAACCGATAAGGTTTCCGCATCGAGGCGTTGGTTGATGCTCACCATCAAGCCAAGCGCGAAACAAGCTTTGATGATGTCCGTAACCGGAATGCTCATCATGGAAGCGAGCTCACTGGCGGTAACGAACTCGGTAACCTTTACCGTTTTACCAGCCAGGTCCCGAGCTGTTTGTTCTTCTTCGAACCGCTGGTAACGCTGATCACGTTTCTCGCGACGCACTTTGGCACCACGGCCTTTGCTACCGCCACCCGTGAGGCGGGCAAGCGTTTCGCTCACTTTCCGTTTTACCGCATTCTCATCCAACTCTCCGGGGCGGCCACCTGCCGGGGCAACCCGTTGTTCCTGTTGCACGGCGCGTGCGACGTTCACCGGGCCCGGCTTCACGATCCGTTTACGGCGACCGCGATCATCGTTGCTCGGTCGTTCCGCAGGCTTGCGCTCACGTTCTACGGGCAATTCGATCTTGCCCAAACTTTTCACACCGGTGAGTTTCGCAACGTTCACGCGGATCGTTTCCGGCTCTACCTGTGCACTCACTTCAGGCACTGATGGACCTGGAGTTGGCGTTGGAGCTTCGGCCGGAGCAGCAACCTCTGGCTCAGAGGCTTTCGTTGTTTTCTTCGATGTCTTCTTGGGTGGGGTCAGATCGATCTTGCCCAAGGTTTTCGGGCCTTCGACCTTATCCGCCTTCGCTCTGATCACCCCATCATCCGGCACAACCTCGGCGACAGGAGCAACAACGACCGGAGGTGCAGGTGGGCCTGACGCCGGTATTGGAGCAGGCTCAACCACGGCTGTAGTTGAGGCCGTAACAACTTTGCGCGGAGCCTCTTTGCTTACGCTGTGCAATACGACGCTCTCGCGCTCCTGACGAGCTTGAACGGTTTGCTTGCTGGCTTCTTTTTCCGCTTTATCGGTTCCGAATTGCGCTTGCAGCAAGTCATACTCCGCACCACTGATCTTGGCGTTCGGGTTCTGCTCCACATTGAAGCCTTTGGTAGCCAAGAACTCCACCACGGTATGCAAACCTTGGTTGAATTCCCGAGCAACCTTGCTCAATCGCACTGTTTTGTCTGCCGTTTCGCTCATCGTTCTCCCTTCAGAACAGCCAACACCTGTGGGTCGTTCCCACACTGTCGGTTGTTGGTTGTCTGTTGTCTTTTTTCCTTCTTGCAGTCAAGCAGGTGAGTTCGCTCCCACCTGTATTATTTGTTCAATTCCGCGTTCAATATCCGCAACACCTCCACCACCGTTTCTTCTTCGAGATCGGTGCGTTTGACCAATTCCTCTTGTCCGATCTCCACTACGCTACGGGCGGTATCGCAACCGATGCCCTTCAACTCGTCCAGTATCCACGACTCGATCTCATCGGAGAATTCCGCCAAGTCCACGTCGTCCGTTACTTCGTCACTATCGCGGTAAACGTCCAGATCGAATCCTGTTAGGCGACCTGCCAACTTGATGTTGTGGCCACCTTTTCCGATAGCGAGCGCAACCTGATCAGGCTTCATATAGACCTCGGCGCGCTTGTTCACAAGATCGAGTTTGATGTTGCCCACTTTCGCAGGACTGAGCGCACGTTGGATCAGCAGTTGGTCGTTCGTTGTGAAGTTGATCACATCGATGTTCTCATTCCGCAGTTCGCGAACGATGCCATGAATGCGGCTGCCCTTCATGCCCACACAGGCACCAACCGGATCGATACGATCATCGTAGCTCTCCACCGCGACTTTGGCACGCTCACCAGGCTCGCGAACAATTCGCTTGATGGTGATGAGGCCGTCGGCCACTTCAGGAACTTCCTGTTCGAACAACTTCTCCAAGAACTCAGGTGCAGTGCGGCTCAACAGCACTTTCGGGCTGTTGTTGTACATCTCGACTTTCCACAGCACGGCGCGTACCGTATCGCCTTTTTTGAAGAAGTCCGTTTTGATCTGTTGGTCCTTGGGCATCACCAACTCATTGCCTTCGTCGTCCAGGATCAAGGTCTCGCGTTTCCAGATCTGATAAACCTCACCGGTGATGATCTCGCCCACCCGTTCCTTGTACTTGTTGTACAAGTGGTCCTTCTCCAACTCCATGATGCGGCCTTGGAGGTTCTGCTTGATCGAAAGGATATTCCGGCGCATGAACTCCAGGATCTTGATCTCCTGGCTCACTTCCTCGCCTACTTCGAAATCGGGTTCGATCTTCCGAGCTTCAGCCAATTCGATCTCGAGCGCGTCATCTTCGCTCATGCCATCCTCCACGATCACACGGTTCAGCCAGATCTCCAGATCACCCTTGTCGGGGTTGATGATCACGTCCACGTTCGCTTCTTCGCCGTATTTCTTTTTTACGACGCCCTTGAACACGTCTTCCAGGATGCCCATCATGGTCACCCGGTCAATGTTCTTCATCTCCTTGAATTCGGAGAACGATTCGATGAGGTTTACGGTGCTCATTGCACTTGCTGCTTCAGTTGAAGTTGACGCTTGCTTGGGTTGACTTGATATCCACGAACAAGAACGTTGTGGTGTCGGTATTCAATTTTGGTAGGCGGCCTTTCACTTTGCTCGGCTGTTCCACGCGCACCGTGATGCCATTGTCATCGAAGGAGACCAACTGCGCGCGCAACAAGGTCCCATCGGCCTTCAGCACTTCCACCATGCGGCCGGTATGCTTCTGGTACTGGCGTTTCACCTTGAAGGGGCGACCCATACCGGGGCTGCTCACCTCCAGCTCCAGATCATCCAATGCCTCTCCAAAGGCTTCTCGCAGGCCCTTATTGATGACCGTGAGATCGTTCAGCGTGATGGCCTTGTCGTTGTCCACTTCCACGATCGCCTTGCCACTGGGGCGCACCTCTGCGAACACAAGGAAATGCGGGGTTTCCGCAAGCTGACGTTCCAAGGTTTCTGTGAGCATCTGTGTGGTGATCATCCGCCGAAAGCAAAGGCAAGGAACAAAAAAGAGGGGCGGGCCCCTCTTTCCTCTTCTCCCGACTTTCGGGTGCGAATGTAATGATCGGGTTGGAATGAAGCCCGTATTACACCGATAATACCACCCAAGGACGGCTCAGAAAAAGACGCCGAACGCTATTCCTGCCAAATTCCCGAGCTTCCTGTCGACATTCATCGGGCCACCTGTAGCACTTCCACTTAGCTATGCCGATGCGGTAACCGACTTCACCCCTTTCACGGGCATCATCTCCTTCGCCGCGGCAACCAAGGCGGCTTCATCGAATCCACATTCCGCATAGAGTTCCTTTTGCGACCCGTGCTCGATCCACTTGTCCGGGATTCCGAGACGTTTTACATGAGCGGAGTACCCATTATCGGCCATGAACTCCAGCACCGCGCTGCCCATGCCGCCTTGGATGCAACCATCCTCAACGGTGATCACATGCTTGAACTTGCCGAAGACCTCGTGCAGCAGCATCTCATCGATGGGCTTCGCGAAGCGCATGTCGTAGTGCGCAACCGAATACCCTTCGGCCTGTAACGCATCAATGCCTTTTGCGGCGATGTTTCCGATGTGCCCTATGGTAAGCACAGCGATATCGGTGCCTGATCGAACCTTGCGGCCCGTACCAATGGTGATCTCCTTAAAGGGCGTTTTCCATTCGGTCATAACGCCTTCGCCGCGTGGGTAACGGATGCTGAAGGGGCCGCAATCGCGGATCTGAGCGGTGTACATGAGGTTGCGCAATTCCTCTTCGTTCATAGGCGCGCTCACGATCATGTTGGGGATGCAGCGGAAGTAGGCAATGTCGAAGGCGCCGTGGTGCGTAGGGCCGTCGGCGCCGGCCAAACCGCCGCGGTCAAGACAGAACACGACGTGCAACTTCTGCAAAGCCACGTCATGCACCACTTGGTCATACGCTCGTTGCATGAACGAACTGTAGATGTTGCAGAACGGTACCAAACCTTGCGTGGCCATTCCTGCTGAAAACGTGACCGCGTGCTGCTCGGCTATGCCAACATCGAACGCACGGTCCGGCATGGCCTTCATCATGATGTTGAGAGAAGAACCGGAAGGCATGGCCGGCGTAACGCCAACTATCTTCGGGTTTTTCTCAGCCAATTCAACTATGGTGTGCCCGAAGACATCCTGGTATTTCGGTGGCTGCGGACTCTTGGGCACCACCTTGATGATCTCCCCGGTTTCTTTATTGAACAAACCGGGTGCATGCCACACCGTTGGGCTACCCGCTTCGGCAGGACCGTAGCCTTTACCTTTTATCGTTACCGCATGCAGGATCTTGGGGCCGGGTATGTCGCGCAGGTCTTTCATGACCTTCACGAGACGCTCCACGTCGTGGCCATCTACCGGGCCGAAGTACCTGAACTTGAGGCTTTCAAAGAGATTGCTCTGTTTCAGAAGCGCCGTCTTCAACGCGGCGTCCACTTTTTGGGCAATGGACTGCGCATTGGGGCCGAACTTGCTGATCTTGCCAAGGATCTTCCACACATCGTCTTTCACCCTGTTGTAGGTGTGGCTGGTGGTGATATCGGTGAGGTATTCCTTCAGTGCACCAACATTCGGATCGATGCTCATGCAGTTGTCATTGAGCACCACGAGCAGATCACTGTTTGCCGTACCACCGTGGTTCAGCGCCTCGAAGGCCATGCCTGCGGTCATCGCACCATCGCCGATCACCGCAACAACTTGGCGGTCTTTCTCCCCCTTCAATTTGCTGGCCACTGCCATACCGAGCGCGCCACCTACTGAGGTAGAACTGTGCCCAACACCGAACGTGTCATACTCGCTTTCGCTGCGTTTGGGGAAGCCACTGAGACCTCCGTGCAAGCGGTTCGTATGGAAAACCTCCCGTCGGCCCGTTAGGATCTTATGCCCGTAGGCCTGGTGCCCGACATCCCATACGAGTTGGTCATAAGGCGTATTGAACACATAATGAAGCGCAACAGTGAGCTCAACAACTCCAAGACTTGCACCGAAGTGGCCGCCTTTCACACTAACCACATCGATAATGAAATCGCGCAGCTCCTTGCATACCTGGTCAAGCTGGGCTTCGTTCAGCTTGCGCAGATCGGAAGGCACCGTAATGCCTTCGAGTAGCGGATATGTTCCTTTAGGTTGTTCCACGAGGTGGGGTGCGCGCGAATGGAACAAAGGTAGAAGGCTCATGGTTCGAATGGATCGGTTCTGGAACGCACTTTCCCAGTAAGAAGTACTTCTGGATCAAACCCGGCATCATCTTCGTTGTCAGAAGAACATATTCTACTTCACTATGAAACTCCTGGTCATTCCTTTCGCAGCGTTCCTGGCATTCCCTAGTGCGAATGCCCAAACACCTGAAGTGGCTGACAGCACTGGCCTGCCCGGCGACCACTTCAGCCTGCAAGGAGCACTCGAGCTCTTCAAGAACGCGAACGATCTGGAACAATTCGAAACCGCGCTCAATACCGAGAGCAACCAGGTGAACAACCTCGACCTGGACGGCAATGGCGAGATCGACTATGTGAGAGTTACCAGCCAAAAAGAAGGCGATGCGGTAGTGATCATGTTGCGCGTCCCTGTGAGCAAGGAGGAAACCCAAGACGTGGCCGTGATCGAACTGGAGAAAACCGGCGAGGAAAGCGCGATCCTTCAGATCCGCGGCGACGAAGACCTGTACCCTGCCGAAACCATTATTGAACCGTTCACTGAAACAGAAGCGATCAAGGAGGGCAAGGGGCCTTTCGCCCCGGAAATCATTGGTGTTCAAGTTGTCGTGAACGTGTGGGGCTGGAGCTGCCCGCGCTGGTGTTTCAGCGCTCGTTACTATCCATGGGACTCCCCTTGGTACTGGGGCTACTACCCCGGCTGGTGGAGGCCGTGGCATCCGCATCCATGGCGTGCTTGGCACGGCTGGGGCCATCGCTATCATGCGTGGTACCGACCATGGAACAGCTGCCGTGTGGTGCATGCGCATAGGATATACGGTCCGCGAAGAATGCACAGTCAATATGTACGCAACAGGTACAAGGAGGCCCACGTTCGCCACGCTGCTGCTCGGCCGGCACGGACGATAAAGCCTGACCGTACTCCGAAACAAGGCCCGAAAACGGTGCGACCGAACCGCACCTCGCCCCGGAAAGTGGCTCCCACGCCTACCCCAAAAGGCAGCCCCAAAACAACGCGACCGCCGCGCGCTAAGGGCAAAAAGGGGCATTAGCCTGGTCGAACTCCACGATCACCTTCGAGGAGTTCACTTCTTCAGGAAAGCGTCCCACCCTTGCGCCTTCAGTTCGTGCTGGCCGCCCTGTTTGTCAACCAGTTGATAACCACTAGCCTTATCGGTCATGTGGCCGATCACGGTGAAGTGGGGTGATCCTTTCACTTTGTCGTAGTCGCTTTGTGCGATCGTGAAAAGCAGCTCGTAGTCTTCGCCACCGTTCAATGCACACGTTGTTGGGTCAAGGTTGAAATCGCGTGCAGTATTGATAGTGGTAGGGTCCATAGGGATCTTCTCCTCGTAGATCCTGATACCCAAACTGCTCTTGTGGGCAAGGTGCATGGCTTCGCTTGCCAAACCATCGCTGATGTCGATCATGGCCGATGGCAGCAGTTCCAATTCGGCCAACATCGCGATCACATCCTTGCGTGCTTCGGGTTTCAATTGCCGCTCCAAAATGTAGTCATGGCCGCCCAGATCAGGCTGGGCGCTGGGTGCGCTTTTGAAAACAGCTTTCTCGCGCTCCAGGATCTGTAATCCCATGTAGGCGCCGCCCAGATCGCCGCTCACCACCAATAGGTCATTCTCTTTCGCGCCACTGCGGTACGTGATATTCTCTTTTTCCACAGCGCCTATGGCGGTGATGGAAATGATGAGCCCGCTCGTGGAAGAACACGTATCGCCACCGACGATGTCGACACCGTATTCCTTGCACGCGAACAGCATGCCTTCGTACAGCTCGTCAACCGCTTCCACTGGGAACCGATTGCTCATTGCCAATGCAACGGTGACCTGTTTCGGCGTTGCGTTCATGGCGTACACATCGCTCAGGTTTACCACGATCGCCTTATAGCCGAGGTGTTTCAGCGGCACATAGCTGAGGTCAAAGTGAACACCCTCGACCAGCATATCCGTAGTGATCACTTGATGAAGACCCTGAGGGTCGATCACGGCCGCATCATCGCCGATCCCTTTCACTGAGGACTTCTGCGTGATCTGGATCCGCGAGGCGATGCGTTCGATGAGGCCGAATTCGCCGAGGGCGGAAAGTTCGGTGCGGGAGACTGTGTCCGACATGGGGCGCGAAACTACCGTCCGATTGCGTGAACCAGACCCCGACTTCGTTGATCACCCTATGCACACAAGCTTTCTCACGCTACCTTTGGCCTCCGCAACTGTTTAGACCGATTCTAAATACGGCCAATTAGCATGATCAAAGTCAGTGAGAACGCCAAAACGGAAGTCACGAAACTTCTGGGGCAAGAAGGCCGCGGAGCCAACCATTTCGTGCGCGTAGGTGTTAAGGGTGGCGGATGTTCAGGCCTGATGTACGACCTGGACTTCGATGACCAGATGAAGGACGGCGACAAGGTCTTCGAGGACAATGGAGTGAAAGTGGTGGTGGATAAGAAGAGCCTGCTCTACCTCTTGGGTACAACGCTCGAATTCAGCGGCGGCCTGAACGGCAAGGGCTTCCAATTCGTTAACCCAAATGCGAGCCGGACCTGCGGGTGCGGTGAGAGCTTTTCCATCTAAGGTTCACGCAGAGACGCTGAGACGCAGGGAGATCCATGATCAACCGAGCATCACATAACACGAAACGCCAGAAGTCGCATTCTCCGCGCCTCAGCGTCTCTGCGTGAGACATTCAAATGGCACAGGACACCGACGATATCCTCCGCGAGGTCACCTCGAAAGAGTACGCCTACGGCTTCGTGACCGACATCGAGAGCGAGAAGGCCGCGAAGGGCTTGAACGAGGACATCGTGCGCTTCATCAGCGCGAAGAAGAACGAACCCGAATGGATGCTGGAGTGGAGGCTTGAGGCCTACCGCATCTGGCTGAAGATGGAGGAGCCGCACTGGGCGCATGTCCACTACCCCAAGATCGATTACCAGAACAGCTACTACTACAGCGCGCCGAAGAAGAAGCCCACGCTCAACAGCCTCGACGAAGCGGATCCCGAGTTGATCAAGACCTTCGAGAAGCTGGGCATCAGCATGGAGGAGCAGAAGCGCCTCGCCGGTGTCGCCGTGGACATCGTGTTCGACAGCGTGAGCGTGAAGACCACGTTCCAAGCGGCGCTGAAGGAGAAGGGCATCATCTTCTGCTCGTTCAGCGATGCGGTGCATGAGCATCCCGAGCTGATCAAGAAGTACCTCGGCAGCGTGGTGCCGCGCACGGACAACTACTTCGCCGCGCTCAACAGCGCCGTGTTCAGCGATGGCAGCTTCTGCTACATCCCGCCGGGCGTGCGCTGCCCGATGGAACTCAGCACCTACTTCCGCATCAACGAGGCCATGACCGGCCAGTTCGAGCGCACGCTGCTGATCGCCGATGAAGGCGCTTACGTGAGCTACCTCGAAGGCTGCACCGCACCGATCCGCGATGAGCACCAGTTGCACGCGGCCGTGGTGGAACTTGTGGCATTGAAGGACGCGGAGATCAAGTACAGCACCGTCCAGAACTGGTACCCCGGCGACAAGGACGGCAAGGGCGGCATCTACAACTTCGTCACCAAGCGCGGCATGTGCCTCGGCGATCGCAGCAAGATCAGCTGGACGCAGGTGGAGACCGGCAGCGCGATCACGTGGAAGTACCCGAGCTGCGTGCTGAAAGGCGACTACAGCACCGGCGAGTTCTACAGCGTGGCGGTGACGAACAATCGCCAGCAGGCCGACACGGGCACCAAGATGACCCACATCGGCAAGGGCACGAAGAGCACCATCGTGAGCAAGGGCATCAGCGCGGGCTTTTCCAACAACAGCTACCGCGGCCTGGTGAAGATCGGCAAGGGCGCGAAGGGCGCACGCAACTTCAGCCAGTGCGATTCACTGCTGCTCGGCGATCGCTGCGGCGCGCACACCTTCCCCTACATCGAGAGCGAGAACCCGACCGCGATGGTGGAGCACGAGGCCACCACGAGCAAGATCGGCGAGGACCAGATCTTCTACCTCAACCAGCGCGGTATCGAGACGGAGAAGGCCGTGAGCCTGATCGTGAACGGGTATTGCAAGGAAGTGCTGAACCAGTTGCCGATGGAGTTCGCGGTGGAAGCGCAGAAGCTGTTGGCGGTAAGCCTTGAAGGAAGTGTGGGATGATTGCTGTATGCTGATTCCTGATTCGCAGTGGCGACCTGAACCACCGTTGAGGATATGGACCATCAGGCAGCAGGCCCTGGATACCTGGAAGGATGTCCATGTCGTGAACAAGAAGATCTTCCAAAGGCTCGAGTGTTCCGGAGGACCTGGTCGGTCCTCAGGCTCGGTTTCGGTCATGGACAACATCGCGGAAGGCTTCGAGCGAGCAACAACGAATTCTTCATCAGTTCCTCTCCATTTCAAAAGGCTCGATGGGTGAAGCCGTTCCCAACTCTACTGCTGTCTTGACCGGGGTCATCACAGCAAGAGTTCGATGCCCTGGGGGGCCAGGTCTCAAGGCGAGCAAGGAGCATCGGCAACTTCATGCGCTACCTGCGCAACAGGCGACAAGGCTCCAAGTGTTGGCGAAGCGCTCCGTGAATCGTAACGCATTCAGAATCTCAATGTTGAAGATCGAAAACCTCCACGCCCGCATCGAAGGGAAGGAGATCCTGAAAGGACTGAACCTGGAGGTGAAGGCCGGTGAAGTGCATGCCATCATGGGCCCCAACGGCTCCGGCAAGAGCACCTTGGCCAATGTGCTGGCGGGCCGCGAAGAGTATGAAGTGACCGAAGGCACGGTGACGTACCTCGGGGAAGACCTTCTCGAACTATCTCCGGAACAACGCGCCTGGAAAGGCATCTTCCTCGCCTTCCAATACCCGGTGGAGATCCCCGGCGTGAGCAACATGAACTTCCTGCGCACGGCCATGAACGAGACCCGCAAGGCCAACGGTCTCGCGGAGCTCGGCGGCAAGGATTTCCTGACGCTGGTCCGCGAACGCGCCAAGCTGGTGGAGATGGACGCCGACCTGATGAACCGCAACCTGAACGTGGGCTTCAGCGGCGGCGAGAAGAAGCGCAACGAGATCTTCCAGATGGCGATGCTCGAACCCAAGCTCGGCATCCTCGACGAGACCGACAGCGGCCTGGACATCGACGCGCTGCGCATCGTGGCCGGCGGCGTGAACAAGCTGCGCACGAAGGACAACGCCTTCATCGTGGTGACGCACTACCAGCGCCTGCTGGACTACATCGTGCCCGACGTGGTGCACGTGATGGCCGATGGCCGCATCATCAAGAGCGGACCGAAGGAACTGGCGCTGGAGCTGGAGGCGAAGGGATACGATTGGGTGAAGGAGCACGCGTGATGAGCACGATGACCGCCACCGATCCGAAGGCCACTCTGCTTCCGCTGCTAGAAGGCAGTTCATGGCCTGGCGCCACCGAAGCGCTCGCGCAGGTGAACGCGTTGCCCGTTCCCACGATCAGGTCCGAAGCGTGGAAATACACCCGCGTGGCCAAGCTGTTCAACCAGCCGTATGCCGCGCCCAAGGGTGATGCGACCGTCACACTTCCAGCCCGCCTGCCCTTCGATACCACCCGCGTCGTCTTCGTCAACGGGCACTTCCGCGCGGACCTCAGCGATGATCTGAAGGCCGACAAGGGCATCGTCATCCACAGCCTGAAGCATCACCTTGCACACGGCCCGGTGAAGGCCCACTACGGACAGTGCGCGCCCATCGGCGATCGCCTGTTCACGGCGATGAACACTGCCGCTCCCACCGATGGCCTGATCATCCTCGCCACCAAGGGCACGAAGACGAGCAAGCCGATCCATGTCCTTCACATCACCACGGGCGGTCAGCTGTTGATCCAACCGCGCGATCTATTCATGCTGCATGAAGGCGCTAAGGTGGAAGTGATCATCGAACACATCGGAACAGATGCATCTGCTTCCCTCGTGAACAGCATCCGCGAAAGCGTCATCGGTGAAGGCGCGAATCTCACGATCCACCTGCTGCAGAACGAAGCCAACGGTCCTGCACATCGGTCTCGATGGCGTGACGATCGGCGCGAAAGGCCGTTTCAGCATCGACACCACGACCTTGAACGGTTCGCTGGTGCGCAACGAAGTGAACGTGGCCCTCGCCGGTCCGGAAGCGCATGCCGAACTGAACGGTGTGTACGTGCTGAACGGCACCACGCACTGCGACAACCACACCTACATCGGCCACGATGTTCCGGACTGCACCAGCGACGAGCTCTACAAGGGCATCATCGCGGAGAAAGGCACGGGCGTGTTCAACGGCAAGGTGTACGTGAAGCAGGACGCGCAGCGCACCCGCGCCTACCAGAGCAACGCGAACATCCTGCAAGGCGATGATGCGCGCATCTTCACCAAGCCCGAACTGGAGATCTACGCCGACGACGTGAAGTGCAGCCACGGTTGCACCATCGGCCGCTTGGACGAGAAAGGCCTGTTCTACCTGCGTTCGCGCGGGGTGAGCGAGGCCGAGGCGCGGAAGATGCTCTCACACGCGTTCATGACGGATGTGCTGGAGCGGATCACGAACGAGGATTGGCGGAAGCACCTCGCATCGCTCATCGATGCGAAGCTCGAAGCGCTATGAGCACCAAGGCTGACACGGTCGCGAAGAAGGGCTATGACGTCGAGGAGATCCGTGCGCAGTTCCCGATCCTGAAGGAGCTGGTGCACGGCAAGCCGCTGGTGTACTTCGACAACGCCGCGACCAGCCAGAAGCCGCGCCGCGTGATCAAGGCCGAGAGCGCCTACTACGCGACGATCAACGCCAACGTGCATCGCGGCGTGCACACGCTGAGCACCAAGGCCACCGAAGCGCAGGAGGCCGCACGCGAGACCATCCGCAAGCACATCAACGCGAAGCATGCGCACGAGGTGATCTTCACCAGTGGCACCACGGCGAGCATGAACCTGGCGGCGAGCAGCCTCGGGCAACTGCTGCTGAAGAAGGGTGATGAGGTGCTGATCTCCGGCATGGAGCACCACGCGAACATCGTCCCCTGGCAGCTGGCCTGCGAGCGGCATGGGGCGAAGCTGAAGGTGATCCCGATCACGGACAGCGGTGAGTGGGACTTGGCGCGATTCCGGGTCAGTGACATCTTCGGGGAGAAGACCCGCATCCTCGCGATCAGCCACGTGAGCAACACGCTGGGCACGATCAACCCGGTCAAGGAGCTGATCGCCAAGGCGAAGAAGCGCGGCATCATCACCGTGGTGGATGGCGCGCAGGCGATCGCGCACCTCGATGTGGATGTGCAGGACCTCGGCTGCGACCTCTACGCCTTCAGCGGGCACAAGGCCTACGGTCCTACGGGCACCGGCGTGCTCTACGGCCGCGAGGAATTGCTGGAGCGCATGCCCCCCTGGCAGGGCGGCGGCGAGATGATCGATGTGGTCACCTTCGAGAAGACCACCTACGCCAAGCTGCCCTTCAAGTTCGAGGCCGGCACGCCGCACATCGCCGGCATCATCGGGCTGGGCGAGGCCTTCCGCTGGATGGAGGACTACGACAAGGCCGCCATGGCCGCGCACGAGCACATGCTGCTGGAGCACGCCACCAAGGAGCTGCTCTCCATCGATGGCCTGCGCATCATCGGCACGGCGAAGGAGAAGGTGGGCGTGATCAGCTTCGTGATCGACGGCGTGCACCACTACGACCTCGGCACCCTGCTCGACCAGCAGGGCATCGCCGTGCGCACGGGCCACCACTGCACCCAGCCGCTGATGGAGCGCTTCGGCGTGAGCGGAACGACGCGGGCCAGCTTCGCGTGCTTCAATACGATCGCGGAGGTGGATGCGATGGTGGCTGGAGTGAAGAAAGGAGTGAAGATGTTGCGATGAACATGACAATGGTCCAAATCGCTAGGGCTCTGTTTGCATTTCTGATCGCGGCAGCGGCCTGCACGAAACCCGTTCGCCCGCTTGAAACCGCAGATTTCACGGTCAAGACCAGGGACCCGGACAAGACGATCCGTTGGAATTACCCCAATGGAAACTGCACACGAGTGATTCAACCCGGATCGAACTTTCTTCGTTGATAGCACCGGACTGGTCGGCGGTATGCAATTGAAAACAGGGGCTGTGCAGCAACACGTAGTAGAATACTATCCCAATGGAAAGCCCATGGGTTTGGTCAACCTCGATAGCGCTTCAACCGGCGATGCGTTCTATTACTATCCGAACGGCCAGCGAAGAACGGAGGGCCGACTGATCAATGGAAAGAAGTTGGGGGTGTGGATGAACTACGACGAGGACGGCACGCTGACGCGTATCGATACGCTGAAATGATGCTCCTATGAACACCATCTCTAAAGTCCAACAAGAAGTGGTGGACGAGTTCGCCATGTTCAGCGATTGGCAGGACCGCTACGAGCACCTGATCGAGCTGGGCAAGGACCTGCCGATGATCGCGCCGGAGAAGAAGACCGAGGAGAACATCGTGCGCGGGTGCCAATCGCGTGTGTGGCTCAACGCCGAACAGAAGAACGGCCTCGTGCATTTCACCGCCGACAGCGACGCGATGATCACCAAGGGCCTCATCGCCTTGCTCGTGCGCGTGCTGAACGACCGCACGCCGCAGGAGATCCTGAACACACCGCTCACCTTCATCGATGCCATCGGCCTGCGCGAGCACCTGAGCCCGAACCGCAGCAACGGGCTGGTGGCGATGCTGGACCAGATGAAACGCTACGCGGTGGCCTTCTCCGCTAAACCGAACGAAGCCAGCTTGGTCTTCACCGGATTTGCGGCTGTCCTATGTCTATGTCCTGCCCGGACCTCATGGGACTTCGGACATAGGACAACCCCGCCGCACCTCCGGCACATCCTCATGACCACCGAAGAAAAAAAGGCCCTGGAGGAGAGCATCATCAATGCGCTCAAGGCCATCTATGATCCGGAGATCCCCGTGGACATCTACGAGCTGGGGCTGATCTACGACGTGGTGATCCGCGACGATGCCAGCGTGTACATCAAGATGACCTTGACCAGTCCGGCGTGCCCGGTGGCGGGAACACTGCCCGGTGAAGTGGAACAGAAAGTGGCCGGTGTGCAAGGCGTGAACGGCGCCAAGGTGGAGATCACCTTCGAGCCGGCGTGGGACAGGACGATGATGAGCGAGGCGGCGCAGCTGGAGTTGGGGTTCATGTGAACCTTTACTCCCCTCCCCTCTCTTTCTTCTGTGGTTGTAGTGGATTCACGTTGATCAACTTGAAGCGCTCACGTTGTTTGAGAATGTCGAGTGCGAGCCACACTGCATGGCGAAAACTACTTTCATCCGCAACGCCTTGCCCAGCGATATCGAGGCCGGTGCCGTGATCGGGGCTGGTGCGCACCACCGGTAGGCCGGCTGTGTAGTTCACGCCTTTGCCGAAGCTGAGTGCTTTGAACGGTGCCAAACCTTGATCGTGGTACATGGCAAGCACCCCGTCGAACTGCTTGTAGCCGCCGCTTCCGAAGAATCCATCGGCTGGGTAAGGTCCCATCGCGTTGATGCCTTCTTCGTTCAGTTTGCGCACGGCAGGTAGAATACGATCGCGGTCTTCGCTTCCAAGCGTTCCGCCATCACCTGCATGCGGATTCAATCCAAGAAGTGCGACGCGCGGTGTGAGGATGCCGAAATCACGTTGTAGGGATGAATGGAACAACCGGGCCTTCGAAAGGATACGATCCACCGTGATCGCCTCGGCAACTTCCTTGATCGGTAAATGGCCGGTGACAAGCGCTACACGCAAATTCTCGGCTACCAGGATCATCAGTACCGGTGAATCGCCACCCGCCATGTGTGCGAGGTATTCTGTGTGGCCCGGGAATTCGAAGCCCGCGGCTTGCATGCTGTTCTTGTCGATGGGGGCCGTGATCAGCACATCCACTTTTCCTTGGCCGAGGTCCTGCGCGGCAGCTTCCAAGCTCTGTATGGTGAAGGTGCTCAATGGGCCGCTGGGCTTGCCCAGTTCGATCGGCAACTCATCTTCCCACAGATCAACCACATTCAATTTTCTAGGAACCGAATCGTTCGCGTTCTGCACTCCGTGGAACTGCACCTCATCCAACCCAAGTGCCTTTCGGTGATGGCTTACGCTCTTCACGCCGCAGTAGAGAACGGCGGTCATGTCCTGCAACATTCGGTTGTCTTCGAAGGTTTTCAGGACCACTTCCAACCCGACCCCGTTCAGGTCACCACAACTGATACCCACACGGGGTGTTCTTGTTTCGTTCATGATCGGAATACAGGACTACAATGCGTCACCCCTAGCGAGCAGATGCGCGACGTTTGATGAATTCGTAAAACAATCGGACACCAACACCAGTGCCGCCTTTCACTCGATAATGGTCACGTTTGTTCAGGAACGATGGCCCGGCGATGTCGAGGTGTATGAGCGGGCGCGTGGTGAATCGCGCCAAGAATTTGCCCGCTGTGATCGCGCCGCCAAGGTCGCTGCCAAGGTTCTTGATATCGGCAATGTCACTGATGATCTCTTCTCCGTACTCCTCCCAGAACGGCATGCGCGCCACGCGCTCAAAAACCTGTTCACCAACATCGTCCAGTCGCTTGAATTGTGCTTCGTCCGCAGTGCCCATGGTCACTGTACCATATGTGCCGATAGCTCGCATCGCTGCACCGGTGAGGGTGGCGATGGTGAAGACGAGTTCCGCTTCGTAACGCTCTCCGTAGCTCAACGCATCCGCGAGGATGATGCGGCCTTCAGCATCGCTGTTCAGGTTCTCTACGGTAAGGCCACTGTGCATACGGATCACATCACCAGGTGCGTAGGCATTGCCGCCGGGCCGGTTGTCCGTTGAAGGTATCAATCCGACAACGTATACCGGAAGCTCTTGCTTCGCCACCGCCGTGATCGCACAAGCCACCGCTGCGCTGCCAGCCATGTCGCACTTCATGGAATCCATGCTGTTAGGCGTGGGCTTCAAGCTGAGGCCGCCCGTATCGTACACAACGCCTTTGCCTACCAACAGTATCGGCTTCTTGTTCACCGCGTTCTTCGGCTTCCATTCCAGAATGGTGAACGTGGGAGGATCGATACTGCCCTTGTTCACCGCCAACAAACCACCCATGCCCAATGCTTCGATCTGGCGCTTGTCGAATACCTGCACCTTGAAGCCTGAGTTCCGGCTAAGGTTCTTGATCTCCGAAGCAAGTTGGGTCGCATTCAGGAAACTGTACGGCTCGTTGACCAGGTCTCGAGCGGTGAGCACGGCCTCCGTGACGTCGATCAGTTCGTCCAACGCCTTCGCACTTACCTCAGGCGCAACCAGTCCGATCTTCTTCAACGAAGCGTTCTTGCCGGACGTCTTGTACTTGCGGAATTCATAGGCACCCAACGCTGCGCCTTCTGCCAACGCCAGCGATAGATCGGCATCGTTCTGAAGGCTCACCAATTGGGCTTCATCCCGTTTGGAAGCAATGAGCTTCAGCGCCATTTCGTTCCCAGCCCGTCGTGCTTTTTCCAACCGAACCGCTCCAGCACCTTCCCGCACACGATGCACCATCACCAATCGGCCGCTGATATCACAGGTTGCCACAAGCGCGTCCCCGTTCAACTGCTCGATCAGGTATTGGCGATCACCGCGCTCCAGATCAAGTTCACGCAGGCGGGCAGGGTCGGTGAGCACCACCAGCAGGTCTTTGCTGGCAGCGATGGTCTTGCTTTTGGTCAAGGTGATCATGGGCGTCCGGTGGCTTTGCGTTCGCAAGGATAGGTGTGACTGACGTTCGGCGCTAATGGAAACATAGATCAGCGCCTTACGAACTTCATCGATCCAACTATGTTCATCTGGCAACTGCCTGAGTAACCAAAACCCACTAGCCCTCCGTGAATGGCACCTTTGTTCGTGCAAATTTCCGCGGACTTGTTGCGTTCCCCTGCCAAATAGCTCTTGTATCCTATCGAATGCCCCTCAGAATTCGCGAACTTCGCCCCATATCCCAATAAGCAAGACTGCGGCGGGCAACCTATGCGAAAACTACTCCGGCTCTTCTTGGTCCTCGGGCTCCAGCTCGTTGTGCAAGGCGCAAACGCGACGCACAACCAAGCGGGGGAGATCCTCGTTTGCTATGTAGGGGGATATGGGTACGAAGTCACGATCGTTACGCACACCAACCCTGATTCGCCAGCGGATCGACCATTTTTTATCCTGCAGTGGGGCGATGGCTTCACGGATACCATACCCCGATTGAGTGACGATGTGATCACTGTAGCTGGTATCGAGGTTCAGAAGAATATTTACGTCTCCGGGCACACCTATCCAGGACCAGGCACCTACATTCTGCAGTACGAAGACCCTAACAGGGTTGCCAATGTGATCAACGTCGACAATGGCAATTCGGTTGATGTTCCCATGTGTGTGCAATCCATGATCACGGTATTGCCCCAGCTGGATTGGCGAGATTGCCTGCCGGAGTTCACGAACCCACCGATCCAGAACGCTTGTTTGGGCGAATGCTGGGAGCATAATCCGGGCGCGTTCGATCTCGATGGTGATAGCCTCTCCTTCGAACCTCGTGTGTGTTTGGGGATGAACTGTGACCCTGTTCCGAACTATGAATTCCCGGACCAGGTAGGTCCAGGCGCAGATAACCAGTACGATATTGATCCGGTCACAGGAACGATCACGTGGTGTGCTCCACAAGAAGCGGGCATTTACAATATCGCCTTTGCCGTTGTCGAGTATCGCAAAATTGCCGGCACTTGGTTCGAGATCGGTTGGGTGATGCGCGATATGCAAGTGATAGTGGGCGCCTGCGACAACCGCCCGCCTGTTATCGCAAACTTGCTGGACACGTGCGTGGAGGCAGGGACCACGCTCAATTTCACGGTATTCGCGACGGATGTGGACCCGGGACAAGTGATCACGCTATCAGCAATTGGAGGACCCTTCGAAGTGCCCGATAGCCCGGCCCTTTTTCCAACCAACGCCATCGGCCCGAGCCCTGTGAGCGGCACGTTCACGTGGAACACCAATTGCAGCCATGTGCAACAGCAGCCGTATCAAGCCATTTTCAAAGCGCAGGACAATTGGCAACCGGTCCAGTTGGTCGATTACGAAACCATGTTCATTACGGTTGTGGCTCCTGCACCGCAAGATCCGACCGCCACACCGAACGGCAGCATCATGCAGTTGGCGTGGGATGCCAGTGTATGCACCAACGCAAAAGGTTATCGCCTTTATCGCAGACAAGGGCTCTTTGGATTCGACCCGGACAATTGCGAAACCGGTGTCCCAGGGTATACGGGCTATCAATTCATTGGCAGTACATCGGGGGTGAACAGTACCACCTACAATGACCAGAGCCTCTCCTTCGGTATCACCTATTGCTACATGGTGGTAGCGGTATTCGATGACGGCGCTCAGAGCTATGCCAGCGAAGAGTTCTGTAACCTGTTGGAACGTGATGTGCCCATCATGACGAATGTGACGGTAGTAAGCACGGACAATTCCACCGGCTCCGACACGATCATCTGGAGCAACGCGTATGACCTCGACATTGTCCAATACCCGGGCCCGTACTACTTCAAGTTGTACGAAGGTGCCAGCTTGAACACGGCGAACACGCTGATACACACCACCGCTTCCAGCCCATTGCTCCAGCATCCCGATACGGTGTTCTGGCACCAGACAATCAATACGTCGAACACGCCACATGCCTACCGGGTGGAACTGTTCGGCATCAACGATACGTTCATCGGTACCGGCAATACGGCGAGCAGTGTGTTCCTGGTCCTGGAACCGAATGACGAACAGATCACGATACAGATGAACCACAACACACCGTGGATCAATACGCTGTTCGAGGTCTACCGCGAGACAAGTCCGGATTTGTTCACGCTCATTGGAACGAGCACCACCGAAACGTATGTGGACACAGGCCTCGTGAATGGACAACCCTATTGCTACAAAGCACGGACCGTGGGTGCTTACAACGATCCCGATATCGCATCTCCACTTATCAACTGGAGCCAGGAAGCCTGCGCTGCGCCCGTGGATCTGACCCCACCTTGTGTGCCAACGCTCGCCTTGGACAATGATTGCGAACAACCGCTCAACACACTTACCTGGAACAACCCGAACGAGACGTGCGGGAATGATGATACCGATCGCTATAACATCTGGTTCACGGATTCGCTCGGTGGAACGCTCCAATTGATCGCGACGATCACGGGTGCAGAGATCACGGAATACCTGCACACCGACGGCCAAAGCGTTGCCGGGTGTTATGCTGTGAGCGCGATCGACCTGGTTGGCAATGAGAGTGCCTTGAGTGACACGGTCTGTGGTGATAACTGTCCGGTGTACACGCTGCCCAATGTGTTCACGCCGAACAACGACAACACCAACGACTTCTTCGTACCCTTCCCATACCGCGGGGTGAAGGAGATAGACCTGAAGATCTTCAATCGCTGGGGACTGTTGGTGTTCAGTAGCAAAGACCCAGCGATCCAGTGGCCGGGTACGTTGAAGCAAACCAGTGAGCCTGTTTCTGACGGTGTCTATTTCTACACCTGCGGGGTAAGCTTGAAACGCTTGGCCGGTGATGAATTCGTCCAACTGAAAGGATACGTCCACATTTTGCGCGGCAACAACGTTCAGCAGAACTGATGTTCACGGGGATCGTGGAGGAAGTTGGTGAAGTGCTGGAGGTTCGCTCCTCCGGTAGTAATCGCGAACTCATCATTCGATCTAAACTGGCAAGGGAATTCAGGATAGACCAGAGCGTGAGCCACAACGGCGTGTGTTTGACGGTCGTTGAATTGATGGGCGACAGCTATCGTGTCACAGCCGTGGAAGAAACACTCCAGCGAAGCAACCTCGGTGCACTAAAAGCAGGAGACAGCGTGGATCTGGAGCGCAGTCTGCGCATAGGTGACCGCCTTGATGGGCACATGGTGCAAGGGCACGTGGACGCCACGACGAATTGCATCTCCATTGATGAACGCGAAGGGAGTTGGTGGTTCTCGTTCGCATTGCCGGAGAAGCAGCACCTGCTCGTTGAGAAGGGATCGATCTGCCTGAACGGGGTGAGTCTTACGATCGCCGACCTTTCGAACGAAGCTTTTTCCGTCGCGATCATTCCCTACACGTTCGAGCATACAACGTTTCGTTCCCTGCGCGCGGGTGATCGTGTGAACGTGGAATTCGATGTCCTCGGGAAGTACGTGGAGCGAATGATGAGCGCGCGAAAGAGCTGAAAGCTTAACGCAACAAGGATCGAAGGCGCTTTCCCAACAGTATCCATAGGCCAAGTACAGATGGCACAGTGAACACGCTCCATGTGAGCCAAGTAGCAGCATGAAGCGGATCGGTCGGAAGTCGCGAATGCGTATCCGCTAAGAAGAGGCCCAAAAGCGCCAAGCCGACTATCAGCAACGTGCTTCCGATGAGAATGCGGAACATGGCTCACTTGCCGCTAGCCAGCGGACTCAGCGCTTCACGAACTTCCGGTTCAACGTTTCACCGTTGATCACGATACGCAACACGTATACACCACTCTTCAGGTCGGATACATCGATCTGGCCGGCATTCACAGAAGCTTCGAGAATTGGCTTGCCAGCCACATCCATAACTTGTACGGTTCGGTTGCCCATCCCGTGGGTGTTCGTGAGGTATAGAACATCCTCGACCGGCACAGGATAGATCGCGAACCCTGTGGCAGGGTCGGGTACAACTACCGATGTGCTGAAGTCCTCTACCAATGTGAGGACAGTATCGATCTGCGGGTTGCTGTACACGTTCACGATACCGCTGGGCCAATAGATCGTAACCTGCGAAACTTCGCTATCATCTCCCAACCCGAAGTGCGCCATCAGGCTGCTCATGTACCGGAAGCCATCACCGCTTTTTACGTCGCGGATCTGCGTGCCCAACGCACTCGTCACCTCAACACGTGCACCAATGCCATTGCGGTTGCTCACCGTACCCAATGTGTTGATGCGAAGCCAATGGTTGTTGTTGCCGTTGTTCAACCAGCCCACGCCATTGTTCTGAATATCCAAAAAACCATCGTTGTTCAGATCCCCGATACCTCCACTTCCTGGACTAACGCTAACCGGACTGAAGGTCATGTCGTGGTTGTTGCGCATGATGGTATTGCCTGCTGTGAGCACATCGATCCATCCATCGTTGTTGAAGTCATGAGCCGTGTGTTCGATGCTCGTACCGGTGAAGAGGTCCCAACCGGAACCCGGAGTAACATTCGTAAAAATGTTCCCATCATTACGCATCAGCTTATGCCCGCCCTGTGTGAATGAACTCGCGCCGATCATCACATCCAGATCACCGTCATTATCGTAATCGCCCCAGGCACTGCTCCAACTTTGGTGGTAGTCCGAAAAACCCATTTCAACGGCCACGTTCGTGAACGTACCATCCCCGTTGTTGCGATGCAGTTCATCAACGGCAGCAAGGACCTGACCGCCACGGCACTTGGCGATGAAAAGGTCGATGTCATGATCCCCGTCATGATCGATCCAGATACTTCCATAGTTGCCACCATCCGCAACATCACCCAAGCCACCCTGATTGAACGAAAGGTTTCCGGAACCGTCGTTGAGGTAGAACACGTTCGGGTCCACATCGTGGCACATGAACGCATCAAGGTTGCCATCGTTGTTGATGTCCACGAAATTGCCGCGCTGACAGAACACATATTGCGGAAAGGAGACTTCCGTGAACGCTGTGCCGTCGTTGTTCGCCTTCATGAAGGTGACCCCCCCGCTTCCGCCGTACATCAGATCGTTGTATCCGTTACCATCAATGTCACCGGCCGCCATGCTCCAAGAGGCGAGGAAATCGGCAGTGGTGGTAGGAAAGTTGGTGGCCAAGAAGCCCGTACCCGGTTGTTGGAAATTGATATTGATATTGCTCGTACCCACCGATACCACATCATCCAACTGGTCGTCGTTCATGTCCACAACGGCGTACGTACTTCCGGTAACCGTGATGGGGGAAGACGTGAACGCGATGTTCTCGGGCACTGGCGCGTTCTCAATAAGCGAAAAATCGAAGCCGACCTCCTCCCAGCGGTCATCGAACGCGATCGTGTAAGGAGTACCACCGGTCACCTCGATCGTTGTCACCGAGAGGTATCCCGAACCACCATCATCATCTCCTCCAACACAGACCAACGCCCCGCAACTCCCAGCGTATACATGGAACCGCGTATCTCGGCCAAGGTTCTGCGGCAGGTCTGTGGAAATGGTCAGTGATAGGTTCTCCGCAGGGGTATACGTGTACCACTCGCCTCCATCCACGTTGGTGTTCCCCGAATTGATGCACAGCGGCGCGGGTATTTCGGTACCGTCGATGGAATCAACGGTATAGGTACCTGCGGTAATGACCAACGCCGAAGAACATTGGTTCTGTGCGTTTGCGCTGAACGCACTGATCATACCAACGGAGAGAAGCAGTTGTTTGAACACGGGAACTTGTTGAGGAGAATGAATTCAGCGGGTCACCGCTTTCTATAGTTTGGTGAACTTCCCTGCGGACAAAACACCATCTACCTGAACGGCATACAAGCCAGCGCCGAGTGCCGAAACATCCAGTCGGCCGCGATCGAGCACTCCGCGAAGCACCTCTTTACCGGTGATATCCAGAACGCGCACCGTGCCTTTAGCCAGATCGCTGCCCATACTAACTGTGAGAACATCCACAACGGGGTTCGGGAATACCTGAAACGCCGGAACTTGCTTCTCGGCGATGCCAACACTGCCTGATCCTTCAACCAGATCAACCGTGCTGTTCACCGGCAGATCCTGGTACACATCAACAATGCCGCTAGGCCAATGCACAACCACGTCACCAAGTTCAGTATCCACACCCAGACCGAAATGCGCCATGATGCTGCTCATGGTGCTGAAGGCGTCTCCGCTGCGGACCTCGCGGGCCTGTGTGCCCATCGCGCTCGTTACCAGGATACTGGCTCCGATGCCGTTGCGATTGCTCACCGTGCCCACCAGGTTCACGCGGAGGTAATTGTTGCTGTTACCCGTGTTCATATAAATGCTGGATCCGCTCACGATATCAAGGAATCCATCGTTGTTAAGGTCACCCACGGCACCTGCTGTCGGCGAGTTCGCAGTTGATGGCGTGAACGTGAAATCACCGTTGTTCAACATCAACTCTCCACCACCCAGGATGTCCAACCATCCATCGTTATTGAAATCGTGTGTAGCCCATTCGATGTTCGTTCCAGTGAACGTGTCGAAACCGGAACCAACAAGCACATCCATGAACGCTCCATTATCATTCCGCATCAACTTGCTAGTAGGGCTTCCACTGGATCCGATCAGAACATCCTGATCCCCGTCGTTATCATAATCGCCCCAAGCGGATGACCAGGACGAGTGACCATCAGCCAGGCCCAAAGAGGGAGCTACGTTGGTGAACGTGCCATCGCCATTGTTGCGCATGAGAATGTCGATCGGGTCACAACCGCACTTGGCAACGAAGAGGTCGATATCGTGATCGCCATCGTAGTCGATCCAGATCGAACCATAGTTACCACAGGTCTCGCCGAAGCCACCTTGACCGAAAGACAAGTTGCCACTGCCATCGTTCATGAAAGCAACGTTCGCATCCACATCATGGCAAGAGAACGCATCCAGATTTCCATCAGCATTGATGTCAACAAAATTGGTGCGCTGGCAGAAGATGTACTCTGGGAAGGAGATCTCCGTGTATGCTGTTCCGTTCGCGTTCGCCTTCATGAAGGTTGCTCCACCCCCTCCTCCGTAGAGAAGGTCCATATACCCATTGCCATCGATGTCACCTGCCGCGATGCTCCATGATGGAGCGTTGTCCGCGGGTGTGGTAGGGATGTTCGTGGTCGAGAATCCACCACCGGCCAATTGACGATCGATCCTGATAACGGATCCATCCGCTGAAACGATATCATCCAACCCGTCACCGTCCATGTCCACAACACATTCATTGTACCCTCCACTTGATGGTACCGATTGCACCGTGAAATTGAATTCGGTAATAACTGGAGGTCCTTCTACCAGTGTGAAATCGAAACCAGCGGAACTCCATCGGTCATCGAACGAGAAGCGATAGGTGACCCCGGCCGATACCTGAACAGTGGCCACTGCGAGCAGCACTGTCCCTTGGTCGTCAGCACCACCCACGCAGCTGAGCGAACCGCAATTGCCCTCGTAAATATTGATGCGGGTGTCGCCTCCGGCGTTTTGGGAAAGGTCGGTAGTAATGGTAAGCGAATAATCCTGTGGTGCCGTGTACATGTACCACTCGGTGTGTGTTGCCCCGAAGCCGGTATTTGAACAGATCGGCACCGGGATCTCCGGCCCGTTCACTGCATCAACTGTGTACGTGCCCGCTGTTACAGCCATGGCTGAAGAACACGAGTTCTGAGCATTGACAGATGCCACAACGAGGAAAAGAGCAGAAAGAAGTATCGCGTGTTTCATGGAGTTCGATTATTCGGTTCGAGTATCAAAGATGCACAGGTGGAAGGGTCGATCAGTGTTTGGTAAACTTACGGGTCAACAATTGGTCGTTCATGGGAAATTCCAATGCGTAGATACCCCCGGGCAGCGAGGATACATCCAAGCGACCACGGTCGAAGGTGCTACGAAGAACCTCCTTGCCCGTAATGTCGATAACCCGCGCAGAGCCCTTGGCCAGATCAGCTCCTGTAGCCACGGTGAGCACATCAGTCGACGGATTCGGGAATACGGAAACTTGAACAGCTTCCTTTTCAGCCACGCCAACACTGCCTGTGCCTTCCACAATATCCAACGTGCCATTGATCTCCGGGTTCTCAATGATGTCCACCATGCCGCTTGGCCAATGCACTTCGACCTGGCTCACTTCGCTGTCCGCTCCCAAACCGAAATGCGCGATCAAACTGCTCATGGTACTGAACGCATCACCACTGCGGATCTCGCGGATCTGCGTACCCATGGCGCTTGTTACTGCAATGCGCGCTCCTATACCATTGCGATTGCTCTGCACACCTGTGAGGTTCACGCGCAAGTACTTGTTGCCTGTGCCCGTGTTCATGTACATGGCGTTGTAACCAACAATATCCAAGTAACCGTCATTGTCGAGATCACCCACTGCACCATTGTATGGAACAGCCACAGCACTCTGGGTGAAGGTGAGATCGCCCTGCCCTAGAAGAATAGTCGCACTTCCGTAGATGTCGAGATAGCCGTCGTTGTTGAAATCATGTGTGGCCCACTGCGTGCTTTGGCCAAAGAAGGTGTCCAAGCCGGAACCACTGGTGACGTTGGTGAAGGTGCCGCCGTTGTTCCGCAAGAGCTTATGAATACCGCTGGAGCTGCTGCCGATCATCACATCCTGGTCGCCATCGCTATCGAAATCACCCCAAGCCGAGGACCATGACTGATGACTATCCGCAAGACCGAGTGAAGCAGCTACGTTGGTAAAGGTGCCGTCACCGTTGTTGCGCATCAACAAGTCCACAGGATCGCAGCCGCATTTGGCCACGAAACAATCGACGTCTCCATCGTTATCGTAATCGATCCAGATGGAACCATAGTTGCCGCATGTGGTTCCAAATCCGCCTTGGCCGAAGGCGAGGTTGCCATTGCCATCGTTCATGAACGACACGTTGGCGTCCACATCGTGGCAGCTGAACGCATCCAGGTCGCCATCCGCATTGATGTCAACAAAATTGGTGCGCTGGCAAAAGATGTACTGTGGAAAAGAGATCTCGGTATAGGCCGTACCGTTCGCATTGGCCTTCATGAAGGTGGCGCCGTTCCCACCACCGTACAGAAGATCCATGTAGCCGTTGCCGTCAATATCACCTGCAGCAATGCTCCACGATGCGGTGTTGTCCGCAGGTGTGGTCGTGATGTTCTGCACCACAAAACCACCCGAAGTTTGTTGATGCGCAATGCTGATCAACGTAGAACCTGTTGACACGACATCATCCAAGCCATCGCCATCCATATCAACCACGCATTCCGATGCCCCATTGGGCAGAGCCTGTTGAACAAAGTCGAATTCCACGATCACCGCCGGGGCTTCGATGAGCTGGAAATCGAATCCGGCAGTACTCCAACGATCATCGAAAGCGATGCGGTAGGTAATGCCCGCCGCTACTTGCAACGTGGTTGAAGCGAGAAGGACTTGACCCAGATCGTCCGCACCACCCGCACAACTCAAGGAGCCACAATTGCCCTCATACACATGAAACCGGGTATCACCGCCAGCATTCTGCGGCAGGTCTGTGGTTATTGTAAGCGAATAGTCCTGGCCCGGTGTATAGGAATACCACTCCGTATGGGTTGCACCTACACCCGTGTTCGCGCAAATGGGTACCGGGATCTCAGGGCCGTTCACCGCGTCAACGGAATAGGTGCCAGCTGCAACAGACATGGCCGTAGAACACGAGTTCTGCGCTTGTACTTGCGCGACGATCAGGCCAACTGCGATGAATAGGGTACTTGTTGTTCTCATGTTCCATTCGCCGATGCAAGGCTCTTGTGTTGGTTCGAAAGTGCGTGTCAAGGACAGATCTGGGTCAGCGAGTTGATCCAATCAGCGATCAATTGTTGAGCTTCTTCGTGAACGATCGTTCGACCAAGCAATGGCATACGTTCCGTTTCATCCGTTGCACTGATGCGATAGTACAGCAGACTGCGCTCCAAATTCATGGGTTTTACAATGTGTGAGTGCTGTGGCAGCAGCGGATCATCGGGAGCCACACACACACCCAGCATCTCGGGAACGACGGTTTCCCTCCAGGCGAAACGCATGGGTCGATAATCGCAATGACGGTTGTTGGCATGGCAATGCGCACAGTTCATATCCACATATGCGCGGACCCGGTCATTCAAGCTCTGGGAAGGATCGTCCCAACGTACCACGGTTTCGATGTTCGCCGGAAGGCCGCTATTGAGGTAACCCACCTCTTGCCATTTGGCCAGTTGGTTCATTGTGCCATCCGCATAGGCCAAGTCCTTGTTCAGATTCTGGGGCTTGGGGCCGATCGGAATAGGCAAATTGTCCCGCTTATGGCAGGTCTGGCATTCGGCTGCGGAGGGGATCCGATAGGTGGTACTGTGCTGGGATCCGTCATCGTTGAGCCATGTTAGGGGCACGTAACTGCCCAAAAGGTCAAGGGTTGCCTCGGTCTGCTCCGCATTCCAGATGTAGTCAGCGAATTCCCAGGCCCCGTTCCGTTTGAACAGCAATCGCGTTTCGAGGATCCTCGTCACGTCTTCCGGCTGCACATGGTCGTAGTAGAAGTTCTTGATCAGCACTGCGCCATCCGGAAAATCGAGCAGCGTGCTGTCGCTCACATAACTCGCTTTTGACCCAGCTGGCATCCAAACAAAGCGCTTTTTGTGCGCATAGTCCGAAAACAAGGGAGTGATCACCTCATACGGAAGCACACCTTGAACCGGAGAAAGTGCGGAAAGATCTCCTTGAAAGAAGTTGTAGTCCGTGAGCACCGGGTAGGGCACCAGGGCCAGATCAAAAACAACGGGTGACACCGGCTGTACCGGATCAGGATCCGATACTACAGGCTCATCATCGTCATCCTTCTTACAGGCAGCAACGGCAAATGCAATAAGTAAGAGCGCGAGTAGTGCTTTCTTCATACAACCAGACCAGCTTGGGTTAACGCGTCCCAAAGTACATGTCACAGACGCACCGCCGGACCATTCCGATGCCTGAGTTGCGTTCTAAATGGTAAAGCTGAGTGTCCAAGGCTTCTGATCGGCCCGTCCCAGAGGTCATCGGCATCCCACATCTACCTTGTCCCCGCACCCGCGCCAAAACCGTCTGAGCATAGAAAGCATGTCCTCCGATACTGCCCCTACTACTTCATCCACCCCCCCCGAGCAGGAAGACAAACGACTCTTTCTGCTCGACGCGTTCGCATTGATCTATCGTGCCTATTTCAGCTTTATCAAAGCCCCCCGGATCAATAGCAAGCGCTTCAATACCAGTGCTGCATTCGGCTTCACCACAACCCTGCTCGACCTGATCCAACGGGAGAAACCGACACACATTGCCGTGGTGTTCGATACCGCAGCACCCACCGAGCGCCACACCAGTTTGCTCGAATACAAAGCCAACCGCGAGGAGATGCCGGATGACATTCGGACCAACCTTCCCTACATCCGTCGCATCATCGAGAGCTTCAATATTCCCATACTTGAATCCGACGGATACGAAGCCGATGATGTGATCGGTACGCTTGCGAAAAAGGCTGAAAAAGAGGGCTATACCACCTACATGGTAACACCTGACAAGGATTTTGGGCAACTGGTCACCGACAAGATCATCATGTACAAGCCCGGGCGTGGTGGCTCGCCACCCGAGAAGTTGGGCCCTAAGGAGATCTGCGAGCGTTGGGGCCTGGAGCGCACCGATCAAGTGAAGGACATTCTTGGACTTATGGGCGATGCTGTGGACAATATCCCCGGCATTCCCGGTATCGGCGAGAAGACCGCCATGGCCTTGGTGCAGAAGTTCGGCAGCCTCGAAGGCGTGATCGAGAACGTGGAGCAACTGAAGGGCAAGCAGAAAGAGAACGTGATCGCGTTCGCTGAGCAAGGGCGCCTAAGCAAGATGTTGGCAACGATCATCATTGATGCCCCGGTTGAATTGGACCATACCGCATTGCACCTCGACCCTCCTGACAAGGACAAGGTACTGGAGGTGTTCAGCGAGTTGGAATTCAGGAACCTGACGGGCAAAGTGCTGGGTGTTGCTGCACCGGAAGAAGCAACAAGCACCACCACAAAGCGAACTTCGGCAAAGACGCCCACCAACCAAGTGGACCTCTTCGGAAGCAGCGTGACCGACGACGGAAGCTTGGTGCTTTCGGACATGGCCAACATCGACACCGTGGAACACCGGTACTACCTGGCGGACACGAACGAGGCCCTGTACATGTTGGCTGCGCAGTTGAAAAAGCAGCCGCGCTTTTGTTTCGATACGGAGACTACGAGCACTGACGAGCGCACGGCCGAACTGGTTGGGCTTGCTTTTAGTTGGAAAGCCCATGAAGGCTACTATGTACCCGTACCTGCTGATCGTGCCGAAGCCCAGCGCATAGTGGACATCTTCAAGCCTGTGCTGGAAAACGAGGCGATCGGCAAGGTGGCACAGAATGCCAAGTACGATCTGATCGTGATGCGCAACTATGGCGTTGATGTGAAGGGCCCCTTGTTCGACACCATGATCGCGCACTACCTGCTGAAGCCCGACCTGCGCCACGGCATGGACTTCCTCGCAGAAACAGAACTGAACTACCGGCCAGTGAGCATCGAAACGCTGATCGGGCCGAAAGGGAAAGGCCAGAAGAGCATGCGCGACGCGGACGTGAACGCGGTGAAAGAATACAGCGCGGAGGATGCCGACGTCACTTGGCAATTGCACGAACTCTTCGCACCGAAGTTGGAAGAGGAAGGCGTTACCAAGCTCTTCAACGAAGTGGAAATGCCCTTGGTGAACGTGCTTGCCGACATGGAACTCGAGGGTATCCGTATCGACATTCCAGCGCTGAAGAGTTTCAGTGAAGAACTATCCGTAGACATCCTTCGCCTGCAGGACGAGATCCACAAGGCGTGCGGTGTGACGTTCAATATCGACAGCCCGAAACAGCTGGGGGATGTCCTCTTCGAAACGCTGAAACTCGGTGGGGATCCCGGTTCGGGGACCGGGACAGTCAAGATCAAGAAAACCAAGACCGGCCAGTACCAAACGAGTGAGGACATCCTGCAGGAACTGAGCGCGTCGCATCCTGCGATCCCGCTCATGCTCGACTACCGCAGTTTGCGCAAATTGAAAGGCACCTACGTGGACACACTGCCCGAAGCCGCCGATAAAGCCACAGGACGCGTTCATACCAACTACCTGCAAACCGTAGCTGCTACGGGCCGCCTGGCGAGCAACGATCCCAATCTGCAGAACATCCCGATCCGCACAGAGAAAGGACGCGAGATCCGCAAGGCCTTTGTACCGCGTGATGAGAATTACTTGCTACTAAGCGCGGATTACAGCCAGATCGAGTTGCGCATCATCGCCCACATGAGCGGTGATCACAATATGCAGGAGGCTTTCCGGAACGGGCTTGATATCCACGCTGCCACAGCCGCGAAAGTCTTCAGCGTGGATATTGCTGAAGTGACCCGTGAACAGCGCAGCAAGGCCAAAGCCGTGAACTTCGGCATCGCCTATGGTCAAGGTGCTTTCGGGCTTTCCCAGAACCTGGGCATTCCCCGGGCAGAGGCCAAGGCGATCATAGACGACTATTTCGCACAGTTCCCCGGAGTGCGTGGGTACATGGATGAGATGATCGGTTTCTGCCGCACCCACGGCTATGTGAAAACGTTGATGGACCGCCGTCGTTACCTCCCCGATATCACCAGTGCCAACAACACTGTGCGTGCACAGGCCGAGCGCGTGGCGATCAACGCGCCGATGCAGGGCAGTGCAGCCGATATCATCAAGGTGGCCATGGTGCGGATCAGCGCTCGTATGAAGCAGGAACGGATGAAGAGCAAGCTCCTCTTGCAAGTGCACGATGAACTCGTGTTCGACGCTCATAACGACGAAGCGGTAGGCCTGAAAGCGATGGTGAAAGAGCTGATGGAAGGTGCCATACACTTGGATGTGCCGCTCCTTGTTGACATATCGTTGGGGAAAAACTGGTTGGAAGCTCACTGACAGGCCGGTAGGGTCCAGCATCTTTACGGCGACTCTCCCAGAACACCCTTCCCTAACATGCGAACAAGCATATTGACTTGTGGCCTGGCGGCCTTGTTTCTGCTGGCTTCCTGCGGTGGCGATCAGCCCAAGCAGGACACCTTGAACAACGAAACCAAGGTTGATAGTACCCAAGCCGCCCGCGTGCGGAAGACCAAGAACATCTTCCACAACATTCCCAGCCCCATGGAAACCGCTGCCTTGTTGAAAAAGGCCGGTGCCGAATACTCCAAGGACATCCTGAACGACGTCAAGAACGTTGACAACTACACCGCTGCGAGCAAACAAGCGCTCAACCTGGGTATCTACGGTGCGGACCTCAGCTACGCCAGCGTCTTCAATAACACGCAGGAAAGCATGCTCTTCACCGCCTGCGCACAGAACCTCGCCAAGCGCTTGGACGTGAGCAATGCCTTCGGTCAGGAGACCGTTGACCGGATGGAAGAGAACCGCAATGATCGTGACTCCTTGCTGAACATCATCAGCGAGACGTATTGGAACGTGGACGCTTACTTGAAAGAGAACGGTCGCGATAATGTGAGCGCCCTGATGATCGCCGGTGGATGGGTGGAAGGCCTCTACATCGCAACCCAAGTCTGCAAGAACCACGATACGCCCGAATTGCGCCAGCGAATTGCCGAGCAGAACCTCGCATTGGGCGAACTGATCGAGCTGCTCGCCACTTACTCCACGGATGACGCGGCTGTTACGGGTGTTCGTGCAGACCTTGAAGCCATCTCAGCCCTGTACTCGGCTGACCCGGCAGCGGTTGCCAGCACGGTGAAACAAGAGAACGGTGTTACCGTGATCGGTGGCGGCAGCCCAGCGGCCACGGTTACGGACGAGCAACTGAAGCTCATCACGGCCAAGACCAATGACGTTCGCAATGGCTACATCAACTGAGCACATACCGATGAACACCCCCCGCACTCTGATCGCGATCGCCGCATTGGTTCTTCTGCAAGTTGGCGCCATGGCCCAGTGCCGGGCCTTCGCCAAGCACAACTGCATTCCCAACTTGTTGCCGTACAAATTCAACGAAACCTTCAATGCCGCGCAGCTTGCCAATGGCGAAGAGGCTGAAGTGGAACTCACGTTCTACAGCGGCCAGGAATACCGCTTGATGGTGTGCGCCCAATCCATTCTGGGTAATGTGAACTGGAAGTTGAGCGATGCCACCGGACAAACACTTTTCGAAAGCAAGGCCGAAGAGCCGAAAGACATCTTCGATTTCAAAGTGGCCAATACCCAACAGTTGAAGGTGTTTATCGATGTGCCTGAAAAGGCTGGTGGCGGCAACGATATGCTGCACGTGGGTTGCGTGGGGATCCTGGTGGGCTTCAAGGAGTAGGCCTATCGTCGCTTCCACTCGGCCGAATTCCGAATAGCGAACAATTCAGGTCCGTGCGGGCTGGGAAATGAACTTGATAGAACCCGCCATTACCTGTTATCGCATTGATGGGAACTGGACCACGACCTATTTCCAAGGAATCCTTATCGATCGCCATGACCTGTGGCGTATCCCGTAAGGCGCTATCAGGGATGGTACGTACGACAAGAGGATTGGGATTTCCGGATGCGCAACTTTCCAAGGAAGTCTTGACCACGCCTCGCTGAAGCAGCTCAGCGATCAACCGAACACCCACCTTCCAAGTTTCATCTGCGCTGGTGGTTACACCTTCGACCACCCCGGTCGCCACCGTTCGCAAAACGGGATTCTACTCCGGGATACCGCCAACGCTCAGGGCATCCTTCGACCCTTGTTTGGCACACTTGCAAACGGGCGTAAGAGCCAACATCCAGCGGCTAACCAGAACTCTGATAGCTGGAACGCCCCTCGGCAATAGCGTTATAAAGTCCGTGAATTGTCGCTAGGAGGAGAAGCTCAAGAAGGCAAATACTGGCTCACTTTTTCGTGAATCGAACCACCCGTTGCATCCCGTCCTGTTGAACGCGCACCAAGTAGACACCGCCCGCTAGGCGCTCCAACGGCAAGTTCCATTGGTGGGTGCCGGGTGCCAACTGCTGCTGAGCAAGCACCTGAACCACGCGGCCAGTAGGTTCCATCAACTCAACGCGTGTATCGCCGCCGTTCAAGAGCGAGACCATTAAGTTTGCCTCATCGGTCGCTGGGTTGGGCACTACCAAGGCTTGCACCCCCGCATCAGAGAGCAATTCCTCCACCCCAACGGACAATCCGTTCAAGTTGATATCGTCTATCCAAAGGTCACTGCCACCATCACCCAGGAACCAGAACTTGAACCGGAAATCCTCCACGAGGTAGTCGCTGGAGATATTCGTTACGAACGCCTGCTCCCACTGGCTCGTCGAGTTTGGTGTGAAAGCGGAGTTCTGATCAGGAACCGTAGGCAGATCAATGTACCCACGCAACTGTTTGCGCAAGATCCAGGTTAGCCCGCAATCGTTGCTCACGTATACCCTCAACCGGTCATCATTATCCGCCGTGCGGCGAGCGAACGCGTAACGGAAACTCAGCAGGATCGAGCTGTCTTGGCTCAGGTTGATGTTGGGGCTCAGGAGTTCATCCTCACGGCCAACAGTGATACCGTGGTTGCGCATTTTCAAACAATGCGTGCCGCTGTAACCGGTGGTGGTATTCAACGAAAAAACACCGGCATCATCATCGGGGTTCAACACCATCCATTCCACCGGATCGAGCGCCGTCATGCTTTCGAAGTCTTCGGCATAGGGTGTTGGAGCACCAGGTGAAGGAATTACTGTGATGTAGCCGGGTGCATCGATGCTCACCGTGCTCGTCACATTGCTCGCTGTAAGCTGAACAGCATAAACGCCGGGTGTGTCATACACCACTATCGGATTCTCCTCGGTCGAGGTGTTGGTCACTGCCCCGGGGAAAGACCAGGCCCAAGCAGTTGGGTTGTGGTAGCTCGCATCGTTGAATGACACGCTTGTACCGGCGCATACCACCGTGCCGCTGCTCGTGAACGCTGCTGCGCACAACGCTTGCGGATCGGCCGTGCCGGTAGCTTCCAAATTGCTTTCGGACCATAGGTTGTTCCGGTCGGCAGTGCCACTGTTCAGCGCAGCATACATGCGCGCCTTTTGGCCGTTGGTGAACATCTTCGAACAGTAGGAATACTCCATGTAGTTCTCCACGTTGTCCAAGGCGCTACCGCATGAGGCTCCATTGCGGTTACAACTGGTCCAACCCACGGTATTGGGCGTATCGCTCACGTTGTCATCCACGTCACAGTTACTGGCTAACCCAGGTTCGTTGGTCGGTCCCCAGCAATGTCGCAGGTTGATCCAGTGCCCAACCTCGTGCGTAAGCGTACGCGAGGTGTTAAGCGAACTGGTACCAATGCTGCCCGTGTAATTGTGCAACACCACGATACCGTCGGCAGACTCACCCCAAAAGCCATCCACATTGCCCGGTGTTTGCGTGTAGCCAGCAGCGCCGTTCGCATATGCACAAACCCAAATGTTCAAGTACTTGTCCCGTGGCCATTGGATCAGGTCCTTCATGTCTTGCGTGCCATCATTGGTGAGGTCACTGAAGGTGCGTGTGATCCCGCTGGTACAATTGCCATCCGGATCCAATCCCGCCAGGCGGAAGGTGATACCCACATCGGCGACGATGTCCAAGAATTGCTCCTTCACATCTACCCAATCTTCGTTCAATTTGTTGAAGTCGTTGTTCATCACGCGAATAGCGTCCTGAACCTGGTCATCGCTGATGTTCTCGACCCCACCTTCGTGAATGATGTGGAAGACCACCGGTAGCACGTATGCATTGCCACCGCGTGCATCAAAACCTGCTGCGAACTCCTGCGTCTCTTGTTCCAACCGTTGGTCAGCCTGCTCGATCTCGAGCACACGCTCAGGATGCCCCTGTAGGAAACGATCCAGATGCTGCAGGCCATGGGTCGTACACGTGAACGGTACCTCTTGGGCAACGCTGACCTGCACAGCGATAGCAGAAACAAGTACAGATAGGAGCAACTTGAAATTCATGCGCGACAAGGGTTCTGGAACTAAGGACGCCGAAGGTAGGGCGATTGTTCACGCACTGCCCATCCCAAAAGGCACCTCTCAGCCAGCATCCTTGGGTTCCAAGGAAAGAAGACCCGGGCGACCAATTGGTATAAATGCCCGATGAGGATGGTTAGACCCGATCCAATGCCTGCTTCAGATCTTCGACGAGGTCCTCGCTGTCTTCCAAACCAACGCTCAAGCGGATCAGTGTATCGGCCAAGCCATTGCGCATCCGCTCTTCCCGAGGAATGCTGGCGTGCGTCATACTCGCGGGATGTCCCAAGAGGCTTTCCACGCCACCGAGACTTTCAGCCAAAGCGAAGAGTTCAGTACCGGCCAGCACTTTCAAGGCATCCTCCATGCGATCGCCCTTCAGCGTAAAGCTCATCATGCCCCCAAAGCCCCGCATTTGTCTGGCCGCTACCGCATGGTTCACATGCGTGGGCAGGCCAGGCCAATAAAGCTTGTCCACCTTGGGATGCTTCGAGAGGAATTCAGCAACAACCTTTCCGTTCTCACCGTGCCGTTGCATCCGCAAGTGCAAGGTCTTCAAGCCTCGCAGCACCAAGAAACAATCCTGCGGACCAGGAGTGGCACCGCTACTGTTCTGAATGAAAGCCAGTCGTTCTGCCAGCGCATCATCCTTCACGACCAACGCACCCATCACCACGTCGCTGTGGCCGCCGAGGTATTTGGTCACACTGTGCATCACGATGTGCGCACCCAGGTCCAACGGGGTTTGCAAATACGGAGACGCGAAGGTGTTGTCCACCCCGAGCCAGCAATTGTGCTTCTTGGCCAGCTCGGCCATGACAGCGATGTCGATGATCTTCAGCAGTGGGTTGGTGGGCGTTTCCACCCAGATCAATCGTGTGTTCGTTGTGATCGCTGCAGCCACGTTCGCCGGATCGCTCATGTTCACGAACTTGAACTTCACGCCGAACCCTTCGTAGATCTTGGTGAACAGGCGGTATGTTCCGCCATAGAGGTCGTCCGTACTTACTACCTCGTCACCGGGTTTCAGCAATTTCACAATGGCATCGATGCTCGCCATACCACTGGAAAAACACAATCCATGCGTTCCATTTTCCAATGCGGCCAGCGCCTTTTGCAGTGCTGTGCGTGTGGGGTTGTGCGTGCGACTGTACTCGTAGCCCTTGTGATCGCCCGGTGCCGCTTGCACATACGTGCTGGTCTGGTAGATAGGAGTCATTATGGCCCCGGTGGTGGGGTCCGGTTCCACGCCGGCGTGGATGGCTTTGGTGCCGAAGCGCATGAGAGGTGTGTTTTACGAAGCGGCGAAAGTATTAGGCGGCAAGCTGCAAGCTGCAAGCCCCAAGCATAAAGCTGCAATGCGCTATGCCTTAGCTGTAGTCCTTTTTACCCATCGCGGCCCAACCAAGGCGCCTGCCAACAAGTAGATGTAGTACGTGATCACCCGCCAGAGCAACGCCACAAGTACAAGAGAAGCACCAAGCGGAAGCAGGTCTGCCATGAATCCAGTGAACGCGAACTCCGCAGCACCGCTCGCACCGGGTGTTGGGCTGATGAGCAGAACTATCCACATCACCAACTGGCGGGCGTACATCAACAAATGATCGCTGACCGGAAAGAAAGCGGCTGCCAGGAAGTTCAGCACAAGGAAACGAGATCCCCAGGAGCACCAGGTCGCACCGATCGCCTTCAGCCAGAAACCGGCAGGCTTGGCTTTCAGTTCAGCACTGGCACTGATGAGGTCATCACCGGCATCCGCTGCACGCGGGCGGAATCGCCGCACCCACCGATGTTTGAAGAGATTCACCAGTAACAGTTTGATGGCGCGTGGCCGAAAGAACACACTGTAGAAGATCCCCAACTTCATTACCGCGATAACGGCGTAACCCAACCAGAACAAGGCTTGCACCGGCAGGCCCCACAGTGCATTGTCGAGTTGGGCCGGGAAAAGGCGATCCAACCCAACACCGAACAAGACCAGCGGCGCGAAGAGCAGGAAGAAAAGTTCATCGAGCATCACGGTAGCCAATGCAAGTGCAGCACTTCGACCGAGGCCAAGGCCTTCTTTCGACATCACATAAACCGCGATGCTGGTGCCCCCTATAAAAGCTGGAGCCACAGCGTTACTGAACTCCCACAACATGGTTACCTCGAAGCTCTGCCGCCAGGTGAACGCCCCGCCCGAAAGCACCCGCAAGCGCATTACGTAACCAACATCGCGCATCGCATTCGCAAGAAGCGCGAAGAGCAACATCCAGCCGCCGTACGCGAGCAGCCGTGTGTTCGACAATCGCTCTTTGCCCGTTATCGCTTTATAGTCGCCAGCGGCAGCAGGCAAGAATTCCGCCGCATTATCGAGATCGACTTTCCTGTCACCATCTTGATCCACCCAGATCAGATCACCGGCACCCATTTGGGTATGCTCGAACGTGGTTTTTCGGAACTCGCTCCAAAGCAAAGCGCACACGGCGCCTACACCGATCACCATGGGCAACAAGAGCCTCCACCAACGAAAGCTGTTGCGCATCTCGCGCTGGCCTTCCTTTTCCGCTTCGTTCGTTGCTTCTACATTCACAGCCGTACTTCCCCCGAGCTTCGGAAGCGTCGCAAGGTATCTGTCATCACGTGCATGCATAACCGCACCCTCGCCCTCCTTGCGCTCTTCGTGGTCAACCTGATCTACGGGGTGAATTATGTGGTAGCCAAAGGATTGATGCCCGGCGTTATTGGCCCTTCCGGCTTCATCTTGTTGAGGGTACTCGGGGCAGTGATGCTTTTCTGGCTGGTGCGTTTGTTCAACCCCGAGCCTGTGCGCAAAGAAGACGCGCTGCGCCTTTTGCTCTGTGCCGTATTCGGTGTGGCACTCAACCAACTCATGTTCTTCCATGGCCTGATGCGCACTTCCCCCGTTCATGCGAGCATCATCATGGTAGCCACGCCGATTCTGGTGCTGGTGATCAGCGGTGTGCTCATCGGTGAACGGATCGGTTGGGGCAAGTTGCTGGGTGTGGCGCTAGGGGCGGCTGGTGCGCTCATTCTCATTTTCTACCATAGCGACGAGGATAGCTCAGCAAGCGTACTCGGTGATCTGTTCATTCTCATCAATGCATGCTCCTTCGGGATCTACCTGGTCATGGTGAAGCCGCTACTTCGACGCTACACAGCTATTACTGTAATGGCTTGGAGCTTTCTTATCGGGTCGCTGCTTGTGCTTCCCTTCGGTGCACGCGAATTATGGGCCGTGCATTGGAACGTGCTTACAAACCCGCAAATAGCGTCAATGGCCTTCGTTGTTGTGATGGTCACGTTCGTGGCATACTTGCTCAACACATGGGCGCTCCGCTTCGTCAATCCTTCCGTAGTAGGCACCTTCATTTATTTGCAACCGGTGTTGGCTACGGCGATCACGTTGTTCACTTCCGGCAAAAATGCCAATGGCCTTGTGCAATGGGTGTGCGCCGCCATGATCTTCCTCGGTGTGCATTTGGTGAACAGGGCGGATAGCCAGAGCAACGAGTTAGGCTGAACCTCGCGGGGTCTACCTTCACCGACCAAATCACTGATATCCACGTATGCTTCGCTCAATGACCGGCTTTGGCCGTGCTGAAGGTCTCGTATCTCCTAGTTCGGGACCGGGGAAAAAGGTGACCGTTGAAGTGCGCTCGTTGAACAGCAAACAGCTCGATCTGTTCCTCAAGTTGCCGGGCCTGTATCGCGAAAAGGATACCGAGTTGCGTCAATTGCTCACCGAGCAGGTTGTCCGCGGTAAATGCGAGGTCTTTGTTAGCAGCGAACCTGCTCCAGGGACGCAACGATCGAACTTCGATGCCGCCTTGGTCCGTAGTTACTACGACGAACTGAAGTCACTGGTGCAAACCGTTGACCCACATGCACACACCGACCTTATGGGTTTCGTGTTGCGGATGCCAGAAGTGCACAGCGGTGGCCGCGAAGAATTGGACGCGGTGGAATGGGCCGGCGTGAGATCGCTGATCGAAGAAGCGGTGCGTGGCTTTATTTCTTTTCGCGAAAACGAAGGTGCGAAACTTCTCACGGATCTGCGAATGCGTTGTGATCGCATCAGCACGTTGTTGAACGAAGTGGAAGCACAGGACGGTGGCCGTGCAGAGCGTACCCGCGACCGCATCCAAGGTCGGCTGGCCGAACTACAAGCCAAGGTTGACCAGGACAGGTTCGAACAGGAACTGGTCTTCTACTTGGAAAAAATGGACATCAACGAGGAGAAGGTTCGATTGCGTGCGCACTGTTCCTATTTTCATGAAACGCTGGACCACGAGGAACAACAGGGCCGAAAACTGGGCTTCATCACACAGGAGATGGGCCGCGAGATAAACACGCTTGGAAGCAAAGCGAATGATGCCATCATGCAACGAAACGTTGTCCTGATGAAGGATGAGTTGGAGAAGATCAAGGAGCAAGTGCTGAATGTGCTTTGAACTTCCTTCACACCTCTCGCAGATCCCATCAATCACGATCTTATCAGGCTACTTTAACGTTCGGGTATTAATTCACTTTGCGAACTCCACTACTTTTCCGCACCTCGTTGATCAAGTAGGCTTGTGACTTCACCAGACGGTAAGTGCATCATTGTTTCCGCACCTTCGGGAGCAGGAAAGACCACGCTCGTGCGCCACTTGTTGATGCAAGAGGCTACACTGGCGTTCTCCGTAAGTGCGACCAGCCGTGCCAAACGGGACTATGAAGTGGATGGCGTGGACTACTTCTTCCTTGGCGCGGATGAATTCCGCAGGCGGATCGAGGCGGATGAATTCGTGGAATGGGAAGAGGTGTACCCCGGCCAATTCTATGGCACCTTGAAGCATGAATTGCGCCGGATCTGGAACACCGGCAAACACCCCGTATTCGATGTGGATGTAGTAGGCGGCCTTGACCTGAAGGAGATCTTCGGACCCAATGCGTTAGCCCTCTTTGTTGCTCCACCTTCCATCAATGCTTTGGAACAACGCTTGCGCAACCGTGGAACCGAAACAGAAGACAGCCTTAAAAAGAGGGTGGCGAAAGCCCATCACGAACTCACTTTCGCGAACCAATTCGATGCCGTGGTCGTGAACGATGATCTGGACCGAGCGTGTTCCGAAGCGTTCCGAAAAGTCTCGGATTTCTTGAACGGCTCTTTAACCAACGCTCCTTCAGCGAGCACCCCATGAATATCGGTTGTTTGTTCGGTTCCTTCGATCCACCGCATGCGGGCCATTTGGCCATTGCTCGCCACATGCTGAAGAGCGCGTCTTTGGATCAAGTATGGTTGGTGGTCACTCCACAGAACCCGTTCAAGCAAGACCGAAAACTGAGCCCAGAGCAACATCGCTTGGCCATGACCCGCCTGGCACTGCAAGGTGAAACCGGACTAACGGCTAGTGGCTTCGAACTGGATCTGCCCAAGCCGAATTACACTTCGGATACACTTGCGTTCATGCGACAACGCTGGCCACAACATGCGTTCTCGCTCATAATCGGTAGCGACAATCTCGCCACGCTGCATACGTGGAAAGAGCCGAACAGCATTCTGGACAATCACCGCGTTCTGGTATATCCCCGCCCGGGTCTCGAGGAGCACTTGGCACAAGCGGATCTGCTTTACCATCCGTCAGTTACCATAGTAAGGGACGCGCCTCTGATGGACACCAGCAGCACTGGAGTCCGTGTTCGGTTGAGGAATTGGAAACCAGTGGAGGACCTGGTGCATCCCACAGTACTACAGTACATCCGGCAGAACGGGTTGTACGTCTGACCCCTTGGCTTAGCGGCTCGAAACGCCCACCAACTCCTGAACCCCAGTGCGCGCGATCAAGTGGTCGCGCAACACGTTCGCTGCCTTTTCAAAGCGTTCTTCGTTGATCACATGTATGTCGCACAACGCACGATACGGGAGCAGAAAATCGCGGTATGCCGGCATCACATGGTTGTTCCATTGGTAGCGCACATCGGCAGGGCCATAACCGCGCTCGGAAGCATCGCGAGCAAGACGACGTTCCAATTGTACTTCTTCACTGGCTTCCACAAAAACCTTCAGGTCGAATTGATCGCGGACGGCTTCATGATGAAGCACGAACAACCCTTCAACCAGGATCACGGGGGCGGGACGCACTTCCATCCAATTCGGTTCCATGTCCGGTTGGTTGAACGTGTACTCTTTGCGATAAATGGGCTCGCCTTGCACCAAGGAGCGAAGGTCATCGGCCAGTAGGTCCAGATCAATTCCCGCAGGAAGATCAAAATTCACACGGCCGTTGACGTCCTTGGCCTGGCGCTCGATCGGGTGGTAATAATCGTCCTGCGAAACCAAGCAAACCGTGCCGGAAGGGAGACGGTCCCGCAGCGCGCGCATCAGGGTGGTTTTGCCCGATCCGCTGCCTCCAGCTATTCCCACGAGGTAGGCGCCGCGATGCATGGGCCGCGAAGATAGAGGAACCAGTGAACGGAGCACTTCGCCGAATTCGGATCGCTACGAGATCCAAAGAATTGTGAAAATGGCGACCGAACACAATTTGGCACGGCGGTTGAAAGTTGCATATGCAGGAGCCGGTTACCCCCGGTTCCAACCCTAACAACGAATTCCCATGCTGAACCCCATGAAACGGTACCTGTTCTTGAAGCAAGCGGCCACTCGTCTGATGGTGGCCGGTGATGTACAACGCTATTTGCACGCGCTGCGCTTGATGCACGCCATGCGAAGCCGAGGCACTGCCACGGCATAACGATATCCCTGCTCTGTCGGGGTGCTTGGCCCATGGCCAGGTGGTTTTGGTGAAAGCGCACGGCGGGTTCCAGCCCCGGATGAAACTCCGGGGTTGAACCCGCCGCTGCTTTTATAGGCCCAGCGCGGGATGTGGATCTTTCTTTTCGGGATCGGAACCCAAGCACTTTTTCTCCGTTGAAAGGTCCATGACGAAGAAGGACAAGATAGCCTTCATAAAGAGCAGCAAGCGTAAAACGCATGTGTATAACGACCTGCATCGGTTCAGCGATCAACAACTGAATGATGTGATCCGCGAGATCGTGCAGGGGCTGGTTAGGGAAAGCGAGATCATCGCCAACGCCTATATCAACGGCTACCGTTAGCATATGCACGCCTGAGCAGGCTGCCAGAAGGCTGAAAAGCGACAGGTAACAGAGCCTCCCGACTGGGGGGCTTTGTTACGTTCGGGAATTACGTTCCGGGAATGACCAACGGTGAATGCCTGTTGCTACCGCTTCCGATCAGGTAGTGGCATCTTCTTCACAGCACCGTTCTCGTAGGTGATCGTCTTCAGCACTTCGCCATCGGTTCCGTACATCGTCATAACGCCATCCAAGCGGCCCTGTTTGTAATCCATTTCCTGTATGATGCGAGCACGTTGATCGTACACCACACAGTGACCATGCGGATCTCCGTTCACGAAACTCTGCTCGCGCATTTTCACACCCGCATCATCGAAGTAGACCCACGCACCATTCGGTGTGTTGTCCACATACATGCCTTCACTGATGATGGTGCCCGCTCCGTTGTACGCGATCCAACGGCCGTTCTTGCGATTGTCCTTATAGGGACCCTCTTCTTTCAACTGCCCGTTCTCCTGCCAGAACTTCCAAGGTCCGTTCTTCGCATCGTTGGCCCACAAACCCATGTATTCCTCCTTACCAGCGGGTGTCCATCCTTGCCAGGAGCCATCCATTTTCCCTGCCTTGAAATGACCGATGTCCTTTTGCTGGCCATTGGCAAACCAGCTCTTCCATTCGCCTTCGGCAACGCCAGCCACGTAATTGCCCTCTTGCAATTTCTTGCCGCTCTCGAACCAGGTGGTCCACACACCTTCCTTTTCGCCGGCTTTCCAATTGCCGCGTTTCCAATTCTCTCCACCCAAGTAGTAATACACCCACTCCCCTTCCTGATTCCCGTTCTCATACAAACCGGTTGAACTGAGCTGCTGGTTCGGGTAGAAATACTTCCACAGGCCGTGCTGAGCATCAGCCCTGAAATTCCCCAGAATTTCGCGCTCTCCACCAGTAGTGAACCAGGTCCAGGTGCTGTCCTTCAACCCATCCCGATAAAAACCGGTCGTGTTTTCTTGGCCATCCTCGAAGTAGACGACATACGGCCCATTCAACTTCCCTTTCACATACGTCGCCTTTTTTTCTGGTTTTCCATTACTGTACCACCACGTCCATTCGCCAATGCTCACACCTGCGACGTTGTTTCCCTTGGTTTTCGGATTTCCCGCTGGCCAACGCTCTTCGTAAGGACCACTGACCACACCGAATTTGTAGTTGCTCTCTTCTTTCAGCGACCCGCTTGGATAGTAACTCCGAACCAGGCCGTCGCCTTTGATCAAGGTTTGTTTACCGTCTACGTCCCATGCATCGGTGGTGATCGCTATTCCGTGCTCCCATAATTCCTTGAGCATTGGTTTGCCGTCGGCGTAGGAGTAGTTCCAAGGTCCGGTCTTTACCCCTTTCACATATCGCCCTTCCTCCATCAACTGCCCATTGCGGTAATAACTCCGCATGGTACTGTCCTGCTTCCCGAAACGGATGAAGCCGTTGTGTTGAACGGAATCGTTGTCATAATAGAGAATGGTACGGCCATCGCGTTCCCCGCTTTTGAACTCGGCCCTTTCCGTCAGGTGACCATCGCGACTGTAGAATTTCCATTCGTTCCACTCGCGGCCGTTCACCATCAACCCCTCACTACGCTTGTGGGTGCGCGTGCTGTCGTAATAGTCCACATACTGTTGCGCACCGGGCATGGAATTCGATTGGGCACGGGAGCCAGCATAAAGACAGATAGCGAACAAAGCAGGAAGGAAGCGAACGAGCATGATGGTGACGAATGTAAAAGTCTGAGCAAGCGGCCTGCCGTTAATGAACGGAACTTCATCAACGATCGGTGCTTATACCATTCGGATGGTGAAGGACAATGCCCCCCGCAAGGTCGGCAAAGCATCAGGCGCATTACGGGGATCACCGTAGCCATTTCCGGGCATTCACGGATAAAGCGCAATCGTTGCACAGCGAACATTTGCACCGCATGTTTTACCGGTCTCTTCCACTCGCTTTTGATCGCTCGATCTGGTACGCGGCACCTTTCGCGGCGCTCGGATTTTTGGCCGTGCTAAGCACGAAAGCCCAGATCGTGAACGAAGATGCTCTGCGAAAAGTGGAGTTGCCAGCAAGCGATGGCTTGATCAGTTGCCTTGTAGCAATGCCCGATGGCCATACGATCCTGATAGGTTATACGAAGGGTGCACCCTTGCGAACGATCGATACCTCGGGCTGGAATGTGGTGCGCACGATACCTGCCGCAAGCTGGCCTGATGGGCCTCGGCTGGAAGTGAGCGCAGATGGTCGCATTGCTCATGCTTTTGCACAACCGCGCTTTGCGGATGGTCGCAAGGACGACCCGCGAGTGGCTCATGCGCTGATCGATCCGGCTTCCGGGAAAACCCTGTTGGATTTTCGCGCGAAAGATGCCGCGTTGAGCCGTGACGGGCTCACCGTTGCGCAGTTGAATGATGAAGAGCTTCGTATAGTGCAGGTCTCGGACGGAACAGTGCTTAACACCATTCGCGTAGCAGGTGCAACTAATGCACTGGCCTACAGCCCCAAGAGTGATGTGATCGCGGTTTCGCATCGCACAACAGAAGCGCTGCTCGGCACGGTGCCCAGTGTGCGCAACGACAAAAAAGCCATGAAGTCCGCACTGAAATTCAGGCAGATGGTGAGTTTCTATTCCACAGTGAATGGATCATTGATAGGTACGGTTCCTGAAGTCTATGACATCGTTCGTGCGCTGGCATTCACTCCTGATGGCACACGGTTGCTTGTCTATAACTCGAACGATCCGAGTGCTCAAGGTTCTACTGCTGTTCGCTCGGTTTTTGCGATGAACCTGATGGCCATACCTGGTCGCGTGGACCAAGTGGACGTGGATAGCCGTACACCGTTGCGTGCAGGATTCTGGAGCCAAATGAACGAACCCTTTCTGGCGGTAAGCCCGAGCGGATCCACGATCGCCCTAAGCAGCAGCGAAGGCCGCAACAAGCGCAAGCTCCTGCTTTACGACCTTGCTTCAGCAGATACGCAGGTAATGATAGACCTGGAACAAAAGCATCGCTGCGACACTGGCGAAGTGGAGGAGCACGATGGGCGTTTGGCCTACACCTGGCTGGCTGACGGCCGATTGGTCTTGGCACTCGGCAATAACCTCGGGATCCTTCAGCCATGAGCATTCCACTACTTCGGTACGGCTTTTTCGCGGTATCGCTTTGCCTATCGCTCTGCACTTCTGCCCAGCGACCTGAATTGGATTCGCAAGCAGCCGTGCAAGACTTCGTTCACACGGCGATCGCCACCGACCAAGCCAGTGGAAAGTTGATGGAGCTCGCCGCGAACATCGCTGCGCACGGTTCCCTCACTGTCGTATTCACCATTGGCCAAAAAGGCGAAGTGGAAACGGTGTTCGTAGAGGAATACACCATTGCCGAGATACCCGTGCGTAACCAGTTGAAGGACTATTTGAAGTCTATGCGCTTCGCCTTCAAACTACCAAAAGGAAAGCACTTCACATTCACCGAGATCATCACGTTGAACTGAACCCTTACACAGCAACCATGAATTTTCGACAACCCTTGATGATGCTTGCGCTCGTCGCACTCCCCGCGTTGGCCCAAGATGCAATGTCCACCGTGTGGGAATTGAGGCTCGAACACCGCGCAATGATGGTGGGCACAAACCCCAACGACGGGCCCGGCCTCAATTACGCCGCTAGCGAAAAGGAAATCACGGTGATGGACAAGGAGAGCGGAAAGGCGCTCTGGAGCAAGTCCTTCAAGGAGCTAACTCCCAACCTGCGCAAGATCGATGAACTCGTTCCGTTCTGGGAGAGCAACTGCATTTTTCTCTTCGACCGAAAACTGGGCAAGGACCAGATCGCCGTGGTGGATATGAAGACCGGTGCGTTGCTCTGGACAAGTGAGAAATATCAGGATCTGGGCGAGGATAATGTGGTGTATTTGAAAGAGCGTGATGCGTTCTGTATAAGTACCAAAGGCGGCCTCAACTATGTGATCGCACGCACTGGCGAAGAGAAGTGGAGCACGGATAAATTCAAAGGCACAGTAGGCAAGTACATCTATATGCCAGACGGGAAAGTGGTGATGGTGAATTTCGTTCCTGATGGGCTGGCTGCGTTGTTCAGCGGATTCAAGAACCAGATCGCCAAAGTGAATTTGGACAACGGCAGCATTGAATGGGAGGCTACATACATAGGTCGCGCCGAGCGCAAAGTGCTTACCCGCGAATTCCTGTACAACCTGGATACCGATGGCGATCGCGTTTACCTTACTTTAGGCGGAGTGCAGGTGTACGATTACAAAACCGGCACACAACTCTGGAGCGCTGCGTTCGATTTCACGCCCGATGGCATCAAGGGCCGACCAGCCAATGCGGTAAAGTGGGGCGTGTACGGCGGTGTTGCGGAACCAGTAACGGTGGGCGACGACCTCTACGTGCTCGACTGTGTGAACCGCAAAAAACAATACCTGAAAAAGTACGATCGCAGAAGCGGAAAGTTGCTCTGGACCAGCTCCGAGATCCCTGACGCCAAGGCCATTCCCGGTATCTATGTGGATGGTGACAAAGTGGTCTTGCAGATCGGTGGCCAAGTAGAAACCCAAGCATACATAAAGCGGCAGGAGAGGCAACCCGATGGCACCACCACAACGGTGATCATTCAGCGCTTGGAGTGGGTGAACGTGAAGCCTTGCGGTTTGAAGTCGTTCAATACAAGCGATGGCGCTATGGTGTGGGAAAGCGAACGATTTAAAAAGGGCATCACGAATGCTTTCGTAGAAGGTGGGAACCTGTACGTGTGCAGCGGAAAAGCACTCTACTCGATGGATCCGTCTACCGGAAAAGATCGCTATGAAGTGCCGCTCGGCGACGACAACATCAGTGATGCTACAGGCATCCTGGCCTTCAATGACCAGGTAGTGGTTATTGGCGAAAAGGGCATTAGCACGCACGCCATGAGCGACGGTAAATTGGTACACAGTGGCAAGTACAAAGCCGCTCGCTTCCGAGCACGCTACAGCGATATGGTCCTAATGGAAACTGAGAATGACGACATCGCCGCATTCGACCTGAATACGTGTGCGTACAAACAATACAACAACCGCTCTGGCGCGATCAATACGCTCAGCTACGATGGTAGTAACGTGTACGTCTACGACAAGAAGGATGTATTGAAACTGAAGTCGCGCTGATCCGGATACGCACTATCAAGAAGGCCGTTCCAGCAATGGAGCGGCTTTCTCGTGCGCAGTTGGTCATGCTCTCCAGGTAACTGACCACCCGGTATTTCAAACACACCCAGAACACTTCCGGCACTTGGGGGGTTATACCTTGCGCTCGTTCAACATGCACAGCCCTACCCGACTCTCCAAACGACTGCTGGTGTTGGTAGGCCTTGCTTCTACCGTACTTGTCTTGGTAGGCTTCAATGAGGCCACTACGCAGCGCTTTGGGCCCCATTCAGCCTTGGATATGCTGCGCATGCGTTCGAGCGAGGATGGACTGCTCGTTCAATACAGCACTTTTTTCGCCACGGCAGGCCGATGTTCCGGTTGCCATGGGCATGACACACTAGGACTCGCCATGGTGAACGAAAGCGGTACCGATGTGAACGTGGCCGATGACTGGCGCAGCACGATGATGGCGAATTCAGCGCGGGATCCGTTCTTCCTCGCGAAAGCGGAGCATGAAGTGCTTGTGAATCCGGGCCACCAAGTTGCCATCGAGAACAAATGCCTCAGTTGCCACGCGCCACTTGGCATGCATGAGGAACGCCTGCTGGACCATCCGCCGTTCACATTGGCCATGTTGGATACGAGCGTAATGGGACAGGAAGGTGTAAGCTGCCTAGCGTGCCATCAGCAAATACCCGATAGCGCTGGTCGTTTCTTTTCGGGCGAACTGCATTTCGGACCAGAACCTGCAAACGCTGGTGCTCTCGTATATGGCCCGTATGCGGACGATGAGATCAATTCGGCGATCATGGAGTTCTTCGTTGGCTTCAAGCCCGGCTATGGTGAGCACATCCAGGACGGTCGCGTATGCGCAGGTTGCCATTCGTTGATCACGGAAACGCTCGACCTTGATGGCAACGAAACCGGTGGTGAGTTCATTGAGCAGGCTACCTGGCACGAATGGAAGAACAGCAACTATACCACCGATGCGAATACGACTTGTCGCGGTTGCCACATGCCTCGCATCGAAGACCCCATCATACTTGCATCAGAATACGCTTTCCTGCAAGGCCATTCGCCCTTCGGCCTGCATCACCTGGCGGGGGGTAACACCATGATGTTGCGTTTGATGAAAGCGAACAGACAACAACTGGGCATTCCCGCAACGGACACACAGTTCGATAGCACCATCGCACGTTCAATTCGCCAATTGCACAGCAGCGTCGACCTCTCTCTTTCGATCACCGGTCGCACTGCCGATACGGCTTTCATCGAAGCACGTTTGATAAACCTCGCTGGCCACAAGTTCCCGAGCGGTTACCCAAGTCGCCGAGCTATCGTACAAGTGATCGCAACAAACGAAGCTGGTGATACTCTGTTCCAAAGCGGGCGTTGGGACGGAACGAACGAGGTGTTCGGACACGATACCGGTTACGAACCGCACTACGATGTGATCACGCAAGCTGACCAAGTGCAGTTGTACGAATTGGTGATGGGGGACGTGAACGGAAACGTGACCACGGTGCTCGAGCGCGCAGCCACGGCGATCAAAGACAACCGCTTGGTGCCGCAAGGATTCAGCACGTCGCATTCGGCCTATGACACAACACGGATCGAAGGCGTGCCTGCCAGCGATCTCGATTTCAATCATGATGCCCTGGGAACGGAAGGCAATGGCGGAGACATCGTGCATTACCACATCGCACTGAACGGATACAGCGGCGACCTGCATGTGCAAGCGCGGGTCTATTACCAACCAGTGCCGCCATTGTGGAACGCTGAAATGTTCAGCAACCACAGCGCCGCGATCGACACGTTCCGCACAATGTATGCGGAGGCGGATGGAACACCTGAACTCGTCGCCATCGATTCACTTCTTGACATCAGCTCTGGTCTTGGTGAACCATCGTTGGATGCTTTGCGCGTATACCCGAATCCTTCATCCGATGGCATCATTCACATTCCCGGGTCGTCCATTGATCGGATATCCGTTTTCGATGTCGCTGGCAGGCGTGTTCCTGTTGAGCCGCGCTACCGATCGAACACGTGGACATGCCGATTGCCTGATGCGGAAGGCGTGTATCACATTGTGATCGCAACAGCTTCAGGTGATCGTTTGTTACGCGTGGTGCGATCCAACGAACGGTAATGCTCTCCGTCGCTTCGCTGCATATCTATCCGATCAAATCATTGGGTGGATGCGCTGTGAACGAGGCACGTATCACGGATCGAGGCTTCGAACATGACCGCCGATGGATGTTGGTGGATGCGAGCGGCAGGTTCATTACGCAACGCGAAGTGCCAGCGATGGCGTGTTTGCATTGCTCGCCGGTCACCGATGGATTCCGCGTAACGGATGTTCGCGACGGCGACCATATCGACCTGCCTTTGAGGCTCACCGAAGGAACAACGTCGCGAGCCAGGGTATTTGATGACGAAGTAGATGTGGTTCATTCTGCGACTGCTGTTTCGGCATGGTTCGTAGAAAAAATAGGCTCCATGTGTTCGTTGGTCTTTATGCCGTATAGCGCGCTTAGACCCGTGGATCCGCGATACGCAACGGGCATCACTTCTCTCAGTGACGGCTTCCCATACCTGATCATTTCACAAGCATCATTGGATGACCTGAACGGACGTATGGCCGAGGCGATCCCCATGGACCGGTTCCGGCCGAACATCGTGATCACCGGTGGAACCGCCTTTCTAGAAGACCGTTGGAAGGAGATCGGCATCGGCTCGTCGCGCTTCACCTTGGTTAAACCTTGCGGCCGTTGTGTGATCCCCACCACCAACCAGCATACGGGCGAGCGCAGTAAGGAACCAACGCGCACGCTGGCCACCTATCGCTCGGTCGGGAACAAGGTGCTATTCGGCATGAACGCCATGGGACCCGGGAGCGGGGTCATCCGGGTGGGTGATGAAGTGACGGTGCTCAGGTGACCATCGCTCGATTCTCCGCAATTTCGAAGCATGACCACCCCTTCCCCCAAGCACCGCAAGGATAGCCTGCAGACCGAGATCGACGCGGCTTTCCTGTATGATCGCATCGCGGTGCATGAAACGGATGCGCAAGTGGCGAAGCTCTTCCGTGAGATGGCGGCGATCGAACGGGGCCATGCCGATCATGCGTTCAACGACCTGAAGAAAGGCGGCGTGCTGCGCGCGATGCCGGGCCCTTCGTGGCGGGCGCGCACCCTTGACCGCATCGGCGGCATGATGGGCTACGACCACGTGATCGCGCAGTTGATGGACGTTGAGAAGGGACTGGCTAAGGCCACTGTGGTCCAGAAGCAACGCAACGGGGAACCGATAACCGGATCGGAGCAGAACCACGTGCGCATCCTTCAGTCGCTCGCCGGGAACAAGCGGGGCATGGGCGGCGAGCAGCTGGGCCGGATCGAAGGGCGGCACAAGAGCGTGGGCGGGAACGCGTTGCGCGCAGCGGTGCTGGGCGCGAACGATGGCCTGGTGAGCAACATGAGCCTGGTGATGGGCGTAGCAGGCGCGACCACGGGCGATCAGGGCGTGTTGTTAGCGGGACTTGCGGGGCTACTGGCCGGAGCCTTGAGCATGGCGCTCGGAGAGTGGATAAGCGTGAAGAGCTCACAGGAACTGTACGAGCGGCAGATGGCGCTGGAGATGACCGAGCTACAGACGAATCCCGAAGGCGAGCGCAAGGAACTGGCATTGATCTACATGGCCAAGGGCATCAGCGAAGCGGAGGCGGAACGGCTCGCCACGGAACTGATGAGCGACACTGACAAGGCGCACGCCATGCTGGTGAAGGAGGAGCTCGGCATCAACGCCGAGGAGCTGCACGGCTCCGCGTGGGAGGCGGCGATCACCTCCTTCTTCCTCTTCGCCATCGGCGCGATCCTGCCGGTGCTGCCCTTCTTCTGGCTGGGCGGCATGCAGGCCATTGCGATCAGCGTGGGCCTGAGCGCCATCGGGCTGTTCGTGATCGGCAGCGCGATCACCCTGTTCACCGGTCGCAGCATCTGGTTCTCCGGCATGCGGCAGGTGCTGTTCGGCCTGGCCGCAGCGGCGGTTACCTTCGGCATTGGCAAGCTGATCGGCGTGAACGTGGTGGGGTGAACGTGCACATCGGTACCTTTCAACACCGATGATCCACTCTATCCTCGCCGACAAGGCCACTCGGCTGTACATCATCCTGGGTTGTTTCTTCGCTGCCAACGCGCTCATCGCGGAAATGATCGGCGTGAAACTCTTCCAGTTGGAGTCCGCGCTGGGACTTTCCAAAGCGGACTTTTCACTCCTCGGCCAGGACCACCTGTCGTTCGTTCTGAGCGTAGGTGTTCTTCCATGGCCCATCGTCTTCATCATGACCGACGTGATCAACGATTACTACGGCGTGCGGGGTGTGCGTTTTCTCACATTGATCACCACGGCGCTGATCCTGTTCGCATTCATTGTGATGTACTTCGCCATACACATGCCACCGGACCTCGGTTGGTGGCTGACGAGCAGCGCTGGCCAGGGAGTTCCGGATATGCAAGCCGCCTTCACCAGCATCTTCGGCCAAGGCATGAACATCATTCTCGGTTCGCTCGCGGCATTCGTGATCGGACAGCTTGTGGATGCGTTCATCTTCCGGCGGATCAAACGCATTACCGGTGACAAGCGGATCTGGCTGCGCGCCACAGGCAGCACCATCGTAAGCCAGTTGATCGATAGCATAGTGGTTACGTACGTGGCCTTCTGGATCTTCAAAGGCATGTCCTTCCCGCTTGCCACCGCGCTCGTACTCACAGCATACAGTTACAAATTGATGGTTGCGTTACTGGCTACGCCGCTGGTATACTTGGTGCATGCTGGTGTAGAGCTGTACTTGGGGAAGGAACGTGCGCATGCCATGCGCGAAGCTGCCCTGAGATCGGCCGACGAACAATAGTCCTCTTTCCCCATGGCTTGAACGGCAGGCATAGCATCACCATCTTTGCTTTGTCATTCTCTCCCATGACCCACGAACGCATCGAACAACTCACCGTACGCGCCATTCAAGCGGATGACGCGCTCGCGTTGTTCACACTGGTCGATCGCGACCGCGTGCGCTTCTCTCTGTACTTCCCAGTATCCACCAGCCGCACTTCGGATCCTGGATCAGCGGCGATTTACGTGCGTGAACTATTGGCACAAGCCCATGCAAAAGAGGCGTTCTGCTTCCTTGTGTTCGCCGATGAAACACCCGCTCCGGTTGGCGCTGTCTTTCTGAAATCGTTCGACCACCGGGTGGGCAAGTGTGAACTTGCTTATTTCACGGCCTCGGCTTTTCAATGCAGAGGAGTCGCCTCCAATGCTGTGGCGTGGGCCGTGGATGAGGCCTTCCGCACCCATGCCATGCAACGCCTTTTCATGCGTATCGATCCCGAGAATGCGGGCAGCATTCGCGTGGCGGAGAAGAACGGATTCGAACGCGAGGGATTGATGCGTCGTGATTTTCGCACCAGCGATGGGCGATTGCTGGATGTGATCGTCTTTGCCAAATTGCGAGAGGCTTGATCCTTGAACTTCATGCCAGCATGCCACCCAAGAAGAAAAAGCGCGTCCCCAAGAAGGACCTCGCCGCGATAGATCGTGCAGCCAAACGCGCAGCGCAAAAAGCAGCAGGCGCGCTCGACGGCCGTTTCCGAACCAAGAAAGTGGATAGCAAGAAACGCTACACCCGCAAAGCCAAACCACCAAGCGAAACGGACGAGTTGCTATAGAGAACGCTCATTCAGCATTGGCTATCGCGGCCCAGGCATCAAGTAGCCTGTGGTGTTCGCGCAGGCGCCGGATGTATTCGTTCTCGTTGGAGAGCCCTTTGGCTCTCATCAGTGCGACCAACGACCCCTTCTCTTTGATCGTCCAACTCTCCAGCCCATTGATCAAGGCTAGCGCAGGTGACAGATCACTGAACGCTTGTCGTTCCAACGCTGGCCACGAACGCATGTCCTCAACGCCCAACACACGTTGAACATGATCGGTACAATGACGAAGTCCAGCTGATCGATCGCCGTTCCGGATCAGCGCCATGGATCGCAGCACCGCATCGCTCAATGCACTTGGTTCGAATTCGGGCGCGGCGCTTTCCTCAAGGCGTAACCTCATGGAACCGGAAACAAGTCGTCGCAGTAGAGAAGGTGCGGTACGGTAGGAACGGTCCTGTTCCATCCGTGCACGTTCTTCCTCGGCAAGAGCGGCCATCCCTGGATCGACGGTGCGGAACCCAGCACGGTAATAGAACCAATAGGCACCGGACCGAATGCCATCAGGATTACCATGTCCCAACTGGTAGCTCTCCGCTTCGAAGCATTCCACATCGTAACGCTGCGCATAGCATTGAAGGATACGAGCGAAAAGAAGCATCGATGGACCACCGCGAAAAGCAGGGAACACATTCAGCCCCACCTTGCTCTTACCAGGGAAGACCCACGCTCCGCCGTACGCCACAGGAACCGAATTGGAGAATGCCACATATCCCACGTAGCTGTCGAACGCTGTCCTTCTACCGGGAGGCAAGGGCAACAAGACGACACCCATTCCTTGGCCCAGGTCCTGCCATTCGACGGCTGAAGGATCACATAAAGTTGCCGTATCCGTTTCGCGCAAGTGACCCACCAGGATCCCGCGAGCAGCATTCACCAGCTGCACCCGTTCTCGCTCCGTTGAACGGCCCGAAGACGGCAAAGGGGTCCTGATGATATGCTGAACATTTACGGAACCCGTGAACTCGGCCACACAAGCAGGTGACTGATCCGACAAGCCCCGGCAGAACGTTCGTGTAAGAACGGATCCTGGTGCGTCGATCATGAGCATAGGCTTCAGCACTTCCCACAACACATGCTGCAGTTGCGGAGAGGGTGCTATTCCTTGGACCGCGTTCAACAACCATCGCAGTGCCTCTTCCTTCCGACCACATGCATCGATGATCCGAGCATGCACATCGTGCCCAGCATCGTCCATGGCCTCCGCTTCGGCGGACAAGGTGGACGCCAGCAGTACGTTTCTCGCCAACGCATCATCGCCAGAAAGCGAATCCAGAAGCACACCTCCTTCAACCGCATCGGACAGCCAGCGTGACAGGTCGATCCCGAAAGTGGCGCAGGAAGCCGAACCGGAAATGCCCGAGTTCATCAGCGCATAGTGCATTGTTGCATTTCTCTTGCACAGGTCGGCAACGAGCGCAGCAACCCGTTCCAGCTCAGCCCCAGCCAGTAAAGAATCCTGGGCATTGGCAGGAAAGGCCAGTATGAACAGAAGCAGGTCGTGATAGTCCTTCAATGGACGCGCTGCTCGGAATATCCCTGACCTTACAGCCAACCAACGGGCTTCGCGCTCATTCGCCGTCTTGTCCGTTCGTTTGGTGAACAGCCTTCGAAGTGCGGCGATATCCTCTGTCCTCAGGGTTCCCTTGGCAGCCATGGCGACCAAAGAAAGGCAACGGATCCCAGGATCGCACGAACGATCATCAGCCGCGTTCGCGTACATTGGATCCGCATGTCCAAGAACATTTCCTCCCTCTCTGGCCGAGAAGCCAAGGAACTCAATGATCCGCTTTGGGAACGGCTCCAGCACGCGGCGAAGAAGTCCGGAACTCCCGATACAGAAGACCTGACACGGATAGCCGACGACTTCCTTATCGGGGAAGCGATCACCTACGGAACGAGTTCGTTCTACGACTTTCTGCGGAAAGAAAACCAGGGGAAGAAGGCCTATGTGTGCAATGGGAGCGCGTGCCTGGTCGCTGGAACACAGGAGCATGTGCACCACGAATTGTCGAACCATTTCAAGACCGAAGAGATCGGCCACATGTGTTGTCTTGGTCGATGTCACGAGAACAGCGCGTTCAATGTGGGCGGGTTGAATTACTCTGGCAAGGCGATCGACCGTCTGGGGGAGATCGTTGGTGGCAAAGCAGCCAACGGCATGGATGCGCACTATGTGGGCACATCGATGGAGCAACCGATCCTCACCGCACCGATGCCTCCGTCGGAAGCGTTCTATGCGACGTGGGAACAGGTCCTGAAAAGCGATCGTGCGGATGTTCTGAACGAGATCAAGATCGCGACGATCCGTGGACGCGGTGGTGCGGGTTTCCCGATGGGCTTCAAATTGCAGGCGTGCAAGGATGCGCTTGATGTCTCAGGCCTTGGGGTATCGCGGAAGTACATCGTGTGCAATGCGGACGAAGGTGACCCCGGCGCGTTCAGTGATCGTTACTTGCTGGAACAACGGCCCCACTTGGTGCTCCTTGGAATGATGATCGCAGGGTATTGTGTGGGCGCCGATACAGGTGTGTTGTACATCCGTGCGGAGTATCCGGAAGCGGTGGAGATCGTGAAGAAGGCCGTTGCCGAACTGGAGGAGAACGGTTGGATCGGGAAGAACATCAAAGCCAGTGGTTTCGATTTTCGGTTCAAGGTGATCAAGGCAGCTGGCTCGTATGTGTGCGGTGAAGAAACCGCACTACTCAACAGCATCGAAGGCAAGCGTGGCGAAGTGCGAACACGACCTCCTTATCCCGCGCAACAAGGTCTCTTCAACAGGCCTACCGTGGTGAACAATGTGGAGACCCTGGCCTGCGTGCCCTGGGTTGTGAAGCATGGTGGTGCGGCATTCACCAAACTCGGTTCCGAGAAGAGCAACGGAAGCAAACTGGTGTGCCTGGACAGTGGCTTCAATCGTCCCGGGCTCTATGAAGTGGAATGCGGAACACCGCTCAGCAAAGTGATCGATGATCTCGGCCACGGGTTCGCGCGCGCAACGAAAGCCTTGCACATCGGCGGGCCGCTCGGTGGCATCGTGCCGCTTGTGAAAGTCAACGAACTGAGCATTGACTTCGAGAGCTTCCAGAAGAGCGGATTCTTACTTGGCCATGCAAGCGTGCTCAGCATTCCGCAGGACTACCCGATGATCGATTACCTCGAGCACCTTTTCGAATTCACATCGGTTGAAAGTTGCGGCAAATGTTTTCCGTGCAGGATCGGATCAACACGCGGAAAAGAACTGATCGAAGGTGCACGCATGCATGATCGCAAGATCGATCGCGAGCTGTTCAACGACCTCATCGAGACCATGGAGATCGGTTCATTGTGCGCGCTCGGTGGTGGGCTTCCGCTCGGCGTTCGTAATGCGTTGATGTACTTCAACGAGGAGTTGAAGCAGCATTTCAAGAATTGACCGAACCTCCGCAAAGCCGCTACGGCATTGTATTAAAAGAGAAGGGGCCCGACAAGTCGGACCCCTTCGCGGTAAGACGCGAACGCCTTACTTCTTCTTCTTCGCGGCGGCCTTTTTCTTAGGTGCTGCTTTCTTGGTAGCCTTCTTAGGGGCTGCCTTCTTCTTTGCTGCTGCTTTCTTAGCCATGATGTAAAAGTTTTGCCAAACGTATCCGTTGATCACGTTCGAACATCATGTGTGTTGAAAGATGTACGAACCGTACCCTGTTGATATCGTGAACACGATCTCATCGATGCACCATCATCACATCGATCGATGATGATGCGATGATCATCGAACGTGTTTCTCGTTGACATGAATTCATCAATGTTGATGCATCATCGATCAACGAACGGAATATTCGAAGTGCGCATCGAAGAACGAATGATGATCCTTCAACATCGAGACGAGCGAATACGAATTCGCATCAACGTAAACTTGTCAACACCTATTCAACTTCATGGTAAAGCACATCGCATACTTCGCACTTATCGTTGATGAATACGATCGTGCGATCGAATGGTACACCTCCGCACTTGGATTCGTATTGATCGAAGACACCGCATTGAGCGCGACGAAACGATGGGTAGTGATCGCGCCACCAGGCTCAACAGGTAGCAGCATCCTTCTCGCTCGCGCTGCTTCACCGGAACAAGTCGCGGCGATCGGTAACCAATGTGGTGGTCGGGTATTCCTCTTTCTACATACCGATGACTTCCACAGGGATCATGCCGCTCTAAAAGCGAAAGGCGTGGAATTCGTTCGCGAACCCGAACTACAACCTTGGGGAATGGTCGCTGTATTCCGCGATCTCTATGGCAACTTGTGGGACCTGATAGAACCGATCACCAAGGACAACTGACGAGCGTAGTCGCGATCGTCGCCTTCGGAATATTCCAGTGGATCACTGAATGACTTCCGCCATCCGGGCTTCGACTTGATCCGCCAAAGCCTGGCAGCAGAATTTTCCGTTGCGCACCTTCACCGTTGATTGAAAGATCGCCGACACTTCAATGAACGGTTGTTCATCAGGATGATCCGCACAGGCGAAAGGACCAGCCTGTTCGTAGCGCTCTGATAACAACCGGGCCTTCTCGTTGGTGTGCGAAACCACCTCCAGAAAGTCGGGGTTCACGGCGCGATCCATGCCGATGAGTTTGAGTTTGATGATGACAGGGGGCATCGGTGTGTTCAGCAATATTGACCAGCGCACAGAGATACGGCGATCAATTTGGATCGAGCGCGAAGGTGCGATCATTGACCGCGGTGTCGTGTTGTCATTCCGCCACCTCCTTCCCCATCGGGTCGATGAAGAACTGGCGACCGTTGAGCATCACGCGCGCCTTCCCCTTGTCGAAGATCTCCGCGTACTCGTATTGGATCGGGATCGCCACATTGCCCAACTCGTCGAGGTAACCGACCTTCTCCTTGATCACAGCGCGCGATCGTTTCACCTCCGGTTGCCACATGGTGATCTCCGTATAGATCAAGGGCACTACTTCCTTCCCTTGGAGATCCACGAAGCCGCTCCAGTAGATATCGCCTTTACCCGGGCCTGAACCGGGGTTCGTGACCTGCCAACGCGTTTCCGTGTATGGGTTCACTTGGTCGTATGGCATCGCCGCCACCGTCTCGCCTGCTGTGTTGATGATCCGGTAGCGCTCTCCCTCCTTCACCATCGCGCGATCATGGTGGAAGGTTTCGGCGAAGTCGAAGGTTTCGTTGAAGAGCGCATTGCCCGCCGTGTCGATATAGAACCAGCGGTCATCGACTTTCACCATGGCGCGACCGCAGCGGAAGGGTTCGGCGTATTCGTAGCCCTTCGTCGTTGCGAACAGCGCGGTGTCGGCTGGTCCTTGGCCCAGATCCACGAAGAGGAATGACCGACCGACTTGCACCAGCGCTGTGGATCCGGTGATGTCGTTCACGAGCATGTCGGTGCGTGGCGGGATGATCTCCACTCCCTTCGCGTCGATGATGCCTTCGGCGTAGTCGTCTCCCTGTCCTCTTGAGACTTTCGCGAAGCCCTCGACGTTCGGGGTGTCCATCTTCGTGTACTTCATGTCGCGGGTATCAACGGACCGCCCTTGTTCCTGTGCCGGAACCAGGCTGCCCACGTCGTTGGCGCAGCCCAAGAGCAGCGCGCTCGCACAGAACATGACAGGGAGCGCGGGTCTCAAGGCATGGGGTTTTCGCTGCAACGAACCTAACGCAGGGCGGGCCTATCTTCGTCCTTCACGCCTTCCCGCATGAACACGCCCCAAGCTAAAACCGGTAACTCCCCTGCACCGGTCGCGCGCCAGCAGTCCGCTCCTTCCACGAGCAACGCGGTCGCCACCGAGGTCGACGTCGCCTACATCGACGGCAAGGCGTACCCCATCAACAAGAACGAAACGATGCTGGCCTTCATGCGCCGGCACATCGGACCGAACCCTGTTCCTACGCTTTGCGATGCTCCGAATCTGGAGCCCTTCGGCAGCTGCCGTGTGTGTTCCGTGGAAGTGGCGCTGCAAGAAGATGGTCCGCCAAGGTGATGGCCAGTTGCCACTCGCCCGTGGGCAAGGGCATGTACATCACCACCAACAGCCCGCGCATGGAGCGGCTGCGGAAGAACATCATCGAGCTGGTGCTCACCGATTACGACACCGAGCGGCTGAAGACCGAGGACCACGGCGCGAACGAACTCTACAACGTCGTGCAGCAGGTCGGCTTCGACATCGACAGTGTGCGCTACCCGAAAGGCAAGACGCACCAGAACACGCCGATGGACACCAGCCATCCTTACATGGTAAGCGACCTCAGCGCGTGCATCAGCTGCTACCGCTGCGTGCGCGCGTGCGACGAAGTGCAGGGCGAGATGGTGCTGACGATGGCGGGTCGCGGTTTCGACAGCCACATCGCCAAGGGCACGGACGAGAGCTTCTTCAAGAGCGATTGCGTGAGCTGCGGCGCCTGTGCGCAGGCCTGCCCCACCAGCGCCATCACCGATGTGTTCAAGAGCAAGGAGACCAAGGCCGATGAGGTGGTGCGCAGCGTGTGCACCTATTGCGGCGTGGGCTGCAACCTGGAGGTGAAGGTGAAGGACAACAAGGTCGTCGCCATCACCGCGCCGTACGATGCCGAATCGAACCAAGGGCATACCTGCTTGAAAGGCCGCTACGCCTTCCACTTCTATGATCACCCGGAGCGTTTGCGTACGCCGCTCATCAGGAAGAACGGAGAGCTGGTTCCCGCGACTTGGGACGAAGCCTATGACTTCATCGTGGACCGCTTCGCCGAGATCGTGGAGAAGCACGGTCCCGATGCGCTGGCCGGCGTGAGCAGTGCACGTTGCCCGAACGAGGAGAACTACCTCATGCAGAAATTCTTCCGCGTGCAGGTGGGCACCAACAACATCGACAGTTGCGCGCGCGTGTGCCACTCGCCTACCGCCCTCGGCATGCAGAAGACCTTCGGCACCGGCGCTGCTACCAACAGCATCGACGACCTGAAGGACACGCACACGATCATGGTGATCGGCGCGAACCCGACGGACGCGCACCCGGTGACCGGCGCCAAGATCAAGCAGCAGATCATGAAGGGGAAGACCCTGACGCGATCGACCCGCGCCGCACCGAACTGGCCCGCTACGCGAAGTACCACCTGCAACTGCGCCCCGGCACCAACGTGGCGCTGCTCAACATGTTCATGTACTACATCGTGAGCGAGGGCCTGGTGAAGCAGGAGTTCATCGACACGCGCACGGAGGGCTACGAGGATTTCAAGAAGGAACTGCTCAGCGTGGATGTCGCCGAGATGGAGAAGGTCACGGGCGTGGATCGCGAGCTGGTGCGCAAGGCGGCGATCGCCTACGCGAGCTCACCCGCCGCGATGAGCTTCCACGGCCTGGGCGTCACCGAGCACTACCAGGGCACCTTCACCGTGATGCAGATCGCCGACATCGCGATGATGACCGGCAACATCGGCCGCCGCGGCGTGGGCGTGAACGCGCTGCGCGGACAGAACAACGCAGGGCGCCGCCGACATGGGCTGCCAGCCGCACCAGGGCGCCGGCTACTTCGCGGTGGACGACCCGAACTACAGCAGGCAGTACGACGAATTCTACGGCGTGCACGTGCCGAACGTCGTGGGCAAGAAGATCCCGCAGATGTATGATGCCGCGCTCGCCGGCACGCTGAAAGCGATGTGGGTCTGCGGCGAGGACATGGGCCAGACGGATCCCAACACCAACCACGTGCGCAAGGCCCTCGGCGCGCTCGACCTCTTCGTGGTGCAGGAGCTCTTCATGACGGAGACCGCCAAGCTCGCGCACGTCGTATTGCCCGGCGCCAGCTTCCTGGAGAAGAGCGGCACCTTCACCAATGGCGAGCGCCGCATCCAACGCGTGAACGCCGCCGTGCCACCGGTGGAAGGCACCAAGCCCGATGGCCAGATCATCTGCGACATCATGGAGCGCTACGCGAAGAAGACCGGTCGCAAGAGCGGCAACGCCAAGAGCACCTACGAGCCCGAGTGGATCCTGCAAGAGATCAGCCGCATCGCGCCCTTCTTCAAAGGCGTGAAGTGGGACGAGCTCGGCGAGCAAGGCAAGCAATGGCCCGTGAACGCCGACGGCACCGACACCAAGATCCTGCACACCGACACCTTCAAGCGCGGGCTCGGCCACTTCTACTTCAACGCGTGGCAGATGAGCCCCGAGGTGAAGGCCAACCAGGCGGAATTCCCCTACATCATCACCACCAACCGCGAGCTGGAGCACTACAACTGCGGCGCCATGACGCGGCGCACCGGCAACGGCGAGATCCTCACCGAGGACGTGCTGCTCATCAACCCCGAGGACGCCGCCAAGCACGGCATCGCCGAGGGCGACATGGTCTGCGTGGAAAGCGCGCGCGGCAAAGTGGACATCAAGGCGCTGATCACCGACGAGGTGAAGCCCGGCATCCTCAGCAGCACCTTCCACTTCCCTGAGATGATGCTCAACCTGATCACCAGCAGCGTCAGTGACAGCTTGGCGATG
>JADKGB010000037.1 GCA_016717225.1 Flavobacteriales bacterium | reverse complement strand
TCCGCTCCTTCAACGAGCAACGCTGTCCAGACCGAGGTCGAAATCGCCTACATCGACGGCAAGGCGTATCCTATTAATAAGAACGAGACCTATCTCGTTGTTTCATGCGCCGGCACATCGGACCGAACCTGTGCCCACGCTTTGCGATGCGCCGAACCTTAACCCTTCGGTTCCTGCCGCGTTCGTTCCGTGGAAGTGCGCCTAACAAGAAGATGGTCCGAGGAAAGTGATGGCCTCCTGCCACTCGCCGGTGGGCAAGGTATGTACATCACCACCACTGGTCCGCGCGCATGGAGCGGCTGCGGAAGAACATCATCGAGCTGGTGCTCACCGACTACGACACCGAGCGGCTGAAGAAAGAGGACCACGGCGCGAACGAACTGTACAACGTCGTCCAGCAGATCGGCTTCGACATCGACAGCGTGCGCTACCCGAAAGGGAAGACGCACCAAGAACACTCCGACGGACACGAGCCATCCGTATATGTGGTGAGTGACCTCAGCGCTGCATCGGATTGCTACCGCTGCGTGCGCGCCTGCGATGAAGTGCAGGGCGAGATGGTGCTCACGATGGCCGGCCGTGGTTTCGACAGCCACATCGCCAAAGGCACCAATGAGAGTTTCAAGGACAGCGATTGCGTGAGCTGCGGTGCCTGTGCGCAGGCCTGCCCCACGAGCGCCATCACCGATGTATTCAAGAGCAAGGAGACCAAGGCCGATGAGGTGGTGCGCAGTGTGTGCACCCCTGCGGCGTGGGCTGCAACCTCGAAGTGAAGGTGAAGGACAACAAGGTTGTTGCCATCACGGCGCCCTACGATGCGGAATCGAACCAGGGGCACACCTGCTTGAAAGGCCGCTACGCCTTCCACTTCTACGAACTGCACCCCGGAGCGACTGCGCACGCCGCTCATCCCAGAACAACCGCGAACTCGTTCCCGCGACATGGGATGAAGCCCACGCCTTTATCGTGGACCGCTTCGCCGACATCGTGGAGAAGCACGGCCCCGTCGCGCTCGCCGGTGTGAGCAGCGCGCTGCCCGAACGAGGAGAACTACCTCATGCAGAAATTCTTTCGCGTGCAGGTGGGCACCAACAACATCGACAGCTGTGCGCGCGTGTGCCACAGCCCCACCGCCCTCGGCATGCAGAAAACCTTCGGCACTGGCGCGGCCACCAACAGCATCGACGACCTGAAGGACACGCATACGATCATGATCATCGGTGCGAACCCAACGGACGCGCACCCGGTGACCGGTGCCAAGATCAAGCAGCAGATCATGATCGACCCGCGCCGCACCGAAGTAGCCCGCTACGCGAAGTACCGCCTGCAGCTGCGCCCCGGAACCAACGTGGCGCTGCTCAACATGTTCATGTACTACATCGTGAGCGAGGGCCTGGTGAAGCAGGCGTTCATCGATACGCGCACGGAGGGCTACGCCGACTTCAGGAAGGAACTGCTCAGCGTGGATATCGCCGAGATGGAGAAGGTCACGGGCGTGGACCGCGAACTGGTGCGCAAGGCGGCGATCGCCTACGCGAGTTCACCCGCCGCGATGAGCTTCCACGGCTTGGGCGTCACCGAGCACTACCAGGGCACCTTCACCGTGATGCAGATCGCCGACATCGCCATGATGACCGGCAACATCGGCCGCCGTGGCGTGGGCGTGAACCCGTTGCGCGGACAGAACAACGTGCAGGGCGCGGCCGACAAGGGTTGCCAGCCGCACCAGGGCGCCGGCTACTTCGCCGTGGACACGCCCGAGTACAGCAAGCTCTACGACGACTTCTATGGCGTGCATGTGCCGAACGTCGTCGGCAAGAAGATCCCCCAGATGCATGATGCCGCCCTCGCCGGCACCTTGAAAGCGATGTGGGTCTGCGGCGAGGACATGGGCCAGACGGATCCCAACACCAACCACGTGCGCAAGGCCCTCGGCGCGCTCGACCTCTTCGTGGTGCAGGAGCTCTTCATGACGGAGACCGCCAAGCTCGCGCACGTCGTGCTACCCGGCGCCAGCTTCCTGGAGAAGAGCGGCACCTTCACCAATGGCGAACGCCGCATCCAACGCGTGAACGCCGCCGTGCCACCGGTGGAAGGCACCAAGGCCGACGGCAGATCATCTGGACATCATGGAGCGCTACGCGGCAGAAGACCGGTCGCATGAGCGGCAACGCCAAGAGCACCTACCAGCCCGACTGGGATCCTGCAAGAGATCAGCCGCATCGTACCCTTCTTCGCGGGCGTGAAGTGGGACGAGCTCGGCGAGAACGGCAAGCAATGGCCCGTGGCCGCCGACGGCACTGACACCAAGATCCTGCACACCGACACCTTCAAGCGCGGGCTCGGCCACTTTACTTCAACGCGTGGCAGATGAGCCCCGGGGTGAAGGCCAACCAAGGCGGAATTCCCCTACATCATCACCACCAACCGCGAGCTGGAGCACTACAACTGCGGCGCCATGACGCGGCGCACCGGCAACGGCGAGATCCTCACCGAGGACGTACTGCTCATCAACCCCGAGGACGCTACCAAACACGGCATCGCCGAGGGCGACATGGTCTGCGTGGAAAGCGCGCGCGCAAAGTGGACATCAAGGCCCGATCACCGACGAGGTGAAGCCGGGATACTTTCAGAGCACCTTCCACTTCCCGGAAATGATGCTGAACCCGATCACCAGCAGCGTGAGCGACTCACTGGCCATGTGCCCGAGTACAAGGTGGTCACCTGCCGAATTCGGGAAGGCCCGGAAGACGCACTTTGCGAAGCGGGGGAAGTGGTAGCGAAAGCGTAGCAACGATGCGAAACCAAGGCTTGGTCATCTCGGTTTTGCGCGCTCGCATTTGGCCGGCCATCGATCAGGGTTCACTCACTGGGTCGGTTCGTTTCAGCGACCGACCAGAGGCACATACGGGGGGGTCGTCTCACCTTTTGTGAAAAGCCGATGGTCAGGTCGTGACGACACTCTCGCTTGCCGCGTGGCCAGTATGCGATCAACTTCATCCCTGAACAACAATCTTCATTCGACTTCTATTACGCTGGCCTTGGGCATGATACCACCTTCATCAAATCGTTCGCGAAGTTTGAAAGCGACCTGATGACTTGGGATATCGAGCTTTGACCGGGATCATGCTGAACCACATCTCCAGCAGCGTAAGCGACTCCCTGGCCATGTGCCCCGAGTACAAGGTGGTGAGCGAGGATCAGGAAGGCGCGGAAGACGCATTTGAGGGAGGCGGGCGAGGAGGTGGCGAAGGCTTGATGGCTTGGGATAATGAAGACATCCGAAGAGCCGGTAGTTCGACTGCCGCTTTCCTTTTTAAAGGAGGCGATCGCCCATGACGCAGTTGTCAGCGGACGCCAGTCCACCGTTCGATTTCTGGGACTATGTTGAACTCTGGTTTCCCAGTGGAGGACTTGGGGGTGGGACAACAACGTCAGGACGGTGCACCAAGCCTACGAAGAGGCTTCCCGACGTTATGTGTTCGTAAACATCGATACGAACGATAAGAACGTCTTCATGGTCGTGGTGCTTGATACACACGAGAACCGCGTACACGGCCACTTTCTGTTAGACCTCAACGAGGAGTACGGATTGAAAGGAACGACAGAGTGAAGCCCGGCATCCTCAGCAGCACCTTACACTCCGGACTACTTCCGCCCCTTCTTCTTGCCGGCACTATTCCATCCGCGCATGGCACCTCAAAGCGCCGCGAACAGATGGCGCGCGCCATGGGAACTGCGGCAACGCTCCTGCGGCGTTCTACCACTTGATGAATCGGGCATTGCGCACTGAGCCATCCGCACGTGCGCGCAGCACATACGTGCCGGGGGCAAGCCCGGAGACATCGATCGCAGCATTTTGCTGAGCGATGCGCACCGCAACACGCTGCCCCGTGAGGGTGAAGAACTCCACCGGCGTGCCACTGACAAGACTTTCTATCGCCACACGGCCGTTGCAGGATTGGGCCAGATGTTCATCGGCGCGTGCGCGTGTTCGGCGATGCCGCTGATCAAACTATCCGCTGAAGCCTCGATGTAGATGTTGTCGAAGGCGGCGTAGATCGGTGCCGTTGGCGTAAGGCCGGTGTTCAGCAGCGTGAACCGGATGGCCACGAAGTTGTCGGTGCTGCCGGTCACATCCAGGGATCCGATGTCCGTTGCCCAATTGAATACGAAGCTGCCCGCACCGGTCGTCGCGTTCGGGGCGATGCCGATGAGCGTATCGCTCGACAGCGGGGTGGTCGAGTTGATGTTGAACACACCGCCAGGCGCATCCAGGGCCTCCACTAGGAAGTTGGGCGTGCCAGAGGAACGGACCACCGCAGGTGGTATTGATGGCGGACATGTCCAGCGAGATATTGATGAAGGGCAGTGCCTCGCGATCGATCAGCAGGGCCAGCTTGTCCGTAAAATTGGTGTTGAGCATACCCGGGACAAAAATCCCCATTCTCGGCGGCGGGGTCGTCGCTGGATATCGGCCGGGCCATTGATGAGGAGGGTCTCCACGGTATTGGACTGTTGGAAAGCGCCGCTGAAGGTGCCCGTGCCCATACCCTGCCAAAGGGTGTTCACGGGCGTGGCACTGAAGTCCGGCTGACATGAAGCATTCACCGGTGTCGTGAGCGGTGTCACGAAACTGTTCTGGTAGATGAGCACGCTCTGGGCACTAAGGATCGAGGGGAAGGCAGTGGCGAATACCAGTGTGTAGAGGTTGTTCATGACCGGGGTTCTTATGTCGTACAAATCAAATGCGCTGGTTCCTGCGGGTCCATAGAACCTTCGTTCTATTGCTTCCTATGCAGAGCGTTACCAACCTCTGGGTCTCCGCTTCCGGTACCCTCCAACTCTTCGGTCGCAAACTGTTCTACTTCCACCCCTTCTTCTTGCTCCCGGCCTTTGCTACCCCGACCGCCTTCTGCAGAGCAGGCGGGCAATCGCACTTACTTTGTCGCTCCGGATCACCGCCATCATGCCAAGCACCACCAAGCCCAAGTCCACGCGAAGCCAAAGCTGAAGGATTGGCGCCACGACACGTGGCCGGCATGCGCGTGATCCTGCAGGCCGATCCCAGGATCACCTGAAGAACAGAAGTGGAAAGCCTCGAACCCAGCGGGTGTGCCGGTGTGGTCGCACGGCGGCATCATCTGCACCGGCGAGACCTACAAGGACAAGGTGAAGCTCACCTTCGCTTATGGTGCTGCACTCGCTGATCCATCGGCCTTTTCAATGCACCGGGCACAGGTGCCACACGGCGCGCCATGGACATCCGTGAAGGCGAGAAGGTCGATGCCGCGAAGTTCAAGGCGCTGATCAAGTCTGCGGTGGAACTGAATGGCGGATCAGCGAAGTCATCATCCAACGTCAGTGGAAAGGCGAAGTCAACGGCGAAAGTCAAACCCGTGAAACTCCTTTCCGGCGGCAATCCGCAGTCGCGAAGGGCGATGGTGATGCGACCGTGCAAGCCTAGCATCGCAGCCGCAAGGCCGGGTTGGGACGCGATGCCTGCCAGCGGTTGATGCATTGTTCGTGCGCGGGTGCCCACGGTGAAGAAGGCCGTGAAGTGGAACTCGCCGTTCTACGGGATAGGAGGCCAGGGTTGGTTCGTGAGCTATCCACGTTTTCGCCAAGTACGTGAAGGTCGAATTTCTTCTTCGGCCGCAAGCTGAAGCCCGTGCCACCGGTCGCGTCCAAAGACCCGAACGCGCGTTACGTTCACCTGCACGAGGACGGCCTGCTCGATGAGAAGCAGTTCATCGCTTGGGTGAAGTAAGCTGCGGCACTGCCGGGGTGGAACGGACATCACCACCAGCGAACATGCGAAGATCCTATCTCGACCGGTCTGTTGTTGCCACCCATGCTGTCTCACCGCGTGCCTTGTGATCCAGCGCCCGTGCTGTTCAGGATGAAGCCTCCACGAACACAGCGGTCCGTGCGGATGCAGGACTCACGGGACACCGCCCAAGTCGCCGAGTACATCGTAGCGGCCTTCGAGGACAGCAAAGGGAACCTGTGGTTCGGAACGAACGGCCAAGGCGTGGCACGTTGGGATGGGATGTCGCTCCGCTACTTCTCCATCGCGGATGGACTTATCGGTGATGTGGTCATGGGTATCGCAGAAGATCGCGATGGCAACCTCTGGTTCGGAACGCATGACGGGGCCTCCAAATTCGACGGCGCAACATTCACCAGCTTCGCTACCGCGGAAGGACTTCGTGGATCGGGGTGCAAGGTGCTGGTGGATCGCAAGGGGGTCGTTTGGGCCGGAACGAGCGATGGCGTATTCAAGCACGATGGCAAGGCGTTCAACGCTTTCGAAATGCCTGTTCCCGTGATTGACACACCGAGCTACAAGATGGTGCCGGGCAAGGTGTGGGACCTGTTCGAGGACAGCAAGGGGAACCTCTGGTTCGGGCGCGACGGGTATGGTGCGTGCATGTACAATGGGGAGACCTTCACGCACTTCATGAAGAAGGACGGACTATGCAGCAACAACGTCGCAAGCATCGTGGAGGACACACAAGGGAACATCTGGTTCGGGTCCATCACTTCCGATTTCCCCGAGTACATCCAGGAGGGTGGTGTGAGCCGTTACGATGGGAACACCTTCACACAGTTCCCCGAGGTGAGAGGTCCTTACCGCGAACGACATCTACAACCTCTACAGTGATCGCGCAGGGAACATATGGATCGGTGCGATCGGTGTAGGTGCCTACCGATACAATGGCACAACGTTCACGCTCTTCGACAAGACCGACCGGCCGGACCTTACCAAGTACTTCGCTGTCCAAGCGTTCGTGGAGAACCGCCATGGTACGCTCCTGGTTCGGATTCCGGCGGGCTGTTCCGGTTCAGCGCAAACTCCTTCGTGAATGTGATGCGGTGGGCCGTGGGAGTAGCTTGATGGACCCTGCCTTCGGTGCCTGACCGCAGCACCCGACGGACGGTAACGACCCGAGCGTTCCTTTGCACCGTGTCCGACGCCTCCGTCATCGCCGTCAGCCTCAGTGCCACGCACACCATGGCCGAGGTTCAACACCGTAAGCATCCGCTTGATCGAAGGGCTCGGTGTGGAAGGCGATGCGCATGCGGGTGTTACGGTAAAACACCGCTCCCGCGTTCGACAGGATCCTTCACAACCGAACCTGCGCCAAGTCCATCTGATCCACGCCGAGTTGCACGAAGAACTGCGCGCGAAGGGTTTCGAACTATCACCCGACAAATGGGTGAGAACATCACTACACGTGGCATTGATCTGTTGGCATTGCCGAAGGGCGCGATCCTGCGGATCGGTGAACAAGCGGTCGTGGAAGTCACCGGACTGCGCAATCCATGCACGCAACTCGACAACATCGAACGGCTTGATGGGAGCGGTACCGAACCGCGATGGCAATGGAGACCTTGTCCGCAAGGCAGGCATCATGGGCGTTGTCTTGAACGGGGGGTTCGTGCGCCCCGGCGATGCGATCCATGTTCAACTGCCGGCAGGACCGAATGTGAAGCTGGAGCGGGTGTAGGCAACGCCCTCCGATAGCCGATCTTTGCAGCGCATGGACGAAAGCCCCATCCTCAACAAAGTCGCGAGCAGCGGTCTGCTAACCTTGATCTGGAGGTTGTATCCTCGTGGTGAGCGCGTGGTCTTCGACCTGAAGCCGCTCCTTTGCAGGAGATCGCACTGAAGGAAGATTATGCTGCGAGCGTTCTGCAAAACACACGACTGGTCGCAGTACGCGGGGAAACTCGTTTGGTGCATTGCTCGGCGGATGCATCATTCCCACATGGGCATACATGCTTGTGGCCATGCACGTGCAACCGCATGCCGCGTTCGTTACGCAAGGCGATGCCGAACAACTCGAGCGGGCCATTTTCACCACGTTCGCAAAGTCGTTCCAAGTGGAACCGTACCGCGGTGCGCGAGTGGTGGTGAAGGGGCTGCAACAAGTTGCCCGTTCCGCTGAACGCATACGTGGAACTTTCCGCGAAGCTCCTTCCCGTGGTGAAGAGCCTGATGTTCGGCGAGCCGTGCAGTACCGTGCCACTGTACAAAGCTCCCAAGGCTTAGTGCTAATTTGGCGCTATGCGCTATTTCTTCGGTTTCCTTTTGCTGTCGGTGTTCGGTTGTCGATCAGTTGTCGCGCAAGTTGACAGCACCACCATCCCCAACAGCGAGAACGGTTGGTACTGAGCCCGCACGGGACCATCCGCGTGCTCGTGCTGTTCGCCGAGATCGAGCACGACAAGAACCCCGGCAAGAACCCGGCGAACTATGCCGCCGAACACTGGCCCAAAGGACAATTGCCCACGTGGAAGGACAATCTGTTCGACCCCCTGCCAAGTGCGCAACCAACGGCGATGATCACGCGGTACTTCCACGATGTTTCCTTGGGCGACTACACAGTGCTTGGCGATTACGTGGATCGCATGTTCACGTTGAAGGAAAGCGAATACGCCGAGGTCGGCAGCGCACACAGCATCGGCTCGGTAACTGTGAAAGAGGCGAACAAGCGCATGGATTCGCTGATCCCCAAACATGGTCTGCATCGCCGACTTCGACCCTGGGCAGGACGGTGGGAAGGCAGGGGCTTCCCTAAAGTGAACAAGCCGGATAGCCCGCACAAGTACGACCATGTGATGGTGATCGCACGCAATAGCGGCCTCACGCACGGGCAAGGCAGTACCGACCAAGGAAGCCCTGGCAGGCTTTGGGGCTACGAGAGCGATACGCAAAGTCGTTTCGGAGGTATGAACGCATTGCCGTTCGAGATCCTGCAAGCACGAATACAACCACCTGCTATTGGGCGGCAACAACTTCCACAGCGGCGGAGGGAATGCGGCCCAGTTCGACAGCTGTACATTGTGCATGCAAGGTGGATGGAGCCTGATGGTGCCGCCAACAGCAGCTTGCTGACGTGCAGTGCATGGGATCGGGATGCGGCGGGATGGAAAGGACAAGGCGCGCCTTACCGGGTGAATGCCCACGATCCATCAAACGCATTCATCGATGCCGACTTGGACCCTATCGCTGGCGATACAGGCCTGTTCATATTGAAGGACTTCGTGACCACCGGCGACGCGCTGCGTATTCGAATGCCCTTTCTTCCCGAAGGCGAATACCGCCAGTGGCTCTGGGTGGAGAACCACCAGACTTTTTCGCACAACGGCTCCCCTACCGATCTTTTCCATTGGGAGAACTCGGACGTTGGCTGCGTTTCCGATGCGACTCCGGGATTGTTCATGACCATGCAGATCGAACGGGAAGAAAAAGCGTGGCAAGGATGTCTTCCCGGCGGCAGCGCTGGACTACCTGCATCCACTGACCGCGAGCGGGCATTACGATGTGGTGATAACGGATGACACGATCCGTCCGTCATGCCCGTTCAACGGGGAAGCCAGGGCATATCGACTGGAGGACCGATGGCAGGATCCGTTGAGCGGGAACTGTGAACAAGAACTCGTTGTGTTCGACCGGAACGGTGACGGCAAAGTTGAACGCGGTGAACATTATGTGATGGGTTCGGGATATCGGCCCGATGGCTCTATCGCCAACGATGCCGCCTTCTTCGGCGCAGCACGGCATGCATGGAGGGCGAACGGCAATCGTGTGTTGGGCATCGGGAGCAATCCTTCCAGCGCCAACATGCTCACACTTGGGTGCAGTGCGAAAAAGGAACGAAACAGTGGCAAGGCGCCTGACAACAGAACAGTGTGCCTGAACGGCATACGTGTGGAGCTGGTAGAGCAACGTGCGAACGGCGATATCGCAGTCCGCATCAGTACCGGTGAAACGCGGATCGCTGAGAACATCAGGTGGTGCGCGGACAGTATCGTTCTGCCACCGCTTCAAGGAAAGGATGGTCGGTCACTGACCGTGCTCGCGGGCAAGCGTCTGCTGATGGAACAGGTCGCGCACACCTACACGGATGGCCTTGCAAGAGGAGGTGAAGGGTGTGCGTACTTCGCACCCGCAACGCGTTTCACCATCAGCAGCGGTGCAACGGTGAAGCTGGAGGCGAACAGTGAATTGCGGTTGAGAACGGCAGCATCATCCATGTGATGCCAGGGCTGATATTTCGCTGGACCCATCAGCCAAGCTGAGCGTTGACGCATCCTCGCGCATCGTTCTTCATGGCAACGCGCAGCTCCAAGGCAAAGCACGGATGATCAAAAAGCTGAAGAAGAAAAAGCGGATACGATCCGTCGCGTGAACGGACTACGAGGCTTTGTCCACGACAACCCGGTCATCGAACTCCTGCCCTTTCGATCCACGCTTTCGTTCGATCCGCTCCGCAAATGCAAGGACCACGGCGAACGGCAGCAACCACGAATCACGTCCCAGCGCGTATCCACCACACTCAACGTAGCGCACACCCATGCGCCAATGATGATCGCTGCCAAGGAGAAGAAGATCGGATCCGTTGTTCTCTTCCGCTCGCATCGCGAATTCCTCGGATGCCGAACCAAACGGCGGCGATCAGCGATAGTGCGAGTACCAAGCGATAGCCGTTGTCCGGCCATTGCATGTCGAGTTCACCACGACCACCGTTCTGCATGGACCCGCTGTAGCTATCCAACTCGTGCGGAAGATGTTTTGCGATCATCCCGTAAGGAGGACTATCCGCGGTGCGATACCATCCCGACCGCAGCCCATGGCGAATCTCCCAGGCGCACAATTGCTCGGCTGTTGAAGCAACACTTCCACGTACATGCCACCAGAGGAAACGGGGCTCCATGAACGAACCCCGGAACGATGTGACCGTATTCCTCCTTGGTCGCTTCCCACCCACCCTGCTTGGCCAGCGGACTGCTATCCCACCATAGAAACGCCTCGCTGTTCTGCGGCAAGCTGTCCATATACGCACAGATGCCAAAATGCTCCGTCGCACAGTGTTCCAACAAATAAGGTCGAAGCATACCTGCATCGAGCATTCGGCCCATGAAGAAGACATGACTTGAACGGGAGATGTACGCTTTGCCATCCACCGCTCGATTCGCCAATGCAAGCCCACCCCATGCCAGTGCGGTAACAGAGCCGAGCAGAGCAAGACCTTGTCGAAATGATCGAAATGCCGACCGTTGCCGCATGAACAAGAGCAGCATCCCGGCAAGCGGCAGGATCAACAGATTGCTCAGGTGCATCCAACACGCTGCGCAGACCACGAACCCGTCGATGCCCCGCAACCAAGTACCATTCCCCTTGATCAACAGGAACACGGCCAGCAGACCAATGCCTGTGAATACGTCCGGTATCAATTGCCCAGCGTACCAACCCAACCCGGTGCCAACTGTCAGGATCAAACTTGTTGTGATCGAAGCAATGTTCGCCGCACGCAAGGAGACCATCAAAGCGCACACTCGCCATATGTACACCGCAACGAGAAAACACTGTGCCATGGCCACACCCCACAAAGTCCTGCCGCCAAAACTGGAAGCACGGATGAAAACGCCATACCAATACGGCCGATCGATGGGCACATAACCTTCGAACGCGCTTCTGATGTACGTGCCTGTATCGGAATACACCAAAGGATACCCGTTGATGATCGCCGGAAGCAGAACGATCAGCGCACAGTCCACAATGGTGAACGCACGCAGCAGGACAGAAGACGAAGCCTTAACTTCAGCAGGAACAAGACGTGATCAAACAACACGAAGGCATTCGCCAAGCTCCGACCGGATTCACAGAATGGCCAGCGACTGCCCACGCTTTTTCCCAGAGTGTCCAATGCATGCCTTCTGGAACCAGCATTGCCGCTATGCCATCAATACGCCCGCACGTTCTTCCCTTCCTTCCAGTTGATGAAGGCGCGGTTCACCATCCGGTTGCCTCCAGGCGTTGGGTAGTTGCCCGTGAAATACCAATCGCCCGTATGCTGCGGACATGCAGCGCGAAGTCCGTCGATGGATTGATAGACGATGCGCACTTCCGCATTCGTGCCTTCCGGGGTGAGCAGCTCGGTGATCTTCGCGCTGATCTGTTCGGCGGTGAACGGTGCGTAGATGTCTTGCACCACATTGTCCACCCATGGTGAAGGAGCCCCGTTGCCTTGCGGATCCCCAGGAAGTGGCGACAACGGCTTGCCGATGTTGGCCAAGCAACGCTCGTACACATCATCAATGATGTTCTCGCGCTTCGTTTCACGCAGCAGTGCAATGGCCGCCTGGAATGCCACGAGGTCGCCAAGTTTTGCCATATCAATACCGTAGCAATCGGGGAACCGGATCTGCGGCGCACTGCTGACCACAACAATGCGTTTCGGCTCCAACCGGTCCAGCATTTTCAGAATACTCTGCCGAAGTGTGGTGCCTCGAACGATACTGTCATCGATCACCACCAAATTGTCCTGACCGGGCCGCACGCTGCCGTAGGTTATGTCATACACATGCGCCACCAACTCATCGCGCGCGACATCCGCCGTGATGAAGGTGCGCAACTTGGCATCCTTGATCGCGACTTTCTCCAAACGCGGACGCATGCCCAGGATCTCTCGCAGTTTGCCGGGCGCTGGTGCTGGGCCAAGATCGAGTATGAGGCGTTCTTTCGTTTTGTTCAATTCATCCTCCAAGCCTTTCAGCATTCCGTAACACGCTACTTCGGCCGTATTGGGAATGAAACTGAAGACCGTGTTCTGCAGATCATGATCAACCGCCTCCATGATCGCGGGCACTACGTTGCGACCAAGGGCGATGCGCTCTCGATATACGTCGCGATCGCTACCCCTGCTGAAATAAATACGCTCGAAACTGCATGACCGTTTTTCCACCGGTTCCCGCACTTGCTCTTCGGTGAACGATCCGTTCTTGCGCACAATGAGCGCATGACCCGGCCGCAGTTCTTGAACCGCATCGGTCTTCACACCGAACGCCGTTTGTATCGCTGGTCGTTCGCTCGCTGCTACCACGAATTCATCATCGGCATACCAGAAGCAAGGCCGAATGCCCGCTGGGTCGCGCAGAACGAAGGCATCACCGTGCCCGATCAATCCCGCGAACGCATAGCCGCCATCGAAGTCGAGGGCGCTCATGCGCAGTATCTCACGAACGTCCAACTTCTCGCCGATCAAGTTGGTGATCTGGGCATCGGTGTATCCAAGCTGTGTGTGGATCTGGCGCAAGCGATCGTTCTCCACATCCAGGTAGTGACCGATCTTCTCCAGCACCGTCATGGTATCGCTGTGCTCCTTTGGATGCTGGCCAATGCTCACGAGCAACGCGAACAACTCGTCCACATTGGTCATGTTGAAGTTGCCGGCGAGAACCAGATTGCGTGTGATCCAGTTGCTCAGCCGACGGCGTGGGTGGCAATTCTCCAACCCGCCGGCACCATAGGTCGCATAGCGCAAGTGGCCCAAAAGCACTTCACCGAGAAAAGGCACTTCCGACTTTTGACGGTCTACATCACCAACGATCGTCGCGTCCTTGTCAACAGCGCTCTGATAACCCTTGTGAATACCACCGAAGATCCTCGAAATGGCTTGCTTATCCGTACTGCGCTGGCGGTCGATATAATTCTCGCCCGGCTTCGGATCCAATTTGATAGCGGCTACTCCAGCGCCATCCTGTCCCCGATTGTGCTGCTTCTCCATGAGCAGGAAAAGCTTATTGATGCCATAGAAGGCCGTGCCATACTTCTGGTGGTAGTGTTGGAGAGGCTTGCGCAGGCGGATAAAGGCTAATCCGCACTCGTGTTTGATGGCATCGCTCACGCTGTCTGTCGAGACCCGCAGGACGCAGGTGAATGGAAGGCATCCACCTGTTTTGCGGGTTCGCCCCGCGAAAGTAGTCCGCCCCCCCCGATCGCCCGGCTTTCCTCTTCCAGCACCAAAGGCAACGTGAAGCCCTTTCTATGGGTCTTATCTTGCGTTCACCATTCCGTAGCCCGTGCGTTCCTTCTTCTCCTTGTGCCTGCTGACCCTGGCAACCGCGGTTACCGCTGCGGAGAAGCCGCGTGCCAGCTTTACGGAGAACAAGGGGCAATGGCCGGCGAACGTGCTGTATAGGGCGCTTTTCCCTGGCGGGGCTTTGTTCGTGGAAAAAAATGCGTTCACTTTCTCGTTGGCGAAGGGCGGACAAATGGCGCACCATGGCCATGATCATGATGCGCCGGAGGAACCGTTCCATAGCCATGCTTACCGGGTGACCTTCGAAGGCTCCCAGCTGGCACAAGGCCAAGGTTTGCTGGTACAACCACAATATGAGAACTTCTTTCTCGGAAACGATCCTTCGCATTGGGGCTCCCGCTGTGGCGTTTTCGGTGAGGTGGTCCTGCATGATCTGTACCCGGGCATCGATCTGCGCATCGATGGGGCACAAGGACTGAAGTATGAATTCATCGTTCAACCTGGCGTTGATCCTGCGCAGATCAGCATGCGATTCGAGGGGCAAGATGAATTGCGGCTTGAAGAAGGGAAGCTTCGCGTGGTAACCAGCGCAGGAGATGTGATCGAAGAAGAACCGTTCACTTATCGGGAGCGGCTGATCCCGCTGCCGAGCTATGATCCGCTTTTCAAAAAAGCAGAGGTTGACTGCGATTATCTGTTGAACAAGAACCGCGTTCGATTCTCGGTAAGCCGCTCTGCGAAAGAGGTTACGGTCATAGACCCAAGCCTGACATTCGGTAGCTATTCCGGTAGTACGGCCGACAATTTCGGATTCACGGCAACCTATGATGCCGATGAGAATTTGTACGGCGGCGGTGTTGTGTTCGACCAGGGCTACCCTACCACATTAGGCGTTTTGGACGACACGTACAACGGTAGTAACGTGGACATTGGAATAAGCAAATGGACCGCGGATGGAACAAGTCTTGTTTGGAGCACATATCTCGGTGGTTCGGAGAATGAAGCGCCCAGCAGCTTGGTTGTGAACAGCCTTGACGAACTGTATGTGCTTGCGGTGACCAGTTCATTCGATTTTCCAACGTCGCCCGGTTGTTTTGATGGATCCTTCAACGGAGGTGTTACGATCCCGCTGAGTGGTGGCTTTGTGAACCTGTCTGGCGGAGAAGGATATGGGTTCGCATCAGGCACCGACATCGCGATCGCGCATTTATCCGCCGATGCGACCACGCTTTTGGGCGGCACGTTCATAGGAGGTAGCGCGAATGATGGCCTCAACCAGAGCATCGCCCTGGTGCACAACTATGGCGATCATTTCCGCGGCGAGATCGCGCTGGATGCTGTAGAACGCCCGGTCGTTGCATCAAGCACCCAAAGCGCCGATGCGCCGACCACGCTGGGTGTAGCCCAAACAACCTTTGGGGGGGGGGATCTGGATGCACTGCTTTTCCGGTTGAACGCAAACCTTTCCAATTTGGAATTCGCGACCTATTGCGGCGGATCGAACGGTGATAGTGGGTATGGCGTGCAGTTCAGCAGCTCAGGAGATATCTATCTCACCGGTGGAACCGCCAGCGGCAACCTGCCCATGGTCGGCACTCCATTGGACAATTCCAATGACGGCAATACCGATGGGTATGTGATGCGTTACGGTACCAATGGGCAATTGCTTTCGTCCACCTTCCTTGGAACACCAGACTATGACCAGAGCTTCTTGGTACAGTTGGACACCCAGGATGGCGTTTATGTGATCGGACAAACGCATGGCGCATATCCGGTTACACCGGGCAAATACACGAATGCAGGGAGTTCACAGTTCATCCATAAGTTGAGCACTGATCTATCGACTTCAGCATGGAGCACGGTGATCGGCAATGGACAAGGAGATGAGGATATATCGCCAAGCGCTTTTCTGGTAAGCAACTGTGGGCAGATCTATTTCAGTGGGTGGGGCGGCTCGGTGAATTCCAATATCATAGGTGGTCTCAATAGCACCACCGTTGGGCTACCGTTGACCGGTGACGCCTACCAGAGCACCACCGACGGCAACGATTTTTACCTCATGGTGCTGGAGCCGGAATCGGTCGGCCTCAACTATGCGACCTTCTTCGGTGGACAGAGCGCAGAACATGTGGATGGAGGTACCAGTCGCTTCGACAAGAACGGCAATGTGTACCAGGCGGTTTGCGCTGGCTGTGGAAGCCAGGATGATTTCCCCACCACCCCGGGTGCTTGGAGCAATACCAACAATAGTTTCAACTGCAACCTGGGTGTTTTCAAATTCAACCTGAACCAACCGATCGCACTGATCGATATCGATGGGCCCAACTACGTGTGCCTGCCTTCGTCCGCTGAGTTCAATAACCTCAGCACCGGGGGATCATCCTACCAATGGAACTTCGGTGACAACACGAGTACCTCAACGGATTTCGAACCTGTTCACACATACACCGACACGGGCACCTTCACCGTTACGATGATACTGAGCGACAATGATGTATGCACGCCTAACGACACTGCCTCCATCATCATTGCGGTCATTGATCCCGATGACGCGACCATTGACCCGGTGGATCCGATTTGCGATGGAGGGCAAACGCAATTGAATGCGCACGGCGGCTATCAGTTCTCGTGGTTCCCTGCCGCCGGATTGAGCAACACCGCGATCGCCGACCCGATCGCTTCGCCGGATAGCACCATCACCTATTCCGTTGTGGTCACGGATAGTTGCGGGACCGATACGGCTTCGATCACCATAACCGTCGCGGAGGGTGAAGGTGAAGCAGGCCCCGATGTCACAATATGTGCAGGAAGCAGTACGCAGATAACGGCCAGCGGCGGCGGCGCCTATTCCTGGCTGCCAATTGGCTCACTGGATAATGCGAGTGCTCAATCCCCGCAAGCCTCACCTGCGGACACCACGATATATAGCGTAACGATCACCTCACCTGAAGGGTGCATTGCACAAGACTCGCTTACCGTATTCGTACAGTTCGGTCTACCCGATCCGCAAACAGAGGATACCGCCATGTGCCTTGGAAACACCGTAACACTGCATGTGGAAGGTGGCGACAGTTATCTCTGGGAGGAAGGAGAAGGGCTCAGTGCGATCACCTCGGCTAACCCAAGCGTCGCTCCCACTGTGGATAGTTGGTTCGTAGTAACAGCGAGCAACGCATGTGGTAATGTGAAGGACAGTGTCTTTGTCGATGTACAACAAGTGTCCGCCACAGCATGGCCCGATACCACCATTTGCCCGGGTGATACCGTTACCCTCTACGCCACTGGTGGTGATGTCTATTCGTGGTCTTCCCCTTCATCATTAAGTGATCCGGACTCCGCTGTCACGGATGCAACTCCTCCCGGAAACACCACCTACACCGTAACCGTGGCCAACCTTCTGGGTTGTTCGGATGTCGCATCACTCTCGATCGACCTGTTCCCACTACCTGTTGTGAACACCAGCCAGAATACCGGCATCGACTTTGGCAGGAGCACACAGCTCGCGGGTTATGGCAATGGGACCATGGTTTGGTCGCCCAGCGCATCACTCTCCTGCGACTCATGCTCCTTTCCGGTCGCGTCGCCAGAGCGAACCACCACCTACACGGTGGAACTCACGGATGCGAACGGATGTAAAGCGACCGCCGATGTGATCGTATTCGTGAACGGATCGCTCTTCGTGCCGAACACGTTCACCCCCGATGGCGATGGCATCAACGACAGTTTTGCCGCCTTGGCCACGGAGATCGATGAATTCAAGCTGTTCGTCTTCAATCGCTGGGGCGAAGAGATCTATGCCTCAACGGATCTCAGGTTGAGTTGGGATGGCACATACAATGGCACCGAGTCCCCGATCGATACATACGTCTGGCGGATCGACCTCAAAGAACTCAATGGAAAGAAGCGCACCGTCTTCGGGCATGTGAATCTGGTTCGTTGATCGTGAAGTGGGTGACGCCCCCCTGGCGCATGGCCAATGGTTCGATGCCAATGAGGATCACCCAATGAAGGCACCCCGCTCCAGTCCGAGCCATTGCAACGCGGAACCGCTCAGTAGCATTTCCTTCTTGTCATCTTCCCACGGCATGCTCCGAATGAGTTGGCCAGGCTCCAGTTCGCCAAGGGGGAAGGGATAGTCACTTCCCAGCGCGACTTTCTCCGCACCGCAAAGGTCCACGATATACTGGAGCATCACCGGATCATGCACCAATGAATCGAGCCAGAATTTGCCGAGGTAATCGCGTGGTGCAACATTGTTGTCCACCGCGCATAGATCGGGGCGTACTTCGAACCCGTGCTGTATGCGTGAAATGGTTGAGGGGAACGATCCACCACCATGCGCGAAGGCCACGCGTAGTCTCGGCAATTTCTCGAACAAGCCACTGAAGATCATGCTCGTGATCGCGAGCGTTGTCTCCACCGGCATGCCAACCAGCCATGGCAGCCAATACTTGTCCATGCGCTCCTTGCCCACCATGTCCCATGGATGAACGAATACTGACATTCCCATCTCTTCACATGCTTGGAAAATGGGGAGGAGCCTGGGTTCGCCAAGATTAATGCCTTCCACATGCGTGCCGATCTGAATACCAACAAGGCCGATGCGCTTGCACCTTTCCAGTTCCTGGATCGCGAGTTCGACATCCTGCATCGGCAACGTGCCAAGTCCGATAAAGCGTTTCGGATAGGCCTGAACGATGCCCGCGATATGGTCGTTCAGGAATTTGGAAAGATCCAATGTGTCCTGGGCTTTGGCCCAGTAACTGAACATCACAGGCACGGTACTGAGCACTTGCACTTGCACCCGGTGCGTGTCACTTTCTCCCATACGCACAACAGGGTCCCAGCAGTTGGCCTGCACTTCGCGGAAGAACTTGTCATCCATCATCATCCGTGCGCAGCCCGGCTTGTGATGGTCCAAATGAATGAAGCCACGGTAACCGAACCGCCGCCCGAAATCCGGAATGTCCGCAGGCAGGATGTGCGTGTGTATATCGATCGAGAACAGCTCCACCGGATCGATCAGATGAAGCGCTTGTCAGCTTCCATCACATGGCCGCATTCCGAACATGTGCGCAATTTCTCATCGCCGTAAAAGGCTTTGAAGCGCGGCAGGAAGTCGGTCTCGATATTGCGCAATACGAAGCGGTACTCGTGCAGTTTGTGATTGCACTTCTCGCAATACCACTGCAATCCATCCTCCACATCGCGGTCTTCACGCTTGCACTCGATCACCAGACCGACCGTACCAGCTCCGCGCCGGGGTTGGTGCGGAACGCGTGCAGGAAGGAGGAACATCTCTCCCTCCTTGATCGGGATCGTGACGGCCTTTCCATTTTCCTGGATGCCCACTTCAATGTCACCTTCCACTTGGTAGAAGAGTTCTTCGGTCTCGTTCCAGTGGTAATCCTTCCGGGCGTTCGGACCACCCACGGCCATCACGATGTAGTCACCGGCCTCCACGTAAAGATTCTTATTGCCTACAGGTGGCTTCAGCAGATCGCGATGGTCGGCGATCCAGCCTTTCAGGTTGAAGGGGCGCTTGATGGACATGGGAGCATGAATGGGAAGGGCCAAAGTAAGATGCGGCGCGCCCGCTTGCCACGCTACTTGTTCTGCCGCTTGCGGATCCGGGCCGCGCCCAACCGCAGCGCAGCCTCCACCTGTTGGCGCTCCGCGATATACTCCGGATCGGCGATGAACGCTTTGTCCTTCTTCGAATAGAGTACCAGGGCAAACGGGTAGTACAGGTCAGTGATGTCCATGTTCGCGAATTCCGCTTCCAATGACAAAGTGACCTCCGCCGAGAACGGACCGGTGATCACCCGGGCCGGTTCATCGGTGCGTGCATCCACGATGAAACGCTTGCGCACGAACCCTTCCCGATGTGCGGTGATCCCGTAAAAGCCGCCGATGTCCAGGTCGAAAGCGAAGCGACCCTTTGCATCCGCCTGGAACTCCGCCACCTGAGTGCCGTTGGTATCGATGGCGATGGTGGCATCGCCCAATAATTTGTTCTCTACATCCACCACTTTTCCACTGATGTGGAGCAGGTAGGGCGATCTGCCCAATTGCGACTGGGCACTGAGCATACTTGCTCCGGTCGTGGTCAAAATGCATATAGCGATCCACCTTCCGATGGCGGGGGTCCGTGGCGCAGATAGCGGTTGAAGCATCGTTGCGATCATTTTTTGTCGGCCCTTGCCGCCATCAACAGCAACGCTCCATTCGTGCGTTGCATGCCCATGGTGTATTCAGCATCCTGTTCAAAAGCCATGGACTTGCGGTTGAACTTGATGAGCGCAAAGGGGAAATCGAGATCGTCCGTAGGCGCACCATCATACCGAGCATGGTCGAGCAAACTAATATTCATGTCGATGGGTACGAGTTCGAATTCCTGGCCGGGCTTGGGCTTGGGTATGTGCGTGTCGATGGCGATCCGCTTGGCCACAAAACCAAGATGGCGGAACTCGATGCCGTAGTTCGCATTGATCTCCAATTGCAGGGTGAATCGACCACTTTTACTTGTGGTGGCAAGCGCCACTTGCACGTTGTCCTTGAAAAGCACAGCATCGGCATCCGCCAACTTGTTCTCACCATCAGTGATCCGGCCATCAACCGTAAGAAGACCCAAGGCCTTGGCATAATCCTGCGCAGCCGCACCCTGGGAAACCAGTAGAGAAGGCAATGAAAAAAGCAGCAGCCGGAAGAATGACGTGCGCATGGAAAGGTATTTGAATGCCCTTGTACCACAGACACCACCAGAAGGTTCGGAAACGGAAAGAGGCGCACCCTTCGGCACGCCCCTTTCCAAACCTGTTGATCAACCTCTACCGTACCAACATTCGCTGCTCGTCGCGAGCGTTGGCCGAGGTCAGTCGAACGGTATACAACCCAGCATTCACGGAACCACTCAACTGAAGGTTGATCGATCCACCTGCGTTTGCCGTTATGCGCTCAGTATGCACCAAACGTCCAGCAACATCCATGACTTCCAAAAGCACATTGCCTTGCATTGCGAAGAGATCGATCATCACATTCCCTTCGCTCGGATTGGGGCGAATGCCGAATTGGCTCGCGGATGTTCCTGCGATCCCCGATCCAATATCGCCTGTGATGCAGATGTCGAATGTGGTGGTTGCCGGGTAGCCTGCTGAATAGTCATAAACCCGAACGAAGTAAGTCGTTCCTTCCACCAAGCTACCCATTACGATCTCCTCCAATTCGCCAGCTACAGTAGCATCGGCACAAGCAATGCTCACTGGGCTTCCGCAGGAACCCTCGAACAATTCGACCACTGCGTCCAACGTGGTACTTCCTGTAACGGAAATGGTTTCGTTAGGACCTGTTGCGACGAACGAGTACCAAACATCATCATTCGCGTCGCCTGTGAACGCATTACACTCAATGGACGGCAGGGACTCCGTTCCACCAAATACATCCCCGGTAGTGGGTTCGCAAGTGATATTCACATCCAACCCGATCGCGCCAGCACACTCGTCGTTCGCTGGCGGTGCAGCACAAGCCTCAGCACTTACCTCGATCGTATAGGGCCCAACAGCAAGAGACGCAAGCGCTGGGTCGTTCATGACCGGCAAGTAATAGGTGCCTGCAGGCAGGCCGGTGAAATAGATCGTTCCATTCCCATCAACGCAATCCGTAGTGTTGAAGGATGAATTGAACACGGCCACATCGGCCGGACAAGTCGTGGCCAGTACGATCCAGAAATCAAGGAAGGCAGGGTCCGTTCCGCAATAGCTCACGGTCACGTTGCTGCACTCGGTCGTGGTGAACGCATGCCACACGCTGGCCAAGCCAAGCGTTTCGAGCTGTGAGCCCACAGCATAATCGTTCGTGAACGTGGCGCCCGTATTGTCGCCGGTGAACGTAATACTGGAACCAACACCAAGTGCCGTGGCGGTGACACTGGAGCACAAATCATTCACTGGTGCAGGCTCAGCGGCCGTAATGTTCAGCGTGTAGTCCTCCACCTGCCCGAACGTGCTCGTATCGCATGGCGTGGCATTCGGCGTGTTCTGGTAGTCCACACCAAGATCATATGTATCATGCAAGCGCACACGCATCCTGGTTTGGCCAAGCGTGGCGCCGACCGGAATGACCACGTTCCCTGTGAACGGGCCTACGCCCAAAGTGGAGGTGAACACCAGTTCGTTCGCAGCGAAAATATTGTTCTGGTTGAAGTCGATCCACACCAATCCTTGATCAGTGTCGAATCCACCACTAACCGTGATGCTCAATGGGTAGGACTGACCTTGCGCAACACTGCCTGTTATTGCGGTGAAGTTCTCGTACCCGGCAGTTCCCGTGGATGTGTTGTTGATGCCAGCAACAGTGACGTTGCTGATCTTCTCGAAGCCCACGCTCACAGCACCTGCCGTGCAATACACATCAGGTGGGGCGCAAGCGGTGGCGCTCACGCTGATCGAGTATGGCCCCTCGGATCCAACATCCGTGAGCACTGGATAATACCACGTGCCTGCTGGGACGTTCTCGTAGAAAATGGTGACACTTCCGTTCGCACAGGTTGTTTGCTCGAAGCTCGTGTTGGCGAAAGAACCCGTATTCGGGCACCCGATCTGAAGATCCAAGAAGGCGTTCCCGAAAGCCGGTTCAGTGCCACAATACGAAAGTTCCAAATTCGTGCATGTGGTGGTGGTGAACGCCTCCCATGCAGAACCAAAACCCAACCCTTCCGAATCGGTAGCGCCTGTGTTGTTGCCATTGAATGTGACCGAGGACCCCACTGACAGGTTCTGGACCACGACACCCTCGCATAGGTCATTCGCAGGAGGGGCAGGAGTGCCATACACACATACCGAGAACGTTGGGTCCAAAGGGAAACCGGTTTCGTAATCGTACACACGGAAGCGGTAAGTCGTACCAATAGATAGACCAGTCGCATTCAGTGTTTCATCACCACCGGCAATGAAGTTGTCCATGCAATCGATATTGGTGCCGTTGCAAGCGCCCGAACGCAGATCAATGACGCCATCGAAGCTGTCGCTGCCATCCAGGAAAATAGTAAGGTTAGCAGCCGTTGCTACAAACCGGTACCATACATCATCATCCGCATCGCCAATGAAGGTCGCACAATCGATCGCCGCCAGCGAGCTTGTTGCATCGAGCACGGTGCCCGCTGTTGGCGAGCAAGTAGTGCCCACCGTTAGCAACGTTGCACCTGCGCAATTGTCATTCACCGGAGCTGATCCACGCAGCCCCATGTATTCTGGATGAACGAACAGGGGTTTGCCACCAACACCTGGGGTCAACCGGGGATTGACAGTACGCCTTCCGGTCGATAGACCTTGTGCGTAAGCTTTACTCGCAGGATCACCAGCAACCTGATGGTGTTGGGCAACCTGCACCTTGGAAGGTCCATTGGGATGCAATACACTTTGCGCCGAGACATCGCCGAACGAGGCGATCGTCAAACTCGACAATAGAACGAACGAGGAGAGTGTTTTCATGGTTTTGGTTTGGACAAAGAAGATGAATTATTCGTGCAGTTCAACGCATGACCTGTTCTGGATCGACCAATTATCGGCCAGCTATCGGTCAACGCACCATCACCCGGCGGCCGGTGCGGCTGTTCGCTACTGTGAGGCGCAACTCATATCCGCCGGCAGCCAGTTCGGAAGATGCGTTCACCAAGTGCACACTCCCTGCGGTAAGCTGCGCACGTTCGCTGAACACAACACGGCCTGTGAGGTCGATGATCTCGATCGTCGCGTTTCCGGTTGAGCCGCCGTACATCAGGTTGAAGCCGCCTTCTGAAGGGTTAGGGAACACAGACCAGTCAAGCATATCCATCTCATCGAAACCTATGTTGCACTCGATGGCCGAGGCTGTGATGGTGTATGGGCCTGACGAACTCTGTCCGGGATCATTGAGCACTGGCACGTACCATGTTCCAGCTGGCAGATCGTTGTAGAGCCAAGTGGCGTTCCCGTCGATGCAATCGGTCTGGTTCGTAGAGCTGAAGAACGTGAGCTGGTCAGCAGGGCAGGAATTCGCAAGAAGTCCAAGCGTATTGGCCCAAACCGGTGTGGTGCCACAATAAGCTATACGCACATCGGTGCAGGCGGTCGTTGTTAACCGATGCCAGTTCACCGGAGTGCCGAAATACAGGTTGCCCGGTGCCCAATCATCCGTAGCACCAGCGTTGGTGTTGTTCGCGCTGAACGTGAGTGATGCCCCAGCAGCTAATGCCAGATCAGGTGGCGAGGTGCACAGGTTGAAGTCGATCGGGCAGGCGACGGCGCTTACCTGAATGGTGTATGGACCGCTCGAACCCTGGCCCGGCGCGCTCAGAACCGGCAAGTAGTAGGTGCCTGCCGCGAGCGTGTTGTAGATGAATGTGGTGTTGCCATCCCCGCAATCCGTGGTATTGAACTGTGATGCGCTAACCAGGTCAAGCCCCGGACAATCCCGCGCCAAGATCCCGAACGTGTTGGACCATGCCGGGTTCTGGCCACAATAGCTCACCGTTACCGTGTTACAACCATCGGTGGTGAAGGCATGCCAGAACACCGGTGATCCGAAGTAAGGCGAGGACGCGTCAAAGTCGTTCAAGCTCGTGGCCGTGCTATTGTCCGCACTGAAGGTGAGTGTTGCACCCGACGCGAGTGGCTGCGGTGTCACATCGCTGCACAGGTCGTTGTTCTCCGTACAGGCCAATGCCGAAACGGTGATCGTGTATGGCCCAATGGAACCGCTGCCGCCATCGGCAAGCACTGGTATGTAATAGGTGCCAGCATCTATCTCGTCAAAGAAAAACGTGGCATTCCCATCGCCACAGTCCGTGGTATTGAACCCAGTGGCCTGCAACGGCTGCAACCCTGGACAAGCCGTAAAGAGCACGCCGAAAACGTTGGACCAGACCGGGTTCTGGCCGCAGTAGTTCAACGTTACTGTATTGCAGGCATCGAGTGTAATGGCGTGCCAAAACACCGGCGAACCGAAATAGGGCGAGGACGCGTCGAAGTCGTTCAGGCTCGTGGCTCCGGTGTTGTCCGCACTGAAGTTGAGCGAACTCCCCGAAGACAACAATTGTGGCGTTACGTCGGAGCACAGGTCATTGTTCTGCGCGCAGGCCGTGGCGGAAACCGTAAGGTTGAACGGACCTGACATGCCTGCGCCAGGATTGTTCAGCACGGCGAATGACCAAGTACCCGCTGGCAGAAGATTATAGAAGAACGTCACATTCCCGTCACCGCAGTCCGAGGTATTGGACAAGCTCGCGTGTACGATCACATCGGCCGGGCAAGTGCTGGCCAACACGTCGAAGGGGCCGATCCAGGCCGGGGACTGGCCGCAGAAGGAGATGGAAACATTGGCGCATTGGGTGGTGGTGAACTTCACCCAGTACACCGGCGAACCCGCGTAGATCGAACCCGTAACGAAATCGCCTGTTGCACCAGCCGCGCTATTGTTGCCCGATAAGGTGATCGAACTGCCGACCGACAGGCTCTGCGGCACAGCCAGCGCGCAATTGTCGTTCCCTTGCCCATAGGAGGCATGCTCAAAGGCCAATGAAGAAACGGCGGTGAGACAGAAAGTTCGAATGCTGCGTGCAGAGATGCTCATGCTAAAAAATATTGGTTTTTTGCTTCGTCAAAATTGATCGATCCGACAGGAACGGATCAGGTTCTTCCCGTGAATTGTCCACGCGGGTATGTTCGCATATGCCATCGGCTGCAATAACATCGGAAAGGCCGCTTTGCACCTGAGTTCTAACAAGAAAGGAACAGCTCAGGTAACTAACGAATGATAAACCGGTGGCTTTCGCATTGTCCTGGGGTGGAAACGCGAAGGATGTACAAGCCAGCGGGCAATAACGAAGCTGGTCGCACTTCATGCCGATCCCCTGAGTGAAGGACCACGACATCCGAGGTGACCAACGAGCCGCGTGGATCATAAAGGTCAATGGATACGGTCGATCGAGGTGAATTCCAGATGAATACTGCACTTGCTCCAGTGTCCAACCATCTCAGAGCTGCATCCGTCTGTTCTGTTGCATTGATCCCCTGACACACTTCAACAACGACCTCTACGAAACCTGCGCTGGGTTCAATGCAAATACCCGTTGACATTATACTATCGATCGGGATCCCGGGAACAGCGTTGAACAGATCACCATCGTAACTAAGGCTCCACACGCGGTAGGTACCCGACGGCAAGGTGTCGGTATCCAATGTTGTATTGGGAAGCAGACCAAGCACCGTGTCGTTCTCCGTGGTGAGCACCAATGCCAACGCCGCCGTACCCGAAGTGGTTTGGGCCAGTTGGATCATTTCGTTCTGCTGAGCACAAACTGTGATCTGGTCCCCGCCACCGAGCAACTCCACTTGGCCGCCATCGCATGGCACAGGCACAACTGGCAAGCCAACGCATAAGGAGAACGATCCGCCAAGCCCGAAATCATTGTTGCTGAACACGCGCACTTTGTACTCGGTCTGCGGCACCACAGGAACCAAATAGTCATCCGCGGTTGTTGCGCAAAGGATCACATTGCCCCCGCAAGCGTCCAACACTTCCAAGCCCAGGTCGCCGGCAGTACCGGAGGCCAAGGAGATCGAAACTTCGGTGTTTGTGCCACTGTTGAACGCATACCACACATCCTGCACTTGGGTCGCCGACGATGAGCAGGAAGGATCCGCTCCGTTCTGCACCGCATTGATGTTGTTGCCGACAATGGTTCCGCCTTGCGCGCAATCATCCGAGACAGCGATCGTGATCGCCGTGCCACATGTTTCATTGGGCGGGGGCAGGGCACAAACACTGCTGCTGAAAGTGATCGTATACGGACCTTCTGATTCACCAACGAACAACAACACCGGAACATAATAGGTGCCCGTTGGAAGGCTCTCGAACGTGATGATCGTATTTCCATCGATACATGTTTCCGTACCACTGTTCTGCACGTTCGCAAAAGGATCCGGGCAACCGATGAGCAGAATGGAATACACCAAGGTGTGCACTGGATCGGTGCCGCAATAGCTTACGGTTATCGTACTGCACGTGTCAATACTGAAGGCCTCCCACACATTGGGATTGCCGAAGTCCTCGGTGTCGGTCGCACCTACGTTCGTACCTGTTACAGTGGCCGAGCCATTCGCTGGAACAGGCGTCACCACCGCGTTCTGGCAGAGGTCATTGTATGGCGCGCCTCCGCGATCGCCAGTGAATACCGGATGCGGTTGCCCGAACAAAGGGGACGCAGTGGTCGTCAGTTGATCATTGGTCCATTGGCCAGCCAGGTCCAATACCACAAGGAAAATGATGAAGAGGGAAACGGACCGGAGCATGCGTTCTGTTTTTCTGGAATGTCCAAAGATCGTTCATCCCATGCTCGTGCAAAAAAGAAGAGCGCCCACAACTCGTGGACGCTCTTCGATATCATCCTTCCGCACCAGCGGAAGTACCACTCCCTCGAACTAGTTCAGCACTATGCGCTGCTCGGCACGATCCGTTGCACCTGTAAGACGCACGGTATACGTACCCTGCGCCAGCCTGCCTTTCAACGGAAGCGCGTACTGCTGACCCGTGCTCATGCTCCGCTGTTCGCTGAACGCGATGCGACCGGTCATGTCCAGCAACTCGATATTCACTTTGCCGCTTGCACCTGCCCAAGAGATCGATACGTCTCCTGCGGTCGGGTTCGGGTATACCGTGAAGAGATCGGCTGATGCGATCTCCCCGATACCGATGTTGGTTCCAGCACCTTCAACAACACAGACGGTGAATGTGGAAACCGCAGGTGCGCCCGTACCGTAATTGAACAAGCGGAAATAATAGGTCTGGCCGATGACCAACCCGGCTTGCTGGATCTCTTCTGTCTCTGTTCCAACAGTGGCATCCGCACAACCGATCTCGGAGAAATTGCCACACGTGCCTTCGAACAATTCAACCACCGCGTCGAAACCGTCACCACCCAGAACAGCAACGGTCATATCGGTTGCCGTAGCGGTGAACGAGTACCACACATCATCGTTGGCAATTCCGAGAAAGCCGTTGCAGGAATCGGCAGGTTGGCTTTCGGTCGCAAGAAGCGTAGTGCCCGTGGTGGGTTCACACGACGTGCCCGCAGTAAGGTTGATCGCACCTGCACAATCATCGTTCGCAGGAGGTTGAGCACAAGGAAGAGCTGCAACATCTATTGTGTAGGGACCATAGGCTGTGCCGATCTCGCTCAACACCGGGTAGTAATAAGTTCCTGCTGTGAGCCCATAAAACACAACGGTCACATTTCCATCGGCACATGCCGTCGTATTGCTGGACGTTGAGAATACCACAGAGCTATCCGAAAGAGGGCAATCCGTAGAAACGACAACGAAATAATTCGTGAACGCCGGATCCGTACCGCAGTACGAGATCTGCAGATCAGCGCAGGCATCGGTGATCGTGAACGCATGCCAAGTTGCCGGGTACGGGGTCAGGTCGGCGGGGTCATAGTCGCCATCGATGGTGGCACCAGCAGTTGTGCCCGTGAAGTTCGCCGACCCGCCAATGGCGAGGTTAACCGGGGTAACGCTGCTGCACAGATCGTTCACCGGCAATGGAGAGTTGTCCACCGCCACACAAATGGTGTGCGGGCCACCTACACCATACTGCAAATTGCTGTACACGCGAATAGAGTAATCCGTATTGGGCGCAACAGCAACCGCCTCAGCCCCTCCCGGCAGAACTGAGCACGCGATATCGGCGGTGGTGTCACATGCCTGATAGACCGCGTAACAATAGTCGGTCATAGCCGCATCGGGAGCAAGCGTTACATACACCGTGCTATTGCTGCCGCTGTTGAAGCTGTACCATACATCCGCGTATCCCGCGTTCGAAGCGTCGCAGCTGGGGTTACCCACACTTTGGGTAGCTGTTGTATTGTCCCCTGGAGTAGCGGAGGTGCCGCACTCATCGAGACCGACAACGGTAAGGGCCGTCGCATTGGCGCACTCATCATTTACAGGGTTGGTACCGCGGAAGCCTCCAGGTGATGAGTGATGCAAACTGGCCTGCTGCGATGAACGCGCATGGGCCGCTGCCGGATGGGCAACCAACGCATGGGTCTGTGCTGTGGCTTCTGAACTGCCCAAGAGCAGCAAGGTGCTGAACGCAGCCGTAATGAGGGTGTAAGGTGTACGCATGTTCTAGGTTTTTCTGGATGGCAAAGGTGCTTCAAATCCGCGCATTCTGTCCCATCCTACTTTTGGCTGCCGGTCATCGGTCGCAGATCATGAATATCTCCCTGAAAGGCCGCCATGCTCTCGTGTGCGGCAGTACCCAAGGCATTGGAAAAGCAACGGCGCTGGAACTGGCCCGGCTCGGCGCCAACGTTACACTGCTGGCCCGCGATGCGGTGAAGCTTGGAACTACGACCTCCGAATTGGACACTTCGCAAGGCCAGCAGCACAGCTCGATCGCAGTTGATATGAGCAATACGAACGCACTGCATCTCGCGATCGAAAAGCACGTCAGTTCACATGGCCTCATCGACATCCTGGTCAACAATACAGGAGGTCCTCCGCCTGGTTTGGCGCACGAGGCTGAGGTAGCTGCGTTCGAAAGCGCCTTCCGTTTGCACTTGCTTGCCTACCAAACGCTGGTGCGCGCAATAGTTCCCGGCATGAAGGCCGCGAAGCAAGGTCGCATCATCAACGTGATCAGTACAAGCGTGAAGCAGCCATTGGCCAACTTGGGTGTGAGCAACACCATTCGCGGTGCGGTTGCACAGTGGAGCAAAACACTTGCAACCGAATTGGGACCTTTCAATATTACAGTGAACAATGTGCTGCCTGGTGCTACCAGCACAGAGCGCCTGGCCGCGATCATCAAGAACAAGAGTGCGAAAAGCAGTACAACAGTGGAAGCAGCCGCACACGAAATGCTGAATGAAATTCCGTTGCGCCGGTTCGCTGCACCAGAGGAGATCGCTGCAGCTATCTGTTTTCTCGCGGGACCGAGCGGCAGCTATATCAACGGCATCAATTTGCCAGTTGATGGAGGCAGGACCGGATGTTTGTGATACAGACGCACACAATTCTATAGTGGGCCGAATGACAAAGGGCGCCTTCCTTGCGGAAAGCGCCCCCTGTTGATCGGTTCGATATTCTACTTCACCATCAACCGCTGCTCTGTGCGAGCGCCATTCGCTGTGAGGCGAACGTTGTAGTTGCCTGCGCTGAGGTCGCTGAGGTCGATGTTGTGGTTGGCTCCTTTGGCCAACGAAACTTGCTCGTTGTATACCACACGTCCGGTAAGATCGAATACCTCGATGTTGCTCAACGCACTCGCACCTGTGTATTGCAGGTTGAACACGCCTGTGCCGGGGTTCGGGAAAATACTCCACGCATCAGCAGAGGAAGCTTCTTCGATACCGATGTTGCCGCCTGCACCTTCCACCACACATATGCCGAACGTGTGATCGGGCCATGGAGCAGCGTACCAATCGTACACACGAACGTAATATGTAGCACCAACCGATAGGCCTGTGGCCGCAAGTTCTTCCGCTTCGCAACCAAGTGTGCCGTCAGCACAACCGATGGACGTTCCAGGACAAGCACCTTCAAAGAGTTCGATGACGGCATCGTAGCCTGTATTCACATCTCCATCTCCATCATCGGAACCTATCACACCTATGGTCATATCGGCAGCCGTTGCCACGAACGAGAACCACACGTCATCACCCGCATCACCAGTGAACCCATTGCATGTAAGACCTGGCAAAGATTCAGTTCCGCCTACACCCGTGAAGTACTGGAAGTTGCACCATGTGTTCGCCGTAAGAGAGATGGCCGCATCACAGTCATCATTGGCTGGAGGAGGAGGAGGAGGAATGCAAGCGGCGGCGGTAACGTTGACGGTGTATGGACCATCAGCGCCGTTCGTTACGTCCTGCATGATCGGGAGGTAGTAGTCACCAGCTGGACAGTTGTGTAAAAAATGGTTATGTTACCATCCCCACAGTCCGCAGTGTTCCATGAAGTATTAAATACGGCCGAAGCATCGCCAACAGGACAAGCCGTGCCGAGGATGATCCAGGCATCACCAAAGGCCGGGGTGATGCCGCAGAAGGTGACGGTCACATTCGCGCAATCGGTCGTTGAGAAACCATGCCAAACGGAAACCAAGGGAGGAGTGGCTGCCAGAGCCGCGCCCTCAATTGCTGAACCGGCCTCGTAATCATTATCGATCGTAGCTCCCGTGAGGTCGCCAGTGAAGGTGAGACTCCCGTCGATCGCCAACGGGGTGAAAGTCACGCTACTGCATTGGTCGTTCGCAGGTGCAGTACCGCGAGCCGCTCCAGCTACAGGGTGATTCTGAACAGTGCTTGTCACTGCGTTCAGCGCTTTCGGCGCGTGCGTCTTGCCTTGATGCGCGCTTTGAGCGCTGAGCTGAGATACCAGCAGAAGAGCCGCGGTAGCTAGCACTGTATTGTAGTTGTTCTTCATTCGGTTAAGGGTTTGGAGTTTTTTTCGTCAGGCAACAAATATGGGAGAAACCCGGCACCGAACGGCCCATTCGGTAAAATGAGCGGGTCATAGCCTTTATCTGTCCTGCCAATTGCCAGGCTTCGCGAGCAGCCGGATCACACTGGACTTGGCTCTGAATGCACTTTCTAGAACCTGTCAATCCTCTTCCTTGGTGATCAACCGGAACCCTTTGCCATGTACGTTCAGGATCTCCACACGCTTATCGGAAACCAGGTATTTGCGCAGTTTGGCGATGTACACATCCATGCTACGGCCGTTGAAGTAGTTGTCATCTCCCCAAACCTCGGTCAACGCCAGATCGCGAGGCAGCAGGCCATTGCGGTGTATGCAGAGCATGCGCAGCAGATCCGTTTCCTTGGTGGTGAGTTTTCGGTCCTCGTACCCGTTCGTTCCGGAAAGCACTTGTTTGCGAACGTCAAAGACGAAACTGCCCAATTCGTATTTCGTGGGCGCTTCTTCTTTGGGCACCAGACCGTGCGAGCGTTTCAGAACGGCGTTCACGCGCAGAAGCAATTCCTCCATGCTGAACGGCTTGGTGATGTAGTCATCGCCCCCGCTCTGGAAACCCGTGATGGTATCCTGCTTCATGCTTTTCGCGGTGAGGAAGATGATGGGCGTCTTCTCATCGCGCTTGCGAATGTCCTTGGCCAGGGTGAATCCATCCTTCAGGGGCATCATCACATCCAGGATCAGCAGGTCGTACTTGCCTTTGGTGTAGGCCTCCCACCCCTGTTTGCCATCCGTACGATGATCCACACTGTAGCCTTTGGCCACCAGGTATTGGGCCAGTAGGTTGCCCAGATTGGGGTCGTCTTCACAGAGCAGAAGCTTGATCGCGTTGTCCATGTTCAAAAGGTATCGTGATGTGAAATGTACTTCCGTTGCCCGGTTCACTTTCCACGGTGATGGTTCCTCCGTGGCGCTCCACTACCGCTTTCACGTAGCTGAGGCCGAGGCCGAACCCTTTCACGTTGTGCTGGTCACCAGTAGGCACGCGGTACAGCCGGTCGAAGATCTTCTTCTGTTCGCTGCGAGGTATGCCGATCCCGTTATCACGCACACTTACCGTTATTCCCTTGGTATCGCTGCGGGTAGTGATCGAAACCACCGGTGTTGCCTCACAATACTTCACCGCATTGTCCACGAGGTTGTAGAAAATATTGGCGAGGTGGATCCGATCGCCGCGCACGTGGGCCAGTTCTGCATGGGTGAAAAGTTCTACACGCCCCCCCTTGTTCTGCGCACTGATGCCACTGTTGCGCACAACATCGTTGAGTATGGCGTGCAGGTCCAGATCGGCGAGGCGCAACCGCATGCGACCACTGTCCACTACGGCGCTCTGCAATACACTTTCCACGAGCAGGCCAAGGCGCTTGTTCTCGTCGCGTATCATATTGGTGAAAGACCTGATCTGTTCAGGACTTTTCGAAATGCTGCTGTCGTTCAATGCTTCGCACGCGAGGGCGATGGTGCTGATCGGTGTCTTCAATTCGTGTGTAAGGTTGTTCACCAGGTCGTTCTTGATGTCGCCCAATCGCTTCTGTTGCCAGATGGTGCGCAACGTGTAAACGAACGCTACGATGATGAGCAGCACGAAGAGCGCGGAGGCTGCCAACAACGGCCACATGCTTCGGAGCACATACTTCTGTTGATCGGGCAAGTGCACGCGTAACCAATAGGCTCCACCCACCAGGTCATTTCGGTAAAGTCGGGTGCTGTGCGGGCTCTTACGCACCAGTTCGGCGTCCTCCGTTTCAACGAGCTTGATCAGCGCTGGAGGGCCATTTTCACCGAAGACCCCATGTTCCTGTCGTTCGTTGATGCCCCGTCGGCGCAGTTCGTCCCGGATCAATGAATCGAGCAATTGCGGATCGAGCCGTTCATTGATGTTGCCGAAATGTTGCGGACCGAACAGGCCACGCATCATGTCTGTTATCAGCGAGTCGCGATCATCTTCCATCGTTCGCCACCTACCAGCGGTGGTATCCACTTCGGGCTGCGGTGAAGGGGGATCGTCAACATCGTACTCTTCTTCTGTGCTGCGCACCATTGAATCCATTTGCGCAAGCATCTGTTGACCGAAGCTGTGGTCGCGCAATCCCTGCATGGCTTCGAGCCGTTCAAGGCGATCACTGACCGCTACCAACGCATTGTCCACATTCTCGTTGAACTGTTGGTCTTTGAGCGCGATGGTGCCGCTGATCCAGCGCCATTGGATGATCACCAGTCCGGCGAGCGCTACCGTGATCGCGATAGTGAGCAAGGTGATCAGGCGTTTGTCCACAGCGCCGCAAACTATTGCCGACCTAGGGCCCAGAAGGGCACTTAACGTTCTTTAACCGGCGTTGGCGGCGGGTTAACAGCGGTTGGTCCGGGGTGCGGATACGTTCGCAGCGCACTTCCACCAAGCGACAGAAACCTCCACCACAATGACCAGAACCATCGTGCTAGCCGCCCTGTTCGCCATAGGCACCGCTATGTTCGCTTGTGATGCCGATGTGCTTCGGTTCAAACCCGAAAAATCCACCACGGTGAAGCCGGCCACCAATGCTGCCTCCACACTTCCGGCCAACACGGGTACTCGTCGCACGACGATCCCACCTGCTGCTTTTGTAACCGCATCAACGAAGCTGGAACCACGTTAGGGTTCGTTATATCCAGCGCAACAAGGGGTCGGGGGCTTCTGCGAAAGCAGGGGCCCTTTGACTTTATCGCAAGGCGCGATATCCAAAGTGGTCCACTGCCCCCGATCACCATCGGCATCAACACTACTTTCGGTGCCGATGCAACAGATCCTCAACTACATAGCGGGCGGAACGGTGCCTGCGCAAAGCGGTTCGTGGCTGGATAACCGAGATCCTTCCACCGGGCAGGTGTTCTCTTTGATAGCGGATAGTGATGAGGCGGATGTTGACCTGGCGGTGATCGCTGCCGAGAACGCACTTCCATCCTGGATCGCTCTGGGGCGCGAAGGGCGCAGCGAGATGATGTTGCGTGTGGCCCATGCTGTGGAAAGCAAACTCGACTTGTTCGCAGCTGCCGAAAGTCGCGACAACGGCAAACCGGTATCACTCGCTCGCGAAGTCGATATCCCACGCGCCGTTGCCAACCTGCGCTTCTTCGCAACGGCGATACTGCATTGGAGCAGTGAATCGCATATGATGGACGACATCGCGATCAACTACACCGAACGACAACCGGTTGGCGTGGCAGGCTGCATAAGCCCGTGGAATTTGCCTCTCTACCTCTTCACCTGGAAGATAGCCCCAGCACTTGCGGCTGGCTGCACGGTGGTCGCGAAACCATCGGAAGTAACACCTCTCACCGCCTTCATGCTGGCCGAATGCTGCATCGAAGTGGGACTTCCGCCCGGCGTACTGAACATTGTGAACGGACTGGGGCCGAAGGTGGGCGCGGCCATTTCCGCGCATCCGCGAATACCCGCGATCTCCTTCACCGGCGGCACGAAAACCGGTGCCGAGATCGCGCGGGTCGCAGCACCGATGTTCAAGAAGTTGAGTCTCGAACTCGGTGGAAAGAACGCGGTGGTGGTATTCGCTGATTGCGACTTCGATCGCATGTTGAAGACCACCGTGCTTTCGAGTTTTCGCAACCAGGGACAGATCTGTTTGTGTGGTTCGCGGATCCTTGTTGAGAGAACCATCTATGAGAAATTCCGTGACGCGTTCGTTGAGCGGACCAAGGCCTTAAGGGTGGGTAACCCTGCCCATCCGGACACGGAACAGGGTGCTGTCGTGAGCGAGGTGCACATGCACAAGGTCCTTGGCCATATTGCCACCGCGAAAGAAGAAGGTGGCACGGTGCTTTGTGGTGGCGAGCGTGTTTTCCTCGATGGTCCGCAGAAGGATGGTTGGTACATCGCCCCCACCGTGATCGAAGGATTGGGACCACAATGCAGAACGAATCAGGAGGAGATCTTCGGGCCGGTTGTGACGCTTCAACCTTTCGATACGGAAGCTGAAGCACTTGCACTTGCCAACGCCACGCCATACGGGCTGGCCAGTGTTCTTTGGACGCGTGACGGCCAGCGATCGCATCGACTGGCCCGTGCGCTGAACAGTGGCATTGTGTGGGTGAATTGTTGGATGGTGCGAGACTTGCGCACGCCGTTCGGAGGGATGAAGCAAAGTGGCGTGGGACGCGAAGGTGGAACAGAAGCCCTTCGGTTCTTCACCGAGTCGAAGAACGTATGTGTGAGGCTCTGACCCCGTTCAGAAAATATGCGGCTTACGGACCGAACGGTCCTTCATCCCATTGGTAAAGAACCAACCGAAGCGACGGTCGAACCATCGTTCGAAGCGCTCCAAACGATCATAAACAAAGAAAAGCACGCTATCCATGGTTCAGTATGTTGAACTGTAGACGCTCCGACGCCTGCGCATATTGCGTACTCCTCCATTCCAGTGATGTTGTCCTTGGGTTCCTGACCCTTGGGAATTCCTGTCAGATCACCGCGCGCACAACGGCGAATACTTCCTCCCCCTCCATCGGGAAAACAGCAAAATCCAAGGGTTCAACACTTTGCCGAACCAATTCGTAGAGATCCGCTTTGCCTGCGTCTTCCCCTCGATCCAACAGCGCGTTCCTGTATCGGCGATCAACCTCTGAACGATCGAGCGCTTTGATCCGGGCGATGTCCGCCTCCAACTCGTTCGCAGCAACCTTGTTCAACACAACTCCGGACACAAGCGCATTGTGGTCGCCTTCGCGCGTGATCGCAACGAAGCGCCTGGCGCTGGTGGAGGAATTTCTATCGTAGCAGGAAACAGCCGCCATATATGCCCGGCCCCTCAAAGCACGGCGATCGATCCGATCATCCAGATCATCCTCCATCACTCGTAAAAGAGCCGTCCGCACGGTCATTGGATATTCACCGATGAACAAGGCCAAAAGATCCTGGCCCGCTGCGGTGTCGTGAATGGCTTTCGCCTCGTTCAACACCTGTTCGCTGCGGCCAGGGTTGCCGGTTCGAATAGACAATACGAACAACTCATGCTCTTCGCCCACTTCATGGAACGAGTATCCCAGATCATTGCCGCTGCGTCGTGCCATTTCGATCAGGCCCAATCCTGCCCCACGACGCGGTTGCTCTTCATTGTTCTGCAATCCCGAGAGGAACAATGATTTCAATTGGGATGGATGCATGCCCTGCAACTTTTCCAGGGTTACCTTCAATTTGGGAAGGTCACTCTTCTTCACCGGATTCATTGCGATCACCTGCTGGCCTTCCGTTCCGCAGCGCAGCATAAAGAGACTTCGTCCAGAACCCCGCTCCAGGACCGGATCGAGCGAGGTACGGTGTCGTAGAATGTTCTGGTAGGCCTCCACCATGATAAAGGCCAAGCGACCTCGCCCGCCGTCTTCTGCTGCTTCACCCAGGTCGATCAGCCTGGCCGTATGCTCGTCGTGAAAGGATCCGCTGTACAGATAGACCACGCGGTCGACTCGCATCGCGGTGAACAACGATTGGGCGATAGGAAGCTGCATGCGAGGGGCGAAATATACCCGGCATAGGGCTGCCCGTACCGCTGCTGGATCCTGCCTTTTTCAGCTGTACTGTTAGCCAATGATATCTTGCCACCGATGACGTTCGAGCTGAAAAGGACCAGCTGAGCCATCGGCGCACATGACCTCGACAGCCCTGATCGAACAAGCCCGCTTATTCGTGCGCAGGCACTTTGCTCGAGACATCCCCAAGTGGATGGCTTTCCATGATCTTGATCATACACTTGAGGTAGCCCGTTTCTCCCAGTCTATCGGAAGAGGTTCAGGACTTTCTGAGCAAGCGGTTCGTGAGCTGGAACTGGCTGCCTTGTTCCACGACACAGGCTATGCGCGATCTTATAAAGGGCACGAGGAGAAGAGCGTGGTGATAGCTACTGCCTTCTTGCGCGGACATGGAGGCAGTACCAGGTTGATAGCGCAAGTGAGGGCGTTGATCCTGAGCACCCGTGTAACCGAACGTCCACGCTCCTTGGCACAACGTGTGCTCCGGGATGCCGATAGTGCCAAGGCAGGGCAAGCGGATTTCGAGGAAAAGAGCCAACGACTTCGGACCGAATTCGAGCATCAGCGCCGAAAGAAGATATCCGCTCTTGCGTGGAACCGGGAAAACCTTGCGTACCTCCATGCGCACAGGTTCTTCACCCCGTATGCTCTGTCGCGCTTTTCGAAGCAAAAAACGCTCAACCTGCGTGCTCTTGAGCTCCGCTCCAAACTCCCCGAAAAACAGGCCGTTGTTCCTCCATCGATCGCGCACCGGTTCTTCGACCGCGACCTCAGTTGGTTGGCTTTCAATGCACGCGTACTGCAAGAAGCCCAAGACGATCGTGTACCACTGCTCGAACGGCTGAAGTTCCTCGCCATCCATAGCAGCAACCTGGATGAATTCTACCGCGTGCGGGTTGCACAGCTCCGAAGTCTGCGAAAGCTGAAAAAGGACGATCGCTCGACCCTTGATGTCCCGCCGGAAAAACGCATTGAACGGATCAATGCCGAAGCGCTTGAGCAGCAGCGCAGATTCGGAAGGCTGTACAGGGAACGCCTTTTACCTGCATTGGAAAAACACGGTGTGCGCTTCCTCAGCGAGGACCGCCTGACCGCTGAACAACGTATCCACGTTGAACGATTTTTTACAGAAAGAGTCTCTCCATTGCTGCAGACCGCATCGCTGAGAACCGGCAATGCGCCGTTCATCGAGGACCGCAAACTTTATCTCGTCTTCGACCTTGCCCACAAAGACAGTAAAAAACACAAGCGTGTTCTCGTGAACGTACCCAGTGACGAACTAGGGCGCTTCATTACGTTACCCTCCAAGGGCGATCGCACAGACCTGCTTTTTCTTGATGATGCGATACGCTATTGCGCTACGAAGTTCTTCACCGGGTTCAAGGTGACCGCCTGCCATTCCATCAAGCTCTCGCGTGACGCCGAACTGTACCTGGACGAAGAATTCGCCGAGAACGTTGTGGACAAGGTTCGTCGCAGTTTGCGCAAACGCCGGACCGGTGTGCCGTCGCGATTCCTGTATGACGGTGCCATGCCCCTTGATATGCTGCGCCAATTGCGCGGTCTGCTCAGTGTGAAAAAGCAGGACCTGTTGCGTGGAGGACGCTATCACAACTTCAGTGATATGATGGCCTTGCCCGTGAAAGGTCATGCCGACCTGCGCGAACCACCACTCGTTCCTGTGCGTCATGCAGCCTTCGCGAACTCGTCGGACCCGTTCGCAGTGATCCGCATGAAGGATCGCCTGTTGCACTTCCCCTATCACGACTTCCGCGATATCACTGAATTGCTGCGCAAGGCTGCTCGTGACCCGAAAGTGAAGACCATCGCGATCACCCTTTACCGTGTGGCACGTAGCTCGTTGGTTTGCGAAACTCTTTTGGAAGCCGCCCGCGCTGGCAAGAAAGTAAGCGTCTTCATTGAAGTACAGGCCCGGTTCGATGAGGGCAACAACTTGTTCTGGGGGGAGGCACTGGAACAGGCCGGCGCCATAGTGAGCTATGGTCAAGAAGGGCAAAAGGTGCACTGCAAACTGTTCCTTATCGAACGCCGTGAAGGCTCGCGGACAGTGAAGTATGCCTATCTCGGTACAGGTAACTTCAACGAACGAACAGCTGCCATTTACGGTGATATGGCGATGCTGACGACCAACGCGGCCATTACCAATGATGTAGCTGGAGTGTTCCACCACCTGCGCGACCCGCGAAGTGCACCGCGTGCGAAACATCTTATGGTGGCTCCTACGACCTTGCGCAGCGGCTTGGAAAAACTGATCGACGGCGAGATCGCCAATGCCCTTTCTGGAAAACCCGCTTCCATTCTACTGAAGCTGAACAGCCTCGAAGACCGCTCGCTGATAAGCAAATTGTACGACGCCAGTCGCGCTGGTGTGCGCATACGCCTGATCATTCGGGGAATATGCTGCCTGATGCCCGGGGTGCCCGGCCTGAGCGAGCATATTGAAGTGATCAGCATTGTGGACCGCTTTCTCGAACATGCGCGTGCGTACGTTTTCCACAATGCCGGAAAGCCATTGGTATATCTCGCATCCGCCGATCTGATGGAGCGCAATATGGACCGCCGCGTTGAGGTCGCATTCCCTGTGTTGGATCCCGATCTCAAAACCGAGGTGCTGGAATTCGTGGAGCTGCAATGGCGCGATACCGCCAAGGCTCGCACTATCGATGTTACCCAGTGCAACGCTTACCGTGATCCTCGATGGAACAAGCGCAACGCCGTGCGTTCGCAACTCGTCATGTACACTCGACTGAAACCCAAGGCGAGACAGGTCAGGAAGAAGACCAGTACGAAGCGCTGAAGTCCTATCCGGCCTCCATTGTGATCGCGATCCAAACGAACGATGGGATCTTGTGCATGACCAACATAGAATCGGTCGAGCGTTGCACTATGGATGATGTATGCGGCAAATGACATCAACAAAGAAGGCGGCCCTTATGGACCGCCTTCGTGGAGAATACCGGCCCCGGAGTTCATCCGGGGCGAACTGGTGACCTTCCGCCTATCGGGCGGGACGCCTTGTCAGATCGCAACAAACAAAAAAGCGGCCCTTGCGAACCGCCTCTCGTGGAGAATACCGGCCCCGGAGTTCATCCGGGGCGAACCGGTGACCTTTCCGCCGCCGCGGCGGGACGCTCTTGCCCACGATCATCAAACAAAAAGGCGGCCCTTGCGAACCGCCTCTCGTGGAGAATACCGGCCCCGGAGTTCATCCGGGGCGAACTGGTGACCTTCCCGCCGCGGCGGGACGCTCTTGCCCACGATCATCAAACAAAAAGGCGGCCCTTGCGAACCGCCTCTCGTGGAGAATACCGGCCCCGGAGTTCATCCGGGGCGAACCGGTGACCTTTCCGCCGCGGCGGGACGCTCTTGCCCACGATCATCAAACAAAAAAGTTCATCCGGGGCGAACTGGTGACCTTCCCGCCGCGGCGGGACGCTCTTGCCCAAGATCATCAAACAAAAAGGCGGCCCTTGCGAACCGCCTTCGTGGAGAATACCGGCCCCGGAGTTCATCCGGGGCGAACCGGTGACCTTTCCGCCGCCGCGGCGGGACGCTCTTGCCCACGATCATCAAACAAAAAGGCGGCCCTTGCGAACCGCCTCTCGTGGAAATACCGGCCCAGTTCGAACCGGTGACCTTTCCGCCGCCGCGGCGGGACGCTCTCGCCCACGATCATCAAACAAAAAGGCGGCCCTTGCGAACCGCCTCTCGTGGAGAATACCGGAGTCGAACCGGTGACCTCTTGCATGCCATGCAAGCGCTCTAGCCAGCTGAGCTAATCCCCCAATTGTCACCCCGTTTTTCAACGGGATCGCAAGTTTAACACGATCCTTCGGAATGCAAGCACCTTTGAAAGGGTAGCTCACATCTTCGGTCGTTGCCATGGGTTCGCCACGCGTCACCGCGCGCTGAGCGCCCTTGAGCTAATTGCACCCGGATATCTTCGGCCCGATCCCACGCCATGCAGAACATCTTCGACCGCACTTTTTGCGATAACCACATCGCTCGCATCAATAAGCTTGTCACCACCACTCGCCCGCAATGGGGCAAGATGAACGCCGCCCAAATGCTCGCACATTGCAGCAAACCGTACGAGATGGTATGCGACCCCAATTACGGGGCTGCTCATAAACGCCCGAACGCCGTGATCCGTTTCCTGCTGAAGAGTTTCTTGAAACCCATTGTGGTGGGCGAAAAGCCGTACAAGAAAAACTCGCGCACGGCCCCGGAATTCATCATCGCCGATGAACGCGTGCTGGAAACCGAGCGCTTACGCATCATTGCCTACATCAACCAAGTGCAAGGCTTGGGTGCGAAATACTTCGATGGCAAGGACAACCATAGCTTCGGAGTGATGACCGGGCAGGAGTGGAACAACCTGTTCGCAAAGCATTTGGAGCATCACCTGGTTCAGTTCGGGGTATGACCGAACCAGTCTCCCGTTGGGTTGAGTGTTAGAACTGCGGCCTCACCGGCTCATTGTCCAACACCTTTGCGATACGCGCCATTACGTCCGGCGTCAGCTTGTCTTGGGCTTCAACAGCACCAAGGTTCTCCTTCAGTTGCGCTTCTTTGCTAGCGCCGAGGATCACTGTGCTCACGTTCGGATTTTTCAGGCACCACGCCAGGGCCATCACTGGTAAAGACAGATCGAGCTTTTCGGCGAGCACCTTCAGCTTGTCCACTTTATTGAGGCGGGCTTCTGTGAGTTCGCGTTCGCGGAGCCAGTCCAGACCTTCCATGGTGAGGCGGGTGCCTTTGTTGGCCTTGGTGTCGCGGTGCTTCCCGCTGAGGATGCCACTGGCGAGCGGGCTCCAGATAGTGGTGCCCAGGCCTACGGTCTTGTAGATCTGGCCATATTCCACTTCCACCTTGTCGCGGTGGAACATGTTGTACTGCGGCTGCTCCATCACGGGGCCGATGAGATGGTGTTGCTTGGCCACCATGTGCGCTTCCATGATCTCCTGCGCGCTCCACTCGCTGGTGCCCCAGTAGAGGATCTTGCCGCTCATGATCAGTTGGTGCATGGTCCAAACGGTCTCTTCGATCGGCGTGTTCTTGTCCGGCCGGTGGCAGAAGTAGAGATCGAGGTACTCCACTTGCAATCGCTTCAATGCATCGTTGCAGGCTTCCACCACATGCTTGCGATGCAGGCCCACTTGCGTAGGCAGCTTTCCGCCTGTGCCGAAGAAGACCTTGCTGCTCACGATCCATGAATCGCGGGACCATTTCGTCTTCTTCAAGATCTTGCCCATCACTTTCTCGCTCTCGCCCCGCGCATAGATCTCCGCGTTGTCGAAGAAGTTGACGCCGTTATCATACGCTGTGCGCATGAGCTTTTCGGCCACGGCATCGGTGATCTGTTTGCCAAAAGTGAGCCATGAACCCAACGAAAGTTCAGAGACTTGGAGGCCGGAGTTGCCGAGGCGGCGATAACGCATGGGAGAGTTTTGGTAAGTGAGTTCGGATGTTATGTAATGTGCTGTCTTAGCTGGCCCTAAGAGAGGCACGCCGCATGAACGTTCATGCTGGCGTTCCGGTTCGTTCAGCTCAGTGGATGATGTGAACAGATACCACGCGGGCACCGTCTGCGGAGCGCAGGGCATAGCGGCCTTCCTCCAACACACTGAGGTCGAGGATGCCATCGTAGCCCACCGCAGATCTCATTACCTCACGACCGGCCGCGTCGATCACCTGACAGGTTTGGCCAGTGAAGGAGGAAGGAAGACGCAACGCACCATTTGTTGGGTTCGGGAACATCATCCCCTCTTCCTTCTCCAAAGGCGATACATCGATCCCGGTGGAAATGTTGGAGCGATAGAGGTGGAAGTAGCCATAGAGGTAGAAGGTGCCGGCGGAATCACAGAAGATGGCCTGGATGGGTTCGTTCTGTGCCAGTCCCAGACCCGTTTCCGCCGTCTGCCACGTGGCGCCCGCGTCATCGGTGTAACGCACGCTTATCTGCTTGCCAATAACCCATCGTTCCGCGACCACTGATGCAGCAACATGCTGGAATTCCGTTGGTGTTGAGCTGAGCCCAGCGTTCGCCGTTTGCCACGTGCTGCCATCGTCGGTGCTTGTGATCACGCGATCCGCACCACCCACCGCCACGATCCGCTGATCGAGGCCCCGGGCAAGTCCTTGGCCATTGGTCACATCCGTACCACCGGTGTTGATCGCTGCAAAGCCAGCTCCGTCCACCCCCCCCTGGTACAGGACACCGAGGTGCATGCCGAAGATGCTCGTTGTGCTTGCGGTCAATACATCAATGAAGGTGGTTTCAGGAACGATGTTGGACCATGTCTGCCCATCGTCCGTGCTGCGCAGGACCCCATCACCATATAGGTAAAGGTCGCCCCAGGGGCTGCTGGCAAACCCCATGAAGAAGCCCGACGCGGGAATACCGTTCGTGCTGCCCACTTGTGTGAATGTGTTACCACCGTCATTGCTGCGCCAAACGTCGCCGACAGCGCCGGAGGTACCCCACAACAGAATAGTGCCGGTGATGCTCACATGCAGACTTGTGTTCATGAGCGCGATGCCGTTCGGGCCTCCCGCACCCGGATGTGTTTGCCAGGTCTCCCCTTGGTCGGTGCTCACCATGGGTTGAATGGGGTTGGTGGTAAGGAAGGTGACCAGCTCGCCGTTGGGACCCATGGCCAGATCGGTGAGTGTATTCAAGGGCATTGTACAAGGCGACCACGTCAACTGGGCCAGCGCCGCACTGACGGTACATAGCCCAAAGGCGAAGAGGATGGCGAAGCGCATAGGTGTATGTGTTCTTCTACAAAGGTGCATAACCCACGCTGAAGTCTTGTCTCCCCGGATCCACCCTGAACCAGCACCTTTGCAGGGTACATCACCCAGTCATGAGCAGCATCGACAGCAACAAAGCCCCCGAACCCGTTGGCCACTACCCACATGCCCGACGCGTGGGCGACCTTTTGTTTCTGAGCGGTGTTGGGCCGAGGGAACGTGGGTCGAAGAAGATCCCTGGAGTGGAGCTGGATGCCAACGGCAACATCGCGAGCTACAACATCGAAACGCAGGTGCGGAGCGTGTTCCAGAACGTGCGGTGGATCCTGGAGGATGCTGGTAGCAGCTGGGAAAAGATCGTGGACGTGACGGTTTTCCTTACCAATATGAAAGACGACTTCGCCACCTACAACAAACTTTGGAAGGAGTACTTCGAGGTAGATCCACCGTGCAGGACCACACTGGAGATCAATTGCCTGCCAACGCCGATCGCCATCGAACTGAAGGTGATAGCGACACTATGATGCTGCGTCCTCATTTCCGACCGGCTGGAGTGGCGCCTGCGCACCCCACCCCCCCCCCCCCCCCCCCCCCCCCCCCCCCCCCCCCCCCCCCCCCCCCCCCCCCCCCCCCCCCCCCCCCCCCCCCCCCCCCCCCCCCCCCCCCCCGGGGCGCGGGGGGCCGGCCCCCGCCCCCCGTCCTCCTCCCGCCCCCCCGGGCCCCCCCCCCCCGGGCCCCCCCCCCCCCCCCCCGGGCCCCCCCCCGCGGCCCCCCCCCCCGGGGGGCCCGGGCCCCCCCCCCCCCCCTCCCCCCCCCTCCCCCTCCCCCCCTCCCCCCCCGGGCCGTATCACGTCCGGGATCGGCATACTGCATCTGCACTGTACGTACACGGCATCGTATTGTGGTGGCGCGGAACCGGACCCAAGCGAATACCCCCGTGCGACGCCGTGGCGCGGCAGGATGTTCATTCGAGAGGCTCATGTTGACTCGACGGGCATGTTCGCGATGAACGACTTGCACGAACCGATCCTCGATACGATCATAATGAATGAAGAGGGCAACGGCTACCTCGAGCTTCCGGCCGGTTGTTATTTGCTCCTCGACAAGGACCGCTTGAACGACAGCACATACCGCCAGTTATTGCGCGATTTCGCCAAACCGGCCATGTATACCCAGTCGATCGACACTGCATGCATGCGCAATTGGTTGTATGGTCCTTTCGGCGTGATCAAGCTTTTGGCCGGAGACACGACCCACGAGGAACTCGGCCTGCGCGGGTATTGTCCCTGGGACGATACTCCATGCGTGCGCTACAATGGTCCTTTGCCACCCTGATCGTCTTCTCCCCCGGGATCCAACGGGCTTTCGTGTGCAACTTATGGGATGGACCGTTGCCCGCACCACAACCCGCGCTCACCTTCGCGGCACCATGAAACACGCATGCTGGGCCTTGCCCTTATTGTTCCTTTCCGCCTGTGGCGATGGAAAAGCCGATGCAGCAAAAGCACAAGCTGCAGCCGATAGCGCTGCGGCAGCCCTGCATACGGTGATCGACCTGGTCGCCTACGATATGCCTCTGTTGCTTACTCCACCAGACAAGCAATTGACCAATGGATCGGACCCCGTTGTTCAGTGGAAGGAGGAGATCGGGCGCTTGGAGATCACGATCGGTGATCATTTCGGCCTGGCCATTACAGAAGAACCCGGCGACTTGGCCCGCTTGAAAGCGGATCTTGACCGTGACCTTCTGCAGAAGAACACCGTGGTGAAGGAAACACCGGATCTGCTCGTTTTCCGCAGTGAGTTCCCTGATGACCCGGGCTTGGTCTTTCTGCACTTCTACCGCGTTATTACCGCTGGAAACCGCACGTTCATAGTGCAGGATCTCGATGGCTCCCAGTTCAATGAACAGGACATTGACCGCATGGTTACCTGCCTGGCACCAGCAATTCCGGCTTGAACTTGGTGCCCAAAGTCCTTATCACCTCTGCCCCAGCGGCTTGGCCCACATCCATGCGCGTTAGGTGATGCAAGCAACTATGATTAACATTGCGACCCCGAAAACCAAGATCTTGATGCGTGCTCCTATCGTACTTCTGGCCGCCCTGCTTATGGGCGCTCCTGCTTGGGCCGGCACTCTTGTATTGGAAGGCAACTACCAAGGCAAGAACCTCTTTATCCAAAATCCTTTCTCTGAAGCGGGCGTCGGGTTTTGTGTTTATGAGGTAACGGTGAACGATCAGATCGCTACGGACGAGATCAATTCCAGTGCCTTTGAAGTGGACATGAACAATTTCGGCCTGAAGCTTGGCGACAAGGTGATCGTAAAGATCAAGCACAAGGATGGTTGCACTCCATTGGTATTGAACCCTGAGGTGCTTCGCCCGAAAAGCACATTCGATATCGTTAAACAAGAAGTGGCTGCCGATGGCACCTACAAGTGGACCACCAGCAACGAGACCGGCGAGCTTCCCTTCTTGATCGAACAAAAGCGCTGGAACAAATGGGTGAAGGTGGGTGAACAAGCTGGCATCGGAACACCTGGTGAGCACGCCTATATGTTCAAAGTAACGCCTCATAGCGGTGAGAACACCTTCCGCGTGAAGCAGGTTGACCTTACCAAGAAGGCACGATACAGCCAGAGCGTGACGTTTACGGATGCATCTGTTGGCGCGATCACGTGGAGCCCGTTGAAACCCAAGGACGAGATCCTGTTCAGTGGCAACACACTGTATGAAGTGTACGATCAATATGGCAACATCGTGAAGCGTGGCTATGCCAGCAAGATCGATGTTAGCACCTTGAAAAAGGACCTCTACTACCTGAACTACGACAACAAGATGGGCGAAACGTTCATCAAGCGGTGATCCTCGACACCAGACCATACCGAAAGCCTCGCTCGTCGAGGCTTTCTCTTTTCCGACCATCCCATGATCCGAATTGAACACCTAGGCATCGCGGTGAAAGACCTGGCTTCCGCAGAAGAGACCTATGCGAAACTGCTGGGTGTGTTGTCTTACAAACGCGAAGCGGTTGAGCGTGAAGGAGTGATCACTTCCTTCTTTCAAGTCGGACCCAACAAGATCGAGTTACTGGAGAGCACACGTCCAGATGGCCCTATCGCCAAGGCCATTGAGAAGCGGGGCGAAGGAATCCATCACGTCGCTTTCGAAGTGGAAGACATCCACGCGGAGATGGCCCGCTTGAAGACGGAGGGATTCCACCTGCTCAGCGATGAACCCAAGCTTGGGGCGGACAACAAACTTGTGTGCTTTGTTCACCCAAAGAGCGCCAATGGCGTACTGATAGAACTCACGCAAGAACGAAAATGAAGTGGGCGTTGGGCCGTGCCGTGATGGCAGCCGGATGAGCGTTACAGCAAACCCATGCGTTCTATCATTCCAATGAAGTCCTCCTGAGCCAGTTCGAGGTGTTCGGCCTGAAGCCCCGCGGCACGAGCCCCGATCACATGTTGAACGCTGTCGTCGATGAAGAGAGTGCGGTTGGGTTCCGCACCATGCATTGCAAGCACCTGCAGAAAAGCATCGGCGTTCGGTTTCCGTAAACCGAGTTCGCAACTGTAGTATGCACCGTCAAAGCAGGTCTTGAAGTCGTTGATCCCGTTCTCCCGCTGAATGATCTCGCTGAAAGCGGGTACATGGATGGCGTTCGTGTTGCTCAACAAGAGAACGCGGTAGCGCTTTCGCAAGCTGGCCACCAGGTGCATGCGCGTGTTGGGAATACTGCCGAGCATCGCGTTCCAGCACGTATCGATCTCCTCGTCGGTGATCCGGTCGGTCATCAACGAACGAATGCGATCGCGAAATTGTTGGGGCGAAAGCGCACCTGTTTCGAACCCATCGAACAAGTGATCCTGTTGCGCCTTGCTGTACAACTCTTCGAAACGACCAAAGCCCAGCGAACCAAAAGCTCGGGCGGTTCGGTGATAGTCCACATCGATGAGCACGCCACCAAGGTCCAGAAGAAGAGTATCGATCATGGGGCGCGAAACTATTGGTGCTTCGCATCCGGTTACTTTCGCGGCCCTTCGCTCCGTTTTCTTTGTCGAACGAACCGCGTCGGGAATTTGATAACGGGCCTATAGCTCAGCGGTCAGAGCAGCGGACTCATAATCCGTTGGTCGCAGGTTCAAATCCTGCTGGGCCCACCTTGGTCAGTTGGCAGTGGCAGTTGGCAACCAGCCCTGCCAACTGCCACTACCGGAAAGAGATCGTTCAATAGACCTCTACCACATTTCAACCTTTCCTGTTTCCCTCTCCCCAGGAAGGAGCGGATGAACTGTGATCGCGGTCTAATAGGGCTTGACCACCATCAACGTCGCATCCAGATCGTCCACTTCGAATCGGCCTGCTCCTTGCTGGTTCCAGAAGTAGAACTTGATCTGCTCGCCCGCTGAGAGCGGTGGAATTGCGATCCGGTACTCGATGTGCTCCCATTCGCCAACTGCCGGCGGAACCGGGTCCATGAAAAAGGGTTCGTAAAAAACCGGAATTGCTGGAGGTTGCTCAGCCGTCACAACGCATAGGACCGTTCGTGAATCGTCTTTCGCCTGCACACGTCTTTCAAATCCGATCGCCAAGAACAACGCACGGCCTGCAGGTAACTCGTTCAGGTTCGTCTCGAAACCCGGACCGAATTCGTCATCCACCCCACAGATGGCAACATGGCCAGGACTGAACGCCGTTGCGGATAATTCCGCATTACCGTGCCAATGCGGAGCGCTCGCCTCCATATCCCACTTCTCGTGCAACAAAGTGTCCAGCCCGTTCGGAGAATACGGAGGCATGCGAAAGTTGCCGCCCAACCTGTCCTGATATTCCGCTCCAAATCGTAAAAAGGTGAAGGCGTATTTCTTCCTGTCCATGGATTCCACATGCAGGATGCGGTGGTTGTATTGATAGAACTGCGCAAGCGTGAGCAACGAGGCCACCAAAAGGAAAATCTGGGCCAACTTTCGACGCCAACCTGCCCAACGTTGCAACGCGAAGGCCATTGGCAAGAGCAGCACCGGATAGTGCTCGATGTATACGCGCTGACCCCAACCGCTTCCGTAGTACCAGATCCACCAACACGCGATCACATATGTATTCGCCAACCAGTACACCAAACCACCGATAGCCCTCCAGCGATCGCTTCGCCATAAGGCTATGACCGCAACCGCTGGAAGGAGAAGCGAAGGTGCCCATACGAACAGTCCGCGTCGTATTCCGAACAGCACTTGGAAGAACGCGGGGCGACTCCAGTAAAAGCCTTCATCCTTGTAACCATCGGCCACAAAATGACCGACTTGTGCATACCACAACATACTCTGGATGGAGATCACAGCAGAGAAGGCGCCAACTGCGGCGATCATTCCAAGCCGGTCTTTCAACACCGACCGGAACACTGTGGGCAGGTCTTTGCCCAACACGATCGGCAGCGCAAGTATGACCAAGCCGTTCACAGGACGGATCAATACGATCAAGCCGAGCACTCCGCCCCACACCAAAAGATCACGTGAACGAACGACCCCTGAGAACCTTTGTGTAAGCAGGAGAAACACACTCACAGCACTGAAGGAATACACGTGCGACCAGCCCGGTTGAAGGCTGGTGTATTGCACCAACTGCGTTCCGAACCCCAAAACCAAAAGCGTGGTGGCCATCACCGGCTCTGAAATGCCAAGTCGACGGAGCAATGAACGAAAAGCCAACAGGCCGAAGAACGCATAGCACAAGGCCGCAATGCCGATCGCATGACCATATGGTGCGGATAACCCGTTCGGTATCTCTCCAGTGAGATGAGCAACCGCGTGTGCCACCAGGAAAAAAGGCAAGAGCATGACCGCCTCACCAGCGAAATACTTGTTCAGTGTTCCTTCCGGGGTCTGATGCAGAAAGACCCAATTGGGTTTCTCATGCCCCAGGTCCTGGTTGATGAAGATGGCTCGCAGATATCCATAGTAGCCTTCTACATCACTGCGGATTATGGAGGGCCCTTCGTTCCAACTCCATCGCCACGTGATCACCGCGAAGAAGATCATCACCACCGCGATAGAGATGGTGGATGAAGTAGGCGACTTACGGAACATGGCGCGCGAATTTGCGAAGCAATGCGCTTCCAAACCCACTTGTGCGCTTAGGTACTTTGGCACCGGGTCATCCTCGTATTTTTTTGAACGCAGCCAACCGCATGGAATTGTCATCGTTACCTGGGACGGCGGTGCTGGTTATGGGACGATCCGCTAACTAGCCGATCCGCAGATGGCCAGCATTACGCTCATCCTATTGGCAGCAGGCAGAAGTAGCCGCTTCGGCAGGCCGAAACAATTGGAGCCTGTTGGTCCCGATGGTGAAGCGATCATGGATATCACATTGCGTGATGCCTTCGCGCATGGATGCGAACATGCGGTGATCGTCGTGCGACCTGAACATCGAACCTTGTTCTCGGAACGGTCCAAACACGACGAACGGATCACAACGGTTGTGCAAGAAGAACCGATCGGAACTGCGCATGCGGTATTGGTCGCGCTTGGATCAATGAAAGGAACGGTGATCGTGGCGAACGGAGACGACCTCTACGGAAGCACATCCATTACAAAAGCCGTTCATCATGCCAAGCAAGGCCAAGCGAACGAACACGCCTTGGTCACTTATGATCTTGCGAATACACTGAGTGCTAATGGACCGGTGAACCGTGCAGTTTGCCAATTGAACGAACCAGGATGCCTGACCGGATCGGAGGAAGTAACCGGTCTACAGATCGATGATCAGCACGTGATCTCCTCGTTGAACGATCGTCAATGGGCGCCAACCACAGCCGTGAGCATGAACCTGTGGGTTTTTCGGCCAACTATTTTTCCGATGTTCCATTCACTGTTCGCTCATCACCGAGCAGAAGGATCAGTATCCGAATTCATGCTTCCGAATGTGGTACAACACGCCTTGCCACAGGGTCACACATTTCGTGCGCTGCACACTGGCGATAATTGGTGCGGCCTCACCTATGCAGCGGATGTCGATCTTGTGCGGCGAACACTTTCCTCGGACAAATGAGCATCGACCACAAAGGCGCACTTCAGACCCTTTGCGATCACTTCGGTATCGCACTGAACGGACATGATTGTATTCCGTTCGGCAGCGGCCTCATCAACCGGACGTATTTGCTGAAAGATCGCAACCACCACGACGACTGGATCCTGCAGCAGGTGAACACTACGGTTTTCACACGGCCCGAACTGATCGCCTACAACAACTACCTCGCTTCCGAACACCTTCGTGTGCACCATCCCGACTACCTCTTCATGAGCGGCAAGCGCACAACCACTGGCAAGGACCTGTTCATTGATAATGAATTGGGTGCTTGGCGTGTGTTCCCGTTCATCCAGAACAGTATCAGCTACGATGGCGCAGTTACTCCAGACCAAGCCTTCAGTGCGGCACAACAGTTCGGGCGGCTGTCACGCAACTTGGACGGCATCTATGTCGGCGCGTTCAAAACGATCATCGTTGACTTCCATGACCTCGGCAAGCGTTACGCGCGATTCACGGAAGCCATCAACACCGCGACACCGGAGCGGAGGTCCATCGCCGACAGTACGATCCGTTACTTCGTGAAGTACGCCCACATCGTTGAAGAGTTCAAGTCCGCCATGCTGGACCCCGATGTGCACACGCGCATTACACACAACGATACCAAAGTGAACAACGTGCTCTTCGACAAGGACACGAACGAAGCCATCTGCGTGGTCGACCTGGATACGTTGATGCCGGGCAAGGCGCTCTTCGACCTCGGCGATATGATCCGCACGTTCATTTCATCCGCAGCGGAGGACGATCCCGATCCTGCGCACTGCTCGATCAACGCTGATGTCTTCACGCGACTGGTCGAGGGCTGGTTCAGCGAAATGGCACCGCTCTTGTCTTTCAGCGAGAAGGCGCTCGTGTTCTGGAGCGGCCAGATGCTGATGTACGAACAAGGCATCCGCTTCCTCACCGACTTCCTGCAGAACGACATCTACTACAAGACCACACGACCCGAGCACAACCTGGATCGTGCCAAGAACCAGATGCACCTGCTCACTGCGTACACCGCGCGCAGAGAGGAGTTTACCGACCGGGTGCGGCACGTACTCAAATGAGACGATCAGTCACCTGCACGAAACGCTTCGGCGTCCGCCGCGCGATCAGCGCATGGACATGTGCGGTGGTCGCCGTGTTGTGTACGTTCACCTCCGTCGCACAGAAGCCCGCTCGCCCGGAACTCCAGTGGTTCGCCGACGCCAAACTGGGCATCTTCATCCATTGGGGTATCTACAGCGTGAACGGCACCGATGAAAGCTGGGCCTTCTACAACAAGAAGATGCCGTATGCCGATTACATGAAGCAGATCAGTGGCTTCACGGCGAAGAACTATGATCCGGCGGTCTGGGCGGACCTGATCGCCAAGAGTGGAGCGAGGTACGCCGTGATCACTACGAAGCACCATGACGGGGTGGCGATGTACGATACGAGGTCCCCGAGTTTGGCGTCGAACATCCCGCCACGGCGTTCGATCGTCAATGGCGCACCGGCAAAGCACGATGCCATCGCGCCGTTGTTCGATGAATTGAGGGAACGATCGATAAAGTGCGGGGCGTACTACTCACTTATTGATTGGAGCGACTACAACTACCCGGCCTTTACCAAGGACAGCTCGCGCTATGCCATCAAGGACGATCCACCACGCTGGCAACGCTTTCGCGAATTCTACCAAAGTCAGATCAGCGAGATCGCCACACAACTGAAACCCGATCTCTGGTGGTTCGATGGCGACTGGGAGCACAGCGCGGAGGAATGGGAAGCCGCCAAGGTGCGCGCCATGATCCTGGAGAAGAACCCGATGGCCATCATCAACGGCAGGCTTCAGGGCTATGGCGATTACGCTACGCCGGAGCAGAACATTCCGGTGGAAACACCCAAGGCCGAGGCATGGGAACTGTGCATGACCATCGGTGATCAATGGGGCTGGCAACCACAGGACACCAACTACAAGAGCACGCACGACCTCATCGCCATCTTCGCTGATGTGGTGGGCCATGGCGGCAACCTGCTGCTGGACATCGGCCCGAAGGAGGATGGCACCATTCCGCCGGGACAGGTCAAGGTGCTTGGAAGAGATCGGCCAATGGAACGCGAAGCACAGCGAGGCCATCTTCGGCACACGTGCTGGTTTGCCGAACGGCCACTTCTTCGGACCATCAACGCTGAGCGCTGATAGCACTACGCTCTTTCTTTTCCTGCCGCACGGCGTTGGCGGAAGCGCGGAGATCAAGGGACTGGATAACAAGATCTTTTCAGTCGAAGTCTTGCGCGATGCCGGGTCAGGGCCCGGCATGAAACTCAACCATAGAGTGGTGGGCAAGATCAGCTGGAGCAAGGTGCCGGGACTGGTCTTCATCGATGTGCCGGATCCCGGTTCGGGGACCGGAATGGCGGCTGATCCGTGGATGACGGTGCTGAAGGTGAAGCTCGATGGGAGGGTGAAGTTGTATCGAGGGGAGGGAGGGTTCTGAGCCCACTGCGCTCACCCAGTGATCTCCACCAAGGATTCGCCCTTCGCGAACATTTCCAAAGCCTCTGGAAAGCGCACCTGAAGAACGTGCTTCATCCGGGCATTGCTCGTGTTGCCCAACGTGATCCAGATAACCTGCGGCGGCGGACCGAGCCTTTCCAGTAGCGCGACGAAGTCCTTGTCCTTCGTGATCACGATTTCGACCTCGTCTTTGGCTCGCAGGAAGATGCGTTCATCCGCAGTGGTGAGCATGCCGAGGTCCCTCATTGGGAAGACCTGTACATCGAATGTGGCCCGCATCCAGTTGGCGAGCTTAGGAGATAGCTGGGCGTCCAGCCAGATCTTCACGCGGCAAGGATCGGGTGGTCGAGCCTGCCGCTGGCGAATTTCAAAGCGGCATCGATATCCCCATTCTCCAGATCGGGCATCTCATCCAGCAGTTCCGCACGGCTCAGACCTGGGCGAGCGTCCAACGTCGCTACTCGATGCATGCCACGGATGCACGGAGACCACCACAAAGCAGGGCAACAGTGATAGGTCCATCAGGTAGGTCATGGGATGATTCTACAGACCAAAGAGGTCAAGTGGCCTGGCCGTCGTCCCTCTACGCAAACCTGCCCTCTCCGAACAACGAATCGATCCAATGGATGGCTAGTTTCATGTTCAAGCCTCCATTGTCTCATGAGAATGCCGAGCGATGGACCAATTGCACCCGACTTCGCCTCCGGGGCGATGGCCGAGATGCCCTACACCGCCTCCCCGTTCACCTTCAACCAATCACCCACTTCCTTCAGGCGCACATAGGCTACTGAGTCCAACTGCCCATCCGGTCCGGGCGCCACGTTCAGCAGGAGACTTCCACCGCGTGAGATCACTTGCACCAGCGTGCGAATAATCTCGTCCGTTGACTTGTACTGCTCGTTCGGCACCCAGCTCCAGCTTGTGCCCATGGGCATGCACGTCTCCCATGGCACGCCGGGGTCCTTGTCGGGCACATGTCCTTCCGGTGTGATGTAGTTCTCGTACTCGCCACCGACTGTTCGATCCACAACGAGCAAGCCGGGCTGATGTGATCGCGCCATCGCAGCGATACGTGGCATGTCTATGTCCTGTTCGATGGTGATCGCCTTCTGCCAACCCACGCTCGTGTCGATGCTGCTGAAGGGACGCACCCAGCCGCCGTCGAGCCAGAGGATGTCGACCTTGCCGTAGTCACTCATCAGTTCCTCGATCTGCGGAGGTGAAATCCTGGAACGCCTGCCAGCGTTCGGGATACTTCGTGGGCAGGTAGTTCACGCTGCGGTCCTTCGGCGGAAAATTCCGCCACCAGTAATCATCGCTGTGCCAATCTGGTTTGCTGAAGTACGCGCCTGTCCATAGGCCTTCTTTGCGGAACGCGTTGAAGATCCCCTTCGTGACGTTGGCCTGCGGATCATCATTGAACGGACAGTTCGGCGAGGTGATCTTGTAGTCCGTGGTCTTCGTATCGAACATGCAGAATCCGTCGTGGTGCTTGGTGGTAAAGACCATGTACTTCATCCCAGCATCCTTCGCGGCGCGCGCCCACTTGCTTGGATCGAACTTCACAGGATCGAAAGTGGTCTGTAACGCTTCGTAGTTGCGGACATACTCGTTGTACGTCTTTCCATGAACCGCGTCGCGCTGGCACCAGCCCTCATCCTCGGGGCAGATGCTCCAGCTCTCCACTACGCCCCACTGGCTGTATGGGCCCCAGTGCATCAGCAGGCCGAACTTCAGGTCCTTCCACCGTTCCAGCTTCTGCTGAACGAGCGGATCGGTCGGAGCGATGTATGGCGACTGCGCCAGTATCGTAGTCGAAAACAGTATGGCGACAAAGAGCCAACTGCTTCGAGCCGCAAGCGGCGGCAAGCTCATGGCTCGTGGTTCAAAGCTCAAGGTGCGCTCAGTATTCATCGGTGAAACAGAAAACCGGCTTGCGTTCCCGCCATTGGCCGTTGGTGAAATCCGGTATGTCCTGCACCTGTCCACCTTCTGCGATACTCTTTTCACTGAGCGGTGTGATACTGTACCATGTCGCCAGGTCATACACATCCAACGGGAAGGGCTGATCGCGTTTGATGCACTCGAAGAAGGCTTGATCAACGAAGTAGTCCATGCCGCCGTGACCCGCCCCTTCTGCTTTTGCGCCATGACGCTTCCAGATAGGATGATCGAACTCCTCTATCCACTTCTTGCTGCTCTCCCACCGGTGCTTCTTCTCGCTGCGTTTTTCGAAGTACATCATGCCTTGGTCGGCTTCTCCCCAACCCGTATCCTGCCACAGGCCTTCGGTGCCTTGCACACGGAAACCGAGGTTGTACGGGCGTTGCAAGGTGGTATCGTGCGTAAGCAGGATCGTTTCACCGTTCGCGCATTGGATCTGCGTATTCACAATGTCGCCGCATTTGAATCGCACATTCGCGTTCGGGTGTGATGCACCTCCTTGTGGATGTTCGAGGATGTGCTTGTGCGCGCCCCGCGCTTTCGAAGCGATCGAGGAAAGTCGCGTCAAGCGATTGCCCCGGTTCACATCCATCATCACCGCGACGGGTCCGAGGCCGTGCGTGGGATAGAGTTCGCCATTGCGATCAACGTAGTGTTGTGTACGCCATTTCGATTCGCTCCAACCCTTCACACCGAACTCAACTCCATCCCCATAGCCATCTGGTCTACCGCTGTTGAAGATCACATCGCGCAGGTCATGTTCATATCCTCCTTGCGCGTGGATCAACTCGCCGAACATGCCCATCCGCACCATGTTCAAGACGGCCATCACATCGCGTCGGTAACAAACATTCTCCAGCATCATTACCGGTATCCCGGTCTTCTCGCTCGTGCGAACCAACTCCCAACAATCCTGAACGCTCAGCCCACCACACACCTCCATGCCCACGATCTTGCCCGCGTTCAACGCATCGATACCCTGACGGATGTGCCACTCCCATGGTGAGCAGATGAAAACAGCGTCGACATCATCACGCTTCAAGAGGTTCAAGTAGTCTTCGTCCCCCTTGCCGTACACAACGGCCTCGCCTCGGCCAGCGTCGCGCAAGACCTTTTGCGCCAATGCCACCATAGCAGGATCGGGATCCGCGAAGGCGACCACTTGCACATCATCGCGCAACTTGCATTCGCGAATGTGTTCCTGTGCGCGCAGTCCGGTGCCGATAATGCCGATACGAACAACGCTTCTTTGCTCGGGCGCTAACGCACGCAAGTGCTGTGGGAGAAAGGCAACGCCAGCAGCAGCCAGACTCGTTTGACGGAGGAACCAACGGCGATCACATGCGTTCATGGTTGTTCAATTCGGATCAGTTCGGCACAAGGTGCATCGAAGAAAGCGGAAACTGGATCATTCAAGAAATTCTCTCAGCACAACCATTCGGCCGATCAGCAATGCCAGATAACTTCCACACGAACAGCCGATGCACATCAGCTCATGGTACGGTGAATTTCACCACTGTCCGATGGCCCGATAAAGCAAGCTCTGCCATGTAAATACCCGAACGCACGATCGACCCGCCCCTTCGGCCGTTATGTCGATCCACAGGACACAGTTCCACACAACGCGAAGGGATCCGACCAGAGCCAACAACCCAGCTATCATGACCCGAAGATGGTGAAGACCGGAGGGAGCCAATACAGGTCAAATGACGATCATGTTCGCGCCACACATGAACACACATCCGCAACCCAATAGCGCTCCGGCATATACCTGCGCTGATGTATGATCAGTAGCGACAAGTCGGGCAGTCCCCAAGGCGCCCGCAACCACGAACAATAGGGCTAGCAGGATCGGCGTACGTGTTCCATCTGCTACCGTGGTGGCCAGCACTGCGCCAACCAAACCACCAATGCCCACCATGTGCGCACTTATTTTCCAACGTACGGTGATCAGCAGCACGAGCAACAACGCCAAGCAGGCCCCGAAGAATATGCCGAGCATCAACGGCTGCATTCCTGTGCGCCTTAGCAAGTAGTAGCACATGCCGTAATACAAGAGCGTGGTGAAATACGCAGGTATTCGTTCTTGTCTCAACGGCATGGTTATATCGCTGACCATGCCGGTTCGATGCATCAAGAACGCGCTGCTGAGCGGAAAGACAGCGGTCATGCAGAACACCATTCCGTATACGATGAGCAAACCGTTCGTGGCAAAACCGTAGGAGAGAAATGGATCGATCCGGAAGCACAGCAAGATGAGGAGGGTAGGCATCCACAAGGGATGCAGCACCACCGAAAGCACGTTCGCGAAAGTGCGCATCACATCTCTTTGCGCAATCGCGCCACCGAGATGTGCAATTGCTCCCGGTACTTGGCCACCGTGCGCCGTGCGATGTTGTAGCCTTTGCTCTTCAACAACTCCGTCAGTTCTTCGTCGGTGAGCGGGTTCCGCTTGGCTTCCGCCTCGATCGCGTCCTTGAGGATCTTCTTCACCTCACGCGTACTCACTTCCTCACCCTCGCTATTGGTCAGGCTTTCGCTGAAAAAGAACTTCAGCAGAATGGTGCCATAATTGGTTTGCACGTACTTGCTGTTGGCCACACGGCTGATGGTGCTGATATCCATGTGCACCTTTTCCGCGATGTCCTTCAGGATCATCGGTTTCAATTTCGTCTCGTCACCGGTGAGGAAGAAATCGCGTTGGTGTTCCATGATCGCCTCCATCGTTACGAGCAAGGTGTGTTGCCGTTGCTTGATGGCGTCGATGAACCACTTGGCACTGTCCAGTTTCTGCTTGATGAACACAAGGGCATCCTTGGCGGCGGGATCCTTTTTGTTCCGCTGGTAATCGCCGATCATATCCCGGTACTGCTTGCTCACACGCAGCTCCGGTGCGTTGCGACCGTTGAGCAATAATTCGAGTTGCCCGTCCACGGTGTTGATCACGAAATCCGGAATGATCTCCTGTATCGGCTTGTCGCTGGAGCGATCGGTGTTGCCCGGTTTCGGGTTCAAATGCATGATCACCTCGATAGCATCCTTCAATGCATCTTCCTCGATCTCCAGCCGCTCGAGGATCTTGTCGTAATGCTTCTTCGTGAACGCATCAAAGAGCTTGTCCACAATGGCCTTGGCTGTCAGCGTTTCCGCCGAATGCGGCAGACGTTCCAATTGGATCAGCAGGCATTCGCGCAGATCACGGGCACCCGTTCCTGCAGGGTCCAAGCCTTGTATCTCCTTCAAAACGGATCCCAACTCCTTCACCGTCGTCGCGATATTGCTGGTGAAGGCCAGGTCGTTCACGATGGCATCCAGTTCACGACGCAAGTAGCCATCCTCATCCAAGTTGCCGATCAGGTTCACCCCCAACTCTTCTGTACGGTCATCGATGTCGCGCAAGGCGAGTTGTGCGCGCAAGTTGTCCTGGAACGTATTTCCACCGGCAAGCGGCATATCGCGCTCTTCCTCATCGCGGCTCTGGTTGTTTACCTGCGTCTTGTATTCGGGCACCCCATCGTCGTCCTGGAAATAATCGCTTAAATCGATATCATCGTTCTCCCCGCCCTCCTCGGTGTTTTCCGTTTCAATGCTCTCCACCACCTCTTCTGCAGAGTCTTCGCTGTCCCCCTCCTCCCCTTCTTCCAGCGCCGGGTTCTCAGCCATTTCTTCCTTGATCCGCTGCTCCATTTCCACTGTGGGCAATTGCAGCATCTTCATCAATTGGATCTGCTGGGGGCTCAGCTTCTGTTGAAGCTTGAGGTTGAAGGATTGTTTGAGCATCAGTTGTTGGGACGGGGCGAATTTACCCTTGGGGAAATTGACCAGCCACTTCAGATCTTGACGGCGCTTGTGTTCTGGCCTTCTTCACATTTCCTGTTCACCGGCGGATGCCTTTGCACACAAGCCGAACCTTCGGTCCCTGCGCCTGTAGCAGTGTGTGGGATATCCCTAGATTTCTGAACAAATGAGGGCTGTTCTGTTCACTTTCGCCGCCTCTTTTGCGCTCTTCACATGCGCCCAAGCCACCCCTATGACCCCCGATACCCAATTTGATTTCTGGCTAGGCCACTGGGACTTAACGTGGGCCGATGGTGGAAAAGGCACCAACACCATCACCAAGGAATTGGACGGACACGTAGTGCATGAGCATTTCAACGATCCTACGAACAAATACAGCGGCGAAAGCTGGAGTGTATGGGATGCCGCCGCTGGCAAATGGAAACAGACCTGGGTAGACACACAAGCGGATTACATGACCTTTGAAGGTGGCCTGGTGGATGATCGCATGGAACTAAGCATGCACAAGCCCGACAAGAAGACCGGCCAGGTCTTCCTGTACCGCATGGCCTTCTTCAATATCTCACCAGCGGCTTTCGATTGGGAATGGAAGCGCAGCCCTGATGAAGGCAAGACGTGGGAATTGCAGTGGGCGATCCACTACGTACGCAAGGGATAAGGATCCGCCTCAGGCTTTCACTGCCGCTTCCACCATCGCTTTCACCTATGCCAGTTGTGCAATGAAAGGGGTCTTTATGGAGCACATACGGATCGATGTGAATGGCCGGTATCCGACCCAATAGACTACGATGAAAAAGGCCGGCCCGCGAATGCGGGCCGGCCTTTTATCATCTGTTCTAGTGGCCTACTGCATCACCAAACGTTGGGTGTACAGTTTGCCATCGATGGTCACGTTGACGACGTACATGCCTTGGCCAAGACGACCGGCCAAGTCCATACGGTGGTTCAGCATACCCTCAGCAACTGGTGCGGTCTCGGTTACAACCGGCTTGCCGAGCAGATCGTAGATGACCACATCAACGTTCGCTCCATCGGCGATCTCCAAGCCTTCCATGCTGATCGTCAACTGACCATCGCGGTTCGGGTTCGGGTAGATCGTCATGCTCGCAACTGTCTCATCCGAGAACTCCATGCTGCGGAAACCTGAGCCACCGTTGTTCGGGATGAATTTGATACGGCAGGCAGGACCGAACTCACCGAAGGTGCTACCAATGCGTGACCGAACACGGATGTTCAGGTTCACGTTCGTTGGCACTGGATCAGTAAGCAAGGTGGAAGGCACCAACGTAGGATTCGTTACAGTTACACGGCGGTTATATGTTCCGTGCGCATCATAGATCCAGAACTGGTAGCCATTGGCACCAGGCTGGGAGTTGCAATACACCGGGCTCTGGATCAACTGGTTCGTGCGGTCGCACGAGTTGTTCAGCATCTTGATGTTGCTGATCGGCACACAGAAGGAACGGTTCGGGTTCGTTCCTGTGTTGATCTGGCTCACACTGCTGAAGCTTCCCAATGAAGCATCGATGATGCGACGGCTGCTCGCATCGCGGAGCACGTAACCACCATTGGTGATACCGTTGCTACCGCTGTCCAAAACACGCAGGTGATAGCAGCCGACCGGCACACAGATCGGAACAACCACCGTTGTGTTCGCCTGACCGGCAGTGAATCCACCGGATGTGATCGTTACGGTCTCCGTAGCAGCATCCAAGAGTGTCCAAGTGGTCTCTGTTGGGTTGCCATCCAACTTCACCGACAAGGTCAGGTTCTCCGTGCAGCCACCGATAATAGGTCCTACACACTGGCAATTCGCGTTCAACGCGTCAGGGCCGGTGTTGGCATTACCGTCATCACAAGCACTACCGATCTGGCCTGTTACCGTTGGGCAGTTGTCGTTCGCATCGCAAACTCCATCTCCGTCCGTATCCACTACGGTACCAGCGCAAACGCAGCTGGCGTTGTACACATCACCGGTGGTGCACACGTTACCGTCGTTACAAGCGGAACCGATCGTGGCTGTACCACCTGGTACACCAAGGCAGTCAAATGGCAGACCAATGCATACGCAGTTCGGGCTCCAGGTATCCTGACCTGTAGTAGACAGACCATCGTCGCAGGCAGTTCCTGGCAAAGCGCTACCACCGGGTGTTCCTTCGCAGTCAACGCCCAGAGGGGTTCCTTCGCAAACGCAGTTCGCGTTGATCACATCACCAACAGTACCAGCATTGTTGTCATTGCATGCAGTACCGGGTTCAGCATTGCCGCAACCGCAGATACCAGGAGCGATCTTGTTCGGATCGTTCGCGCAGCCATCGGTAAGATCACATGTACCATCACCGTCGGTGTCTGTCAGTGGTGTGTTCACACAGATAGTTCCGTTGAACGAATCCAATGTGCATGGGTCATTGTCGTTGCAATCCACCGTGCTGCCAACGCAGACGCAATTCGCGTTGATCACATCACCGGTTGTATTGATATTGCCATCATCACATACTGAACCAACTTGGCCAATGAGGTTCGGGCAGCTATCCACGCAATCAGCAGCACCATCGCCATCGGTATCGGTATCAGCTACACCGCAACCGCAGATACCAGGAGCGATCTTGTTCGGATCAGTTGGGCAACCCGCTCAGTTGGGCAACCATCGTTGCAGTTCGCAGTGCCGTCACCATCGGTGTCGGTATCAGCTACGCCACAACCGCAGATACCTGCAGCGATCTTGTTCGGATCGTTCGGGCAACCGTCGATCAGATCGCAGGTTCCGTCACCATCGGCATCAGGACCAGGTGCGTTCACACAGATCGTTCCATTGAAGGAGTCGATAGTGCATGGGTCGTTGTCGTTGCAATCCACCGTGCTTCCCACGCAAACGCAGCTCGCGTTCAACACATCCCCCGTTGTATTGATGTTCCCATCATCGCACGAAGAGCCGATCTGACCTACAACCGCTGGGCAGTTGTCATTGCAGTTCGCAACTCCGTCGCCATCCGTATCGGTATCGGCAACTCCGCAACCGCACTGGCCGGCAGCGATCTTGTTCGGATCGGTAGGGCAGCCATCGTTGGCGTTGCACGTTCCATCACCATCCGTGTCTTGGAATGTACCCACACATGCGCAGCTCGCGTTCAACACGTCGTTGATCGTGCACACGTCGTTGTCATTGCAAGCAGAACCGATCTGGCCAACCACCGCAGGGCAGTTGTCAGAACAGTTCGGAACGCCATCACCATCGGTATCCGTGTTGTCCGGTGTGCCTGCGCAAACGCAGCTCGCGTTCAACACGTCACCAGTGGTGCACGCGTTACCGTCGTTGCAAGTAGAACCGATCTGGCCAACCACCGTTGGGCAGTTGTCAGAACAGTTCGGAATTCCATCACCGTCCGTATCCGTGTTGTCCAATGTGCCTGCGCAAACGCAGCTTGCATTCAACACGTCACCAGTGGTGCACGCGTTACCGTCGTTGCAAGTAGAACCGATCTGACCGGCTACCGTTGGGCAGTTGTCAGAACAGTTCGGAACGCCATCACCGTCGGTATCCGTATTGTTCAAGGTGCCAACGCAAACACAGCTCGCGTTCAACACATCGTTGTCCGTACATGCATTGCCGTCGTTACAAGTAGAACCGATCTGACCGACAACCGTAGGACAGTTGTCAGAACAGTTCGGAATTCCATCACCGTCCGTATCCGTGTTGTTCAGTGTGCCTGTGCATACGCAGCTCGCGTTCAACACATCACCTGTTGTACATGCATTGCCGTCGTTGCAAGCAGAACCGATCTGACCAACAACTGTAGGGCAGTTGTCCGAACAGTTCGGAATTCCATCACCGTCCGTATCCGTGTTGTCCGGAGTGCCCGCGCAACCACAGTTCGGGGCCGTTCCGGTGTACACGTCATTGATCGTGCAGACATCGTTGTCGTTGCATGGCGTACCAGGCAAAGCTGTACCACCGATAACGCCCAAACAATCGGGAACACCAGCTTGTGGGTATGTGAGGAGAGAAGAAACAACTTCTCCCGCACCAGCCGTTTGCCACACATAGGTCTCGAGCACACCACCCGTAGGCTGTTGCAATTGCACGTTGATGTGGAAGCTCAGCGCACCGTCCGTGGTGAGCTGCGCGATCAACTGGCGGTTGGTTCCTGTTGGATCCACACCGGTGCCGTTGGGCAGCGTCGCCCAAGCGTCACCGACCACCACGAGCGAACTCCCGTTCGCCGTGAGGGCCGAGAAGTCGATCAGGCCACCGAGGTTGTAGGTGAGCGCGGGTACGGTACCGGGGATGTTGCCATCCGGTGTACCAGCACCAGCGGGGAAGCCTTCGTACACCGAGCACAACGTGAGGTTGCCATTGGTGTCCGCGGTCTTCAGTGTACCCACCTGCTGGGTGTTCGTACCGCAACCCACCGCGCCGCCGGAACGGCCGGTGGTGCCGATGGTGATGTACGAATCGAACGACGCACCATCATCGAAACGGGCGGTCTGGGGGGGTACCTCGGAGCCGAAGCCGTCCTCGTTCCAGAACGTGGTGGTGGTGGTGAAGTCGAGCGGGTTGGGGGAAGGACCACCACCTATTGGCAATGGGCTTCCGTTCACCGTGTTCAACTTGTAGTTGGGCGCCATGTCCACATAAATGCGGTACACTTTCGCGCCAGCGTTGATCGGGTAGGTTCCGATCCCACTGAGGTAGGAGGCGTCGGCGGCGGTTATCGTGTAGTAATCCTCTACTACGATACCCTCCAAGCCTTGTGCTTTCGCTGCCAGGCCCGTACAGGCCAGTGCCGCTCCGAACAGGAATTTGAAGAAGTTCTGTTTCATGGTTGTTGGTATTGCGGCCTTGGACCGGGACTTGTCTTGTCCCCGCTCCAGTGCCGCGGGTTGGTTTAGTAACACGTTCCGTTGAAGGCACCCACGAACAAGCCGAAGTCCGTGGAGTTGATGAGACCATCGCTGTTGATATCACCGGCGCAACCGGCAACTGCGGCAACGTCCAAGCCGAGGTCAGCGGCGAGGGTCCAGCCTTGGGTCCAAGGCTTCTTGCCTGGTTCGAAGGCTCCGCGGTATTTGCCGCCGGAGAAGAAGCCGTCGTTCGGTGGGTTCAGGGTGCTCGTGGCGGTACCAGCGGCAGGCACGGGGTTCACACGGTCGGTGATCACGTTGGCACCGGTGAGGGTGTACGTGGCATCGATCAGCGTTTGTGCGGCGACCACCAGGTTACCGTCAGCCGTGAACTTGTTCTGGGCAGGGCTTCCACCAGCAGGCACTGCGCCGTTGATGCGCAGGTTGTTCGTCACACCTTGGAAGGTGCAATTCTTCACGTTGAAGGTATTGGCGTTCCAATTGGTCTCCACGGCGGTCGTCATGTTCAGGCCTTGTTGGAAGCGGGCGAATACGCAGTTGGCGTACGTGCCTTGTGTGCGCTCTTTGGCTTCGATCCTTCATCATTGATGTTGCGCGCGATGAGCGTGCCATTGTAGATGGTCGGGTTGGAAGGGATCCCACCGTTGGCCGCGTTCGTGGCGGCGTCATCACCGTCCAACTCGAAACCGTTGTCGCCTTGATTGTTGGCACCACCGCTGTTGTCCGGACCTTGTACACCGTAGAAGTACTGGATCTTGCCGTTCCAGCCTTGGTCCGTGTCGCAGTAGTCATCATCGTTGTGCATGGCAACGAGGTACTTCGCGTTCACGGTACCACCGAAGAACTCGAAACCGTCGTCCTTGTTCCCGATCACTTCCACGTGATCGATCGTGGTGCCGGTACCAACACCGCCCAAGGTGAGGCCGTTGATCTCGTTGTTCGCACCGATCACTTCGCCACCGTGGCGGAGCGACACATAACGGATCACACCGCTGTTGTCGTCGTTGATCTCCGTGCCGACCGGGTTGCCGTATTCGTGGCGGGCATCACCCGTGGCGAGACCTTCGATGTTGCCCACGCCGTTGGTGGCGGTGGCCGTCACATCACCATCGCTGGCGCGCTTGTTCGTGTAAGCGCGACCCAGAACGATCAGGCTGCCCCACACACCGCGGTTGGTCACGGCGTAGGTACCGTCCAGCGGATCGGCGGTGGAGGTCATGATGATCGGGCAGCTTTCCGAGCCGTTGGCCCAGATCTGTCCACCACGCGATACGATGATGGCACGAGCGTCGCCTGCGTTGTCTTGCGCTTTGATCACCCGTACCGGGCTCTATGAAGAGGTCTTGTCCGTTGTTCACGTACAAGCGGGAATTGAGCACGTACAGGTTGTTGCAGGTGAGGCTCGTGTTCGCGTTGAGCAGGTTGCCGTTCACGTCCACCAGGGTGGAAGTGAGCACCTGTGTGCGCGAGCTCACGGCCGGACATCCGCACGCGGAGCCTACGCTCTGCGCGTTCGCGGAGGTTACAGCGAGGGCGGCCACAGCGGCCGTCATTGCCAGTTTGTTCAAGGTTCTCATCGATCTTTGTTTTGAGGGGTTGTTTTAGTGTTGGGTCGCCTTTTTTAGGCGCTGCAAACATTCCTTTCCAAGTGATCGAGATCATTACTTCTGTGGCATCCTTTCAAGGCCGATCGCTATGAACAGACACCGCAAATTCATCTACGCGAGATGATCACCGCCACATTCGATGATCGGCGTTCACGGAGTCGTTCACATTGGATCAACACAGCGTCCATCGCCCTGCCCATAAGGCTTTGCTGCGATCACGCGACGGAATGGAACCGTTACTCTACGGTCTGCAAGATCAATACACGCAAGATGGAAGAAACAGAACACCCCCCGGGTTCACTTAATAACGACAGAAACTCAACCGGGACCAAACGCTGAGGTTCCGCAGCGGCAATACCCTTGCCCCCGCTATGGAAAACCCGAAAGAGCTGGTGCACGCAAATTCGTTGGTCACCTTTTGGATAGGGGTTAGAAGTTCTCGATCATCTTTGGAACTCGCGCTTATCGACCGCAACGCCCAATTGATCGATCGCGTTGAGGTTGCAAATGATCCAAGAGCATCGCTGAAAGTGGTTCGCCACTGGATCAAGAAGTATGACCTCAAACCCGCCGAAACGGTGTTCTGTGCAGAGGATCGGGGACCCTGGGCAGGCGAAATTCTGGAGCTTCTGATCGCACGTGGCTGTCGTGTTGCCCTTGTGGATACTTCCAAACAGGACTCTGAAAACTTGCCTGACGCACTACAATACGACGCGGTCGGTCTCGTACACCAGGCCATGCGCGCTCCGATCGACACGGAGCCGCTACTGCCCATTCGCTTGAATGCGGCCAAGTTGAAACGACTCCGTGAACGACGAGAACGAATGCTCCTGCTGCGAACGGAATTGGAATCCCAGCAAATGGGCTCAAGCCGACAATCTGCGGAAGAATTGCAACGCGAGTTCGAACGAATGGATCGCCGCCACATCCAACTCATCGATAAGCTGATCAACCGGATGACGCGCTGTTCACCTTGCAAATAGACAGGTAGTATTGAACGCAGAGTCATCCGCACGGCTTCAGGGTCAAGCGCATTCGAGCCTTGCAAACAACCAGGGCCGGAGCTAACCTGCCGCTTCCACCATCGCTTTCACCACCTTCGGCGCATTGCCAATGAAGATCTCTTTGCCGATCACCATCACCGGTCGTTTCAGAAAAGTGTATTCCTCGAGGATCAGTTTCCTGTAGTCTTTTTCTGTGAGCTCCTTTTCATTCAATCCCTCGCTGCGGTACTTGCGTGCGTCTTGCTGAAGAGTGCCTCGTAGCTACCGGCCATCTTCTTCATCTCGTCCAACTGAGCGGGTGTGATGGGTTCGGTCTTGATATCCTGCAAGGTGAAGCGTTTGAGCTTCGGTATCTCTAGGAGAATTCGCTGACAGGTGCCGCAAGTGGCAAGGTGGTAGATCTTGTTCATGGGTAGGTTGATGCGATAGGGCGTGCCAAGTAACACTAGCGGATCTCCAATGTTCACGGGTGTTGGCTCCCAAGGTTCTCAGAACCCCCCCCCCCCCCCCCCCGCCCCCCCCCCGCGGCCCCCGGCGGCGGCGGGCCCTCCGGGCCCCCCACCCCCCGGCGGGGACCGCGCCGCCCGGCCCCGCCGCCGGCGCCCCCCGCGGCCCCCCAGCACCCCCCGGGGCCCCAACCCCCCCGACCCCAGGCGGGGCCGGCCGGCGGCGGTTCTCCCCCCTCCCCCCCCCCCCCGGCTTCTTCGCCCCGTGCCCCGGAACCCCCGCGCGGCCCCTCAGCGCTCTTCGGCGTTCGCGGGAATGGGATCACATCGCGGATGTTTCCCATTCCGGTAACGAACAGCACGAAACGCTCGAGACCGAGGCCGAAGCCCGCGTGCGGCACGGTTCCGAACTTCCGCGTATCCAGGTACCACCACAGTTCTTCGGCAGGAACGTTCATGTCTTTCATGCGCGCTTCCAATACATCGAGCCGCTCTTCGCGCTGACTTCCACCGATGATCTCGCCGATGCCGGGGAAGAGCACATCCATCGCGGCGACGGTCTTGCCTTTCTCGCTGTAACCGAAATCGCCCGGTGCGTTGGTGCGCATGTAGAAGGCCTTGATCTTGGCGGGATAGCCAGTGACGATCACCGGCTTCTTGAAGTGCTTCTCCACCAGGTAGCGTTCATGCTCGCTCTGCAGATCGATACCCCATTCCACGGGGAATTGGAACTGTCCTTTCTGGAACGGTTTGCTGCGCAGGAGGATGTTGATAGCATCGTCGTAGGTGATCCGCTCGAAGGGTTCTCCAACACGAACTTCAGGCGGTCGATGAGGCCCATCTCGGCGCGTTGCTCCTTCGGCTTCGTCGCTTCCTCTTCCTTCAGACGCGCATCCAGGAACTGCAGATCGTCCATGCTGTTCTTCAGGACGCGGGCGATCAAATGCTTGCACAAACCTTCGGCGAGGTCCATGTCGCCGTGCAGGTCCATGAACGCGCACTCGGGCTCGATCATCCAGAACTCGGCCAGGTGGCGCGTGGTGTTGCTGTTCTCCGCACGGAACGTGGGGCCGAAGGTGTAGACCTTGCCCAGTGCGAGCGCGGCGAGTTCCGCCTGCAGTTGGCCACTCACCGTAAGGTGTGATTCACGACCGAAGAAGTCCTGTGCAAATCCACACTGTCATTGTTCTCCAACCGCGGCGGGCTGTTCGCATCAAGTGTGGTTACACGGAACATCTCGCCCGCGCCTTCGGCATCACTGGCCGTAATGATCGGCGCGTGGAAGTAGTTGTAGCCGTTCTGGTCGAAGTACTCGTGGATGCCGAAGCTCACTTGGTGCCGCATGCGGAAGACCGCGCTGGCGTGTTCGTGCGGAAGCGCAAGTGCGCTTGCTCGCGCAGGAATTCCAGCGAGTGCTTCTTGGGTTGGATGGGGTACTTCTCCGCATCGCTGTCGCCGAGAACTTCCACGGAAGTCACTTTCAGCTCCACACGTTGACCGCTGCCTTGGGATGCAACAAGTTCACCGGTACACTTCACCGCAGCGCTGGTGGTGAATCGCGCGAGTTTCGGCTCCAACCTTTTCCTGGTCGATCGCATTGCAGGTTGCGGATGGTGCTGCCGTCGTTGAGCGCGATGAAGCGGTCGTTGCGGAAGGTGCGCACCCAACCGGCCACGGTGACCGTGGTGCCGGTGAGGGTCGCGTTGTCGAGGGCTTCTTTGATGGAGGTCATAGCGATGAGAAGATCGGATGCACAGACGATCAGGCAATGAGTTGCGCTGAAAAGCTGGGGCCGAACTGCCGCAAAGATGGAACGCGTCCTTCACGAAGCCTTTTCCACGAAGAACATTTCCACTTCCCCCTTGCCCTTCGCCTTCACTTTTCCGCGCGGCGTGAAGGTCAGCCCCGGATCGTCCTTCACCTGCGCATAGGTGGCCTCACTGATGTTCACTTGACCTACCTCACCGCTGCTCTCCATGCGACTGGCGGTGTTCACCGTATCGCCCCAGATGTCGTAGGCGAATTTCTTCACGCCCACTATACCCGCGACAACAGGACCGGTATGTATACCGATGCGTATCTCGAAGAACGGTTGGCCCGCCGCGACTTTCCGGGCTTTGCCTTCAGCAATGAAGTCGCGCATTTCCAAACCGGCCTTGATCACATCAACCGCGTGCGTGGCGTTAGGCACGGGTAATCCGCCAGCGGCCATGTACGCATCGCCGATGGTCTTGATCTTCTCGATGCCGTACTTGGTCATGATGTGGTCAAAGGCGCTGAAACACTCGTTGAGGTCGCGAACGAGTTCCCTTGGTGTGAGCTTCTCGCTGAGCGAGGTGAATCCCTTGAAATCCGAGAATAGCACGGTGACCTGATCGATTTGCACGGCATCGGCCGAGCCTTTCGCTTTCAATTCCTCGGCCACTTCCGCCGGCAAGATGTTCAGCAGCAGTTCTTCACTACGCGCTTTCTCCTTGCTGATGCGGTTGCGTTGCGTGAAAAAGACACCCGCGAACAAGGCCACCAATACGAAGCCACCCATGAAGCCGTTGCGAACGAGGCGCTGCTTTTGTGTTTCCTTTTGTTCTATAACGATCTCCGCGCGATGTTCCAAACTATCGGCCAAGGCTTCTTTTTCATAGCCCCTTCGAAGATCGAAGCCGATCACAGCTCGTTCGTTCTCTTCGTTCTTCAAACTATCACGCAGTTGTGTAAAGAGCAATTGTGAGGTAAGTGCTTGCTGCCATTTTCCTTGCTTCTGGTACACCTTGGCAAGCAGTTCAGCGGCATCGCGCATGGCCGCTACGATCCCTTCCTTGCGAGCCATGGATAATGCTTGTTCACCGCTTTCCGCAGCCTCAACGGTGCGGCCAAGCTCCAAAAGTGCGGCACCACGGTTCATCAATAGCTGGCCGATGGTCCATGCGTCCTCACTCGGTCTGGCAAGAACAAGTCCACGATCGTACGCGGCCAGCGCTTCGGCATGGTCACCCGCCTTTCCACGCATTTCACCCAAGTTGATCAGTGTGGTCGCCATGCTTCGCCCATCACCGATCCGCTCACTCATAGTGTATGCTTCGATGAGGTACTTGGAGCCGTTCGCTGTATCTCCCATCGTATTGAAAGCACCACCAAGGTTCAAAAGAGCCGAGATCAGATTCGGTTGGTCGTTCATCCTTCGAAAGATGAGCGCGCTACGCTGGAGATGCTCGATCGCGTTGGGCAAGATATCCTGCTTGGCGTAGACCGTGCCGATGTTGCCCTCGCTGAGCGCCATGAGGGCGCTATCTCCGAGTCGCTCGCTTACAACGAGAACGGCGCGGTACTCATCCAATGCGCGGAAAAGGTCACCACGCTCCATATACACGCTGCCCAAGATGTTGCGGCTGTTCGCTGCACCCGCCATATCGTTGCGCGATCGCTGCACATCAATCGCACGATGCAATACCGCCAACGCTGAATCATACAGTGCTACACGCTGGTAGAACGCACCCAAATTGCCCAAGACCGATGCCAGACCCTGGGTATCGTGGGCCTTCTGGTACACAGGAATACTGCTGCGCGATATCTCGATGGCCTTCAGCGGTTCGCCGCGCACATACCAAGTGATGCCTTGCAGGTCTCTGGCCCGTGCCGCGGAGACGGGTCGCTCGTGTTGTTCCGCTTGGACCCACATGTCTTGCGCCAATTTGAAAGCGGTATCCGGCTGCGTGAAGAGGTAGTTGTTCCAGATCCAGTCGTAGAGGACAGGGAAGTATGTACTGTCTGGAAGCGCACGGTCCGGTGGCTGCGGCGGACCGGTCTGCGCCAATGCGCTCGCGCAGATCACCAGCAACGACAACCACATTGCTCCAGAACGTCTGGATCGACCGGCGCGCTGCGTAGTCATTCGCATGCGTCCTCTATGCGCTTGAGACGGGTCAGCAATTCCATGATCATGGCCCGTTGTTCTCCGATCACCATTTGCTGCTCTTGCACCGCTTTCACCAGTGGCACAACGAACTCCGCGTAGCGCAAACCCAGCATGCGATCGCTGTCCGTCACCTTGTCCACACCGCTGAAATCGTAGCCCACGGCCTTCGCTGCGGAATCCACTTCTTGTGCGATGAAGCCCGTGTAGCGGATCAAGGCCTTCTCCTTCCGCGCAGCGATGATCTCGGAGGCTTGCTCGCGAGGCACGCGGTTGCCGAGCGAGTCCACCGTGACGTCCTCTCCCAAGTGATCGGCGACCTTCTGCACATCCACATTGTACGTTACAGGTCGAAGACGCAGGATGAAATCCAGGCCGCCCACATCCTCACGCACGTTGTTCTTGTAGCGTGCATCGCTGGGCAAGGTGGTCCACCCCGCATAGCCGCCAATACTGGTGACGGCCGTGTTCCCCAAGCGCACGCGATTGCTCCCGTCCGCGGTGGTATTGTAACCGAGGGCGCTGATGTTCGTGTAGTTGTTCGCGTTCTGTATGATCTCCGCACCGATCAATGTGGCGGTGGAACAGCCCAGGTTGCCCGCGTTGTAGCCCACGGCGGTATTGTAGTTCTGCGTACCTGTACCGAACAACGCTGCGCGGCCCAACGCCGTGTTGAAATCACCGGTTGTGTTGTTGTCCAAGGCCTGGAAACCGACCGCGGCGTTGCTTGCTCCGTTGGTGTTGTCATGCATCGCCCAATAGCCGATGGCGGTATTGTTGGTTCCCGAGGTGTTCGCATCCATGCAGCCACTGCCCATAGCCACGTTCTGAAAGCCCGTGGTGCTGGCACGAAGGGCTGAGTAGCCCACCGCGGTATTGCCGTCACCAGTGCCCGTGTACAGCGCGTTGCTGCCCACAGCGGTGTTCTGGTTCCCGATCGCGTTCGTGCGCATGGCATCGCTGCCCACCGCTGTGTTGTCCGTGCCGAGTCCGTTCACCAGCAAGGCCTCTGATCCTACGGCGGTGTTGTCCCCGGAAGCGGTGAATTGCAACGCGCGATAGCCCACAGCGGTGTTGTCGCTGGTGCTCAGATTGAGGTTCAGTGCTTGGTTGCCGACAGCTGTATTGCGCCCGCCAGTAGTGTTAGTGAACATGGCCGAACTGCCGATGGCGGTATTGGAGAACCCACCCGTATTCGCGGCCAGGGCGTTCCATCCCATGGCCGTGTTGTTGGTGCCAGTGTTCACCCAAAGCGCCCGGCGCCCCCAGGATGTGCTGGTGTCGCTGCTTACAAAACCAGCGCGCTCGTTGTTCATGCGCACCTCGAAGGCCACGTTGTCGGTGGTACCGATGAAATCAGTGCCCAAAACGGTGCCCGCGTTGCCCGTAAGCGACCAGCCGGTGGTGGTCGTGAACATGGGTGTCCAAACCGTTCCATTGTAGTACCAGAAGGAATTGGTGGTCTGGTCGTAGGCCATCAGGCCGGTAGCCGGTGTTGCGATGGCGACACGCTCGACGGTGGTCATGCGCGGGATCAGCAAGCCGCGCTTACCGGCAGCGGGCAACGCGGAGGCATCGATGTCCAACAAGGCCGACACATTGGGCGCAGCGCCGTTCACGTTGATGCCGATGTTCTGACCGCTGGCGCAGTAGCTTGAAAGCACCAAGCCGAGGGCGGAAAGAGCGCGGAACGTTTGTGGACCGAATGGAAAATGAAGTCCCCGCATGACCGGTCAAAGCAACCGGACCATGCGGGGATGTTCAATAACCCGTTAGGGTTAGCGCCTCTCCGTAGTGCTCATCGCACCACCCCGAACCGAAGCGTTTGTCGCACCACCCCGTCTGAGCTGACACGAGCGAGATATGATCCGGTGCTCAACGGCTCATCCAGCACCAGTTCATAGTTCGCGCGATCGGTGGTCGCATGCAGGGCGGTGCTCGTTACCAGGTGACCGGTTAGGTCCAGCACATCGACCGTGATCCGCGCATCCTCGGCGAAAGCTTCCTTGAACGCTACGGTGAAATGCTGCCCAGTACTGGGGTTCGGATAAAGCAGGATGCCTTCGGCCCCATCCAGTATGGACATGGATCGATCACCGCCCCCCACAAGATCCTCACAGTTGCTGGATACTATATGCACGGAGCAGCTGGGCCCCCAAGGACACCAGGTCGTTCCTGCATCAAAACTCGCTTGCACGCGGACGTCGTAATACCGGCACGGGATCAACGGGTTCGTTGCCCACACGCTCAAGATCAGTGCGGGCGACGTGGAGACGATGTTCCGCAGATATCCTTCACCTATGTTGGACCACTCGAACCGATAGCGATTCGCTACTTGCACCCCTCCGGATCCGTTGGGCCTGGTCACTGGCACGGCCCACACTTTATCCGAGCCATTCAAGTTGAGCGTACTTCCACAGCTGAAATGTGGTGCGGAATTAGTGAGTTGGGTTATCGGGCAGTTAGTCGCAGCCAACAGTAAGCGGAAGCGCGTAGCAGCTCCCCAAAGGCCAAAAACACCGTTCACCTTGGCCCGCACCTTCACATTCAAAAGCACATTCGCTGGTATTGGTTGTGTAACAAGGGAAGCCAATGCCAAGCGACAAGCGCGTATCGCATTCGCTGGGCCATACCCCCCGCTTGTAGCGTGGCTCCTGAATACCCTTCGGCTATAAGAACCATTCGGGTCGAAGAACCAGAACTGGTACCCATCATCGGTTTGATCGCCGATACCAAATTGAGCGCTTACAGCGCCATTCTGGTGCGCGATCATTTGATCACCGATCACCCAGGTCTCTTTGTCCACTTGGTTCTCGATCAATCGGTCCAGGCCGATATCCATGCAGAACGTACCACCGTCGGAAATGGCGCTCAACGACCCGAATCCACCATTGCCCACATTGTCGATGAAGCTACCTCCGTATACCGGATCACGCAGACTGTAACCGCCGCTCACGATGCCATCACCGCCAGCGTCATACACCCGCAAGCGATAACACGCGATCGGCAAATAGATCCACTCGCTGTTGTCCGCATTGTCCGTATAAGCGGATGCCGGGCCACTGCGCATTACTGTGCTTCCTTCCTCGCTCAGGATCTCCCACGTGGTCTGTGATCCATTGGCGTCTGTTGTTGCGCTCAGTTCCACATAGCGTCCGCCACGGCACACGCACCCAGCCCTGATCGAATCGCCGAAAGTGAAAAAGTCGTTGTCGTTGCAGGGGGTGCCCACACGGCCCGGAAGTGCGGGGCAATCGTCCGTGCCATCCAGGATGCGGCCAGCCACATACTGGCAATCGTAGACCACATCCCCTGGATCACCGTAGCCATCACCATCCACATCGGTGTACCATGCGGACGATGCCTGCACGATCATGGAAGGCAGGTGATAGTCGCCTATGAGTGGTGGATCACTGCTGCGAACGCGAACCCGATAACTCGTGCCTTCTGGTGTGTTCAGCGGGATCACGCAGGGGATAGTGCCACTGGTGATGGACGCCAACGAGCCAATGGCGACCGGGCTGCTGAAGCTTCCTAGCCAATCGCTCAGTTCGGCCGTGAATGCGTTGCCCGCATTGTAGGTGTTGTTCGCCGAGAAGGTGACATTGAGCGGAAAGGACGAACAGATGCCGTTCGGCAATGGGCCTGTGGTCGGGTGCCGCGCATAGGCGAGCAGGTACGGCGGTGCGATGCCGTTGCCGACGAAAATGAAGCCGTCGTGAACGCTGATGCTCTTGAGCCGCGTCCAGGGCGCAGCGGGTGGTGCCCATGGCTGCACCACACCGGTGGTCATATCAACGGCTGCCATTCCGTTGCGGGGTTCACCACCCACATGGGTGAAGTCGCCGCAGATGTAGCCTGTGTTCCCTTCAATGGCGATGGCGTTCACGCGACCGTCCACGTTGGTTTGCCAACTCATCAGCGGAGCCCCTATGATGGTGTCCACCATGGCCAAATGACCGCACAACTGGCCACGCAGATGATCGAAATCCCCTGACACGATGAACCGTTCGTTCCAAGTGCCGAGCACGTTGCGCAACGGAGACCAGTTCTGGTAGGCGAGTAGTGCTGTGTCCGCGTATGTGACTGGATCAGGCTGCGCATCCCAGTTCGGGAACACGTGATCATACTTGTTCACCATCATGAGGTTGTCCCGTTCCGAAGCAGCCAATTGCGTGAAGGTGCCTCCGATCAGGAAGCGATCGCCGATAGTCTTCACACTGGTAATGACCTCACCGCTATAGAACAGAGCGCCATCAAATGAACCCACAGGGTACACCGTTTCGTCCTGCATGTTCAACACGGCGAAATTGTTCCTGAACGTCACGGGGTTGCCCAGACCTGGCCCGTCGGGTTGCACGCCGATGAACCGGCCAGCGATGTGGATATCACTGCCGTACACTTCGAAGGTGAAGACCTCTCCCAATTCGAAGTCGTACAGCGGCGGAACCCATGTGCCCGATGACCAGAAGGGCAATATCCCACCCGTGTTCAGGTCGTATGCCGCGATGTTGCTGTTCCCGATCGAGAGCCCCGGCCCGATGATGCGGCCGAAGTGACCACCGACGAACAACGTGTCGCCCACCACCTGTAGGTGATTGACACGCGAGTTCGTACCGAAGATGAACGGCGCCCATGGAAGCAGCTCGCCGGTAACAGCATTGAACGCCGCGAAATGCGACCGCGCCGAGGAGCCGACAAAAGAGAACTCCCCACCTATGATCAGCGTGTCGCCATAGACCACCGTGCTGAATACCGGCCCATTGGGTTGCGGCCAATCGGGCTGGAGTGTTTGGGCCTGTGCCAAAGGTGCGAGCAACGCGGCGAACGCGAAAGCAGTGAGGTTCCGAAGGAGGCCGTGCGATCGAGGCCGGAAGCAAGACATGTTCATGTGTGTATGAGTTTGCGCAGCCAAGGAACCCGGTTGCTCCTTTGCGCACAATAACCCTTACGTGGTAATGCTTATGTACCTCTCGCATACACTTTCCGCACGGCCTCCATGCGCCCGCTCACCTGTAGCTTGCTGTAGATGCGGCGCACATGCACGCGAACGGTCTCGGTGCTCAGACCAAACTTGTCCGCGATCTCCTTGTATTGCAGGCCTGCAGCCAGGCCGTCGAGCACCTGCTTCTCCCGATCACTCAGTTGCTCGTCGTTGATGCGCTGCTGCGTCTCTTTCTGGAAGCTGTTCACCACCATTCGGGCGATAGTGCTGTTCATCGGCGATCCGCCCTTATGGATGTCGCGAACGGCATCCAGCAACTCTTCTGGCGGTGTGCTCTTCAGCAGGTAGCCCGTGGCACCAGCACATAACGCCTCGAAGATGTAAGCAGGGTTCTCGAAGATCGTGAGCATGAGGAACTGAACTTCCGGTTTGGTGACCTTGGCGGCGCGCACGCACTCGATGCCATTCTTGCCGGGCATATTGATATCCATGAGCACGACGTCAGCCTCAAGTTCTGGCAGCCGTTCCAGGAACTCATCGCCCGATGAAAAGACCCGCACCACCTTCATCTGTTCGGCGCGTTCCACACGGCGACGCATTAGCTCACGCAACTCCTTATCATCTTCAACTATCGCGATACGTAAGGGGCTGTTTCCCATGGCGGTAAGGTAGCCAAACCAGCCAATGGTCAAGCGGGCAGCGACAAGTCGAAGCTCACCGTGGTGCCATCAGTACTTTGGATGTCCAGACGACCACCGATCCGCTGGGCGCGTTGCCGCATGTTCTCTATACCATGGCCCTCGTTCTTCTCGTCAGTGAAGCCCACGCCATTGTCCTTCACTTCGAAGTACACTCGCTCTGCATCGCTCTGAAAGATGACCGCGATCCGCTGTGCCTTGGAATACTTGATCGCATTGTTCAAAGCTTCACGCATCATCAAGTAAATGTCGCGTTTTGTGGCGGGGTCCAATGTGCGGTCTTCGCCCATATGGGTGCAATCGACGGTATGCGGAACGTGGCTCCACCTCAGCATACGCTGACAATGTGCGCGCACTCGTTCGGTAAGCCCCGCAAGTGAATCGTGGTGTGGGTCGATGGCCCACACGATATCACCGAGCGACCGATTCGCTTCGCCGGCCACCCGCTCAATGTCGTTCGCCGTCTCCGCCAGTTCTGATCCATCTTCCGCGACCATGGCTTTCACTTCACCACTGAGCATAACGAGCTTGGTGAGGTCGCTACCTAGCTGGTCGTGAACGTCGCGGGCGATGCGTGTACGCACCTCCGAAGCCTCCAGCTGTCGTTCACTTTCGACAAGCTTGGCTTGGGCTTCGGTGATGGCCCGGTTCCTCTCCTCCAAGAGCAACGCACTGCGGCGAGATGAGCGCAGGAGAAAGACCAATGCACCTGCTGCGAGCAACGCCAGAAGCAAGGCTCCAATAGTGAGCCATTTGACCTGTTTCTCTTGGTGGATCTCCGTTTCCTGGGCCATTTTCAACTGGTTGAGGGTCGAGATCTCCAGGTCTTTCTTCGCTGAGCCGAAACGGATGTTCAGGCTGGTGATGGCGCGCATCTTCTCCAGGTCCAGGATGCTGTCCTTGATGATGATATATGCTTTGAGGTTCTCCATCGCTCCCCGTTGGTCGCCTGATCGTTCGTTCACCTGCGACAAGCCTATAAGTATATCCCGTTGATCCGCCAGTAACCCTAGCTCACGGGCCCGTACCAACGCAACTTCCAGTAGCTTTTTGCTTCGTGACGGGTCGGTGGGGTCGGATGCGAAAAAGGCAAGTGCCAGATGTATCCTCGACTTGATGGATTCCCCCTCGAAATCACTTGCGGAGGCTGCGCTGTCAGCTGTGGTGTAGTGCCTTACTGCCAACGGCCACATGCCTTTCGCCTCATAGGCGGAACCGAGGATGAAGTTCGACTCCCAAAGATGGAAGTTGAAGTAATAATCGCCGAAGGACCGCCCCATCAGGAGCGTGCGTCGGAGTGCATCCTGGGAGCGTGCCAAAGCGCTGTCCGGTTCACCTTCAAGGAGGTCGATGGCGCTCAGTTCGTTCATATTGTTGATCACCAAATGAGGTGGGCCATGCTTCAAGGCAATGGCCAAGCTCTTTTTCAAGTAAGGCACTGCCTCCTGGTGTTCGCCCATTGCGCGGTATACGCATCCCAGCTCGTTGGTCTCCGTGGCGATGTTCACTGTGTCATGGATGCTTTCATAGAGCTCCAGGCTGTGCATCACTTGATCCTGCGCCAGATCGAACAGGCTTCGCTCCCTGAGCGCACCGGCGTATAAAGACCTCGCCAGCGCTTCATTGGCAGTGGAACCGGCACCATGGGCAGCATCGATGGCCTTCTGAAAGCGTTCATGCCACATCGGATCCGTCGTTTTCCAGTGCCTGCCCGCGTCCTCCAGCAAGAAGCCAGCTTCCTCGGATGGGCCATAGCGCGCGGCGTATCCAAGGACAACGTTGACGAGTGAATCGCCGACGAGAACACTATCGCTGGGCAGGATATTTGCTTGCCAACCAAGCACCCAAGCCTGACCCAAACGGTCGTTTTCTTGTTCGAAGATCTTCATCGCACTTAGCAAAAAGTACTTGACCGAGTCAGGGTTCCCACCGCTATTCTGGGGGAAAACGGCTTTGCGGTAGAGCGCATAGCCGAGTTCCCCCGGTGGACCCGAACGCTCCAACAGGCCAATGGCTTCGGAGAGCAGCGCTTGTTGGTCGTCGACAACGTAGCACTGTCGTGCCCCCACCATGGTGGAGATGGCAACGCCCAACAGCGATGGATCACCGACCTCGCGCGCCAGGGCAACAGCCTCGCGACCTAATCGTTCTCCCGTGCCGGGGTCGATCCAATAGTAGGTGCGCACCACCTTGTTCATGAGATCAACACGGCGTGCATCGCGCGCGGGGTGTTCAGCCAGTACATGCAGGAGACTATCCAGGCGGGCGCGTTGCCCGAAGCCGTGGGTGCTGAGCCCGGTGATGCACCAAACGACCATCGCACAGCACAGGGTGCTCGAGAGTATGCCCGGTCGGAATCGAACGGGTGGGCCAGAAAATGGATACTCGATGCATCGACTGGTCCGCATGGGCCAAAAGTGTTTGGCCGAAAGATGCTGCGCAATAGCCCGCTAAGGTTATACCACGCACAACAATCGACCCCAAAGGCGTAGCCATAAGGTTCCCGGCCGTTCGCTAGCTATTGGCATTGTCCGGCCAACTCGCCCTATTGCCGCTCATCACACCGGAAACATTTTCTGCACCAAAACGTTTCCGATGTGTTTTTCTGTTCTACGTTTGCGCCCCGGAACCAACCGGCTCTCCATTACACCTTCGTACGCACCATGTCACAAACTCCCCATAGCACCAGCGAGGTAAGCACACCGCTGGACAAGGAGAAGGAGGAAAGCATTCTGGAGCAGGTCAACAAACTCTTCATGCGTTGCGGCATCAAGAGCATGACCATGGATGATGTGGCCAACCACCTGCACATTTCCAAGAAGACGCTCTACCAGTTCGTTACCGATAAGAACGACTTGGTGGAACGGTCCATGAGCCGCATGCACTGCCAGCACACCGGCATCATTGATAGCATCTGCACACAAGGCCTCAATGCCATCGATGAGCAGCTCGAGATCACCAAGTACTTGGCCACGCTGCTCTCACAGGTTCACCCAGCATCCACTACGATCTGGAGAAGTACCACCCGAAGGCCTGGCAACAATTCAACGAGGAGAAGCGGAGCCACATCTACGACTGCATGACCCAGAACATGCGCAAAGGCATGAAAGAGGGCCTTTATCGTGATGACCTGAAGGCGGATATCGTGGCCAAACTCTATCTGTCCCGCTTCGATGTGATCTTCGATGGAGAACTGTTCCCCGTGGACAAATACAGTTTTCGGATGTTACGTGGGAGAGCTTTCGCTACCACATGCGTGGCATCGCCAGCGATAAGGGACTGAAGTATCTCGAGAAGAAAACGAAGAAAGAACGTAGTTGACCAACACCATGAGGAAACCTGTTCTCACCCTCGCGATCGGCCTTGTTGCTGGCGTGTTCGCACAAGGGCCGTTAAGCCTGAGCCTTCAGCAAACGCTCGACCTCGCGGCCCAACAGAGCTATGCCGTGCGCAGCAGCGCCCTCGAAGCGCAGAAGTCGGACGCGCGCAGCAAGGAGATCACCGCCATCGGTTTTCCGCAGATCAGCGGCAAGGTGGAGCTGCAGAATTTCATTGATGTGCCTACGCAGCTGATCCCGAATTTCTTTTCGGCCCCAGGCTCTGGAGGGCCCGAATTCATCGCTGCGCAATTCGGTGTCCCCTGGAGCATGAACGCGGGCCTCACCCTGAGCCAATTGATCTTCGATGGTAGCTACATCGTCGGCCTGCGTGCCGCACGCGAACTGAAAGTGCAGAGCCAGGAGGATCTGCAAAAAGCACAAGCCGATGCGCGCAACCAAGCGGCGAAAGCCTACTTCGGTGTTCTCGCAGCCGAAGAGGGTGAGCGCCTCACTGCGGAAGGCATTCCCCTGCTGGAGAAGAGCCTGCGTGATGTTACGGCGATGAAAGAGGCTGGATTCATGGAGCAAACGGACATCGACCGCATCAGCATCCAATTGGAACAAGTGAACGCCACCAAGCGCAACTTCAAACAGCAAGCAGAAGTGGCGCGCATGCTCCTCGCCCTTACCCTCGGAACACCACAGGGCACACCGATCACCTTGACCGACAAGTTGGAGACCATCCTCGTAGATGCGGGCGAGACCGGTCTCACCGAACAAGCCTTGGATGCCAATGGCCACGTGGAGCAGAGCTACGCGAATACGCTTGTTCGGCTGCAGGAATTGAACGTGAAGAACGACAAGGCTAAGGCGCTGCCATCTCTCGGCGGCTTCGTAAGCCACAGCCAAGTATGGAATGGACCGTCATTCGACCCGGGCGGTGCCTACCCCTTCTTCCCCACTACACTTTGGGGCCTGCAATTGAACGTGCCCATTTTCAGCAGTGGCATGCGCTACCAAAAAGTGAAGCAGAGCAATTTCGCCCTCGAACAAGTGAAGATCAACCAAGTGGCCACCGAGCAGCGCTTGATCACGATGGCCGAAAAAAGCCGCACCGAAACACGCTCGGCCTACGACAATTTCAAGACTGAGGAGCGCACACTGGCGTTGGCAAAAAGCATTTTCGAACGAACGACCATCAAGTTCAACACCGGTAGTGCAGCCAGTTTCGAACTCACCCAAGAGCATGGGAACTATTTGTTGGCCCAACAGAACTACGTACAGAAACTCGTGCAATTGCTCATGGCCCGTGCCGACCTCCGCAAGGCACTGGACCTCTATTAATGCTACAAGACCCAAGCTTCACGTTGCAAGAACACCCCCAAGTGATGAAGAATACGATCACCTATCTCACCTTCGCTGCACTCCTTACCGGCTGCGGTGCTGGCAGCGCCACCGATGATCTCGGTCGGAAAAAAATTGAACTCGATTCGCTGAAGGCGGCTTACAAGGAACTCGGCGAGAAGATCGAGAAGCCGACACCTGGATAGCCGAGCGCGACACCACGGTGAAGAAGAACCTGCCCGCCGTTACAACCATGGTGCTGCAAGCTTCACGTTTCGAGCATTTCGTTGAGGTACACGGTAACGTGAAGGCCGATAAGAGCGCGGACCTTTTCACCATGGGTGGTCGCGTACGCCGCGTGCTTGTGAGCGAAGGTGAACGCGTGCGCGCCGGGCAACTGATCATCGATCTGGACAACGATGCCATCGAGAAGCAGATCGCCGCCGCACAAGCTGGTTACAACCTGGCGAAGGATGTTTTTACGAAACAGAGCTCGTTGTGGGACCAGAAGATCGGTAGTGAGATACAATTCCTGCAAGCCAAAAGCAACAAGGAGCAAGCCGAAGCAAGTCTTGCAGCATTGCGCGAGCAACAGCGCATGAGCAACGTGACCGCTCCGTTCGATGGTGTTGTGGATGATATCATGGTGAACATAGGGGACATGACCAGTCCGATGGCAGCTGTTGCGCGCGTGGTGGACCCCAGCGGCGCAACACTGGATGCCGATGTGCCCGAGAGCTATGTGCAACGTGTAAAGAACGGAGACCCGGTGATGGTCGTTTTCCCTTCTATGGGAGATACCCTGCACGCCAGTCTTACGAACGTGAGCCGCTTCATCAACCCAACGAACCGGACGTTCCGTGTGGGCGTTCGTTTACCGAACGGAAGCGAGATGATCCGCCCTAATCTGTTGAGCGTGATCCACGTACGTGATGTGGTGAAGGACAGCGCGCTTGTGGTCCCGAGCAAGGTGATCCAGGAGGATGTGAACGGGAACAACTACGTCTTCACCCTCGAGGAAAAGGACGGGAAGAAGCGCACCAAAAAAGTGATGGTCGATCGCCTTGCCGATTACAAAAAGGTGACCATGATCGGCGTGAAGAACGGCGATGCCTCGTTGCTACGCGGCGCTACCCTCGTGGACGAAGGCGCGAAGAGCGTAGCCGATGGGCAAGAAGTGAAAGTGACGAACCTCTGAATCAAAATAAACGCAGAGGCGCAAAGAGGAGGGCAGGAACGCGGAGCAGAACCAAACGGAAAGGCGCAGAGGAAGAGAAGGAACGCAGACAATACTGGATGCAGTCAAGATCAACCACTGAGCCGCACAGAGGAACCACGATCCCGCTGAAACAAACTCTACGAACCTCTACCCTACCTACGCACCCGCGAGTGGATAAGAACGGAGACCTCACCAAAACAAACTCTGCGATCCTCTTCGTCCTCTCCGCACCTCTGCGTTAAACCGATCGACAATCATGGACCACAGCAACATAGAGAACGAAGCCTACGGCGAAGGCCACGGCAAGCAGTTCGCCATCACGAGCTGGGCGGTGAAGAACCGCACGACCGTGATCGTGATCACCGCGTTGATCTTCGTTTACGGGATCTACTCGTACATCGCCATGCCGAAGGAGAGTTTCCCGGAGGTGGTGACACCAGAGATCTACGTAGGCGTACCCTACAATAGCAGCTCGGTGGTGGACATCGAAAAGCTGATCACGAAGCCGTTGGAAAAGGAGATCAATACCATCACCGGGGTGGACGAGATCGACAGCACCAGCGTTCCGAACTACAGCACGATCCAGGTAAAATTCGATTACGACGTAACGCCCACGGAAGCGCTGCGGAAAGTCAAGGACGCGGTTGACAAAGCCCAAGGGGATGTGAACTTCCCGAAGGACCTGCCCGCCGAACCGAACGTGTTCGCCATGAATTTCTCGGAGATCATGCCGGTGATGAACCTGAACCTGAGCGGTGATTATTCGCTCGATCAATTGCACCACTACGGCAAGATCCTCGAAGACCGCATTGAAGCATTGCCCGAGATCAACAAGGTGGAGATCCGTGGGGTGCCGGAGAAGGAAGTGAAGGTGAACGTGGACCTGCACCAGCTCGAGGCGCTTCAGCTCAATTTCGGTGATGTGGCGATGGCGTTGCAAACCGAAAACCTCACCATGAGCGGTGGCGAAGTGCTCACGGATGGCCAACGGCGTGCGGTGCGTGTAGTGGGTGAGTTCCCGGATATGGAGACCATTCGCGACATCGTGATCAAGAACGAAAAGCTCAACGAAGTGCGCTTGCGCGATGTGGCCGAAGTGAGTTTTGACTACAAGGAAGCCGACAGCTATGCCCGTGAATACGGCAACCCCGTGGTGATGTTGGACGTGATCAAACGCGCTGGTGAAAACCTCATCATCGCCAGCGACAAGATCAATGAGATATTGAAGGAAGCGAGAGGCACGGTGATCCCCGAAGACCTCACCATCACGGTGACGAACGACCAAAGTGACGATACACGTGTGCAAGTGGATGAGCTCTTCAACCACATCATCTTCGGCGTGATCCTCGTAGTTGGTACGTTGTTGTTCTTCCTCGGTTTGCGCAACGCGATCTTCGTTGGGCTGGCGATCCCGATGAGCATGTTCATCAGCTTCATCATCCTGAACGCCTTCGGTGTTACGCTCAATATCATGGTGCTGTTCTCATTGATACTGGCGTTGGGTCGATTGGTGGACGACGGCATCGTGATCGTGGAGAACATCTACCGCCACATGAGCAATGGCGAGCCCGCCATGATCGCCACACGAAAGGCCGTAGGTGAAGTGACCATGCCGATCGTGGCCGCTACTACCGCTACGGTCATGGTCTTCGTTCCACTGATCTTCTGGCCCGGTATCATGGGCCAGTTCATGAAGTGGATGCCCATCACCTTTATGGTGGCTCTCAGCTCTTCGCTCTTTGTAGCGCTCGTTGTGAACCCTGCACTGAGCACACAATTCATGAAGGTGGAGCGCGAGAATCCCAACGCGAAAAGGTCTACCGACTCGCCGGAATTCTCGCTGTGATCGGTACGTTGATCGCCGTGTTGGGCTTCTCCAGCCATAGCGGGTTCGTAACGGGCATTGGTACGTTCACGGTGTTCGTCGGTATTCTCGGTTTGCTGAATTTGCATCTTGGAGTACCCGGTACTCGCTGGTTCCAGGACAGCTTGCTGCCACGTTTGGAGAAACGCTACGAACGTTTCCTGCGATTTGCCTTGGCCAAACACCATCCGCGGACGTTCTTCCCGGCACCATCGGGTTGTTGTTTTTCGCCTTCGTACTACTGGGTGTATTCCCGCCGAAAGTGGAGTTCTTCCCGATCAACGAACCGAAGTATGTGAACGTGTTCATCGAGGCGCCTATTGGCACGGATATCGAGAAGACGGACAAGATCACCCGCCTGGTCGAGAAGCAAGTGAACGCGATCGTGAACGTGCCTCCCTACATGGAAGAAGTGGAGGTGAAACGCGCCAACGGTACAGTGGAAAATAAGCAGCGGAACTGGCTGATCAACTCCGTGATCTCGCAAGTGGGCAATGGCACCAGCGATCCCGCGCAAGGCGTCAGTTTCGCAAACACCCCGAACAAGGGCCGTATCCAATTGAGCTTCGTGAAATACGCCGAGCGGAAAGGCCTAACGACCACAGAGATCCTGCTGAAATTGCAACGTGATCTCGCTGGCTATCCCGGCGTTATCGTGAGTGTGGACAAGGACGCCGCAGGTCCACCCACAGGCAAGCCGATCAACCTTGAGATCACCGGTGACGAGATCGAACCACTGCTCGCCGAAGCCGATCGCTTGAAGCTTTTCATGGAGAGCAAGAACGTGCCCGGCGTGGAAGCCCTGCGCGTGGACATCGATCGCCAGAAGCCGGAGATGCCGATCGTCATCGATCGCGCGAAAGCCGGTCGCTTGAACGTGAGCACCTACGCCGTGGCCGATGCCATTCGCACCGCGCTCTTCGGAAAAGAGGTCAGCACGTTCCGCGTGGAAGGCGATGATGATGACTACAAGATCCAGGTGCGCCTGAAGGATGATCAGCGCTACGATGTGGGCACCATCATGGATATGAAGATCACCTTCCGTGATATGCTCACCGCCGATCCGCCAGGTTCCCATCAGCGCCGTCGCCACAGAAGGACTCGGCACTACGTTCAGTGCGATCAAACGCACCGATCTGAAACGCGTGGTAACCGTGAGCAGCAACGTGATCGCTGGCTACAACAGCAATGAAGTGATCGCGGAGATGAAGGACGCTCCGCCGGCTACGAAAGATGAGCGCTTCGGCCTGGCCTTCACCGGCCAACAAGAAGACCAGATGAAGGAAATGAGTTTCCTCGGCAGGGCGTTCCTGATCGCGCTCTTCATCGTGTTCCTCATCATCGTGTGGCAGTTCAACAGCATCAGCTACCCCATGGTGATCCTGAGCACGGTGGTGTTCAGTACCATCGGTGTGTTCCTCGGCCTGGTGGTGTTCCGCATGGATTTCATCATCCTGATGACCATGCTCGGTATCATCTCGCTGATCGGTGTGGTGGTGAACAACGCCATCGTGTTGATGGATTTCGCCAAGCTGCTCTTCGATCGCCAACGCGAAAAATTGGGCTTGCCCGAAGATGCCGAACTGCCCATCGAAGCTTCCCGCGAATCGCTGATCATTGCCGGCAAAACGCGTTTACGTCCGGTGTTGCTTACGGCCATTACCGCCGTGCTCGGCCTATTGCCCTTGGCCATCGGCTTCAACCTCAACTTCGGCACGCTCTTCACCGAACTCAACCCGCACATCCACATTGGTGGCGACAACGTGATCTTCTGGGGGCCGCTCTCCTGGGCCGTTATCTACGGATTGATCTTCGCGACTTTCCTCACCCTGATCATGGTGCCCGTGATGTTGTTGATCATTGCGAAGATCAAACATCGCGTTGCGGCTAGTAAAGGGAAGTTGGTGCAACCAGGTGTGCGAAAGCACACTCCCCCTGCTGCGGAAGGAACAGCACCGGTTTTTCAATAGCAGGCTCCAACGCAACACGGCCCCCTCATTGCTGAGGGGGCCGCGCCGCTGGTTTTGGTAGAAACACTTACTGCACGATCAATCGGCCGGTGACCACTTCGTTACCGATCAAAAGACTGTACTGGTAGATGCCACGCTGCACTTGATCAGCGGTGAATCGAACACGTACCTCTTGGCCTTTGGTTACAGTTGCATTGAACGCTTCTGCGACCGGGCGGCCGTTCATATCGAAGATGTTCAACACAGCCTTGGCCGTCTCCGTCGCTTTGAAGGCGATCACGCATTCATCGCGGAAGGGGTTCGGTGTTACGCTCACGTCGATCGACTTTCCATCGCCTTTCTTATCGCAGCAATCACCGATGAGCAGGATCGTTTGTTCGATGCTTGTGGTGTTACCGCAATCGTCAGTTGCGCTGTATGTGCGCAGGAGCAAGCACTGCTTGTTCTCCACATCGTACGAATACACGTCGTGCACGTCCACCTGCACATCGCTGTCGCAATTGTCTTCCGCTTTGCATTCCACAGGCTTTGGAACATCCTTGCAATCCGCTTTCAACTCGGCGTCCAGTTCGTATTCGCAAGCGATCGTGGGAGGTGTGTTGTCCACAACGGTGATCACTTGTGTTGCGGTGCCGAGGTTGCCACATGCATCCACAGCCCAGTACGTGCGGGTGATGGTGTACGAGCACTTGTTCTTGTCTTCGTCAACGGCATCGGTCACTTGCACATCAAGCCAGTCTTTGCAGTTGTCTTCAGCCCAAACATCACCGGACTTCTCGGGGACTTGTCCGCATTCCACCGTTACATCGGCAGGTACGTTCAGGATCTCGGGAGCCTGTGTGTCGTTGAAGATGAACACTTGCACGCAATAGGCGGTATCGCCAGTTTCATCAGCCATGGTCCAGTAACGCGTTACTGTGCGTGGGCAATAGCCAGCGGTGATGTCATAGTATGTGCTGTAGTTGATCGCCGGGCAGTTCGGGTCCTTGCGGTACACAGGATATCCGATCACATCCGGATCCAGATCAGTACCACATTCCACTGTTTGTGGCTGCGGGCATTCGATGATGATCGGCGCGCAGTCGTCGCAATTCGCCTTGTTCACCGTTACCTCGGCCGTGGCACTGCACCCGTTGTCGTTCACGCCGGTCACCGTGTAGATGCCCTCAACGAAAACCAACACTTGCGCGCCGGTTGCGCTGAAGTTGTTCGGGCCGCTCCAGGTATAGATCACCTCACCGTCGGCACTCGCACTGATCAACGCACCGCTGCCGTCGCATGGAACCGTTCCTCCTTGCGTGCTCAATTCCAAGCCGGTGTTCTCTTGCGTTACCAAAGCACTTGCGGTGTTGATGCAACCGTTCGAGCCGGTTACCGTGAGGACATAAGTGCCAGCCACCGTAACAACTGGGCTTTGCTCGGTGCTCGTGAAGTTGTTCGGGCCGCTCCACACGAAGGTTCCACCGGCGATGGCGTTCAACTGCACACTTGCTATCGAGCAGGTCAGTGAACCACCCGTGGCGATCGCAGTAGGCAGTGTGCCGTCCTGTGTAACCGTGGCCTGCGTGGTCGCACTGCACCCGTTCGGTCCGGTGGCGGTAAGCACATACGTTCCGATCGCACTTACGTTGATCGACTGGTTCATGCTCGTAAACCCGTTGGGGCCAGTCCACGAGAAGGTCGCATCAACGGTGGTGCTGTTCCCCGTAAGCGTGGTGCTCTGGTTGTTGCAATCCAGCTGGACGAAGAAGCCGATGAATACCTCGGGGACGTTGGTGTCACTTGTCACCTCCGCTTGAGCGACGCTAATGCAACCGTTCGCACCCGTTACGGTGAGCACATACGTGCCCGCTAGTGTAACGACCGGGTTCTGTTGCGCGCTCGTGAAGTTGTTCGGGCCGCTCCATGAGAATGTACCGTTGCCACTGCCTTGCAGCGTTACGCTGCTCACGTTGCAATTCAACACACCACCTTGGGCACCGGCTGTTGGAACATCAGCATCCAGTGTGACTTCCGCAGAAGCAGTGCTTGTGCAACCATTGGCACCTGTTACGGTGAGCACGTAGTTACCTGCTTCTGTAACAACTGGCGTTTGATCGAGGCTCGTGAATCCGTTCGGACCGGTCCATGAGTAGCTGCCGTTGCCGAAGCCACCCAGAATAACGGCATTGTTCTCACACGTGAGCACTCCGCCTGTTGCTTGTGCGCCAGGAAGTGTACCGTTACGTGTTACCGTTGCCTGCGTGTTCGAGCTGCAACCGTTCTCACCAGTCACGGTAAGCACATAGGTTCCGATGGTGCTAACGTTGATGGTTTGATCCGCGCTCGTGAACCCGTTCGGACCGCTCCAGCTGTAGGATACGCCTTGTTGTGGGCTGTTACCGGTGAGGGCAACACTCTGGATGTTGCAATCCAACTCCGGGAAGAACCCAATGAACGCATCCGGAGCCAAGAGGTCACTCTCTACTACAGCGCTCGCCTGGCTTGTGCATCCGTTCGCGCCAGTCACCGTGAGCACATATGTGCCCGCGACACTCACCGTTGGGTTTTGCACGTTGCTCGTGTAGTTGTTCGGGCCGCTCCAGGAGAAGCTGCCGTTACCGCTACCACCAAGTTGCACGCTCGAGACATTGCAGTTCAATACCCCGCCAGTGGCTTGCGCGCCCGGCAGTGTGTTGTCCTGTTCAACAACGGCTTGTGCCACACTGGTACAACCGTTCGCACCTGTTACCGTGAGCACGTATGTGCCAGCAGCGGTTACTACGGGGTTCTGCGCGTTGCTTGTGAAGTTGTTCGGGCCGCTCCAGCTGTACGTGCCATTGCCTGAACCACTCAATTGGATGGATGATATACTGCAATTCAACACACCGCCGATCGCTTGCGCACCTGGGGTGCTGTCGTCCTGCTCAACTATCGCTTGTGCCGTGCTTGAGCATCCGTTGCTTCCGGTAACCGTCAACACATATGAACCGGCCGTTCCTACTACAGGGTTCTGCTGTGTGCTCGTGAATCCGTTCGGACCGCTCCAAGAGAACGTTCCGTTACCGCTTCCACCAAGTTGTACGCTCACATTCGAACAGGTCAGGTTTCCTCCTGTCGCTTGCGCACCGGGAAGGGTGCTATCCTGCTCGACCTGCGCTTCTGCCGTGCTCGTGCATCCGTTCGCGCCAGTAACCGTGAGCACATAAGTACCAGCGTCACTTACAGTCGGGTTCTGCAGGTTGCTCGTGTAGTTGTTCGGGCCGCTCCAGGAGAACGTTCCGTTTCCGCTACCACCAAGTTGTACGCTCAACACGTTGCAGTTCAATGTTCCGCCCGTGGCTTGCGCACCGGGTAGCGTGTCGTCTTGTTCCACCACCGCTTGCGCTGTGCTTGTGCATCCGTTCGCGCCAGTGACCGTGAGCACATACGTGCCTGCGACACTCACCGTTGGGTTCTGCACGTTGCTCGTGTAGTTGTTCGGGCCGCTCCAGGAGAACGTTCCGTTTCCGCTACCACCAAGTTGTACGCTCAACACCGTGCAGTTCAATGTTCCGCCCGTGGCTTGCGCACCGGGTAGCGTGTTGTCTTGTTCCACCACCGCTTGCGCTGTGCTTGTGCATCCGTTCGCGCCAGTGACCGTGAGCACATACGTGCCTGCGACACTCACCGTTGGGTTCTGCACGTTGCTCGTGTAGTTGTTCGGGCCGCTCCAGGAGAACGTTCCGTTACCGCTACCACCAAGTTGTACGCTCAACACCGTGCAGTTCAATGTTCCGCCCGTGGCTTGCGCACCGGGTAGTGTTCCATCAAGTTCCACCACCGCTTGCGCTGTGCTCGTACATCCGTTCGCGCCAGTGACCGTGAGCACATACGTGCCTGCGACACTCACCGTTGGGTTCTGCACGTTGCTCGTGTAGTTGTTCGGGCCGCTCCAGGAGAACGTTCCGTTACCGCTACCACCAAGCTGTACGCTCGACACGTTGCAGTTCAATGTGCCACCCGTGGCTTGCGCACCGGGTAGTGTTCCGTCAAGTTCCACCACCGCTTGCGCTGTGCTCGTACATCCGTTCGCGCCAGTGACCGTGAGCACATACGTACCCGCGACACTCACCGTTGGGTTCTGCTGTGTGCTCGTGTAGTTGTTCGGGCCGCTCCAGGAGAACGTTCCGTTTCCGCTACCACCAAGTTGTACGCTCAACACGTTGCAGTTCAAGGTGCCGCCCGTGGCTTGCGCACCGGGTAGCGTGTTGTCTTGTTCCACCACCGCTTGCGCTGTGCTCGTGCATCCGTTCGCGCCAGTGACCGTGAGCACATACGTGCCCGCGACACTCACCGTTGGGTTCTGCTGTGTGCTCGTGAATCCGTTCGGGCCGCTCCATGAGAACGTTCCGTTACCGCTTCCACCAAGTTGTATGCTCGACACGTTGCAGTTCAATGTGCCACCTGTGGCTTGTGCACCGGGAAGTGTTCCATCAAGTTCCACTGCCGCTTGCGCCATGCTTGTGCATCCGTTCGCGCCGGTGACCGTGAGCACATAAGTGCCCGCGACACTCACCGTTGGGTTCTGCTGTGTGCTCGTGAATCCGTTCGGGCCGCTCCAGGAGAACGTTCCGTTACCGCTTCCACCAAGTTGTACGCTCGACACGTTGCAGTTCAATGTGCCACCCGTGGCTTGTGCACCGGGTAGTGTTCCATCAAGTTCCACTACCGCTTGCGCTGTGCTTGTGCATCCGTTCGCGCCAGTGACCGTGAGCACATACGTGCCAGCGTCACTTACAGTCGGGTTCTGTGTGCTCGTGAATCGTTCGGCCGCTCGAGACGTTCCTTACCGCTTACAAGTTGTACGCTTAGCCCGTGCAGTTCGCGTGCCCCTGTGGGCACCTGGAAGTGTTCCATCAAGTTCCACCCCCTTGCGCCGGCTGTGCATCCGTTCGTGCCAGTGACCGTGAGAACGTGCCCGCGACACTCACCGTTGGGTTCTGCACGTTGCTCGGGAATCCGTTCGGACCGCTCCAAGAGAACGTTCCGTTACCGCTTCCACCAAGCTGTACGCTCAGCACCGTGCAGTTCAATGTGCCACCCGTGGCCTGTGCACCGGGCAGTGTTGTATTAGCCGTTACCACAGCTGCATCCGTAGCAGTGCATCCTGTCTGCGCGTTAGTCACCGTGAGCGTATATGTACCAGCCACATTCACCGTCACATCTTCAGTACCACCGCCCGACACAATGCCTGGACCACTCCAGCTGAAGGTGACGTTGGGCGTTGTGGATGATCCATCCAACACCACTTGTTGGTTGTTGAGGCAGGTGATCTGTGATTCGTCCCCAGCGTTGGCATTGGGCACATCGCCACCACTGATCGAAACCGGCAACACGAACGCACACTGGTTGGCGTCAGTAATTGTCACACTGTAGTTTCCACCGGCTACGCCTGATAGCACAGAACCAACAGCACCGGTGCTCCACAAGTAGCTATATCCCGGAGTGCCACCCGAACCGCTTGCAGTTGCACTGCCGTTGTTATTTCCGCACGTCGCGTTGGTAACCTGAGCACTACCACCGACCGCACTTGGTTGACCCACCTGAAAATTCCCGCTAGCCGGGCATTGGTTCACATCAGTAACTGTTACACTATACGGACCAGCGGCAAGGTTGGTCGCGGTCTGGGTGGTCTGCCCATTGCTCCAGAGATAGGTGAATGGTCCCGTGCCAGTGGATGTTGCGGTGATCGAACCGTTAGAGCCAGCGTTACACAATGCGTCATTCACCACCCCGGTAACCGTATTGATGTTTACCGTCACGACCTGGTCAGCTGCTCCGGCGAGCACACACGCATCACCACCGATAATGCGACGGATGAACGTCTTTATTGTGACCACACCAACTTGCGAGCCCAACAGGTTCTGGCTGGTGGCCCCAAGGATATTGGTCCAGTTAAGGCTGTCCGTACTGATCTGCCATTGGAAAGTCGCGGCTGATCCCAAGGAAGGATATGCGCTCGCGGAATTGTTCCTGACAATGGTCGGAAGAACATAGCTCGGATTCGAACCTGTGATGTTACCCGGTAAACCACCCGCGCAAATGGTCTGGTTCCCGTTGATGGTGTTGTCCAGAATGTCCGGTGGATTTGCCCACACAACGAGGCCCGGCTCATAGATGGTAGTGCTCGAACTCACTTTTGTAGTGTTCAATGCACCCTGTGTGAGCGGGATGTTGTTGCTCTCGGCTGTAACGATCGTGTAAATGCGGCAGTTGCTGAATTTGATGCCACGTTCGCCCACCGGATCATAGTCGTCGGTGGTGCCACCATAGTAGGTGCTGAAAAGGAGTGATCCCAAGTTCGCACTCAGCTTGCTGAATGTCTTGTCGTTCTCCCCTTGGTTGGTGGTCTGCAGCGCCGTGTTCGGCAAGCTGCTGGTCGGGAAGTTCGTGCTGGCACTATAGCCGAAGACGTACACATCGTTGTTCAGGTCCGTATTCAACCCCATCATGTTCGCTTCTGTGCCTGTACCACCGAGATAGGTGGAGGCCAAGAAACTCTGATCAATGCCCATGCGGCAAACGAAGTAATCCGTGCTGCCATTGTAGCTATTGTCCAACACGCCGTTCGCGCTGATGTTGGCCGCGAGAAGGCCAGTGGTCAATCCGCCGAAATAGAGTTCCGTTCGTGTGGTGTTGAATTCCATGCACAGGATCTGCGCACTGCTGCTCGCGGCCGATGAGAAATACGAAGACCAGGAGGCTGCACCAATGCTGTTCAAGCGCTGAAGAAAGCCGGCCGTGTTGCCACCGCGTGTGCTTTGTCGAGGGCTCACCGTCGGGAAGTTGGTGCTGGCGGTGTACCCGCCAAGGAAGATCTCGTTGCTCACCGGATCCTGCACCATAATGCGTGTTTCATCACCTCCACTACCGCCATAGTTGCGCATCCATACCAAGCTGCTCAGTGCCTGGTTCACCTTGAAGAGGATGACGTCAGTTCCACCGTTATTGGTGTTGCTCGCCGTACCGCCGTTCAGGGTATTGAGGTTGGTGCTGGTGGTTGTTCCGCACACCAATACATCCCCGTTGCTTGTGGTGCGCAGGTCGTAGGAAAGGTCATCGCCATTACCACCGATCACGCACGATTTTATACCTGTACCAGCCGTATTGATCTTCAACACGAATATGTCGTTCCCGCTTTGTGCCTGCTGATCGAGGCTCGCTCCTGTGAACCCCGTACCTCCGAGAAGTGGGAAGTTCGTGCTGCCTGTAAGACCGGTGATGTACAGGTTGCCATCCGGCCCTTGTTCCATCGCATACGGGTTGTCGTCATTGTTTCCGCCGATGTACGTCTGCCAAACACGTGTACCCGAGCCACCTACAACGGCAGGTTCCACGTACTTACCCACGATCATTTCCAGATTCCCGTTGGCCATTACGTCGAAGGCACCAACCGTGATCTGGTCAGTTGTTCCAACTACACGTGCAACCACATAAATGGCACCATCGCTGGGATCCACCCAGATAGCGTGTCCGTGGTTGTCGTCACTACTTGCTGTGTTCACCCATGTGGCCCAGCGCAATGCGATAGGGTCGATGACCAAGGGCTGCGACTTGTCATAGTCGCCAAGTGTGAACCCAAGAATGTTGTTCTGGCTCACCTTGTAGCTCGCTTCCACCTTTCGTTCACGTCCGTTCACACGCTGGTAAACCACGGGAGCGGGATATGTCATTTCGCCCAAACTGGTCGGCATCACGAGTTCGCCTTTCTCGTTCACGCGCAGCCGTTCGATCCCCTTGAACTCGATCGCGATATTGCGTGGATCGCTTCCGGGCTTGCAAATGATGTCGTACTCCAGTGCGCCGTTGGCATCAGGGTAGTAACGTATATCGGTGTGCGCGTAGACATTGGTGTACCACACCTCGTTGCTTGTGCCCACGTTCAACGCGGACTTGCCACCGATGAAGTAGTTGGTGGTTTCCGTATGAGGCGCGCGACTTTCCACGCGCATTGCGGACGTAGCATTCTTGAAGCTCATCATCCAACCATGTCCGCGCTCACGCCAGGTGAGCGGTCGGGATGGTTTGCCATCGTGCATATCCTGCTCGATGCGCATGCCTTCTTCCTGGCGTTCGCGCACGGCAATGGGATCATAGCTCTTCATGTACATCCCCTCAGGCGTGGCCAATGCCTGGCCCAACGGGAAATCTGCGCGGTACAACACACCTTCGGAGAACTGCCCTTGGTTCTCCGTGAAGGTGATCCGCTTCTCGAAATTGTGGAGGAGTTCATCCGCAGCAGCATCGTGCCCGGATGACTTCTGCGCTCGTTGCGCAAAAGCGCCCAAGGAGATGGCCAAGGCCATTGCCGTGAACGTGCCGTGACGAGCACAGCGAGTGTAACGGTTCGGTCGCATGTTCGAGGTGTTTGGTTATTGGTTTTTCAATTTGAAGGGCTCGCGGATCGCGGCTCTTGTTTGATTCATGCAAAAAGGACCAGTATGATGCCCAGCACGCAGAAGCACCAGAGCTCCGGATCCCGGAACTCAGAGAGCAGGGCTGCCATGGACGATCGTTGATGTGTTCTGGGATCACGCATGGCTCACCGGGTTCGTTCTAGGCCGGCTTGTGAAACAGCATGTGAGGCGCTGTGCCCAAGAGGCAACTACGGCAGCCATCAAGTGCATCAGCATCCACTTGCCAACGACTTCGCCCGATTGCGGAAGGCTCACCTGCGCCGTTCGTGGAACGGGGCGCACCAAGCGCTTAACATGACTATTCCAGAGTATCATGATCGTTTTCCGTTGCTAGTGTCCAAGTAGCTAGCGGGCCGATCGGGATCCCAGTATTCACCGAGAATGAGTCGCAAATGAAGTATGATGCGAGAGCCGTTGTCAAGTTTCGTCGAATCAAAATCCAATTTCATCGACATATTTCCGCTTCTTGTACTGGAGAAAGACTCTCGCGACACCCCGGAACAGTGAGCTTGATCCAAGCTCCAGACGTGCGACCCAACCTGCCGAGGCTGTTCTACATAACAAAGACCTCCAGCTCTGCGCAGCAATTGCGAGCATCTCAGACCAAGATCCGTGAACTGCACGGCACATTGACCAGACTTCCAGTTGATCGGTCACAAGATCAGGTTGACCAGTTTCTGTTCCTCCGTTCAGCTTAAGAGGTTCCAATGCGCTGGTTTGCACTGCGTGAATTCTCGATGCTTGACTTTTTCGTTCATCTGCTATTTTCGACCGCCCTCGCACTCCATGGATTTCCTCCTCGAACGCGCCATCCGCCTGGCGGCCAAGGTCCACAAGGGCCAAGTGGACCGGTTCAACCAGCCATACATCCTGCACGTGATGCGGGTTATGACACGTGGCCGAAATCTCGAAGAGCAGCTGCTCGGTGCGCTTCATGATGTGCTTGAGCGCTCGGACCTGACGTTGGCCCACATGCGCACGAAGGACTTTCCAGCGCCTGTACTCGAGGCTCTTGCACACATCACGCGTAGTGAGAAAGAGACCTATGAAGCCTATATCGATCGAGTGGCGCAGAACAACCTGGCCATTCGTGTGAAAGTGCACGACCTCAGTGACAAAATGGACCTGCGAAACGTACACGAACTGAGCCCAGCAGACTTGCGCCGGTACAACAAGCAAATGCTCGCCTACGAGCGCTTGAAGGAGTTGGAAGCCATCGCGCGCGCGGAGAACACCTTGCACGAAAAGCCGAAAAAGAACGGCGGAAAGCCAGTTTCAGCTGGTGCTCCAGCGAAACAATAAGCCACTCCTGGCCTGTGCCCGGATCAAGGCACTTGCTCGGTGCGCGTGTTGTTCGGTGTTGTGCTTCCCACATTAACGAGGATCACATCGCGGTCGTTTCCGACGCCGATGTAGCGTACACTACCGTCCAGGTTGGTGTCTTCCGAAAAGTACCCGCTGACCACGTTATTAGGGGTAGTCCCGCCTACACGTGTCAGGATAGGATCACGATCGTTACCAACGCCCACGTATGCCAATGTCTTGTTGAAGCTGACGTCACCGGTCCAGAGCGCTTGGATACTTCCCACCGTTTTGCGCGCATCGGTGCCGAAGGTCGCTGTGGCCGCACTGGTCAGGTCCACCGTCGTGGTGGCGGCGGAAAGGGCAACGGCCGCGTTGGTCATCGCCCCCAGGTGGTTGCGGTGCCGCACGGTCACATGGTAGCTGCCAGCACCGATGGTGAGACTGACCGGTGAGGTACCGTTCAGCGCCACCACATCCCCATCGCGCTGAACGAGCGCTGCACAGCTCACCAATACCGAGGCGGGCGAGGCCGGGTTGCGGAGCTCAACGATCACCCAATCCACGATCGCGTTGTTGCCCGTGGTGGTGAACACGCTTCCAACTACGGTTCCACCAGCTCCCGGTGCTCCTGTGAAAGCATAGCCCAAGGTGGTGAACGGTTGTGTCGTCGGGATGAGCGATGCGCTGCGCAGGCCGTCCCCCATCAGACCTGTCCCAATGTCATAGGGTCCTTCCAAGAACACTTTCGGCGAAACCAGAACATTCGGCGAGGACAACGTGGGAATCAAACACCAGCTGTTGATGGTGCCGACATCGCCCGTGGCCGCATCCTGTACGCGCAAGGTCCAGTTGCCCTGCATTACCTCGCTGTTGAACCCGGCGAAGGAGGAGGATGGCCGGGCGAAGATGTTGTTCATCGGGCATACGGCACCGATGAGGTTCGCGGCCTGCTGGTCGAACTCAACGATGATGTTGTCGTTGTCCGTGCACAACCCGGAGGCGATCATGTTGATGATCGTCCCCGTTGGACTTTGCAGAGACAGGCGCAGGTCCGCCGTGTAGGTGTGCGTGAGGTTCACGAACACGTTCAGGTCGGTAATGGTCGCACCCCCGAGCGACGGAACGACGATGCTGTTGGTGACCGTGGTGTTGTCCGCGATGTTCGTGGTGCCGGTACTGGAATAAGCGCACTGGGAGCCCGGACCATTGCACACGGCCACCACGTTGTTCAGGTTCAGGTTGCAGTTCGCGTCCAAGTTGTTCAGCAAGCGCACATTCACGGCGGAACCCGTCGCATACGGACCGAACGGACCGTAGCTGCCCGTAACGGTAACGGTCTGGACCGTGGTGTAGCCATTGGATCCTCCCGCGTCATTATCCACCTGTATGTCGATGCTCGTCGCGCTGCCCATGTTCGTGAGGTTCACTCCCACGTTGTACTGGGATAGGTTCGCACAGGCAGGTGTTGCGGTGGCCACAGGATAGGTGCATCCGGTGTTCGCCGGGAACGAGAACTTGAACATGCGCGTGCTCCAAGCGGCGGCGGGGTTGTACTGTGCGGTACCGTAGAACGAGGTGCCATCGGCCGGATCGACATCCAGCGAAGCGTAGTCACCGTAACGGTTGCTGCTATTGCTGGCTGCGCCCGCCACGATGCTCGTTTCGGCGAAGGTCATCTGGCCCAAGGGGTCGGTACGATAACGGCCCGTGTAGCGGATGCCGGGATACACATTGCCACCGGTAGTGCCGCTGATGTTGTAGCTGAGCCCGATGTCCCCGTTCTGGTTGAGGGCGATGCCGCTCATCCAACGGTCGTTCGCGTCCGGCGACCAGGTGCCCTGTTGGTAGATGCTCCATGGGTTGGCCGAACCGCCGGTGCGGTGCAGCTCGTACCAGCGGACACCGCCCCGGTCGGAGCCAAAGCTCACATCGGTCACGTGGCTGCAGGCGATGCCTTCGTAGCCTTGGGTGGCGGTGAGGTTGCGGTAGGAGATGCGGTTCATCAGCACCTCGCGCAGGGGATCGAGCGTGGTGGCGCTACCGGGCTGGTTCATGCAGGCGAACGAAGTGTAGCCGCACAGGCCGGTGTCGAAGGCCTCGGTGTTCAGCGCCGTGGGGCCGGTGATCGTGGAACTGGCCGGCGTGCCCGCGTTGTAGTTGATGTTCCACAGTTCGAGGCGGTCCACATCCGTGGTGCTCGTGGTCCAAGCGTCATCGGCCATGCGCATGAACATCGCCGGAGCGCCTGCTGGTGGCGCATCACCGCCGCCGAAATGCACGGGCGTGCACGCCTGGAAACCGATCGTGCCGTAGGAAGACACCGTGAACCGCACCGCCGTGCCCGCGGTTCCCGCGAGCATGTTCGCGCGGGGCAGAGCGTAGATAGCGGGCGAGTTCTCGTTGCTCGTCACCACATAGCAATTGTTCCACACGCCGTACTTCGGATAGTCCGGGAAGTTGGTGGCGGTGTAGCTGTACACGTACCACGCCCCGGTCGGGTTGGGGGTCTGGGAGATGGCGACGATCAGGTTGTTGTTGTTGCTGGTGAACTCGCTAATGAGCCAGCGATCCGCCAATGCGTCGTAAACCACAACCGGGTCGCCCAATCCGCTGTAGCTCAATTGCGCGGCGAGGAAGTTGTCCATGTAGGTCTGTGCCGCGCCGATGGTCGCCAGGTTCTTGTCGCAGATGCGGAAGTAGGCTCCTGAAGGGCCATTGATCATCTGGATCACGTGGTTGGGACCAACGGACAGGCAGGGGTCCGGTGGATTCACGCCATTGTACACGATGCCATCCACCGATAGGTCAACCGCCCGCTCGAAGCCATGCAACGGCCCTGCCGTTTGGAGCGCCGGATCCAGGCCTTGTGGCTGTGCGGTCGGGTCCACATGGTCATGCAGGCGCGAAGCCTTGGTGCCCGGTGGATAGCGCTTCACCAAGATCCCATTCCGGTCCCTCACCGCCACGTTCGGGAACACTTGCGTGCTGTCCCAGCTGGTGAAGGGTTGCACAGTGCCGAGGAACTCCACGGGTACTTCCCGGTCAATGCTTATCTCGTATTGCCCATCCGGCCGCATTCGGCCGAGGTTACTGCTGGTGGTTTGGGCCAAGGCTGTGCAGGAAAGGACAGTGCCCAAGAAAAGGATGGCGTGACGTACGTTCATCGAATGGAAGTGTGGTGAAGCGTTGAACTACAAAGAGAAGTCGGCAAAATACAGGGATCGGTGATGGTTGTCACGTGCCTGATCAGATGGATCACCCGGTTCCACCGATGTACTGGCCGAACCGATCACAGAACGTGGCGCTCGCGCATTGGTGTGCTAGCCGCCAAGAGGAGGGGCTTTCGGACGTCCATCACTCGTGGAACCTCAGCACCCCCGCACGCACCTCCGTGGTCAGGTGGTTCTCGCGTGGCGGCACGGGACAGCTGTACTTGTCGTTGTAGGCGCAATAGGGGCTGTATGCTTTGTTGAAGTCGAGCGTGATCAAGCTATCGATCGGTGCTTGCAGGTCCAGATAGCGACCAACGACATAGGTCTCCTTTCCATTGGTGAGATCCGTGAACGGCACGAACATCTCGTTCTCATAACCGGGATGCGGGGGTACGCTTTCGTACACTGTGAGGGTGCGCTCCTCGCCGTTCAACAGGAAGCGCAGCGTGCCATGGGCCTTGTACATCGGCGTGCGCGTCTTAGTGGTCTTCATGGCGAAGGGTTCGGCCTTCTCGGCGGGAGTGAGCAAAGCCTTCACACAATAGCTGCTGTCGAACGGGAAGTGCTCCAAGTGCGCGAAGTGGGCGCGGTCCTCAGCGGTGAGCGGTGAGGTGGCGCTATCGGCGAACTCCGCATCGAGGTGCGACCAGTAGGCATCGAGACTCGCGCGCCAAGCAGTGGAGACTTGCGCGGAAAGCGCTTGTGCCAGGCACGCGAACAAGAACAAACTGAACAGCGATCGGTGCATCATAAGCCGGTGAAGTTCGTAGTTATTCCCCTTCCACCTTCACGCGCACGCCTTCGCTGTGGCTCGAGAACTCCGGCGCATACATGCACATCGCCGTGGTGATGCCATTACTGAAATCACCAGCATGTGTAACCCGTAGCGCGTACTCGAACACATACGTGCCGGGAGGTATGCGGTCAAAGAAGAAGTTGGTACTCGCATCGCGAATGCTCTGGTAATAGCCGAGTCCACCTTGGTATTTGTAGCCGCTCATTGTTTCGGTGGGCTCAAGTCCCGAAGCACGCAGATCCTTCATGTGTACATAGTCCACGTAACGATCCGTGCGCAGCTCGATGCGGATGGTGAGCTTGTCCCCGGCCTTCAATTTCTTGGTTCCGTTCAACGGTATGAGTTTCGGCCCTTGGTCGCTCTGCTCCGTGAGCATCACTTGCTTCTTGATGCTGAACGGACTTTCATGCGGCGTCACTTTGTCCATGCTTTCGAAGTACTGCCAGTGCAACGCGCCCCACGAGGGTTTGTCCGCTTTGCTGGTGATGTTAACGGTGCCCATCGCAGGCTTCACATTCGGCGCGGCCCAAGTCTTTTCGATCGCGCCCGTGCCCGCTTCGGTCTTGTCCACTTTGATCGTTTCGCTGCCTACCGTGATCACGGGTGCATCAGCTTCATCCAACCAAGTTGGGCCGGTGAGCAGCAAGGCATAACACGCTTCGGCAGTGGCTTTCGTTGTCTTCCAATCCGTGGTCTGCTTCAGCTTCAACAGATAGGTACGCAATGCGTTCACACTCGCTTCGTCCTTGCCCACTTCGTGGAAAGCCTCGATCATCAATGCGTGTGTTTCCGTAGGAAAACCTGACCAGTCCATTCCACCGATGAAGTCTTTCCAATACATGCCAAGCTCTTCGCTCTTGGTGGCGCGTTGGCGCAACGACTCCAGTATGAGTGCTGGCGTTTTGTGGTCGCCCATCCGGTCCAAGGCAAGTGCGATCATGGCCTGCTCTTGCAGTCCATAACCCAACCACTCCTTCGTTATGCGCTCCTGATAGAAGCGAACCGCTGTGCTCGTGGCACCATCGATCGGCCAGCGCTTGAACATGCTGCGCGCATACAGGAATTGGATCTCTGAATAACCCGGACGGTACTTCGCCAGATCCTCTTTCTTGTAGTCCTTCAACATCCGCTGGTAGTCGCGCTCCACTTCACCATCCAACCAGCGCACCGCGTTCTTCACCATCTGTTGGCTCTGGCCATCCTCGCGCAGATCGGCAGCTTTCAATTGCTCCAGATGACCGAGACCAGCAACGATGTGCTGTGTGATCCATCGGCTCTCCTGCATGCCGCTCCACCACGGCCAGGCACCATTGGGCATTTGCATGTCGCGCAGTTTTTTCAAGGCTTGCGCCTCTTCACTGGCCATGCGCTGCATGTCAAACAACAGGCCAATGCGCTGTTTGCTTTCGCGTTCGCTGCGCGCGTTCACTACCCATGGCGTTTCAGCAAGCAACACCGTTTTTGAGATCCTGGTTCTTTTCCAATTTGCTCGCGAACGCTTCGGGGCCAGCCTTCTTCCATTCTTCGAAGATCTTCTTCACCGCAGGCCGTTCTTCCACGATGTGCGCAGCCAACCTGTTCGCATAGTAGCGACTGAACGTTTGCTCCGTGCATTCATGCGGGAACTCCATCAAGTACGGAAGTGCTTGCACAGCATACCACGCGGGGTTCGGGGTGTATTCGAGCTTCAACGACTGGTTGCGCAATGTTGTGCTCGTATTGCTCTTGAGCTTCTCGAGTGTGAACGTCTTCGTGCCGGCCTTGCTTGCCCAAAGCGGAAGGCTCTCGGTAACCAGCACTTTGTCCGTGAGCACCGGCAATGCACGCTCCTCTCCATCGGATGCAACGATCGTACTGCGCGGTCCACCCTTGCTCTTCGCGGTGATGCGCAAACCGCATACATCCACGCCTTCGGGAACGGCGATGCTCCATTCCACCACAGCGCTCGCTCCAATAGCCGCAACGAACGCTTGGTCCTTAACCTGCACGCCGAATATCTTGTTGAGCGATGCGTTGGTGTACGGATCGAAAAGCTCGAGCGATGCGAGGCCTTCGGCACGGCCTTGTTCGATCACATTGATCTTCGCCGTGAGTGTGATCCTGTCTCCGCTGCGCAGGAAACGCGGCAGGTTGGGAACGATCATCAACGGCTTCTGCGTGACGGTTTCGCGTGTGAACTGCGCGAGCTGCAGATCCTTGGTGTGTGCCAAGCCCATGACTTTCCAGCGAGTAAGCGCATCGGGCGTCTTGAAGCGTAATACAATGCTGCCATCGCGGTCGGTGAGCAGATCCGGGAAGAAGAACGCGGTTTCGCGGAAGTCGCTGCGCAGTGGTTGCGCGTCACCAGCGCTCTTCGTTGCATCATTCGGTGTCGGGGTGTCTGTGCTTTCCTCATTACCCTTTTCCGATTTCTTGGCGTCCGCGGTGAAAGCGAATGCGCCATCGCCCTCGGATGGTGGTGCGGACTCTGCTACCGCATTGCCAACCATTATCATTTCCAATGCCTTCAATCCACTATTGGCGAAACGCCTGCGAGCGAACTCATAGGCATATCCGAAGTTGTTCAGCTCAGGATAGATACGTGTTGCACCGCCGGGATACGAACGCTCCCGCCAGATCTGTTGCCCGTTCGCCGTACCGAACGGCTCCTGCCGCTGCCAACCAAGTTGTGCATAGTTCGTTTGCCAAATGGGCATGTCCCAGCCATGCGGAACGAAGTGGTCGAGCGAAGCATCGTACATGCCGCCAAGCAATTGCGCCGCGACTTTTTCGCCCTTGCTGCCGGTGATCTTCAAGCGCCACTCTTCGTCACTTCCGGGCAACAACTTGTCGCGAAAGCTCATCCATTCAACCTTCAGTTCCTTGTTCGTCCACGGCACATCAATGAACTTGCTTTCACTATGAACAAGGCCACGCTCAACAGACAAAAGATGAACAGTGAAGCCACCGCGGTCGTCCTCAAGCACCGGCAACTCCACCAGTTGCTGCGTGTTCTTCAGGATGAACCAACGGCTCACCGCGATCCTGCCTGCACGCTCAACTTCCATCAACACACGGCCATCCGGTAGCGCGCTGCTCAACAAGAGCCTGGCCTTTTCTCCCGGTTCTGCACGAGATCCCACCGCCTCACAATGGAAGGCTTCGCCAACAAAGCCCGTGTTCTGGATCGCCGGATCGAAGACCGTGAACGCCTTGCTCACCTTCACCTCGGTGCCGCTTTCATCTTTCGCTGATGCCTCTATCAGGTACTTGCCAACTTCCCATGTGCGCGCTTCGCGAACAGACATTCGTTTGTTGCCTGCCACATAACCGCGTTCCTGTTTCACCTCATTGCCCTTGACCCACTCGAGCGGGTCGTTCTCATTGGTATACACATCCTGCGGAAAGCGTTGCGCGTGTTCTTCACGCGTGATCACGAACCGGTCTGGACGCTCCCACTGTCTATCCCGGATCGGCGTGGGTGGCGCTTGCAACTTGTAAACGCGGACATCCAATGGAACATCCACACGCTGGCCGTTGAGGTTGGCCACATGCACATCAATGCTGTCCGATGTGGAACGGTCGAGACTTTCACCGATGCCCAATTCGATGTTGATGCTCCGGTATCCAAGGCTCAAACTGGTACTGCTGTTCTGCGTTTCGCCATTGATGTCCGTAGCGCTCGCTTCCACCTCGAAGTTGAACGTTGGGTCCGCGCCGCGTGGGAACTGATCATCCGCTTCAGCTTTGAACTTCACGCTGAACTTGCCTTGTGCATCGCACATCGCTTCACCTTGCGCCACCTGTGTGCTGCTGCCCCAAGGCAACCAACCGCGGTAATACCACCCACACCACCAAGGCATGTGCGCACTGCGTTTCACTGTCCACTGCACTTTGGCTCCATCTAGCGGAACGCCTGCGTAGCTCTTCGCGATCCCGGTTACGATCGCCTCTTGCCCCAGCTTCGGCTGGCCCGCGATCTCATCGAAAACCACTTCGAACGTTGGGCGCTTGTACTCTTCAACTTGTATCTGTTGCGACCCATGCTCCGTCTGTAACGACATGCTTCCGGTGAGTGTTCCTTGCGGCGCCGTGAATGTTCCGTTGAAGGACCCGAAGGCATCCGTCGTCACATCCAGCGCATCTACTTTCTCGCCATTGACGTCGTAGAAGGTGATCGTCGTCTTGAAGCTCGGAACCACTTCGGTGCTCTTCCCGTTCTTCTTTGTCACAAGGCCCTTGAACATCACCGGCTGACCAGGGCGATAGATCGCGCGGTCGGTGAACAGGAACGTGCGAACGGGTTCCTGCGGTTCTGCGCCACCACCATATCCGACCCACGTTTGCTGACTAATGTAACGGTCCTGGCCATCGACCAATTCCCAGGCGATCCGCGTTTGTTGTTCATGCTGAACTGCACGAGCATAGCCATCCGTTCCAACGACAACTGGTTCGCCGCGTACAAAACCGTCCTGACCGTATCCGTTCTTCCATGTCCAAGGCACCACGCTCGCTCCCGTTTTCGGTGCTCCTGTGGAACGATCCAACACCAGCACACTTGTGCTCCCGTTATGCGTGCGTTGCGACATCGCTAATTGCGTTACCCAGAAACGCGCGAAAGCGATGTTGTCCACTTTCGCCTTGAAGCCGCTGCTATCACACATGACGATCGCGTAATGGCCGAGAGGCAGTCCATCCACGGGGACCTCTGTGAGATGATCGTTCAAGTCGCCATCATCCGGCATAACGACGGACCAATCACGGATCGACTTGCGTTCGATGAGCTTCTCTTCGGGTTCCTGGTTGTTGCGGTTCAAGTAGCTGTTCGGTGTCCACTCATCCGTCACAATGCGGAACCACACTTTGGGCACGTTCTTGTAAGTGACCGCCACCTTGAACGGATGCGCCGGCTGCACCGCTTCTTCACCTTGCATCTGCACGTTCGCATCGAGCAATTGTGCCTTCAATACTTGCGCATCCAATGCCCCCGGGCTCATGGGGAATTTCTGGATCGCTTGATCACAAAAGCCCAGTGCGGTCTTGCGCTCCCACTTGTTCAACTCAGGTGCGAGCCTCTGGAATTTCGCACCCATGTCGCTATGCCACCGCGCGATATCCAAGGTCACCGAACTCCAGCAACTGTCATTGGGCACGCGCGTAGCCATCGCCTCCAACGCCCTTAAGTAAAGTGTGTCCTTGTTCCCAAGGTTGCTCCGCTCGCGCACGTAACGCAAGCGCAACAGTGCGACATCCACCAGCGCATCAGGTTCGCTATCGCTCAGATGCGATCGTTCGAGCTGTTGGAAGATCTTCATTGCCTGCAACTCCCAGCTCGTACTGTCCGGATGCGCGAAGGGTTTTACGGCAAACTCCTCGAACAGGGAGAACGCACGTGGGTCTTTCAGTGTGAAGCGGGAAGCGGGCTCCGCAAGGCGTGTTTCAGTGTTGCTGAATACGACCAGAGCGCGATGGGCGAGCAGATCGAACAACGTGGGTCGAAGCGATCCGTCGGCTTTCGGGTCAGCAAGGATCCGCGCAACGCCACCAACTGGAACGAGCTTCAAGCTATCAACTTCGATCAACGAGGCACGATACTCACTGATCACCTTCCGCATAAAAGTGGGCTGGCTCCACGTGGCCATGTCACGCGGATCATCCTGCGTGGCGGTCCGCTGAAGGATCGCCCAACGATCGTTCTGATAATAACTCCAGTATTGCTCGCCGATCACACTATGCAGCAACGCGTTCAGGGGGAATGAAGCCGACTTCGCACGTGCCTCGAATTCACCGATCATGACCGCATCCTCTACGCCGGTCATTTGCTGGAAACGTGCACGGCTCATAAGAGCACGGAATTCCAATTGGTAGTCGCCAGAAGCACGGGCTTCAGCAACGATCGTGTCTGTGAGTGAAAGTGCATCGGCGTATTGCCCGATGTTCGAGAGCGAATCCACCTGCACCCAGCGGGGATCGGTTTCCTTCAAAGGCTCAGCACTCACGGTCTTGCGTTGGTTGTTGCAGGATACAGCGACGAGGATCGTGAACGAAAACAGGAACAGAAGCGAATTACGCATTGGGCAAAGGTGCAATTGTGCGGCGTGAAAAACTGCTAATACACCGCTTGTTCCATCACGGCGCGCTTTTCTTGCGGGTGTGATCAAGTCAGTTATCCTCCTTTGAATATGCATGGCCGTACACGTGTGGCGCTCTGGAGTTCACTCGATCCAACAGGAATTGACCAAGCGAACATGGACGCCGAACTTCGAGACGAACTTCTTCGTGTCCCCAGCGATATTCTAAACTGAGAACCTGGCGGCGTTCACCTCCGGATCCAGCTCTTGGCCAAGCAACAAATGATCCAACAAGTGCGCCGAACCCCAAGGCGTCAGCAAAACTCCGCGCGAGCCAAAACCATTCAATACCGCGATCCGCGATCCCCCTCCAACCAGACCCATGATCGGGCGCCGATCGCGTGCAGCCGGGCGAACACCTGCTGCGTGCTCGATCAGTTCGACTGGTAACCGTGTGATCTTGAGCAAGCGTTCAAGCAACACCTGTTTTCCTTCTTCTGTGGGGCCTACAAAGAGATCGTCCCACGCGAATGTTGACCCAACCCGATAGAGGTCATCGCCCAGCGGAAGCAGGAAAGCGCCTCGATGGATCATGGTCTTCAGCCCCAAGCCAGGAATGCGCACTGTGAGCAATTCGCCCCTCGCCGGGACAAGTCCGGGAACTGCGGTGAAGGGACCTTCGCACAACACGACGAACGAAGCGCTTTCACCCTTTGCCATCGCATGATCAGCGTGTTCAACGATGTCCTCCTTCGAGATCCACTCTTCCCGGAAATGGTTTGAATGGATCAGTGCTGTGCGTTGTTCATCGAGCCATGCATTCACATCCAACCACGCGCAACGGTTCACGATCCCATAACCGATACCGCGATCAATATCCGCTCGATCCACATCCACGCGTTGCTCACGCGATAGAAAGGGCGCAGCTTGTTCATCGGCTTCTGAGCGGATCCAATAATTCTCTTCTTGCGCGTTCCCGAAAATTCGCACCATGGGGATCGGATGCCAATGGGGTGTCTTGAAGAAGGCTTCCGCACAAACCAACATTTCAGCGGCGCGCCAACTGGGGACCATTCGCCGCAGAACGATCGGATTCACAATTCCTGCAGCCACGCGCGATGCCTGACCGCTTTTGGGTGCATCGAACACGCGAACACGCATTCCCCTGTTGACAGCCGTGGCTGCCAAAACGCCGCCTGCCAAGCCGTGGCCAATAATGATCAGGTCGTGATCCGTTCGCACGGGGCGAAGATGAACTCCTTCGGCCGGTGATGAAGTATTACGCTGCCAACAACCTGTTCATCCGAACGAGCAGTTCTTCCTGATCGAACGGTTTTTGCAACACGTCGTTCGCGCCAGTGCTCTTGGCACTCTCCAACAAATGCGGTAGCTCGTATGCGCTGATCACCAGAACAGGTGTGGTGTGGCCGTGGGCGCGCAAACTTTCCACCAAAGCGAAGCCATCGATGTATGGCAGACCGAGATCGATCACCAGCAGATCGGCTGGTTGTTCAGCCATCACCGCTTGCAGATCGCGGCCATCGCGCATAGGCGTAACGCTCCAACCTGCAGCCACCATGCGGCGCATCAAGAGTGTACGAACCAGGTTGTCGTCTTCAATGAGGATCACACGGGCCATGGAAAGAGGAATTACCCCTTCCTACGGAAATGCGGGCAACGGGTTCTGGTGGCTGCACCCGATCACCAAACGCCTGTAACCCACTTGTAGATATCGTGGCCGTTCACCGCGATGATCACCGTGAGCAAAAAGGCCATACCCGCCATTTGCGCGTACTCCAACACCTTGGGATTGGCCGGTCGACGTGCTATCCCTTCGTACAAGAGGAACAGCACATGACCGCCATCGAGCGCGGGTATCGGCAAGATGTTCAAGAACGCCAAGCCGAAGGAGAGGAATGCCGTGAATTCCCAGAAGTGCGACCAATCCCAAACACTGCCGTAACCTTTGGCCATACCACCTAAACCGCTCATTTGGGCCACTCCACTACGCCTGAAGATCAGCTTGAACGACACCACCGTGAGACGCAATTGCTCAACGGCCAGTTTCAATCCGGCGGGTATGCTGGCGAAGAATCCGTACTGCTCTTTCACGATCTTGTTCGTGAACGCCGACAGTTGACCAGGGTCCTTGGGACCTAGACCAACACGACCAACACTATCCACATTCACCGGGATCTTCACCACATGGCCTTGGCGCACAACGGTTACCTCCACGACACCCTTCTTGTGCAGTTGCATTTCGTCGATGAAATCACCGAAATACGGCGTGAGCTTTTCTTCCACCATCATCACGTGATCCCCCTTGCGGAAGCTGCGCGCCTTGTCCGCATTCGCCCCCGGAACAATGGAATCGATGTAGAACGGCATGCGCATACCGAACTGCATTTTCGACCCGCTGTTCAGGATACTGTCCTGGATCGTTTCGCACAGGTTGATCGTCTTGCGTTCCCCCTTGCGCTCTACCACCACTTCGCGTGCGTCGTGGATCAGAATGGCGATACTCACATCACCGATGGTGCGCACCGGATGTCCGGGCACTTCCAACACTTTGTCCCCATCCATAAAGCCCTGTCGTTCCATCAGCGGGCCCGCTTCGATGCCGAAGACCATGTTTTCCAAGGGGATGTAGCTGCGACCCCACACCCACAGGACCATGCTCAGGATCAGGAAGCCGAGGATCGCGTTCACCGTTACACCACCCACCATCACAATAAGGCGTTGCCACACAGGTTTGCCACGGAACTCCCACGGTTCAGGGGGCTTGGTCATGCGCTCCTTCTGCTCCTTGTCCATGCTCTCGTCGATCATGCCGCTGATCTTCACATAGCCGCCAAAAGGCAAGGAGCCGATACCGTATTCCGTGTCGCCGATCTTCTTCTTCAGCAGGGCGTATGGCGCATCGAAAAAGAGATAGAACTTTTCCACACGCATGCCAAATAGCTTGGCCGGCAGGAAGTGGCCGAACTCGTGCAGCGCCACCAATATGGAGAGGCCTAGCAACAGTTGGCCGATGGTGATCAGGGTATCCATTTCAAGGTTCAGGGCTTCCAGTTCGCGGCCATGGCGCGTGTTTCGGCGTCGGTGGCTTCGAGGTCTTCGAGCGTGGGATGGGGTACAAAGGTGGCACTCTGCATCACGTTCCCGATAAGCTCGCTCATGGCCAAGAAGCCGATACGCTCATCCAAGAACGCTTGAACCGCTATCTCATTGGCTGCGTTGAGGATGCATGGCATATTCCCGCCGCGCTTCATGGCCTCCAACGCCAGAGCCAGATTCTGGAACGTCGCCAGGTCCGGCTGCTCGAAGGTGAACGCCGGATACTGTGTGAAATCGAAGCGCGGCCATTGGGTCACCAAGCGCTTGGGATAGGCCAGTGCGTACTGGATCGGCAACTTCATGTCAGGCAGGCCCAGCTGTGCTTTCATGCTGCCATCGCGGAACTGCACCAAACTGTGAATGATGCTCTGCGGATGCACAACGATCTCGATCTGCTCGGCCTTCAAATTGAACAACCACTTCGCCTCGATCGCTTCCAAGCCTTTGTTCATCAGGCTCGCACTGTCTATGGTCACCTTGGCGCCCATGTCCCAGTTGGGATGCTTGAGCGCTTGGGCGCGGGTAACCTGTTCCAATTCAGCACGGCTCTTCCCCCGGAACGGGCCGCCGCTCGCAGTAAGCACGATCTTCTCGATGGGGTTCTCCCACTCACCCGCCAAACATTGAAAGATGGCGCTGTGCTCGCTGTCCACCGGATAGATGTTCACACCTTTTTCGCGGGCGAGTTTCGTAACGAGCTCACCTGCGACCACCAGTGTCTCCTTGTTCGCCAGCGCGATCGCCTTGCCAGCGTTAATGGCCGCCAATGTTGGACGCAACCCAGCATAACCTACCATCGCGGTAAGCACCGTGTCGATGCCTTCCATCGTTACGGCCTGCTCTATGCTCTTGGCCCCTGCGAACACTTTGATATCCAGCGGCTGCAAGGCATCGCGTACCTCGGCGTACTTGCTTTCGTCGCCGATCACCACCGCGTTCGGGGTGAACTCTTTCGCTTGAGCTATCAGCAATTCAGCATTCCGCCCGCAGGTGAGCAGTTCCACTTCGAAGCACTCCTTCTGCTCGCGCACCACTTGCAAGGCCTGTGTGCCAATGGAACCGGTGGAGCCGAGGATGGCGAGACGAACGGGCATGTGCGCATGTGCTCATGTGGGCATGTGCCCATGGAGCGGGGCGCGAAGATCGGATTTCGGACCTGTGATCCGACATGAACCGATGGCATCGTCGCGTGTACGGATCGTGCATTCGCGTCCGTTCGCGCATCATTCCAACATAACGCCTTCGCCAGGCTATGGCGATCGAAGCATGAAGATCACCATCAGTGTTCCCACGCCTTGCCACGAGAACTGGGACGCTATGTCCCCGCGCGAACAAGGCCGCCACTGCGCGCAATGCGATCATGTGGTTGCAGACCTCACCACTGCCACCGATGCGCAGTTGGTGGCGCTGTTCACAAGCAATTCGAAGCCGAAATGCGCCCGCTTCGACACCCGGCAACTGGACCGTGCATTGGGCGCGGCCGAAAAACAGCAGCAAAGCCGACTCCCAGCCGCTGCGTTCACGTCTTTGCTGGCGGTGGCCGCCGGTCACGAAGCCTTGGCGCAACAAGGAGCGCTGATCATGCTGGGCGAACCCGCTATCGCTCAACCGATGCCGCCGCCACCTCAGGTAACCGGCAAAATGATGTTCGTGCCCCATTCGATCCCGCCGGTATGTAACATACCTATCACAGGCGATACCGTAGCCGTGATCACTCCCCAACCGGGCCCGCCCTTGGAGCACACGGAGATCGGTGAGGTCGAGATCCAATTGGACGGCTTGGTCAAGGGCGATATCAAATTCATCGTGGATCCAATGGAAGTAGACAGTGCGGTGGCCGCGCGGATCGAACCGATGATGGATACAACACCCTCCATGGAGATTGACCCCAAAGATCCGTTGGGCATAACCGGTGTGGTGGTCGACCCTGTTTCCGGAATTTCGATCTCGAACGCGATCGTGGCTGTTCGTGGAACTGATGTACGCGTTCGTTGCGATGAACAAGGCCGATTCGGTTTCCGCATTCCTGAAGACCTCGCCGGCGTGGCGCTGATCATAGATATCTCGGTCCAAGGTGAGGGTAGCATGTCGATCTCCCTCTCAGGCCAAGCAGTGCCCTGCGCAGTGCCAGTGAAATTCAAGCCTGATGAACCACAACCGGCACCTACCGAAGCCACCACCCCGCACGACTTGGGAACGATCGTGATCCTAAGAGAAAGTGAACAGGTCCAACACCTGACAGGGATCTGTGTAACCACTTATGTTGCCCCGCCCACCACTTGGCAACGCATTGTGGCACCCGTGAAGCGCGGCTGGAACAACCTGCGGCATTGACAAATCGCAAATGGTGCCGACCTTGGCACCGATGACCCCGCCCACCGACGCTGAGTTTGCCGCCATTCTGGGCAATGTGAGCAAACACATTGTGCTCTCACCCGAAGAGCAACGTTTCTGGCGCGGCTTGCTGCGTTCGAAACACGTGAGCAAAGGCGATTACCTGTTGGAAATGGGCGATGTAAGCCTGTACCAGCATTTCGTGGTGCACGGTTGCCTACGCGTGTACCATGTGGGCGAGGACGGAAAGGAGCACATTCTCCAATTCGCGCCAGAGGACTGGTGGACCGGGAATATGAGCAGCATGCTGAAGAACCAGCCCAGCCAGCTCATTATTGAGGCGATGGAAGATACCGTGGTGCTGCAGATAGACAAGGCCGCGCAGGAGCAGCTCTTCGAACGTGTGCCCAAGTTCGAGCGCTTCTTCCGCATCCTCATCACCAACGCCTTCATGGCCCAGCAGCGCCGAACGCTCAGTTCCTTGAGCAAGACCGCGGAAGAACGCTATGCAGAGTTCCGAAAACTGTACCCAGGGCTCGATGGCCGTGTGGCACAGAAGCACATTGCCAGCTACTTGGGCATGACTCCGGAGTTTCTAAGCACGGTGCGGAAGAGGGTGCTGGCGAAGGAGTGATCAGTTTTTCTGCGCTGCCCTCCGCAACCGATCATTGATCGCTCTTCCAAGACCTTCGTTCGGAAAAACTTCAGCGAGGATCACTCCGCATCGCTCACATCGAACGCTCTCATCACAGCGAAGAGGTTACGGGCAGCTTCGTTGAGATCACCAGCCAGAGAAAGCGTTTCGCACTTCCATGCATCGTAGGTCTTGTTGAACGCGATGACGGCACAACGCTTGTTCGCGTGTTCTCTCAACAGTGCAACGAGATCACCAACGATCAACAGCTTGCGCGGTGCATAGTGGCTTTCGATCATTCCCGGCGCAACAGGAACCATCTTACGTTGAGCGATACCCAGTTCACCGATCACTCCTTCGATCGATTCAACAGGAACCCCGCCTGCCCGGTAGAGCACGCATTGCCCTTCTTCGAACCCAATGATCGTGCTTTCTACACCCACCGCGCAGGGGCCACCATCCAGTATATAGGGGATCTTGTCGCCCAGCTGATCCGCAACATGTTGTGCGGTGGTGGGACTCACATACCCGAACGGATTGGCGCTGGGTGCAGCCAAGGGAAATTCGAGGGAGCGCAACAATTCCAAGGCCAACGGATGCGCGGGCATGCGCACTCCCACGGTATTCAAGCCACTGGTCACGATATCCGGGACTTGCGACTTCTTCGGCAACACTAATGTTAACGGACCAGGCCAGAACTTCGACATGAGCACTTCGGCCTCCGGCGGCACGAACGATGCGACCTCATCCACTTGCTCGCGATCACGCACGTGCACAATGAGCGGATCGAACGAAGGGCGGTTCTTCGCTTGGAAGATCTTCAGCACCGCGGCTTCATCGAACGCATTCGCAGCGAGACCATACACCGTTTCAGTGGGGATGGCCACCAAGAAACCATGCTCCAGCAACTGCTTGGCCTTGCGGACATCGACGCCGATCATGGTGCGAAGGTCGACCCCGGGATCGAATAGCTGGAGTTTGCTAGCAACCGAATGGCTTTCGACCTCGTCTACTAGCAGCACGGATCAGTTGACCCTCACATATTATTTTAACCGCATGTTTCTTCGCAACGGTCTGCTTTGTTTGGCCCTCGGATCCCTCTCCCTCTCTTGGGGCCAGGCAGAGCGCAACATCTGGTATTTCGGGAATTTTGCGGGCCTTGACTTCAATGCTGGAGCCCCAACTCCCTTGCTCGATGGTGCGCTTAGCACCAACGAAGGATGCGCCTCGATCGCTGATGAGAATGGGGCCCTTTTGTTCTATACGGATGGGATCACGATCTGGAACCGGAACCATAATCCCATGCCGAACGGCACCGGGCTGTTTGGGGATCCGAGCAGCACGCAATCCGGAGTGATCGTTCCCAAACCGGGAGCCCCGAATATTTATTATGTGTTCACCGTGCCCGCACAGGCCAACGTGGCGGGATTGCGGTACTCCGAAGTTGACATGACTCTTAGTGGCGGGCTAGGTGATGTAACGCTCGTGAAGAACATCCTTCTGGCAACTCCAGTATGTGAGAAGATCACGGTGGTGGAACATTCCAACGGAACCGACTATTGGGTGATCTCACATCGGTACGATAGCGGTTCGTTCATCAGCTTTCATTTGTCCGCTTCAGGGATCGACCTGGTTCCTTTGGAGAGCAATGTGGGCATTGTTGTTTTCGACGACGGCGGCATCAATTCCATCGGCCATCTGAAAACCTCATCCGATGCCACGCGGATCGTTGCGGCCCATTGGACCTTGAACCTCGTGGAGGTTTTTGACGTGGATAACTCCACCGGACTGGTCTCCAACCCGATCACGCTTGATGGTTTCATTGCGCCCGGGGCATACGGCGCGGAATTCTCGCCAAGTGGCCAGTTCCTGTACATCTCGGAAGCGAACGGTAGCGTCAGTAATGTTTACCAATTCGACCTGCTGGCCGGGGGGGAGATCGAGGTCAATAATTCCCAAGTCCTGTTGAGCTCGATGCCGAACGTTGGGGGTGCTCTTCAATTGGGCCCGGACAACAAGATCTACTGCACGTACTATGGAGCCACAGCGCTTGATGTGATACAAACACCCGATCTGCCGGGATTAGCTTGCAACTATGTGTTTATGGCGCAGCCACTGGGTGGGCCGACGGGCACCTTGGGGCTGCCCACCTTCATTGATTCCCGAACATCATTCGGTATCGTCGCCACCGAGGTGTGCCCGCAGGACACCACCTTGTTCGCGGTGCTTCCCGAAGGCGCGGCCGATTCGATCTTCTGGAATTTCGGAGACCCGGGATCGGGACTTCTGAATTTCTCGACCGATCTGCAACCAGCGCACTTCTATTCGGTGGGTGGTAGTTACCAAGTGCAGGCGATCGTGTTCGAAGAAGGGTTGGCCGATACCCTCGACCTTCTGGTACAGATCATCCTGCCCCCAGGTGACGTATTGGGACCAGATGGTGCGATCTGCCCGAACGGCTCCCTCATTTTAGATGCGACCATTGCGAATGCCACCTATTCGTGGCAAAACAATTCTACGAGTGCCACTTTCCTGGTGCAAACGCCCGGAACATATTGGGTGAACCTCACCCTGAGCGGTTGTTCCTTTTCGGATACCGTGAACGTAGTGGAGATCACTCCGCCTGCACCTATGCTTGGGCCTGACCTCAGTCTTTGCTTGGGTGATAACGCGACGCTCCTCACCGGCATTTCAGATGCGGAATACCTCTGGTCCGACGGCACAACAAACCCCGCATTGGAAGTGGATTCGGCGGGGGTCTATTGGGTGACCGTGGTCGTTTCCGGTTGTTCCGGGTCCGATACAACGGTTGTTTCCTTCATTCCCTGTGATGTGGTCGTCGAAATGCCCAACGTGATCTCCCCCAACGGAAGCGGCCTCAATGACTTCTGGGAACCCGTTTTCATTCAAGGGGTCGGTGATATCGAGTCATCGATCTACAACCGATGGGGCCAATTGGTGCACAGTAGTTCCGGTGTTCCACGATGGAACGGGAAAAGGGATAATTCGGATCCTGTTCCCGAGGGAACCTATTTCTGGCTCCTGCGGTACACCGACCTCCGCGATGGGGAGTACGAACAACGCGGAACATTGACCGTTTTGCGCTGAACGGGAGTTGCTATCCCGCTTGTAAAATCTGAGACGGACTTCCTATCATTCGTCAAACGCGGAGTATTGCGCTGCGCAGCCTTCACGCCGCGTGAGTTCACACAATGCGTGACGCCTTGTTGTGGGACCAGTGCGATCATTGAAGGGGCATCGCACCTTTTTCTCGTTCTGATCCGAGTGCTGATCGTTGCGCTCTTTTAGTGCTCCCTATATGGCCCTTCCTTTCCCGGGGAAGTCAAAATGGCGAGGTGATCGAGCGCATCTTTCGGAGCTTGGTGTTCACTGTCTCTTTCTGGCAATGCTCCGCCTATCTTGCCCGACAACGAACATTCTCGAGAACCTGATCATGCAGTTGAGATCCCTCCTCTTGGTCGCAACGTTGACCGTTGCACCAACCGTGCTCATCGCACAAGGCAAGAGCGCCAAGGCCACCCCGGATACTGCGAAGACCAACCCCTTCAAAGGCCTGAAGTTCCGCGGCATCGGACCTGCATTCATGTCGGGCAGGATCAGTGACATCGCGATCAACCCGCAAAAACCCAGCACATGGTATGTGGCTGTCGGTTCCGGTGGTGTATGGAAGACCGACAATGCCGGCACCACGTGGGCGCCGCTCTTCGACGGTGAAGCGAGTTTCTCCATCGGCTGCATCACCCTCGATCCGCAGAACCCCCAAGTGGTGTGGGTTGGAAGCGGAGAGAACGTAGGAGGGCGACACGTCGGTTATGGCGACGGTATCTACCGAAGTGAGGATGGTGGCAAGTCTTGGAATAACATGGGGTTGAAATCGTCCGAGCACCTGTCGAAGATCATCGTGCATCCGAAGGATCCGAACACGGTGTGGGTCGCCTCACAAGGACCGTTGTGGAGCAAGGGCGGTGAACGCGGCGTGTACAAGACCATCGATGGTGGAAAGACCTGGAAGCGCACATTGGGCGATGCTGCTTGGATCGGTGCTACTTCCCTGATGATCGATCCGCGCGACCCCGAACTGCTGTATGCCGCGACCTGGCAGCGCCACCGCACTGTGGCCGGTTACATGGGCGGCGGCCCGGGATCGGCCATCCATCGTTCCACCGATGGCGGAGAGACGTGGCAGAAGCTGACACAGGGGCTGCCTGATGGCAACTTGGGCAAGATCGGACTGGCGATCTCTCCCCAACAACCCGACGTCCTGTACGCGGCCATTGAACTCGACCGCCGCAGCGGTGCCGTGTACCGTAGTTCAGACCGGGGAGCCAGCTGGACCAAGATGTCCGACGCGGTAGCGGGCGGAACCGGACCACACTATTACCAGGAACTGTATGCGAGCCCGCACCAATTCGACCGGTTGTATCTGGTGAGCAACTATACGCTCACCTCCGATGATGGCGGCAAGAACTTCCGGACCTTGAAAGTGGATACACGGCACGTGGACGACCACGCTATCGCCTTCCGAGCTGACGATCCGGAATACCTGATCTTCGGAACCGATGGCGGCCTCTATGAGACCTTCGACCTTGCAAAGACATGGCGCCGTGTGGCCAATTTGCCGGTGACGCAGTTCTACAAGATCGCGGTGGATGACGCGATGCCCTTCTACAACATTTACGGTGGCACACAGGACAACTCTACTCAGGAAGGCCCCTCTCGCACAGACAATGTAAACGGCATTCGGAACGCTGACTGGGAGCTGGTGTTGGGCGGCGATGGCCACCAACCGGCCACTGAACCGGGGAACCCCGCGATCGCCTATGCAGAATGGCAACAGGGAAACCTGATGCGCCTTGATCGCACCACGGGCGAGAGCGTTTTCATCCGCCCGCAGGCCGGCCCCGGTGAGCCCACCGAACGCTCCAATTGGGACGCTCCGATCGTGGTGAGCCCGCACGATCCGGCAACCCTTTACTTCGGCACTTACCGCGTTTGGAAGTCGACAGACCGCGGTGATAGCTGGATAGCGATCTCCAAGGACCTCACCACTCATGCCGAACGCATACAGACCCCGTTCTTCGGCACCACGCAGGGTTGGGACAACGCATGGGACATCAGCGCCATGTCCGCTTATAGCACGATCTCCTCGCTGGCCGTATCCCCGGTGAAGAAGGGGATCATTTACGCCGGCACCGACGATGGACTTTTACAGGTGACCGAGGATGAAGGAACGAGCTGGCGCCGCGTTGAACTGAAAAATCTGCCCGGCTTGCCCGCCACCGCCTTCGTGAATGACATCAAGGCCGACCTGTTCGACCCGAACACGGTGTTGGCGGTATTCGACAACCACAAGACCGGCGACTACAAGCCCTACATCTTTCGCAGTACGGATATGGGCCGCACATGGAGCAGCCTGGCAGGCAACCTGCCGGATCGCACCCTCCTCTGGCGTGTGGTACAGGACCATGTCAACCCTTCACTGCTTTTCTTGGGCACCGAATTCGGCGTGTACACCAGTACCGATGGAGGGCGCAAATGGGCGGTGTTGAAAGGAGGCCTCCCCACCATTCCCGTGCGCGATATCGCCATTCAACGCCGCGAGAACGATCTGGTGCTCGGCACCTTCGGGCGTGGGGTCTTTATCCTCGACGACTATAGCGCCTTGCGCACCTTCAGCACGGATACCCTGAAAGGCGAAGCATACCTGTTCCATCCGCGTCCGGCACAGTGGTATGCCCCAACAACACCTCTGGGAGATGCTGGCAAGGCCACCCAGGGCGATGACCTGTATCTGGCGCCGAACCCTCCCTTCGGAGCGGAGTTCACCTACTTCCTGAAGGACAGTTACCCGGACCTCAAGAAGCAGCGACAGAAAACCGAGAAGGAACTGAAGGACGCCGGAAAGCCGCTCACCTTCCCCGGCTGGGAAGCGGTGGAGGCCGAAGCGCGCGCATTGGAGCCCAAAGTCTGGCTCTTCGTCAGCGACTCGTCCGGGACCCTGGTGAAGCGCGTAGAAGCCGCCAATGGCGAAGGATTCCAGCGCGTGGTGTGGGACCTGAAGGCATCCGCCCAGCGGCCTGTGACCAAGGACAACGTGGACAAAGCGCCGGACGGGCCCGTGGTCGCTCCAGGACGCTACACAGCCCAACTCTACAAGCAGCTCAATGGTGACTTCAGCCCGATCTCAGGTGCAGTGAACGTAACGGTGGTCCCCCTGCGCAAGGGCCACCTCCCAGGCTCCACACCCGCAGCGGTCGCCACCTATGCCAAACGCATCGATGCCGTGCAGGCGCGCGTGGATGCGCTCCAACTGATGACGAAGGGATCCACCGCCCGGATCGCGTTCATGCTGAAGGCCTATGAACGCGCACCGCGACCCTCGCCGGAATTGCAAGGCGACCTGCTTGCCATGCGAAAGGAACTGGAGTCCATCAACATCGAAATCAATGGTAGCAAAGCCCGCAATGAGGTAGGCGAGGAAAAGCGCGCTCCGGGCGTAACGGACCGACTGGAAACCGCCTACGCGGGCATTGCGTCGCTCTCCTACGGCCCCACGGCCACGCACTTGGCTAGCGCGGCGCTCGCGGAACAACTTGCGCAGGAGCTGCAGGGTCGGTTGGATAAAGTGACCACTGCCCTGCCCGGATTCGAGGACCGGTTGAAGGCGATCGGTGCGCCAATGCAGGATGAGCGTTGAAGGTGATCAGCTCAATCCCTCCTAATGTCGCTGGTGGCAGGCCAACTATGGTGTCTTTTCCCTTGTTATCGTCCCTGCATTAGCGCGGTGCGTTCATTGCTTCACCATCCACGCGACGCGTATACAAACATGCTCCCGCCCGATCGAACACCCTGAGTATCGTGTACTTCGTCGTGTCTGCTATGGCACGCTGGGATCCGTCCAAATAGAGGTAATCCTCATTCCATTCCGGGCCGTTCCGATGAGCAGGTGCGAGTTCATCCACATGCCAGATCACTCGGTAAAAATTAATGGTTGGCTCGAACAGCCATGTGTTCCCAATACGAATGGATGGAGAACCGGATGTCGCGCGACCATGGTCAACTAAAAGCTCCTTCATCATATCCTTGGTCTCCATGTCATACTGCCATTCCTCACTTCGATAGTAGCCGGAGTTGTTGATGAAAGACTTGAGTGAGATGCCCGCCAATAAAAGGAACGCGACCATAACCACATTACCTCCACGTTGCTGGGTGACTGCTAACAAGAGCAGCCCGACATGAAGGGCCAAGAGCGGTAGGAGAAATTTGGCGAATCGTGCCTCGAGATGATCCGCGCCAAAGATCCAATGCTGAACTATTGCCACCGTGCATGTGAGGACCAGCACACAGGTGACCACCACGAACACTTTCTGCTCGCAAAAGAACTGGATGTTCTTCTTGATCACCATCCGTACGATGAGCGCAAGTGCGAGCACCATCAGTGCCGTGAACAGGACCTGGAAGAACAGTAGCAGGATCTCATCAACGTATAGACCAGGGAATGCAGCATAGATCACAGAACGCATCGTGTCGTGATAAAATCCCTGCTGCCCTCCGAAATCAAAATGATTCTGGGTGACCACCTGACGAACGGGCTCCCATAAACCGAAAACGGCCAAGGCCAAGAGAACAGTTTGTAGCCGAACATTCTTCCATAGCACAGGGCGATATTCCGGCATCATCCACCAAATGAAGCAGCCAGCCAAAGCAAGCAACCCTAATGCGGCCGCATACAGGTCCAACATTGTGAAGTTGCTTAATACGGCTAGCATGCACGCAGCATGGAACAGCATCGCATCCCTGAACCGGACACTGCGGAGGTAGGTCGCCAGATGGTAGATCGCCGCAAGCATGAATCCGAATGAAAGTCCGTATCCCCGGGCCAGCGTGAAGAGTTCGAGGAGGTGGGCATTACTGATCAGGATGGTGAACATGGCCAACCCGGTCCATGCTGGCAATGAGCGTACCAATAGCGCTGCATAAAACATGTACATCACCAGAGCCAATAAGTTCGGCAGGCGCAACACCAGTTCGGAGGTGCCAAACAAACGCTCACAATACTTCATGCCAAGCGTGTTCAGCATGTGGTTGTTCGTATAGGCTTCCTTGTGCGCCAGGATATCGGTGAGGGTCTGATGAGGGTAGCGCAGGTAGCTCAGACTTTCGTCGTGCGTGAACGAAGCATTGGAAGCGCGCAACACAGCGTACACCAGAACCCCAAATGCGATCACGAACATGAGCATGCCGCTCATGGAGCGAGCATTGATCCAACTGCTATTCTGCTTCGATTGGTCCACCTTGGCACACTCCTTAATTCAGCCCCTCAACATACTTGCGGTCGTTCGCCAGCCGCGGCACCTTGCTCTGCGCATCGTTCATTCCGCGCGCCTTCATCCACCGCGTGAATCCGCCACGACCTACCGGCGTGACCTCCAAGGGCCGCAGCACTTTGCCCGTGATCAGGTCCTTGTAGTACACGTTGCGCTTGATAAGCGCCGCATCCAACAGGCCGGCGAAACGCGACAGGTCGGAAGGCGGCGAAGCAAACTCGATGAACCATTCGTGGTACGGCAAGCCTTCGTGCGGTGAAGTCTGTGGCGCTACCGTGAACTCGCTCACCTCGCAGGACATGGCGTTCATGGCCTCCTTCAACGCACCCTCCACTTCCTCCGCGATCACGTGCTCACCGAACGCGCTGGTGAAATGCTTCGTGCGGCCCGTGACCACGATGCGCGGCGGTGACAGCGATACGAAGCGCACGGTATCGCCGATCTCGTAGCCCCAGAGCCCGGCGTTGGTGTGCAGGACGAGGGCGTAGTTCACGCCGAGCTGGACATCCGCCAACGAAAGCCTTCTGGGAGGGCCGGGTTCATTGGTCGGAACGAACTCATAGTAGATGCCGTTGTCGACGACCAACAATAAGCCCTCTTCATCGTGTCGATCCTGGTACGCGATGAATCCTTCGCTGGCAGGGAAGAGCTCGATGCTGTCTACATCGCCGCCGATCAGGGTGCGCATATGATCGCGATAGGGTCCATAGTTCACCCCGCCATAGACGAAGAGTGAGAAGTTGGGGAAAACGTCCTTCACGTTTTGTTTTCCGGTTCGCGCGAGCAGCCGTTCGAAGTACATCTGCGTCCAAGCGGGGATACCGCTGATGAGCCGCATGTCCTCGGTCATCGTTTCTGTAACAATGGCCTCCACCTTCGTTTCCCAATCGGTGATGGTATTGGTTGCGAAGCTCGGCAAGCGGTTCTTCAGCAGGTAGCGTGGTACGTGGTTGGCCACGATGCCACTAAGCCTTCCGGTGGGGATCGCGCCTTTTCTATCGAGCACCGGACTGCCTTGTAGGAAGATCATCTTGCCATCCACGAAAGCCGTGTTGCCAGTGTGTGCCACATAGCTTAGCAGGGCGTTGCGCGCACTGTTGATGTGGTTCGCCAAACTATGCCGTGTGATGGGGATGTACTTCGCCCCACTCGTGGTACCGCTGGTCTTGCACAGGTATATCGGCTGTCCGGGCCAGAGCACATCCCGTTCTCCGGCCACGATCCGGTCTATGTATGGGCGAAAGCCCTCATAGTCGCGCAATGGCACGGCTTGCACCAGCGATGTATGATCGGCAACCTCACCGAGTTGATGCTTGTTGCCGAAGGCGGTGCGCACACCATGACGTACCAGCGCCTTCAGTATTCTATCCTGCTGAGCGACCGCATCTAGCGCATTTCGCATTACGCGTCGTGCAACCCACTGCGCATACGGCTTGCTCAGGGAAGCCTTGAGGCTCATGCTCGTATTTCCAACAGGTACTGACGGGTCCTCATTTGAATACCATGTAGGTCTGCGGATCCACTGGTTCGCCGCGATGCCAAAGCTCGAAATGCAAATGCGGACCCGTAGTGAGTTCACCACTGTTGCCAACGATCGCGATAGCCTCTCCAGCCCTTACACGGTCGCCCTCTTTGCGAAGTAGCACAGCGTTGTGCTTGTATACACTTACCAGGTCCATAGCATGCTGAACGTGCAGCACATACCCACCGTCGCTGGTCCAACTCGATAGCACGACGGTACCTTCCAAACAAGCTTTCACCGCCTCGTCGGCCTTGGTCACAATGTCGATGCCGAAGTGATCCTGTTTTCTGTCAAATGTTTCTGTGACCACTCCCCGCAGTGGTGAAAAGAAAAAAATGCCCGACAACCCACTACGTTCGCTCACCACGTCGGCTTGTTCGTTGACAGAGTATGCCTCATCACGCTTCACCTGTTCGCGCAGGAGGCTATCGGCCTTGCTCGGCCTAAGGTCTTCCGCGGAAGGCGGGGCTGTGATAGTCTTGAACAGCGTGGCACTATCAGCAGGCAATTCGCCACTGAGCACGTTGCGCAGATTCGCGATGTAGAGATCACGAATGGTCAACGCGCCTTGCAAGGAATCGGCGATCAGTGTCGCCCGGTAAGCGTTCAACTTGGTCTTCTGATCGGAGTATCCCGGAATGTGCCGCTTGAGCGGGGTAAAGACGATGAGCGCAGTAACCAACGCGCCATGCAGGGTAAACAGCGCAATGGTGAGCAGGATAACGTTCATCCGGCTCAAGCGGAAGCTCATACGCTCCTCGAAAGACGATTCGTTAACAAGAGAGAGCCGGTACTTGTCCTTCAGTTTTACCAGGAACGAGCGCTTGCGGCGGGGACGCTGATCAGCCATCGCGGCGAAGGTAGCTGCGCCTTTGTGCTATAAGCCACAAGCCGAAGCGCCGTATTCACGGCTCGTTCGGATCAGCTTAAGGTCTGTGGCCAACAGCTTGTGGCGTTTCGTTGGGAGACAGCCCGCAATGAAATATCTTGGCGGCCTTTCAGTTATAGACGCACGTCTTCCCTCCGGTGATCCGTCCCTTCCACATCCGCTCCGGCCTCTTGGGCCTTTCCGTGCTCGTGCTTGTCGGATGTTCCACCGAGAAGAACAGTTTCGTAAGCCGAACCTATCACCGGCTTACCGCACGTGACAATGGCTGGTTCAACGCCAATGAGAAGCTCAAGGAAAGCGTTGCCGCCATGGAAAAGGCCAACGTGGACGACTTCGACGAAGTGCTCCCGATCTTCGTGTACGGCACAGATGATCAGGCAAAAGCCATGGTGCCTGACATGGAGAAGTGCATCGAAAAATGCGGTACCGTGATCGAGCGGCACAGCATGGAGATCGGCAACAAGGAGGTGAATTCCTGGATCGACGACGCCTATTTCGTGATGGGCAAAAGCCATTTCTACAAGCGCAGCTACTTCGAGGCGGAACGCACGTTCGATTACGTAAGCCGCCACTTCAAGGGGCAGAACCGCCAGTTGGAGAGCAAGTTGTGGTATGCTCGCACCGCGATCCAGAACGAGCAGTACGCCAAGGCCCAAAGCGCGCTGGACGAAGTGAAAGGCCAGAAGGTACTTCCCAAAAGATTTCCGCATGACCAATTGAGTGCCATTCAAGCCGATGTGAATTTGAAGCGTGGAAAAGTCGATGATGCCATCGTGGATCTGGAGCACGCGGTGGAGATCGCCAGTAACCGCACCCAACGTGTTCGGTGGATGTTCATTCTAGCCCAGCTTTATATGGCCAAGGGGATGGAGGAAAAGGCTATCGCACAGTTCAATAAGGTGGCCCGCAGCCATCCACCCTACGAGCTAGGTTTCCAAGCCGAGATCTTCCAAGCGCTCTCGTTCGACCGCGGTAACGCTGCCGTGCTGCGCAAGAAGTTGAAGCGCATGAGACGCGATGAGAAGAACAAGGACCACTACGATCTGATCGAGTATGCGATGGCTGACATCGACCTGAAAGAGAATTTGGACTCGAGCGCCATAGTGCACCTGAAAACCAGTGCCCGGGTAAGCACTATAGACACACGGCAGAAAGCCAAGAGTTTCTTGAAGCTCGCCGACATCTACTTCGATGACAAGAAATATCCGCCGGCACAGCAGTATTACGATAGCACGAGTGCCTTGCTTGCCGAAACGCACAAGCGCTATGAGGAAGTGAAGGTCCGTGCCGAAGTGCTTACCGAACTCGTGGAGCAGCTGGACATCATTGCACGGGAAGACAGCTTACAAGCCTTCGCCAAATTGGATCCTGAAGAACGGGAGAAAAGGGTGAGGAAACTGATCAAGGAACGCGAACGAGCAGAAGAGGAAAAAGCCCAGGCCGAATTGGAAGCTCGCGAAGTGAACCCCAATGGGACACCCACAACCGACAACAAGCCAAAACCCGGTGGCGAGCTCAATGCATGGTACTTCTACAATTCAACCCAATTGGCCCGTGGCTTGGCTGAATTCAAGAAGAAATGGGGCACCCGCACCAACGAAGATGATTGGCGGCGTAAGGACAAAGCCGGAAGCGCTACTGCCCTGAACACAGAAGAACCTGAACCTGAAGAGGTCGATGGCAAGGACAAAAAAGATGGCGAAGCTGCTTGGAAAGACCCGGCCAGCTATTTGAAGGATGTTCCCACGGATACGGCGTCGTTGGATGCGAGCAATGCGAAGATCTGCTCCGCCATGTATATCGCCGGGACCATTTACAAGGAGAAGTTGAAGGATCTTGACAACGCGATCGAAAGCTTCGAGGTGTTGAACAATCGTTTCGAAGAGTGCCGGTACACCCCTGAATCGTACTACCAGCTTTACCGGATCTATTTGGCCAAGGAGAAAACCGGGACGTTCTTCGACCTGGATGGCAAAGGGTCTGCGTATTATTCCAACATCATCATAGAGCGCTGGCCGCAAAGCGAGTTCGCCCGACTGGTGCGTGACCCCAACCAATTGCTCGCCGATGATGAGCTGCGGAAGAAGGAAGAAATGGACTACGCGGATCTCTACCGCCAATACCGGGAACGCAACTACTTGTCAGTGATAAGTGCATGCAACACGGTGCTGGCCGATCAACCAAAGAACCATTTGTTGGCCAAGCACCAATTGCTGAAGGCGCTTTCGGTGGGAGGCATGCGCGATGTGAACGCATTCCGACTGGCACTTTCAGACGTAATGTCCAAATTTCCGGGTAGCGATGAGGCCAAGGCAGCTGCGGACATTCTCGCAGCCTTGGATAAGCAGACCAATGGATCAACAGGTAGCGCACCGCCAGATGTCGTGGCTGCTCCAGAGTATGTATCTGACGACGGACCTCATTTCGTGGCCTTGGTTTTTCCCAATGCCGATGGCGACATCAACAGCACCAAGGTCAAGATCAGCGATTTCAATCAAGCAAATTACCGCAGCCTCATTTTCCAAGTGGGCAATAGCCTGCTGGACATGGACAACCAGATCATCAAGATCAGCCCTTTCGAAAGCAAGCAGCAGGCCATGGAATACTATGAGCTTTTCATGGCGAACAGAGAGCAACTCGTTGGAGTGAACGATCAGAGCTACGCCACTTTCGCGATCAGTGCGGCCAATTACGCCACCTTCTACAAGAACAAGGATATAGACGCTTATGCCTCGTTCTTCACCACGAATTACCTCGAAGGGGAATAGCCGCGGAGTCTCTTCCAACCTGCTTTGAGGCCAACAATGCCAGGTTAACTGCCAGCCCAAGTTGGAAAAGCAAAAAGCGCCAAGCGTGCTTTTCACCTTCTTCATCTCGGTGCTTCTCCTACTTGTCGAAGCGGTTATGCCAAGTCCCTGAGGCTGTTACATTTGTGACCACGTGAACCCATTCTGGACCAAATCAGAGCCCACCATGTTCCGGAACGACAAACCCGCTGAGCCCATGAACAAGGCCCCCGAACCGGTGAATACCGGGAAGATCAACAGCATTATGGAGGGTACCTCCATTGAAGGTGAGATCAAGAGCGATAGCAACATCCGTATAGATGGCCGTGTGAAGGGGACCATCAACGTGCGTGGTCGTTTGATCGTTGGCGCAAGCGGTGTTGTGGAAGGTGAAGTGACCTGCCAGAGCAGCGATATCGAAGGCACCGTGATCGGCAAGATCAGTTGCGCGGACCTGTTGAGCCTGAAGGCAACGGCCAAGATCACCGGCGACATCAATACGAAGAAGTTGGCCATTGAGCCAGGTGCTGTCTTCACCGGCAACTGCAGCATGGGCGGTGGTGTGGTGAAGGAGATGCAGCCGAATTTGCGTGCCGATGCTCCTCGTGTGGAATCACCGGCACAAGCCGTTCGTTGATCCATAACTCGGCTCTGCGAACCCGCCCTTTCCGGGTAGTCTTGGAGCGTCGTCGAACTACCTGACGTACTTCCATGCTGAAGCCTTCCGCTTATATTCCCGTTCTGGTCTTCAGCTGCATTTGTGCGATCGGCACTTGGGCTGGACTTTACTTCACCGGTAATTCGTTCACCTGGCATTTTGCCTTTTTACTCGGGTATTTCACACTCGTAACCATTGGCCTCTTGTTCTGGCAGGAGGGCAGCGTGAAACAGACAAACATCTTCATCCGTCGTTTCATGGCCGGGCTTGTGATCAAGCTAATGGGTTCGTTGGTGCTTCTGGCCGTGCTTCTGAAGAGCGCACCAGAAACCGTGGATAAGCCACTGACCGTCGTTTTCGCTGTGCTTTATCTGGCCTACTTGGCATTCAGTACGGTTCGGCTTTCGAACGTTTTGCGGCCGTCGAAGAACTGAGGCCATGAAGATCGACGACGGCATCGATAAGGACGAACTGGAAGAGATCACCGGGCCAGCAAAAAGCTACGCGCGTTTTGGTGCGTTGGGCGTGCAAATGATGGCGGCTATCGTGGTGTTCCTGCTTCTAGGCAGATGGCTCGATGGAAAACTTGCCCTCAAGACACCTTGGTTCACCGTGGTCGGTGTGTTCATGGGTATTGCCGGGGCACTTTGGTTCTTGTTCAAGGAGACTCGAAAGGGCGAGAATTGATCCGTCCTGAAAGTCGGGTTTGGTCGTTCGACTTCAGTGCCTACTTTCGCGGCCGCAATGAACGGGACGTCCGCATTCAGTTTTCTTCTAAAGCCTTTGGTGCGCGCGGCTTTCGCGCTTTTTTTAGTGGTTTCTTGTTCCCCAGCTTTCGCACAAGAACACGAGCAACTTGCGGGTTCCAACGAGGTCCATGGTGAAGAACATGCGAAAAAAGAGTTCAAGGCTGGTGAGCTCATCATGGAGCATATCGGCGATAGTCACGACTGGCATATCGTTGGGCACACGCACCTGCCACTTCCCGTCATTCTGAAAACCCCTGGAGGTTGGGAGTTCTTCAGCAGCTCGCACCTTGCGCATGGTGAACACTACTCGGGTAAGTACGGCACCTACGCGCTTACGGAGAAGAACAAGATGATGGTTGTTGACGCGGCAGGCAGCGCGGACGAGCTCGCTACCAAGGCGATCATCGACTTCAGTCTTACCAAAAATGCCATGACCTTGCTTCTGTGCGTTACGCTGATGTGCGTGATCTTCATTGGCATGGCACGTGGCTACGCGAAGCGCGGCATCGCCGGCCCCAAAGGCTTGGCGAGTTTCTTGGAGCCGATCATTGTTTTCGTGCGGGACGATATCGCCAAGAACTCGATCGGCGAAAAGCACCACATGCGCTTCGTGCCATACTTGCTCACCCTGTTCTTCTTCATTTGGTTCCTCAACCTCATCGGCCTGATCCCGATCTTCCCCTTTGGTGCCAACGTCACAGGAAACATCGTAACGCCGTTGGTGCTTTCCACCGTCACTTTCCTATTGGTGACCCTTGTGGCCAAGTGGCCATATTGGCGCCATATGCTCGCAATGCCCGGCATCCCGATACCCGTGCTCATCATTCTTACGCCGATCGAGATCATGGGGCATTTTATCCGCCCGTTCACCTTGCTGATCCGATTGTTCGCCAACATCATGGCGGGCCACATCGTGTTGCTGGTGTTCTTCTGCCTCATCTTCATTTTCAGCAAGAACGGCGATTCGCTCATTGGTGGTTTCGCTACGAGTCCATTCGCTTTAGCGTTCACCATTTTCATCAACTGCCTCGAGCTCTTGGTCGCGGCGTTGCAAGCCTACGTTTTCACGCTGCTTACCAGCATCTACATCGGTACCGCTGTCGCTGAACCACACCACGACCATCATTAACCCGAACATTCAATCCTCAATTCGATGACCCTTCTCAACATCCTTCTCCAAGCCGCTCCCGAAAGCATGGCCGTTGCCAAAGCTGGTGCCGTTATCGGTGCCGGTCTCGCCGCTGTAGGCGCTGGTCTCGGTGTAGGCCGCATTGGCGGTAGCGCACTGGAAAGCATTGCCCGCCAACCTGAAGCCAAAGGTGATATCGTGAGCAACATGATCCTTGCAGCCGCTCTCGTTGAGGGTGTTGCCTTGGGTGCTGTGGCTCTCGGCTTCATCGTGGGTCTCGGATAGTATTCCCTCCTGACCCGTCCACTTCGAGCTTGACGTTGGTCAGGCTGGTAGTTGGTCGAACGCTGGAAGGACTTCTTTCAATTCAATCCCTCATCACCCATGAGCCTCGTCACCCCCGACATCGGCCTCCTATTCTGGATGTGCATTTCGTTCGGTATCGTGGTGTTCTTGCTTGGCAAGTACGCCTGGAAACCGATCCTCAGCAGCGTGAAGCAGCGTGAATCCTCTATTGAGGACGCGCTGAACGAAGCGAAGAAAATGCGTGATGACATGGCGAAAATGAGCGCCAGCAATGAGGAGATCATGCGCCAGGCCCGTGCCGAGCGTGAGACCTTGTTGAAGGATGCGCGCGACATTCGCGACAAGGAGATCAGCGAAGCGAAGACACGTGCGAAAGCTGAAGCCGATGCCATGCTTGGCCGTGCCCGAGAAGACATCCGCAACGAGAAGAACGCCGCCATCACCGAGATGAAGAACCAAGTGGCAGAGCTCAGTATCCAGGTTGCCGAGCGCATTTTGAAAGACAAGCTTGGTGATGCTGCTGCCCAAAAAGCCCTCGTTGACAAGGTGATGACCGAAGCCGATATGCGCAAGTCATGAACATCGCTCCGGTCGCATATCGCTACGCGCGTTCGCTTATGCAGTTGGCCATCGAACAGGGCCAACTCGCGGCTGTGCAAGAGGACATGCGACTGATCGCTGAGGTCTGCGAGGAAAATCGCGAGCTGATCGTGGTGCTCAAAAGCCCGGTGATCAAAGGCGATAAGAAAGATCGCATTCTGGACCGGATCTTCGCTGGCAAGATCGGTCAAATGACGAACAGCTTCATGGGCATCATGGTGCGCAAGGGTCGAGAGGCTCTTCTGCCACAGGTGGCCGAGGCCTTTGACGAGATCCGCAAGCAATACGACGGTGTAGTAACCTGTGTGGTCACCAGCGCTGTGGCACTGGATGACGCAGCCAGAAAAAAAGTGGCCGACCTGGCCGCTGAGAAATTCCCCGGCAAATCCATCCTCCTCTCGGAGAAGGTGGACCCTGCCCTTATCGGCGGTGTGATCATCCGCATTGGCGACGAGCAGTACGATGGTAGCGTAAGCCGCCAACTGAACGATCTGCGCCGCAAGTTTTCCGAGAACCCATACATCCCCGAGATCTAACGCCTTCCCGCTATGGCCCAAGTGCAACCTGCCGAAGTATCGGCGATCCTCAAACAAGAACTAGCCGGTTTCCGCACGGAAGCCGAACTGGAGGAAGTCGGTACCGTGCTGCAAGTGGGCGATGGTATCGCTCGCATTTATGGTTTGCGCGGTGTGCAGAGCGGTGAGCTCATCGAGTTCACCAGCGGCTTGCGCGCTATCGTGTTGAACCTGGAAGAAGACAACGTTGGAGCCGTGTTGCTCGGACCTTCCGTTGGCATCAAAGAAGGTGACACTGTGAAGCGTACCAAGCGTATCGCCAGCATCAACACCGGCGAAGGCATGGTGGGTCGTGTAGTGAACACGCTCGGCGAACCGATCGATGGAAAGGGTCCGATCACCGGTGAGTTGTTCGAAATGCCGCTTGAGCGAAAAGCTCCCGGCGTTATCTATCGCCAACCGGTGGAAGAGCCCCTTCAAACGGGCATCAAGGCTATTGACGCCATGATCCCTGTTGGTCGCGGACAACGCGAATTGATCATTGGTGATCGCCAGACCGGCAAGAGCACGGTGGCTATCGATACCATCATCAACCAGAAGGAATTCTACGAGGCCGGCAAGCCTGTGTATTGCATCTATGTGGCCATTGGCCAGAAAGGTTCCACAGTTGCTGGCACGGTGAAAACATTGGAGGAGAACGGCGCCATGGCCTACACCACAGTGGTGGCGGCCAACGCCAGCGATCCTGCCCCGATGCAGTTCTTCGCTCCCTTCACCGGTGCAGCCATCGGTGAATTCTTCCGCGATACGGGTCGTCCTGCACTGATCGTGTATGATGATCTTTCGAAGCAAGCCGTTGCATACCGCGAAGTATCGTTGCTGCTGCGTCGCCCACCAGGACGTGAGGCGTATCCCGGTGACGTCTTCTACTTGCACAGCCGCCTTCTGGAGCGCGCCGCCAAGATCACCGACGACTTGAGCGTGGCCAGCCAGATGAACGACCTGCCCGCTTCGCTGAAAGGCAAAGTGAAAGGTGGTGGAAGTCTCACCGCACTGCCGATCATCGAAACCCAGGCTGGTGACGTTTCAGCGTACATCCCTACGAACGTGATCTCGATCACCGACGGGCAGATCTTCTTGGAGAGCAATTTGTTCCTCTCCGGTGTTCGCCCCGCGATCAACGTGGGTATCAGTGTGAGCCGCGTAGGTGGTAACGCGCAGATCAAGAGCATGAAGAAAGTGGCCGGTACGCTGAAGCTTGACCAAGCTGCATATCGCGAGCTGGAGGCCTTCAGCAAGTTCGGATCGGACTTGGATGCCTCCACCAAGGCTGTACTCGACAAGGGTGCGCGCAACGTGGAGATCTTGAAGCAAGGACAGAACAGCCCGATGCGCGTGGAGGAGCAGATCGCGATGATCTACCTCGGCACCAAGGGTCTTCTCGGTAAAGTGCCTGTGAACAAAGTGAAGGCGTTCGAGATCGAGTTCCTTACCATTCTTCGCAACAAACACAGCGATACACTTGCTGCTTTGAAAGCTGGCAAGTACGACGACACCCTCACTTCGGTGTTGGAGAAAGTCGGTGCTGATCTGGCAAAAAGCTTCGCCTAATGAAAAGTGACGAGTAACGAAGTGGCGAGTGGCGAGTGCTGCGTCAGAGGCAGCACTCGCCACTCGCCACTCACCACTCACTACTCTATGAGCCCATGCCCAGCCTAAAGGAAGTCCGCAACAGGATCGTCTCGGTCAACAGCACCAAGCAGATCACCGCCGCCATGAAAATGGTGAGCGCGGCCAAATTGCGCCGTGCCCAGGATGCTGTCGTGCGCATGCGGCCTTATGCGGAAAAGCTTCAGCAGATCCTGAGCAATGTGAGCGCAAGTCTCGATGGCAACGAGGGCAAATACGGCCAGCAGCGTGAGGTGAAGAAGGTCTTGCTCGTGGCGATCGTTAGCAATCGCGGGTTGGCTGGTGCGTTCAACACACAAGTTTTCCGGAGTATTCGTCGTCTAGCGCCGCAGATGGAGAGCGAAGGCAAGACCGTTCATGTGCTGCCCCTCGGCAAGAAAGCGATGGACGCCTACCGCCGCACGAAGTATTTCAATCCAGCCCTTCCTGCAGACGGAGCGAGCCTGTATGATGGCCTCAACTTCGACAAGGTGGCCCCCAAGGCCGAGCTGATCATGGAGCTCTTCGCAAATGGGACATACGACCAGGTTATCCTGATCTACAACAAGTTCAAGAACGCGGCGGTGCAGATCCTCTCAGAGGAACAATTCCTCCCCGTACTTCCTCCTGCTGTAAGTGCAGGCTCGGTTACGAACAAGACCAAGACGGACCACATCATGGAGCCTGACCGGGCTACTATCGTGCGGGAGATCGTTCCGAAAAGCCTGAAGATCCAACTCTACAAGGCGCTGCTCGATAGCAACGCTGCCGAACACGGGGCTCGCATGACGGCTATGCACAAGGCCACCGATAACGCGGACGCCCTGTTGAAAGCCCTCAAGCTGACCTACAACAAGGCGCGGCAGGCGAGCATCACCAACGAGATATTGGAGATCGTAGGCGGTGCCGAAGCCCTGAAAGGTTAACTACGCCCGCCGAGTGGGGCGGAAGCGCTGAAGGGCTGAGCCAGCCGATCTTCTTTTCGAATTATTCATTCAGCTCAGTTGCGTCGGCATGCACTTGTTGCACCTTCGTGGCATGGCGATCAACATCACATTTCACGGAGCGGCTGGCATGGTTACCGGCAGCAAACACTTGTTGGAGATCCCCGATAAGAACGGCAAGATCATGCGTTTGCTGCTGGATTGCGGCATGTTCCAGGGTGAAGGACCCCAAAGCGATGAGAAGAATCGCCGCTTCGGATTCGACCCGAAAAGTATCGACGCCTTGGTGCTGTCACACGCGCATATCGATCACAGTGGCTTGATCCCGCGACTTGTGCGGGAGGGCTTTAGCGGCCCGATCTACGCAACACCGGCCACGCGTGATCTGTGCACGATCATGCTCGAGGATAGCGCCCGCATCCAAGAAAGCGATTTCGAAGGTGATCTGCGACGGGCGAAGAAGCAAGGCCGGGCTCCCAAAGAGGTTGAACCGTTGTACGCGGTGGGTGATGTAGCGCCAGCCTTAGGGCTTATCCAAGGCGTTGACTATAACGAGCCGTTCGAAGTTCTGCCTGGCGTGAAACTCACCTTTACCGATGCAGGGCACATTCTGGGTAGTGCATGCGTTCATCTGGTGATCGAAACCGCCGAAGGCACGCGCCATATCACGTTCAGCGGTGATGTGGGCCGATACGTGGACAGACTGCTGCCCGACCCTGCCAGTTTCCCCCAAGCGGATGTGATCATCTGCGAAAGCACCTACGGTGATCGCGACCATCCGCCGGTGGAGATCGCCCGCGATGAACTGCTCGAACATGTTCGGCGCATATGCGTGGGCCGCAAGGGCAAACTCCTGATCCCTGCATTCAGCATCGGCAAGACCCAGGAGTTGCTTCATCAATTGAACCAGCTCTACAATGAAGGTCGGTTACCTCGAGTACCCGTTTTCGTGGACAGTCCACTTTCGATAAACGCGACGGGTATCTACCGGCAATACTCCAACTTATTGCAGGATGATATACGCAAGGAGCTAGCGGCCGATCCCGACCTGTTCGGATTTCGGGGTGTCGAATTCGTTAGAGAGGCTGCACGAAGCAAACAATTGAACGAACGACAAGAGCCCTGTATCGTGATCGCAGCCAGCGGCATGATGGAAGCCGGGCGCATTCGCCACCACCTCAAACATGGCCTGCCAAACGCGAACAATGCCGTTCTCATCGTAGGCTTCAGTGCGCCCGGTACACTGGGTGCCGAACTCATGGAGCGTCCCGATCATGTCCAGATCTTCGGGGACAGGGTGACCGTGCGCGCTGAGATCCTGCGTATGGAGAGCTATAGCGCGCACGCGGATCGAAGCGAGCTTTTGCGATGGATGAGCTGCCAGGATCCTTCCAAAGTTCAACGCACTTTTCTGGTGCATGGCATACAGCAGTCATTGACTGCGTTACGAGACCTGTATGCTAGCAAGGGCTTCAGCAATATTGCGATACCCAGGCAGGGGGAACGTTTCGAATTATAGTGCGGCAACAGCTCAGCGCTTCGTCTCCACCTTCGAGGCGGTTCTGATCATGCCTCGCTGAGGACGAAATTCCCAGCTCGTCGAACCAGAACGAGACCGGCAGTTCACCCTTGGGGCGTCAACCTGACATTCGTCAGGAGAGAGGCGCACCAGACACATGTAACTTGTTTCAACATTCGAAACGCGCTACTTGACAGTAGACAACAAAATTCACGACCATGAGCAATGAACGGACGAACGGGATCTTGGGATTCCTCGCTGGCGCAGCGATCGGCGCAACATTAGGTGTGCTCTTTGCACCCAGTTCAGGCAAAGAAACCCGCGAGCGGATCGGCAAGAAAGCAGGAGATGCGAAAGACGACGTGGATGAGCTGATCGGCAAGGCCCGTGACGAATGGGCCAAGGCAAAAGGCAAGGCTGCTGATGCCGCAACGATGACAAAAGACGAGGTCTCGGATTTTGTGCGCTTCCTCTTCGAAGAGGGCAAGGACCTGAAGAGTCGTATGGCGGCCGACATGGATGAAACGGCAGAAGAAGTCGCAGACAGAGCCAAACGCGCCGCTGAAAAGGTTCGCCATAGTGCCAACTGAGCGGATGGAAGGTCCTCATAAAAATTTCTCGCGGTATGCCCGTGACGGGGAAAATGGTCCGGACATCGGGTTATACCTGCAAGCTCTCGCCGACGAAGGCACAGAGTGGTTCGAGGCACAGAAGAGCGCCTCGAAGCTCGCATTGAGCGAGCATGTCGGTAAGCTCTCCGCGGCGCTGATGTATGGCGTGGTTATGGGCTTGATCCTGGCTACCGTACTCGTGCTTTGGTTCGTAGGTCTGGCTTTGTGGCTTGGCCAACGCCTAGGTGACATGGCGCTGGGCTTTGTGGCGGCTGGTGGTCTGTTCGCGCTTCTTGGTGTACTGTTCTACTTGGTCTGGCGCTTTTTCTTGCGGGAAAAAGTCATGCTGGCCATAATCAACTCAATGCATGCCACCAACTGAACGATTCAGCAGCTTGGCCGAGGTGCGCGTTGAAAAAGAACGTCTTCGCGTTGAATGTGATCGCCTCCATAGCGGATTGAAGACCCAGTTGACACTATTGCACGATACCGATTTTCGACGCTCACTGGCTAGCAACACCGTCGGCGATATGCTCATGGCATTTCGACCCTTGCGCACGATCATGGCTCATTGGGGGATGGCCCCTGGAGCCTCTGCCAAAGTGATGGAGTTCGCATTGGGCAGCAACGCGAACTCCATCATCGGACGAGCACTCATCTCGATCGTCAGCGCCATCGTACCTGCGATGATCGATCGTTTGGGCAAGGAACCTGCTGCCACGGGCAGTAAATTGGCACATGAACTTCAGGTCTCATGGGACAGAATAAAGGAGTATTTGAACGAGCGTAGAGAAGCCCATACCCGGGGTTGACCAGTTCACCTTCGTACTTCCTTCTTATAATCCGAAATGATACCCGCCGCTTATCCCGAATGGCGGTGGTTCTGTCTCGAACACGATCGCCAGGTTCCTTTTTAGTGCATCCAGATCATCCTGGAATTCATTGGGGCGAACAGGGAGCAGGAACTCAACCCGCCAGAAATTCTTGGATGAGCGCTTGTGGAATTCCAGACCAAGCCCGAACGAAGGGCCGTAGTAGATCTTGTCATACTTGCTGGCTCCTTCCACCTTGATCACACCGTTGTAGCCGTACATGGCCGACACGAACGGACATACTCGACTATTCGGCAATATCCTGCCAACAACCCCCACGTTGTATCCGAATCCCACCAACACGTAGCCCAGTCCCGCGAACCCCGCGAAATGTGGATCAGGAAGGAGCTCCACATGACCACCGATGCCGCCATAATCAAGACCGAGCCCAATGCCCAAATTCACTTCCGTTCCGGTCTTCGAACTCAGTACCGCAGGGGCAGGTTGAACATAGTCTTGGGCAAAGGCCATGATCGGCATGGCCAATAAACTGAGAAGGGTGGTTCTCATGGAAGGCAATATACGCGCGATGGGAGGTGGTCAGTAATCATACGTATGCGGTGGAAAGAAACCAGGCAGTTGGTCGAAATAGAAGTTCGCGATGTCGATCAGGCGCTTATCCTTGTATGTACCCATTCGCGCACGTGAGCCGAACCACCGATCACCAAAATGAAAACTGAATGAAAAAGGTTTTTTTCCTGTTGCTTCTCTGCTGTTCACTCGGCAGTGTCTCTGCTCAGCAGAGTGACAATGAGACCGGCGTCATCGTCGCCTCTGGTTTCCACATCACGCGACCGTTGAGCGAGATCTTCACTGAAAATCCGGTTGATGAGAACAAGGTGTATGAGAAGAAGGAATCCGGGGATCGGCTGCATCGCGAGCCACAGCAATTTCCTTTCACCGTTGCTGATGGTCCCGAGTACGGCAATGATCCGAGCACCATCCAGGAAAAGATGGGGGATGTTCGCGGGGGCCAAACCCGCGCCAACTGGGCAGGACAGACCGCCAGTGGCTTCCGCCCTTACGATCCTTCTGGCGCAGTGGGTCCCAACCATTACGTGCAGATGATCAATTCCACCACCTTCAAGGTATACAACAAGACAACCGCAGCGGTGCTCCTTACAGGTACCCTGGGCAACTTGTGGAGTCCTGCTACCGCGAACGCTGGAGACCCCATCGTGATGTACGACAAGGCCGCCGATCGTTGGTTCCTCGCCCAGTTCGGATCCAGCACCGACAAGAAGATCTACATCGCTGTTTCCACCACCAACAACCCGATGGGGTCGTACTACACGTACACCTACGTTTCTCCTCAGTTCCCCGATTACTTGAAGTTCTGCGTTTGGCAGGATGGGTACTACATGACCTCCAACCAAACGACTCAAAAAGTGTTCGCTTTCGATCGTAGTGCGATGTTGGCCGGCACTCCTGGTGCTCGCTCGATCTATGTGAACTACTCGCCACCCAAGTCCGGGTTCTTCGTTCCGCTTCCTGGCGATGCTGGCGATGGCACCTTGCCTCCGGCAGGCACACCCTGCCCGATCTTCTCATACTCGGACAATGGTTGGGGCGCTGGCTATTTCGATCGCGTGAACATCTACAACATGGCTGTGAACTGGACCCCGGTCACACCTACTGCCACGATCACCCTCGCAGGTAATATTTCAACAGCAGCGTTCGATGCATCCTATAACGCAAGTTGGAACGACGTATCTCAACCGGGTACCACACAGAAGCTGGACGGTATCGGCGGCGTGTGCATGTATCGTGCACAATGGAAATCGTGGAGCGGCTACAATAGTGTTGTACTCAACTGGGCCGTGAAGATCAGTACTACGCAACGCAGCATCAAGTGGTGCGAGCTTCGCCAGAACCAAGCCACCGGAACCTGGTCGATGTACCAGGAGGGGATCTATGCCCCCGATGCGAATACGCGTTGGATGGGTTCCATGGCGATGGACAATAATGGTTCGATCGGCATCACATATCTGAAGTCGAACTCTAGCACGATCTATCCTGGTCTCTACTACACGGGCCGTAGGACCTGTGATCCCTTGGGAACACTTCCTGTTACCGAAGGTCTCGGCATTGCTGGAACAGGTTCGCAAACCGGTGGCGTCAACCGCGTGGGTGATTACGCCCAAACCACCCTTGATCCCGATGGCGTTACATTCTGGAGTACCAGCGAGTACATGGGCGGAACAACTGGTTCAAGTGCGGCAAGAACACGTGTGTTCTCTTACACCATTACCCCTTGCGGACTTGCCGCTGGTGTTGCTATCGCCGTTACCGGCGGATCGAACCCGTCTTGCGCTGGCTTGGGGATCACGTTCACCGCAACACCTACGAACGGTGGCACGACACCCGCCTATCAGTGGAAGGTGAACGGAGCGAATGTTGGCACTAACTCCAACACATACAGCAGCTCTGCGCTTACCAATGGGCAGATCGTGACCTGTGTGATGACCTCCAATCTTTCCGGTGTTACGGGCAATCCGGCAACTTCGAACGCGATCACCATTTCCATCAGCGCAGCAGCAACACCAGCTGTGGCCATTGCACAAACAACAGGTAGCAACCCAACCTGCGCAGGTGCTTCCGTGACCTTCACAGCCACGCCTACGAACGGAGGATCGGCACCTGCTTACCAATGGAAAGTGAATGGCGTGAACGCTGGCACCAACAGCTCAACCTTCTCCACGACAACACTCACGAACGCACAAGTCGTATCCTGTGTGCTCACATCGAACCTGGCCTGCGCAACCACCTCAACAGCCACGAGCAATAACATCACGATGGGTGTTAATGCATCCGTAGCACCATCTGTTGCCATAGCTATCACGGCGGGCACGAATCCGAGCGCTTCAGGTGCTTCCGTGACCTTCACGGCTACCCCGACGAATGGTGGTGCTACACCAGCTTACCAATGGAAAGTGAGTGGCGTTAATGCTGGAACGAATTCCGCCACGTTCACCACCACAACATTGACCAACGGCCAGATCGTTACCTGTGTGTTGACTTCGAACGCTACTTGTGCTGTGCCAGCAACAGCCACCAGCAATGCGATCACCATGAGCATTACGGGCACCGTTGTGTATTGTACGGCCGGCACCACGAGCACAACCTATGAGCGCATCACCAACGTGACCATGGGAAGCATCAACAACACATCCGGTGCTTCGTCCTACACCAACTACACGGCGCTTTCCACCAACGTGGTAGCGAGTGTGGCGACCGCCATTTCTGTGACCATTGGCGTTCCGTATTCCACGGACAAAGTGTACATCTGGTGCGACTGGAACAGGAACGGCACACTCACCGATGCAGGGGAAGCCGTCTATGCATCCGCCGCTGGTGTCGGCCCGTTCAACACGAGCATCACTCCACCTGCTGGTACCACAACGGGCGGTGTTCGCATGCGCATTCGCTTAACGGATTCGGGCGCTGGGCCGAACACCACGCCTTGCGGAAATTCCTCCTATGGCGAGGTGGAAGACTACACGCTGAACGTTACTGCGGCGGCCATGCCTTTGTTCAACGATCCACAGACCATTGCCGAGGTCGGATCGCGCGCAAGCGAGGACACCAACGCTTCTTCGAAGGCCGACCTGTTGCTGGTGTACCCGAACCCGACGCGTGGCCTTTGCACGATCAAGGCTTCCGGCCCGGGCACGTATTACCTCATGAACGAGATGGGGCAATTGGTGCGCTCCTTCACGCTGAACGCCGAGAACGAAAACACCTTCCAACTCAACGACCTGAACCCCGGAACCTATGTGGTATCAGGACAGAGCAAAGCCGGTGTGGTGAAGCAGAAGCTCATTGTGCAGTGATCTGAGAATAGACCCTCCAAACAAAAAGGACCTTCCGGTGGGAGGTCCTTTTTCGTTTTGTCGTGTTCTCGATGGATACTGATGTAGGTCTAATTTGGTACCATGAACCGAGTGCTCCTTCTCTTCTGCTTGTCCACTTTCGCGCGACCAAAACACGATGGGTAGCTCAACAACAATGGCGGAGTCGCAACTCAGCTCGAACCCAGGCAACCCCCCCCCCCCCCCCCCCCCCCCCCCCCCCCCCCCCCCCCCCCCCCCCCCCCCCCCCCCCGGGCCCCCCCCCCCCCCCCCCCCCCCCCCCCCCCCCCCCCCCCCCCCCCCCCCCCCCGGCGGCGGGCCCCGGGGGGCCGGCCCCCCCCCCCCCCCCCCCCGGGCCCCCGCCCGCCCCCCCCCCCCCCCCCCCCCCCCCCCCCCCCCCCCCCCCCCCGGCCCCCCCCCCCCCCCCCCCCGCCCCCCCCCCCCCCCCCCCCCCCCCCCCCCCCCCCCCCCCCCCCCCCCCCCCCCCCCCCCCCCCCCCCCCCCCCCCCCCCCCCCCCCCCCCCCCCCCCCCCCCCCCCCCCCCCCCCCCCCCCCCCCGCCCCCCCCCCCCCCCCCCGCACGCCCCCCCCCCCCCCCCCCCCCCCCCACCCCCCCCCCCCCCGCGGGGCCCCCCCGGGGGGGGCGGCGCCCCGGGGGGCCCGGGGGGGGCCCCCCCGGGGGGGGCGCCCCCCCGGGGCGGACCCCGGCCGCCCCCCCCCCCCCCCCCCCCCCCCCCCCCCCCCCCCCCCCCCCCGCCCCGGGCCCCCCCCCCCCCCCCGCCCCCCCCCCCCCCCCCGCCCCCCGCCCGCCCCCCCCCGCCCGCCCCCGCCCCCCCCCGGGGCCCGGCGGGGGCGGCCCCCCGCCCCGCCCCCCCCCCCCCCCCCCCCCCCCCCCCCCCCCCCCCCCCCCCCCCCCCCCCCCCCCCCCCCCCCCCCCCCCCCCCCCCTCCTTGGTGTGTGGTCGGTCAATCCTCATTGAACCGTGCTATGCGTTTCGGCAACCGTACATGCACGATGCGATACGGCATATGTGGGAGGTTGAAGTAATAGAGGTTCATCGGAAGGGTCTCAGTCCGTTGCCAAGGCAGAAAGAGAAATGCCTCTGGTTCCCTCACTGCGTCCTGAGCCACTTCTTGATCCAGGAAGATCGTTCTTGCGGTATCGCCCAGGCACCGGCTGAGCATAAGTGCATCCATGCTCGTGGCCCATTAGCTGAAGTGCAGAACTGTTCCTTTCGCTTCTTCCCATGGGATCAACATCTTGGGGGCCTCACGGCCATGGTCCTGGATGAGCACGGCCAACGTATCCAATCGCTGGCCGTAGTAGCGCCTGTGCATACAGATATTCGTGAACGCATGCGCGAGCACAAGCACGGTGATCGCAACGAAGAACCCATGCCACCTGTGACGGTGAACGAGGATCGCGAAGGGTACGCAGAGCATGAATATGCCTGGCATGAACGATTTCTCCATCATCGCTTCGCCCCCGCCGTCGTGGAACGTCAATATCGTCAGAAACCAGAAGACGGAAACCGACACAAGCACCAGGAGCATCCTGAGCAGAGGCCGGTAGAACAACACGACCAGAAGAAGTAACAAGACAACTGCTGCATATTCATTCTCCAAATACTGTTTGATGAACCATATCGGAAAGAGGCCCCAGAACCCGTTCAGATGGGTTGCAAAATCCATGAGTTCATCGAACTGATGTGCGTCGTATGAATCCTGGTGAAGAAGCAGGAGCCGACCGCAGAAGTAGACACCACACAAGGCGAGGATCCCAGCACCCTCCCACCACCGTATTTGCTTTGACAGTACGTTCAACAACACAACGAAACCTATAGTGAACAGTGCGTTCGGATGTATGAACAGGCACCAGACCGCAATAGCGGCCACAATGGGATACGCCCTTATCCTCACCTGGCATCCCGCCAACCATTCAAGAGATGCGAACAGGAGGCCGGACATGGCCAGCAACATATGCGTCTCCGTAGTTGAATGGAAAAATGAATCACCTACGCCCACGACCAAGGACATAATGATAGCCAGCGCGCCTACCGGCGACTTGAAAACGTGATGAGCGACCAGTACGCAAGCACCATATGTGCCCGCAAGCCCCAATGAATAAAGCAGAATAATCGCCTTCATAGGTAATTGAAGCCATACACCCACCAGCATCGGCAACTGGGTAATGAACATGCCATACCGTCCTTCCTGAAAGAAAAAAGTTTCGTCGTTGATCGATCGATAAAGCTGCAAGCTGCAATCCGAGTTCAACATGCGCTCCGCAGAAAAGAGCACCGCCAAGACCATATACACCGCAAGGGCGTAATACGACAGTGGTGCGCTCGCCGATCGATCAAAGGCGCGCTTGCTGTCCATTTTCAACGGTCTCTTGCCGGCGCCCCCCTCATCCAGGCCTCTTCAACTCAAACCCCTCCAAGAACTTCGTAGTAAAATCCCCTTCGCGGAATTTCTCGTTCTGGAAGAGCTGCTGGTGGAAGGGAATGGTGGTGTGTACGCCCTCGATCACGTATTCACCAAAGGCGCGTTCCATTTTCGCAATGGCTTCTTCGCGAGTGGCAGCTACTACGATCAGCTTGCTGATCATGCTGTCGTAATTGGGCGGTATGGTGTAGCCGGCGTAAACGTGGGTATCCACACGCACACCATGGCCACCGGGGGCATGGTACGTGGTGATCTTGCCCGCCATGGGGCGGAAGTTGTTGAAGGGATCCTCCGCATTGATGCGGCATTGGATGGCGCAGCGAGTTGGCTCGTAGTTGAGGCCACTGATCGGCACGCCAGCGGCGATCTTGATCTGCTCGCGAACCAGGTCGTAGTCGATCACTTCCTCGGTGATGGTATGCTCCACCTGGATCCGGGTGTTCATCTCCATGAAGAAGAAATTGCGGTGCTTGTCCACCAGGAATTCCACCGTGCCTACGCCTTCATAATTCACACTTGCGGCGGCTTTGATCGCGGCCTCGCCCATCTTCTTGCGAAGGGCCTTGGTCATGAAGGGTGAAGGGGTTTCCTCCACGAGTTTCTGGTGCCTGCGCTGGATCGAACAATCGCGCTCGCTCATGTGGCAGAACGTACCGTACTGGTCTCCCGCGATCTGTATCTCGATGTGGCGTGGCTCTTCGATGTACTTCTCCATGTACATACCCGCATTGCCGAAGGCAGCACCGGCTTCTTGGCTGGCATTCTCGAAGGCGGTTTCGAAATCCTCCTCTTTCCACACCTGGCGCATGCCCTTGCCACCACCACCGGCGGTCGCTTTCAAAATGATCGGGTAGCCGATCTTCTTCGCTTCTTTCTTCGCAACAGCCAAGTCGGTAACGAGTCCTTCGCTACCAGGGATGCACGGCACGCCTGCTGCTTTCATGGTCGCCTTGGCGGTGGCCTTGTCGCCCATGGCCTCGATCTGCTCCGGTAACGCACCAATGAACTTGATGCCGTGCTGTTGGCAGAGCTTGCTGAACTTGGCGTTCTCGCTCAAAAATCCGTATCCAGGATGGATGCCATCCGCATTCGTGATCTCCGCAGCGGCAATGATGCGCACCATGTTGAGGTAACTGTCCTTGCTGGGTGGAGGCCCAATGCAAACAGCCTCATCGGCAAAGCGAACGTGCAAACTCTCGCGATCAGCGGTGCTATAAACGGCCACCGTCTTAATGCCCATTTCCCGACAGGTGCGGATGACGCGAAGCGCGATCTCGCCGCGATTGGCGATAAGGATCTTCTTGAACATGTCCGTGTGTTAAGCGGGATCAACCAGGAAAAGCGGCTGGTCGTATTCCACGGGCTTGGCGTCATCCACCAACACCTTCACGATCTTGCCGCTCACTTCAGCCTCGATCTCGTTGAAGAGCTTCATGGCTTCGATGATGCAGATGGGTTTGCCCTTCTCGATACTGTCACCCACGTTCACAAAAATGGGTTTGCCCGGACCCGGTGAACGGTAGAACGTACCGATCATGGGTGCCTTGATGGTGACATACTTGGCATCCAGAGCAGCAGCTGGCTTCTCCACAGTGGCCGAAGCGGCAGCCACTGGCGCTGGTGCGGCAACAGGCGCTGGTGCAGTGGCGACTTGCATCTGCACAGGCGCGGCAACCATTTGCACTTTACCCGCAGGGGTGGTGATCTTGATCTTGAAATCTTTCTGCTCGATCTCCACTTCGCTTACGCCGCTCTTGGCCACGAACTTGATCAGTTCTTGGATCTGGGTCAGATTCATCGGTTCGCTCATTTGGTTGAGGCTTCCTTCGATCGGAAGGATCGCCAATGTAGATGTTCCGGGGTTCAGCTGTTATAGGCCCACTTCAGGAAAATAGCGCCCCATGTGAAGCCCCCACCGAAAGCGCTCAGGATAATGTTGTCGCCTTTCTTCAAGCGAGGTTCCCATTCCCACAAGCACAGCGGCAGGGTGCCGCTGGTTGTGTTCCCGAATTTCTCGATGTTCACCATCACACGACTATCGTCCAAACCCATACGGTGGGCCGTTGCGTCGATGATCCGTTTGTTGGCTTGGTGAGGCACGAGCCAGGCCACATCATCGCTTTTCAGGTTGTTCTTCGCCATGATCTCGGCGCTTACATCCGCCATGTTCGTTACGGCGAACTTGAACACGGCTTTGCCCTCCTGGTACACGTAGTGCTCTTTGTTCTCTACTGTACGCGCGGTTGAGGGCCTCGAAGACCCGCCCGCCTTTTGGTGCAAATACTGGCAACCACTTCCATCGGCGCGCAGAATGCTGTCGATGATCCCCAATCCTTCGGTGTTGGGTTCCAAAAGCACAGCTCCTGCCCCATCGCCGAATATAATGCAGGTCGCCCGGTCGGTGTAATCGATGATGGACGACATCTTGTCGCCGCCAACAACAACGACCTTTTTGTATTTGCCGGTTTCGATGAATTGTGAACCTGTGGTGAGGCCATAGAGAAAGCCGCTGCAGGCTGCGTTCAGATCGAACCCCCACGCGTTCTTCGCGCCCAATTTGTCGCAGATGATGTTCGCTGTTGCGGGGAACACATGGTCCGCCGTTACCGTGCAGCAGATCAACAGGTCGATCTCCATCACATCGATACCTCGCTTGGCGCACAATCCCCTCACCGCTTCCACAGCCATTACGCTCAGGCCCTGGTCTTTGCCTTTCAGGATACGCCGCTCCTTGATGCCCGTGCGTTCGGTGATCCACGCATCGTTGGTGTCCACCATGGTTTCGAGCACCGCGTTGCTCAGCACGAAATCAGGCAGGTAGCCTTGGACTGCGGTGATAGCGGCGGTGGTTCTCATGCGTGATCTCTTATTGGAAGGCCTCCCGGATCCGTTCGTTCAACTTCGAATTCACCACGTTGCGGCTAAGGTGCAATAGGTTCTTGATCGTAATAGCGTTACTGATGCCGTGGCCGATCATCACGCTACCGTTCACGCCTAATACCGGACAGCCACCGTAATTCTCGTAATCGAAGCGGTCGAAAAAGGGTTCGTGTACACCACGTGTTTTCAGCAAGTCATGAAAAGCCTCCACTGCTTTCAGCACGATATTGCCCGTGAAGCCATCGGTGACGATCACATCCGCTTTGGCATTGAACAGATCGCGGCCTTCGATGTTTCCGACAAAATTGAATTGGCCGCTCTCCTTCATCAGTCCGAAGGCGCTTTGCGTTACCACATTGCCCTTTTTGTCCTCCTCGCCGATATTCAACAACGCTACTTTGGGGTTCTTGATCCCGTAAACGGCTTCCGCCAAGAGTGACCCCAATAGGCCGAATTGGCAAAGGACATCGGGCTTGCAATCCGCATTCGCACCTACATCGAGGATAACCCCATAGCCACCGCTTTCCTTCGGCATTACTGTAGGAATGCACGGACGAATGACCCCTGGAATGGGCTTTACACTGAAGATGCTCCCCACCATCATGGCACCGGTATTCCCGGTACTCGCGAAGGCATCGAGAGACCCTTCTTTCAGCAGTTGGAAGCCGAGCGCGATACTGCTCTTGGGCTTGGCCTGAAGCGCCTTTGTTGCATTGTCGTGAAAGGTGATGTCGTTCTCGCTGGCAACGATCTCGAACGCCAAAGGGTCGGCACCTTCAGCGCGAAGCCCTGCATGAATGATGCTCTGGTCACCGATAAGGACCAAGCTCACATCGCCCGGCAATTCCTTTGCAGCCAATAAGGCAGCGCGAATGGGCACGACCGGTCCGTGGTCGCTGCCCATGATGTCAAGTCCGATCCTCATGCCTCGCATAGCCCGTTCCAACAGAAGGGCGAATGAAGGACGAAGGTGTAATTACTCGGCTTTGGCCTTGGTGAGTACCACCTTGCCGCGGTACATCAGGTCGTCGCCGACCTGGTGGGCGCGGTGGCGCATGTGCACCTCTCCAGAATTAGGATCGGTGGTCAACGTTGGCACGCCAGCAACTTTGGTGCTGCGGCGGCTTGCCGTGCGCATGTGGGAGAATCGTCGTTTCGGGTTTGGCATGGTCGTTCTTATTTACCCTGGCAGGTATGATCCACCGGAGCTTTGGTTGTCAATTCTTTTTCTTGAGTGCTTTCAGCGCATCCCAACGTGGGTCGGGGTCGGGTGAATGTTCCACTTTGATCTCTTGAAATGCCTGGTCCACCTCGGGGTCACATTGTCCCTCGGGGTGTACGTGGCGAATAGGCATGTGCAGGGTGATGCACTCGAAGAAGTAATGCGTGAGATTCACCTCGTGGGCATATGTGTCCAGCGAAACGAGTTCGTCATCGTCGATCCCTTCTTCCCCCGTGAGTTTGAAGATCTGGCGCTGGGCACCTGCTACTGGTTGTTGCATAGGCGCATTGCAATGATCGCAAGGCACGGTCACATATCCGGAGATCGAGATATTGGTGACAAGGAGGTGTTCACTCCGGTCAAGTTCCACATGGGCATTCACTTCACCACCCAATTCATACTCTTCCATGCCGGTGGCCTTGAAAAAAGGCTCCGATAGCAAGAAGTCGAACGTGTGTTCTCCTTCGGCCAAGCCGGAAAAGTGAATGGTATGTTCAGCGAGCGCCTCCATGGATGCGGGTTGATACCCCCGGAAAGGATCGGCAAATGTAGACGAACGAGGTGTTCGAACACCTGTTTTCAACATATGTGCATAACCGCGGCGGCGTTACGCTCACTGAAAGGGCTGAACGGGCCTTATAGCACTCGCATCTCCGTCCGGCGATTTTTCGCCTTGTTCTCATCGGAGTCGTTGGGAACCAGCGGATTGGCTGAGCCATACCCAACGGCCACCAAGCGGTCGGAGGGAATGCCGTTGTTCACCAGATGGCTAACGACCGCGTAGGCCCGTTCAGTGCTCAACTGATCGTTGTGGTCATCGTTGCCGTCGCTGTCAGTGTATCCTCCGATCTCCAACCGCAAACTTGGATTTTCTCGAAGCAGATCCAACAATTGTCCCAGCTCCGCAAGGGAGCTAGGGTTCAGGATCGCCTTGTCGCGCTCAAAAAATATGTTGCGCATCACCTCTTTGTGATCCACCTCAATGGGTTGCAACTTGATCTCCATATTCATTTCCAAGGCACTGGATTCCAGCGGAATGGCGATATTCTCGGAATGGAGCAAGTACCCGCCTGCACGCACGATCATGGCGTACTGGCGCCCTCCCGGTACCGCAACGAGATATTCGCCTGTGGTTGGATCACTGGTGAACGTGGCCACCAAGCGCGCGTCGGAAAGGTCCATCAACTCGATCGTAGCCTCCAACGCCGCGAGTTCCTTGTAATCCATGATCTTGCCTTTTAGAAGCACAGTCTTCATGCCTGCATTCCTGGAAATCGTTCCGCCGCCGAACATCGAGGCGGTTTCTTCGGCTTTGGCTTCTGGCAGGAAGTCAACTCGATAGATGTCGTCTTCGCCAAGTCCATTTGGGCGTACACTGCTGAAGTAGCCAGTAGTGCCGTTCGCCGTTAGCACGAAGAAGAGGTCGTCATCGGGCGAGTTCACAGGCCAACCCAAATTCGTTGCGGAACTCCACTTCCCGTCCGCAAATGAGCTTTTGAACACATCATAGCCCCCCATGCAGCTATGGCCTTTGCTGCTGAAATAAAGTGTCGTTCCATCCGGGTGGATGAATACACCATCCTCGTCCTCGAACGTATTGATCCTGGGACCCAGGTTTTCGGCTTCGCCCCACACATTGGCAACGCCATCCCAGCGACTCATCCAGATGTCCTGACCGCCCAAGCCCCCCTCGCGATCACTGACGAAATACAACTGCTTACGGTCGAAGCTGAACCACGCGCTTGTCTCGTTAGCGGGAGAGTTGATGTTCTCGCCCATGGACACCGGTTCGCTCCAGGTCTCACCTTCCCTTTTGCTTTCGTACAAGTCGCCCGTTCCACTGTCATCCCGGTAGATGATCATCGTGCGGCCGTCGTTGAAGAGGCCGACCGAAGCATCATTGATGGTTGAGTTCACCGGAACCGGCAAGGGCAATGGCTCGGTCCAGCCATGCTCCGAACGGGTGCATCCGTAGATGTCTTCGAAGTACTCGTTGGTAGCCTTGTTGATCTTGCCTCCAGTGCTATTGGATCGGCGGCTGGTGAACATCATACGTTCGCCATCGGCGGTGATCAATACTCCGTAATCCGCCACTTCACTGTTGATCGCTGGACCCATATTGCTCACCTGGCCGTTCACAGGCTTTGCCTGTAAGCCCTTGCCATGCTGGCACTCCGCAATGCGTCGGTCCGCGGAGTTGTACAGTGGCTCTGGGTCGGGAACGCGGCTGACAGCCGTTTTATGAACGCTGTACTCGGCGATAGCCTTGTCCCACTCGGCGTTCAAATGATAGCCCATGGCCATTAAAAAGTGGATGCGGGGAATGTCGTTCTTCAGTCCATAAGCCGCTTGGAAGTATGGAAGCGCCTTATGATGAAAGCGCCCGTTCAAGTGGCACAGGCCCATCTTCAAATTCAGGTCGGCATTGTCGGGGTTGAAGGCGCATGCCTTCTCGAACAGTTCCAGCGCCTCGGTGAAATGCGTACCGCCATCCTGGAACAGCTTGTCTCCTTGCTTAATGGCGGAAAGGGCCTCTTTCAGGCCATCGCCATCTGCGAAGTGCTCCTTGTCGAATGGCTTGTTGACGCGTGCAGCACCGCTTTGGCTGAACAGCAAAGGAGTCGACAGCAACACTGAAAGCGAGATGATCGGTCGGAGGCGCATGGCAAGGGCAATGTTTTTCGCAAACGGGCTGTTCATACGATCATGGCGCGCTTAGGTTCTAACGGCTTCGGCACAGGTAGGTTTGGCGCGTCCGCAGAGGTGAAGTATTCCACCGCCAAAGGACCTACCCCATGGCCAAGAAAAAGACAGCATTGAAGAAGGATGTCAAACCCAAGAGCATTCTCGATAAACCCGCCCATGCGTTCATGGAGCGCTACCTGAACAATGCTTCACCAACCGGCTTCGAGAGCAGTGGCCAGCGGATCTGGCTGGACTACTTGAAGCCCTATATCGACACGCACTTCACAGACAATTACGGCACAGCCGTAGGTGTGATAAACCCCACGGCAAAGTACAAAGTGGTGATCGAGGCGCATGCCGACGAGATCAGCTGGTTCGTTCACTACATCACCAAGGATGGTTTCATCTATGTGCGTCGCAACGGCGGTAGCGACCACACCATCGCGCCGAGCATGCGAGTGAACATCCATACGGACAAGGGCATCAAAAAGGCGGTGTTCGGATGGCCTGCGATCCACGTGCGCACTGGCAAGAACGACCCTGTACCGTCGTTGGAGAATATCTTCCTTGATTGTGGTTGTTCCACGAAGGACGAAGTGGAAAAGCTCGGTGTTCACGTAGGTTGTGTTGTCACGTTCGAAGATGAGTTCATGGTACTGAACGAGCGGCATTATGTGGGCCGAGCGCTGGACAATCGCATGGGCGGATTCATGATCGCCCAAGTGGCTCGCTTGCTGAAGGAGAACAAGGTGAAGTTGCCTTTCGGGCTCTACATCACCAACAGTGTGCAGGAGGAAGTGGGATTGCGTGGGGCAGAGATGATCGTGGAGCGTATCAAACCGGATCTGGCGATCGTTACGGATGTGACCCACGACACACAAACACCCTTGATGAACAAGATCCAGAGCGGGGATGTAGCGTGTGGCAGTGGCCCCGTTCTGAGCTATGGCCCGGCAGTCCATAACACGTTGCTGAAGCTGATCATCTCCTCCGCAGACAAGGAAAAGATCAAGTTCCAACGAGCAGCCGTGAGTCGCGCTACTGGAACCGATACGGACGCCTTCGCATACGGTTCCGCTGGGGTGCCCAGCGCCTTGATCAGCTTGCCGTTGCGCTACATGCATACCACCGTGGAAAGCGTGCATCGGGATGACGTGGAGAATGTGATCAAACTGATCTATGCATCCTTGCGGGCGTTGAAGGGTGGGGAGGATATGCGGTACATCAAATAGACCATGGCTGAAGCTGTGCTCATCTTCGTGCAGCCATGAAGTGGGAACTGGATGACAATGCGCGGAGCGGGTTCCATTATCTGGTGCTTGGGGTAGTTGTGATCGGAGGGTTCCGTCTTGGTTTTTGGGGGCTCTATTCCTTGGCTTATCGCGGACTCCCTTTGGAAGAAGTCATGTTCCTGCACGGGTACATCGGCCTCGGCCCAGGCAGTATTGTGGTGGCGCACCATTCCGCCGTGGAAAGGCTTTTGGTCGCAGTAGCAATTTCCCTATTGATCGCTTTGTTATCAGGCCTCGTCTTCAGCCTCCTGTTCCGCAAGGATCAAGCGCGCACTTTTCGAAGGATGGTCGTGGCCGGTCTGATCGTGACGGTTCCATGGGCAATATGGGCGGCACTTTTCGCCCCTATCCGGAGCACGCAAGTGCTGCCAGATGCCATCCTTAACCACTACCGTCAAGAACTTGTGTTCGACCTGCCCATGCCTTTCGGCCATACCGAGCAGCTGGTCTTTTCGGGCGAAGTGCTGCGGATCGAATGCGGACACCCAGATGCGTCGCGAAAGGATGAGGTGCATCGATCCGATATTTCAATGCTCACTATCCATGGAAAAGAAGTACTTGGGTCTGCGTGGTATCCGGATCCGGATGTCGATATCGAGAGCAAGGACCTCGATCCCAGTGCGCAGAAAATGGCACAACTAGTTGCAAATGCCGTGGACGCGCAGGTTATTGTCCTGAGCGAATAGTTGATCGACCCCATGAATACCGACCGACCGTACACCCTCAACCGACTCGTTCATATTCTTGGTATGCTCGTGGTTTTGGCGACCTTGGTCTGGTTGCTTTATTACCTCAGCGCGGTTCTGGTCCCGTTCTTCATCGCGTTGTTGCTGGCATACATCATGGACCCCGGGGTGACCCGTGTACAGAAATTCGTGAAAAACCGAGCTGTGGCGGTGATGCTCACCCTGGTCGTCGTGATCGCGATCGTCACGGGCTTCTTCATGATCACTGGCCCGATGGTGGCGCGTGAAGTGCAGCATTTCGCCCGCCTCATGGCGGAACAATTGCCGGGGTGGATCGCCATGGCGCAAGACACGCCGTGGATCCATGATCTGCTGATGCAAGCCAGCACGTTCGATGTGGAGCAATACCTCACCGGCGAGAACCTGATGAACGTTGCGCGAAAAGCCCTTCCGGGATTCTGGCAAGGGCTCAGCAGTGTGTTCGGTTGGCTGCTCGGGTTGATCGGCGTGTTCACCACGATCATCTACCTCGTTTTCATCCTCATCGATGAGGAGGATTTGAAAGCCAATTGGCACACATGGATACCCCCGAAATACCGTGATCGGGTCAGCGCCGTGGTGGAGGATGTAGAGCGCTCGATGAACCTGTATTTCCGCGGCCAACTGAAGATCGCGTTGATCCTTTCGGTGATCTACATCATTGGGTTCAGCATCGTTGGTTTGCCAATGGCCCTGGTGCTCGGCCTGTTGGCCGGCATGCTGAGCCTGATCCCGTATTTCGCGTTGTTGAGCGTATTGCCGGTGATGTTGAGCGCGGGACTGTTGGCCTTGGACCAGGGGGGGTCTTTCTGGCCACCTATGATCGGTGCTTTGGTGGTGTATGCTGTTGCACAGGGTTTGGAGGGGCTTGTGCTGACGCCGCGCATTCAAGGAAAGAACACCGGCTTGCGACCGGAGTATATCCTGCTTGCATTGTCCGTTTGGGGTTCGCTGCTCGGCGTGGTGGGCATGATCATCGCGTTGCCACTTACGGCGGTGCTCATCAGCTATTACCGGCGTTCGGTCCTGGGTGAAGTGGAAGCACCACTTGTCGTCCCATCAGAAGTGGATCCCACGTCTGGAACAAAGCCCGCTGATCCGCCGTTGTGATCAAGCCAGAACTGGCATCGCATCGTTCAACTCCTCAATTTAGCTGCGCCATTACTCTCCCATGCGCATCAAATTCATCAAGGCTTCTGACACGTGGTCCTTGCGACACCGCGTTCTGCGCCCGCATCAGACCATCGAAGATTGCGACTATCCGAACGACCGAAATCCGGACAGTTTCCACTTGGGCGTATTCATCGGCGAACATCTCATTTGTATCGGCTCGTTCTTTGGTGAGAAGAACGAGTCACTGAAAGGTTGGAAGCAATACCGCCTTCGTGGAATGGCGACCCATCCTGATTTCCGCGGGCAAGGAGCAGGAAGGAAATTGATCCGATTCGCCATCGAGCACCTGCAAGCACAGAAGGCGGATCTGTTGTGGTGCTACGCGCGCGCGAATGCCAAACGATTCTATGAGGCACTTGGCTTCGTGGTGCTTGGTGCTCCTTTTGATATGGAAGGCATCGGTGAGCATTTCGTTATGCAACGGCGGGTGTAAGAGTAAACGCAGAGGCGCAGAGGTTGCAGAGTAACGCAGAGTTTTGGCGTCAACCGGCAACATAGAGAACTCCGTCATCCTCTTCTCGTGGGTGTTCTCCGCGCCTCTGCGTTAGAATTTGAACAACACCAGCCCGGTCCGCCCGTAGTTTCGTCGCATGCGCGTTACGCTTTCCGATAGGACATTGATCCTGCTGTTGTTAGCGATGAACGCATTGCTGAAATTCAGCTGGCTCAGCGTGAATGATCTGAGCGGAGATGAGCCGTTCACCGTCTACTGGTCGCGGCAACCGATCGCCGCGTTGTTCGAAATGCTGCGCACCGAGAACAACCCACCATTGCATTTTTTATTGGTGAAGATGTGGGGCTTGTTCACCCCGATGGAAGAGAACTGGCTGCGTGTTCCATCGGCGTCCTTCAGTATTCTCACGATATGGCCGTTGTTCCTTCTTGCGCGCAAGATCAGTGATCGTTGGGCCGCTCTGGTGGCTTGCCTGTTGTTCACATTGAACAATCACCAGTACATCTATTCACATGAAGTGCGTGGCTATTCGCTGCTGCTGTTGCTCAGCGTATTGGCGCTGTGGCTTTTAGTGCGCGACGCAAGCGCTCGACCAAGGCAGTGGATCCTGCTGTCCTTGGTGTTCGTGGGACTTGTGTACACGCATTTCTTCGGTTGGCTTGTGATCGGGTTGCTCGGCATTTGCGTATTCGTGCTCCGCGAACTCAGGCCAGCGAAAAGCACCTGGATAATCGCTGCGATCCTTGCTTTGGTGTCTTACCTCCCTTACGGCATCGTCTTCTTTCACCGCGCTTCCGAAAGCATAGTGGCAGGCACTTGGGTGAGATCACATCATGCGGAGGAGATCTGGCACATGGTAAGGCGGTGGAGCAACCAACCGGTGGTCACCTTGATCCTGCTGTTTACAGTTGTGTTCGTTGTCGTGAAGGATCGCGTACGACATATAGCCATGCGCTTCGGCCTCTTGTGGATGCTTGTGCCACTGGTGGGCCTGTGGTTGTTGCAATGGAAAGTGCCCGTGTATGTTGATCGCTATCTGCTCTTCGCCAGTCCTGGTTTCTATCTGCTGGCGGGTCATGCATTGGTGCACGCGATCACCACTGCACGTTGGCGATGGGTACTTCCCGCAACAGGTGTTGTGTCCATGGCCTTCACGTTCACACCTTGGAAAGACAACGGTCAATATCCCTCACAGGCAGCCAAGCAGGTGCTTGCATGGCAACGATCGAACACCGATCCGCGTGTTCTCGTCTTTCCGCCGTGGTACAAACTCACCATGCAATGGCACCTCGACAAGTCTTCTTTCCTCAACCCGCCCTGGAGCGACTATTTCAGCCCCGCGATGAACGACAAACAGGGGCTTGGCTCGAATCCGGGCGCGAACGGCTTGATCGTTGTGCGCCAAGGCGATGCGGAGATCGAACTTGAAGCTGGTGGGCTCCCGCAAGGCCCGCCTTTCGTTCTCGCCGATTCGACAAATACAGATGATCGCGTGCGCGTTTATCGCTTCACCCAATAGACCTGCGGACAGCGCCCCAACGTGCCGTGCCTAATACCCGTTTCGCTTCCAGAGAAGTGCAACGGCCCATCCCACCCTCCAACCGTTCGTGGATCGATAACCGCTTATCCCCGCACGGCGTACATCTTTGCGACCTTCCGATCAACCATGAACATCAACAAAACATTTTGGCCTGCTGCTGCGGCCTTTGCCCTATTCGCGTCCTGTGGTCAAGGTGATGCGATGAAAGAAAAAGTGGTCACCATGGAGGCTCCACCACCAGTGGTCCCCATGCAGGATTTCTTCAAGAACCCGGAGAAGAGCGGCTACCGCATAAGTCCCAACGGGGAATACTTCAGTTACCGCGCACCATGGCACAACCGCATGAACGTATTCGTGCAAAAGGTGGGGTCAGACGAAGCCGTGCAGGTGACCATGGACACGATCCGCGACATCGGTGGCTACTTCTGGAAAGGCGATCGCATCCTTTACAGCCGCGACATAAATGGAGATGAGAATTTCATTGTGTTCAGCGCCAGCCTGGATGGCAAGGATGTGAAAATGCTTACCCCGGAGAAAGGGGTACGTGCCGGCATCATGGACGATCTGCACAATATCCCTGGCATGGAGAAGAGCGTGATGGTGCAAATGAACAAGCGCAACCCGCAGGTCTTCGATCCTTATTTGGTGAATGTGGAAACCGGCGAAATGAAATCGCTGTACGACAACAGCAAGGATAATTTCGAGAGTTGGACCACGGACCATAATGGTGTGATCCGCATGGCCACCAAAACAGATGGCGTGAACACCACTACCTACTATCGAGCGAGCGAGAAGGAACCGTTCGCCGAGTACATGACGGTCGGTTTCAAGGACAGCTGGGCCCCATTGTTCTTCACCTTCGACAATGCCAACCTCTATGTGAGTACCAACCTCAACGGTCGTGATAAAACCGCAATTGCTGAGTGGGACCTGGCCGCGAAGAAAGAGACCAAGGAGCTCTTCAAAAACGCTGATTATGATGTGGATGGACTCGACTTCAGCCGCGAGCGAAAAGTGTTGACGATGATCACCTGGACCGGAGAAAAACAGGAAAAATCCATCCTCGACGACAAGACAAAGCAGCTGTTTGCGAAAATGGAGGCGAAATTCCCGGGTTATGAAGTGGGGGTCGTGAGCGAGGATGACACAGAAACCAAGCGCACTATTTGGGTGGGTAGCGACAAGGTGACCGGAAGATTCTATTACAACGAGGACGGGTCGGATGAATTCAAACTCTTGTGCGACCGCACGCCTTGGATCAAGGAGAACGAAATGGCCGATATGAAGCCGATCAGCTACACCAGCCGCGATGGGCTCACGATCCATGGTTACCTCACCTTGCCAAAAGGTCGGCAGCCCGAGAATCTCCCAGTGGTGATCAACCCGCACGGTGGCCCATGGGCACGTGATGGTTGGGGCTTCAACAATGAGGTGCAATTCCTGGCGAACCGAGGCTATGCTGTGCTCCAAATGGATTTCCGCGGTAGCACGGGCTATGGTCGGAAACACTGGGAGAGCAGCTTCAAGCAGTGGGGCAAGACCATGCAGAACGATATCAGTGACGGGGTGGAGTGGCTCGTGAAACAGGGCATTGCCGATCCCAAGCGCGTGGCGATCTACGGCGGCAGCTATGGCGGCTACGCTACGCTCGCTGGCATCACGTTCACTCCGGAACTTTATGCTTGCGCGGTGGATTATGTCGGCGTGAGCAACATGTTCACGTTCATGACCACGATCCCGCCGTATTGGGAGCCAGGTCGCAAGATGTTCTATGAAATGGTGGGCGATCCTGCAGCGGACAAGGACAGTTTGCTGATGCGTGAGGCGTCACCGGTGTTCTTCGCTGACCGCATCAAGTGCCCGCTATTCGTGGCACAAGGGCGCAACGACCCGCGTGTGAACGTGGATGAAAGCGACCAAATGGTGAAAGCGCTGGAGGCACGCGGAGTGAAAGTGGAGTACATGGTGAAGGACAACGAAGGCCACGGTTTCCACAACGAAGAGAACCGCTTCGACTTCTACAACGCCATGGAGAAATTCCTGGACCAACACATCGGTAGCGGCTATAAAGCAGCGGCTGAAGAACCCAAGAAGGCGGCGTGATGCCTTGGTGAAAGGATGATCATCCGCGAGCGGCGGTCCGAAAGGGCCGCCGTTCTTGTTTCCTACCACGATGACCTCTCGCAGCCCGACCTTTGGGCGCATGGAAACGTTGCGAAAACAGTTCAACGACGAAAGCCTGCGCCGCCTGCGCGAGAGCCAAGAGCGCATCCACTACTGCGTGAAACGGCTCAACGACAAGCAGCTCTGGCATCGCCCGAACGTGAATACGGTCAGTATTGGCAATTTGGTTCTGCACTTGTGCGGTAACGTTGGTCAGTGGGTCAACAGCACCTTGGGCAACCGGCCCGATCATCGCCAGCGCGACAACGAATTCAGCGAATCGGGACCGATGGATAAGCGCCAACTCCTGGAGAGACTCGATGCCACGCTTTCCTACGCTTACGATGTGATCGCCGGACTGAGCGAAGCCGATCTGCAGCGAACTTGGAGCGTGCAAGGCTTCACCGAGCCGGGCACGGCGATCGTACTGCATGTGGTGGAACATTTCAGCTACCACACAGGACAGGTCACGCTTCACACCAAGTTGCTATTGGACATTGACACGGGCTATTACGCCGGTCAGAAGCTGGATGTGACGGAGTGATACCATATTCTGAGCAGGCCGGTCCGGAGCTCATTATGACCAAATACCAGATGCGCAAATGACCTCATGGTAATTTAGCCCCATGGCCGCAACACACAGCAAGCTCTGGTACCTGGAACAGGTGGACCTGTTGAAGGGCTTGGATGGTGAGCACTTGCAGCGCGTAGCCGATCATACCGTCGCGAGTACCGCGCACAAGGACCAATACATCTGGTTTCCTGAGCAGCCCAGTAATGTCATCTTCTTTTTGAAGCGGGGCCGTGTAAAGATCGCCACCATGGGTGAAGATGGTCGGGAAGTGATCAAAGCGGTACTCTATCCCGGCGAAGTGTTCGGTGAGCTTTCGCTGGCTGGCGAAGAGAAAAGGCGCGACCATGCGATCGCCTTGGATGACGACGTGGATATCTGCGCCATGAACATCGACGATGTGCAGGCGATGCTGAGTGAAAACCCGAATTTGAACATGGCCATTACCCGTATGATCGGGGAACGGACCATTAGCATTGAGCGTCGCTTGGAAGGCATGGTATTCAAGGACAGCCGCACGCGGATCATCGACTTCCTGAAAGAAATGGCGAAGAAGCACGGGCAACCCATCGGCCGGGAGACTCTGTTGAAGCACGCCTTGACCCACCAGGACATCGCAGACCTAACGGCCACGAGCCGTCAAACGGTGACCACGGTACTGAATGAATTGAAAAAACAAGGGATCAGGTGTACCTGGAACGTGGCAAACTGCTGATCCGCGACCTCGATCGCCTTCGCTGATGTGGACCGTTTACGTGCGCGATCATTGCCATGATTGTGCTCGTGTGTTGGCGTGGTTGGATGAGCACGGGATAGTCTACGACCTGAAGGATATCGACCGAACCGGTGGAACAACTTCCCAGCGATTCTTCATAGCCCCTGCCCTCTGCCGCGGCACCGAATTGGTCGCATATGGTATCGACATCATTTCCTACTTCGAGGGCAACGCCCGGTGAACCAACGGCAAGGCAACGTTGAACGCCTTCGTAACGTCCAGTTCACGTATGTCTCCAAGAACCTCGAACAAGTTGAACCGAACCATATGGTTTTCAGTGTGTTCTACACCTAACGTTCGATTAACTTGCCCCACTCGATCATAGCAGGCATGAAGCATGTGAAGTTCGTTTTCCTCGGAGTGGGTCTTTCCTTCGTGAGCGGGGCTACGGCCCAAGTGGTGCTCAATGAGGTTTGTGTTTCTAACCTGAATGGCCTCACAGTAACCAACCCCATTGATGGTTCTGCTGAGCAGGAAGACTGGGTAGAACTGTTCAATACCACTGGTGCCGCTGTGAACATCGCTGGGTGGTACCTGAGCGACGATCCTGTTCTACCGAACAAATGGGCCTTTCCAGCAGGTGCAAGCGTTCCCGCCAACGGAAGGCTCGTAGTGTTGTGCTCCGCTTGGAACGGCTTCTTCGGCGGTTATTATTCCACGAATTTCAAGCTGAACCAAACCTCCGCGGACCAGGTCATTTTGAGCGACGGCAGCGCAACCCCCGTTGATAGCTACCAACTGAACCTGCGAACCATGGTCGATCAAAGTCGCGGTCGTGTGCCCGATGGATCGGGAAGTTGGTCGTTGATCGCTACTCCTACCCCCTGGCGCTGCTAACGGTGCGGCACTTCCCGAATATGTCGACCGCCCGGTGATCACCCCTGCGGCCGGTTTCTATACTGGTGCTCAATCCGTTACGATCACCGGCCCTGCGGGTGCCACCATTCGGTATACAGTGAACGGCAACAAGCCGACGGTCACTTCCACTGCTTACAGTGGGCCTATCAATGTTGCCGCGAATACCGTGGTGCGCGCGGCATGCTTTAGCGCGACGCCAGGAGTGCCTGCCAGCTTTATTGAAACAAACTCATATTTCATCAACAGTCCACATACCATCGCCGTGCTCAGCGTTTCGGATGACGAATTGCCCACATTGCTCAGCGGCACACAGATAGAACCACTTGGCTCCTTCGAGTATTTCGGTCCGGATGGTTTGCTGCGTGATGAGGCCACCGGCCATTTCAATGAGCATGGGCAGGATAGCTGGGCCTACGATCAGCGTGGCTTCGATTACATCGTGCGCGATCAAACCGGATACAACGACGCCATAAACTACCCTGTTTTCAGGGGAAAGGACCGTCAGAAGTATCAGCGACTCATCATCAAGGCACTTGCAGGCGACAACTGCCCTTTCGGTCCCGGCCAACCAGCCCACATCCGCGATCCGTATGTGCAAGCACTCAGCCAACTAGGCGATCTGCATTTGGATGAACGCAGCTACGAACCCTGCGTGCTGTACGTGAACGGCCAATACTGGGGGGTGTACGACATGCGTGAGAAAGTGGACGACGCGGATTTCACCAAGAAATATTACGATCAGGATGCGAACAACATCTATATGATCAAGACCTGGGGAGGTACTTGGAACGAGTATGGAGGAGCAGCTGCATCAACGGATTGGAATGCTTTGCTCAACTACATCAACACCAATGATATGGGCGATGCCGCTGCTTTTGCCTATGTGGATGCTCGTTACAACTGGAAAAGTTTGATCGACTATTTCTGCTTGAACAGCTATGTGGTATGCGCCGATTGGCTGAACTGGAACACCATCTGGTGGAAGGGTTTGGATCCTGCTGGGGACCACAAGAAGTGGGGCTATGCACTGTGGGACGAAGACGCCACATTCGGGCACTACGGCAACTTTACGGGGATCCCTGATCAATCCGTTAACGCGGATCCATGTACCGTGGAAGACCTTGGTGATCCCGGTGGGCAAGGCCATACCGTGATCCTGCGCAAGCTGATCGACGAGAATGAAATGATCTACAACTATTATGTGAACCGCTATATCGACCTGGGAAATACCGTGTTCAGTTGCGATAACATGAACCATTTGATGGACAGCCTGCTCACCATGGTAACCCCGGAGATGCCCGCCCAATGCGCCCGTTGGGGTACCAGCATGGCCACATGGCAGGCCAATGTGCAAGTGCTACGCAACTTCATTGATGGCCGCTGCATTACCACCCAGCAAGGTCTCATTGATTGTTACGACCTCGAAGGGCCGTTCAACGTAACCTTTCAAGTGGAGCCCCCGCTTACCGGCACCATCAGTATCAATTCCATCACCCCGCCCGTATATCCGTTCACCGGTGTTTATTATGGTGGCATTACTACCGGCCTTGTTGCCCAAGGTGTGGATGGCAATGCCTTCGACCACTGGGAACTTAACAACCATGTGCTTTCACCCAGCGAGTTGGATTCGATCGTCACGCTTGAATTCACAACCACCGATACCATCACTGCCTTTTCAAACCCCCGATCCAATACGAGGTTGTGCTTCTTACCGACCCCCGAATACCGCCACGATCCGTTTCGACGGTCAGAGCTACACCTCCTTCCCTGCTATCGCGAGCGTAGGGAAGACATTCCCATCGATGTTAGTGTTGAACCGAACATGTTCTATGACTTCCTGTATTGGGAGATCAAGAACAACCTGCCCAACACCAACGACAGCACAAGCGTGATTTCAATGTTCGCTTCTTCGAGCCGGACACGATCATCGCTTACTTGAAGCCACAGGAATACGCGTTCTGGTCATCCAATGCGTTCTCGCCGAATGGAGATGGCATCAACGACACATGGCAGCCCTGGGTAATGTGATAGACCCGGATGAATTCGAACTGGAAGTGTACGATCGTTGGGGCCAAGTATTGTACCGCAGCAACGAACCGAATGTGGGATGGGATGGCAGCTCGGCACCAGTGGGTGTCTATGCGTTCCGCGTTCATCTCCGTGAGGGCATCACACATGACCAGCACCAAATGGCTGGGCACGTGACCTTGATCCGTAGCGAAACCGCATTCTTCGTCCTGAACAATTATCAGGCGAACACATTGGAGGGCCGGCGCATGCGTCGGCCCTCCTACATTCGTCGCAACCCTGTGAACATGAACAAAACAGTCCTCAACGCCGATGTTGCGCTCGAAGGGATCCGTGACGGCATGACCTTGATGGTGGGCGGCTTCGGCCTGTGCGGTATTCCGGAGAACAGCATTGCAGCGTTGGTGCGCAAAGGCGTAAAAGACCTCACCTGCATCAGCAACAATGCCGGTGTGGACGACTTTGGCCTTGGCCTATTGTTGAAGACCCGGCAGATCAAGAAAATGATCAGCAGCTATGTTGGCGAGAACGAAGAGTTCGAACGGCAGATGCTCAGTGGCGAATTGGAAGTGGACCTTGTTCCGCAAGGCACCTTGGCTGAACGCTGCCGCGCTGGTGGCTCGGGCATTCCGGCCTTTTTACACCAGCAGGATACGGGACCGAGGTGGCCATTGGCAAGGGAAGTCCGCGAATTCGGCGGTAAGATGTACGTGATGGAGAACTGGCTGCGCGCCGACTTCAGTTTTGTAAAAGCCTGGAAAGGGGATGCACATGGCAACCTTGTGTACCGCACAACAGCCCGCAACTTCAACCCCATGATGGCCATGGCGGGAACCATCACGGTGGCCGAAGTGGAAGAGTTCGTTGCCCCCGGCGAATTGGATCCCGACCAGATCCATACACCGGGCATTTTCGTGCATCGCATCTTTCAAGGGAGCAATTACGAAAAGCGGATCGAGCAGCGTACGGTGCGCAAACGCCCTTGATCATGGCCTCTGCCAGCCGCGCGCGCGGAACGAGTAAACGCGAAGCGCACTTGTTTCTCGGCCTCTCCGCGATCGTTGGATCATACGTCTTGTTCCGAGCGATATTGGTTCCGCTCGTTCACGACGAATCCGCAAGCTTGGTTTGGTTCGTGCGCCCCGGAGAGTGGTTACCCTACCGAGCCCATTGGGACGCGAACAACCATTTTCTCAGCACCGGCATCGCGGTGTTCATGTGCAAGTTGTTCGGCGAACAGAATTTGGTAGCGCGTTCAGGATCCGTATTCGCCTTCGCGCTCTATGCATGGGGCGCATGGCGCACGGGTGAACATGTGCGCGACAGGTTGGTGCGCTGGTGCTTTTGGTGTGCGTTACTGGCGTGCCCTTTCCTCCTGGATCTCTTTTCGCTCTTCCGAGGTTATGCGATCGAAATGGCTGGCTGGCTTGTGGCGATCGACGCTGTGATACGCTACTCTTCGTCACACGCTTCGAAGCACTTGCTCACTGGACTGCTCGGCTTGGTGTTGGCGAATGCGGCGATCGTTGCGCTGGTACCCGCATGGGGGGTCGTTCTGCTGTTGCTCGTGCTGTTGCTCATCACCCATTGGAAACATCTCAGCAACACCCAACGGACGCAACAATGTGTTGCGATGATCGCGCTCGGCCTGTTGCCGATGTGGTATGCAACGGGCATTGCCCTCGGAGTTGAAGCACCAAGGCCTGCTCTACTACGGAAGTACCGATGGTTTCTTCGCCGTAACCGTTTCCACACTATGCCAATACGTTTTGGGATCTGCCCAGGTGCTCATCGTGGCATCTGTTACAGGCATCATCTGCGTCTCCACCATCATCAACTTGGTGCAGGCGAAGCAGACGAAAAATTGGACTTCTGCTGGGATGATCATTTGCATCCTGTTGTGGGCAGATGTGATCATGCGTATCGCAATGGCAGCAATGCTCGGGGTGAACTTCCCCGAAGATCGCGCAGGGATCCACTTCGTTCCGTTGGTGCTTTTGTGCGTTGCGTTCACGGCCGATATGATTGCCCAGCAACGGGCGCTTTGGCGCTGGGCTTCCGTGATCCTGTTGGCATTACCTGTTCGCACTATCATCACGGCCAACCTGGACCACACGTTGCTCTGGCCAGAACAGTCGGTGCCCTTGCGTTTTGTCGATCGCGTCCTTGCATTGCAAGCCGCCTCCGCTCGGCCGTTCTCGATCGGTGGGCACCACCAGCTCGCGCTTGCCTGGCCAATGAACGCTTCGCTGCATGGCGTTTCCGTTCCCTCTTTGCAAACAACCCGTTTCCCGGAAGGTGATCACGACCTGCGGATCGTGGACAGCCGATTCCTGCTCAAAGCATCGATCGGGTTCCATGCGATCGATAGTTCGAGGCCCCAGGCTTATGGTTGCTGCAACGCAACACCCCATTGATCATCTCACCCGTTTCGAACTTCCACACTCCTGCGCGGATCGGCACCGACGCTTTCATAGAGCTGGCCCAACTCCCGGATCCGCTGATCCGCTCGGAAAAATTGATGATCGATCTGCGCATGACGCTCGGAACCGATCCTGTTTCGCCCGACGTGCTGTTGGTGGTGGAAGTCTCGGACAGCGCTGGTACGAAGCTGCTTTACGATGCTGTTCAAGTGGCTGTTCTGCAGCGAATTTCCGGGGGGGCGCTGGTATTTACAAGAACGCTTCCTGCATTACCCTTGGCCGCACGTGCGGTGTTTTACGCCTACAACCCGCGAAAAGAACAACTATCCCTTGGCGCGGCCATAACGTCGGTTTCCATTGTGCGCTGATCCGGTGGGAACAATTCCCGAAATTCACCAACTCAGGCCCTTCAACATTTCGATCATGCCCTTAGACAAAAACCAAATGGCCAGGCGCATAGCGCGCGAATTGCAGGACGGCTGGTACGTGAACCTTGGTATTGGGATCCCCATTGGTAGCCAACCATATCCCTGCAGGTATCAACGTAACGCTGCAAAGTGAGAACGGGATCCTCGGCATGGGGCCTTTTCCCATACGAGGGCGAAGAAGACGCGGACCTGATCAACGCTGGCAAACAAACGGTAACACTATTGCCGGGCAGCAGCATCTTCGACAGCGCCACCAGCTTCGCGATGATCCGCTCACAGAAGGTTCAACTCACAGTGCTCGGCGCAATGGAAGTTGCTGATAACGGCGACATCGCGAATTGGAAGATCCCCGGCAAAATGGTGAAAGGCATGGGTGGTGCCATGGATCTCGTGGCCAGCGCGCAGAACATCATTGTGTGCATGCTGCACACCAACAAAGCCGGCGAAAGCAAGCTGTTGAGGAAGTGTTCGCTCCCACTTACCGGTGTCGGTTGCGTAAAAAAAATCGTGAGCGACCTGGGTGTATTTGATCTGACTCCGGAAGGGTTCAAGCTGCTGGAACGCGCGCCGGGGGTGAGCGTTGATGAGATACGCGCGAAGACGGAGGGAAGGTTGGTGGTGGAGGGGGATGTGTTGGAGATGGTTCTGTGATCGATGGAAATGGAATGAGCATTTGTCTCGGTAGCCTTAACTACTAGCCTACTCGCGATATGACAATTGAGATCCTCAGGCTAGCTACGGTTGCTATTTGGCGTAAACTACTGAGGCCCAATCCATGGTCGCATGGCTTGCTTGCAGTGATTGCCCTTTGCTGGGGAATTTCGGGGAGTTGGGACTACAATCGAAAGATCCCCATTAGTGATTGGAAGCACGACTTGCGGGCCGATGCCTCTGGCTATTACATCTACCTGCCCGGTTTCTTCCATCACAATTTTCATGTGGACGACCTTGACTCAACGATCCTCATCAAAGCTGGATATGGTTTCAAGTTGGACCGAACCAAAGACAGGATTGTCACGAAGTACTTCTATGGAACCGCGCTGTTCGAATCACCCTTCTACCTAATGGCAGAAGCAGTAGTTGGTTGGGGCAGAACCGATGGCTTTACGGATGTGCACCGGCGGGCCATTGAGGCCGGGGGGGTCTTTTATTGGGTGCTGGGGCTATGGCTTCTTGCTACAGCGTTGCAGCATTGGCGACCAGCTCCTCTCTGGGTTACAATTGTTGTCATGGCCATTATTTCATTCGGCTCCAACCTCTTCTATTACGCGTTCCGAATGCCTGGTTATTCGCACATATACTCATTCGCAATGGTGTGCTTGGCCATATGGGCAATGGTTTCCGGTGTGAGTCATGGGCGGTCAAGCACAAAGGCTATCGTATTCTGTATTGCTTGCGCTTTGGTATTCTGGATACGACCAGTAGATCTTATCGCGATCGGAGCGATCTACGCTTGGCTTCTTATCGAACGAAGTAGCTTGTTCAGAATTGGAGATTCTGGGGACTGCAGGTCTTAGCCATTTTGATCGTTGCTCTTCCACAGTCTCTGTATTGGTGGCACGTACATGGCAGTCCTTTCGTTTATCCCTATGGCGAAGAGGGCTTTACCAATTGGGCTCATCCGTTTCTTCTTCGCCAGCTGTTCTCGCCAAATAATGGGTTCATCGTGTATTCACCTGCAATGCTCCTACTGCCTTTGGGACTATGGGAGGGTACCGCGCAAATCCAAAACTTGTGGGTTGTCATCTCCGTTTTCGCGATGCGCATTATACGCCTGCGCCGCTTGGCAAAGTTGGAATTTCGGATGCTCCTTTGGATTAAGGCCCATGGTACAGTACATGCCTTTCTTGGGAGTAGCCCTTTGGGGTTTTTCAGCTTACGTGGTATCACAGCATATGGCTGGCGATGTGCAGTCCTTCCGCTGTTTACTCTGGTTTGCTTCGTGAATTATAGGCTCACTCTTGAATTTTGCGGTTGCTATGATTGGGGTGATTGGGAATGGGTGCAGTACGTGGAGAACCTCGTTAAGGCTTTCTTCGGGCGTCTGCGCTAATTCCCCAACATCATGGCGAACGACGAATTCCGCAACTCCGCACTTATTCCAATAGTGAAAAGACTTGCTTTTTCGGTATAGAAGAACTGCAAAGGAGCCATGACCAGCACATTGCTCGCGCAGTAACTCTACAAACCAAGCGATACACCCTTCTGACCTGAATGTTCACGAACGAAAGATGCACAGTTACCGCACGAACGCAATTCTAATAGTAGTCCTATCAACGACCTTTGGGACTTTGTGCTGCTCCCCGATCCAGTAAACATCTTTCTCCACGCAACTTTCAAACCGCTCAGGTCGTGCTGTCATTTTTGCATAGGCTTCGGAAAGCGCACCCGACGTGGTGGTTCATCATGGGCTTCGTGTTGCTCAGCTGCGCTTATGAAGCGGGTCGCGTGCTGCAGATCCGCCCGCAGTCCCACCACTTGTGGCGGCAGACGGATTGCTTGGCGTTGGCTTGGAACTACTATGATACCACTTGGAATTTTTTCGAACCAGCGATCCACAACCAATTCGCTGATGATAACACAAGCGGGCGCAGCGCGGGCGAATTTCCTATCCTGTACTATCTGGTGGGTATGCTATGGCGGATCACAGGCCCTAGCGAGTTCGTATACCGCTTGATCGAATTGCTTCTGCATTTCGCAGGTACCCTTGCCCTGTTCGTGTCAGTAAGGCGCATCCTTCGAAATGCCTTCTGGGCTTTTTGCACGGCGCTGTTATTCTATGCCTCGCCAGTGCTTGTATACTACGGCATTGGCTTCCTTACCGATGTGCCCGCTTTCGACCTGGCGCTTATTGGTTGGTGGTATGTGGTGCTTTATGCCGAAGGCCGGAAACGAAAGCATTGGGCTTGGGCAGTTTTCTTTCTCTCGCTCGCCATGCTTCTCAAGGTTACGGCAGGTATGAGCTTGGTGGCTTTGGCTTCGATTCTCTTCTGGAGCACTCTTCTTCGCAGGCGGTTGGATAGTCGCTGGTCTTTGTTCCAAACCTCGAGGTATGAGTGGGTCGTTCTTGTTACAGGCTTTGTTGCAGTGTATGCCTGGTATGCGTATGCGGCGATATACAACGGCATGCATGGAGCGAAATACACCTTCAACGACCTGTGGCCTATTTGGGACATGACCGAAGAGACGCGGATGTGGGCGTGGAATGTCGGTTGCGACATCATTGTATTCCAGGTCTTCGATACTTCGGTCTGGATGCTGATGGGCGTTGCGTTAGCAGCACTTGCCATAAATATCCGCCAAATTCATTGGCAGCTGATCCTGTTGAACATTTCACTCCTCGTTGGCACCGTGCTGTATACACTTTTCTGGTTCCACGCGCTCGATAATCACGACTACTACTTCATCAACCCCATGATCGCGTTGATGGCACTCCTGGTCAGTTTCCTTTGGTGGCTACAACAATATCATCCCGACATATTCAATGCGCGATGGAGCCGGGTGGCCATTTTTCTGCTGCTCTTGTACAACGTGGCTTTCCTGCTCAAAACATGCAGATGCGGTACGACACAAGTGGCACCATGACAGCGAGGAAACTCTGGCCCATTTACCATGATTCCGAATTGGGCTATTGGAACAATGCAGGCTATTGGGGCATGGACGACCTTGTGACGATCGAACCCCGTTTGCGCGCTTTAGGCATCCGAAAAGGAGACAAGGTGTTGTTCCTTGATGACGGCGCCATCAATAGCGCACTTATCCTCATGGGCAACCGAGGCTGGACGTCATTCGGAATTGATCTGAACGCCCAAGGCACAGTGGACCACCTGATCGAAAGAGGGGCGCGCTACCTCATGTTCACCAGACCGGAATGGGCGGACAACGAGCACATGAAAAGATACCTGCAGCACCCCATCGCGCAAATCGGAATGGTGCGCATTTTCGATCTTCGGGGCACACCGGAAGTGCTCACGGAGGATACGATCTTCCAGCAAGGGCAGAGCGAGCCGTTTCCGTTGCAACACCGATTCGATACGGTCGCGTGTACCAACTCCGGCTCCACTTGGTGCTTCGGTTCAAACGAGTATCCCATCGATATCAATGGTATTCAGCAGAATGCTGGAAGGGGCGCTCCGCGTGAGAGGGAATGTGCATTGGAACGCTCCCCCGAGGAACAACGCCGAGCTGGTCTTCGCCGAGGATGATGACCAAAAGCGGATCGGCATTCATGGCCGGAAGCCCTTTCAGAGGACAGTTCGACCTTCGTTTCGCCCTTGTAGATAGACCAGCGAACGTGCGCAACAAACTATTCCTTTGGAACAGGAGCGGAAGCAACTTTACACTGGACGGGCTTCGCTTGACCATAGTGCATTCCCAAGATCGAACCATTGACAGCACGGCAGGATCCGCTCACTGACCAAGTGACCCAATAGACGATCTTCGCACGCACCATGACGGCAGACCCGATCACCACCTCTCGATCATCATCCCCGCATACAATGAGGAGCGCACCATTCATCGCATTCTCGACAAGGTGCGCGACGTACGCTTGGAGCATGACATTGCCAAGGAAGTGATCATTGTGAACGATGGTTCGCGCGATGGAACAGTTGCGGCAGTTCAGACCTACATGGCGGCCAATCCTTCATTGGGTATCCGCTTCTTTGAGCAGCCCCAGAACATGGGTAAGGGCGCTGCGATACACCGTGGCATTCGTGAGGCTACCGGCGAATACCTTATTGTGCAGGATGCGGATCTGGAATACGACCCACGCGAGTACAATGATCTTTTGCGGCCGGTGATGGATGGCTTTGCTGATGTTGTCTTTGGCTCGCGCTTCATGGGCCACCATCCGCACCGCATCCTTTTCTTCTGGCACAGCATCGGCAACAAGTTCCTCACCAACCTGTCCAACGCGTTCAATAATTTGAACCTCACGGATATGGAGACGTGCTACAAGTTGATCCGAAGCGATATCGCCAAAGCACTTCTTTTGAAAGAGAAGCGTTTCGGTTTTGAACCGAGGTAACGGCGAAGTTGGCGCGGGTTTCTGGTGTGCGCATTTACGAAGTAGGGATCAGCTACTACGGGCGCACGTATGCCGAAGGAAAGAAGATCGGCTGGAAAGATGGCTTTCGCGCTATTTGGTGCATTGTTCGGTATGGTGTAGGGGACTAGCCTGTAGTGATCCCTCCGGGCCAAACGCTATCCCTTCAGCTCGTTCCCGCCACTATGCACGAGATCTGGTAGAAAAGCCCCTGCCAATTCCACTCTTCCCATGACCACTGCCATTTGTACCGCTCCATCAATCCGAAATTTAGGGTGATGAAAGCATAGGAAAAAAGCGCCCCTGCGAACCGAGCAGACCATGGACGCTCCAGAACGGAACGGATAAGCCACGCCAATGGAATAGCCAGCAATGCATAGATGTCGATAAATCCACGGCCGCCATAACTAGAGCCCAGCCACCAACACCACCACGCGCTGTACAAAAGACAACTGATAGTAGTAATGAGCAAAATGGCGCGCGCCGCCCGGGTACCCCGCCATGCGTGTAATATCAGTGTTATCAATACCGGAAGCATCAATGGTGTGTAGATCGGCCAACCGTTCCGCAAGCTGAACAGCACCATGCCCGGCACCATTTTATCCCATTCGAAATGCTCGCCCTTGACCCGTACGTGAAGGTGAATATATTCCCTGTAATGTGATACCAATAGGCCATTTGCAATGCCCATGGAACCAGTGCGATCAACAACGTGAGCAAGAAGACAATCTTGTGTTTGAACAACTGGCGAAAAAATCCGCGCACCCCGCTAGAGGATTGCCAAGCAAAAAGCAATGGGAACAAAAAGACGATGACGTTCAATTGGCGCACCAACACCAGCATGGCCCCACTAAGAACCCAAGCGACCACATGGGTCGGTCGTGCACCATCCTGCACTCGCAAACCCGAGTAGCAGAACAAGGCGATCAAAAAGAACGAGAACACATGGGAGTATCCGGGCTCGTAAACCGAATAGTAGAACAAATTGGTCGCAGCGAACAGCACCACCACAGAGATAAGGGCGCTCTCGCTCGTGCTGAACCTGCGTGCCAACCGAAAGGCCAGCACGCAACCCAATCCGACATACACGGCCGTACACGCCATGTTCGCTACGGCATAGGGTGGTGAAAACCCGTCTTCTGGATACCCCAGACCGGTCGCGAACAAATGCCCCAGGCCGTAAAATGGCAACTGCAACAACGCCACTCCCATGGTGTACATGCTCAGGGCTTTTCCGTTCGCCACTTTATAGACCCAACGCATGTAATCCACTTGATGGTCCACAAATACACTCGGCAGCCACTGGTAATAACCCAAGTCGTCACTCCGTCCACGCAGGAATTCGTATGGCTCGACATAGTTGAGTACCCAGGCACTATGCAAAGAACAAAGGCTCACCAGCAGGAACAACGCCCACTCCCAAGAGCGCTCATCCCGTTCTGCAAATCGATCAAAAGCCATTGGGCCAATGTAGTTGGCGTTGACGTATTGATCCATCCCTTCTGTGGTGCGGACCTTGCCCTTCGAAGATAAACGTAGCCATTCTTCCTCCAGCCCAACTCGAGTCTCAGGTCTATGTTTGGCTCATGGTACCAGCTATGACCCGCCTCCCTTCCCGCTGGCCGCTTTTCTTCAGTGCGATCATCAGCGTGTTGGTGTCCGGCTGTCGGTCGGACAGTGCTTTCATCAGGGTTGGAACCGATTCCTTTGAGATCGACGGCCAACCCTTCGTCCCCCTCGCCGTCAACTATATCCTATCGATCCGCACCGATCGGCAACAGCCCTGGATCGGCCCTGGCGTGGACTACAGCGACAGCATCTGGCTGAACCAGTCGCACGAACGCGACATCCGTATCCTGCGCGGCCATTTCGAGATGATCAAGGACGCTGGTTTCAACACTGTGCGACTGGTCGGCTTCAGTAAACTTGAGGAACTGGATGGTCATCCAACGATCAAGGGGCGCATCACCCCCTTTGAGGAAAAGCGGTTCAGGCTGGATTCGGCGGATATGCGTGCTCGCTACTTGAACGAACTGGAGCAGGTGATCAACCTGGTACACGATGCCGGTTTGAAGGCGATACTCCTCACGGACATGAAGCCCGGGGATCCATATGCCGAAGGCCTGTTCATCGACATCGCCAAGCGCTTCCAAGATGACCCCACCGTAATGGCCTACGACCTGTTCAACGAGCCGCTCTATTTCGACCCGGAGTGGCACGACAAACGGTACGTCCGTCGCATGGGCCAGCGCTGGGATAGCTTGATGGAGGCCAATGCTCCTCATCAGCTTTGGACCCTTGGGTTGGCCAACCTGCGCGAATTCCTAGAGTGGGACCCGCTGATGCTGGATGCCGATTTCTTCTCCTTCCATCCCTATGAGCATGAGCCCGGGCAGGTGATATCCGAGATGCGTTTCTACAGTGAGCATTGCCCGAAGCCCTGGATCATCGGTGAAACATCCATCCCGGCGGATGGTGATTCGGTACCCTATTCGGAGCAGCTCGCTTTCGCGCAGGAGACCTTGCGACAAAGTCGGGCCTGCAAGGCTTGGGGTTACTCCTGGTGGCAGTTCATGGATGTGGAATGGCCGGAGTTCCATCCAAGTTTCATGGGCGTGGCCAAGCAGTTGGGGCGTTATCGAACGTCGAAAGGCACGTTCGTGGCCGGTGCGTTCAAACCCGTTGTAGAGGCCTTCAACGGCCATGACGCTAAGAACCCAGTAGGCGAATGCCTTTGTCCGATCAACTACTACAACTGGTCCCAAGGCGAGGCTTTCAACATGCGCGGGCGATTGGTGACCGAGGAGGGCACGGGGATACCCAATGGAGTGGTGCTTGCTTGGAGCCAAGACTGGAGCGCTTCACGAAGTACCGTGACGAAACCGGACGGCACCTTCGAACTGCGGTCTGCGTTCGTCCTGCAGCACTGGTGCGCATCAGCCGTTGGCCGCGTTTGGACCATGGGCGAAGTGGACACCACAGCCGTTGTGGTGGGAGCGAATGACATGCGGACCTGGAGCGCCGGGAACCTGGAACTCTGGCCAGTTGGGTCCGATTGAGCGGATCTATTCAATGCGCACCTCAAATACCCGCCCTAACAGCTCTTTCTGCGGAAACGGTATCCCGCCTTGGGCGTATGGTGAACCGGGCCACCAATCCGTGTTGTGGAATTCTTGCGTTACAACGAGCTGCATGGGCACGTTAGGGATCGAGGTCATGGTGCTGTTCATGTAGCCCACCACGCGCAGCTTTTCCAGACTGGGGCCAATGCGCCAAATGATCTCTTCGGGCCGCCAATCGATCTCGAACCAATAACCTTCAGGCCCAAAAAGCTCATCATCCAGCTCCATACTTTTCTCCGTCACTGCTCGGTAGTCCCGGTCCCATCGATGCGCTGAGAAATTGCGAGCACCCATGCTCACATCGCTGCAGCCGATCGCGAATGCAGGTGGATCCGGGCAGGCCAGGTCCCAATTGGTACAGGCCACCGCCACCTTGCCACGCTGCTGCTGCACTTCGAGCGGCAGAACGCGCAACCACGACCGGGGATCGTTCCGGTCCGTGACTTGTTGCGGATAGATCGGGGGGAAGGATCGCTCTGGGCAAAGCGGCATGCCTTTCATGATCTCGAAATCGATCTCCGCATAACCCGAGTAGGGAACACGATACTCCGAACTCGTATCGCTGCCATATGGTCGGAAGCCGCCAGCGCATGCGCGTCGTTGGCCGGTACGTTCATCGGAACCGATCAACCAGATGGCGTTGGTGAGCCCGTTCCAGAGGTCGCTGTCGTTCAGCAGTGGAGAAAGTCGCGCGTGCACTCGAAAGCGTCCGTAGGTGTAACGCTTGCGTGTGCTGATGCCAACATTCTCTTTGCGCAATAAACCATCCGCGCACGATGGATTGCGGATCTCCAAGGCGTGTTGCACACTGTCGTAGCGCACCGTTTTGCACGGTTCATCGGCGATGCTCGGAAGCGTGCTCGCCCATTTCTCCGTTGGCGTAAAGCACATGGCGCTATCGTGATCCCGAGGGGTGAACCCATTGCCCAACACATCCGCGACAACGGGGATGTTGTTGAAGCGCGAAGCCGGATCGATGTGGTTGAAGAACTGTTCGAGATCCGCAGAAGTATTTCCGCATTGCGCGATCCCTCGCGCCGGATCCGCAACCGATCGAAGCACGAACACATCGGGTATTTTTTTCACGATGGCACCTTGCAGATCAGCTCCTGGCCCATGCAACCAGAACCAGTACGGCTCCACGAAGTGACCAGCCTCTTTCTTCCGGACGTCGCGCACCGCCTCGGGAATGGCACCGCCAAAAGCACTCTCCGGAATGGCCACGAGCAGCATCGAATAAAGACCCACGCGCGGATCACGCCCCCACGAAGCCTCTGGCATTTCTTCGCGTGGATCACTGTGAAGAAAGAGTGTTGTTGAAACGCTCGAGCCTTCTTTCGCTATTGGAGATGATGTGATCGAGAACGCGCCATCATCCCCGTTGGCACAACCGTAAAAGTTTTCCTCTGCCAGAGGATGTTGCTGGCCATTGGGGCCTGACTCGTCGAATTTGTATGACTCGTTCCGATAGTAAACGGCGTATCGGTAACGCTCCGCGTCCTGGCCGTTTGCAGATGATATCGTGAACGTCACCGGCAACCCGGCATCAGGAACAGATACCGGAGATCCAGCAGAGAGCCCGTTCGGTATTCGGAGTTCTATTGGGAGTTGCGGTGGTCGCACATCAGATCCAATAACCACGGCATCGATCGTTCCAACATTCACAGGCGCTCGGGAGCAACCGCCAAGCAAGATCAGCAGGACGAAGAAGGACAAGAGATCACGCATGTGGCACCCCCTGGTTGAATGGCTTCGCACTGCGGAAAACAATATCCATCTCGTCGATCAGAATTGGTTCGCTGCTCTTGCTCGAAATGAAAACGATAACCCGGTCATTGCTGTCAACGGGTAGTTCTCTCAACAACCATTCAAAATTGAAGCGCTCCCACTCACTCGTCCTGTGTTCCGGATCAAGCAGTCGTTTCTCGTTCCATTCCACCAGCGCGCCGTCGGGTCGTTCGATCCGGATAACGATGCGCACCCCCGGTGACGGATCCGTGCTTTTCATCCAGAACCCGACCGAGACAGAACGGAGACTATCGGATACATCACCTACAACGCGAACGATCGCGGGGGAGGACCGCATCATGTTGAACGCCTTCGGACCATCGAATGCATCAACCGTCTGGTACACCGCCATGCTCAGGTCTAAGTCGAAATCGAAGTGCAGGTTCGGCGAGCCGCTGTTCTCTGCTGTGCCGAAGGGAATGGGATCCGCGTAGGATGTGATCCCGGAAACATACTCCTTCAGTTGGGTTCGCGACTCCGGAACCGCAGGGCACGTGAACGCATGCCATTCGGCCCTTGCGGACTGTTTGATCGAAGGGACCATTAACACCAAGACCGCAGCCGCTAACAGGATGAGACCTGTGCTAGTGAGCGTGAACATCAAAGCGATGCGGCGTGAATTCTTCATACCAGTGCCAAAGAAAGCAATGCACTTACGCAGCGCGCGTGGTCATATTGCGTGTTGCTCACACCAAAGAGATCCCATCCTCCGGGATCAGCGACTCCCCGCGTAAGCGCAAATACAATTGAACAGTGGCCACGACATCCTTCTTGCAATACGCGGCAATGCGATCCAGGTCCTTGTCCTGGTAATAGACCCGTGCCACGTCGGCACCACTGATGTCGTCCTTGGGCGTAGGAATGCCAAGCAGGTGTGTGAGCAATGCGAGCGACGTGAAGTTCTTGCGATCGCCGAAACTCCACATGTTCATAGTATCGAGATGGCCCACTTCCCAGGGCTTCAAGCCACCGATATCAAGAAGCTTGGGAAGCGCCACGCGATGAACAATGCACCGGCGAGCGATCCATGGAAAGTCGAACTCTTTGCCGTTGTGGCCACAAAGCCAATGGTCGTCCGTGTTGTAGTGTCGGTTCAACAGGTCGGCAAATCGTGTGAGCAGATCGTACTCGTTGTCTCCGTGGAAGGTGGTTACGCGCAACTTCCATTCAGCCCCCTCTTTGCGCAGGCTGCCCACGCCAATGCAGATGATCTTGCCGAACTCCGAGAAGATGCCCGCCTTCTCGCTGTACAATTCTTCTGCGGTCTTCTCTTGCCGTTCTTGTTCCCAGCGCGTTTTGTCGCTGAAAAGTTTGGCGGTGCGTTCGTCAAGTTCGCTCCAATTCGCAACGAGCGGAACGGTCTCGATATCGAGAAACAGGATCTTGCTGAGGTCTCGGATGGTGTCGGGGCGCACGTTGTTCGCCATAGCCAGCGCAGGGTTCGTGCGGTATGGGCGAAGGCGAATGTATTGCACCGTCTCTGAAATTCGGCAACGAGTAGCGAGTGAAGAGTGATGAGTGGCGAGTGCTGTCGCACGAAGCACTCGCCACTCGCCACTTTTTTCACTCACGCTACTCAATAAGCACCCCCCGTCTTTTCATCAGCGGCAGCTCCGTGAAGTGCTCTTGATCGATACTGCCCGCAACGAAGATGTATTTCTTGTCATACAAGCGGCCATCCACATAGAAGCTGAGCCAGTATTGATTGCTCAGGACGAATACATCTTCAACTATACGTTCAATACGCGCCCAGCTTTTCGGTCCAAGTGTTTCCAGAAAATGGCGCATCTCACTGGTGGCGCGGTGCTCTCCATCGATCTCGCCATAACCCGTAGAACTGACCAGCACGTTCTCCAGCGTCACGTCCCGGGCATTGATCAGGTATGCGGACCACGACATTTCGCCGTCCTCATCAGGCTCGTGAACAATGGCCATGCTCACGCCCTCAACCTTGGGTAGCTCAATGTCCTTCTTCATTTGAGTGTGACAAATTAAACGCAGAGGCGCGGAGAGGAGGACAGAGGAACGCAAAGTGAAAGTCGCGTACAAAATCCAAACGCATTGCTGCGCTCGCAACATGGCGCAGAGAGGAGGTCGGAGGTGCGCACAGGCGAATTTCGAAATGCGCTCCACAGACAAGGGAACGACCCAGAAACTTCACAGCTTGGTCTGCACATTCCCTCGGCGACCTTGCGTTAAAAACTCAGTGCTCCTCTGTATTTATCTCTGCGCCTCTGCGTTGCAGATAACGATGCTCACCTTGCAAGCGCCCTCGCGATCCCGATGTAATCCATTACGTCCTGTGGGTGGCCTTCGGCATTTTTCTCTTCCCACAACATGCCCGTGCGCACCATGACCAGATGCTCATGCGGCACAACAACCACGTACTCTCCATGGTAGCCTCGGCAGTAGTAAACCGGTTTTCCATCCAATTCCATCAGCCACCAGAAGTAGCCGTAGCGCTTGTTGGGTTTGTCATGGTCTTTCAGAGGCGCTGGGGTAATGCTCGCTTGCCAGTATTCGCGCGGGACCAACTGCCGACCGTTCCACTTCCCACTGTCCAGGTAGAGCTGGCCTATGCGACCAAAATCGCGTGCAGTCGCATAGAGGCAACAGAAGGCCTTAAAGTCCCCGCCTTCGGTGTCCTTACCCCAGAACGCAGGATGCTCACAGCCCAGGGGCTTCCAGATCTTCTCGCGAACCAATACGTCCAGCGTTTGACCGTAGACCTTCTCGAGCACCTCGGCCATTATCTGCGTACTGCCGCTGATGTAATCGAATTCCACTCCTGGGGTATCGCGACAAGGTTGGTTCAATGACAAGTCGCGCACGTTGGTGCCATAATATCCCTTGGCATTGTCGCTGAACGGATCGGCGCCGCTTTCGCCCCAATCCAAACCAGTGCTCATGGTAAGCACATGGTAGATCTGGATCTTTTTCTTGCACTCTTCTTGTGCGAACTCCGGCAAGAAATCGCCTACCGGTTGAAAGACGCTTTTGATCTTTCCTTCTTGCATGGCAATACCGGTAAGCACGCTCACATAGCTCTTCGCCACACTGAACGAGTTGCTCACACTATCACTGTTCCAACCGTTCCAATACTGCTCGTGGATCATGCTGTCGTTCTGGAAAAGCACGAAGCCCACCGTGTAGTTCTTCAGCAACGTAGCCTCCTGCTCTGCGCTCAACTTCAGCTTCCCGAAGCGCTCTCCTACCGACCAAGGCTGAGGAGCATCAGCAGGGATCTTCGCACTGGGAAAGAAGTCGCGATCGTCGATCTCCGGGCCGCTGCGGCCACGCAAATAGGTGTACCACATTCCACGCGGAAGGTGGCCGTTGCCGGTTGCATAAGCGAGAGCCGTGAGCACGGCTATGATGCCAGTAAGCCAGAGGAGGAGTTTCTTGAGGAAGCGCATTAAGTGGACTGTGATGGAATTACGATAGCGGTCAGTAAAAGTAGGATGCGGTGTTTCACACCATCTCCACATCGAACAGGTTCGCCAGTTCGATCTTCAAGCGCGCCTTCACTTCGTTGATGTCCACTTCGCGCCCCAGCTCTTTCGCGAGACTGGTCACGCCCTTGTCGGTGATCCCACAGGGAACGATGTTCTCAAAATACGCAAGGTCCGTGTTCACGTTGAACGCGAAGCCGTGCATGGTAACCCAGCGACTGGCGCGAATGCCGAAGGCGCAGATCTTCCGCGCTTTCAGCGGTTCATTGAAGTCCAGCCATACACCCGTTAGGCCGTCGATGCGCCCTGCTTTGATCCCATATGCTTCGAGCGTGCCGATGATCGCCTCCTCCAGCGTGCGCAGAAAACGATGGATATCCGTAAAGTGGTGATCGAGATCGAAGATGGGATAGCCGACGATCTGCCCGGGGCCGTGGTAGGTGATGTCGCCGCCACGATCGATAGGGAAGAACTGCACGCCTTTCTCGCGCATGCCTTCTTCGTTCAACAACAAGTGCGCCTGTTTGCCACTCTTACCGAGCGTGTAAACATGCGGGTGCTCACAGAACAGCAGATGGTCTTCCGTTGGTGCCTGCTCTACTTCCGGCAGACCCCGGTTTGCGACTTTCCGATCGATCGTCCCTTGGAAGAGGCGCGTTTGCAACTCCCAGGCTTGGGCGTAATCGATGAGGCCGAGGTCTTGAAAATGGACTTGTCTCAATATGAAAGGATAAACGCTGAGGCGCGGAGGGCGGGCAAAGGAACGTTGAGGTTGTATTTGCGCTGAGGCGATTTGTGCTTGTCTTGCAAATTAAACGACCGACACCCCATAGACCGTTTCAATGGATGCGATCAACCGTTGCTTCACCTCATTCATGTCAACCGCACGGCCAAGTTCCTTTTCCATGGAGGTGATGCCCTTGTCGGCCATGCCGCACAGAACTATGTGTTGGTAATACGAAAGGTCCGTGCTCACGTTCAGGCCCAGGCCTTGCACGGTTACCCAGCGCTCAGCTTGCACACCGAGCGTGCAGATCTTTCGGATGCGTGTTGGGTCATCCGCATCCAACCATACACCGTTCATTTTGTGGATGCGTGATCCCTGAATGCCGTAGGTGAGCAACAGGTCGATCATCACCTGCTCCAGTTGGTGGATGTACCCTACCAAACTGTGGCCGTGATGCTCAAGGTCGAAAATGCCCGAACACAGCAATTGGCCCGGCCCATGGAAACTGATATCGCCACCGCGACCGGTTCGGAACAACGTGATCCCAAGATCGCTCAACTCTTCTGGTGAGCGCAGCAAGAACTCCGTGCTGCCTTCTTCGCCCGTGGTGATCGTGGGCGCTACTTCGCACAACACAACATGGTCCTGGGTGGGGATCTTCGCTTCATCCGATAGGTCATGGTTCGCCGTTTTCCGGTCGAGCATTTCCCGGTACAGGCGCATGTTCAACTCATAGGCGGTCACATGGTCTGTGAGGCCAAGGTCGTGGAGGTGGACTGTGCGCATTTATATATGGTGCCCAGTTGCGAGTAGTGAATGCAAGTAGCGAGTGACGAGTGCGGCAAGCTGAGGCCGCACTCGTCACTCGCTACTTATTACTCATCACTTTTTCACTTCATCTCCGCCAACGCGCTCTTCAGGTGGTTGATCACCGCGATCTCGCTGGCATCAACTCCTTTCTTTTCGCTCAAGTACCAGCTTACCCAGTCACCCAGATTGATCAGGTACAGTTGACGAGCGATCGCCGTGTCGCCCTTGCTCCAAACATCGAGGATGTGGGGCGTGTACTTCTCAAAAACGGTTTTGTTGATCTCCATACGCACTTGACTGCGCTCGTGGTCGGTCTTGTGGCGGAAGATCACCACCGCCATGTTCTTGTCGCCGCCGGCCCAACCCACCAATTCGTTGTGGTTCATTTCCGGAATGGCATGGTGCCAGCACAACTCCTTGCTATTCTCGTTCAATTGCTGACGGAAGCGGATGCATACGGCCTCAGTGGCCGCTTCGCTGTAAATGATCACGCGCTTCTGGAAGATCGCGTCGGTGATCCTTTTCGCTTCGGCTTGTATCTCGGCCTTGTCGCGCTCGAGCATAAGTGCAGCGGTATTGATCGCGCCTTCGAACCCATCGCCGATGATGCCGAAATGGTGCAACACGAAAAACTGTTGCGTAAGTGAATAAGCGAGCATCGTACGCGGTGGATTGCCACCGGGGATCACGATATGGTCCAAGCCACGCTTCTGCGCGATCTCCAGCATGGTGCCTCCGCTTGTAATGACCACTACGCGTGCTCCTTTCGCCAAGGCCTGCTCCATGGCCGCCAAGGTTTCTTCCGTATTGCCACTATAGCTACAAGCGATCACCAGGCTCTTGTGGTTCACGTAGGCCGGCAGGTAGTAGTTGCTGAAAACCTCCATCGGCACCTTGGATTCCGTGGCCACCAATTGTGCCGCTATCCGCCCACCGATGCCACTGCCGCCCAAACCTGTTACGACCACATTGGCATAGGGCCCGCCGGGTGCTTTCAATTCGGCTTTGCGACCGATCTCGATCGCTTCTTTCAGTTGGCGTGGGAATCCGTCGATGAGATTGTACATGGTGCTTGTTTGTGCGCGGTAAAAGTAATCGCCTGCAACGCGGAAAATGGCCCCAAGGTTGCTTTGCCCACTCGTCATGCGTTGGCCCATGTCCGGAGCAGAGATGGGTGCTTGGCCATTTTCATCGGAGTACTTATCTGGAACTTGCTTTCATTCCCCAATAAAGCAGGGTTGGTTCGTGAAGGCCTCACACACTCCCCTCTGGTGAGGTTCTGTTCTCCTTTCTTGTGTTTTAACGTTCACTAACAGCGACTCGATCAACGGCTGTTTACGTTCGCTCCGTCAAGTCAATTCTTGACGTATCGCACCATGCGTATCGCAATCACTTTCCTAGCTCTTTCGTTCATCGCCAGCGTTTCTTTTGCAGCACCTTGCGACCATGTGAAGGGTACTGGCAATGTTGAGAAAAAGTCGCTCACCGTGCAGGCGTTCCATGGCATTGCGATGGAAGGCTCCATGGATGTGGTGCTTACCCAGGGCCCAACGCAAAGCGTGGTCATCGAAGCCCAGGCGAACATTGCTGCATTGGTAACCATGGAAGTGCGTAACGGCGTTTGGATCATCAGCACCGACAAGAGCTATTCGACCGACAAGGATTTCGTTGTTCGCATCACCGTACCGGTCATCGATGTCGTTCACCTCGACGGTTCGGGAGACGTTACGAGCGAGGGGGTCTTCGATGTAAGTAAAATGGACCTCAGCATCGCTGGTAGTGGAAATATCACGCTTGCTTTCAACGCGAGCTCGACACAGGCTGATATCGAAGGCAGCGGTGACATGAAATTGAGCGGTTCGTCGAACAAGGTCAGCATTCAAGTTGCCGGAAGCGGCGACGTGAACGCCAAAGAACTGCGCTCGAACGAAGCCTCTGCTGACATCTCCGGAAGTGGTGACGTTACGCTCTATGCGGCCGAAAGTCTGGAGGCCAGTATTGACGGTAGCGGCGATATCAATTTCCTTGGGCGCCCCGGTCGCGTGAATACCAACGTGAACGGTAGCGGTGAAGTGCGCCAGGTTGGCGTCGGTCCTCGCTGATCAACTGGCGGGTTCCTTGCTCGCGTAGATCCGCTCATGGATCAAAACGCCTTCTTTCTTTCGGAAGACAACGCCCACTTTGGTGCCTTGTGCTCGTAGTAGTTGCCGCGCTTGTTCCTCGCTATCTATCCGGAACAACGTGCGCTTCGCGTACCAACGTACTTGCACTTCGGGGGTAAATCCGAAGGTGAATACCGTTTCATCTGGCTGGGCTTCATGGGCGATCGTTGATCCGATATCATTGTTCGGCTCATAGCGTCCATGGTCATAGCCCGGCCAGGGATTGATGTGGTAGAAGTAGGCCACACCGCTCACGCAAGCAATTACAAGCCACACCTTTACTTGGCGCGGTCGCAAATAAGCGAGAAACATTCCAGCTGCACCACAAAGCAGCACGCCGCCCTTCAACGCGCAAAAATCGTGGCCTGCGTAACGGAACAAAAAGAGCCATTCCAACAGCACGGGAAGTCCTGCGACCAGTACGAAGGTGCCTAGCCAAGGTATGCGCAACAAGCTACGCCATCGTGTGAGCCCAATGAACAGGACCACCAATACCACGGGTAGATAACCGATGCGGTAATTGATCAGGATCTGCCGGATCTGCCGCCAAGGCCCGTGCACCATTCCTGTTGATCCGCGCACGGCGAACCTGCCCTTGTAGTAAGCGATCAACGAATCAAGATCGACCACGTGCAGATAGCGCCAAAGTGCAAGGCCAAGAGCTAGGCACACCGCTACCCATGCCACAACAGCTGGTTTGAAACAAGCGCGATCACGCGTTGCCCACCAATGGCGACAAGCCAACACCGTCACCGCCATCGCCGCGAACACCCCGGGCCAACTTGTGTACATGGTGAGGAACGTGGTGGCACACAACAAGCCCAACGATCGCCACGAGTCGAATTCTCCGCGTTTGAAGATCCGCGCTACGACCACCAAATGCATGACCCAGAAATTCTGCACGAACATGTCGCTCATGTATGCATTCGAATGGAACCAGAGCGGCGCCGGCATGAAGAGGTAAAGCACCGCTGCGAAAAGCGGAGCACGTGAGGCAGCTTCACTGGTGTGCAATTCCTTCACCAGCAAGTAGAGACAAACCGTCGTTAGCAGGTGGAAGAGCATATTGAAAAGCTGCAATCCGAGCACATTCGGTGCAATGCCCAAGCCCGCGAACATCAGATAAGGGAGGTCGTACGCCAGCGGCGGATGCGAGAAGTAATACATCACACCAGCACGCACATTCGGAACTTCAGGCACTTCCTGCGGATACAGATCCGCTGCACCGGTGAACGAACTTGCCGGACCGCCGTGGAGCGCGGCGAAACCATTGGTGTACCAATTGTTCAAGATCACCAGCACCAAGGCCGTACAAAATTCGTGGTGTGCCGAAAGTGGTTTGTTCAACAACGGCACTCGCACAACAACGCTCAACGCGAATGCGATGAGAAGCGTGAGGATCTCCTTGCGGGGCATCGCTACGAACTTAGACATGCCTCTGGAGAGAGGCCTTGCCTCCATGTCTCACTTCCACCAGTATACCGGACACCTCACAAAGTCCCGGATTACTTTGGCTCGCCCCTTGGGGGGATGATCATCGCATGCATCGGTTCCTGCTTCCGCCACAGCGGACACCCTTTCTCTTCCTGCTGGCAGCAGCAGTTCTGGGTGTGATCGTGCTGCTCCTGAAAGAACCTTCGCCAGAGGACCGTTTGCGAAGTGAGTGCGACTTGCTTCAACAAAAGATCACGGATACCAATGCTGAACTGGATGCGGTATGTCGCTCCACAACCACGCTTCTGGGGCAAGACAGTACCGAGAATTGGCGGCGCGTTTCGGATGGGTTGGTCTCCCTTGAAAACTCCGGCACCACGCTGTTGGCACGCTGGAACGGAAACCGATATTGGACCAGTGCACTGCCCTTGGATGAGCGGGTATTGGATACCACCGCTGCAGCCCAAGTGCGCTCCGGCTCATCGGTGTATTCGCATGCGGGATCGTTGAGCAGGAGTGGCAGCGTACATGCCCTTCGGCTCCTGTGGTACCAACCGCCGTTCGAGAACCGCTATCTGCACAAACACTTCAACCCTCACCTTGGTGTGGCGGAGGGTGTGGAAGCATCCACGGACCCGGGGCTTGGCCCGGTTGTGCGCGATGCGAAAGGCGCCGTGCTCTTTCGATTGCAATGGGCTGGTGATGGACCGCCCCCAGGTAGTTTGTCCAGATTGAGGTCGGTGCTGCTGTTAACCTGCTTTGCTCTGCTGCTCGCCTGCCTATGGATATGGTCATGTGCTTTGGCCTCGCGCGAAAATTCCTGGCTGGCGGTTGGTGTGTTACTGGCTGTGGTCACCGTTGTGCGCTGGTGGAGCTTGAGCAATGGCCCCTGGTCCGTATTCGAAGGGGCCGCTTTGTTCGACCCTGATCTGTTCGCCGCTTCAAGGTTGTTGCCTTCACTGGGCGACCTGCTGATCAATGTGGTGCTCTTGGTATACGTCTGCCTTTTCGCACGGCGCGCGCTGTCCAGTGCGAAAACGCCCGGGGCTCCTTTCGTTTTTCTATTGCTCGGCCTTGGTTTTCTGTCCGCCTTCGCCGCATGGATCAATGAGGTGATGATCGCACTCGTTCGCGACAGCCGCATTCCGCTGGATCTGTTCCACGCGCAGAGTCTCGATGGCACAAGCATTATCGCGTTGATCACGATCGCCTTTCTTCTTTTCTCCTGGCTTCTACTCGCGGATGCACTTGTACAATGGGCCGCCTTGCTCGTTTCTGCTCGTGTTCTGGCTGTTTCGGTCCTTGTCTTTTTCACGGGCCTTCACCTGGTCTATCACTTTCTGGGCAGCTACGATTCGGTGCTCATCCTTTGGCCGCTTCCCGTGTTGGTGGCTCTTGTGCTCTTGCGCCGAGGCGGGTCGCGTTTCGGGTATGCGTTGTTGTTGGTTGCAAGCCTTGCGCTGCTCACCGTTCATGTGCTGAACCGGCAGACGTTCAAACGCATGGAAGGGGATCGGATAACACTTGCCGAAACAGCGGGAACACGAGAGGACCCCATGATCGAATGGCTTTTCAGTGAGGCGCGAAATGCTATTCTGAACGACAAGGACGCTGGTACATTTTGGAGCGACTCCACCGCCATGGCAGCCTCGGAATTGGATGCCAGCATTCGCCTGCGCTTTTTCCAAAGCACGTGGAACAACTATGACGTTCGCTTGCATCTGTTCGACAGGAACGGTCGCTTGCGCGGAAGCACCGCCACCGAAGCTCCACCAACCCTTACCGAACTGAGAACCCGCTTCGAGCAGGGCGTTCCGGTGGAGGGTGACGCAGCGTTGCGCAATGTTCACCGCCCCACAGAACCGGCGCTTTATCTCGGAGCCATTGGCCCAACAGAGACGGCAGACCAGGGCCGCTTGATCATTGAGGTGCTGCCGCGCATTTTGCCCGAAGGACTCGGCTTCCCTGAACTTCTTATGGCTGGTGATCGCGCTGTGGATCGCCGCAGCGATCGTTATGCACGGGCTCGCTATGAACGAGGCGTACTTGTCGAAGGTTCTGGAGCCCTGGCCTTCCCCACAACCTGGAACATACCTCTGCCGCCATCCGATGAGCTGCTCGAAATGAACGGCTACGAATTACTTCTTGTCGGCGATGTGCGCAAGTCTTTGGTTGTTGTGGGTTCCGCCATACCAACACCAATCGATCACCTGACCACCTTCTCGTACCTCTTTCTCTTCTTCGCCATTCTTGCTGGCGCGTTCCTGTTGCTACGCGCGAGCCTGGCTTGGGAAGGCTTGCCACCGCTGGGGGTGGGAGCCAAGTTGCGCACGGGCATCCTCCTCTTCGCCAGTTTGGCCATACTGCTTTTCGCATTTGGCGCCCAACGGTTGCTCAGCCTCAACTACGCCGAACGCGTGGCAGAACAGCTCGATGAACGCTCGCGATCGGCGATCGCCGAACTACGCCAACACGTTTACCTCGAGCAGGAAATACGGCCCGAAATGTTGCGCGATCTGGGTCACTGGATCGATAAGGCCAGTGATGTTCTACTTACGGATATTGCCGTGTACTCGCCTGCCGGAGAATTGATCGCCACCTCGCGCGAACAGGTGTTCAACAACAATTTGCTCGGTACGCGTATGGATCCTGCGGCCTTCGTGGCGATGGCCGTTGACCACACCAGTGTTTTCGCGCACGAGGAGCGCATCGGTGATGCTGCGTTTCAGGCCGCGTACCGGCCGCTTTTGAACGACCGCGGCGAAGTGCTCGCCTATCTGGCCGTTCCTTATTTCGCACGCCAGAGCGAGGTGGACGACAAGCGCACCGCCGGGTATGTGGCCATTGTGAACCTGTTCGTTCTGTTGTTCCTGTTGAGCGTGGGTGCCGCAACACTCATTGCCACATGGACCACCAGACCGCTCTCCCTGTTGAAGCGTGGGCTTGAACGGATACAGCTCGGCGCACGCAACGAACCACTCCCCTACCAAGGCAACGACGAGCTGGGCGAATTGGTGCGTGTGTACAACCGCAAGGTGAACGAGCTGAACGAGAGTGCCGAAAAACTCGCGCGCAGCGAACGCGAAAGTGCGTGGAAGGAAATGGCCAAACAGGTGGCGCACGAGATCAAGAACCCACTCACCCCGATGAAGCTGGGCATCCAGCATTTCCAACTCACCTGGGACCCACAAGCACCGGACGCGAAAGCCAAACTCGATCGCTTCACGGTGAGCATGGTGGAACAGATCGATGCGCTGAGCCGCGTGGCCAGCGACTTCTCCCGCTTCGCGCAGATGAGCGCAGCGAATGAAACCCTGCTTGATCTGAACGACGTGGCCAAGAGCGCCGTGGCTCTCTTCTCCGGTGAACCGAACGCCGACATCACGCTGCATACATCAACGTCGCTGATGTTAAAAGCCGACCGCGAACATTTGTTGCGCGTGTTCAACAACCTGATCAAGAACGCACTGCAAGCGATCCCCGAAGAACGCCGCGGAACCATCGACGTTGTGCTTCGCGCAGAAGCGGACAAGGCGATCGCAGAAGTGCGCGACAATGGCTCTGGCATTCCGGAAGAGATCCGTGATCACATCTTCGAACCGAGCTTCACTACCAAGAGCAGCGGCATGGGACTGGGGCTCGCCATGGTGAAGCGGATGGTGGAGCAAGCCGGTGGAAGCGTCCACTTCACCTCACGCCTCGATGAAGGGACTTCGTTCTTTGTCTCTCTTCCTTTGCACAAGTAGCCCGATACATTTGACCAATGGCTTTCAACAACCTCCTCATTGCCGATGAAGCTTCCGGGTCAGGCCCGGGAGGCATCCGCACCATCACCATCAACCGTCCCGACCAGCTCAACGCGCTGAACCGTGCCACGATCGGCGAACTGGATCAAGCGTTGAACGAAGCCGACGCCGACAAGAGCGTTCGCGTGGTCATCATCACCGGCAGCGGCCCCAAGGCTTTTGTTGCCGGTGCGGACATCAAGGAGTTCGCGCACTTCGCGGTGGAAGAGGGCAAGGCGCTGGCCGCCGATGGCCAGAAGAAGCTCTTCGACCATGTGGAACGCATGAACAAGCCGGTGATCGCTGCGGTGAACGGCTTCGCGCTCGGTGGCGGACTGGAACTGGCCATGAGCTGCCACCTCCGCGTGGCGAGCGACAATGCGCGCATGGGCCTGCCGGAAGTTTCGCTCGGTGTGATCCCCGGCTACGGCGGCACGCAGCGCCTCGCGCGACTGGTCGGCAAGGGCAAGGCGATGGAGATGATCTTCACCGCTGGCATGATCAAAGCCGATGAGGCCCTGCAATGGGGCCTGGTGAACCACGTTGTACCACAGGCCGACCTGCTCGCCAAGTGCAATGAGCTCGCCGCCGCCATCATGAAGAACTCACCCACCGCCCTGGCCGCTGCCATCCGCGCGGTGAACGCCGGTTACGAGCCGGGCGCCGATGGCATGCAACGCGAGATCGAGGAGTTCGGCAAATGCTTCGGCACGGCGGATTTCAAGGAGGGGACGAGTGCCTTCATGGAGAAGCGGAAGGCGAATTTCACGGGTAGCTGAAAAGGCCTGCATCGCGATGAAGGAGGCCATTCGACTTTACCCGAATCCACTGATGGCGGTATTGCATAGCATCCTTCTCGTCATCGGCGGCTTGGGGGTCTATGGTTCCGTATGGATCGCCAGCAGAACCGCTGGAGCCGACCACCTATCGGCCGGCGTGGTCATCGCTCTCCTGTTCCTTGCAGCCTTTGGGGTTGGCTTCTTCTGCTGTATGTTCCGTGTGTTGGTCCTTACCCCACATTTCGTATGGGTTGACCTCTCAAGAAAAGAGATAAGCCTACGGAGCTTGTTCGGCCTTCGTTGGCGGATCGCCAGGGAAGATCTCGCGGGCTACAGTATCTCGCTCTATCGGTCAAGGGTGTTCTCATGCGAAGGCATCATTCTTTACTTCTGTTCCGGCAAGAGGATGGAACTGAACTGTGCGACTATTATAGCGGTACGCTCCTGTACCACAGTGCTCGAAGCATGGCAACTCCCGTGCTTGGGTGAAGAGGCTTCGTGGCATCCTTTGCCCAAGTTCAAGTACAAATTCGATTAGTGAGCGCCCTCCACGAACTCTCCGGCCCGGCAGCCATGCCCAGCGGAACACACACATTCACGTCCTTATTCATCGCCGGGTTCTTCGTTTTTCGCGGTGTGCTTGTCGCCACTGGTGTTCTCGCTCTTCCTTGGTTATTGGTTAAGCTTTGGCCGCACTGGCTCGTGATCATCCAGGTCCCGGCTTGGCTGTTCATGGTATACATAGCATACATGACTTGGCTGTCCGCATCCCGGAACGTTCGGTCAGTGTCTTTCGATCTGGAGCGTGGGGAAGTTCAGGTCATACCGGTATGGGGTCGTTCTAGAAAGATCTCGTTGAACGAGTTGATGGAGCTGCAAAAGGAATCGGTCTGGTTCTCCCCGGGCAGAAAACACCTGAAGCTTCGCTTCCGCGATGGGTCATGGGTTTATATGAGCGCGATCCTCTTCGATCAGCGGTATGCCTTGATCGTAGATTCACTCGAAGAGCGCCGCCGATCATGAGCGCCCTTCGCAATTTCGCCGGGCAAACGGCCATCTATGGGCTGAGCAGCCATTGCAACAGGACCCACGTCCGAATCTTCGAAGGAGCTTGGGGAAATGCCCCCGATGAGCCGCGATACCAACCCGTGGTATCTTCGCGTTGACTTCCGACACCATGTCCAAGAACACATCCATCCTCCTGGGCGATCACTTCGAAGCCTTCGTTGCTCGGCAAGTGAAGTCCGGCAAGTTCACCTCCGTAAGTGAAGTGATCCGCGCAGCTTTGCGACTGTTCGAGGTCGAGGAGACGAAGAAGGAAAGCCTCATCAAGGAGCTCAAGAAAGGCGAGCGGTCCGGCTTCGTTCCGGACTTCGAGCGCAACGCTTTCATGGCTGGCCTGCACCGCAAGCACGCCCGCAAGGGATGAAGCTGAGCGTAAGCCAAGCCGCAACCGATGACCTGGAGAGCATCTGGCTGTATACGGTCGAGCATTGGTCTGTGGAACAGGCCGACCGGTATGCGGATCTGATCCTTGACGCGTTCGACCGGATCCTGCTCGAGCCCGGTGCCGGCAAGGACTTCGGACGAGCGCGTAAGGGTTACCTTGGGTTGAAGGTCGGGTCGCATCTGGTCTTCTATCGCATGAACGAAGTGGATCAGACCATCGAGATCATCCGGGTGCTGCACGGACGCATGGACCTGGAGGAGCGATTGAACCGATGAGCGTCCTCCGCAAACTCGCCAGGCAAACGGCCATCTATGGTCTGAGCAGCATCGTTGCGCGCTTCCTGAATTTCCTGCTGGTACCACTGTACACTAGCAAGGGCGTGTTCGAACCGGCGGACTACGGTGTGGTCACCGCATTGTATTCGTGGACGGCCCTGCTCAACGTGGTGCTCACCTTCGGCATGGAGACGGCCTTCTTCCGCTTCTCCATGAACACGCCGCTTCAACAGCCGAGCGACGGAGGACGTTCGGTCTATAGCACAGCCAACTATGCGCTGCTCCTACCTGCGCTGCTGTTCATGGCGCTGGGCAGTTTGTTCTCCGGAGCCATCGCTGACGGACTGCACTTCCCCGCGTACGCCAGCTCCGTGCTGTTGCTCGTGCTGATCATCGGAATTGATGCGATAACCGCGATACCCATGGCACGGCTGCGGCAACAAGGGCGGCCTTGGAAGTACGCGTTCATCAACATCCTGAGCGTGGCCGTGAACGTGGGCCTCAGCGTGTTCTTCTTCCTCTATTGCATGAAGCGCTACAACGCGGGCGAACGCACAGCGCTGATGGATGCGGTGTATGACCCGGCCTTCGGTGTGGGCTATGTGTTCGCGATCAACTTGGTGGCCACCGGCGTGAAGTTGCTCGTGCTGCTTCCCTCTTGGCCATCGCCGACGCATTTCCAGAAACAACTGCTGCGCGCCTTGGCGGCCTTCGGTCTCCCCTTGATGATCGCCGGTCTGGCAGGCATGGTGAACGAAACGGCGGACCGCATCATCCTCAAATACCTCTTGCCCGAAGATGTCGCCAATGAGCAGATCGGCATCTACGGTGCGTGCTACAAGCTGGCGATCCTGATCACGCTCTTCATCCAGGCCTTCCGCATGGGCGCGGAGCCCTTCTTTTTCAGCCACGCGAAGGAAAAGAACAGCAAGGAGACGTTCGCGCGCATCATGAACCTCTTCGTGGCCGTGTGCATGGCGGCCTTCCTCTGCGTGATGCTCTTCCTCGACCTGTTCAAGTGGTTCATCCCGAATCCGGCCTACCACGAAGGCCTGCGTGTTGTGCCGATCCTGATGTTGGCCAATGTGTTCCTCGGCATCTACTACAACCAGAGCGTGTGGTACAAGCTCAGCGACAAGACCCGCGCCGGCGGGACCATCGCGCTCATCGGGGCCATCATCACACTCGTGCTCCTGTTCACCTTGATCCCGAGCATGGGGTACATGGGTGCGGCTTGGGCCACCTTCGTCTGCTATGCGAGTATGGCGGCGATCAGCTATGTGTGGGGACAGAAACACTACCCCATTCCATACAATGTGAACCGCGTGCTGGGGTATATGGCCTTCGGTGTACTGGCTTGGTGGGCTTGCGAACAACTGCCTCTGCAGGGGGGACTGAAGTATGCTGCAAGAGCGGCGGTGCTATTGGGCTATTTGGCATTTGCTTGGAGATTGGAACGGCAGGCACTACGACCATTGACACCATGACCACGATCGATGGAACGATCGACCGCAAAGTCAACAACCGTTCATTTCCGCATGTACCGTTTCTGGGTCTCCACGGTGAAGCTCTTCCCGTATGCGTCTTGGCCCCATGAAGCATAAAGTCTATTGAGCGTGTCGATGGTCGTTTGGTCCGTAGAGTCCATCAAATAGGAGTGTTCTAAGTAAGGTCGAGCCTGGTTGTGGGTCTTGTCCGTTCGTTTGGTGATCTCAACCCATCGCTCTATTACGTTTTCGTCGTTCAGTTCATTGAATTCGAGCCTAGCCCGTTCGATATAGAGAATGGCCAAATTGAAATTGGCCTCCGGTGAATTCTTGTTCAGGTCGAGGCACGTTCGATACTCCCGCTCCGCCTTGTTGAACCAGCGCACCTTTTCCTTGGAAGACGTGTCCGCATTCATGCGCCACGCATAGATGTCCGCTAGAGCCAGATGCAGGTCCGGGTGTTGTTGGTCCTTCCTCAACTCGGCGTCGACAAACTTCTTCGCCGCCTCCGGGTCAGCCGTGTCGAGCAATTGCCAAACAGAGGTGCTCGTAGGGTCACTCAAGTTGCGCCGAGGAGTTCCGCTCTTCGGCCGGAGCGACTCGACGCGTCTCCAAATCTCCCGCTTCCGAAAAGCCAAGTGATCCGCGCTGTCCTTGATATCAAACTCTGCAACAATGGTCCATTTCGTCGTGTCCGCCGTTGACCAGAGCATACTCTCCACCTCCGTTTCGAGCCCTTCTTTGGACAACAACCGATAGCAGCGGTAGGGGTAATGTATGTCCGGTTCATCCTTGGCACTCAGCACTACAGTCGTCTGTTGTGCAGCCAAGTTCATGTGAAGCAACAACATGGGAAAAACCCGAGCGATAGGGATCATCGAATGAGGATTGAGTCCTACTACACCTTGATGGTGAATTCGGTTCAAAGGTGACCTTTGCCATCATGAACGTGACTGCGACAATGCAGGTTCGGGTTGTTTGCAAGAGCAAACACCCGCTCCCTTCCTACGCCACCGCCCATAGTGCCGGCATGGACCTCCGCGCCAACTTGGACACACCAGTCACCCTGGCCCCAGGAGAACACGCCCTGGTGAAGACCGGCCTCTTCCTGGAACTGCCCGAAGGCACCGAAGCCCAAGTGCGCCCGCGCAGCGGCCTGGCCTTCAAGCACGGCGTTACCGTGCTCAACGCCCCCGGCACCATCGATGCCGATTACCGCGGCGAAGTAGGCGTTCTGCTCATCAACCACGGGCAACAGCCGTTCGAGGTGAAAGACGGGGAACGTATTGCCCAATTGGTCGTCGCCCGCTACGAACGCGTCACTTTTGCTGAAGTTGCTGACTTGGCTGCGTCAGAACGTGGCGAGGGAGGCTTCGGCCATACTGGAAGGAATTAGGCACCTTCGCGGCCAATTCATTTACCGCCAAGACGCAAAGAGCGCCAAGGGAACAAGAAGAGTCGGATCTCTTCGCGCGCTTCGCGTCTTTGCGGTGAACAAGCAGACAGCAATGAAGATCATCGTCCCCATGGCGGGCATGGGCAAGCGGATGCGTCCGCACACCCACACCACCGCCAAGCCCCTGCTGCCCATCGCCGGTAAGCCCATTGTGCAACGCCTTGTGGAAGACTTGGCCGCTGTGGCCGGTGAGCCCGTGGAAGAGGTCGCCTTCGTAACCAATCCGGCCTTCGGTAAAAAGGTGGAAGAGGAGCTCATCGCCATCGCGAAAGCAGTGGGCGCCAAGGGCACCATCCACTACCAGGAAACGGCCCTCGGCACCGCCCACGCCATCCTCTGTGCACAAAGCGCTTTGAGCGGACGGGTTATCGTGGCTTTCGCTGATACGCTCTTCCGCGCACAATTGAAACTGGACAAGGACTGCGACGGCGTGATCTGGGTGAACAAAGTGGAAGACCCCAAGCCTTTCGGCGTGGTGAAGCTGGACGACAAGGGCATCATCACGGAGTTCGTGGAGAAGCCGCAGGTTTTCGTGAGCGACCTCGCGATCATCGGTATCTACTACTTCGCCGATGGGGAATACCTGCGCAAGGAGATGCAATTCCTCATCGACAACGACATCAAGGACAAGGGTGAATACCAGCTCACGAACGCCATGGAGAATATGAAGCGCAAAGGCGCGCGCTTCAAGGCCGGCAGCGTGGACGTGTGGATGGACTGCGGCAACAAGAACGCCATGGTGGACACCAACACCAAGGTGCTCGGTTTCTTGAGGGGGGACAAGACCCTGATCAGTTCAACTATGAAGTCCGAGAACAGCGTGATCATTCCGCCCTGCTTCATCGGCGAGGGGGTGACGATCACGAACAGCATCGTTGGCCCGAACGTTAGCGTCGAAAAAGGAGCCACGATCATTGGCAGCGTTGTGAAAAATTCGATCCTTCGGGGCAATACGCGTGTACAGGACTGCGTGATGGACAACAGCATGATCGGCGAGCGCGCTATGGTAACCGGCACGGCCTTGGATATCAGCATGTCCGACGACAGCACGATCGGCTGACCTTTGTACTCCATGCGCTATTTCGCACCTCTTTTATCACTGCTGTTGCTCGCTGCGTGCGGGGCATCGAAGGGCGTTGCCGAAAAACCGCGCGATCACGAAGGTGCCGAAGCCTCGCGTCCTTCTACGGGCAAGGACAAACGCGCGCTGGTGATGCGCCTCTTCATGGAAGCCAATCAAGCTCGGCTGAAGGGTGAGATCCCGAAGGCCATTCAGCTTTTCGAAGCCACGCTGAAGGAGGATCCGTTGAATGCGGCCAGCATGTTCGAGTTGGCCAAGCTCTACAACCAGGCTCAAGCTCCGCTGGAGGCATTGGCTATGGCCAAACGAGCGGTAGCCACCGACAAGGAGAATATCTGGTATCGTTTCCTACTCGCCGATCTGAGTATGCAAAATCAGGACTTGGCAGGAGCCACCAAGGCGTATCAAGAGATCGTGGCCAAGTGGCCCGATCGCTATGAGGTTTACTTCGGCCTGGCCAACACCCTCGCACAACAGAAGAAGATCCCCGAGGCCCGGCAAGTGTTCCGTGACCTGGAGAAGCGCATTGGCAGCAATGAGGAGTTGGTGATGCGCGAGTACGACATGCTCGCCAATGCAGGGCAAACAGAAGCCGCTCGCGACCTGCTGAACGATGCCATCAAAAAGCATCCGGAACAAACCCAGTATTACGGCATGCTTGCCGAGGTGTATGAGAGCCTCGGTGACACTACGAAGGCCCAAGAGCTTTACGAAAAGGCGTTGGCCCTCGATCCGGACGACAGTATGACGCGCATAGCATTGGCGCAGTTCTACTACAATTCAGGTCGCGCGGATGAAGGGTTCAAGAACCTGAAGGAAGCCTTCGGTGATCCTGATCTGGACATCGATCCGAAAATGCAACTGCTGCTCGGCTTCTTCGAAATGAGCGGACACCCCGAAGCCAAGGTTCCCGCCGATCTGGAACAACAAAGCCACGCCCTGATCGAAGAACTGAAAAAGGCGCATCCGCAGAGCGGTAAACCGTACAGCCTCGAAGGTGACTTCTATACGCGGGCCGGAAAATTCACCGAGGCTCGTGACGCCTTTGCCAAAGCTGTTACCTATGAGCAGGACAAGTTCCCGATATGGGCCGCGTTGCTGCAGCTGGATGCACAACTGAACGACTACCCAGCGCTGAACGAGCACGCTACCAAAGCAACAGAGCTCTTCCCCACCCAGCCTGAGTTCTATTTGTACAAAGGCATTGCTGCGAGCCAGTTGAAAAAGAATGATGAAGCGATCGAGGCGCTCGTTACCGGTCGCGATCTGGTGGTTGACAACAAACCGCTCGAAGGCAATTTCTGGAGCAGCCTGGGTGATGCCTACAACGAGGCCAAGGACTACGCAAAAAGCGATGCCGCCTACGACAAGGCACTTGCCATCAACCCCGATGATGCTACGGTACTGAACAACTACGCCTATTACTTGAGCGAGCGTAACGAACAGCTGGACAAAGCCGAGAGCATGAGCCGCAAGTGCAACGACCTGCAGCCGGGTGTTGCAACTTATCTGGACACCTACGCCTGGATCTTCTACAAGCAAGGCAAGTATGCCGAAGCGCGTGCTTGGCAGGAAAAGGCGATCGCTGCTGGTGGCGAAAAAGAGGCCGTACTCATCGAGCATTACGGCGACATCCTTTTCAAATTGGGAGACAGTGCGGCCGCTGTTGAACAGTGGAAGAAAGCCAAGGACCTGGGCGGTGCGAGCGAACTCATCAGCAGGAAGATCACCGAAGGCAAGCTGGTGGAATGATCCGCGCCATGCGCACCCTGCTGCTGCTATGCGTCGTGTTTTTTACGGCGTGCAAGCCGATCCGCGAGGTACTGCCTTTTCGGGGCGAGATCCCCGCAAGAGGACCTGAAAAACTGCTTGAACAGTTGCTCGCCAACCGGATCACGGACGTTCGATACTACAGCGCCAAGGCCAATGTGGACATGAAGGACTCAACCGGGTCGAAAAGCTTCAAAGCCCATGTTCGTTGTGTAACGGACAGCGCCGTGTGGATCAGCGTGGTTCCCGCGCTTGGTATCGAAGTGGCACGTGCCCTGCTCACCACCGACTCCCTCAAGGTGCTCGACAAGCTCGGTGATCATTTTTGGATAGGTGATACAGCCCAGGCGAAGCGCAAATTCGGTTTGGCACCGGACCTCTCGCTTTTTCAACAAGCCTTGTTGGGGATGCCCATTGGCCTCGATGCCAAGGAGAAGTACAAGAGCGAGCGCGAGGATGGCCAATACACCCTTACAAGCAAGGAAAAGCGCCGTTTTCGACGCGCCGCGGAAGACATGGCTCTGGATGATACCCTTGCCGATGACCGCGACATGAACGAGCGCAGGCTGGAGCGAACGCTCCGCAGGGCCGAAAAGAAAGATGCCATCGTTTTCAAGTACTGGTTGGAGCCGGACAGCATCCGGGTAACACGCGTATTGATCAGTGACCTTGCACATGATCAACAAGCGGACGTGCGTTATTCCTTGCGAACCACCGTGAATGGACACTCCTTGCCCGCCCAGCTCAGCCTTTCTTTGTCGGATCCCGCGCGCCATGTCGAAGTCTCCTTCGAATTGGACCGCATCAGCCTCGATGGTCCGCTACAACTCAACTTTAGAATACCCGAGAAGTTTACTCCCATGGAGTGAGGGGAGTGCATGCGGCCATGTGGGCATGTGGGCATGTGGGCATGACGTTATCGGCAAGGACGATGCGAAGCTCAAGGGCATCTGTTCCGGAACGAAAACCAGTGCATTCGCGCGGCCATTGCAGCCCCTGAGGCAATCTTGCGTTTCGCACCTTCGAAGTGGTCCAGTCGACCGAGGTCGATCCGCACTCCTGCTGCTCCTCATTTGTGTTCCGTTGATGTCCTTCGGCCAATCGCGCAAGGACCTCGAGAAGAAACGCGATCAACTGGACAAACAGATCAAGGCCACCACCGCATTGATCGCCGCAGGAGAGAACGAACAAAAGGCCACACAACGCCAGTTGGAATTGTTGCAGGCCCAGATCCAACAACGGCAGGAGCTGATCGCCACCATGAACAGCGAGGTCTTCCGCGTTGATCAGGAGATCGCCGAGACGGAAGACCTGGTCGGCTCCATGCAACGAGACCTCAATAAGTTGAAAGAGGAGTACGCCCGCATGATCCAGTACGCGTACATGAACCGCAACTCCTACGATCGCCTCAGCTACATTTTCGCTGCGGAGAGTTTCGCTCAGGCGTTCAAGCGTTCACGGTACTTGGACCAACTGGCCGAACAGCGCAGGCAGCAAGCCGCGCTCATTGCGGGCACCAAGGAAAGTCTTGGTCTAAAGGCGCAGGACCTGAAGGGCCGACGCACCGAAAAGGTGTCCTTGTTGAGCGAGCAACTGAACGAGAAAAAGAAGCTCACCACAGACAAGGGTTCCCAGGAAAAAACACTTTCCGCTTTGCGGAAGGAAGAGGACAAGTTGCGCGAAACCATGCGAAAGCAGCGCAACAAACGTGAAAGCCTGGCGGCCGAGATCAAGAAGGCCATCGAAGCAGAAATACGCAAGTCGGCAAAACCCGCGAAGACCAGAACCGGAACAGCTGCTTCGAAGAACCCCGGCAAAATGGAGCTCGAGCTAACGCCTGAAGCACAGGAGCTCGGCAGCAACTTCGAAAAGAACAAAGGCAAGTTACCCTGGCCTGTAGCAAAAGGAACGATCACTGAAGGCTTCGGTGAACACCCACACCCGGTTCTCAAGAATGTGAAGACCAACAACAATGGTATCGATATCGGTTGTGAGAAAGGTGCCAGTGTTCGCGCCATCTTCAGGGGCGACGTAAGCAGCGTGATCGTGATCCCCGGTGCGGGGAAGGCCGTGGTGATCAGTCACGGTGCATACCGCACGGTGTACAGCAACTTGCGTGAGGTGAGCGTGAGCAAGGGCCAAAAGGTGGAAACGAAACAGGCCGTGGGCACCGTAATGACCGACGACGAAGGCTCCACGGCCCATATCGAGATCTGGAAGATCACGTCGGCGGGCGATCTTGTGAAAGTGGATCCCTCGGCATGGATCTATCGCGATTAGAGCCAAACGGTATTCGTTAGTCCTACCTTCGCCGCGCAGCGCGGGTATCGGACTTTACCCCCATGCTGTTGGAACCATGGGCAAACTAGGCACTACGGAGATCATCCTCATCATAGCGGTGATCCTGCTCCTGTTCGGGGGTAAGAAAATACCTGAACTGATGCGTGGCTTGGGCAAAGGCATGCGCGAATTCAAGGATGCCAAGGACGGCAACGAGCCGAAAGACGATAAGTAGCCCTTCGAAGGATCATGTCGACCCCACGTACGCTGCGTGAGGCCCGGTCCGCTTTGGCCGCTGGGTCCACTTCTGTGCTAGCGTTGACCCGAACAGCGCTCGAACAGGCCCGTTCGAAAGCGCACCTCAATATTTTTCTTGAGCTCTTCGACGAAAGTGCACTCGGCAAGGCCGCCGAAGTGGATGCCAAGCTTGCTTCTGGAACCGCTGGCGAACTGGCTGGAGCCATTGTAAGCCTGAAGGACAACCTCTGCTACAAAGGTCATAAGGTGAGCGCCGCTTCCAAGATCCTGGAAGGCTTTACCAGTCCATACAGCGCAACAGTAGTCGAGCGATTACTTGCTGCGGATGCCGTGATCATTGGCCGCACCAACTGCGACGAGTTCGCCATGGGCAGCAGCAACGAGAACAGCGCCTATGGTGCGGTTCTCAATCCGCTCGACACCAGCAAAGTTCCAGGCGGCAGCAGTGGCGGCGCAGCGAGCAGTGTTGCTGCCGGCATCTGCAACGTTGCCCTTGGAAGTGACACCGGTGGTAGCATTCGCCAACCCGCTTCGTTCTGCGGAGTGGTCGGCTTCAAACCCACATACGGCCGTGTTTCGCGCTACGGGCTCATCGCCTTTGCCAGTAGCTTCGACCAAGTAGGGCCATTTGCACACACGGCCGAAGACGCTTTGTCGGTCCATAAGGTGATCGCGGGCCACGATGAGTTGGACAATACAAGTAGCCAGCGGGCATTAGGAAGCGGGCAGACGACAGCAGCTCCTTTGAAGGTCGCGTATTACCGAGAGTGTGTTGAGCGCGAAGGGCTTGACCCCGAGATCAAGGCGCACATGCTCGCACAGTTCGCCAGGTTGAAAGCCTTGGGGCATTCGGTAGAGCCGATCGAACTGCCGATGCTGGACCACTTGGTGCCTACCTACTACATCCTCGCAACAGCAGAGGCCAGCAGCAATCTCGCGCGTTTCGATGGCATCCGTTACGGTCACCGCAGCAAAGAAGCCAAAGGAGTTGATGACACCTATCGCCGCAGCCGCACGGAAGGCTTCGGCCCCGAGGTGAAGCGCAGGATCCTGCTGGGCACCTTCGTTCTGAGTTCCGGCTATTACGATGCCTACTACGCCCAAGGCATGCGCGTTCGGCGCCTCATCCGCGAGAACACCCTGAAAGCGTTCGATACATACGACCTGGTGATGACCCCGACCTGCCCAAGTACCGCCTTTGGTCATGGCGAGATCAGTGACCCTGTGACCATGTACTTGCAGGACATCTTTACGGTGCAGGCCAATCTGGCCGGTGTTCCCGCGGTATCCCTGCCTACGGGGACCCACTCCAACGGCTTGCCCTTCGGTACACAGCTGATGGCCAAGCCGTTCGCCGATGAACGATTGTTGGCCTTGGCGCACGAACTCTTCGTGTAGTTCCGTTCTCTTCTTGTACTTATTGGCCGAAATTGCCGGTTGGTTGACCCTGGTCCGCCATTGGTCGAACCCGCCGTTCACATCCGATCGTTGACCGCTCCTTAGAACCATGCCCGCCCAAGGCCGTATGAAGCCTACTTTTCGCATCCTCATGGCTAAAACGAACGCGCTTTTCCTTGCTCTTGCACTACCTGTTTGGGTGAGTGCTCAACAGCCTATACCCGTGGATGATGCCGTATTGGAGCGCATTGATGCTATGAGTACGATGTCGTGGGTAAAAAATGATCCGTTCATCACGGACGCATCTGTGCTGAACACTCACGGATTCGCCCTTACCGACACACCGCGCTATGCCCCCGATGTGGTGCGTCAGCGCTTAGCGGATCTGGACGAACGCACTCCCTTCAAGCTCACCTACAACGGCCCGGTTCAGAGCTACATCGACCTGTACAGCGTTCGCAAACGTGAGCAGACCGCGCGCATGCTCGGCTTGGCCCAGCTTTATTTTCCGGTTTTCGAAGAGGCATTGGAGCGACACGGCATGCCACATGAGTTGAAATACTTGGCCGTGGTTGAAAGTGCCCTTTTCCCTGGCGCCCGATCACGTGCTGCCGCTGTGGGTCTTTGGCAGTTCATGGTGGGGACCGGTAAGATGTACGGCCTTCAGGTGGACAGCTACATGGACGAACGTTGCGATGTTTACCAAAGCACCGAAGCAGCGTGCTTGTACCTGAAGGATCTCTACCGCATTTTCGGCAATTGGGAGCTGGCGTTGGCCGCATACAATTGTGGGCCAGGTAATGTGAACAAGGCGATCCGCCGATCCGGAGGTGGATTGGACTATTGGGCCGTGTACGATCACCTGCCGCGGGAAACCCGCGGGTATGTACCCGCCTTCGTCGCCGTGAACTACATCTTCGAACACGCGGCGGACTACAACATCTACCCGGTGATACCCAACTATTGCTCTTACGAGGTGGATACGATCCACGTTTGCTACCCCTTGCAATTGGAAACGCTCGCAAGGATCACCGGCGGAAACGCCCAAGAGGTGCTGGACCTGAACCCGGTATTCAAACGTGGCTTTGTGCCCGACTTGAATGAACCCGTTGCGCTTTACCTGCCGCGCACATTGATCCCCAACTTTATTGAGCGTGAGGATTTCGTGAGCCACAGTTTCATGCCCGACCTGAGCAATCCTGCACCTCCCACAGCCAGCAATCGGCAGGATGATACCAGCGTTGGAGGATCAGCCAAGCGAACGCACGTGGTTCGTAGAGGCGAATCGCTCGGGAGTATTGCCAAGAAGAACAAAGTGAGCGTGAGCGACCTGCGCGCATGGAACCGCCTTCGCAGCGATCGATTGAAGGCCGGACAAAAATTGGTGATCAGGAAAGCAGCGCCAGCCAGCTCTGCGATCGAAACGAGCAAACCCGCGGATCAGGCATCGACCATGGATCCGAAGCAGGTAGAATACATCTACCACACGGTGCAACCCGGCGATACACTTTGGGGTATTGCGCAGCATTATCCTGGCACCACGGTGGCCGCGATCAAACTCTTGAACAGCGACATGAACCTGCAGAAATTGCCGGTTGGGAAGAAGCTGAAGGTCGGTGTGCAGAAGGGTTAACACCTCGCTCATTTTCTTCTCGCGCTTTTATGCATTCGTCTTTGCACTGATGCTCAGGCAATAGCCTGCATCACCTTGTCGTTTTGTACACAGGCCGTGTCCTCGTGTTGATAATTCGACTTGCTCCCCGCCTTGCTCATCGGCTACTTTGCGGTTGATCTTTCGACGACTTCTTCGTCAATTCATTCTCTCCATGGACCTCACACGCATACGCCCATACGCCAACAAGCACTGCAAATTCAAGTTGCGCAATGGCAAAGAAGTGTTCGGCGTGATCTGGGAAGTCGAGCTGGCCGAAAAACGCAAACTCTTCTTCGCGAGCATCGGCGATTACGAGCGATTGCAGCGCGATCCCCTCAAACCAGTGAGCGTGATCGACATGCAGCCCGAGGAGATCATGCACATGGAGAGCATCGCGAGCTGAAGAGCCCCAGTGTGCGTCAATACCTGACGCAGACACGCTGATCCTCGCTGCGGCTCTATTATAGTCGCCCTATAGAAGTCCTGCTCGTTCCACAAGGAACGCATAGATCAACGCCACTTCCTTCAGTCGCTCGAAGCGCCCGCTGGCGCCGCCGTGGCCCGCCTCCATGTTGGTCTTCAGGATAATAGGCTCTTCCCCTTGTTGGTGTTCGCGTAAGCGCTGTACCCATTTGGCGGGCTCCCAATACTGCACCTGGCTGTCGTGAAGCCCGGTGATTACGAGCATCGCTGGGTACTTCGCATCCTTCACATTGTCGTACGGCGAGTAACTCAGCATGCGCTCGTAAGCGATCTTCTCTTTCGGATCACCCCATTCATCGAATTCGCCGGTGGTGAGCGGAATACTTTCGTCGAGCATGGTGTTCACCACATCTACAAAAGGCACCTCGGCCACGATCGCGTTCCACAGTTCGGGGCGCATGTTCGCAACCGCACCTACCAACAAACCACCGGCGCTTCCGCCCATACAGAACAAGCGCTTGGGGTCGCAGTAGTTGTTCTTCAGCAGAAACTCCGCACAATCAATGAAGTCCGAAAAGGTGTTCTGCTTGTGCTCCATTTTACCGTTGTCGTACCACGCCCGGCCCAATTCTTCGCCGCCTCGTATATGCGCAAGAACGAACACGAACCCGCGATCCAGTAGTGATAGTCGCGCACTGCTGAAGGTGGGTTCCATGCTGATCCCGTACGAACCATAACCATAGAGCAGCAGCGGAGAAGTGCCATCGATCCGTGTGCCTTTCTTGTACACGATGCTCATGGGCACACGCTGCCCATCACGCGCTGTTGCCCAAACACGCTCGCTCCCATAGTCCGCAGCATTGAAGGCGCCAACCACTTCTTGTTGCTTCAACAAGGTGTTGGTTTTCGTATTCAGATCATGTTCGTAAACGCCGCTTGGTGTGGTAAGGCTGGTATAGCCATAACGCAACTTGTTACTGTTGTACTCTGGATTCGTTCCTGTATATGCCACATATGCCGGGTCGTTGAAGGTGATCGGGTGCTCTTCCCCTGTACTCAGCTTACGCACTCGCAAATGCGTAAGCCCTTTTTCGCGTTCGCTGAAGACCATGTGGTCAATGAAGAGATCCACGTCTTCAAGCAGAACATCCGCGCGATGTGGCAAAACTTCGGACCAAGCCTCTTTCGCAGTGTTCTTCGCAGAACATTTCATCAACCGGAAATTCTCCGCGTTCCAATTCGTAAGGACGAAAAATTCACCAGCCGCGTGTTGCACACTGTACTCATGTTCCTTTTCGCGCGGTAGAAAAACCGTGAACCTCCCGTGCGGTTCGCTAACTGGCAAATACCACTCTTCCGTACTGAGTGTACTGCCCGTTGTGATCATCACGAAGGCATCGCTGCGGTCGCGGTATACATCGCAACTGAACGCACTGTCCTTCTCATGGAACACTTCCACATCTTCGCTCTCATCGGTGCCAAGCGTGTGACGGAGTATCTTGTAGTCGCGTAATGTCTTGTTCTTGCGACTGTAGAAAAAGGTCTTGTTGTCCGCCCACGCACCGCCACCACTTGTATTGGTGATCACATCCGGAAGTTCCGCTCCGGTACGCAGATCGCGGAAGCGCAGCACGTATTGTCTTCTGCTAACGGTGTCTACACTGTACGCGCACAGGTTATTGTCCGGACTGATCTCGAAGTCGCCCAGGTCGAAGTAGTCATGCCCTTCGGCCATTGTGTTCTCGTTGATGAAGTCAACGAGAACTTCGGGCTTGCTGCCGTCCGCATTCGCCTTGGCCCGCATGTGCACAGCATACTCCTTCCCTTGCTCAACCCTGTCATTGTACCAATATCCGTTCTCGCGGTAAGGCACACTGAGGTCCTCCTCTTTGATGCGTCCCTTCATCTCAAGGAAGAGGTCTTCCCGGAGTTGCTTCACCGGCGCGAGCAACACATCCGCGTACGCGTTTTCTTTTTTCAGGTGGTCGACCACGCGTAGGGTATGCGCATCGGGCACCTTGGCGCTGCGCTGGTCCTCACTCAATCGCATCCAGAAGTATTCGTCGTTGCGATCGTCACCGTGGACCACAACTTGGTGATCGACCTTTTCGGCTTTGGGTGGGGTGGGAAGCTGGGCGTGCATGTGGGCATTGGGTGCGTTGCGAACCGAGCGCCCATGGGTCTTCATGAAGAGAAGGAAGGGCGGAGCGGGCGATCGTTATCAGCGGCGGAAGATACCCGCTGTTGAACGCTCCCGTTCAGGCGAGCAGCGCATGCAGCACCGCAGGGGAACGCAACTCTCCGAATCCCTCAACATGCAGTCGATAGTAGATCAAGAGATCGTCCAAAAGTGCGCGGCGCACCAGTGCTGGCTCCAGCTTCGAAGTAGTTATTTCATTCCAGTCCGCGTGGATCAGTGCCGCGAACAAAGCACTCTGTGGCGGAGCCATGCACAATTCATGCGGTGGCGATCCTGCGAAGAAATAGCCTTCGCGCATATCGAACCGCGACTCTCCTGGCAATGGAGATGCAGGACTGATCCCCAGGTGCTGCATTAGCTGAACAAGCAGTTTCAGCGGAAAGTACGGCACGTCATCCCCGGTATCCATCGCCTCCAGAGCTTCTTGCACAAAGGAGAACAGCGCCAAGTCTCCCGTCTCTTCACGCAGGGTGCGGTAAAGAACTTCTTGCGCGAACAACGCAAGCATCCCACGGATCGGATCGCTGGAAAGTTGCGTGTACGGACGTTCAACACGCAATTCTCGCACGCTGTGCATGTCACGCTCTTGCGATTCGGAAACAACCATTTCAACTCGGCTCAACGGCTGCAGCGCCGAGTTCTTGGATCCGCCTTTCTGCCCCGTGCGCACCAAATAGGAACGTGTGCCGAACAACTCGGTACACGCTTTCACTACCGTACTTCTATCGGTATGTTTCACTGTGCGCAGAACCACCGCGCGAGTGGTATGAAGCATGCGCGAAGATCAGCGCACTACGAGCACCTTGGTGTTGCACGTGGTCGCCCCTGTCGGATCAGCGGCCATAACCAAATAAACGCCCGTGCTCACCCGTTGTCCGGCAAGGTCCGTTGCCGGCCAAATAGCTTGGCCCCCAAGTGAGGTGGTTTTATAAACCAGATTGCCTGCGATATCCGTAATACGCACGTCACTATCTGCGGCGAGACCAGTGATAGCAACCGGTCCTTGATAGGATTCGCGCACCGGATTGGGGAATACACTTGCACAGGTAGCCTCCCGGACCCCGTCGGTGGCTTCACCTCGGTAACTGATGATCCCTTGGTCTGTTGCGAAAAACACTTCACCCGTGATCCCGTCGATCGTGATCGCAGTGATGTTGTTGCTTGGCAGCGGGCTGTTCTCAGCGGTAAAATGAGCCAGTTCCCGGGTGCCATCCTGGCTAACAAGGAAAGCTCCACTCGCTTGCGTTCCGAGCCATTTTCGATTCGCACCATCTACCGCAATAGCGCCTACAACCTCCGTCTCCAGAAGGATCTGCACATTGCCATCCTGCTCGATGAGGATCTGCTGACAGTCGAAGTTCTCCCCCGTCTCGCTGAAGATCGCCCCGGGGTTATAGAAGACAGCGATGCCCTTGCCTGTACCTACCCAGACCTCTCCGTCCAGGTCTTCTGCTACGCTGGCAACCTCCAACGACGGCAATTTGCCTTGATTCTCGCTGGTGGTGAGGAGCTTGAACTGATCATCACCCGTGTCGTCGATCGTACCGCCATCAGTAAATACCAGCAACGCGTTTCCTCGTGGACGAATGATCCACTTCAGGTCATTTTCATGGGCACACGTGATCTCACTGACCAAATTGTTCCCTGCGAGCAAATTACCCGGACTGAACGATTTCCATTCACCCCCTTTTTTGCGCACGCTCAGGATCGCATTTGTGTTGGCGTTGGTAACCCATAGATTACCGTCTTTGTCGAAATCCAGACCGGCTACATTCACTACACCATTTGCAGCATCACCATTCGTGCCCAATGAGCTGTTCGTGGCATTCCAAATGGCCTGTACCGATCCATTGCGCCATTCCAACACCCCCTCTTCCCAACTTCCCGTATAGCCGTGCCCAGGATCATCCGGGTCCATTGAGACGGCCATCGGGTCGACCGCTCCTCCTCCAAGTCCATTCACGCCAAGCATGAGGACGTCATCGGCCTCCTGGACCGTACGCCAAGTGTTGTCGTGATATACGTGTATCCCCAGGTGCCCAAATGTGTTCGTCCAGTTTCCAGCGACAGATCCAGTGGCCACCATAAGCCACCCTCCTTGGGCGTCCAATTTCAACGCGCCGGTATTCCGCGGTCCATTCGGAACGATCTTGATGCTCCCGCCCCCAGCAGGCAAACGCACAAGTCCCAAATTGTCAGAAGCCACCCAAGCTCCGCCATCAGAAGCACCCCATGCTCCTTTCAAAATGAACCCATCGGCCCCTTGGAACACGCGGTTCAATGAAGCATCGTATTGTCTTAACTCGTACGCAACGCCTACCACCATTCGCTGCCCATCCGGGGAAACACTGATACTCCGGTTATCTCGCGAATAAGCGTCCGTCAACCGTTGCCATCCCGAATCCCAATAATAGATCGTGTCCAATTCCGCGCCCGTTGCCCCGAAATCGCCATTCACGAACAACCGACCACTGAAGGTCTCCACGTCACTGAATCTGCCATTTGGTTGTGGTACGTCGAGGCGCTTATGCCAATTAGTGAATGCCGCCAGATTGGTCTCCCCGCGCCATGCGCTGAACAAACCCGCCTCTGTCGCAGCATAGATCGAGTCGGGCATGAAGGCAACAGCGTTCACTTGAACCTGTGCGCCATTGGTGCCGATGATCCACGTTTCTCGCACTTCCTGCCTTACCAGGTCCAGAACCACGATGCCGAAGCCACAACTCAAGTAAGCCAGGTCTCCCTGGCAGGTGATCTCATAAATGCGTTTGTCGCCGATCAATCCACTTCGCTTGATGTCCCCGATATTCGTCGCGGTCTCCCCCTTGACCATGTCGAAGTTGCCATTCGCGTAACCGACCAACAATGCGTTAAGACCAGCATTCCAGCCCAATGCGGTAATGTCCACGTCGCTCAACGCGTTCACTTTGGAGAGCTTCTCCAGTTCATTCGTGGCTGGGTCCGCCTTGAAGATCGCATTTCGGGAAGCACAATAAGCCACCCCGTTAGCCTCGATCACCAACCTGGCATTCGAGTAGGGGTAGTGATCGCGCCACTGGCCGATACCTATGTTGCCTTGAGCACAAAGGCTTGTAGAAACTATGTTCAGGACAAGGAATAGCGGATAAGTCGCACGCATGGGCAAAAAGGAAAGCACCGTTACCAACGTCAAGTTCGGCTGATCGGTATGGAAAGGTAGTTCTTGAACGAAAAGATCCCCAGCAAAGCAGGGGATCCTTGGTAGAGGTCGCGTGCGGATTCGAACCGCAGTAGCAGCTTTTGCAGAGCTGTGCCTAGCCACTCGGCCACGCGACCGTTGAATGGGCTGCGAAGATAGACGAACTCGTTGTTGGTGGTCGGTTGGTGGTTGATCGTTTCCGAAAGACAGACGGCGAACTAACCTTCCAGCACATATACCACATGATCCACGGCCCCGGCCACTGGCGGGTGCTCCTTGGTAAGTCTCATCCGCCATTGGTAGCCTTCGCCCCATTCGGCTTTCAAGGCGTCGAATATCCTGCGACCCACATGTTCGATGAGCTTGCTGCGGATGGCCATTTGCTCTTTCACGATGGCCGTAACGCGCGAATAATCGATGGTGTCGGTCAGTTTGTCCGTGCGTTCGCTTTTACCGAAATCACCCGTAATGCTGATATCCACCTGGTAGTGTCCTCCTATGCGACCTTCTTCCGAGAGGCAACCATGGTAAGCGTATACCCTGATCCCGTTGACTTCGATGACACTCATGGTCGACAAAGTGCGAGCCCGGCTTTCAATCGCTCCACCACCTCTTCCCTGCCCAGAAGTGCACTCACATCGAACATGCCGGGGCCTTGAGTTCGGCCGGCTACAAAAAGCCTGTAGACCGGCATCACCTGACCGATCTTCATGGTCTTCTCCTGGAGCATTTCGTTGAACGCGGTTTCGATCGCCCCCGGGGAGAATTCCCGGATCCGTTCAAGCTTCAACAGGAAGTCTTCTATGGCCGGTGCGACCTCCGGTTTCCAGCGCTTCTTCAACTCCTCGTTCGCGACTGTGTTATCGATCAGTGGTGAACCATGCGTGAACAGATATGTACCCTCCAACATGTCGTCCACAAAAGTCGCACGTTCCTTCAGCAGCGAAGCGGCCTGGGTGGCTCGGGCCAAGGTGGCCTCAATGCCATGGGCCATCAGTTTCGGGAGCAATTGGGCGCCCAATTCAGCGTCGGGTCGCATCCGCAGGTATTGCTGGTTGAACCACTTGGTTTTCTCCGGATCGAATTTGGCACCGCCCTTATGCACGCGCTCCAGGTCGAAAAGATCCGTGAGTTCCCCCAGGCTCATGATCTCTTGATCTGTGCCGGGATTCCAACCGAGCAAGGCAAGCATGTTGATGAACGCTTCCGGGTAGTAGCCCCGCTCGCGATAACCACTGCTCTTTTCGCCGGTGGCGGGGTCGGTCCAGTTCAAGGAAAAAACCGGGAAGCCAAGGCGGTCGCCATCGCGTTTGCTGAGCTTGCCGTTGCCATCGGGTTTCAGGATCAGCGGCAGGTGTGCGAACTGCGGACGCTCCCAACCGAACGCCTCATAAATGAGCACGTGTATGGGCGCGCTGGGCAGCCACTCTTCGCCACGGATCACATGCGTAATGCGCATCAAATGGTCATCCACGATATTGGCCAAATGGTACGTAGGCATGCCGTCGCTTTTGAAAAGCACTTTGTCATCCAGATTGGCGCTGTGTACCACCACCCATCCACGGATAATGTCTTCGAAACGCACTTCAGCATGGCGCGGAACTTTCAGCCGGATCACAAACTCATCCCCACGCTCAAGTCGCTCCTTGGTTTCGTCGGCACTCAGCGTCAAGCTGTTCTTCATGTGCTCGCGCGTAACCGCATTGTAGGCGGGGGCGGCAACACCGGCCGCCTTCAGCCGTTCGCGCATGGCGTCCAATTCCTCCGACGTGTCGAAGGCGTAGTAGGCTTTGTCGTTGGTGATCAGTTCATCGGCATACTGGCGGTACAATGCTTTGCGGTCGCTCTGGCGGTAGGGTCCATCAGGGCCACCTACCCACGGACTTTCATCGGGCACCATTCCGCACCACTCCAGACTTTCCTTGATGTACTCCTCTGCTCCGGGCACATAGCGTGCTTGATCGGTGTCTTCGATGCGCAACAGGAACTGCCCACCATGCTTACGTGCGAACAGGTAGTTGTACAAGGCTGTGCGCACACCGCCCATGTGCAAGGGACCGGTGGGGCTGGGGGCGAAACGAACTCTAACAGACATGGGGGAATGTGCTCATGGGACCATGTGAACATGTGCTCATGGGCCGAGCAGCAACGCCTACATGTGTCGAAGGCGGCGAAGGTAGTGGGAGTAATTGCGAGAGAATAAGATGACGCTCGATAACAACCGGGGTCTTGGAGAACCTCCTTGGAACGCAGAAATGGTCTCTGTGCTCCGGTCGGGCCAGAGGTTGAACTACCGCTCGCTGTTCAGCTCGTTCAGGCGGCGTGTCTCTTCCACGGCCTTGCGCTCGGCAGCGGCTTTCTCTTGGGCTTGTTGTTCGGGTGTCTTGTTGGTAATGCGCCCGAACTCGTCCACGTAGGCCATCATATCCTTCAGGTCGCTGCTGCCGGGGTTGGCTTTGCGCTCTGCTTTGCGTGCAGCCTTGTCGTCGCGGTGTTTCAGGCGAGCTATTTCTTTCTGTCGTTTCGCGAAGGTCGCTTGTCCTTTGGCCATGGGGTGCAAGGTTAGTACGTGGGGAAATTCCCCTGTTCAACAAAAGATCCCGAACGGAACGCCGAGGGATCAGCGCAATTGGACTCCCTTCAGCAATAAGCGCTGCCACGCTGGGTTCTGGCGCAGGTAGTCCTTTACTTTCGGGCACAATGGAACCAGTTTCAATTTCTGGGACTCCACGTGGTTCAGCGTCTTTTCAGTGAGCACGTTCTGCATGTTTCCCCCATCGAAATGCCTCGGCACATCGGTGCGCGTGAGGAAGATGCGGTCGCCTTGGTGATCGTACTCGATACGGGCGCGGTGTTCGCCTACTTTAAGTACGAATTGGCGGGTGGCTTTTTCATCCGTGAGCTGCAATTCGCTCAAGTCGGTGGTAGCGGGGGTTGCTGTTTTCGCCATGATAAGGGCACGAAGGTACCGCTATGCAACGGATCTCGCCTATTTGACCTTTTGGCGATGCGCTCAGCCTGACTTTCACTGGTTCATTGGGCACGAACAGGGAGCGACCGAACTTCGCCTCCGTCCAAATACCCCCACCGATCGGGGAGCCAATGAACTATTCACCATCGCCATTGTTCAGCCATTTCACGTACGATCCAGTTGTCGAAGAGAGAATTGAAGTCACACGCCCATGAACCTATCCACAACAGCTTTGCTCAAGGAGGCAGCGACAGAGCATGCCGTGCACCCGCTCATTCGTAACCGATGGAGTGCGCGTGCCTTTAGCGCGGCACCTCTCTCGGAGGAGGTAATGCATACGATGATCGAAGCGGCTGCCTGGGCGCCGAGCAGCATGAACGAGCAACCATGGCGATACCGCTATGCTCTTCGCGGTACCGCTGCGTTCGAGCAACTTTGGGAGTGCTTGATGGGCGGCAACCAGCCTTGGACAAAAGACGCTGGTGCACTTCTGGTATGCAGTGGCATGACGCTTCTGGCGAAAAACGGGCAACCGAACAGTGCGTGGAAGCACGACCTGGGCCTGGCGAACGCGAATCTCCTGACCCAAGCCGTGAGCATGAACATCTACGGGCATTTGATGGGTGGCTTCGACCATGCAAAAGCGAATGCCGTCTTGTCCATTGACGAAACAAATGAAGAAGTGTTCTGCTTCCTCGCTCTAGGGTATTTGGGGGAAGCCGAGCAACTCATCGAGCCGTTCAAAACGCGTGAACTCACCGCCCGTTCCCGACGACCCTTGGCAGAGACCGTGATGGCGCTGTAGACAGCCGATCGCGTTCGTGTTCCTTTGTGGGATGAGGACGCTGCGTTTTTCTTTGGGGGTATTGCTCCTGCTGGTCCCCGAGGTCTTGCGCGTTTACTTCATTATGCCTTTCCCCGGCAGCCAGGAAGATGTGGCTACGGACCTTCGCCAGATCAACATCGCGTACTGGCTGCACACGAACATCTGGTGGGTTCGGTTGGTCGGCTTAGCATTGGTGCTTGGTCCGTTCGGGTATTACCTGCGGAATGGCAGCTGGTGGAAACGCATCGCGGTGATCTTGCCCATTGTGTTGTGCGCACTTGTTCTCTACGCCTTCAATTTCCAATTCATGGCGGACAAGATGTTCTACCCACCTAAGGTGAAGAAGCTGACCCTGGTCCCCACTCCCGAAGAAGGGGGGGTAATGCCTGATAGTGTCGCGAAGCACTTGGTGATCGCTGTTGAACTGAATGGCGATGCCCATGCCTACCCCATCGAACTGATCGGCTACCACCACCAGGTGATGGACACGATCGGCGGCGAGGCGGTGATGATCACCTACTGCACCGTGTGCCGCACCGGCCGCGCGTTCAGTCCAATCGTGAACGGAGAGCCCGAGACCTTCCGGCTCGTGGGCATGGACCACTACAATGCCATGTTCGAGGACAGCCGCACGAAGAGCTGGTGGCGGCAAGCGACCGGCGAGTGCATTGCCGGGCCGTTGAAGGGAGCTTTCCTGGAAGAAATCGCTTCAACACAGCTCACGCTAAACGAATTCAGCCAACAACATCCAACCGGCCTGGTGTTTCAGCCGGACAGCAATTTCTTGGAACAGTATGCCGACCTGAAGGACTACGACGACGGCACGATCGAGTCTTCTCTGGAATTCCGTGACACCGTGAGTTGGAAGCCAAAGAGTTGGGTGGTGGGCGTCGTCCATAATGGTGTTGCGAGGGCGTATGATTGGAATGAACTCGAACGACGAGAACATATCAACGACACCCTCGGGGGGGACACCATCGGCATTCAGATGAGAGTCATTTCTATGGACTACGTCGGTCATAAGTATCGAGGATTCAACCGCAGCCGATCTTCCTACGAGGCGGCAAAAACGACGACTGTGTCCGAATGGGTTGTTGACGAAAGCACCGGGGAAGAACGATTGTTTGAAATCTCCAAGACCGAACCCATCCCGGCTTACCAAGAATTCTGGCATAGCTGGCGCACCTTTCACCCGAACACCACGCGCTACGAGCCGAAGCGTTGAAGGCAGAAGCCCACTGCAATGCGGTCGCCGCTGCTGCAACGAACCCTTGGAGGTAGACGCCCGTATGAGCGTGCGCGGTTCATTGAACAGCCGTCCTTTATCATGAACGCCTTCTCCCACTTGGCTACCGCGTTAGGCCGCGCAGATGAGCAGCCCAACATCACGCTCGCAGAACGCATCGTAGCGGAACGGAACACCTTGTTCATCCGCGAACTGGTGGACATTCTCCACGGTAAGGACAAAGCCATGAAGAGCGATGCCCTGAAGGCCTTGTACGAGGTGGGCTACCGGGCACCAGCGCTCATAACGCCCTTCATCGCCCAATTCAAGAACCTACTCGCCAGCCCGGACAATAGCATTGTGTGGGGTGCTATGTGCGCCATCGATGGTATCGCCACCGTTAAGCCGGATGTGGTGTACATGATCCTTCCACAGATCATGGCCGCTGTTGATCGTGGCACGGTGATCACGCGCGACCATGCGGTAAAAACATTGGCAAAGCTCGCGGCACAAGAGCGCTTTGCACGCACAGCCATGCCTTTGCTGTTGGAACAGTTGCGCACCGCGCCATTGAACCAACTCCCGATGTACGCCGAGCTCGCTGCCGCCGTTGTGCTCCCGCAGGACACGGCTACCATGCGCGCCATACTGGAAACACGTTTGCCCGAGCTGCCGTCCGAAGCCAAAAAGAAACGTGTTGAGAAGGCGCTGAAAAAATTGCGCGCGGCCTAACCACCGTTCGACCGATTCCCCGAGCCTGCGCATCTTCACCGCATGGAAGGTATCCTCGTACTGCTCGCTTTGGTGTTGATCACCCTGCTGATCGCGAACACCAGCAAGATGAGCGGGTTGCGCGAAGAAATGCGCTTGATGCGCCTGCAAATGCAGGAACTCATGAAGAGTTTGGCCCATTCCCAGCGAACGGGCTCATCCGCTTTCGCCCAAGAAGAACCCGACCAGGAACACCCTGCGATCATCACGCCGCCTCCACGTTCGACAGAGCCGATCCAACAAACATGGGCCGAACCCCTGGAACAAGAGGTGGACTTCGCTGCGATGCGACCCGTCGCCGTTCCTGTGCCCCCTCCCCTGCCATTCGGTATTCCTGAGCCGGAGCGGCCCGCAGTACCTGTTCCATTGATTGAACCGGTCCATGCAAGCCCACCCGTACCACCATCTCCGCCACGCCCCACGTTCATGGAGCGCAACCCTGATCTGGAGAAGTTCATCGGCGAGAACCTCATCAACAAGATCGGCATCGCGATACTGGTCATCGGCTTGGGATTATTGCTGAAGTATGCCATCGGCCAGAACATGATCAGCGAGACCGGTCGTACGTTGATCGGCGTGGGCAGTGGTGCCTTGCTGTTGTTCTTCGCGCATCGGTTGCGCGAAAAGTTCCGTGCGTTCAGTTCGGTGCTCGTGGGTGGTGGGCTTGCGGTGCTCTACTTCAGCATCGCCATCGCGTTCCAGCAATACCAAATAGTTGGACAAACCGCCGCGTTCGTTGTTATGGTGGGTATTACCGCTATCGGCATTTTGCTCACGCTGGTGTACGACCGAAAAGAACTCGCCGTGATCGCCTTGCTTGGTGGTTTCGCTTCGCCCTTTATGGCCAGTAGTGGCGAAGGCAATTATCAAGTGCTTTTCAGCTACCTGTTGATCTTGAACGTGGGTATGTTGGTGCTTGCCAATTACAAGAAATGGCACATCATCAACGTGATCGCGTTCGTACTCACGACGCTCATTTTTGGTTCGTGGCTCGGGATGAAATACATGACCCTGGATCCGCATCCGGTAGTTCCAGCGATGTTGTTCGCCACCGCGTTCTTCCTCGTTTTCTTCAGCATGAATTTGCGCTACAACCTGCGGCATGGGAATGCGTTCGGTCCGTTGGATTTCTCGTTGTTGTTGGCCAACAGTGCCGCCTATTATGCTTCGGGGATGGTGATCCTCGATGATCATCTACCACGACTGAACGGGTTGTTCACCATCGCTGTCGCTCTGTTCCACTTGGTTTTCGCTATCTTCCTTCACAAGCGTGCCAATGCACCGAAGCACTTGGTATTCCTGCTCATTGGATTGGTGCTCACGTTCGTGAGCTTGGCAGCACCGGTGCAGTTGCACGGCAACTACATCACTTTGTTCTGGAGCTTGGAGTGCGCCCTGCTGCTGTGGTTTTCCCAGCGCACGGGCATTCGCCTTGTTGAAAGGGCAAGTGTGCTCGTACTGGCGCTGATGCTTATCAGCCTCGGCATGGATCTTTCGCAGCATTACGGAGCCTATCCTCTGGTGCGGTTGACGCCTGTTCTGAACAAACCGTGGGTCACCGGCCTGGTGGCGGCGATCGCCTTGTTCGTCTACGGCAAGCTCTGTGAAAAACTACCTGCCGAACGCGATGTGCTTCCGGGACTTTCTCCGAACCTTTTGCGCAACAGCGCTTGGGTTTTGTGCATCACTGTTTTGGTCGGTGTGAACTTCTTGGAGATCAACCATCAACTAGGTTACATCTTCGATAGCAACGTTGTGCGAATGGCGCTGACGGCTTACGCACTTGCCGCGTTTGTGGTCCTGTACTTCTTATCGCGAAAAGCAGGGACCGGTTTCCGCCTGGCGGTACTTGTGCTGTTCATAGTCGGGTTGCTGCACTACATCACTGGGTTCTATTCAAGCAGCATGGAAGCTCTGCTCGTGCAACGCGTTGGCGATGGGGGCCATGGCTTTGGGTGGTTTCATATTGCGGCTCTCCTTGCCGCCATTGTCGCTCTCTGGTGTGTGGCCAATTCGGTGCGCGCATTGGTTCCGCGCTCCTCTTCAACATGGAACGTGTACCTCTGGAGCATCTGCGTGTTCCTGGTCATTTTCTCGAGCCAAGAACTGGATCATGCGATGTTGCTCTTCGTTCACCCTGCCGTGTACGATGTGGGAATGGAAAGCTGGTTGCAAGACGCCGATCCCGGATCCGCATTGTTGGATTCTTTGGCGAACGCGCGTAAAGCGGGCTATCCCATACTGTGGGGCGTGGGTTCGTTCGTGCTTATGTGGTATGGCATGCATACGCGCCAACGGATGGTGCGCATTATCGCGTTGTCGTTGTTCGGAATAACCTTGTTGAAGTTGTTCATTGTCGACCTGAGCGGTATCAGCGAAGGCGGCAAGGTGGCGGCGTTCATTTGCTTGGGCATTATTCTGTTGGTGGTGAGTTTCATGTACAACAAGTTGAAGGTGTTGCTTCAGGACGAGACCAAGGCTTATGATCCGTCTCCTTCGCCCGATCGTTCCAACGAACCAGGGGGAATTCCACCCCCCTATCCAATGACCATGGCACTACGAACCTGTGCGATGGTACTCGCGGCATGTGTTGCGATACTCACGCATGGGCAACCACAGTGGAGCGCGCCACTACCACCTGTCGCCCAGGGTGGATATTATACCATCGTGCTTTCCGCGGAAGTGGTCGGCCGCTCGCACACGGACCTCGGCGACTTGCGCCTGCTCGATTCGTTGAACCACGAAGTGCCCTACCTACTGGAGTTCGAACCCGCGATGTACGAGCACACGTGGATGCGGACGTACAAATTGTTGCGCAACGAACGGGTGAACAAGCTCACCATAATTGAGGTGGAAGCCGACAGCGCCGCGACCGTGGATGAGCTGCAGGTGCGCATTCGTAATGCGATGGTGAGCAAACGCGCGCGCATTACAGGCAGCGACGATCGAGAGAACTGGTATATGATCCAAGATGAATGCCTTTCTGTGGGCGAAGGCGATGGTGCCACTAACGTGCTTCGGTTCGTTGATCTACCGCTGAGCGATTATCGATACTATCGGATCACGCTGAACGACTCGTTGACAGCCCCCGTGCAAGTATTGGACCTGGGACATAGCGGGCGCGCCCGCAGCGAAGGACGCTATACAGCCGTTCAACCCATCATGTTCACACGCGTTGAAGGTCGAGCCACATCACGCATCGCTTTGTTCAGTAACGCCCCGTTCAAAGCCGATCGGTTCGCGTTTGAAATACGCAACGACGGCCCCTATCTGCGGCAAGGGACGTTCATGGTGCGTGTTCGCCAAGAGTTCCAAGGGCGCATTCGAAAAACACCCGTTGTTCGCGAAGATCATATTGGCAATTTTACCCTTGCGAGTTACGGGCGTGGTACCATCGCAGGGCCGGGAGCGATCACGGATACGCTTTTCGTCGACATTGAGAATCAAAGCGATCGCCCGTTGGAGATCAACGGTATCCGTGCGTTCCAATTGGAGCATCGGCTCATTGCCAAACTGAACGCCGGCATGCGGTACACGATTTCTACAGGCGATGCAAAGGCCGGCAAACCACGCTACGATCTCGAGCAGTTCCGCGACAGCATCCCTGCCTCCATCTCTACACTTGCTGTGCCTGCAATGATCGCATCCCAACCGGCCATTGTTAAAGAACCGCCTTTCTCCCCTGGAAAGCATTGGCTCTGGATCGTGTTGGTGAGCGTGGGGGCGATCATCGCGTTCGGCGCTATTCGATTGTTGCGGCAGACCGGGAAGGCGGACTGAACCAACCATCATCCGCCGTGTACCACCAACACTCCTTTGTCCGGATCTAACATTCGTTCACAGGGCATCCGCTGTTCGCCTCTCTACCTTTCCCCCAACAATTCCAGCGCTGGCCCGTTCATTGACTGTCAGCACACCCGATGTCCTCCGATTATAACCTGCTCATCCAAAAGCTGGATGCCTTCATCCGCAAGTACTACAAGGACCGCCTGATCCGTGGAGCCCTGTACAGCGTAGGCTTGTTGGTGCTCTTCTTCCTGGGGGCCAGCCTTGGCGAATACTTCGGACGTTTCGGCACAACAGCTCGCACGGTGCTGTTCTGGGGCTTTATCGTGCTCGTTGCCGCCGTGTTGGTGCGCTTCATTGCCTTACCACTGGTGAAATTGCTGCACATGGGCAAAGTGATCTCCCACGATGAAGCCGCGAACATTGTGGGCCAACATTTCGGTGAAGTGAAGGACAAGTTGCTGAACACCTTACAACTGCGCGAGCAGGCGAACAGCAATTTCGTTAATCGCGAATTGATCGAGGCCAGCATTGCGCAGCGAAGCCGGGAACTTTCCCCTGTGCCCTTCGCAGCTGCGATAGACCTGGGAAAGAACCGCAAATACCTGCGTTACGCGTTGCCACCACTGGCTGTGCTGCTCGTGTTGCTCTTCGCCGCACCAAGCCTGATCACTGATCCTGCCAACCGCATAATCAGGCACAGCAGCGAATTTCTGCCTGAGGCACCGTTCCAATTCATTGTGCTCGACAGCACCCTCGCGGTACCCGAGCAAGAAGACTTCGACCTGCACGTGCAGATCACCGGCGATGCGATCCCGCAGCAAGTGGAACTTGACGTCAATGGGCAGCGTATTCCGCTGGTGAAACAGGATGCGGTACACTTCACACATCGTTTCCGCAACGTACAAGAGGCCATCGACTTCCGACTTTCCGCAGAGGGCTTCAACAGCAAAGGATACACGCTTAGCACTGTGAGCAACCCCATGCTCACCGATCTCGCGCTCCAACTGCAATATCCACCCTACCTCGGCCTCCCGAACACAACGGCCAATGGCAACGGCGATGTGACCATTCCCGCCGGCACACGCATTACCTGGACAGCCAACACGCGCAGCACCGATCAACTGTTGCTCGCTTTCGACGACACCACATACACGCTTGCACCACAGAGCGGAGAGCGTTTCACCGCGAGCCGTCGCTTTCTGCAAAGCCGCACTTATACACTTGTTCCACGCAAGGGCGACCATGCCGCACAGAACCCTTTGCAGTACCGCGTTGAGGTGGTTCCCGACCTGTACCCCACCATTCTCGTTGAACAGAAAACCGACAGCACCTCGCCCAAGCGCCTCTACTTCAAAGGCGACATCGGCGATGACCATGGTTTCAAGCGCTTGATCTTCCACTATGGGTTCGCCAACGGCGGAGATAGTGTGGCGGCCGAGTTGCGCGAGAGCACCAAGGATCTGGCCCTCGACGCAAAGACCACGCGACAAGAGTTCTTCCACTATTGGGACCTGAGCGACTTGGCGCTGATGCCCGGCGACAAACTCGAATACTGGTTCGAGGTATGGGACAATGATGGTGTGCAAGGCAGCAAGAGCGCCCGCAGTGGAACGCAAGTGTTCGAGGCACCCTCGTTGCTGGAGCTCGCCGAGAAGCAAGATGCCAATTCGGAGGTGATCAAAGACCAGTTGAAAGAGAGCATCAAGGATGCGCAAGAACTACAAAAGGAATTGGACAAGCTTCGTCGCGAAATGCTGGACAAGAAGGAACTGAATTTCCAGGACCAGCAAAAGATGCAGAACGTGCTTGACAAGCAGAAACAACTGCAACAACGCATCGAGAAGACCACGGAACAGTTCAAGCAGAACCAGCAAGAACAACAGAGCTTCAAACAAATGGACGAGCGCTTGTTGGAGAAACAACAGCAAGTGCAGGAACTCTTTGAGAACGTGTTGAGCGAGGAGATGAAGAAACTGTACGAGGAAGTGCAGAAGATGATGGAGAAGCTCAACAAGGAAGACCTTCAGCAGAAGATGGAGGACATGAAGATGAGCCAGGAGGACATTGAGAAGGAACTCGACCGAGCCATGGAGCAGTTCAAGCAGATGGAGGTGGAGCAGAAGGCACTGGACATCGCCGAACAATTGGAAAAACTGGCCGAAGAGCAGAAGAAGCTTTCGGAAGAAACCAAGGACGAGAAGGGCGACAATACCGAGCAAAAAGAGAAGCAGGAAGAGCTGAACAAAAAGTTCGAAGAGATCCAGAAACAACTGGACGAACTGGAGAAGAAGAACAGCGAGTTGGAGAAGCCCATGGACCTTCCGCAGACGGAGGAAAAGGAAGAAGAGATCAAGAAAGACCAGAAGGAGAGCCAGGAGGAAATGGAGAAAAAGGAGAACAAGAAGGCCAGCGACAAACAGCAGAAAGCTGGTGAGGAGATGGAACAACTGGCTTTCCAGATGAAGAGCGCCATGGATGCCAATGAGCAGGAACAGGCTGAAGAGGATATGGATGCATTGCGCCAGCTCTTGGAAAATATCGTTCAGCTCAGTTTCGATCAGGAAACAGCGATGAACGACCTGGGCCGCACCGCAGCGAGGGACCCGCACTTGGTGGAGATCGGCCGGGAGCAGAAGAAGATGCGCGATGATGCCAAGGTGATCGAGGACTCCTTGTTCGCCCTCAGCAAGCGTGTGCCCCAATTGCAAGCCGCCGTGAACCGCGAAATGAACTTGGTGAACGAGAACATGGACCAAGCGCTGGAGCACTTGGCTACCAGCAGAGCCGATCAGCGCGGCAAACCCCAAGCGGCCGATAAGCAGCAACGCGCCATGACCAGCTTGAACAACCTCGCACTGCTGCTGGACGAAGCCCTTCAGCAGATGCAAGCCGAACCGCCACCAGGCAAACCCGGCAGTGGCAAGTGCAAAAAGCCAGGCGGGAAGGGCAGCAGTGCTGGTGACAGCAAGAAAATGGCCAAGACCAAAGCCAATCAGCAGGCGCTCACCAAGCAGTTGGAAGAAATGAAAAAGGCCCTGGAGAAGGGCGGCAAGAAGCCTGGCGAAAAACCAGGGGAGAAACCCGGAGAACAAGGCAAGCCCGGGGGTATGGGCATGCCCGGCATGAGCCAGCAACTCGCCCAACTCGCAGCTCAGCAGGCCGCCATACGCAAGGAAATGCAGCGTGCCGCACAGGAATTGAACAAAGACGGCAGTGGCGCTGGTCAGGGCTTGCAAAAACTGGCTGAGGAGCTCGAGAAGAACGAGAAGGACATCGTGAACAGGAACATCACGCAGGAAACCCTGAAGCGCCAACAAGACATCATGGTTCGCATGTTGGAGGCTGAAAAAAGCGAACGTGAACGGGAGCTGGACCAGAAGCGGGAAAGCAATGAAGGCCGAGAAACGCCCCATGCTGATCCGGCCCGTTTCTTCGAGTACCAGCGCAATAAACAGCGCGAAGCCGAACTGTTACGAACAGTGCCTCCGGGATTGAAGCCCTATTACAAGGCAAGGGTCAATGACTATTTCGATACTTTTGGCCGACCCTGAATTCCGCCAATGGGAGCCTTGATCGAGGACGTACAGTTCACAGAACGCATTGAATTCCCTGCGAAAGCGGAGAACATAGCGCTTGCCGAGAAACTCATTGACGACGCGTGCCAAAAGCACGGCGTTCATGAGAGCCACTATGGCAATATTCTTATCGCACTTACCGAGGCCGTGAACAACGCCATACACCACGGCAACCGCTTGGACCCTGCCAAGAGCGTGAGTCTCGGATACCAAGAGAAGGGCGACAAGATCGTCTTCGTGGTAAGCGATGAAGGGCCCGGTTTTGATTTCGAACACCTCCCCGACCCTACCGATCCACAGAACATCGAGAAGCCGCATGGGCGTGGTGTATTCCTCATGCGCGCCTTGGCCGATAGCGTGGAGTTCAGCGACAACGGGTCCACGGTGGCGATGGCGTTCAGCCTGCAACCAGTGCAGGAGTGATGAAGCCCTGCGGCTACTTGCCCCAAGCTTCAACCTTTACGCTTCCGTGATCACCTTCCTGGCCACCGACGTTCCTACCGCGTTTCGCGATCAAGCACGTTTGCGCAAGTGGCTTATCTCGGTTGCGAAAGATCACGGACATAGCATCGGCGAACTGAACTACGTTTTGATGAGCGACAAGGCACTGCTCCAGTACAACCGTGACTTTTTGAACCACGACGAGTACACCGACGTGATCACCTTCGACGGTCAAACGGGTACCGGGATCAGCGGTGATGTGCTCATGAGCCTGGACCGCATCACCGAGAATGCGAAGACTTTTGGTGTCAGTGTTCAGCACGAATTACACCGGGTGATGGTACACGGGCTCCTGCACCTGCTTGGCCATAGCGACAAGAGCATCGCAAAGCGAAAAGGTATGAGCGCGATGGAAAACAGGTACTTGGAAGTGTATTGAGACGACTCCGGCCTCGCGGCAGATCAAGTCCTTATCTCGCGAACTCTTCTGCCCACTGCACAAGTGGGGTCATCTCTCAAGGATCACCCCCTCGCGCGCCAAACCATCACGCAGGTCACGCGTGCGTTGCACCAATTGGGCGCACGTGCGAGCTAGTTCCTCCACAGGGGTGGATGTTTTTTTCATCCGCTTACGCATTCTTGCCATTTCCTTGGCGAGCATTTTTGCGTCGGCGCGCAATTGACCCAGCCTTGACCGTCGTACCTCGGCCGGTTGGGAGCTCACATCCATGCTCGTGGACGTTCGATCCAGAGCATCCCGGTATTGGCGCAAAGTGTCCTGATATGCCTCCAGGTCGAAACGAATGGCCTCTATCGCTTTCGCGCGGTCCGGAATGCGCAGATACGTGCTATCAGTGATCGGGCGCTGTGCCAAAGTCATTGCACATCCCGAGCAATAGACAACGACGAACAGTAACCTGGCAAGTGAGGCAGAAATGAGCACGTGACATACACCATGCGGCAAAAGGCCACAGAAGCTGGTCACAAGATAACGATGATCAATTGTGCATGCTTACACGTTCGACCCCCATCATATCGCCCATGCGGCACATGGCACCAGAGAAGGCCGCATAGCCTGTCGCAGCAACAGCCTTCAGGGTGCTTTCCCGCTTCTTGAACGACCAAACATCCTTCAGGAACAAGGGGAAGTTCTGGCCGTTGAGGAGGTCGAAGGCAACGGATATCGTTGGTTCCAAGCTCTTGGCTGTATGCCATATCCCTACTGGGATATAGAGCGTTTCGCCCGGCCCCACGACAAATGTGATCGGGGTCGCGTTCTTGTATTTCGGGAATTTGGTCAAATCCACATTCTCGATATCCGGAATACTGCTCTTCCATGCATCACCGGGTTCGGGGTACATGAACTCATCCTGACCACGCGGCCAAACTGTGAATTGCTTGCGCCCATACAGCTGATTGACCCAAGCGCTGAGGTGGTAATAATCCACATGCACGTATGGGAACTTGCCCCCTGGGCCGCCAATGAACATTTCGAGGGCACCCCCCCAATAGCCCCGCTTGAACCAGGAACTCTCCAACCAATTAGGCTTGGCAAATCCAATGTTCACGGGCATCACCATCGGTAACACCTCAGGCAACTGGGTGGGCAGGTGGTATTTACAGGGATAGGGAACTGGTCGGCTGGTATCCTTGCCTTCGACCAGGTCCATGATCTCGTTCATGGTGTATTCCTTTCCGTCCACCAGGGTCTTCCGGTCACCGAAGTTCTTCCTGAACCAATCCGGACTGAAAGTGCCGTTGGCCTGCCACACCTTGGTAGCATTCTTGAAAACCAAGGGAATGCCGGGCTTCCAATGTTCTTCAATGAACTGTTCATGCGTGATCTCGGAAGCGTCAACTTTCCTGATTTCCATGGAAGCGATTTATTGCTCGTGTTGCAACGGCTGTTCGTTGGTGAAAGATACTTGCACTACTTTACTTGATAGCGCGGCCCTCAATGTATCCTCGGCATTTGGCATAAACTACCGCTGCCACCTTTCTACCCATCGACAAACCTTCCGCATTATCCGTTTGGATATGATAGCCCCCCAGCACACGACTAAGCCCTGCTTGATCCGCGGCGGAGGTGAATGTGGGGAACGTCAATGTGATACTGTCTTGTGTGATGCCGGGCTCAGTGAGCCACCCCGGTAGCAAGCGCACCTCGTGCCCGTATACATCGCTCCCGGTAAATAGTTTCAACACTTCCGCACAACCGCCGCTCACCGTACTGTGCCCACTAGGATATGCGGGAAATGGCGGGCATAAGAAACTGTCCGGGGAATACGGCCTCCAATCACGCCCCTTCATCTTTACCATGCCCTTGTTCGGACCAGCCCAACCTATGATATCCTCGTTCCCCATGATGTGGTGGACCTGCTGATAGGGCCGGCTGTTATCGTAGAAATACTTCGCGTCCCAACAGGCAATGAAACAGTCCATGGCTGTTGTCGTAACCAACAAATACATCTGCACATCCTCGTCCAGCGTGTGATCGTCCCGGAGACTGATATCCCGACTGAAAACAAGCCAATGACCAGCCTGTTGCACACTGCGTGGACCATCGCGCATGAACTCGACCAGCGCTTTTTGCTCATTCGTAAGACCCGCCTGAAGCGCCACTACTTCGCGCACCTCCTTTTCCAATTGGGCATCACCCATTTTCGGCGGCGGAGCACTCCTGAACTGGCTCCCACTATCCAACGCGAAAGGCTTCACCAGACCCCAGTGCGGAGCCAGCGCGCCAGGTACCCATTTCGTTCCATCATCGCGCACAAAGGTCTTGGGTTGCCAACAGTCGATGTCTGCGATACGATCAACCGGGTTCTTTGGTGTATAGTGCGTGTAATCCCCATAGGGCAACGGAGCACGAGGATCTTCGCCGAACATATTGGAACCATCATTCCGGCGAGCAGCAATTACGGATCGTGCGGATAAATTCCCAAGCCCCTGGGGGGTGGAGGGGTCAACACTTCGGTCTAGCGGATCGTACCCAAAGCCCCGCAAAGAATCAGCGAACAAGGCACTGTCATAAGGAAAGATCACCTGCATCACTCGGGCCATAGCATAACTGATCGCCTTCTCCTTGTTGGCCCGTGTGCGCTCTTCTGAGGGGCGTCTTTTAGCTACCAGATAGACAGGCAAAGCAACACTGTCGTAACTGCTCCATGCATCATACTGGGCTAGCATCGTAAGAGCAAGCATACGCGCACCGATGGGTGGTCGCGGGCGATTCAATTCGGTCTCGTCGGCCATGGCCCGTAACGCTATGGAACCCCATCGATAGGCCACATTCCTTGCGCCCCGGGGCTCTTCGGAGAGATCGGGGTTCCCAAGCCCCGTCTCCGGAGGCACTGTCCATCCACAAGACACGACAAGGGCAACCAGGAGGAACAACAGGGAGGAGGAGCTGGCGAATCGGGAATACATGCGGGTGTGAGTATAGCACCTGCAGGCGGCCCAGAACAATGATCATGGTCAGAATGGTGAACCGGGCGATACAGTCCCCCAAAGCAACACCACCCTACCTTCGCCAAATGCCAACACACGTGAGGATCCTCCTGCTTTTTTCGGGGGTCGCAATAGCCGGCCTTCTTTGCGCCCAATCAGGCACTTTCTCTGTCACGAGCAGCAGTGTAGGTGGCCAAGCAACAGAAGAGCAGGTATTCAACAGTTTCGGGTGTACAGGGAAGAACATCAGCCCACAACTCAGCTGGACGAATCCTCCGGAGGGAACTAAGAGCTTTGCCATAACCATGTATGACCCAGACGCGCCTACGGGCAGTGGCTGGTGGCACTGGCTCGCTTTCGACATCCCCGCAAGCACAACAAATATTCCCGCTGGCGCTGGTAGTGCGAGCATGCCGGGCCTGCCAGTTGGCACCATTCAGAGCATAACGGATTTCGGCACAGCCGGCTACGGAGGTCCCTGCCCACCAGCTGGCCACGGGCTCCATCAATACACGATTACAGTGTATGCTCTCAAAGAAGAGACACTGGGTCTTGATGCGAAGGCCGGGGCGGCGGTTGTCGGCTACAACATCAACGCAAAAATGCTTGGCAAAACCAGTTTGGTGTTCTACTTCGGCAGGTAGCGAAGGGGGCAACGCGGCCTGCAACCCAAGACCAACAAGCCACAACAAACTCAGGACCAAGCCAATATAATGATCGTTCCACGTGGAACAGAAACCATGAGCCAACAGCCCCCATATGATGTCGTTGTGGTAGGCGCTGGACATGCCGGTTGTGAGGCAGCAGCAGCAGCAGCCAATCTCGGCAGCCGCGTACTTCTGATCACCATGAATATGGGAACGATCGGCCAAATGAGCTGCAACCCGGCGATGGGGGGCGTTGCCAAAGGACAGATTGTACGCGAGATAGATGCGCTAGGCGGATATAGCGGCATAGTAAGCGACAAGAGCACAGTTCAGTTCCGTATGCTGAACCGCAGCAAAGGACCCGCCATGTGGAGCCCACGCTCCCAAAACGACAGAGACCTGTTTTCCAAGGAGTGGCGCCAAATACTGGAAGCAACACCGAACGTTCACTTCATGCAAGACACTGTAGGGCGCCTGTCTATCGAAACAGCCGGAGATGGACTACGCGCGGTCGTAGGAGTGGTTACGGGCATGGGCAGTACCATACTCTGCCGCTCGGTAGTGCTTACCAGTGGCACATTCATGAACGGCGTCATGCACATTGGCGAAAAGAGTTTTGGCGGCGGCAGAGCTGGAGAAAAAGCAAGCCACGGAATCACAGAACAACTAGTTGAACTCGGCTTCGAGGCAGGACGCATGAAAACAGGTACACCGCCCCGTGTTGATGGCCGGAGCATAGACTACAGCGCCTTAGAAGAACAAAAAGGTGACGAGACCCCAAGCAAATTCAGTTACCTACCCAACACAGCTCCACCAGCACGCCAACTAAGCTGCTGGATTACCTACACCAACCAACAAGTCCACGACACCCTACGAACAGGGTTCGACCGTAGCCCTATGTTCAATGGCCGCATCCAAGGACTTGGGCCCCGCTATTGCCCGAGCATAGAAGACAAGATCGACCGCTTTGCGGATAAAGACCGGCATCAAATATTTGTTGAACCAGAAGGCTGGAACACGGTAGAAACATACATCAATGGCTTCAGCACGAGCCTTCCTGAAGATGTACAAGTCGCGGCCCTCCGTCAATTACCAGGGTTCGCACAAGCACGCATCTTTCGACCAGGCTATGCTGTGGAATACGACTACTTCCCGCCAACCCAGCTTAAACACACACTTGAAACAAAGCTCGTGGAGGGCCTCTATTTCGCAGGGCAGATCAACGGCACAACAGGCTACGAAGAGGCCGCCTGCCAAGGCCTGATGGCTGGGATCAACGCACACCAGAAGAGCACAGACAAAGTGCCGTTCACCCTTAACAGAGACGAGGCCTATATTGGGGTCTTGATCGACGACCTGATTACCAAGGGCACAGAGGAGCCCTACCGGATGTTCACAAGCCGTGCAGAGTACAGAATCCTCTTAAGACAAGACAATGCGGACCTGCGGCTAACGCCCAAGGGGCACGCTTTAGGGCTAGCAAGTGAAGAGCGAATGCGGAGAGCAGAGAAAAAAGGCAGACTCACTCAGGAAATCTCCGCTTTCCTGATGAACGAAAGCGTCTCCCCTGACATGGCAAACCCAGTGATCGTTCCACGTGGAACAGAGCCACTGAAACAGAAAGTAAAACTCAACAGCCTACTTCTTCGTCCGCAAGTCAATTACGCAGACCTCGAAGCTATTTCAGCAAAACTACAAAGCACATCTTCCAGCTTTGGTGACCTCAAGGACGAGGTTGTCGAGCAAACCGAAATAAATGCCAAGTACGAGGGATATATATCCAAGGAAAGGAATACCGCAGAGAAACTAACCCGACTTGAGGGCATCCCACTAGAAGCAGAACTTGAATACACCCGACTCACCTCACTATCAATAGAAGCCAGGCAAAAACTTGACAAGATCCGCCCGAGCACCCTGGGCCAAGCATCCCGGATCAGCGGCGTTTCCCCGGCCGACATTAGTGTTCTCATGGTCTACCTAGGCCGGTAATCTTCGATCGTTCCACGTGGAACAAACGCACCTCGACCCCCTTACCTCTTGTCCCATTTGTGGGTCGAGCGCCTTCACGCCACTGTTTTCGGTCATTGACCAATCAGTTAGTCATGAATCCTTCAGCCTGACAACATGCAAGGGATGCGGCTTCTGCGCAACCAATCCCAGACCAGCAGCTTCACGCATTGGGGCGTACTACGAATCCACGAACTACATATCCCACACCAACACATCAACGAGCCTTCAAGACCGCGCATACCAATTCGTAAGAAGGTGGGCGATACAAACCAAACACAAGCAAATCGCCAAATACAAGCACCAAGGCAAAGCGCTTGATATGGGTTGTGGTACTGGGGAGTTCCTTGCATACCTAAAGCGCAAAAGATACAGCACACAAGGCATTGAACCCAGCGGTACCGCGCGGGAACAAGCTATCCACAACCACACACTGGATGTTGTCCCCGATATCGACCAGATTCCCGCAAACGGGCAGTTTGAGATCATCACCCTTTGGCATGTGCTAGAACACATCTATGACCTGAACGGCACACTAGACAAACTCCACGCACGAATGATGGCTGGCGGGTTACTGGTAATCGCTGTGCCAGATAGAGAAAGTTGGGATGCACAATATTATCGAACCAATTGGGCGGCATATGACGCCCCTAGACATTTATTCCACTTTCGCCGACGAGATATGAGCCGCTTGCTTTCTGATCACGGATTTCAACTCGTCAACACAAGGCGCATGTGGTTCGATGCTGCCTATGTCAGTATTCTCAGTGAACGTTACCGTGGGGCCCCCCAGGGTGTTGCCATGATCACGGGTATCTTCATGGGTCTCCTGTCAAACCTTGTGGCGATCTTCTCATCGAGGCCCACTTCGAGCTCCCTCTACTTCGCACAAAAGCGATAAAGCACAAGAGGGCCTGTTTTGTTCCTTTTGCCGGGCTCTTTATCGATTCTGGCAATGCGGGTTGGCGCAGATGGGGTTTGTGGCGTAAATAGAAGGAAAATAGTCGATGCGGTTTTCAAACCACATCCCCTGATAATCATGCAGTTAGTATCCGTTTCGCGCACAATGAGGCGATCGCCTTAAAAAAAGCCAGCACCAACCCTCGTTAGACACAAGGACCCCTGCCCGGTTGAAACCAACGACAGAACTACCTTCGCGGCCCTTTTTTCCGCCCCGACCACCGCGCTTCCAAAAATCCACTTTCATGCCTACCCTAACCACCCCTTCGCGTATCGCCGACATTCTCAAAGAATGGAATATCACAGAAGAGTGTTCGGGGGTTTCGACCGGCAGCAAATGGAGCAGGGGGGAGGGCGAGACCATCATGTCCCACTCACCTGTGGACGGAGCGCTGATCGGCACAGTGAGGGGCGCGTCCAGAATTGAATATGACCAGTCTATAACTACCGCACAGAAGGGTTTCGAAGAGTGGCGGATGTGGCCTGCGCCAAGACGAGGCGAGGTCGTACGCCAGATCGGCGAAGAATTGCGCGCTCACAAAGCAGCGCTCGGTAAGCTCGTGAGTTATGAAATGGGCAAGAGCTACCAAGAGGGCTTGGGAGAGGTGCAGGAAATGATCGATATCTGTGATTTCGCAGTGGGTCTATCCCGCCAATTGCATGGCCTTACTATGCATAGCGAGCGACCAGAACACCGCATGTACGAGCAATGGCATGCACTTGGGTTGGTGGGCATCATTACCGCGTTCAACTTCCCCGTTGCCGTGTGGAGCTGGAACACCGCACTAGCTTGGGTTGCCGGAGACGTCTGCATTTGGAAGCCGAGTGAAAAAACCCCGCTTTGTAGTGTGGTTTGTCAACACATAACAGCAGAAGTATTCAAGCGCAACAGCGTGCCCGAGGGTGTTAGTGTGATCATGAACGGCGGCCGTGAGGTGGGGGAGTGGCTGGCTAATGATGCCCGAATTCCCCTGGTAAGCGCAACAGGCAGTACTCGCATGGGAAAGGCCGTAGGCGCCGCGCTGGGTCAACGACTTGGGCGCGCATTGCTGGAGCTCGGCGGCAACAACGCGATCATCGTATCGGAGAAGGCCGACCTTGATATTGCCCTACGTGCGGCGTTGTTCGGTGCCGTAGGAACCGCTGGTCAGCGATGCACCACAACCAGGCGCTTGATCATTCACGAAAGTGTTTACGAAACCTTCAAGCAAAAGCTGGTAAAGGCCTATTCCCAGTTACACATAGGGGATCCACTCGACGAGAACAACCATGTTGGACCATTGATCGACCAATTGGCGGTCGACCTTTATAACAAGGCCCTTAACGAAGCACACCGTCAGGGCGGTACTAGCTTGGTTGAGGGAGGGGTACTGACCGGTGCCGGGTATGAGAGTGGCTGCTATGTTAAACCCGCTATTATCGAAGCGGAGCCCGCAATGCATATCGTTCAGGAAGAAACCTTCGCGCCTATTCTTTACCTTTTGAGATACACCGGAGACGTCACCAACGCTATCGCCATCCAGAACAATGTGAAGCAGGGATTGAGCAGCAGCATTATGACAACTGACATGCGCGAAGCAGAACGATTCCTGAGTGTTGCCGGAAGTGATTGTGGGATCGCCAACGTGAACATTGGAACAAGCGGCGCTGAGATCGGAGGGGCGTTTGGTGGCGAAAAAGAAACCGGCGGTGGGCGCGAGAGTGGTAGTGATGCATGGAAAGCATACATGCGCCGCCAGACCAATACCATCAACTACGGCAAGTCATTGCCTCTCGCACAGGGTATCAAGTTCGACATCTGAACCGCAAGCTCCCAAGGGTCCGCCGAACATGTCCGGTTCGTCAAACGACCACGGATAACTTCGCCAATATTCCATGAAGTATTATTTCCTTCTGTTCTGGGCCGCTTTGCTTCTTGGTGGCTGCTATAACACCGAACCGGGACCGGTTGTGGACCACCTGAGGCAGGGCACATGGCGCATGGAGCTGGACATCTCTGACCCAAAGGCACACAAGTCGTTGATCCTTCCCTTTCTCTTTGATATCAACAAGGACAGTTCGGGGTGGTCTATGACCGTGCATAATGGGGAAGAGAAAATAATCTTGGACGATATTGTATTCCATGGGGATTCTGTTCGCATGCGTATGCCTTTGTTCGATTCGGAATTCGTTGGGGCGGTCCTGGGCGATAGCGTGATCACGGGATCCTGGCATAACTACTTGAAGGGTCCAGACTATCTGGTCCCTTTCCGCGCCGTGGCGAATTCGTCCAGCCGCTTCCCTGGAAATGAAGACGGTCGCCTTTCTCTTTCAGGGGACTGGGAAGCACAGTTCAGCCCGGGCACAACGGACCAATACGCCGCGCTAGGCCTGTTCAATGTCGAGAATGGTATTGCCTCTGGCACCTTCTGTACAGAGACCGGGGACTACCGCTATTTGGAGGGAAAAACCAAGGGTGACTCTTTGTTCCTTTCCTGTTTTGATGGCTCACATGCTTTTCTTTTTGCCGCTCACTTGGACGGCGATACACTCCGTGGCCGCTATTGGAGTGGGAACCACTGGCAAGAGCCGTTCATTGCATGGAAGCATCCAGGCTTCGCGCTTCGCGACCCCGACTCACTTACAACACTGAAGGAGGGTTATAACATGGTTGACTTCCGCTTTCCCAGTATTGACGGGGACAGTGTTTCGCCGAAGGATGAACGATTCAACGAGCATGTGTTGATGGTTCAGGTCATGGGTAGTTGGTGTCCGAATTGTGTGGATGAGACACTGTTGCTCGATGAAATGTTTTCCGATTACCACGATCAAGGATTGGATGTGATAGCCGTTGCTTTCGAGCGTTATGAGGATCCAGCGAAAGCCGTGTCTGCCCTGAAAAGATTCCGTGAAAAACTCGATGTGCACTATGACCTTTTGTACGCGGGTGATTCGCAGAAAGAACTGGCCGCTCAAAAACTGCCGTTCCTCAACCATATCATGAGCTACCCTACGTGCATTTTCATTGACCGAAAAGGCACTGTTCGACGGATCCGTACCGGTTTCTATGGCCCAAGTACGGGGGGGCATTACGAGAACTACAAACGCAATTTGCGTGCTTTTCTCGAGCAATTATTGGCCGAGCCAGCCTTAGCGAAGAAGACCGCCTGACCAACCCGCCGGCACGGTCGGCCCTGGGAATTACTCCTTGGGCATCGGCTTATCCACCATGATGCGCTGCTCGCGGTTGGCTAACTCCCATGCCGTATGGAACACCAGTCGAGCACGCTGTTCCAATAAGTCGAACCGGATCTTTTGAACTTCATCCCCGGGCTGGTGGTAATCCTCATGAACACCGTTGAAATAGAATATCACCGGAATGCCATGCTTGGCGAAATTGTAGTGGTCACTTCTGTAGTAGAATCGATTGGGGTCATTCTCGTCGTTGAACGTGTTGTCCAGGTCCAGCTTGGTGTATGTGTCGTTCGCCAGCACATTTATCCGGTGTAATTCACTGCTTAGCCGGTCACTACCGATGATGTAAACGAATGGGGGTGAATTCGCATGCGCGGAATCCGTTCTGCCGATCATGTCGATATTGAGGTCCGCAACTGTGTTCTCCAGCGGGAACACAGGATGCTCACTATACCATTCGCTACCAAGCAGCCCCTTCTCTTCTCCGCTAACGGGCATGAAGAGCATACTGCGTCGGGGCCCGTGTCCTTCCTTCTTCGCTTGTGCGAATGCTTGGGCCATCTCCATCACCGCGACTGTGCCAGACCCATCATCGTCCGCACCGTTATAAACATCTTCTTTGTTCATTCCGATATGGTCATAGTGTGCGGTGATCACCACCAACTCTTCCTTCTTGTCGGTTCCTTCCACATAACCCAAGATGTTCTCACCTTGCAAATATTCCTGACCTGAAACGTATTTGGCGACGAAAACACAGGGGATCACCCGTGCGGGCTTGTGTGCTTTGCGAATTGCTTTTTTCCAAGTCAGCCCACCACGTTTCAAGATGGTCTCGGCAGTTGGCTTGTCTATAATGATGGTTTGGATACCGGGTTTCTTTTTCTCCTCATCCTTGATCTCGCCGCCCAACTTCATACGTGGCGAGGTGATATAGTGGGCATACTGCAACATCATTTCGTGAGCATCAGCGCTTGCAATAAGCAACACACGGGCACCCGCGGCTTCCGCGGCGTTCGCCTTCCGCGTTAGTTGTTGAAAGAAGTCTGACGAGGGCCGGTCCCTGGCCCCCACACCGCCGGCATTGTCCTGCAGAACAAGGACCGTCTTTCCGGTGGCGTCCCAGCCCACATAGTCATCAAGACCATTCCCCTTGTTCCCAAAACCAGCATACATGATCTCCGGTGTCTCCCGGTCCTCCTGCAGTTTCTCACTGAAGTAGAAAAAGTCCTGCATGAAGCCGATCGGCCTTCCATCCACCATCAACGAAATACCACCGGGCCTGGAGAGTTCCAATGGGTACGATTGTTCGTAGCCCCTTAGAAGTCCCTTCGCTTCGGCTTCCGGAACAGGGGGTATACCAAATTCCATGAAGTGCGTCCGGATATACTCCGCCGCCATTTTCTGACCCTTCATCCCGGTTTCTCGCCCCTCAAATTCATCACTGGCCAACACCCCCAGATGTTCTCGCAGATCAGCCTGTTTGATGGTGGCTGCATAGCGCATTTGCACGCTGTCCTGCTGCGCCCATGTGCGGGACTGGATGCACAATGACAGTACGAATGCAAATAGCAAGGTGATCCTCATAGGGTGTGGTCGGGTTTAGTTTGCCTGGGTCGGCTCGATCTTCTCTACGCGACGCTGGTGACGTCCCCCTTCGAATCGCGCTTCAAGAAAGGCATCCATGATACGAATGGCAGATGCTGTTTCAATGAACCTTGCTGGCAGGGCGAGCACGTTGGCGTTATTGTGCGTGCGCGCCAAATGAGCCACCTCTTCCGTCCAGGCTATCGCGGACCTCACTCCGTGGTGCTTGTTCGCGGTGATATTCACTCCGTTCGCGCTTCCACAGATCAGTATACCCAGATCGGCAGAGTTGTTTTCTACGTCGGTCGCGACGGCGTGGGCGTAGTCCGGATAGTCGGTGCTCGCCAGGCTTTTCGTGCCGCAGTCCTTCACTATGATACCTCTCGCCTCCAATTGCCCCAAGAGCACTTGCTTCAACTCAAATCCTGCATGGTCACTTCCTAAGCTTATCCTCATGTGTACAAACCCGCCCGGTTCTTGGATCGGCGGGCTTCAAAGGTAGAGGGGCGCCTCTATCTGTACACGATCGGATCGTGCATATCCGCTTGCAACGGTGAATAACTCGGGATAACGATAATTCCATCAACATGACATTCGTCCCCCTTAAACTTCATCTCTGTTCCGGCAAGTCGAGTTGCTGTATTTCTGCGAACTATCAGCTAACGATCGCAGTGCGAAAAAATGTTGTCATTGATCCAACGATCAACACACCATCTGCAATTCAACGATCGTTCATTAACCGATGCGATCCCTTGCTCTTCGTGGTTCTGTAGGCAACCTTCTCGGTGAACCACTGTTGATAGCCTGTGAACTACTTTTGAAAACCCACAAAATCAAGCGTGCGTGGATCCATTCATCAACCGATCCAACTGCACATACTACATCATTACACCTCTTTGAAAAACATTAGAATACAAATACTCTGTGTGTTCATCTTGTCTGCTTTGGTATGCAGTGGGCAGGGTGTAGAGGACGGTTTCAAGCGTTTCCTTTACGCCAACGGAAAAACCAGCAGCGAAGGTTATCTCGTGAATGGAAAGCCAGAGGGTTATTGGAAAAGCTACTACGAGGATGGAACATTGAAGAGTGAAGGCAACAGGAAACGTTGGCAGTTGGATAGCACTTGGAAGTTCTATGGATCGGATGGAAAACTGATGACCACGATCGATTACCGGGCGGACAAGAAGAACGGCTTCACGCGCAAGTTCGCTGCAGATGGTTCGATCTTGACGGATGAGATCTTTGCTGATGATGTCAAGAATGGCGAAAGCACCACGTATTACCCTGATAGGAAGGTCCATCTGGTAACACCCTTCAAAGACGGCAAGGAAGAGGGTAGGGCGACCGAATATGAAGTGGATGGACGCATCATCACACTTTATGAGTTCAGAGCGGGCCTGATGCGCTCAAAAGAAGTGTTGAACCGATACGATGATCGGGGTTGGCGACAAGGTCTTTGGCGCATGTACTGGCCAAATGGCAAACCCAAGTGGGAAGGCAGGTTCGTAGACGACAAACGACAGGGAATTTTCAAGGAATATGATGCGAACGGTGGTCTCAAAACCATGGAGAAATTCGACCAGGACCTGGTTCAGAAGGATGCTGAGGAAGTGAAGATGCTCAACATCAAGAACACCTACCACAGCAGCGGCAAGATCAGCAGTATAGGGAGCTATTCCAAGGAGGGTAAGAAAGAAGGACTGTTTCGGGAGTTCGACAGTTCAGGAAAGCCGACAACGGCCGCTATCTATCAAGGTGATCGAAAAATGAGCGAGGGTGCAGTTAGCGACGTTGGTGCCTTAACGGGGAATTGGATAGAATACCACAGTACCGGTGAGAAGCGCGCCGAGGGTGGATACAAGGACGGCAAGAAGGACGGCCTCTGGACCTTTTATCAGCGCACGGGTGAAGTAGAGCAAAAGGGCGGTTATCTGAATGGCCTACCACAAGGAGAATGGGTGTGGTTTTTCCCGGGAGGGGCAAGGCACAGAGAAGAGCTTTACCGGAAAGGGAAGGAGGACGGCACCTCCGTTGAGTATGATACCACCGGCGCCGTGATCACCAAGGGCGAGTATATCGATGGTATGAAGGATGGTAAGTGGCTCTACGAAGTGGGAGATCACAAAGAAGTTGGGGTGTACAAGGATGGACAGAAGGATGGAGAATGGGTGTCTACATACGCTAATGGCAAACGCAATTTCGTTGGGAGCTTCGTGAATGGCGAGCCCAATGGAAAGCATCGCTGGTGGTGGCCGAACGGTGAGCTGAAATTGGAGGGACGTTATACGGCAGGCCTTCAACAGGGCGATTTCAATTACTACGATGAAATTGGGGCACTGATACTGACCATCAAGTACAAGAACGGCGCCGAGGTGAAGCTGGGTGATGAGAAGCTACCGCCGCCATTTGAGGCAGGGGGGTTCGAAGAGTAGGTTTAGGCTCCGTACCTGTAAGGACCGGTGCTGCGGCTGGGGATCAATGCCGCGGATCCGATCGAAGCCTCTTACATATGCCAACAGTAAATTCGGACCGTGGCTACTGACCAAGAACGTGATGTGATCGCTCGCGAAGGCACCGAGCTGGCGAGCGCGTATCTGGACCTGAAGGATCAATACGATCAGCTCGTTCGGAAGAATCTTGCCGGTGTTTTTCGCACAACCGTGCAAGGCCGATTCGTAGAGTGCAACGACAGCCTGGCCCGCATCTTGGGCTATACTGATCGCGAAGAACTGATGGCTGTTCCCGTAAGGGAACTCTATGTGCAAGGCGGTGATCGTGAACGCTTCCTTTTCGATCTGCAGGAACACAAGCAACTGGTGAATTACGAGGCCGTATTGAAACATGCCAGCGGTCGGCATGTGCATGTATTGGAGAATGTGTTCATCCACGAACCACCTGGTCGTCCGGCCACGATCGATGGAACCCTGATCGACATTACAGCCTTTCGGCAAGCCGAATTGGAACAACGCGCACTGCTGAACAATTACCGGCAATTGATGGATCGTGTACGCGACGGGATCCTTATTGTGCGAGATGACCAGGTGATGTATGCGAATCCCTCCGCCGAGGCGCTGGCTCCAGAAACATCATGGCTTGACAGGTCTTTCCTGGATCGCGTTCATCCGGAAGACCAGGATGCGGTTCGTGACGCGTTGAGCGAAATGATGAGCGGGGGCGGTACCGGTATTTTCGATGTACGTATTTCTGCTGGTGACGCCGCCTGGCGCGATATGCTTTTTAGTGCCGCCGGACTTTTTCATGAAGGGAGACCTTCGGCGCAAATAACACTCCAGGATATAGGCCTTCACCGTTCGCTCGTGCATGAACGCAGCCGTGCGCGCATTGCGGAAGAGGTGAACGAGATCCTGCGACAAGAGATCACAGAGCACCGGCGCACGCAAGAAGCCCTGCGCCAGAGCCGCAGATTCGCTCGCAGCCTTGTGGATAGTTCGCTTGACATGATCATGGCCGCGGACCACAAGGGTTTGGTTACAGAATACAACCCCGCCGCCAGCATCCGCTTCGGTTATGAGGCCCACGAAGTGATCGGTAAAAACACGATCATGCTCTATGCTGATGTTTCCGAATTTGAACGGGTACAGGGCGAACTGGCCAAACACGGAGCGTTTGCGGGAGAGGTTGAGAACATATCCAAGGAGGGCACACGTTTCACCTCTTTCTTGGCGGCCTCCCGACTTTATGATGAGGAGGGAAGGTCGATCGGTGCCATGGGCGTGAGCCGAGATATCACCCAGGCCAAGCGTGACCAAGAGTCCCTTAGGGCAAGTGAAGAACGCTACCGCGACCTTTTCGAGAATGCGACGGACCTTATTCAGAGCGTGGACAGGGATGGATTTTTTCAATACGCGAACGCAGCTTGGTGCACAACACTCGGATACGAGAAGGCTGAGCTACCACAACTGAACCTTTCAGAGGTCCTGCACCCCGAAGAACTTGATCGATACACGAATTGGCGCGAGAAACTGCTCAGGGGTGAACAAACCGGACCCATAACCACCCGGTTCAAGACCAAAAGCGGCGAAATCGTTCATGTGCAGGGCACCAGCAACGCGCGCTTGGTTGATGGCGTTGCAGTGGCAACCCGAACCATTTTCCGGGACATAACCAGCGAACTTGCTGCACGTGAGGAGGTGAAGGAGCACGAGGCCAAGCAAAGAGCTCTATTTGAAAGCAGTGAGCACATGTTCTGGACCGTGGACCGTCGTATTGCGGTCACCAGTTTCAATCGCGGATATGGCGATATGATCGAGCGACTGTATGGTACTCGACCAGCGATCAATGAAGACCCTTCCGCACCCCGTAAACTTTTTGCATCACCCGAGTATCACGCTTTCTGGGAGAACAAGTACACTGAAGCGTTCAATGGGAAGGCACTTCGTTTCGAAACAGACCTGCACGATAAGAACGGTGACCGTGTCTGTAATGAGGTCTTCCTGAGTCCTGTGTTCGGGGCGGATGGTACCGTAGAGGAGGTGTTCGGTATCGGCCACGAGATAACCGAGCAGAAGGTGGCGGAGGATCTTGTGCGCCAGCAAGCCGCTCGACTGAAAGCCATTTTCGAGAACAGCGCCAACATGATGATCTGGACGTTGGACCATGATTTCCGGATCACTTCGATGAACGAGCATTTCATGGCCAGTAATGAGCGGGCGCTAGGATTCTCGTTCTCGATCGGTGACAACTTCATCGAGCGAATGATGAACCATATGGCCGACCCCCGATTCCAAGCAGTGGTGGACAAGTTCTCAGCAGCACTGAAAGGCGCACCACAGCAGTTCGAAGTGGAACTCAAGAATCGTGCAGGCCGCTCTTTGTGGATGGAGAACTTCTTGAACCCCATAACCGTCGACGGGAAGGTTGTAGAGATCAGTTGTCAGGGATTCGGGATCACGGACAAGAAAGAATCGCAACGAAAACTGTTGGACAGCCTGCACGAGAAAGAAGTGTTGCTGAAAGAGGTCCATCATCGGGTGAAGAACAATCTGCAGATCATCTCCAGTATTTTCAACCTGCAGAAGCAGTACGTCGATGACCACCCCCGAGCACTGGAATTGCTACGCGATAGCCAGGATCGTATCCGTAGCATGTCGTTCATACACGAGAGTCTGTACCAATCGAAGAACTTCAGCCATGTGGATATGGCCACTTATATCGACGGGCTTACACGGAATTTGATGATGAGCTATAGCCTGAGCGGCAAAGTGGAACTGGTGAACGACCTGCACACCGCCGAGCTTGTACTGGACCAGGCGATCCCTTGCGGCCTTATCCTGAACGAGCTCATAAGCAACTCGCTCAAGCACGCCTATCCCGCTGGTACTACGGGGCAGATCCACATTACCCTCCGCGTAGAAGGGGAACAGGTGAGGATCTCTATTGCGGACGATGGGCTCGGTCTGCCGGAGAATTTCGACCAGGAGCGGGACTCCAATCTGGGCTTACAGCTCGTATACACGCTCATCGGGCAACTTGATGGCCACATCGAGCGTATGAGCACCTCTGCCACAAACGGCAAAGGGGTAGGCTATTTGCTTACTTTTGGTCGAACCGGTTTCAATAAAAACGCATAAGTAGCATCAGCAATGGCGCAGACGAACGTACTGGTTGTAGAGGACGAGAGCATCGTGAGCAAGGATATCCAACACAGCTTGAAAAAGCTTGGGTACAACGTGGTGGGCGCAGCGAGCAATGGAGAAGCCGCGGTGAAACTCGCCGTGGAGACCATGCCCGACATCATCCTCATGGACATAATGCTCAAGGGAGAGATGAATGGTATCGAAGCCGCCATGCAGATCCGCGCGGAAACCAACATCCCGGTGATCTTCCTTACGGCTTATGCGGATGAGAGCACCCTGAACAAGGCCAAGGTGACGCAGCCCTATGGCTACATCATCAAGCCGTTCAAGGAGATCGACATACACACGTCGATCGAGATGGCCCTTTACAAGCACAAGAAAGAAGCCGAGGTGCTAAAGGAACGCGACCTTCTCTTCCAGTTGGTCGAGGGACAAAGCTCCGGCAAAGACCTGCTTTTCGTAAAAAGCAACAGTCGCTTGGTGAAATTGCGCACCAGTGATATCTATTTCGTGGAAGCCCTGAAGGATTACGTGGTGATCAACACACTGAACACACGTTACACGATACACAGCACCATGAAGGACATCGAGGCCAAGTTGCCCGAGGTCGACTTTCTTCGCGTGCACCGCTCCTTCATTGTTCGCATTGACAAGATCGTAGCGATAGAGCAGCCCAACCTGATCCTGGAGAACGACAAGAAGATCATTCCGATCGGCGGGAGCTACAAGGATGATCTGGCGAAACGACTGAATCTCGTTTAGCGCTTTTTCTTTTTTCCAAGAGACCGCCGTTTTCGCTCGCGGGATTCTTGTGCTCTCTTCTTTTCATTCTTCCCGAAGCTTTTCGGTTCACTCTCGCGATAGCTCTGTGGTCGTGTTTCGTCCCATTTTCCAGGACCCGAAACAGGCTTGGCGACCGGCTGGTCGGTTGATGCCTTGGGGCTTGATGTCCTAAGCATTTCAGACCCGGCGCCAATACCCATGATCGCCAGGTCAATGGTCCGTTTGTCCATGTCAACACCACGCACCTTCACCTGTAACTCGTCGCCCAGTCGAATGCGTTTGCCGGTGCGCTGGCCGATAACGGTGTATTTGGCCTGGTCGAATTTGAAACTGTCGCCCGGCATGTCGCGCAGGCTGATCATCCCTTCGCATTTGTTCGCGCGGATCTCGACATAAATGCCCCAGTTCGTGAGGCCGCTAACAATGCCTTCGAATGTTTGGCCGATGCGTTGCAACATGTATTCGGATTGCTTGTACTTGATGCTTGCACGTTCCGCATCCGAGGCTCGCTTCTCTTGTTGCGAACTATGCACACAACTCGTTTCGAGCGTCTCCTTGTCCAGCGGCTTGCCGTGCGCGAGGTAGTGCGCCATGGCGCGGTGTACGAGAAGGTCCGGATACCGACGAATGGGGGAGGTGAAGTGCGTGTAGTGTTCGAAGCCCAAGCCATAGTGCCCGATGTTGTCGGTACTGTAGATCGCTTTCGCCATGGTGCGTATAGTGATCTGCTTGATGATGTTCTCTTCTTCACTGCCCTTGATCTCCTGCAACAGGCGATTTATCGCGTGCGGAAGATCCTCTTCGGCAGTTGCGGTGAGCGTGTGGCCAAAGCTCTTGGCGAGCGATCGCAGTTGTTCCACCTTCTCTGGATCGGGCGTGTCGTGAATGCGGTAAACGAAAGGATGGACGCCGCCCTTCTTCAGCGTACCCACCCATGCTGCTACGCGCTTGTTCGCCAGTAACATGAACTCTTCGATGAGCCAGTTCGCTGAGCCCATGACCTTTTCGTAAACACTGAGCGGTGCGCCTTTTTCGTCCAGCTTGAACTTTACTTCGTTGCCACCGATCTCCAGGGCACCATTTGCCATGCGGCTCTTCCGAAGCACTTGAGCGAGTTTGTGGAGCGTTAGCACTTCGCTTTTGAATTTCACGTCGGCAGGTGCTTTTGCGTCGATGATCGCTTGTGCATCGGCATATGCGAAACGCTGTTGGGATCGCATGATGGTGCGGCCGAACCATTCGCCCTTGATCATCGCGTCCTCGTCCAATTCGAAGATCGCGCTGAACGAAAGCTTGTCCGAATCCGCATGCAGGGAACAGAGGTCATTGCTAAGTTTCTCCGGAAGCATGGGCACCACCCGATCCACCAGATACACACTCGTTGCGCGAGCCGCGGCCTCCATGTCGAGTACGGTGTTGGGTCGAACATAGTGGCTCACGTCCGCGATATGAACGCCGACCTCCCAGTTGCCGCTCTCGAGTTTGCGAAGGCTCAGTGCATCATCCAGGTCCTTGGCGTCATCCGGGTCAATGGTCAGAGTAGGGATGTTGCGGACATCGCGGCGCTTCTTGATCTCGTCGGGCGTACATCCATCGGGGATCTCTTTCGAGGCCTGGATCACGCTTTCGGGGAACTCCAGTGGGAGGCCGAATTCCGCGAGGATGGCATGCATTTCCACATTATGCTCCCCGGCGCGGCCCAAGATGCGTTTCACAAAAGCACGCGGCATATCCCGACCATCTTTCCACTCGCCAAGCCCAACTATCGCCTTGTCGCCCTCCTTGGCGCCATTCTCATCCGCGGACGGGATGAGGAAGGGCTTTTGGACCTTCTGGTCGTCGCTCACAAGGATCAATCTGCCCTGGTGTTTGTGGACTACACCTACGAACTCGGTGCGGCGACGTTCGATCACGCGAAGCACCTTGCCCTCCAGCCGGTTTCCCTTACCACCACTGATGCGGACCTCTACCTTGTCTCCGTGCAAGGCCATCCCTGTGTCACTGCCGTGCACGAATACGTCCTCGGTACTCTTGCCTGTAGCAACACCCAGCCGCACGTAACCCGCGCCACTGGCAATGATGTCGATGGTGCCTTCAGCCTCATCGCGCTGTTTGGTGCTATGGTAGCGCCCCTTTTTTCCGGTCTTCAATTGTGCTTTTTCTTGTAATGCTTCGAGTGCGTCGTAAACCAAGTATCGCTGGTTTTTTTCCTTGTAGCCCAGCTGAAGAGCCAGCTGCTGGCTTGTGATCCCTGAATGACCGCTTTTGCGAACGGCCGCCAGAACAGCCTGTTCAACGGTTCCGGGCTTGGGGTGTTTATCGTCTTTCTTTCCCATTTGGCGATCAGTAGTTGAGCCACGAGGATCATGGGGCTAACGGTTGGCTAGTGCCCCCGAGAACGCCCGGGAACCCTGGATCTGGACGGGGCCTTTGCGACCCTGGATGACCAGCAAAGGCCTTCTTGGAGTCAAGTATTCGCTGCATGCCACGGTTCCGTGCTCAATGCGGCGAAGGTGAGCACAGGAACCCTAACCCCCTAACCCCTTCATCAACAGGTGTTGAAAACCACCCAAGATCATTACATTCGCAGCCCTTTTCACCCGCCTACCCCTGCCGCAAAGCAGAACCAAGCAGGAAAGACCGCGAAGAATGAACGCACCACAGGAATCCATCAAGATCTTTGGCGGTACCGCGAGTCGGTACGTCGCTGAGCAGATCGCTGCCACATGTGGCGAGCCGCTGGGTCAGGTGGTGTTGAACCGCTTCAGCGATGGGGAGTTTCAGCCCAGTTTCGAGGAAACCGTGCGTGGCGATGTGGTTTACATTGTCCAAAGCACTTTTCCGCCGAGCGACAATCTGTTCGAGCTCTTGCTTATGGTGGATGCTGCCAAGCGCGCCAGCGCCAAGCGCATCGTGGCCGTAATGCCCTATTTCGGCTTCGCTCGGCAGGACCGAAAGGACAAACCGCGCGTTAGCATAGGCGCCAAGCTGGTGGCCAACATGCTTACCGCTGCTGGCGTGGACCGGATCATGACAATGGACCTGCACGCGGACCAGATACAGGGTTTTTTCGAAGTGCCAGTGGACCATTTGTTCGCCAGTAGCATATTCATTCCACATATTCAGAAACTCAACCTACCAGACCTTCTGATGGTAGCCCCGGACACGGGTGGCACGAAGCGCGCAAATGCTTACGCCAAGCACCTTGGGGTAGATATCGCCATTTGCTACAAGCAGCGAAAAGTGGCGAACCACATTGAGAAAATGACGGTGATCGGTGATGTGAAGGGAAGGGACGTAATGCTCGTGGACGATATGATCGACACCGCAGGCACTCTTACCAAAGCCGCCGACATGATGCTTGAGCAGGGTGCCAATAGTGTGCGGGCAATTTGTACGCATGCCGTTTTGAGTGGAGATGCCTGCAAGCGAATTGAACGCAGCGCCCTCACTTCCCTAATCGTTACCGACACAATTCCGATCAGCGCCGAAAAAATGGCGCAGACAACCAAGATCGAACAACTTAGCGTGGCGCCTCTTTTTGGAGGCGTGATACAGCGCATGCGAGCCCACGAAAGCATCAGTAGCCATTTCATCATCGCCTGACCAGACAACACCGAAAACAATGAAGAAAGTAGAACTCGTCGCTACCAAGCGCGCCAGCGAAGGAACCAAAGGCGCCACCACGATCCGCCGCGCAAAGCGCGTGCCTTGCGTCCTATACGGTGGTGCCGACACGGTGCACTTCAGTGTGGATGAAGCCGCTTTGCGAAAACTCGTTTATACGCCGGAGTCATACCGGATCGAGCTCGATATCGATGGCGAAAAGCGCATGGCATTGCTGCACGACAAGCAGTTCCATCCCATTTCTGATGCCGTTATGCATGCGGACTTCATGGAGATGAGCGATACCAAAGAAGCTCGCGTTGTCCTTGCCGTAAAGCTGAAGGGTCAAGCGGCCGGTATCAAGCTCGGTGGTGTTCTTAGCCAGCCTTTGCGCAAATTGCGCGTGAAGGGCCTACCTGCTTCGTTGCCCGAGCATCTAGACGTGGATATCACGCATTTGGAGCTGAACAGCAGCATTCGCGTGAGCGATCTGAAATTCCCCGGTATCGTGATCGCTGAGAAGGCGACAGATGTGATCGCTACCGTGAAAATGGCGAAGAAGGAAGAAGTGGTTGCCGTTGCTGCCGCTGTTTCTACTGCGGTTCCGGCAGCTGGTGCCGCTGCAGCTGGTGCTGCCGCTGCTCCTGCAGCAGATGCCAAGAAGGGCGAAGCCCCGAAGGCCGCTGCCAAGCCTGCTGCGAAGAAATAGATCTCCTTTCCGCTCGGCCCAAAAACCAGGTGAGCGAACGTTCTATCAACCCAAGTACAGACCCCCGACAATTGTTGGGGGTCTGTTTCTTTTGTGCTCCTGCATGAAGTATCTCATTGTTGGTCTTGGCAATCCGGGATCGGAATACGAGAACACCCGACACAACATCGGTTTCCAGGTGTTGGATGAGTTGTGCCGTTCAGCGAATACCACCTTCGCCCCGGATCGATATGCGGATCGTGCGGAGTTCAGACATAAGGGTAAGACCTTCATTTGCCTCAAACCGCAAACGTTCATGAACCTCAGCGGAAAGGCTGTGCGTTATTGGATGGAACACGATAACGTGATCAGCGAGCGCACGTTGGTGATCGCGGATGACCTCGCGTTGCCTTTTGGCAAGATCCGGCTCCGCGCCAGTGGAACCGCCGGTGGCCATAATGGTCTTGCCAGCATCATCGAGATCATCGGAACGGAGACTTTTCCGCGAATGCGCTTTGGAATTGGTAATGAGTTCGGGCGTGGGCGCCAAAGCGAGTATGTATTGGGCCAGTGGAACAAGGAGGAGCAACTGGTGATCAGGGAACGAGTGGCGTTGTGCTGCGAAGCGGTGATCGATTTTGGCCTGATGGGCATAGGTCATGCGATGAATTCATTCAACACGAAATGAGCTATTCGTTTCTTGCGTAAAGCTGAAAAGTAGAAGGGAGCCCGGTCCGCGCGCGGCTTCACACTCTTGTATGAACAGCACGACCGTGTCGCGCGTTAACTTTGTACACATTCCCCCGAAGAAATGCTCCCCAAGAAGATAGAGGCCGCCTTGAACGCGCAGATCGAGATCGAAGCCAGCAGCAGTCAGTCTTATTTGGCGATGGCCAGTTGGGCCGAAACCAATGGACTAAGCGGCACCTCCGCATTCCTGTACACACACAGTGACGAAGAGCGGGTGCATATGCTGAAGCTCATCAAATTCGTGAACGATCGCGGTGGCAAAGCCGTAGTTCCGGCGCTCAGGCAGCCGCAGAAGGAATACAAGTCGATCACGCACATTTTTCAGACCCTTTTGGACCATGAGACGTTCGTGACCGCGTCGATCAACAAGGTGGTTGACCTGTGTTTGAAGGAGAAGGACTACACGACCCACAACTTCATGCAATGGTATGTGAGCGAGCAGATCGAAGAGGAAACACTGGCACGCACACTTATTGACAAGTTGCAACTGATCGGCACCGACAAAGGAGGACTCTACCTTTTCGACCGCGATCTGCAAGGAATGACAGGCGCTGCTGCAAAGACCAAGGGCGGAGCCGGCTAGGTTCTACCATGGCCACGCCTTCTGGATCCGGAGCTTGTCTTCCAGTCCAGCTGCGGTTAATCGTTCGCGTAGTTCGGCAGATGTGAAAGGACCGGGCAGCTCCGGTGCATTTGACAGTACCCAGAGCAACTGTCCCACCCGGCGTACGTTGTTCACCATGGCCTGCGGATCTACGAGGTGTATGTCGTCGCAACTACTGTGATAGCAGCCATACACGTGGTTCCCCAAGTCGCAAATGGGCGCGATAACGGGTATGCCCTCGAGCATGAAAGCCTGATGATCGCTGTGTAATCCTGGATCTGTAGTCAAAAGCGCTTTGAAGGAGGTGTCAGAGGCTGCGATGGGTGCCTGTCCGTCGCGCACCGTCGCGCTCCAGTCACCAGGCCCGAATACATTGAATCCCTTTGGGTGCCCGCTCATATCAAGGTTGATCATGCACTTCACCTGATCCAATTCGCCATTCGCCTTCCATTCTTTTACCAGCGCACCGCTGCCCAACAAGCCCTCTTCTTCGCCCATGAAAAGAATGAACCGGATCGCCCTTTTGGGCTGCAGGCCAAGTGCATGGTAACAACGAGCCAGGTCCAGTATCGAGTAAGACCCAAGGCCGTTGTCGGTAGCCCCTGTTGCCAAGTCCCAGCTATCCAGGTGTCCTCCAACCACGATAACGCCGGCACCCGGATCGCTTCCCGGAAGTTCGCAGATCACATTTCGGGCGGTCACCTGTGCGTTACGATTGATCATCCGGATAGTCACGCGCAAACTGCTATCGACGCGCATGTGCTCGCGCAGTGCAGCGCCTTCCTCTTGGCCAATGCATACCACGGGCGCCTTCAGAACATCACCAGTAGCACTGGCTGTGCCCGTAAGTAGAATGTGGCCTTCCACATTATTGATGAAAACAACGCCCGTGGCACCAGCGTCCAAGGCGAGCGAAGTTTTTTCACTACGATGAAGATTGCTGCTACCGGTTTGTGCGGCAACCAATTGAAGATTGATCACAGCCACCTTTCCATGCAGGCTAGCGCCAGCCCGTTCGACATCAGCCGGGAGCCCATTACCGACATCAACAAGCTGTCCGGTCAATAAACTGCTGTCTGGAGTAAGTGCGAGCGCGACTGAAGTCAGTAATTCCTCTGTTCCATTTCCATTGGTGATCGTTGTGCGGACGTTCCCGCGTGACCAAGCGCGAGCTGTGAAAGGCGCAAAGGAGACTAGCGACGAGCCGCCCACCCTGAACAAACTATCTGCCGTGGCCTCCGCTCGCGTCCCATTAGGGGAGCCTGTGAGGCGGTGACCAATATGGGAAGTGCTCCAGCGCAGCCACGAATACCCCATCGCGCTTCGTTGCGCTTCCATGTCGATGGAGCGCAGAATTGTATCGTTAGGCGCTTGGCAACGAACATCGTTGTGTGAAAAGATGAGCAGCACCGCTAAAAAGCACAACGTTCGTGCGCTGCTACTTTGTCCCCGACCCGTAAGCATGTATCCCTTTTTCAAGCACGCCAAAGCTATGTGTCGCCATTGGTCGGCGAGCCGTGCTGCCAAGGTGCTCGGTGTTTTGTTGGTTGTGTTGGGTACAAGCGCGGCGACCGACCCGCGAGAAGCGGACAAGGACACTACCGCAATTGTGCAAGCCAGTTACATCTATAACATTGCCAAACTGGTTGAATGGAAAGATCCTTCGCTGAAGAACGGCCCCTTCATCATAAGTGTTCTCGGCAGTAGCAACCTGTATCAGGAGCTTGTAAAGAAGTATGCCGAGAAATCAATCGGAAAGCAACCCATTGAAGTACGGAAGCTGCCCAAAAGCGGCGACATCGATCAGTGCCACATCTTGTTCGTATCGCAAAGTGAACTCGCCTTGTTGCCGGTGATCTACAAGGGATTGGAGAAGAAGAGCACGTTGGTCATCACAGAGTACCCGGATGCGCTGGAGGATGGCTCAACCGTGAATTTCGTTCGCGTATCCAATACCGTGAAGTACGAGTTGAGCGTGGTGAATGCACGAAAACACAAGTTGGAAGTTGGGAGTACCCTCGTGCAACTTGCATACAAGGCCATCCAATGAAGCACTTGCGCCATATCGCTTTGTTGTTGGTCGGGCTATTGGCCGCCCAAGCGGTTCAGGCCCAGCCGGGTGAACTGGTGGAAGCCAATCGTCTTTATCAAGCTGGCGATCTGCCAGCAGCGCGCGCCATGCTGGATGAACTGGTGAGGTCCCCCGCCGCTGCCAAGAGTCCGGAGGCGTGGGTGTTGAGGGGCTTTGTTTATAAGGATATTTTCAAGGGAATGCCCACAGGCTCAGATGCCGATGTCATTCGGGACGAGTCACTTGCAAGCCTGTTCACGAGCACCGTAACAGATACAGCGAACGAATATTCAAAGAGCAGCAAACAGGCGTACGACTTCTTGTGCAAGACGATCTATAATGATGCCGCACGAGCATTGAACGAACTCGATGACCAACGGGCAAGCTCACTTTACGCCAAGTACAAGGAGGACGTGCTGCGCTTGGACCCCGACCACGCGTTCATAGAACGTGACATCGAATTCGGAAATGCCTTGGGCACCGTAATGACGAAGCGGTTCAACCAGAACAGGGAGGATACGACCTGGTTCATAAGAGCAATTGCGCTCTACAAACACGTACTTGAGCTCGATAGCTCCAATTACGGAGCGAATTACAATTTGGCCACGCTGTACTATAACAGGGGAGTGTACAATATCCAACGGATAAGTGCAGGAACCGATATACCGGGCATCCAGGAGATCCAAGCCGTTAGCCGCAACTACTTCGCCAGCGCGCTTCCCTATATGCTGAAAGCGCACGTCATGAACCCGAAGAGGCGTGAGACGCTTCTTGGTCTGGAGGGTATTCATTACAGCTTGCAGGAAGTGGACAAGAGCGAGGAATACAGGCATAAGTACGAAGCGCTCGACCAGGAAACACCCCTCAAGGCACCAGAGCCTGGGCCGCCCAAGGACAAGTGATGCCAGCCATGCGGTTCAGGCTTACCATCGGCCGCCGGATCGGAATGGGCTTCGGCCTGTTCATCTTTTTCGCATTGCTGGTGGTGGTGCTTACCAACAGCACGCTGGAGCGCAGCCGGTCGATCAATACAGAGATCAATGAAGTCTACAGCCCCAGCGTGGATGCCGTTGTGCGCTTGCGAAACCTGGTGGTGAACACACAAATGCTCATCAAGTTCTGGGCGAATAATGAAAGCATACCCGATGCGCCTGAGAAAACAGCCCTGATAGCGCTGACGGAACAGGACCTTCCAAGATTGATGGATCGCTTGGACACCCTTAGTGCGGGCTGGGAGAAGGAGGAGTTGGCTCTCTTGAACAAGAGCTTCGGAGAAATGGACAAACTCTTCGTGATGCACGAACGCATCAAGGCGATATTACCCTCACTGTCGAGCTACAAGGATCCGTTCGTGTGGATGGAACGAAGTGAACTTGCCGAAGAGGGTGGGCCGTTGGATGAACAAACCCGCATTCTTCTCGCGGATGTGGACGAGTTGTTGAAAATGCAAGAGGCTAAGCGCCAAAGTCTGAGCGGTGGAATGATCCGAAGTTTCGATTCGCTCAAGTTTTTTGTTCTCTATCTCGGAAGTGGCTTGGTCGTGGTCGGTATTATCGTCGCCTTTCTGATCATTCGTGGCATTGTGGGACCCGTACAGAAGCTGCGCACGGTGTTGCTTTCCCTTGGTCGCGGCGTATTTCCGCGTACGCGGATACATGCCCGCAATGACGAGATCGGCGAAATGTCACAAGCGCTTACCGGACTGATCGATGGTCTTAAGCGGACTACAGAGTTCAGCCACGCTGTAGCCGCAGGTGATTTCAATGCTGACTACCAACCGCTGAGCGAAGAGGATATGTTGGGACACGCATTGCTGAAAATGCGCACCGAACTTGGCGAAAGGGAACGCATTCTGGAGACGAAAGTGAAAGAGCGTACAGAGGAAGTGGTACGCCAGAAAGAGGAGGTGGAGCGGCAGAGTCGCAAAGTGGTTGAGCTATACAAGAATGTCACGGATAGTATCCGCTACGCCAAACGCCTGCAGGAATCCATATTGCCACCGGAGAAGCGCATCAAGGAGCTTTTGCCCGACAGTTTCGTGCTGTACCGCCCGAAAGACATAGTCAGTGGTGATTTTTATTGGGTGGAAGAAGTGAACAAGAAAGTGATCTTCGCAGCAGTTGATTGTACTGGCCACGGCGTACCGGGAGCCTTTATGAGCCTGGTGGGTCACAACGGCCTCAATCAGTCGATCAAAGAACATGGCAACACGCGCCCTAGCGATGTGCTGCGCGACCTGAATCGCATCTCCTACGAAACGCTGCACAAGGACCGTGATCAATTCGTGCGCGACGGAATGGATATGGCCTTGTGCGCGCTTGATCCGGAGCGCCTGCTGCTCGAATACGCTGGAGCGAACTGCCCGCTATACCTGGTGCGCGACGATGAGGTGGTCCAGTATGCACCCGATAAGCGACCGATAGGCGGCTTTGATATCGGCAATGAAGGCTTTACGGATCACCGCATCCAACTGCGCAAAGGCGATGTGGTCTACATATTCAGCGATGGCTACGCTGATCAATTTGGAGGGCCCAAGGGAAAGAAGTTCCTCTATCGCCGATTCAGAGAGCTATTGGTGGAGATCCACAACAAGCCCATGGATCGGCAGAAAGCGCTGCTGCTCGATGCGCTTAATCAGTGGCGGGGAGCACAGGAACAGGTTGACGATGTGCTCGTGATCGGCATGCGGGCTTGATCGAGGTCACACGAGACGACCGACCTGGTGAACCGCGCCCATTAAACGTTCCAAACCGGAGCGTCTGTTGTACCGGTACTCAAGGGGTTCATGCACATCACCGGGATCATAGCCTCGTTGGTGATAATCTCCTGCTCGTTAGGCACGCCCAGTACGCCAAAGATGCTGTTCTGAAGCATGTTCACGATGGTGATCAGGTCGGCATCCACCTTTACCGCATAGCGGATCACGCCCTTCACCAGGTCGTCGTTGTCTTCTTCCAAAATATGAGCCTCGTGCTCGATGCCCCGCTCACGCAAATATCCATCGGCAAATCGCAGGTGGTTCAGCAATTGGTTATGCAGGAACTCGTCGCTCTCCTTGGGCACCACCAAATGCACCTTGAATTTGAAATACTTGGCCATATCAGCAACAAGAGTGAGCTTCTGTCGGCTCTCTTTGTGAAGGTCCAGGGGCACGACGATATCACGGTAGCCGCTCTCTTTGATATTACGCTCCTGCACAATGATGAAGGGCACGGTGCTGTTGGTGATCACGCGCAAGGCCCGGCTACCCGTAATGAACTGCATTCCGCGCATTCCGTGTGTTCCCATGATGATAAGCCCTGCGCCGATCTCATTCGCCGCTGTGCCGATGTCCTCATAAACCGAGCCTACCCGCACTAGCGGGAATAGTGGCGCTTTCACGCCAGCACCCTTCGCGCGTTCCACGACAATAGCAAGTTTCGTCCGCGCCTCATCCACATCTTCTTTGTTGGCCACGATGTGCAATAGATGAATTTCAGCCCCCATACTCAAAGCCATCGTGCTTGCATGGTTCAACGCACAATCCGCCACCTTGGTGAAATCGGTAGGAACGATGATCTTCTTATTTGTATGTGGCATGGCGTGAAAGAGGCAGGTCGAGGACTGTTAGGAGTTTGCGAATATAGAGGGTGCGAAGTGAGCCCAAGCCGCCGGAGGGGAGGCTCCATTTCCGTTCGACAAACGCCTATGAACGGCTATAAACGTCTACTGGTCGAGTATCGAATTCTGCGGCCCTGATGTTTGCAGCGGTCAACGAACCAGGCCTGGAGAGAACGACCGTAACACTACACATGAACAAGCACGGAGTGGCCTACATAGTGAGGCCAAGGAGCCGGGCAAAAAAGAACGAGAATGGAAACGACGATCACCAACCGAGTACAATTGATGGGCAATTTGGGCAAAGACCCCGAGGTGCGCGAATTCGAAGGCGGTAAGCGCAGGGCCCGCTTCAGCCTGGCTACAACCGAGCAGTTCAGCTTTGGTAACGGGAACAGCAAAGAAGACACCCAGTGGCACCAGATCACGGCTTGGGGCAAAAGTGCCGATGAGGTCATGCAAATGCTGAAGAAGGGAAGCCGAATTTCATTGGATGGCCGCCTTGTTCACGGCAGTTACGAGGGCAAGGATGGCCAGAAGCGGTACTTCACTGAAGTGGTCATGAACAACTTCTCTGTGGTCGAGCGGTCCGCGAATGCCGCATCTACAGGTGTGGCAATGTTGTGAGCCGGCCTGGTCCACTATGAACACGAAGGGCTCCTGTTATGGGAGCCCTTCGTGTTCATAGTGATCACGGTCTAGTGTTTCATCACACGCAGTGAACGGTCGACATGTCCATTGCGCAGGCGCAGCAAGTAGGTGCCTGCCGTAAGACCTGAGTAGTCCAGCGTTATACGATCCTGCGACAAAACGAGGCGGTCATTCATGATACGCCCGGTCATATCCATAAGCGTATAACGCGTGTTGCCGCGCAAGTCTTCGCCCTCTAATCGCACCGCGTCATCGAAAGGTTGAGGCCAAACGTTGATCGGAAGTGATCCAATTACGTCTTCGATGCCCACTGAGATCTCGATGTTCTGGCAAAGCTCCACTTGGCAGGTGTCGTTAGTACCGGGTGCGATGCCGGTGATGGTCATGCATATGGTGTAGTTGCCGGATGTTGTATAGGTGTGGATGAGTTGTGAGCCATCACCGAAGGTTCCGTCCCCGAACGCCCACTGAGTGCTTACCACAGCGCCTTCGGTGTTGCTTGTGTTGAAGAACGTGTAGACATTGCCTTGATTCCCGAACTCGAAGCTGGCCGTCCACAAGTTGTCGCATGGCGTGGTGCCGCCGGTGACCACAGACTGGCAATAGCTGTCCTGACAAGTGATGATGCCGCCCCCTGGCTGCTCGAAGATGCTGGTGACCGTCAGGCAAACCTCATACGTGTCCAGTCCTGGGAAGATGTGTGAGGGTTGTGCGTCATTGCTCGTTGTGCCGTCGCCGAAGTCCCAGAGCCAAGTGGTCTGGAAGCCTGTGCCGATGGTTGTGTTGGAGAACCAAACAGTCACATCCCCAACATTCGCTTGGAAACCAGCCTCCAAGCCGTCACAAGGTGAACCTCCGAACGTGACCCACTGGCAGGAGGTCGCTGAACAAGTGTCCTGCGTTCCCTGGATCGGATACCAAGCAGTAAGACAGAGTTGATACGTTCCCGGTTCGGTGTACTCATGCGTCCCCTGAGGCCCATCGTCCGAGGAGGAGCCGTCGCCAAAGGTCCAGAGCCAGTGGCTTGCGTTACCCGAAGTAGCCGAAAAAAAGATGTTTGTCGGACCGCCACCTTGTTGCCACCAGAAATCCGCGCTCAGACTATCGCAAGGAGAACCACCACCGCCCAGTTGGATCCCCGTGCAGTATTCGGCGAAGCAGCTATCCTCTGCCAGCGGGTCATAGGTCCCAACAACAAGACAGACAACGTACCAGCCGGTATCAGGGTACAGGTGGAATGGGTTCGGCCCGGCCCCTTCGCTTCCATCATCGAAGTACCAATGGTAGGACCAGGAGGGTTCTATCACCGCGTTCTGGAAATTCACACCCAAGCCACTCGGCCATGCGGTGAACTCTGCGGTCAGGCTGTCACAGGGTGTTCCTTCAACCGGGACAGTTATTTCCTGACAGACGGAATCAACGCAGGTGATCAAACCACCACCCTGCTGCTCGTAGATACTGATGGCCGTGAGGCATACCAAGTAATTGCCTGGTCCCGGATACACATGGAACGGCTGTGCATCATTGCTGCCCGCCCCATCGCCGAAAGCCCAGCTCCATGTGGTCTGGAAGCCCGTGCCGGTGGTAGTGTTCGAGAACTGCACACCCCCCATTAAAACATAGGCAATGAGATCGGCCTGCAAGGCATCACAGGGTTCTTCGGTGCCGGATGCCACTACCAAAAGGCATTCTTCGGCCCAACAAGTGTCCTGGGTCTGCTGGTTCCAGGTCCACGCGCTCAAGCACACTTCATAGGATCCTTGTTCCTGGTATGAGTGCACGGGGTTCTCACCATTGCCTACAGTGCCATCGCCAAAATCCCAGAGATAGCCGATGGCTTGAGGGCTGCTGTATGCGTCAAATTGAACGATCGCGTTCCCGCTGGAGGCCCACGTGAATGCGACCTGGGCCTCACTACAGGGGGACTCATTTCCAATGTTCACCACTTGGCACACCGTATCCACACACCCCTCTACCAGGGCATACAAACACACGAGATAGTTGCCCGGCCCTGAATATATGTACGTGACCGTTTGCCCGTTGACCGTCGCACCATCGCCTGTGCTCCACTCGTAGGTGGTTGAGTTGGGAAAGGCTGTCCAGGAGGTGCTCGACAACACAACCACGTTCCCTTGTGTGGTCACTGAAAAGGAGGCTTGCACAAGGCTGTCGCAAAGAACTTGTGCGCTTGCGCTTGTCGAGATAATTGCGGCAAGGAGAAAAGAGGAACTGTTTCGCATGGGATCCAAGAGGGTGTCGAGAGGACGAACCTCTTCCGCACCAAAGACGAAAAACCGCCGACCGTTAGTTGCCTATTGCTTCAGGACCCGCAAGGCGAGAGCCTTATTGGTGCAGTAAAGCCTTATTGTATATAGTCCCGAAGGAATGGCTCCTGCATAGATGTCCTCCTTACCCTCTTTCGTAACAGATCCGTTCAATAGAACGCGACCGGCAAGGTCAACAAGCTCCCACTGCATGTTGCGTTGCAAACCGATGCCGGAAATTGATAATTGCTCTGTGAAAGGAACAGGTGCTGCAATGATGGTCGCAGCTTCTCCCTCTTCTTCTACCGCGGCGAGGATCGTAGGAATTTGAATACTCTGGCAAACGCGAGCCGTGCAGTATTGCGAAGTGGATGTGTAGAAGGCCACCACTGACGCGCAGATCTGAAAATGACCTCCTTGCGGGTAGTAATGCTCAGTGCTCGGAGGACCAAGCAAGGTTGAAGTGCCGTCACCGTAGTCCCAATTTATTTCGGTAACGGAAAGGTCGGCATTCAGTGACAGCGCTTCTGCGGAGATCACCACGTTTTGGCCGTTCTGGTCCAATGCCAAGTTCAGGAACAGAGATGTATCGCAAGTACTCGAATTGCCATCGACCAGCAGTTTGCGCGCACGTCCCGCTGTGCAAGCTGTTTGAAATTCGGGGTCCAAGGTGACGATGGAGTGCGTGGCATCATATGCTCCGGGGGGCACATAGAAGTGGGTAGGAGATTCACTGAGGTCAATGGCCCCATCGCCGAACGCCCAGAAATTCACCACGTTCATACCAGCCGTATCGCTCTGGTCAGTGAATGCGATCTGGTTGTTGGAGATCTGCTGGTACGCGTAATCGCTCGAGATCGACGAGTTGCAGATCTCGGCATGCCCACCATGCGCGACAATTGCCTTTGTCGTGAAAGGACAAGAATTCGAATACACCGTGAGTTGCACGGTATCCACACCGGCATTATAGAACGAGTGGTTGACGAGAGGGCCTGAAACGACCGGTGTCCCGTCGCCCAGAACCCACTCTTGGAATTCGACCTGGGTGCCATCCAAAGCGGTCTCGTCAATAAATTGAATGGTGGTGTCACCTATATTCTGCCACCGAAAAGTCGGCAGAACACCCGGACATTGCGCGCTCACTAGCACCGGAAAAAGTGCGGCTGCGGCCAATGCAGAAAGAGGTCTCATGTGCATCATTGTAATATGGGCACGATCGGTTGTTTTGCCTTGCACTCTTTGTGGCGAATGTCGTAACGCAAGCGGAGCGCCCCCCCCAGTTCAACGCTATTGAGCCTTGGCGTGCGTCCAACTTCACGCGGAATGCCATAGACAAAATTCGGTAGCAACCCGATCGAGAACCGATCGCATAGTTGATAGCGCAGATCCAGACCACCAGATAGCGCCAAGGATAGTGGGAAGCGCTCGTTCAATGAAGCGTCGCCCAAGGACACTACCGTCAACGACGTTGCTGAACTGTCCAATGGTTCTTGGCTGACCATTGGGGCCAAGGCATTTCCGCTGCGCGAAAGGGTGACGTTGATCATCGGGGAAAGGCGCACCTGTATCGAAAGTCGGCGCCGCTCAACCAACCGGTAGCTGATCTCCGGGGCAATTCGCAGTTGAGTGTATACGTTCGTGGAGTTGTACAATTGCTCCGTGCCTGGCTCTGTGATCTGTGTTTCCACGATATCCCACGTGAAAGATGTTTGAGGACCTGAAGGCGTAGCCGTCCATGCGGTGTCGATCACGGTCTCTGTGGTGCCAGCTTCCACTGTTCGATGCAGGAAGCGCGAGCGTTGTTGCGAGATGCCCACACCCAAACCGATGCTCACTCCACTCTGCCACTCACGACCAACTACAACGCTTAATCCTTTGCGATCGCGCCATGTTTCGCCGGCGTTCATGGCGTCCACTTCCGCACCTGCTCCGGACCAACTGCTATTCAATGCGGCCCATTCAACTTGCGCGCCGATCCACCAATTTCCTTTTGCCATTACGTATGGGTCTATCGTCTTTCCCGGTAGTATTGGGCTGGGTTGTTTCGCTTCGAGCAACGGAAGTGGCGATGTGCGAACGATCAGATCCTCTAGTGACTCGTTCGGCACCGATCGACCCTTTTGTGGTGTCGGCCCCATAGAGCTGCTTCCTGTCGGGTTGCCTTCTTCGTTGATTGGAACGTCGTGGGTTGAGTGATCTTTCAGTGGATCGTTCGGTACGAGTGCTTTCGCTGGGTTGTTCTCCATGGCGACGACCACTTTTGTGTCTTCGTGCGCATCGGTCTTTTCACCAGATGCGTGCGGATGCGACGTGTTGTTGCTGCGCGCTTTTTTCGAGGTTATGATGGCCTTGCCGGGTTCGGCTCGGTCGTTCTTCGCGGCCACCGGGATCGATGTCTTGGCGTTTACGGTCTGCGTACTCACTGGCACTGCCGTATTCGCCTTCTCAACATTGGAATCTGTTGTGAAAGCCGGAGTTGTGGTCACATTGGCACTGGCGCCCATCGCGATCGATCGATCCGATGTTTCGCTCGCTGCATCAATGGAAATTGCCTGTGCATGCGAAGCGCCCACTACTTGTTTCTGCGGTGATCCGGGCCTTGTCAATTCCTCTTGCTGGGCCAATTTGCCTTCATTGTTCGAGGTATTCGCATAAAAGGCCAAAAAGCCCGACGCACCCACGAAGAACAAGAGCATGGCGCTTAGTCCCCAGTTGCGGCGTAGCAGTTGTGGCAAGGTGCTTCTGCTGGCTCGTTCGCGCGCAATGCCCTCCCACACGGGTGGCGGCGGGGTTACTTCGGCATCGCGGAGTGCGCGAGCGAAGAGATCGTCAATAGGATGCTTTCCGCTCATGTTTCGGATCGGCTTGTTTCGTGATCTTGTCTTGCAGCATGCGCCGCGCTTTTGCTAACTGACTTCTACTTGTACTTTCTCCGCAACCGATGAGTTCGGCTATTTCGGCGTGGTCGTATCCTTCAATGGCGAACATGTTGAATACCATGCGGTAGCCATCGGGCAGGGCTTGCACCAAGGCCATTAGTTCAGCTTGCCCCAAACTTTCTACGGCTGTTGGGTCCACGGGCTGTTCGGGCACATGCTCCAAACCAAAACTTTCGTTCTGGAACGCCTTTTTGCGGTATTGGTTTATGCAGGTGTGTACCATAATGCGGCGGATCCAGCCCTCCAACGAACCTTCCATGCGGAAGCCGTGCAACTTGTCGAACACGCGGATGAAGCCCTCTTGTGCAAGGTCTTCCGCTTCGAGCTGGTGCCGGGCATAGCGCAAACACACGGCATACATGCGCCGCGCAAACCGCGCATACAGGAGTTCCTGACAGCGACGGTCCTCACGCTGGCATCCTTCAACCAGCTCGCGTTCGGTCAGCTCACGCAATTTGTTTGGGGTCCTTTCCGGCCACATGACGTTGCGCCAATGCACAAACGCTGCTTGAAACCATTGTCCGGCATCAAGATACTGGGTGTTTGGCAAATGTGCCGAGTGAAACTCGACCTTTTCCGTACCGCCAACGAGTAATCGTAAGCGAGAGCTACCTCTCAGGAAATGTTCCGGATAGAACCGAGTTTCGACGTGTTAGGGTGCTGATAAACAACTAATTATGTGGCTATTCGGGGATGCGTCGGCGCGCAAACAGTCGTCCTGTAAACGATTGTAATCGCCTGTAACCGCGTACTGGCCGGATCTCGGAATGGAGAGGGTGAAGGTTTGCAACGGAATTCGACACCAACGCCGGTTCCGAAACAAAAAACCAACACCCTAATACCTAACGAACATGAACAAGATCAACAACACCGTGCGTCTCATAGGCAATCTGGGCTTCGACCCTGAAGTACGAGAGATCGCCAAAGGCCGAAAAGTTGCCCGCATCTCGGTGGCCACGAACGAGAGTTACACCAACAGTGATGGGGAGAAGGTAACAGACACCCAGTGGCACACGGTTGTTGCTTGGGGCAGCACAGCTGAACAAGTGCAGCGCATGCTTCGCAAAGGCTCACCTGTTGCGTTGGAGGGTCGGTTGGTGCATCGCAGCTATGAAAGCAAAGACGGGATCAAGCGCTATGTGACCGAGATCGTGCTCAACGGCTTCCGTGTGATGGGCCCCAAGCCCGAGTCCAATGAGATGAAGGCAGCCGCGTAAGCGAGATCCGCGACATCATGGAACGGTCCCAGAGCATGGGGCCGTTTCTTGTTTTATACCCGTTCACCAACACCTTTGCTCCGCATGGAAAATCCGCAAAAAGAGGATACACGCAAGGGGAAATGGCGCAAACGGCTGCTCTGGTTGTTTATCGCAGTTCTGCTGTTGTTGCCGGTGATCGCTTATTTCCTGCCTTTCCTGTTGAAACAGTACATCGAAAAGCACAGCGTTGAGTGGATCGACCGGAAAGTCACCATCGGCAGTATCGTGTTGAATCCCTTCACCTTCACGTACTCGGTGAACGGCGTAACCTGTTTCGAACCCAAGAGCGAACAGGTCTTCGTAAGCTGGAAGAGGATCGAAGTGAAGGCCAACCTCTGGAGCGCATGGAGAGAGAACGCCTGGCGCTTTCGGGAACTGCGGATCGATTCGCCATACGCGCATGTTTCCCAGCGTGGTGACCGCTTCAACTTCAGTGATCTGTTGGAATTGGGAGGAAAGAAGGAGGCGAAGCCAGACCCCACCGATACAATTCCCGTGTTCTTCAGCATGGAGGATATTCTGCTTACCGATGGCCGCATCGAATATGCTGCTGATCTGCTGAAGGATCCCGCACGACTCAGCGGCCTGCGCGTTTCGTGCAACCAGATCACCACTGAGCAGGCGCGAATGGATTTTCTCTTGGGCTTCACACTCGAAAAAGGTGGCCAAGTGGATGGTGGTTTCATGATCGATACCGACCGCTCGCTGTACGTGATAGATGCCAAGCTGAACCAGTTCGGTCTTCCACAACTATTGCCCTACCTGCAGGACTTCATGCACACAACCGGGCTGAAGGGCCAAGTGGACCTGGACCTGCATCTGCGTGATAGTTGGGCCGCCGACAATGCACTTGCTGTGCGAGCCAAACTGGGATTGAACGATGTGGACATTACAGATGGTCAAGGAGAGCGACTTATTGGGTTGAAGATGGCCAGCGTGCGGTTGGACACATTGGATGCGAAGAGCGACAACTTCGATCTGCGCTCTATTCTGGTAGATGGTCTTTACACACGCTTCCAGATGTGGCCCGATGGCAGCCAGACCTGGAGCAAGGTTCTTAAGCTCGACAGCACCGCCACGGCTGGCGACTCCTCCGTAACGCTTGTAGCCAGTAGCGATAATGTGTTCGTGATGCTCGCCGATTACATCCGCATTCTAGGGCAGGACCTGGTGGCCAACGAGTACAATGCTGATAGTCTGGCTTTCACGAACTGCGAATTGGAATTCGAGGACTTCACTCCTGAGCGCCCGTTCCGATACACGCTGAGCGAAATGGCAGTTCGCAGCACGCGGATGAACTCCGAAAGTGGAAGCGTGGATTTCGATGCATCAGCGTTGCTGAACGGCAAAGGCCGCTTGACCAGCTCGTTCAAATTCGACCCCATGGATTTCAAGAACGTTGATGCCACTATGCAAGTGGATGAACTCGTTCTCGCCGATCTTGATGCCTACGGTCGGTGGTATAGCGCATTCCCGCTGGAGGGCGGCACCATGAGCTACACCGGGACAACCGGGATCCACGGCGGGAAGATCAACAGTACCAATCACATCCAAGTGCAGCAGATGAGGGTGGGCAAGAAGACAGATGCGCACGACCCCGACATTTTCGTGCTGCCATTGCGGTTGGCTGTTGGGCTTTTGAAGGACGTGAAAGGAAATATCGACCTCGATGTTCCGGTCGAAGGCGACATCAACGATCCGAAATTCAAACCCTGGCCCATTATCTGGCAGGTGCTCAAAAACCTGCTACTCAAGGCCGTTTCAGCGCCTGGCCGGTTGTTGGCGCGTGCATTTGGTGGTGGTGAAGATGCGGACCTTGAAAGTGTGAGGTTCGACCTGCTCCAGACCAGCTTGAAGAAGGACCAGCGAAAGGCCCTGGAGCTATTGGCAAAAGGCCTCGAAGCCAAGCCGGACCTGATGGTTGCGCTTGTTCCATTGGTTGATCCGAAAGAAGAGAGCGAAGAACTGGCGGCCTTCGAAGTGAAGAAGGAATTCCTGCAGCTTAACGCTGCGTTGAGTGCTGAAGACAGTGCTCGCATCATCGGCTTCAGCACACGCGATACGGCCTTTGTGCACTACCTGAACGCGCGATCTCCAGCAACTATGGGCCAAGCAGAAAGGAGCCGGTGCATTTCCATGATTGGTTCTGATGTGGTGACGCAACGCGCTAAAGCATTGGAGGAACAACGCCAGCTTGCGATGAGAACAATTTTGACCGACCTGAAGCTTCCTGCCGAACGTTTTGTGCTTCGCCCTGGTACCGCCGAGGAAACCAAGGGCATGATCGGGAAACCGGGCTACAAGTTCGTTTTTGATGCTTTGGATGGTCCTTCCGCACCAGTTGCGGGTGGCGGACCGGCTGTGGGACCCCAGTAACTGGGCCGATTTCAGGAGAAGAAAGACTTGGGCGTTGCTGCGATCGGCCATACTTCTACATTTGCCGTCCCTTAGAACAAGGGTACCTTCCCTGGTAGCTCAGCTGGTTAGAGCACATGACTGTTAATCATGGGGTCGCTGGTTCAAGTCCAGCCCGGGGAGCAAGTGGGCCGCTAACGCGGCCTTCTTTGTTTTACTACCGCAGAGGCATGCAGCCCGAAGAAACCGGCGACATTCCAAAACCTCTAACCTTTGCACCATACTGCGCCTCCGCGTTCAACCCACACCACACCATGCAACTCGTTACCGTAGGCACTGTCGCTTTCGATCGTATTGAAACCCCATTTGGCAAGGCCGACAAAGTCGTTGGGGGTGCTGCCACATACATTTCGCTGGCCGCTTCGTTCTTCTTGGACAAGCTTGGCTTGGTGAGTGTTGTGGGCGATGATTTCCCCTTGGAGATCATGAGCGTAATGAAGCAACGGGGTATCGACCTTTCCGGTTTGGAGATCTTGAAAGGGAAGGAGAGCTTCTTCTGGGCAGGCCGTTACCACTACGACATGAATACGCGCGATACACTGGAAACGCGGTTGAACGTGTTGCTCGATCTGGACCCCAAACTTTCTCCGGATTACTGCGAAGCGAAGTATGTGATGCTCGGCAATCTCGATCCGAAAGTGCAAGCCAAAGTGCTCGACCAAGTGAAGGACCCGGCCATGGTTGTGATGGATACCATGAACTACTGGATGGATAGTGCGATGGACGAGCTGAAGAAGGTGATCGCTCGCGTGGATATCCTAACGATCAATGACGCTGAAGCTCGCCAATTGAGCGGGGAGCACAGTTTGGTGAAGGCCGCGAACAAGATCCTGGCCATGGGCCCCAAGTATCTGGTTGTGAAAAAGGGGGAGCATGGAGCGCTGCTCTTCAGTGAAGACCGTGTGTTCTTCGCGCCAGCGTTGCCACTTGAGAACATTGTCGATCCCACCGGCGCCGGCGACACCTTCGCTGGTGGCTTTATCGGCTACTTGGCACATACCAAGGACCACAGTTTCGAAAACCTGAAGCGGGCTATCATCATTGGATCAGCGCTCGCTTCGTTCTGCTGTGAGCAGTTCGGTATTCAGCGGTTGCTCGAGATCAGCCGCGAAGACATCGATCAACGCGTGCAGCAGTTCATCGACCTGGTGGACTTCGATATCGAGCTGGTGGAGGAGTAACCCCGCAAGGAGCTTCGGCTGGTATCTGGTTCCTCTTCAGAAACCCACCAACAACTGCCCTTTTTCAACCGCGACTTTTTCCTGCACGTGGATCTTCTTGACCACGGCATCACCGGGGCACTTGATCACATTCTCCATTTTCATCGCTTCCAGGATGATGATGGCATCGTTCTTCTTCACCGCATCACCTTCCTTCACCAGGATCTTCAGTACCAGCCCGGGCATTGGGGCTTTGATCTCCTTCACTGTCACGCCTTGTGCTTTGTCCAAGCCTAGTTCGTGCATCAAGTGCGCTTGCTCATCTTCCAGCTGAACCGTATACGAGTGTGCGCCGATGCGCATGCGAACGGTCTTGTTCTCCTTGTCCTCTTTCAGTACCAACACGCGGTGGCTGCGGCCATTCAGCATCAAGCTGTATTGGCCAGGGCCGGTCTTCATCAGATCAGCAGTCCCGCTCTTGGGTAACGCCCAAGGTGCATTGGGCGTTGCGCGCTCAAGCACCAGTGGTTCTTTGCCCGTATTTACGGTCGCATATAGTTTGGCCATGGTGCTTGATCTTCACTTTGTCCGACCTCAAACAGTGGCCGAACGGTGCGCTAAAATAGACCGTCGTTCTCGCCCAGCTGCTCGTACACCTCATCCGCAGGCAGGTCCTTCTGCTCCCGCGCCGCAACGGCCAATTGGTCGCACAGCTCGTTCTGCGGGTGCCCGTTGTGCCCACGTATCCAATGGAATCTCACCTTGTGTTGGCGATAGATCAACAGGAAGCGCTTCCACAGATCGGGGTTTTTCTTCTTGGCGAATTTCTTTTTCTCCCAACCGAACACCCAGCCCTTTTCAACGGAATCCACAACGTATTTGCTATCGCTTACGATGGTGATCTCCGTTCCTGGTTGTTTCAGGGATTCCATAGCCACAATGGTCGCCAGCAATTCCATGCGGTTGTTGGTGGTGCGGCGGAACCCTCCCCATAATTCGCGACGGTGCTTTCCGGCCTCGAGCACTACTCCGTAGCCACCAGGGCCGGGGTTGCCACTCGCCGCTCCGTCCGTGTAGGCCGTTACGTTCATGGTGCCAAATGCGGGAACAAATACGTGATGTTCCCGGCGAACAGCTTGATGCTTATCGCCAGCAGGATGATGCCGAACGCTTTGCGCAAGACGATCAGTCCAACACGACCAAGCAAGCGTTCGATGCGCCCAGTAAGCATCAGCACAAGGATCACGGGGATCATGTTCAACAGGATGGCGATCAAAATATTCACCGCTGCGAATTCGGCACGCAGGGAGAGAATGGTGGTAATGGTGCCCGAGCCAGCGATCACGGGAAAGGCGAGAGGGACAATGCTGTACACTTTCGGATCGTCGCTCAGCCCTGGTGCGCTCGTGTCTTCCTTGAACAGGCGAATACCGAGCACCATTTCCAATGCGATGAAGAACAAAACCAACGAACCAGCAACCGCGAACGAATTCACATCAACGCCCACAACGTTCAGGATCTGTTCGCCGACGTATAGGAACACGATCATGATACCCAATGATACCAGCGTGGCGCGCAGCGGGTAGATCTTCCCGGCTTTTTGCCGAACGCCCAAGATCATGGGAATGCCGCCGATGATGTCGATCACGGCGAACAGGATCAAAAAAGCTTTGCCTATCTCGGGGAGGGAGATCATTTGCCGCAAAGAAAGCCGCCACAGGCTTCAGGCCACAAGCCGTAGGCTGGTCAGCGCCACATTGAGGTGCTCGCGTTTCGCTGTGGGAGTGGCCCCGGACCGCACAACAGAGCTTATGGCTTGCGGCTTATGGCCAGGACAAGTTTCTCAACAGCGCCAGCGTAATGTTGATGCTCCAATGCATGGATCCGTTCGGCGAGAGAATCCGGCGTGTCGTTCGGCAGAACAGGGCATCTCACTTGCAGTAAGTGTTCGCCTTCATCGTATAGCTCGTTCACGTAGTGCACAGTAATTCCGCTTTCGCGCTCCTTCCCAGCCAGCACGGCTTCATGCACATGATGGCCATACATGCCCTTGCCGCCATAGTTGGGCAAAAGTGCCGGGTGTATGTTGATGATGCGATCAGGAAAGGCGCGGACGAACTCAGGTGGGATCAACCGCAGAAAGCCCGCCAACACAACGAGGTCGACCCGTAGTCCTTTCAACTCACGCAGCAAGGAGCCATCTTTCAATTGTCGGTCGTTGAAAAGAAAACTCGGCACGTTCAGGTCCCAGGCCCGTTGGACCACACCAGCCTTTGGGTTGTCACAACAGATGACCACGACCTCAGCCTTGCTGCTGGGGTGAAAGTGCTCAACCAACTTTTGGGCATTGGTGCCAGAACCTGAGGCGAGTATGGCGATGCGGGTCATTCGGGCGCAAATGTCTTCATTCGCCTCCATCTCGGAAAGTACATGGACCCAAGTGTTGCCGCATCGCTCTTCACCATCTTCGTCGTCATGCCAAAAGAGTATCTGTTCATTTCGCACGAGCCCCTGCGACTTTCCGAAGAAGAAACACGCACTCGCGCCCACGACTTTTTACGCCTGATGGATCGCCGCCGAAGCGTGCGTCAGTTCAGCGATGCACCAGTTCCCTTGGAAGTGATCGAGAACATTGTTCGTACAGCAAGCACGGCTCCCAGCGGGGCACACAAACAACCGTGGACGTTTTGCGTAGTGAGCGACGCGGACCTGAAAAGGCGCATTCGCGAAGCTGCCGAGCAGGAAGAACAAGCCAGTTACAATGGTCGTATGCCCAAGGATTGGATCGAGGATCTTGCACCCTTGGGTACCGATTGGCGCAAACCATTTTTGGAGACCGCCCCATATCTCATCATTGTTTTCAAGCGAGCTTATGAACTGAAGCCCGATGGCTCGAAACGAAAGAACTATTACGTGGAGGAAAGTGTCGGTATCGCTTGTGGTTTCTTGATCGCAGCCATCCATCAGGCCGGTTTGGTTTCGCTCACGCACACTCCTAGCCCCATGAATTTTCTTTCCGCGTTGCTCGAAAGACCGGAAAATGAGCGGCCTTTTCTATTGGTTCCTATCGGATATCCGGCTGCCGAATGCCGTGTTCCCGACCTGACCCGCAAGGAGTTGAGTGATGTAATGGTGCGTTACTGAGGCGCTCTCGGACGCTTCTGATGGTTCTTCTCTTCCCTCCCTCTTGCAACATTGGATTTTCTGCTTCCTTTGCACCCTCACTAAAACGAACGGACATGTCGGATATCAAGTCAAGGGTCATCGCCATCATTGTGGACAAGCTCGGAGTAGACCAGGGCGAGGTCACGCACGAAGCGAGCTTTACAAACGACCTTGGCGCTGACAGCCTGGACACTGTCGAACTCATCATGGAGTTCGAGAAGGAGTTCAACATCGCGATCCCTGACGACCAGGCTGAGAAGATCCAGACAGTGGGTCAGGCTGTGGAATACGTCGAGAAGAACGCCAAGTAACCCGTTCTGCAATGGAGCTCAGACGCGTGGTAGTCACCGGTCTGGGCGCGCTCACGCCTCTCGGGAACAACCTCAAGGATTACTGGGAGGGTCTCGTGAGCGGCCTGAGCGGAGCTGCGCCCATAACTCGCTTCGATGCGAGCAAATTCAAAACCCAATTCGCTTGTGAGGTGAAGGGCTTCAATCCAGAGGATTTCTTCGATCGGAAGGAAGCCCGGAAAATGGATCCGTTTGCCCAATTCGCGCTGGTGTGCAGTGACGAAGCCGTGAAGGACAGCGGTTTATTGACAGAGGGCGTTGATCGTGATCGTATCGGCGTGATCTGGGGAAGTGGTATTGGTGGGTTGAAGACCTTCCAGGATGAGTGTATCGGCTATGGAAAAGGCGATGGTACTCCCCGCTTCAATCCATTCTTCATTCCGAAAATGATCGCGGATAGTGCTGCCGGATTGATCAGCATGCGACACACCCTGCGTGGCCCGAGTTATGTGACCGTGAGCGCCTGCGCCAGTGGCAATAACGCGCTGATCGATGCATTCAACTACATCCGCCTTGGCACATGCACGGCCGTGGTGGCGGGTGGCAGCGAGGCGGCGATCTACGAAGCGGGGGTCGGTGGCTTCAATGCGCTGCATGCGATGAGCACGCGCAATGATGACCCGTCAACAGCATCAAGGCCCTATGACAAGGACCGGGATGGCTTTGTGCTCGGCGAAGGCGGTGCAGCGGTGATCCTTGAGGATCTGGAACACGCAAAAGCGCGCGGGGCAAGGATCTATGCCGAAGTTCTTGGTGGTGGCATGAGCAGTGATGCTTACCACATAACCGCCCCTCACCCGGAAGGATTGGGTGCCGAGCTCTGCATGAAACACGCTATGCGCGAGGCGGGAATGAGCCCGAAGGATATTGACTACATCAATACGCACGGCACCAGCACCCCTATCGGCGATCCGCAGGAGGTGAAGGCCATTCAACGGATCTTCGGTGAAGAAGCGTACAGGCTGAACATCAGCGCTACCAAGAGCATGACTGGACACCTTCTGGGTGGTGCCGGCGCGATCGAAGGTGTTGCTGCGATCATGGCTGTCTTGACGGACACGGTGCCACCTACGATCAACCACTTTACAGATGACCCGGATATAGATCCGCGGTTGAACTTCACGTTCAATGTTGCGCAGAAGCGCACAGTGAACGCCGCCATGAGCAATACGTTCGGATTCGGCGGGCACAATACCTCGGTGATCTTCCGCAAGTACAATTGAGTTTTGTTCGCCGCACTTTTCAGCCGCGCCAAGAACCCTGAGGAACGCAAGATCCGGGCATGGTGCCGCCAGAAATTAGGGTTGACCCCTGGTGATCTGGCACTCTATCGGCAAGCGCTTCGGCATAGCAGTGCCGCCCCCGATGATCGGCCCGATCTACCGAACAATGAACGGCTTGAGTTTCTCGGCGACGCAATTCTGGATGCGATCGTAGGGCAGTTCCTTTTCAATAAGTACCCTGATCAAGGTGAGGGATTTTTGACGCGCATGCGGAGCAAATTGGTGAGCCGTCATCAGCTGAACATCCTTGCGAAACATGTAGAGATCGTGAAAGTGGTCGAGAGCAACATCGGTCGCAGTCACGAAACAAGTGTGCCCGGTAACGCGCTGGAAGCGTTGATAGGTGCGATTTTTTTGGACAAGGGGTTCGATAAGACCAACAAGGCGGTGCTTACGTTGATCCAGGCTCACTTCGATCTGAATACCGTAGAACAGGAGGACCGCGATAACAAGAGCCGCTTGTTGGAATGGGGGCAGAAGAAGAAGCATAAAGTCGAGTTCCGGATAACCGAGGAGGCCAGCAAAAGCAGTCGAGGTAAATTGTATATCGCGGAAGTCCACATTGATGGTGAGCCACGCGGAACAGGCAAAGGGCACAGCAAGAAGAAGGCAGAGCAGGATGCAGCCAATGCCGCATTCCGCAGTTTGCGCCCGCATACGGGGCGTAGTGAAAATGCGGCCAAAGATCGCGATGAGCAAGGTGATCGCGGTCGTCGCAAACATCGCCGTCCTCCTCGTGATAGGCGGTCTCTACCGCCGGGCGAGCATAAACCAGCGCCAACCAGGGCCTCACTACCTCCGCATGAGCCGCGGGGCGGCTCAGGGGCTGTCCCGGAGTGATCTCATCGCGTCACGATTACTCGTTCGCTGATCAATCCTTCATTTGTAGAGAGGATCACCAGGACCACACCGGGTCCGGATCTGAAGTCTTTCACGGAGAAGTGATAAGCACCACTTGCGTGGCGGTCGAACAAGGGCCTATCGATAAGCCTCCCATCTGACGCACGGATCTCCAACACGGCGATCGTTGTGCGCAGGAGATCAACGGAAATATTCAACGTGCCACCGTCTGGAGAAAGGCTTGCCGAAAGTTGATGTTGTTGCGAGGGAACAGAAAGGGGCGCAATGCTGTTCGGATCCGAGCTGAATTTGTAAATGGATTGTCCTGACAGGTACGCTGTGTTCTCGTTGACCCGAAAGAAGCGATTATGCAATGCGCCCATCACTGTTGAAACCCATGTATCGCCACCGTCTGAGGTGCTGAACAACTCGGCGTCGCCACCAACCCAGCCATGAAGCGGGTCAATAAAACCCATTCCTTCGGCGTAGGTGTAATGATCCGCCACTTCGCGGCCCTCCCATGTGAGCCCACCATCACTGGAGCGGATCATGCGCGTGTCCAAGGCCAACCCAACGCCATAGACCGACCCGAAGCAGTGGCTCGCATCCAGCACCTGGATCTTCCAAATGATATCGCTTGTTACTCCTGTGGTGTGAACGGTCTGCCAGGAAGCACCTCCATTGGTAGTGCGCAGCACGATCCCTCCTTCCGCCGGGTTGATCGATGTGCCCGTTACGAACCCCGTATCCGGGGTTAGGAAATGGATGTCTACCAAGGCGAGTGCATAGGCAGACATATCGGAATAGATCCACGTGTTGCCCGCATCATTGGAGCGGATGATGTAAGCAGGCGACGACCAAATACCGCAGCCATATATCGTCTGTGCATTGGGGATGCTGAGCCCGCAGATCCCCGTGGGTTGTGGTTGGATCGTTGTGCTGATATCCGTCCATGTGCCTCCTCCGTTCGTCGTTTTGTACAGTGCGTGGTCCAGTGAACCGGCAAAGCCAAGTGTGTCGTTAGCGAATTCGATGCTTCGCAAGTATTCCGGGGCATTGTACTGCAGGATCCAAGAACCACCCCCGTTGGTGGTTTTGTAAATGGTGCCCGCAGAACCTCCCACGGCCCAGCCGGTATCGGGACCCAGAAAGAACACGTCGTCATATCGCCCCGAATTCGGAATGTTCGTGGCGAACCATGTGCCTTGTGCATGTGCCAGGGCAGACCATAGAATGGCCATTGACAGAACCATCCACGAACACCAGCTCAAGATCCTTTTCATGGTTGTGAAGGTCGCACTTCTCATTCTTGTTGATCGAAGCGATAACCCTGCCGCCCTTGTGAAGCTACTTTCGCCCCGTACGCTCCAGCTCAATGGCCAGGCACAAGCTCGATATGGAACCCGACCCGGAGGTCACGTTGATCGGCATCAGTTGCCATGTTCACGATTATCGCCTTTGTTGGGCGCTGAATCGTGAATTGGGGATCAGCCTTACGCGGCGAGACAAGGACATTACCGATCAAGGCCCCGAAACGATCGCCAGCTATGCCGCATTCGACCATGTTGATGAAGAGAACCAGGCCCAATACCTCTTGGTCCACAACCACAGCGGTGATGGCGTGCTATTGAAAGAACACAAACAAGCCGACTTCTTCCTACTTGTGGATGAAGCCGCCCCACTCACTCCCGAAGAACTTATCGACCACGTGCGCAAAACCGAATTCGTGCTGATGGCTTTTCCGCTGGATGCCCGCAAAGAGCGGGGCGCGCACAAACTCCTCCAATGAACATCGACCCCAAGACCAAGATCGTGGCCACCATTGGCCCAGCCTCTTCCTCTGTAAGTGTGCTCCGCGAACTCATGCGTGCAGGCATGGACGTGGCCCGTCTCAACTTCAGCCATGGGAGCTACGAGTTCTATGCTGAAGTGATAGCGAATATCCGTGATCTCAATGCGGAGCTTGGCATCACCACGGCGATCCTCGCGGACCTGCAAGGGCCGAAACTGCGCGTGGGTGAAATGGAGAACGGATCCATTGACGTGCCCGAAGGCAGCGAGCTGATCATTACCACCGAGAAGATGATCGGCGTGCAGGGCAAGGTGAGCACTGTGTATCAGCAATTCCCACAGGACGTGAAGCCTGGAGAACACGTGCTGCTCGACGACGGCAAATTGCGCATGCAAGTGATCAGCACCGATGGCAAGACCGAAGTCAAATTGAAGGTGCTTAGCGGCGGTAAGCTCACAGACAAGAAAGGGATCAACCTGCCGAACACCAAGGTCAGTTTGCCTTGTCTCACCCCAAAGGACCTGAAGGACCTGGACTTCGCGCTTTCGCAGGATGTGGATTGGGTTGGCCTCAGTTTCGTTCGCAGTGCCCGTGACATTATCGAGCTCAAACACATCATCCACGCCCAAGACAAACACGCACGAGTAGTGGCCAAGATCGAAAAACCAGAAGCCTTGGCAGAGATCGATGATATCATCCGTGAAAGCGATGCGCTCATGGTGGCTCGTGGTGACCTGGGCGTTGAGGTGCCCATGGAGCGAGTGCCATTGATCCAGAAGGACATCATTCGTCGCTGCTTGAAGCAGCATCGCCCATGTATTGTGGCAACGCAAATGATGGAAAGTATGATCACCAGCAGCACGCCCACCCGCGCAGAGGTGAACGACGTCGCCAACGCGGTGCTCGATCATGCCGATGCGGTGATGTTGAGTGCGGAGACCAGCGTGGGCAAATACCCGGTCGAAGTAGTGCGGGTGATGAACCGCATTCTCGCTGAAATGGAAACAGTTGATGGTATGTATGATGTGCCGAAAGTCCCACTTGGTACGAACGATCGCTCGGTTACTGACGCCATTTGCGATGCAGCTGTTGGTTTAACGGATACGATGCCCGTGAAAGCGATCGTGACCATGACCCACAGTGGCTATACAGCGTTCAAGATCGCCAGCATGCGGCCTCGTGCGAACATCCATGCATTTACCAGCAACCCGAGCATTCTGTGCATGTTGAACTTGGTGTGGGGCGTACGCGCGCATTACTACGATAAGACCGTGAGCACTGACCACACCATTGCCGATATCAAGCATCTTCTGCGCAAACGCAACCAGGTGCAAAAGGGCGATCTGGTGATCAACCTGGCCAGCATGCCCATCGCCGAGAAGGGGATGAGCAATATGCTGAAGTTGAGCCAGGCTTGAGCAGACCAGTGGTTTTGTTCTTGGCGGTTCTGCTCGTGCCGCTCATTGCGCTAACGGATATGGAATAGCAGCGGATCTCTCAAGGGAGAACTGGTGCAGTGCCCAATTAAGCAGCGTATCTTCACTCGCGGTGGTCTTAGTTGCAAATCGCTATTGCATGAAATACGGCTACACCCTGTTTTCTCTTATTGCGGCCTGCGGCCCATTGGTCGCCCAAGACCTGCCAACCATGTGGTCTGCGGATACTGTTACGATGAACTGTCCATGGGATAGTGGAGAAACAATACAAACCTTTCAAGGGTGGGAGGCCTACCAAACCCTGAATGATGAATGGAACGGTCCAGTGGACAGCACGCGGTGTCTCGACCTTTTCGTGGTGGTGAACAACTCATATGTTCAACCCCGGATCCAGTTCGATCAAGTTGACACGACCCGTTCGGTCTTTGTGCGCGTGCTGCTGGACTCCTCTTCAGCGATCCCGCTCGACAGTAGCACCATCTATACGCTTCAAGCTGGCCTATACCCGAGCCAAAACGACCTGTTGGACACTTCGGGCTCATGTCCAGGCGCTTTGTGCACAGGGGTCATGGCCGCAGTGCAAGTACCCGATAGCGCCGGCATGGGTTCCGTACTGCGATGGTATACGGGCAGCTATGATCCTTTTGGAGGCTTCGGTTATCCGGTCGAACTGTGCGTGCCCACCGAGCGGTTTGCCAGCAATCGCTTGCGTGAGGTCATCTTGCGGATCACTTCTGTTGGTGCAGCAGCAGGGGAGTTCGTGAACATCGACCCCCCGATCCTTCAGAACATGGATCAGTGGAGTGGCGTGCAGAAGTTGAGAGAGAGCGTCTTACCCCAGTTCCAAACGGGGCAATTCGATTATTTCTTACAAGGCTTTTTTGGACCGAGTTTCTTGGTGATGTACGAGGACAGTACTTATCCAGATGCCGCGCACCAGAGCTATCTGGATGTGTCGCCGATCCCCAATGTCGCGGCACCAACGAATGTCACTCTGAACCTGGATCAGTATTCTACTATGGTCTTCCAGCCGTTCACGCAGTTCCGGGGCGGGTTGATAGTGGGTAGTGATTCCCTGAGGCATCCCTTCAGTTTTGTGAATGATGGGGATCTATGTATGGCTAGCCAGATCGTTGAAGTGATTTGGAGCCCAGGCTCCCGCTACGTGCATAATGGTGGCCATGTTGATATGGATGGTGAACGGTGCTGTTTCCTTTTCCGAAAAGGCAGCACCCTTCGCATCAACAACGGTGTTCGATTCGACTACGGAGCCAAACGACGCGGGATGCTCGGCCTTCGTGCAGGCTGTACGATCGACATTGGTGCGAACGCTGAGCTGGTGATCAACAACATGGTGGATATGAAGGAGGACTTCGGCGCCACGGAGCATCAGGATATCATACTTGCACTTCGTGACGGGGCCAAATTGACATTCGCTCCTGGGGCAAGGCTCTTCAATGGGAACAGTATCGGGCAGGCCACGCAATTGTTGGTCTACTTGGATGGTGGAAGCATCGATATCACAGGTCTGCCACCTGAAGACAGGCTGAAAGTGCGCGTGATCGAAGTCCCCCCGGTTGATCTGGGAGGGACAATGGTCTTGGGTAATGTTGGTGGGAACCGATTGCTTCTGCATCTCGCATCACGCATAGATGGGCTGGCGCTAATTAGCATTATGGATGTTGGTGGTCGTGCTGTAGCCCAAGAAGAGGTGCCCTTGGTGATAGGACCGAACACGGTTCGCATTGAAATTCCGACCGCCGCTCCAGGCACGTATTTTTTACGAGCTGAACTGGAAGGTACTTCCCGGGTCGAGCGATTTGTGGTAGAGTGACGAATGCACAGCGCGATGGGGGATCGCTGTGGTCGGCCCGCGATCGCGCAGACCTACCTTGCCGCGTGAACGAACGCGAATGGGATGCGGTTGCTGACACGTTCGAGGAGGATATCTTCAACGTACCCGCGAACGACCGATTGGGCTTGATCGCGGAACGCGTTAAGCGATTCGGCAACAAGAAAGGATCCGCTGCGGATATTGGTTGTGGTATTGGGCGAACGTTGCCCATGCTGGCACAAGCCTTCGGATCGGTAAGGGCTTCGGACATTTCCGGTGAGTGCCTCGCTATTGCAGAGCGCAAGTGCAACGCTTGGCCGAACATCTCCTATCACCATCTTGATCTTCGCGAGGTCAATGGTTCGAATGAGGCTGTTGATTTCGCCCTGTGCATCAATGTGCTGCTCACCGCTTCGTTGGCCATGCGTCAACACATGTTCAAGAGTGTCTTGGCGCAGATCAAACCCGGTGGCCATCTTTTGTTGACCTGCCCTGCATTGGAAAGTGCGCTCTACGCTTCGCATCGCTTGGTGCAATGGAATATCGACAAGGGAATGCCTCCGGCAGTTGCGCAGCAAAAAGCCTCCCGCGATGCGAGCCGTTTGGATATGGGCATTGTTCAATTGGACGGGGTCGCTACCAAGCACTACTTGCGAGAAGAATTGGAGGATGTGCTGCGCGCGAATGACCTGCTTCCGGTAGAAACCTTGAAACTGGAGTACCCTTGGAGTTCGGTTTTTCCCGAATCGCCAGCAGGTATGGCCGAGCCCTTGCCGTGGAACTGGATGGTGTTGGCCCAGCGGCTTGGTTGAGGCTGACCGGAAATAGCGACGCCTCCCGGATCCCTCCAGAAGGCGTCGACTTTCCACAAACCAAAACCAAACCTTTCGTTCGTAAGACAGTGGCTCGTTCCTGCGCGCTGCCTTCGAAAACGAAACTAAAGGCTTCTGATCGCGCCGATGTACGCTAACCGAGTAACGGTTGGGTCAGGGGAAGCAGTGGCGCGGAGGCTGAAAAAATCGCTCAGCGACCCTTGCGCGAGGCTCTTCCGGCCGCAACCGGCTCCTTGAGCCACTCTTGGTAGATCACTTCCAGTTCATCGTACCAATCCGCTCCATAAGCCCGGGTCAACGGCCCCTTCAAAAACCGGAACACCGGCACATCGAGCTTCGCACCGCAGGAGCAGGCCGGCTTGCAGATATCCCACATGTTGTAGTTAAGGCCGTCGTGATACTTGAGCTTCTCTACGCGGATGGGATAGAGATGGCAACTCAGGGGTTTGTTCACGGGGACCTTTCCATCGCGGTAGGCGTTCTCGATGCCGCATTTCCAGATACCGAGCTTGTCCTTCTTGGCGAAGGCACACTCCTGGTATTCGTCCACGAGCGGGGTAACCAGCTCGCCGTCCATATCCACCACACTGGTGCCCTGCTTGTCCACGGCTTTGCGCCCGCGCACGGTCATGTATGGCTTTATCTCCTCATAGTACTTCTTGACCTCCGCTGCTTCTTCTGGGGTAATGGGAGCGCCGCTGTCGCCCTGTTCACAACAGGCGCCTTTGCACGCGTTGAGGTCGCAAACGAAGCGTTTCTCGAAGAGGTCTTCGCTGATGAGGGTACCGCGGTGTTCGATCACGGTGCGAAGCTAGATGCTACGCTTGCACGCCATCATGCCATGAGCGGATGACCGCTGGCCCACAACCAGGCACACACCAACTGGAGCGCGAAACCGATGCAACCTAGGGCGATGCGCCAACGCAAGGGGATGCCAGCAAGCCAAGATCCTGCGAGAAGGAACAGCGGGAAGAGCACCAACGTGAAGCGTGTGAGGGAATCGACGGATCCCGAACACAAGGGAACAAGGATGTTCGCCCAAAGCAGCAAGTTGTAGCTCAGTTGTATCCGCTTAGCAATGGCAACAGCCAGCACGACCAGCGCAATGGTGTAGACCGATTCGATCTGTGTAGCAAGGTCGCCGCTCTTGAAGAAGCCTTTCCAAGGCCAGCTCCAACCGCGGTCCCAACCAGCCTGTGCCACGCTGAAGGCGAAGGGTTCGCCGGTGTGGACATACTGGAAATAGCAATAGGAGGCAAAAGCCAAGAAAGTGGGAACGAACATCAGTGCGGCATGGCTGGTCTTCCACACGGTGCGGTGTCGTTCCATGGCGAACAGCACCGCAGCGGGCAGGACCAGCAGCCCGTTGGGACGCACCAGTACCAGTAGTGCGAACACCAGTGCAGCTTGCCACCGGCGATCATCGAAGAGGCAGTTGAATCCATTGAGCAATAGGAAGAGGAAAAGTGGCTCCGCATAGTGTACGTGCAGGAACACACTGAATGGAAATAGCGCAAAGACGATCACGGCCCATCCGGCCTTGTCGGGCGGTAGCACGCGCCGCGCAAATCCCTTGAACGCAACAACAGCTGCGAACGCGAAGATCCATGACAGCAATTCCATGGCTTGCAGCATGGGAGCACTGGCGACCCGACCGACCGACCGACCGCGCGAGCATGGGATAGAGTGGGAAGAAGGCCCACTCGCTCTGGTGCGTGCTGGTATGATCGGCCCACCCCAGTTGTTTTCGATCATCCACGTCGGGGTAGCCCGAGGTGGCAATGCGCTCGTACCAGTAACTGTCGAAGCGGTGGAAAGCGGCGGACCAACTGCGGTCGCCGCCCTGCGTGTGCACCAGGTAGATGGCAGCGCGCACCAGCAGCGCGATGATGAACGCTACAAGTGTGGCGCGACGACTGGTCATGCGCGCAAGCTACACGCCGAGCACCGATAGGAAGTGCAGCGCTTCGTCGCCATCATGCATCTTTGCGGCCGCGACGCTGCAGGTTTCCAGAGCGCCAGCACCACATACCATGAGCAATCAAGAAGACCGCCTAAAGACCCTCATTGGCCATGCGAAAGAGTATGGCTTCGTATTCCCAAGCAGCGAGATCTACGATGGCTTGAGCGCCACCTACGATTATGGCCCATACGGTGCTGAGTTGAAGAACAACATTCGGCAGTATTGGTGGGCCGCCATGACGAAGCTCAACGAGAACATCGTGGGCTTGGATGCGGCGATCTTCATGCACCCCACCGTGTGGAAGGCAAGCGGCCATATAGATGCCTTCAACGACCCGTTGATCGACAACAAGGACAGCAAGAAGCGATACCGCGCCGACGTGCTCTTGGAAGACCATATGGCCAAGTACGCGGACAAGATCGAAAAGGAGACCGAAAAGGCGAAGAAGAAGTTCGGCGAGGCCTTCAACGAAGAGCAGTTCCGTGCTACGAACCCGAACGTGCTGCGCGCGCAGGAGCGGATCAATGCGGTGGAAGGGCGAATGAAGACCGCGCTCGAAGCGAACGACTTGGAAGCTGTTCGGCAACTGATCATCGACGAAGAGATCAAGTGTCCGGTTAGCGGAACAGCGAATTGGACGGAAGTGCGCCAGTTCAACCTGATGTTCGCCACGGAGCTCGGCAGTGTGAGTGGTGAGAGCAGCACCATTTACCTGCGGCCGGAAACGGCACAAGGCATTTTCGTCAATTTCCTGAATGTGCAGAAAAGCGCGCGGATGAAGATCCCCTTCGGCATCGCGCAAACCGGCAAAGCTTTCCGCAACGAGATCGTCGCGCGGCAATTCATTTTCCGCATGCGTGAATTCGAGCAGATGGAGATGCAATTCTTCGTTCGCCCTGGCACCGAGATGGAGTGGTATAATTCATGGAAGGAAAAGCGCATCGCTTGGCACCGGGCATTGGGTATGCCGGTGGAGAATTACCGCTTCCACGATCACATCAAGCTTGCGCATTACGCCAATGCGGCCTGCGATATCGAATTCAAGTTCTCCTTCGGATTCAAGGAGCTCGAAGGCATTCACTCGCGCACAGACTTCGACCTGAGCAGCCATGAAAAACACAGCGGCCGCAAGCTTACCTACTTCGATCCGGAGACCAACGAAAGCTACGTGCCCTATGTGGTCGAAACATCTATTGGACTTGATCGCATGTTCCTTGCTGTTCTGAGTTCAGCCTTCATGGAGGAAAAATTGGAGAACGGCGAAGAGCGCGTTGTGCTGCGAATTCCTGCTCCTCTGGCTCCTGTCAAGGTTACGGTGATGCCATTGGTGAAGAAGGACGGCTTGCCTGAAAAGGCCCGTGCCATCATCGATGGGTTGAAGCTCTCGCACAATTGCCAGTATGACGAGAAGGACAGCATTGGCAAGCGCTACCGCCGTCAGGACGCCATCGGCACCCCATACTGCATTACCGTGGATTATGACACCATGACGAACGATACGGTGACTCTCCGAGATCGGGATACGATGTTGCAGGAACGGGTGGCCATCGCGGATCTGGAGCGAATAGTGAGCGAGAAAGTGGACTTGCGCGTGCTATTGAAGCAGTTGTAGGGCTATTTTCGCCGCCTGTTCTTTCGGAAAACACCTACCCAGGTGGCGGAATTGGTAGACGCGCTGGTCTCAAACACCAGTGATTCACATCGTGCGGGTTCGACTCCCGCCCTGGGTACCCGTTTCATGCGCGCATGACCACATGTGCGCGTGGGCACATGCAGAAGGATTCCCTTACCTACGCCGACCCCGCGAAGCAAGAGCGCTACGACAGGGCCTATATGAAGATGGCGGTGGAGTGGAGCAAGCTCAGCCATTGTACACGAAAAAAGGTGGGAGCGTTGATCGTTAAAGAGGGGATGATCATCAGTGATGGGTACAATGGAACACCCACGGGCTTCTCCAATGATTGTGAAGATGTGAACGGAACCACGCATTGGTACGTTCTTCACGCCGAAGCCAATGCGATCATGAAGGTGGCACGTAGCACGAACAACGCCCGGGAAGCAACCCTGTACCTCACGCATTCCCCGTGCAAGGAGTGCAGTAAGCTCATCCTTCAGGCGGGCATCGAACGCCTCGTTTATCTCGATGCGTACAAGGATCCATCGGGCCTTGACCTCTTGAAAGACGGAGGAGTGCTGATCCAACAACTACGGGATCTTTGAACCCATGACCGAACGTCGCGGATCCTGGTGGGTAGTGCTTTTTCCCTTGGTACTTGGCCTTGCGTTGGCAGCCGGGTTTTTGGCTGGTGCCCGATACGGTGCGCCTCGGAACATCGCTCCGAGCCTCTTCTCGTTCCAACAAGCCCGCCCTAGCGACAAGCTGGACCAGGTAATGGCACTGATCGACCGCAACTATGTCGATAGTATCCAAGAGGAGAAGCTGGTGGATGAGGTTCTTCAGGATATGCTTCAGAAGCTCGATCCGCACAGTTATTACATCAGTGTTGCGGAATTGCGGGCTGCGCAAGAGCCTTTGGAGGGAAGCTTCATGGGCATTGGAGTGGAGTTCGCAATACAACGTGATACCATCGTGGTTATCACTCCTGTGGAAGGCGGGCCAAGTGCCAAGCTCGGGATCCGCGCAGGCGACCGGATCGTGAGTGCGGATGCCAAGCCCTTGGCGGGGGTTCATATCGCCAATGAGGACGTCATGAAGGCACTTCGCGGACCTGAAGGAAGCAAGGTGGTCGTAGGTATTCTGCGCGGAAGGGACAAGCCTTTTGATGTGGAGATCGAGCGGGGTGAGATCCCCATCAATAGTGTTGCGGCCGCACTTCTGGATAAGGATGGTACCGGATATATCAAGCTGAGCCGTTTCGCGCGCACGACAGAAGAGGAGTTCATCAAGGCCTCCGAGGGACTCTTGGCGCAAGGGATGAAAAGAATGGTTTTGGACTTGCGCGGAAATGGTGGCGGGTATTTGAACGCGGCTATTGGAATTTGCGACCAATTTCTTCCGGCAGGCAGCCAAATACTCTACACCCAGGGCCGTGTTTCCCCGCGGAAGGACTTTATTGCAGGTGCAGGGGGGCTTCTTGTCGATATACCGTTGGCGGTGCTTATCGACGAGGGTTCCGCCAGTGCTAGTGAGATCGTTTCAGGTGCTATTCAGGATAATGATCGCGGGCTGATCGTAGGTCGACGTTCTTTCGGTAAAGGCCTCGTGCAAGAACATGTTGAATTGGAGGACCACAGTGCCGTGCGAATTACGACTGCCCGCTACTATACGCCGAGCGGACGCTCCATCCAGCGACCTTATGGTCAAGGGGTCGATTATGACGAGGACATGAGCAGCCGCTTCGACCACGGTGAACAGTTCAGCGCGGACAGCATACATCTGGACTCAACCAAGAAGTTCACCACGCTGAAGGGCCGCACGGTCTTCGGTGGCGGCGGGATCATGCCTGATCTATTTGTGCCGGCTGATACTTCCGATCGTTCGGCTTACTTGAGCGAGCTGTTCTTTAGCGGAGCTATCAATCAATACGCATTTGATGTGGCGGACCGTCAACGGGAGCGATTGAAGTCTTACAGGGGGCCTGAAGCCTTTGCGGAGCGGTACACCTTGGATCCGGCACAAATGCAGGGGTTGGCCAAAGAAGCGGCTTCCTTGGGAGTGAAAGAGGATGCGCGTGGTATGGCTCGGTCCGAAAGGCTGATCGCCGAACGGCTTAAAGCAGGGATCGCTCGGAATATTTGGGGCGAAGCCGGCTACTACCGGGTGGTAATAGGCACTGATAGCCTCTATCTCGCCGCACGTCGCGCACTTGGATCCGTGCACTAAAGGGATTCCGATCCCGGTTCAGTGATCTCATTTGGGCTATCCGCGATATGTCGAATAGAACCGGCAGCCATTTTCTTGGGCTTTATTCCTGGTTTCGTCGAACTATCCATCGAAGGCTGACAACCCTGAAAATAATTGGATCAAAAGAGAAGGGGCCTTTCGGCCCCTTGTTCTTTATGCAGAGTCGAGTACGGCTTAGTGGCCGGTCATCTTGTCGGCAGCAGCCTTGGTGGCGTCAACAGCGCCCTCCATCATTTTGGTTGCGCTATCGCCCATGTTGGCAGCGGCAGCGGCAGCGCTATCCGCTTGTGCTTTTGCAGCAGCTTCCATGTCGGCAGCAGCTTTTGCCATTGATGCTTGAACGCTGTCAGCAGCGGCCTTCATCTTGGCTTCCATGTTCTCGGCAGTTGCGCCTCCGCAGCCTACCATGATCGCTGCCACAGTGGCCAGCAATGCAAACTTCTTGATCATCTCCGTTTGGTTTTTGGTGAAAGTGGCCGCGAATGTAGTATTTTCTTCTAACCATCAAGGACTTGCCCACTTAAAGCGCGATTATCTTTCGCCCCGAAGCCTTGTTTCGCCCCAACCTTACCCCACATGCCCTTCCAACTACCTGCACTTTCTTATGCCCATAACGCCTTGGAGCCCCACATCGATGCGCGCACCATGGAGATCCATCATGGTAAACACCATAACGCCTATGTGACCAACCTTAACAAGGCGATCGAGGGCACTTCTATGGAGGGGAAGCCCATCGAAGAGATCATGGCTTCGTTGGATATGAAAAACATGGCCGTGCGGAATAATGGCGGGGGGCATTACAACCACTCGCTTTTCTGGACTGTTCTATCACCCGAAGGAGGAGGTAACCCGCATGGTAGCCTATCCGAAGCCATTAACACCGCTTTTGGGTCTTTCGAAGCCTTCAAGGAGAAACTCAGCACAGCCGGAGTTACCCGCTTTGGGAGTGGTTGGGCTTGGTTATGCGTTCATAAGGGGGGTAACCTGGAGATCTGCTCCACTCCCAACCAAGACAATCCCCTAATGCCGGACACCGGTTGTGGAGGAACTCCCGTTCTCGCGCTCGATGTATGGGAACATGCGTACTACCTGAATTACCAGAATCGCCGGCCAGACTATATCGCCGCGTTCTGGAACGTGGTTGATTGGAGCGAGGTTGCCAAACGATTTGACGCGGGCAAATAGCACGAACAACCTGTTTTATAGGTGACTTCAACCGGGGTTGACCATGCTCGTTTCCACGGGCTCTTGCGATCGGCACTTTTTGGATTTTTTGCCACCCTGTGTATTGCGGATCTGTGGGCGGCGGGTCCCTTCACGGTAAAAACAGCGCCCGAGCAATGGGCCTTGTTTGTCGAGTCTGATAGTTCGGTACTGGCCGATATTCATCGGCCTCATCGCGCGCTAGCCGCCGGGTTGGCGCTTGCGTTAGGGCCTTTCGGTGGCCATCGTATCTACCTTGGTACGGATCCGAAAGTGCCTGTGCTTTACGCGCTCACTTTCGGTGGTTTTGGTGTGTTGGTCCTGGTGGACCTGGGCCATATCCTTTTTACCAAGGACCTGGCGGCCTATGTAGAAAATGACCGCGTACTCATGTGGGCGAAGCCGCGTGGCGAAGCCGTTATTCCACCGTAACGCTCTTCGCCAAATTGCGAGGTTGATCAACATTGCAACCCCGCATTACGGCAATGTGGTAGCTGAGCAATTGATAGGGGATCACCGTTAACAGAGGGGAAAGCGCATCGGGTGTCTCAGGGATCTCGATCACGTGGTCGGCTATGCCCTTTACGACCGTATCGCCTTCCGTAACAATGGCGATGATCTTGCCTTTGCGAGCCTTTACCTCCTGAATATTGCTGACCACCTTTTCGTAGCTGGCACCCTTCGTTGCGATCACGAACACAGGCATCTCCTCATCGATAAGGGCAATGGGTCCGTGCTTCATTTCGGCAGCGGGGTATCCTTCAGCGTGGATGTAGCTGATCTCTTTCAATTTCAACGCGCCCTCGAGCGCTACGGGGAACGTGTAGCCCCTTCCGAGGTACAACACATTGGGTGCGTCCTTGTAGATATCGGCTATATACTTGATCTGTTCCTCGTTCTTCAGGACCTGTTCAACCTTGCCGGGGATAGCATCCAACTCGTTAAGTAGTCGGTAATACTTGCTTCCAGTGATGGTGCCTCGCTTGTGGCCGACCATGAGCGCCATGAGAGTAAGCACGGTCACTTGCGCCGTGAACGCTTTGGTGCTGGCCACGCCGATCTCCGGACCAGCGTGGGTGTAGGCCCCGGCGTGAGTGATGCGCGCGATGCTGCTGCCTACGACATTGCACACACCGAAAATGGTGGCGCCCCGGCCCTTGGCCAATTCAATAGCGGCCATGGTATCCGCTGTCTCCCCGCTTTGGCTGATCGCGATCACGATATCATCTTCGTTGATGATCGGATTGCGGTACCTGAATTCGCTGGCGTACTCAACCTCCACAGGGATGCGGGCCAGTTCTTCGAAGAGGTACTCACCAACCAATCCTGCATGCCAACTGGTACCACAACCTACAATGATGATGCGCTTGGCCTGCACGAATTTCTGCTCATAGTCCTTGATACCCCCTAACACAGCCTCCCCAGAGGCCAGGTTCAAACGACCGCGCATCGAATCACGAATACTCCGCGGCTGTTCGTGGATCTCCTTCAGCATGAAGTGGTCATACCCGCCTTTCTCCAGCGTCTCGAGATGCATTTCGAGTTCGGTGATGAAGGGCGTCTTCTCCTGGTTCTTCACGTTCCGGATCTTCAAGCCCTTGCCGCGCTCGATCACGGCGATCTCACCATCCTCCAGATAAACTACGTTTTTTGTGTGTTCTACGATCGGTGTCGCATCACTGGCGATGAAGTGTTCGCCATTGGCGCCAATACCGATCACCAGCGGGCTGCTGCGGCGTGCAGCTACCATGATATCGGGGTCCTTCTTGTCGATGACCACGATCGCGTAGGCCCCTACTGCGCTGTCAAGCGCTAGCCGCACCGCTTCGGGCAGGTCTACTTTTTCCGTTCGTTGTACATCGTCGATCAGATGCACAAGCACTTCGGTATCCGTATCGCTCTTGAAGGAGTGCCCCCTGTGCTTGAGCTCTTCTTTGATCGAGGCGTAGTTCTCGATGATACCATTGTGGATCAACGCCAGATCGCCGCTCGTGCTTTGGTGCGGGTGGGCGTTGATGTCATTCGGCGGCCCGTGGGTGGCCCAACGCGTATGCCCGATACCAACGGTTCCAGAAAGGTCTTTCCCTTGCACATGGGCCTCCAGGTCGCTCACCTTCCCTTGGCACTTGTGGATCAGAAGTTGGTCGCCGTTCAAGAGCGCAACACCTGCGCTATCATATCCACGGTATTCCAACCGGCGCAAGCCGTTGATAAGGATCGAATAGGCGTTCTTGTCGCCCATATAGCCGACGATGCCGCACATGTCAGGTTCAGTATGTGGTGAAAGTTAGCCGCAATTTCATAGGCGCGATCGGATGCTCGGGGCCGAAGAGAATAGCGCGGTTCACCGAAACCCCGTTGCTGCCCGGGAGCACCGCCAAGCCTGTATTCGGATACTCACCGTTGAGGACGCCCTGTATCCATCGTGTGATCACAAAACGATATTCATGATCCTCGGGGTCATAAAGCCCACCGATCAAGGTTGTGCCCGACAATTGATCGGGGAGAGAGACGTCTTCGCCATTATCATCCTTGCGGAACACGAAAAGCTGGGTGGGTGGAACATAAAGTGGATAATAGCGTTCATCCACCGGAATCACCAATTCGGCTTTTGCCACCGCTCCAGACCCATTCGTTGCGTAGTCCAGGATGTTCGGGAACCGAAGCTCCACGCGAGCGCCGCCAAGTGCTTGAACGTACACCTCTTGTTGACCTGCTGTCTGGTTCTGAAGGGCTAATACAAGACCGGGCTCCGTAGCCTTCGTGTGGTCAAAGTGCGATAGCGAGTAGCGCACGCAGCTCGTGTTGATAACGAAGTCGAACGTGAACGTGTCTACAACAGCGGTATTGCGATAGTAAAGCCGCACCTTGCTATCAACACCAAGCAGATTGAAGTACAAGGCCGCTTGTTGGAACGGCACAGTGGCTTCTTCCGCAGGCAAGATCATTATTCCTTTGAACCACTCAAGGAATGCTACGTTGTTCTCCAGGGTCGTTGAGCCCCATTTGCTCAGGATTTCCCCGCCCAGGGATGTTTTCAACGGGATGCGCAATTGGGGGCTGAGCGATTCGCCCCCTATGGACAGGGGCGTGGATGGCTGAATGGGGAATTCAGGCCGGCCCGCCGCCACCAGGTCTTCCAAGATGATCCCGGGAACATGATCACTCAAATAGGACGTGTCGGTTCGCAGGTCTTCGTTCAGCCGGAACACGCGGAACGATTGCGGATCCGCATTTCCATAACCGAACGTGGTAAGATCGTAAGCCAATGAAAGCACAATGGAATCACACACCAGGTCACTTGGGTTCACATTGGAACCAACGCCGTTGGAACTCAAGAGTATCTGGGTTACAATGCCCGTGCTCACCAACCCGAAATCCGGGTCCAGGTAAGTGCCAAGAACATTGCGACTGAGAGCGCTGGTGCGACCGGGTTCAGGAACGATCGTCCAAGCAAGAATGCCTGTTGTATCAACTTGATCTGTCCCGAGGGCGTCGGCAGGGTCCAAAATATCCAACCCCAGATCACTATCCGGTTTTTTGCAGCCAGCCAAAACCAACCCGCCGAAAAGCAGCACGGCCCCCAACGTGGGCCGTGTGCGAAATTGGAAAATGTGTCTCTTCACGCTCCGGCCAAGGCTTCTTCCAATACTTCGTGGTAAAACTCGGCATGAGCGTTAACGCGCTCGTCTTCGCCAGCGTATGCAAGCACACGCTTTTCACTGGCTTTGATCGCGCTTTCCATGGTTCGGCTCAACTTTGGACTGCCCTTCACTACGGCATCACAGAGATTCAGGGCGAATTTGTTCAGATCATCCGTGGTTGGCTTGGACAGGCCCTTCAATAGGTCTTTGCTGAAGCCTTCCTGGCCGAGTTTTTTGGCCAAGTCCTTGTCCAGGTCTTCTGGTTGTTCATCATACACGGTGAGAATAAGCTTGGCATCCTCAAAGTGCGGATCGTCGCTGAAGAAATGGCGGATGTACAAAGGAACGAAGGCCGTCATCCAACCGTGACAGTGGATGATGTCCGGCTTCCAACCCAATTTGCGTACGGTTTCCAATGCTCCACGGCAGAAAAACAAGGCACGTTCATCGTTGTCGGCGAAGAATTTTTCATCATCGTCGTGCGTCAAGTTCTTCCGCTTGAAATACTCCTCGTTGTCGATGAAGTAAACCTGCATGCGGGCACTTGGAACGCTGGCCACCTTTATCAGTAGCGCGTGGTCAGTATCGTCGATGATCAGGTTCATTCCACTCAGGCGGATCACCTCGTGCAACTGGTGCCTGCGCTCATTGATGCTTCCGAATTTCGGCATGAACGTCCGTATTTCGTTGCCTCGGTCAAGCATGCCCTGGGGCAGTTGGCGGGCAGCCCGGCCCATTTCGGTGCCATCGGTAAAAGGTTCGATGAACTGTGAAATGGTCAACACCTTGGCTTTCTTCAGACTCATGCGGGATGGGGATAAGGATTGGAACACAAAAGTATAGACATTCGGGGCCTATTTCAACAAACGCGGATGCGAATTCCCCTCGCCAAGCACAACATTTAGCGGGTTAGCATGCAGGTGGTCGAGGATGTTTTGGCAATGGCCGTGTGGAGTGCAGCTCGTCGACGGGCCGGACAAACGATCGGTTTTGTGCCTACCATGGGAGCATTGCACGAGGGGCATTTGGCGCTTGTGGATCAAGCGTTGGGTACTTGCGACGCCGTTGTAGCCAGTGTTTTCGTGAACCCGCTTCAGTTCAACAACCCAGAGGACCTGCGGAAGTACCCTCGCCAACCGGATCAGGACCGTGCCCTGCTCGAATCCAGGGGGTGCCATACGCTCTTCTTGCCCACCAAGGAAGGTATCTATGATGGGTCAATACCCAAGAGCTATGACCTGGCTGGATTGGACGAGGTTCTCGAAGGACCTTCTCGCCCCGGCCACTTTCAAGGTGTGGTGAACGTGGTCGAGCGTTTGTTCCACTATACTAGGCCAGACCAAGCCCTTTTCGGCGAAAAGGATCGTCAACAATTGGCGGTGATCCGTCTCATAGCCCAGCGCGAGAGGTGGCCTGAGCAAATTATCGGGTGCCCTACGGTACGTGCTTCGGACGGCCTGGCGCTGAGTTCGCGCAATGCAAGGCTGACTCCCGAAGAACGAGCCGCAGCCCCGGCGCTCTATCGCAGCTTATGCGCCGTGGAGCATAGGGCCTTCGAACACTCCGTTGGTCGGTGCAGACAGGCTGGAATGGAAATTCTTGCTTCGGAACCCATGGTGCAGTTGGATTATCTGGAAATTGCCCATCCGCTAACCCTGCAGCCGCTGGCTGATTGGGGTTCCTTGGACGAGGCGTCCGTTCTGATCGCGGCTTCGTTTGGAAATGTGCGCCTTATCGATAACCTGACCCTGCGCAGGTAAGTTCGCCCTCTCAATTGCCGAATACAGTGAGATCCTTCGCATACGGCTCTTCTTCTTCCGAAACAGCGAATACATGAAGAAGGCCCTTTTGAACGCCTTGAAGGTTATTGTGCCCCTTGGGATAGGTGTCTGGCTGGTGTTCAGCACCTACAACGACCTCAGTGATGCGCAGAAAGGTGAATTGTTCGCAGCATTCCGACAGGCCGATGCACGTTGGCTCATCCTCGCAACCATTGTAGGTTGGTTGGCCCATGTTAGCCGTGGCTGGCGTTGGCGCTACCTGCTATCCCCTCTGGGCCACAGGCCCGGATTTTGGAACTGCTATCATGCCGTGATGATCGGTTACTTCATCAACATGTTCATCCAGCGCGCTGGTGAGGCGAGTCGAGCGGTATCAATATATCGGACCGAAAAGGTGCCTTTCGAACAGGGTTTCGGCACCGTGCTGGCAGAGCGCGTGGTGGACACGGCCATGTTGGCGGTTATCGCGGTTGTTACAGTGCTTTTCCAAGTTGACAAGATCGACCTCTTCAAGAGCCGCATCGCAGACTATCGTTCCTCACAAGAAGTAGCGGAGGCGGGTGGATTCCCTTGGTTTACCGTTGTTCTGGTCATCATCGCGCTCACGGTTATTATAGGCACCTATCTCATCTTCACTCGCCCAGCACTGCGCGCTCGTGCGATGGACTTATTGCGCGGCTTTGGGGCGGGGTTGCGCGCTGTGATCAATACAAAGCAAAAGGGCGCTTTCATTGCCCACACGCTATTCATCTGGGCGGCCTATATCGGCATGTTCAAAGTGGGTTTTTATTGCCTGCCGACCCTGGAGGTGGTGCCCTTTGCAGGGATCCTTGCGGGGTTCATCGCTGGCGCCGTTGGTATTGTACTCGTGCAAGGTGGCATCGGGGTATATCCAGCTTTGGTGGCTTTGACCGTTGGGATGTACATGCCCTCCTCCTTGGGGGGCGAATTGGTGCGACCTGACGCGCTGGCCATGGGATGGCTTCTTTGGTTGGCCCAAACCCTCATGGTTATTGTGCTTGGCGGGGTGTCACTACTTTTGACTTCCTTCAAGAAATCGGTCGTATGACAACAGAGATCGCTACCGCTCATGCCAACTCGCGGCTCTTTGAGTTGGTGCCATTGGTGCGCTTGTGCAACGTATGGCGCTTGAAAAGCGATCGTATCGTATTCACCAACGGTGTATTCGACATTCTTCATCGGGGCCATGTTGAGTACTTGGAAGAGGCAGCGGCGCTCGGCGACCGCTTGGTTGTCGGATTGAATAGCGACACCTCTGTGCAGCGCTTGGGTAAAGGCCCTGATCGACCCTTGAATGATCAGTATAGCCGCGCGTTGATTCTTGCCGCCCTTCGCTGTGTGGATGCCATTGTGATCTTCGAACAGGACACACCGTTGGAATTGGTCGCCGCGATCCGTCCGGATGTGCTTGTTAAGGGTGGAGACTGGAAGCCAGAACAGATAGTGGGCAGCGATGTGCTGAAGGCTTATGGTGGCGAGGTACGCTCCTTGAAATTGGTGGACGGTTTTTCCACTACCGCCCTGGTGGAACGCATCCGCCATGGCGGCTAAGGTCCGCTCCGCTTACGTCTGCCAGAACTGCGGTGCCTCTTTCCCGCAATGGCTGGGACAATGCTCCACTTGCAAGGAATGGAACACCTTGGTGGAAGAGGTGCAGGATCGTGTTCTTGAAAAACGGGGTGTGCCCAACAGTGTTCGGGACCGAAAGCCCAAGCCGATCGCCATCGCGGATATTTCTTCGGATAGCGGACCGCGGATTCCTCTGGGTGACCGGGAGTTGGACCGAGTGCTCGGCGGCGGAGTGGTTCCGGGCTCATTGATCCTCATGGGGGGAGACCCTGGCATCGGCAAAAGCACCCTGATGCTTCAGACCGCACTACGCGCGAATGGGCTGCGAACCCTGTACGTTTCCGGGGAGGAGAGCGAGCAGCAAGTGAAAATGCGTGCGGACCGACTGAACGGGGAGAACAGCACAGTGGACTGCTTCGTCCTCACGGAAACCAACACACAGAACATCTTCAAACAGATCGATGCACTTCAACCGGGCTTGGTGATCATTGACAGTATCCAAACACTTCATACCGCAGCCTTGGATGCTAGCCCTGGCAGTGTGGGGCAGGTGCGCGAATGCACGAGTGAGCTTATGCGGTACGCGAAGACCACCAATACCCCCATGGTGCTGATCGGCCACATTACCAAGGATGGTGCGATCGCCGGACCCAAAGTGCTTGAACACATGGTCGATTGCGTGCTTCAGTTCGAGGGGGATCGCGACCATGCCTACCGTTTGCTCCGACCGTTGAAGAACAGATTCGGGAGCACCAATGAGTTGGGCATTTACGAGATGCAGGGAAGTGGCCTTGCCATTGTGGAGGACCCCAGCCAAGTGCTCCTCGGTGATCGAGGGTTGCGACCAAGTGGAGTTTGTGTGGCAGCCACGCTTGAAGGCATGCGACCATTACTCATCGAAGTGCAGGCCTTGGTGAGCACGGCTGTCTATGGCACACCGCAACGAAGTGCTACTGGTTTTGATCTGCGGCGCATGAACATGCTGCTTGCGGTTCTTGAAAAACGATGTGGTTTCCGGCTTGGGCAGAAGGACGTGTTCTTGAACCTGGCTGGAGGTTTCCGTGTGGAAGAGCCTGCTATTGACTTGGCTGTTGTGGTGGCCGCGCTCAGTAGCAACGCCGACATTCCCGTCCCTATGGATGTGTGTTTTGCGGGCGAGGTTGGGCTTACCGGCGAGATAAGGCCAGTGACCCGCACAGAGCAGCGTATTGCGGAAGCGGCCAAACTCGGATTTGCGCGCATGTTCGTTCCTAAGGGGACCAAAGGGTTGCCCACGAACAGTGGGATAGAGATAGTGCCCGTCAGCAGGGTGGATGAGGTGCTTGGCCACTTGTTCGGATAGCCAGGATCGTCGTGTCTTCTCAACGCCCTTGGTGCAGCACTGGGCAATTACCTCTTATTGGCAAACCATTGTTCGGCACCTGACGCGCACTCTAGCACCTTTGTGACCGGTATGCGTGCATAACGTCTACGGGCAGCCCCCAAATTCCTATGAGCCAATTGATCGAAACCAGACAGGCCACGCTTGAACGAACAACCGCAGAAATCGTCGAGATCCGCTTCAAACCAGGACTCGTTTTGGACAAAAATGGTTTGGATGAGGTCTTGGCCGAGCGCGAACGCTTCTGCTCAAATACGGGAAAACATGCCGTGCTCGCTATATTCCCCAATGATGCAGACTTCGATCTGGCCGTTATGACCCAAGACCATTATTCGGGTCGTAAGGTTGTAGACTGCACCCGATTCCTTGCAGTAGCAGCCAGTAGCCTGATGCATGAGCGAATGGCCAGCCTTTACTTCGCATACTTCCCGCAAACTTTTACAACAAGGATCTTCATTGAAGAAGCGGAGGCTCGGACCTGGTTGAGCGCACAGCTCGCTGAGCGTTCATTGAATTGAGACCGATCAGTCTCAGAACACGAAATGCCGGCTCTCAGCCGGCATTTCGTGTTTAGGTTAACCGCATCACTCCTTCACGAGATTGTAAAGCGCTTCAAGGTTGGGGGCCAGGATCACTTCGATGCGGCGGTTCTTCGCCTTGTCCGCAGTATCAATTGGTACGTATTCACCACGACCACCGGCCGTTATCCGCGTAGGGTCCAATTTGCTGCTCTCCTGCAGTATGCGAACCACGCTCGTTGCGCGCAGAACGCTCAAGTCCCAGTTGTCCTTCATAGTGCCACCGGGTAGGATCTTATCGGTATCCGTGTGTCCTTCGACCAGTATGCTCAGGTCCTTCTCGTTTTCCACGGCTTTGGCCAAGCTGGCTAGCGCTTCTTTTCCCTTGGCCTCAACAGCGGTGCTGCCGGTGGCGAAGAGGAGTTTATTCTCCAAATTCACGTAGATCTTCCCCCCCTTCTGTGTCACGGTTAGACCCTTCCCCTCAAACCCCGTAAGTGCGGCGCTCACGCGGTCCTTCAGCCCTTTCATAGCTGCGTCCTTTGCGCTAAGTTCCTTCTGCAGGTCGGATAATTTCGCTTCGCGATCACCAAGGGAACGACTGAGAACGGATAGCGAATCTTCTTGGCGTTGAAGGCGCAGGCGTGTGGTTTCCAAGTCCGTCAGAAGTTTCCGGTTCTCGCTCCTGTCACCGGCCATCAATAAATTGTACTTGTCGAGCAACTCGGCGTTCAGCTTATTGATCTTGTCGTACTGGCCGGTCATATTGCGCAAGCTGGTGCCCTGTATGGTAGTGTCACGTTCCAAATTCACTTTTCGTTTCTGCACGTCCTCCATACTTGCCTGTTGCTCCTTCATACTGGCTTCTGCCTGCTGGGCTTTGGCCATCGCGGCACCTTCGGTTTCCTGGGTGCTTTTGTAGCGGCTCTGCAACTCTTCATACTTCCGTGCCGGAACACAGGCTGCGAACAGAGCGATGAGAACAACAGTGGCGGAAGGAATGCGGGTCGGGTTCATGATCATCTAACTTTCCGGTGTGACGACAAAATTCACCGAAGTCATCGACCGGCGAACGTTCGTGTGAAACTATTTTTACGGGATCACGTTCTCCATATGTGAATGGAAGCCCTGAGTTGGACCGGAACCACTGGTGATCAATTGGTGGCAATACCCTTGGATGAGGAGTTGGACAACTACAGGCTGCTGGCGTATGTGCAGCGAGTGCAGCAGCGGTACCGTGAGAACAAGCTTTACCCACATCTTGATGATTTGCGCGTCAGGCTCGATCAATTGGCCAACTGGTGCGAGCGTAGAACAGCTTTGGCCAAGGCTTTTCCTCGTTCGATCAAGGGCTTCGACCTGGGTCGAGGTGCATTGATGCGTAGCGAGATCCAAGATGATAGGATCATGGATATGATCGACTCGATGATCGCCAATGCGCTTCCTGGTCTTGGCCGAGCCCTCGAACAAGGAGCGGAACTGCGCGAAATTCTCGCCTCACGCATCCATTTCGAACCTATCGGCGTGCTGCCATTGCGCACTACCGAAGGTTATTTGCTCTTGCGGCAGGGAGCTACTGCACGGGCCTATTCGTACTCTCTCTCGGTGCCAGCGCGTTTTATCGAGGGCGCTGTTCATTTGGATGTCCGCACTCGGTTTATCGCCGACTACACTATCGGCCTCTCTTGCACCTTCGAACATATCAAAGCGGACCTGGTGCGCAAGCATGCGGACCTGCCCGAACCATCAGTATTCGCGTTCACTTCCGCTGTTTCCTTACCAGCCATTGAAACGTTTGTTCCACTTGCCAAGCGGGTAGTGTACGAACTGGCTTCTGGTGGAAAGGCCTAGGGGGCAGGCTTTTCCTTCTTTTCGAACCACACCTCGCACAAGTCCAGGTATTCTATCGCGTTCAGGTGCAGTCCCCGCACCCACGGCTGCATCAGGTACGCTGCTTGTTCGTGGTAAAGCGGGGTGATCGGCATCTCGTCCATGACGATTTTTTCTGCCAAGGCCAGTTGGTGCAGGCGCTCGACTCTGTCGTTGGTCATCATTGCCTTTGCGAAGATGTTGTTGAACGCCTGGTTGTTGAAACGGGTTTTATTGATCGAGGCGGGCAGCGTGCTATCCAGCACAGCATTTTTGCCATACAGCAAAGCCAAGAAGTTTTCTGGATCGGGATGGTCGGCCGTCCACCCCTCTCGCCAAAAACGGACCAGCCCTCTATCGACCTGGTCGTAGTGCCTGTCTGCTGGCACCACGCTTATGGACAGGGGGATGTTCAATTCGCGCGTCAACATGGTTTGAAGCGCCTCGGCCACTTGAACATATCCGAATCCATCAGCATTCAACTGCATTTGGATCGACGGGAATCCAACACCTCCGGGGTATCCGGCCTCTGCCATCAACTTTCGCGCATTGTCAGGGGCGAACGGAATACGCGGAACCTCCTCATACGGGTATCCTTGCAAACCCGGAGCGACAATTCCGTGCATCGCTGGGGCCGCCATTCCTCCCAACACGGAATCCACCAAGTATTGGCGATCGATGGCCAACGCGAATGCACGTCTTACACGTTGGTCATTGAAAGGCGGATGATAGATGTCGAAGCCATAGAACTGGGACGTTAGCGATGGCATAACACGCATAACAAAATGGCGCTCGCCCGATGTTGCATCAACTGAATCGCGCAGATCCCGCAGTCTATCAACGGGCAATTCCAGCAAAGCGGTTACGTGGCCCTCTCTGAATTCTTCGAATTCGGTTTTCTTTTCCTTGTTGAACGTGATACGTACGGCATCCAAATAAGGTAGTTGGTCATCATGTTCATCACGACCCCAGTAATGCGGGTTTCGCTCGAGGACCATCACTTGTGAGGGCGCGTATTCATGTAGAACGAAGGGTCCTGTTCCTATAGCATTCGTTCGAGGGTCTTCACCATAAGCGGTAATGAGTTCTTTGGGCCAGATCCAACAACCCTGGTGCGCGATCACCTGTAGAAAATTCGGAGAGGGATGAAGCAAGGTGATCCTGACCGTTTGATCGTCTACCCGTTCAATTCCCTTCACGCCTTCTTTGGGCGTCTGTCCATTTCCGCTTGCGGCATAGTGCGAGTTCGCTCCTTCTACCCGGTCTTGGAACAACCAGAACGTGCCATCACCTGGCCCTTGCGTGCAAATTGTGTTGAAGCAGTGAATGATGTCGTCCGCGTTCAACTCGCGCCCTTTCCCATCGGGGAACGCAGGGTCATCTTGGAATCGCACCCCCTGTCGCAAGTGAAAGGTGTATTTTGTTGAAGTAGCGTCCACCTCCCACTTTTCAGCGATACACGGAATGACGCTCAGGTTTTCAGGGTCGAACGCGACCAGCCCTTGGTATACCTGGGACATGATCCGGAAGGAGGAGGCCTGAGTGAGCGTTAGCGGGAAAATGCTCCTGAGCGCTTCGGTCTCGTTCAGGTTGAACACCCCGCCATATCGCGAGTTGCTTGCCGAGTGCTTTTCCGGCGCGTTACCGCACGACAGGAAAAGCGCCGTCAACAGAACAAGTGGAAAACCGGCGCGCATCAGGGTTCGGATCAAAAGTATCCTGTGCCAATAGGGCAACGAGCAGCCAAGAATAGCGTTACCAACATGCGTTTCTTGATGGACTCACGACCTCTCAGGAGCGATACGCGATAATTTCCAGCCCCCGCCCACAGTGCACACCCCGTGATCTACGACCGTTGCGATCATTCACTTGGTCCTCGATGCCAGCTTGCTGCATTGTTGGTGGCTGTTCTGTACCCTTTTCTGGCCATGTCTCAAGGGGAGAGCAATTTCCGAAGGGTCATTGTTGTGCTTGATCGGGATACCGTGCGAATTGATTCAGTGAGCATTGTGCCCGGTTCGCTTTCCTTGTGGAATGACTCTGTGGCGATCGATACGGCACTCTACAGCGTTGACCCATGGCAAGGCCAGATATTGCGCAAACCGGGTGCTTCAAGTGATACGCTGATCGCTCGCTATCGACGGTTGCCCTTGCTCCTGGCTGGCCCATTTCGGCATAAGGACCGCGATCGCTTGTTGAATGCCACCCCGGATCGGAAGGATCCGTTCAAGTACGTTCCCGGAAAGGAAGAGCAGGATCCACTTGGCATCAGTGGCCTCAATAAAAGCGGGAGCATTTCGCGAGGCATTCTTTTCGGGAACAACCAGGACCTTAGCGTGAACAGTGCTCTGAACTTGGAACTGAGCGGGCGACTTACAGAGCGGATCAGTGTGTTAGCCTCCGTGAACGACAACAATATTCCTATTCAAGCCGGGGGGAACACGGCCGAATTGCAGGATTTCGATCGCGTTTTCATCAAGTTGTTCGATGATCGCCAGGAGCTGATCGCGGGTGACTTTGTGCTGGAGCGGCCCAAGAGCCACTTTTTGACCTACTTGAAGAAGACCAAAGGGATCGGCTACCAAACCCGTTTGGGGAAGATCCGCACGGACTCGCTCGGTCGCACTATCTCCCCCGGAAGTGTGGCTGTGAGTGCGGCTATCAGCAAGGGTAAGTTTTCCCGGAATGTGATCCAGGGGATAGAGGGTGTTCAAGGCCCGTACCGCCTTACGGCGCAGGATGGAGGCTTGTTCATCATTGTGCTCAGCGGAACCGAGCGCGTTTATATCGACGGGCAGTTGCTTTCACGCGGGCAAGAGAACGACTATGTGATCGACTACAACACGGCGGAACTCAGCTTCACGCCGAAAAGGGCGATCACCAAGGATCGCCGGATCGTGGTCGAATTCCAGTTCAGCGATAAGAACTACGCGCGTTCGTTGGTGCGACTTTCCAGCGAGTGGCTTGTAGGCAGAACTGAGCTGCACGCCGACCTGTACACTGAACAGGACAGCAAGAACCAATCGTTGCAACAGTCGCTTTCGGATGAGGATAAACGAGCGCTTTCCGAAGCCGGTGATGATCCCTTGGCAGCCACCACACCAGGCGTTGATAGCACCGGTTACAATACCGATGAAGTGTTGTATGCACGGCGCGATTCCCTCGGCTACAGCCCCGTATACGTTTACAGTACGAATGCGGAAACCGCGCTGTATCGCGTGTCTTTCAGTTCAGTGGGTGCAGGTAATGGTGATTATGTGCAGGAACAATTCACGCCGAACGGACGTGTTTTCAAATGGGTCGGGCCGGATACCATTTCGGGGAGTATTGTACGACGCGGTGATCACGCTCCTGTGCGGGTTCTGGTGCCTCCCCGTTCGCAACAGATAGCGGAGCTTGGAGTGGCACATCGCTTTGGCGAGCGAACCCGCGCGTGGGCGCAGCTGGCCTGGAGCAATGACGACAAAAACACCTTCAGCTCCATTGATGATGGCGATAATCAAGGGGTGGCCGTTCGTGCAGGTGCCGAGCATTTCTTCCCGCTCAGTATTGCCGATACCTCCTTGAAGCTGACGGTGGGTAGTGACAATGAATGGCTGGCCCGCACCTTCAAGGCGGTTGAGCGGTTTCGTCCTGTGGAGTTCGAACGGAACTGGAACGCCCTTCTCGTTCCGCAGGACCGTGATCAGTTCATCGCCAGTGTGAACCTTGGATTGCTTGCGGGCAAACGAGGAAGTGCGAAGTTGATCGCCTCGACCTTTCAGATCCAACAACGGTTCAGTGGCTATCGGCAGCAGATCGTGGCCGACCTGCGCTTGGGCACCTATGATATTGCCGTTGATGGAAGTGTGCTGAGTACTTCGGCGAGCTCTACCGTAAGCGACTTTTTGAGGCACAAGGCCCGGATCGCGAAGCGCTTCAAGCACATAACGATCGGCCTGAGGGACGAGCAGGAGCGTAATCGATTCCGCAGCGATACCAGTGGTGCGCTCATTGCGGGCAGTTATCAATTCTTCGACTGGGAAGCATTTGTTCAGAGCAGCGATACGGCTCGCACCGGGTTCAGACTTGGTGGCGGACAGCGTTACGAGCAGGCGCTGCGTGGTGGCTTTTTATCGCCAAGCACAGAAGCAACTTCTTATTCAGGCTCTTTCAACCTGCGCAATGATCCACGCCGAAAACTCGGCGTGACATTCACCTATCGCAGCCTGCGGATCATCGACAGCACGCTCACCGAACAGCGACCAGAGGACACGTGGCTCGGGCGGGTTGAGCACGACCTCACTGCGCTCAAGGGTGCATTGCATTGGAATGTGTTCTATGAATTAGGAAGCGGGCTGGAACAGCGTCGCGAGTTCCTGTACGTGCAAGTGCCCGCTGGCCAAGGCACGTATGTGTGGATCGATTACAATGCGAACGGATTGAAAGAGCTCAATGAGTTCGAGACCGCCAACTTCGGCTACGAGGCTGATTATATCCGTGCGTACACCCAGACCAATCAGTATGTGCGGGTTTTCAGCAATCAACTGAGTACCTCCCTGGACATTCGACCAGGGGCGATCTGGGCGAATGCGAAAGGATTCAAAGGGTTTGTGGGAAAATTGAGCGACGCGGCCAGTTACCGAACGGACCGAAAGACCAGCAGTGACCGGGTCGAGAATGCGCTTGATCCATTTCAGCTGGATCCCACCGACACACTGCTCACCGCGTTCAGCGCGTCGCTCCGGAATACTTTTTATTTCGACCGTAGCAGTCGTACCTGGAGTATCGATCACAGCCGCCAGAGCGACCGTGGTCGCAGTTTGCTCTTGAACGGTTTCGAAACACGATCACGCGATGCGGATATTGTTCACTTGCGCTGGAACACATCACCCAAGTGGACCTTGGAGGTGGAAGGTGAAACCGGACGTAGCACAAGCTTTAGCGACTTACTGGCCGGACGCACCTTTGCTATCGAGCAGCGCGCCACACGGCCCAAACTCACTTGGCAGCCGAACACAAGCTTGCGCATCGCCTCACAATTCAAATACACCGAGAAGAAGAACCGCGCCGAATTCGGGGGTGAAGCGGCAACTATCAAGGACATTGGGTTGGAGATGCGATGGAACACCGCCGGGAAGGGCTCGTTGCAAGTGAACGGGAACCTGGTGGATATCGCGTATGCGGGGGCGACCAATTCGTCGCTCGGAAATGAAATGCTCAATGGCCTGAAGCCCGGAACAAACGCAACTTGGACACTTACCATTCAACGCCGCTTGAGCAACAACCTGCAGGTGGACCTGACCTATAACGGCCGTCAAAGCGAAGGCACACCAACCGTACATGTTGGCGGAGCGCAGGTACGCGCTTACTTCTGATAGCGAGTGATGGTCGCTGAAGAACGCTCGGCGCCCTTTGCGTTACTTCCGTTCAGCGGTCGAGCCTCTACTTCAAGTTGAACGAGGTGGTACCCACTTGGCCTCCGCTCTCATATACCTCCACGATGTATTGGCCGCTGGTCATTTTGCTTGTGGCTTTCCAGTAGATGCACATGTCCAAAGGCATGTTCTGGTAGTCCGCATCGCGCTTGGCGCTGAATTCTCCCTCCACGCCGTTGAATCGGAAACGGTTGTTGGTCTCCTCCGCAGGCAATACTGATCCATCAGGACTGATGACCCGGACATACAGCGTTTTATTACCCGGTTTTGCTGTCAGGTTTTCGCCCAGGGTGAAGCAGCATTTCACTTGCGTTGCCTTGTTCGCGCGTTCCGTGTCGATCTGCTTTCCACTGCTGCGCTCGAAGATGCCGTTGGCGGTCATAACCGTGCTTCGCAGAACGGACCCCCGCGCTATCACGGCATCCTTTTCCGCCCCTTGGGTTTCGAGTGCGGCCTTCTGTCCTTTCACTTCTCCGAGCTCTTGTTTCGTCGTAAGGTTTTCTGCCGTGAGAGCTTGGTTCACTTGGTTCAATGAATCGATGGTGACCACGTAGTTCTGCATGATGCGGCGAAGCGTCTCCGCTTCTTTCTTCGCCTTGGACAAACTGTAGTTGCCGTTCTTCACCTTCTCCATCAAGCTCTCGATCTGCTGCTGTTGTGCCGACATTTCCGTCTTCAACTTCTCGTTATCGGTGCTCAAGGTGTCGTATTGCGAGAGCATGTCCTCGAGCAACTTCGTCACGTTCTCCTTCTCGTCAGTTACCGCCAACACTTGCTGTTGGGCTGCTGTGGCCTGATCACCCTTTTGTGACCACATGTATAAAAGCACCACGTTGCTGATCAGTAGAAGTACCACCAGCAACAATAGCAGGGCGTTCGATCGGTTCTTCGGGGCAGGTGTCGGTTGGTCCATGGGAATTTTTCTGCCACCAATACGGGGGCAACGCGGCGAAGTTATCTTGGGCCTAGGCAGCGGTGTTTTGTACGAATTGTCGTTTTCAACAAAGTAGTGAACCCTTGAAGGAGCGTCGGAACAATGGTTGGCTTGAACTTTTGGGCCTGTTTATCCCACATCGATGCGCCGGATGCGATGGGGGCTTGATGCGATGGGAAAACAGCATTTGCTTGCGCTGCTCCGAGGAATTGCCGCGCACGCGCTTCCATGATGATGATCGTAATGCGGTCGAGCAGCTTTTCCGGGGTAAAATCCAACTACATGCCGCCAGCGCGTTCCTGAAGTTCACCCCGGAAGGTCGCGTGCAGCACATGTTGCATAGGCTCAAGTACAGGGGTGATAGCGATGTGGGATTGGAACTCGGCCGCCGCATGGGAAAGGAAGCCATGACCTGTCGTCGTTTTGCCGATGTGGATGTTGCCCTTGCCGTTCCCCTGCATCCTCGCAAACTCATGCAGCGTGGTTACAACCAGGCCCAGGTACTTGTAGATGGCATGTGCAGCGAATGGCCGATGAAGACGCTGGGTACAGAACTCATGCGTGTTGTTCGCACCACAACCCAAACCAAGCGCAGTCGCGTGGACCGCTGGATGAACGTGAAGGAAGCCTTTCATGTGGCGGACCCCGAAGCATTGCGAGGGAAGCATGTACTTATCGTGGATGATGTGATCACCACAGGGGCCACCATCGAGGCGTGCGTTCTTGCCTTGTCCGGCATTCCGGACCTGCGGATCAGCGTGTTCGCGTGTGCTTATGCGTGACAAGTTGCTGGTAGTATCCGAGATCCGGTTGTTGTGGACCGGTCAAAGCCAGAGATACTTTCGCGACCCCTTCATCGAGTCACGGTTCTTTCGGGCAGGCACAGCGATCGAAGAGGCCTCGTATTTCACCAAACCATGGAACAGATCACACTACCAACCACTTCGGACCGCACGGAATTGTACAGCGCGCTCGCACCACAAATACGGGGGTTGTTGAGTGAGGAAAGGGATCTTGTCGCGGCAATGGCTAACATGAGCGCTGCGCTTCACACAACGTTCGGATGGCACTGGGTCGGGTTTTATCGCGTGCTGGGAGCGGAACTTGTTCTGGGTCCTTTTCAGGGCCCGGTGGCGTGCAGTCGTATTGGCCACGGGAAGGGCGTTTGTGGCACGGCTTGGGCTGAGGAAAAGGTCTTGGTGGTGGCGAATGTCGAGGAGTTTCCTGGGCATATCGCTTGCAGTGCATTGAGCAAGAGCGAGATCGTGGTGCCCATTCGCGACAGCAATGGGCGCATAGCAGCGGTCCTCGATATTGACAGTATTGAATTGAATGATTTCAGTGAAGTTGATGCCATCGCGCTGGATCGTTTATGTGCACAGCTGGAGCCCTTGTTCGAATGAAGTGTGGCACACCGTTCCTGCTTTTTCTACTTACAGCTTGTGCGCAGATCCGCGAGCCGCTAGGGGGTGAAAAGGATGTGTCGCCGCCGACGCTCTTGAGCGCTGAACCAGCGAACGGCTCGGTATGGTTCGCCGCCGATCGGATCGTGCTGCACTTCAATGAGCGCGTGAAGCTCGATCACCTCCGGGAGCGTTTGCTCATCTCACCACCCTTGGACAAACAACCAGAGGTGCAGGTGGTCGGAGGTACGGATGTGGTCCTTCAATTGAAAGCGCCGCTGCTCCCCAACACGACGTACACCTTCAATATTGGGGAAACGGTCGTTGATCTTACAGAGGGCAATGCCGCGGCCGGGTTGAGCTATGTTGTTTCCACGGGAGACGTTCTCGATAGTCTTCTCATATCGGGAGTGGTAGTGGATGCATTCAACACAAAACCGGAAGACGGGGTACTTGTGGTCCTGCATTCCGATACGGATAGTACAGGCTTCACCACTGGCCGCCCCGGGTATTTCACGCGCACCGATAAGGATGGCGGGTTCACTCTGCGCAACCTTCGTTCCGGGAGCTATCAGTTACATGCACTGAAAGATCAGAACGCGAATTTCCGATATGACCTTCCCAATGAGCGTGTGGCTTTTTTGGACGATCGGGTGATCTCCGGCGATAGCGCTTTCCATGAATTGCGGATGTTCCTTGGTGAAGCACCGGTGCAACAAGTGATCGAAGCCTTGGTGCAACCTGATCGAGGATGGCGGTTGGTGCTGGCCAGATCCTCCGACACGATACAGTTGCGCCAACTGGACCGCGTTGGCGGGTCGCTTTCATGGGCCTTGGAATGGAATGAGACCCGCGATACTGTTTTGTTCTGGCCTAGTGACACAACCTTGCTCGCCGACCAGCGTTTCGTAGTAAGTGATAGCAGTGGCACCCTCGATACGCTCACCTATCGCGTTCAGCGCAAAATGCCCTTCTACCTCGACGTAAAAGCCGCGAGTTCCGCGGTGGATGGTCAACGGGTGCTTGTTTCTGCACGTCCAGTGAGGTCGATCAATAGGGAGCGGGTCGAAATGCGGATCGATAGTTCGTTGGTCGACTGTGCCCTGGCCATTGATCCGAACAAGGGGCGGCAGGTGCTTGTTTCGGCCATCTTTCCCGACGACAAACGCGCGGTGCTGACGCTCTTGCCGGGCGCATTGGAGGACATCTACGGTGGGCGTAATGACACCTTGCGTCTTGCTTTAGGAAATAAGAGCGCCTTACAAACCGGTGACCTGAAGATCCGGCTTTCACGAGACACCGGGTTTGAGCTGGCGGGCCCATTCATCCTGCAAGTTTTGAATGCTCAGGGCGGAGTGTTCCTCATTGAGCGGTTCTCGGCATTTCCTTTCGCTTCCGACAGGCCTGGTGTTGTATCCGGTTCTTATACTGTAAAGCTGATCGAAGACCTGAACGGTGACGGATATTGGAGCACAGGTTCGCTTAAGGACCAGCGGCAGCCGGAACGGGTATTCCGGCAACAGGGAGAAGTTCAGGTCCGTGCTGGTTGGGAAGTCGGGGTGGATTGGAAGGTCTCGGCCCATTGATCGGAAGCTTTCGTCGGCCACTTTCTCCGGTTCGCCGATAACCTTCAGCACAATACCTCGTAGGAAGGGCCGCATTGATCCCGATCCAATTTCGGGCAATACCGCACTTCAGTGGCAAACTCGAAACCCAGGGCGCTCGTTATAGCCGCACTTGCTCTCCTGAGCGGAGCACGACCCGTTATTGGCCAAACCGTTCCGATCGCAACACAAGGCACCGAGTTCTGGGTGGGCTTTCTTCAGAATGCATATGGAGCCAATACGCTGCGATTGGAGATCTCTGCACAAAGCGCAGTGACCGGTACCGTCAGCATGCCACTCACCGGGTGGAGTGTGCCGTTTTCGGCTTCAGCAGGCGGTGTGACCAGTGTGGTAGTTCCCAACAATGCCGAACATATCGGAAGTGAAGTGGTTTCGGACAAAAGTGTGCACATTCAGGCAACTGGAAATGTGACGGTTACGGCTGTAAGTTTTCAGAGCTTCACAACCGACGCAGCTCGTATTCTGCCTGTTCAATCCTTAGGAACCGCATACCGCGCACAAGCCTACCGTGGGTTACCTGGCTTTGTTGATTTCTACAAGAGCGAACTTCTCATAGTGGCCACTCAGGATGGTACGCAGATAACCATTGTCCCAAGTGTTCTTACAAGTGGCGGCCACCCTGCGGGCGTGCCGTTCAATATCAGTCTGAATACCGGGGAGACTTATCAGGTGCAAGGTGCATTGGCTGCGCTCGATGTTACGGGAACATCTGTGACAGGAATGGCCCAAAGTGGTCCTTGTCGTCCTTTCGCGGTTTTCAGCGGAAGCATGTGTGCCAACGTACCGGTGGGGTGTCCGGCTTGCGATCACATTTATGAGCAAATGGTTTCTACCGACCGGTGGGGTACCAACTTCCACACGATCCAATTCGGCAGTACTACCCAGAATACTTATCGGGTGCTTGCTGATCAGGCTGGAACCCAAGTTTCCATTAACGGCGGCGCCCCCATTTTGCTGAACGCTGGAGGCATCCACGAGGTGAACGGAACGAACACTCCAGTATGCATAACGGCAAATCAACCGATCAGTGTAACGCAGATCATGGAGGGTTTCAATTGTGCGAACAAGGGTGATCCCGCCATGGTCGAACTCGTGCCTGACGAACGCAGATCCACTTCTTCGATATTCAGCACGGTTACGTCGCCACAGCTAACGCAACACTCCGTGAGCGTTGTTATGCAAACAGCCAACATCGGTCAGCTCCAGCTGGATGGAATAGCGGTGAACGCCGCACTGTTCCAGGCTTACATGGGGTGTGCTGGATGGTCACAAGCCATTCTACCGGTTACTGTTGGAACTCATAGTCTCACCGCCACAGGAGGATTCATCGGCTATGAGAGCGGGACCGGTACGGGCGAGAGCTATGCATTCGGGATCGCCAGTGTGGCTATCGCCTCGGCCCCACCCCCCGCTGTGATCTGTAGCAGCGCACCAGTTACGCTAAGTGTTAGCGAACCCGCGATCAACACCCAGTGGACGCTCGCTAGCGATCCTGGAACGGTGATCGCAACCGGCACATCATTCACCTTCACGCCTTCGGTGAACGACACCTATGTCTTCGATGGTGAGCTTCCTTTGAGTGGTTGCCCGGTTCACTACGAGTGGCAGGTGGGTGTTCCTGCTCAGCTCGTTCTGGATGTCACAGCCGACGGATTACCCAGTGGAGATATCTGCCAATACGGTGGTGTGCAGTTGAACGCTGTGCCGCCGCCGGATCCGAATGTGTTCGATCTTGCATGGACACCGTCAGCGCAATTAAGTGATGCTTCGATCCCCGATCCGGTAGCTTTTCCAATGAGTAATACCTGGTACAAGCTTCAAGTAACCAGCCCTGTTGGTTGTGGCCAAGTAGCGGATAGTGTGTTCGTGAATGTTGAGCCCAGTGATCTAGTAGGAGTTGTTGCTACAGCTAGCGACAGTGCGATCTGTTCCGGCAATACAACTTCTTTGAGCGCACGTGCGGAACGGGTTCTCGTTGCAGATCGGTTCGAGGGCGCCCTCAGTCCTTTGTGGGCCTCTGTTCAAGGTGGCGCACTCAGCAATGTTTGCGGGTCCGTGAGTGGAACCGCATTGCGTTTCGATGGTGCCGGAGTTCGTCGGGCGACAACGGGACCATTGAATCTTGTAACAGGAGCGAATGCCCGTTTTTCGCTATTGATCGCCTCGGGTACGGCGCCGTGCGATGACGCAGAACCAGGTGATAATGTGTTGGTGGAATACAGCCTTGATGGCACCAACTGGGTCGCGCTGAGCAGCCTGAACGAAGCTGGATACCCGGCATGGACAAGTGTCGCCCTCGCACTTCCTGTCGCCGCGCAAACAGCGACTACGCGATTGCGTTGGACACAGGTTGCCAATTCGGGCGTGGGAACTGATGTATGGGCACTGGATAATGTGTTGATCACCCGATACGACAATACGGGGATCACATTCGCTTGGACGCCCGCCGCTTCCCTCAATAGTCCATCATCGGCGACAACCACAGCCACACCCGGTGCAAGTACCACATTCGTCGTTAACGTCCAGAATGCGAACGGATGTGATCAGGTCGCGATTGTGCCCGTCACAGTTGCCCTGGCATTCAACCTTTCCGCCAGCAACGACACCACGACCTGTACACCGGGATCGCCAGTTCAATTATTCGCAGTACCAAGCAGTGGCCTCGGTGTAACCTATACTTGGTTGCCCAATAACGGGTTGCTGAGCAACACGACCAGCGCCAACCCGATCGCAACCGCGACCAGCACAACGTCCTATACGGTCACTGCCACCAGCAACATTGGTTGCACTGACAACGAGAACGTGACCATTGTAGTTGGTCAATTACAGAATGTTGAGGTGACTGCTGATGACGTACAGCTCTGCCAGGGTGAACAAAGTCAGTTGACCGCTGCGGTAATGGGCGCATCCCCGTGGACGCTGATATGGTCGCCGAACAACGGGACGCTCAGCAACTTGGTGAACACCGCTACCACAGCATCACCTTCAGCCACAACAACCTATACGGCTACCGTTACGGAAACAGCCAGCGGGTGCGTGCGAAATGATGCGGTCGTTGTGAATGTGAGCACGGCATACACCATCGATGCTGGACCAGACGATACACTTTGCACTACGCTTGGTCATCAGTTCAACGTGGTCCACAATGTTCTCCAACCAACGATACAGTGGACGAATGGCAACCTCCTGAACGATGATGACATCCAATCGCCCACGTTGATGTTCGACACCACGGCCACATTCACGGTTACGGTGAGCGATCCGTTCGGATGTTCGATCAGTGATCAGATCACGATCGTTGACCCGTTCGACTTGCTGATCACGCCCATCAATTTGAGTGATTGTGAAGGCGAGAGTCTTTTGCTCGATGCGCAGTTCCCGGGGTGCGTTTATGATTGGAGCACCAATGCAACGACACAGACCATTTCGGTTTCTGCTCCTGGCAATTATGTCTGCACCATCACCGACCCCCAGGGGTGCCAGGCCATCAAGGGGTATGTTGTAACGTTCACTTCGATCCCAACTATCGAACTTGGTCCTGATGTATCTCTTTGCGGCATCGCCTCTCACACGCTGAATGCGAATAGTCCCGGCAATACCGTGCTTTGGAACACCACTGCCAGCACCCAGCAGATCATCGTCTCCCAAACGGATACGTTCAGTGTGATCGTTACAAGCCCTCAAGGATGTCAGGCTTTTGATACGGTGCAAGTCACCTTTAATGACCTCCCTGTTGATGTTCTCCAGGACGTGACCGCTTGCATCAGTTCAATACCAACGCTGGACGCAGGCAACCCCGGATGCACGTATCTGTGGAACACAACAGCCGTGACACAAGGCATTCTAGCGAATACGAGCAACAACTATAGCGTTACGGTGACAACACCCCAGCAATGCAGTGCGACATTCGATGCGAGTGTTGTGTTGATGCCGTTGGTGGTTGTGGACCTTGGCCCGGATACCACCCTCTGCACCGGTCAGCCGCTCACGCTGGATGTGGGCACTTCGGGTCTTACGTATGCATGGAGCACCAGCGCCACCACACAAACCATCAGCCCGACAACCAGTAACACGTACAGTGTGCAAGCCACGAATGGGGCTTGTTCTGGTGGGGATGAGGTCCAGGTCATTTTCATAACGGCTCCTGTTGACGTGCTCACGGATCAAGTATCCTGTATCGATCAATCGGTGATCCTTGACGCAGGAAATCCGGGGTGCTCTTATCTCTGGAGCACGAATGCCGTGACGCGAACGATCGCGGTCGCAGTTGGAGGGACTTACAGTGTATTGGTCACCAACAGCGCCGGTTGTTCAGCGACCCATAGCGCGACAGTATCCTTTGTTGGATATCCAATCGTGCAACTTGGAAATGATACGGTGCTTTGCCAGGGGGACATGATCGACCTGGATGCTGGCAATGCAGGTGCGAGCCATTTGTGGAGCAACGGAGAAGCGAGCCAACTGATATCCGTCGGTCGGTCAGGAACATACAGTGTTGCCGTGAACAATGGTTTCTGTACGAGCCATGACAGTATCTCGGTGGTCTTCAACCCGCGACCTTCACGCATCCCAACACATCAGTTCTTCAGCTGTTTGGTGGAGGAGCCGAACTACGTGGTGATCAGTGCCGGTAACAACGGAGCGAACTACGACTGGAGTTCAGGAGAGAACACCCAGGTGATCCTTGCTGGTGCGTATGGCTGGTATTATGTGGATATCACCAACCAGTTCGATTGCTCGTTGCGCGATAGTGCATTGGTGAGTGAATTCTGCCCCCCCAGCATGTATGTGCCCAACACCTTTACGCCGAATGGCGATGGGACCAACGACGTGTGGCAGGTTGTCGGAAAGAACATCGGTCACTTCGACCTCAACGTTTTCGATCGGTGGGGAAATGTGATCTTCCACAGCACCGACCCGAGCTATGGGTGGGATGGCACAGTGAACGGGGTGCAAGCGCCGAACGATGTGTACGTGTGGCGCATGGAATACCGGTTCATCGAAAAGACCGATGGCGATGAGGGCGTGAACAAGAAGCAACTTGGGCACGTGACGATCATGCGCTAAGGTTGGCGATCGGGTTCTGGATCACAGTTCCAGCGAAAACGCGTCGGCATCTTTTCCAACCGGGAACTTCTCCCGGAAGTCCTCTAACACCGACCGATCCAACACACAGCTTACTATGCTTTCATGACTTGCCTCACAGGCGGCGATCACCTGCCCCTTGGGGTCGATCGCCACTGAATCTCCCGTGTAGTGGTGACCCTTTCCATCCATACCAACGCGGTTCGCACCGATCACGTAGCTCTGGTTCTCTATGGCGCGTGCAATAAGTAATTGGCTCCACGGGTAGCGTCTCGCCTCCGGCCAATTGGCCACGTAGAGTATCGCATCATAATCCCCTCGATTGCGTGCGAATACCGGGAAGCGCAGATCATAGCAGACCTGAAGAAGGATGCGCCAGCCGTTCAGTTCAACGATCACGCGTTCCTTCCCCCGTTCGTAGTTGTCCTTTTCCTCCGCCATGCGGAAGAGGTGGCGCTTGTCGTAGTGCGAGACTTGTCCGGATGGCGTTACGAAGAGTCCGCGATTGAAAAAATTGCCAGCCTCAGCGATGATCACGCTTCCGTAGATCGCTGCTTCCGTCGTTCTGGCGTGTTCCTTCATCCACCTTAACGTCGCGCCGTCCATCGTCTCAGCGAGCTCTTTGCTTCGCATGCTGAAACCGGTCGTGAACATCTCCGGCAACACGACCAGGTCCGTCGCACCTTTCAGCGCAGCGATCTTCTCACCGAACATCGCACGGTTGGCCGTTGCATCCTCCCAGTGCAGCATGCTTTGCACAAGTGTCACCCTCAGATCGCGCATAGCTTTTCGATGGCGTTATCCAGTGTCTCATCCTGCTTGGCGAAACAGAAGCGCAGAATACGTTGGTCAGCTGGTGCATTTTTGTAGAACGGGCTTATCGGGATCGCGGCCACGCCGAACTCGCGGGTGACGCGTTTGGCGAACTCGATATCCGGCTCATCGCTGATGCGGCTGTAGTCCGCGAGCTGGAAATAGCTGCCTTCGCAAACCAATGGCTCGAAGCGTGAGGTACGCATGCCGATCACGAAGCGATCCCGCTTGTCCTCATAGAAACGCGGAACGTTCTCGTAGTTCATCGGCTCTTTCATGTATTCGGCCAATGCGTGTTGTATCGGCGTGTTCGCGCTGAAAACATTGAACTGGTGCACCTTCCTGAACTCGGTCATCAACTCTTTCGGCGCGAGCGCGTAGCCCATCTTCCAGCCGGTGGTGTGGAAGACCTTGCCGAAGCTGAAGATCACGAAGGCGCGTTCGCGGAGCTCGGGATAGTTGATCGCGGAAGCATGCGGTTCTCCATCGAACACGAGGTGCTCATACACCTCATCGCTCAGCAGGATGATGTCCGTGCCGCGGAGCATGTCCGCGATGCGCTTCATGTCCGCGTCCCGGAGGATGGTGCCGGCCGGATTGTGCGGCGTATTGATCATCAGCATACGCGTACGCGGAGTGATGGCCGCCTTCACCGCGTCCGCGTCGAACTTCATGTCACTGCCCAAGCGAACGTGCACGGGTTTGCCGCCGAACAGCTCGACCGTGGGCGAGTAGCAGTCGTATGCCGGATCCACAATGATCACTTCATCGCCAGGTTGAACGACTGCACCCAGTGCGGTAAAAATGGCTTGCGTGCCTCCGGCTGTTACCGTGACTTCCGTATCCACATCGTAGCTGAACCTGTAGAGCCGTTCCACTTTGGAAGCGATCGCTTCGCGCAATGCGGGCAGGCCGGGCATCGGAGCGTATTGGTTGTGCCCGGCTCTCATCGCGGTGTTCACCAAGTCGCTCAGCTTCTCGTCTATCGGAAAATCCGGAAAGCCCTGGCTTAGGTTGATGGCGCCGCACTCCTGTGCCAACTTGCTCATCACCGCGAAGATGGTGGTGCCTACGCGGGGGAGTTTGCTGTTCAGTCGCAACGGCGAGGTGGTGAAGGACATCCGAGCCGAAGCTAATGTGCTGGCGCGGTATGAGGAGTTATATCACGCCTGTCAGCATTGGGCAGTGGGTCCCGCGAAGCACTCGCTCGGTCGTGCTGCCGCGCAATGCATCCAGGAACCCGTCGTGCCCTTTGGTGGCCATAACAATGAGGTCAGCATTGATCTCCTTTTCCATGGCCAGGATAGTTCCGACTACCTCGCCTTCGCGACTGGTCCTCTTCCAAGTCCAGCCGTTCCGTTCGGGCAAAGGTGGCCAAGGCATATCTGCTTGTGTCCCGACAAAGAGCAACGTGAACTCGGGGTTCTCCAGTGTCAGGTGGTCGGCCAAGAGCGTGGCGGCGCGTACGGCCTGCAACGGGTCCGGATCAGGCGAGATCGGCAGCAGCATGCGCTTGAGAGCCACCTTGCCCGTGGATGGTTCAACGAAGCCCGCACGATCATGCGGGATGAACAGCGTGGTCGCACCACTGGCCCGCAACAAGGGTTCCGCGACCCTGCGTTTCATCCAACCAGTGTTTCCGGCCTCCTGGTTCGTGGCCAAGACCACGAGATCGGTCGGGTGCTTGTCCAGGTAATCCGCGCAGGTCTGGAGCGGGTCACTTCCATGGGCCAGTAACTTCTTCACGCCGAGCCCCAATGCGAGGAACTCGTTCGGGTCCATATCGTCCTTCAAGAGCCCCCATTTCTTCAATGTGCGACGGACCTGGGGCATTTCATCCCAATCCTCTCGATCGCCTCCCACATGCAGAATGGTGAGCGAAGCGTGGGACGCAAGAGCTAAACGGAGCGCATGCAGAAAGGCGGTACTGCTGGCCGCCGAGAGATCCGTGGGGTGGAAGATGTGCTTGACCGTGCGCTCGGTGCTCATGGTCTGAAAGTACGCATATTCTGAGGAAAGACCTAGGGCGTTTCTGCTCCGCAGGGCGACTTGGCCGCTTTCGTGAGAACGCTTTTGCTGAGGAGATGCCGCATGCTCGGTTGGCGCGCAATAGCGGTCACTCCTTCGTCACCGTCGCCGCCAAGTACTCCCGGTTCAACCGCGCGATGTGCTCCAAGCTGATGCTCTTCGGGCACTCGATCTCGCACGCGCCGGTGTTGCTGCAGTTTCCGAAGCCCTCCTTGTCCATCTGCTCCACCATGTTGAGGGCGCGCAACTTGGCTTCGGGACGACCTTGAGGCAGTAATGAGAACTGCGAGACTTTCGCCGCAACGAACAACATCGCTGATCCGTTGGGGCAGGTCGCTACGCAGGCACCACAACCGATACAGGTGGCGGCGTCGAAAGCCTTGTCGGCATCGTCCTTCGGGATGGGCACCGCGTTGCCGTCGACGAGGTTGCCACTGGTGTTCACGCTCACAAAACCGCCTGCGGATTGGATGCGATCGAACGCACCTCGGTTCACCGCGAGATCCTTGATCACCGGGAAAGCTTTCGCACGCCATGGTTCCACGTGGATCGTGTCGCCATCCTTGAACTTGCGCATGTGAAGCTGGCAGGTGGTGATGCCCTTGCCTGGCCCATGCGCTTCGCCGTTGATGAAGAGGCTGCAACTTCCGCAGATGCCCTCGCGGCAATCATGGTCGAAGGCGATCGGATCATCGCCCTTGCGCACGATGTCGTCGTTCAACACATCGAGCATCTCCAGAAAGCTCATGTCCTCGGAAACGTCGCTCACCGGATAATCCTTCATCTGGCCGGCGTCATTCGGACCCTTCTGGCGCCAGATCTTCAGGTTCAATTTCATGTTGCCCATCGTCCTTGCTATTGTGTGTCGACCCAATGGGCCGACGTTAGGGGTGCGTATATCGATCGTTGGTGCAAGCCTATTTGTAGCTGCGTTGGGTGAGCTTCACCACCTCGAATTCCAATTGCTCTTTGTGCAGTGGCGAGGTGCTTGGATCACCGTTCCACTCCCAAGCGAACACGTTGCGGAAATTCACATCATCGCGTTTCGCTTCGCCATCGGCTTCTTGATACTCCTCGCGGAAGTGGCCGCCACAGCTTTCGTTGCGGTTCAATGCGTCCACGCACATCAGTTCACCGAGTTCAAGGAAATCCGCCACACGGCCTGCTTTCTCCAGTTCCTGGTTGAACTCGTTCGCAGTGCCCGGCACACGTACATCCCGCCAGAACTCTTCGCGGATACGACGGATCTCCGCGATCGCTTCCAATAGCCCGGTCGCATTGCGGGCCATACCGCACTTGTCCCACATCACCTTGCCCAAGCGGCGGTGGAAGTCATCGACAGGCTTGGTGCCCTTGTTGTTCAAGAAGTGGTCGATCCGACCCTTCACTGCGGTTTCCGCTTCCTCGAACGCGGCGCTCTTGGTGTCGATCGCGCCGGTGCGGATGTCATCAGCGAGGTAATCACCCACGGTATAGGGGATCACGAAGTAGCCGTCGGCCAAGCCTTGCATCAGCGCAGATGCGCCCAGGCGGTTCGCGCCGTGATCACTGAAGTTCGCTTCACCCAGTGCGAAGAGACCAGGTACTGTGGTCTGCAGGTTGTAGTCCACCCACAATCCACCCATGGTGTAGTGCACGGCCGGGTAGATCTTCATGGCGTGCATGTAAGGATCCTCGCCCACGATGTTCTCATACATCTCGAAGAGGTTGCCGTACTTGTCGCTCACAACCTTGGTGCCCAGCTCGCGGATCTTCTCGGGCGACGCGTTCTCGATCTTGTGGATGTTCGCTTCGAGCTTCCCATAGCGCTGTATTGCCGCACCAAAGTCGAGGTAAACAGCTTCCCCGGTCTTATTCACACCGAAGCCCGCATCGCAACGCTCTTTCGCTGCACGGCTGGCCACATCGCGCGGCACCAAGTTGCCGAAAGCGGGGTAGCGGCGCTCCAGGAAGTAATCGCGGTCGCCTTCAGCAATGTCGCTTCCTTTCTTCTTGCCGTCGCGGATGGCTTTCGCATCCTCCAAACTCTTCGGCACCCAGATGCGTCCGTCGTTGCGCAGCGATTCGCTCATCAGCGTCAGCTTGCTCTGGTGTGTGCCGCTCACCGGGATGCACGTGGGGTGGATCTGGGTGAAGCAGGGGTTGCCAAAATAGGCACCGCGCTTGTGCGCTTTCCATGCCGCAGTGACGTTGCTGCCCATCGCGTTCGTGCTCAGGAAGAACACGTTGCCGTACCCGCCCGTGCAGAGCAATACCGCATGCGCCCCATGGCGCTCGAGCTCGCCTGTGATGAGGTTGCGGGCGATGATGCCTCGCGCCTTACCGTCAACCACAACGACATCAAGCATCTCGTGGCGATCGAACATCTGCACAGCGCCTTTTCCGACCTGGCGCATCAACGCGCTGTACGCACCGAGCAATAATTGTTGTCCTGTTTGTCCGCGGGCATAGAAGGTGCGGCTCACCTGCACGCCGCCGAACGAACGGTTGTCGAGCAGTCCACCGTAATCTCGGGCGAAGGGCACGCCTTGGGCCACACACTGGTCGATGATGTTCGCGCTGACTTCTGCCAGGCGATACACATTGGCTTCACGGGCGCGATAGTCGCCGCCTTTCACCGTGTCGTAGAACAAGCGGAAGGTCGAGTCGCCGTCGTTCTGGTAGTTCTTGGCGGCGTTGATACCGCCCTGTGCAGCGATGCTGTGCGCGCGACGGGCACTGTCCTGGAAGCAGAAGGCCTTTACGTTATAGCCCATCTCGGCGAGCGACGCGGCGGCGGCACCACCGGCGAGGCCAGTGCCCACCACGATCACGTCGATACGGCGCTTGTTTGCGGGCGCGACAATGCGGATGTGGCTCTTGTGGTCGGTCCACTTCTTCTCGATGGGGCCGGGAGGGATCTTGCTGTCGAGGGTGCTCATGAATGCTTGAATGTCTTATGTCCGATGCTCGCAGTCTTATGCGGCTCAGGTAGCCAGCATTGGACATAAGACACTGGACGTGCGTTGGCCATTTGCGCGGTGCTCATTTGATCCAACCTAAATACATACTGACAGGCATCGCAGCGAAAAGCGCGGGAATGACGATACTGAATGCAGCGCCTGCTATGGCGATGATCGGCGAGTAGCGCTTGTGGTTGATGCCGAGGCTTTGGAAGGCACTCTTGAATCCGTGCAGCAGATGCCAGAAAAGCGAGAAGCACCCTAGCACGTAGATCACCACCACCAGGGGGTTCCGGAAGGTCTCGATCATTAGTGCGAAGAGGTTCTCTTGGCCGTCGGCATCCACGCCATACTCTTCCAAGCTACCTACGATGCGCCTGCTGGGCACCCAGAAGTGCCACAAGTGAAGCACGAGGAACAAGAGGATAAGCGTGCCGAGAATGCCCATGCTGGCACTGTACCAGGTGCGGTTGGCGCTCCCTTTCTCCACGGCGTATTTCACCGGGCGGGCTGCGCGATTCTGGTTCCAGAGCATCAGGCCATCCACCACGTGAAGGATCAGCCCGGCAAAGAGCACCAGCTCCATGGTCCGAATGATGAGATTGCTGCCCATGAAGTGCCCCCAGAAGTTGAAGGTGACGCCGCCGTCGTTGAAGAAGATCATGGCATTGATGCCCGCATGCACCACCAGAAAGGTGATAAGGAAAAGGCCCGTGAGGGCCATCCAATACTTCTTGGTGAGGGAAGAGCCGAAGAGACCTTGTCGTGCCATGCGTGTATGAACAGCGAACGGATGGAAAGCGTTCGTTCTGAGCGCAAACTTACGGGCAGGGCGGTTGGAGTGGAAGCAAGTAGCGAACGCTGGGTTGTTTGGAATTGTTCTGGACAGGGTCCGGCCCGCTGCTTGGCCTCGGGGCTTGGCCTGAAGATAGGTTGCCTCACTCAGCGCTGATCGGACTTCTCGGGAAGAATTCAAGGTCTTCAGCACCTTCAGGTCGATGTCGGCCAAGGCGTTTAAGTAGCGGCAGCCCTTGGTGGGCTTCACCTTGCGCCAGCTTCTCCAGCTCGGCTCCTGGCTCGAACAGGCTGCCCAAAGGCGTGATCACCAGCCGGGTCTTGGGCGAAGGCCGCCAGGGGCGCATGCCCCAATAGCACGGCGTAGGCCAAAGGCAGGTCCGGCCGTAGCACGATCGAAGGCCCGTAGATGTACGGTTCCGCGCCGGTGAGCTGTGCATCAACTTCCATCAGCGTGCGGCAGTCGTCGCGCACTTCCTCCTTCGGCGCTTGTCGATGAAGGCATCGACGCTGGCGGTCGCGTGGGTCTTGTTGGGCTTGGGGGGCACGGTCCAAAATAGTCACCTGCGGGCTAGTCCATCGCCTGTAATGAACGCTGGATCCATCCTGAGCCGGGAGGTAACGACGCGAGTAGCACGGCCGCGGCTGAAAGCAAGCACGGCGTGCGCACCCCCCGCGTGGCGCAGGCCCAAGAACGGGATCTCTTGCCCAGGCCATCACGCCGAGATGCAGAGGCTGGGCGAATGCTCAACTGGCTGGCAGCTGCGCTGACGGACCCCGGCAGCTTTCTTGTCGGGGAACCCTTAGGGCAAAAACATTACCCATTCTTCGACCTGCTGGGATAGCCTGGTGGTGGGCGTAACGGCTGACGGAAGCGGTGAAGGCCTATGGGCCCGAACAGGCCTTGCGAGTTATGGACCTAGGCCTCATCAGGGGAGTATTGATCCCTCTGACGGCCAGGGGTGGGTGGGACTTGACATCAGGCCTTCTGGGACCAAGGCTGAGGGCGTTCCATCATCTTCCTGACCGCGCCAAGACCTGCCGGATGCATTCGAGGTGATTCGAGTATCACGAGGAGTCGAACGTACAGCTGAGACCATCTGAGGCGTGGCCCGCAGGGGCGCTGCACGCCTGACCTCACCCTGGAGGAGCTGGATCCATCACTAGCAGTGAAACTGCCGGAAACAGCACGCCGGTACATCGAACCGAGGAGGCTGTAGGCAGGCTGACGCAGGGGCTGATCGCGACCAAAGGAAAACGCAGTTGCCGAGTTCATCAACTGTGAACTGGGTGTTGCTTGGCCAATCCTCGTGAGTCCGACATCGCACAACTCCGGACTGCTGCACCAAGCCGTTCCCATCAAGCACCAGATCATGGAACGGCGTCAGTGATGGCAGCGAAATGCTCGCAGCCGGAATCCGGCGAGTACCTCAAGCCCAAGCCCGGAGGGGGAACAACTGGCCCTGGCAACCTGAGAAAGGTCGAACCTCGACTTGTAAGGCCCAACACCGGACTTAGCCTTAACCCGTCACTTTCTCAGGACACACGGTTTCCAGTGAACTTTCGCTTTCGCCCCTCCCCCCTCTTATTACCTTCCTGCTCATGCGTTACGCCCCTTCCGCCGCCACCTACGCGAGCACCGCGCCCGTTTCCGCCAAGCACCTGGAGAAAGGCGGCCTCGCCATCTTCCACAGCAACGACATCAGCCCCGAGCGCCGATGGCTCGTGCCCTTCAAGCAGGCCAGCGACATCTTCTACCTCAGCGGCATCGATCGGAGGAGACGCTCCTGCTGCTCTTCCCCGATGCGGTGGACGCGAAGGACCGCAGATCACTCTTCGTGCGTGAAACGAGGCGAGCTGCTGGCGATCTGGGAGGGCGCCAGTTCGCAGAAGGAAGCGACGGAACTGGGAGCGGCATCCCCACGGTGCTGTGGACGAGCGCTACGAGGCGACGGTCGAAGCGCTTGGTGCGCAGTGCGAGCACCTGTACCTGAACAGCAACGAGCACCTGCGCCAGGGCAACGCAGGTGGAGACGCGCGGATAGCGCAAGAACAGAGAGACGCGCGCAGTTCCCGCTGCACAGCCTGAAGCGCAGCGCGCCGATGCGTTCACCGCATCCGTTCGCGCAAGACGGCAGGAGGTGGCGCGGATCCAACGCGCGGTCGCGATCGCGGGCAAAGCCGAACGGGTGTGCGGTTTCGTGAAGCCGGGTGTGAAGGGTACGCCATCGAAGCGGAGATCGCGCACGAGTTCCTCCGCAACGGCTCGCGCGGGCATGCCTACACGCCGATCGTTGCCGGCGGCGCCAACGCCTGCGTGCTGCACTACATCACCAACGACCAGGTGTGCAACGACGGCGATGAGGTCCTGGTGGATTTCGGCTGCGAGTATGGCGGCTATGCGAGCGACCTCACGCGGTGCGTGCCGGTGAACAGTCGTTTCACCAAGCGCCAGCGCGACGTGTACAACGCCCTGCTGCGCGTGAAGAACAAGGCGACGCAACTGCTGCGCCCCGGAACGATGCTCGCCGACTATCACAAGGAAGTGGGCAAGATCATGGAGAGCGAGTTGATCGGCCTCGGCCTCATCGACAAGAACGATGTGGCGAAGCAGGACCCCGAAAACCGCTCTAAGAAGTACTTCATGCACGGCACCAGCCATTTTCCTCGGCCTCGACGTGCACGACGCGTGGGCCTGTGGAACAGATGATCCAGCCGGACATGGTCTTCACCGTG
>JADKGB010000036.1 GCA_016717225.1 Flavobacteriales bacterium | reverse complement strand
CTTGCCAATACAAGCTCCACGTGAGCCGATGATGCTGGCGTGCTGTTGTACAGCCACTGTACCGAATGCCACCATGTTACGCTGGCATCGGCAGCGCGGCATTTGGATCTTACAACGTATAGCGCGGCATTTATGCCCGTGAGGATATGGCCGGCTACACTGACTCAGCGCGTAATGCCGCCATGGCCACTTGTTCTGAACTATCGCCGACTCGCGCACGAACGCCCTCTTTCGCGGGACGAGATCGACATCATTGCCGCGTGGGTACGAAGCCGATGGGCCGCAAGGATCGGTCAATGCCCTCCAGTTCCCGTGTACACGGAGGAATGTGGTGATCGCCGATCGATATCACAGCGATAATGGAACCCTATACAATTCGGTTTCCAAATCGGACCTGCAACCTGTTTCATGCTTTCCCGTGATTAAAACTGCCGACCATTTTATCAAACGGCTCAAGTGATGGGCAATCGCGCGGTCGTGCATCGTAATGTCGTTTTTCAGGATACCAACGTACGCTTCAAATTCTCGATGCTGCAGATCCAGTGTCGGCGTATTTCAACTGGTGGGATAGAATTGTGAAGAAGCCTCCTGTTGGGATCACGGTGCCGGGTTCAGATATTACTCATTACACCCACTGGAATGGGGATCGGAAATTGCTTGCAGGAGCGGACCTCGTGATCAAGTGCATTACCCTGCTGGTAGTGGCCCTGCAGGAAGGTGGACGGTACCAGCATCAGGATCGAATTCGACAACGGTGTGGGTTCCCGCGCGACATCGCCATGCGGTAACCTCGAACACCTGTACACGCTCACCAATGGCCCTCTGGTCATCTTGCCCAACCAGGTCAAAACATTCCACTCACGGTATACCGTGCCGCTTCCCGTAACCATCACGGCTATTGGACCTCATGCCCATTTGATGCACCAAGCTGTGAAGTCGTGGGCGATCGCACCAACGAACGACGGCTTTATTCCATTGATGGAAATAACTCCCGGATTGGGATTTCCATTGGCAGGGCATGTACCAGTTCCGCAACCCGATCATTGCCCGCTGGTACGGTCTTGCATGGGTAAATACCTTCAATGCCACGGTGGACAATCTGCAGAACCCAACCGATAACCGCAATTGGTCTACTTCTCGGCGAAGGCACGACGAACCGAAATGATGTTGTTCTATTTCGCCTACACCTATGGTTTCGCGAGAGCGATGTGAACATTGTGTTGGACAATGGTGACACAGCCCGCACCATGTAGGCTGTACATCATGCGCATGGCCCTGCGCGAGGCGGAGCGTGCGTTTCCGATGATGAGATACCGGTAAGGGGTTGTTATCGTCTGCCGGGACCGGGTGATGCCAAAGGCTACAACCTCACCGGAACAGCGAACGATGTTACCGCCCGTGCGGAGATGCAAGCCAACCCGTCAGCTGCGGAAAATCTCCGGTGGCAAGATATCTGCACGAGTGTACCATTTAGTTACGCTAGAACCCTGCCGTGATGTGTCCGGGAGCGCTCCAATTGGGCTCATGTGGGTCGCTTGGTTTTCGGTGCGTTCGATGAGAGCGGGTTATCGCCGTTTCCGGAGGCGGGTTGTTGCATGCGAAAGACGCAGGTTACCGGGGTGTACTCGAACCTGCGTGTGCCGATCGTCGAAGGCGTTCATCCAAAAAGAAAAGCGAGCGCTGTAGGCAGCGGTTCTTTACCATGGCTGTGGTCTTTTCAACCGAGATTCCCCGATCGTAGGGAACATCCTTTGCCTTCTTTTCTGCGGATCAGCATCATCGTTTTTGCTCCGGGTGTCGGTGGCGAAATGACCATTGACTTGCACCCGGCGAACCGCTGCATTTGGACAGTGTATGCCCGGCAGGTTGCTGGCAGGTGGGGCCTCCGAACAAGGATGTGTTCACCGGTGGGTGGTCAGAGCCGGACGCGCTTGTTTACCGATACAGTGCTTCCTCATGCCGATTCCACCGCTTCTTTATGCAGGTTCACCTTGGTGGCGGGACAATGTCGAATTGTTGGGTAAACGATCCAGTTCAATGTTGGTCCATTGGATAGCCTGCAGGTTTGGCTGGATCGAAAAACAGAACAGCGCAACGTATGCTTGGAACACCCTCCATTGGTGATGCTTATTTCATCTATTTCAATAACAGCGGTGAATTAGCGACCGATAGCGGCTCTTTCTTTAGAGGGCCACCAATGGCTGGCGTACGGCGGAGATCCCCATCACGATGCATAGCCGTTTTCCGACGATGATCGGGGCGCGCGGGTGGTTGGTCGATACCGTGCGCTTGCGCTTCGCCTTTCGCGGTGCGCGCAATGGAGTGCGGGCTTTGATGGCTGGATGATCGATAATGTGGTCGCGGTTCCATTGGCGTGTTCGGGGGTGTCGCCGAAAGCGGAACGAACACAATCAACCTGTTTCCAAACCCGGCCGATGGCTGTCCGTTCAGCTGACGACCACCGTTCCGGAGGGTTTGCTGGGAGAGTTCAGGAGTCGTTCGCGCGGACGGTGTGTTCTTATATCAGCAACAGGTGAACAGGCTTCGGTCAATGGACATTTGTGACCCGTGATGTCGAATGGTGTTTATCTGGTTAGGCTCGCAATGGCGTGGTGATCGGATGTTTCGAAGAGTGATCGTCAGCACTAACGGCTGATCGGCGTTTCCCGTTTCCTCTTCGCCGTACGTTACTTCCGCGAGCATCTTGTTTATGTAAACGGCCTCCACCAGTGTTCGCCGAAGGCTCCTTTGTTGAGACGCGCAGGTGGCCTTGGCGGCAGGTAGTGCGGATCTGTTTGTGCGGGAGTAAGAGCGAAAGCGCTTCTGCATCCATCATGTGCGCGCCCACGGCGAAGCCGATGATGAGTTGATCGTCCTTGAAAGTAGCACATCCACCCGTGGTGCAATTAGAACGGTGCGCTCTTGAACATCCGCTTCTCCTCCATATCCGGGTGCGCGTCGACCCCAGATCCCGCAACAATTCGCCCTTTCTTGCCAATGCTCCGGAAGTCTATCGGACCAGCGTTGCACCTCACCCGCCATGGCGTTAAGGTGAATTGAAGGCCAACGCTGATCGGCCCTGTACTTTGACCCCACATCCAACACCCGTTGATGTAACGGAACACGTAACGCGTCAACACGCCTTGTAACACATATCCCCATGTACCCAGCCGAATTGGATTGCCCCGATGAAAGCCGATCTTACCGATGTCGGCTTGAAGAACTCAAGACCCGGACCAAAGTGGACCGGTCAGCATCGCTACTGCCACGGGCACTGTCGCTTGTTGTGGTGAACAGCGTTTGCGGTTGCGCTGCGGGTGCCATGCGCCTGGTGTGGTGTCGTTGACGGTGCGAAGCGACCCGCAGACTTTCCACCGTTTTCGCCGGTGTGGATACGGATGCAGGTTATGCCGGCTCGCCAGCATTTCCTGCTACCGCCCAGCATGCTGACAACGTGCGCAGTTCAAGGATGGCAAGCTCGATTCGCTGCATCAAGCGTCACCATTGAGGGCCGCACCGCACAAATGATCGCGGAACACCTCACCATGGCCTGCGAGGATTCTGCTGATGGCTCCTTCCTATTTTCAACGAAGCGCCTCAAGCGGGGTTTCGTACTTTTTCGATTTCCCGCCACACCATGCCCCGCAAGGCCCATCGAACTTCCGGAATTCCCATTGCTCCTTGCTCCCATGGAGGATGTGAGCGATCCGCCGTTCGGGCGCTGTGCAAAAGCATAGGGCCGATCGATGTACACCGAGTTCATCAGCAGTGAAGGCCTGATCCGCAAGGCGGCGAAGGGGATGAAGAAGTTGGACATCTTTCCCTACGAACGACCTGTTGGTATCCAGCTCTTCGGGGGTAGCGAAGACGCCATGGAAGAAGCAGCGCGTATCGCGGAGGGTGCCGGGCCGGAACTGATAGACATCAATTACGGATGTCCCGTCGTTCAAGTGGTGAGCAAAGGGCGGCGGTGCCTGCCTTGCTTCCAGGACATTGACAAAATGGTGCGTCTCACGGACAAAGTGGTGAAGGCCGTTAAGCTGCCGGTGACCGTGAAAACGCGTTTGGGCTGGAGCGACCAGACGAAGAATATCATGGAGGTGGCGGAGCGCCTACAGGATGTGGGGATCCAGGCGTTGAGCATCCATGGCCGTACTCGCGCGCAGTTGGTGGAAATGCGCCATCACTATCAACTACCTTCGGGGCCTTCCCAACTTCAAGGAGCACCGCATGAAGCTGGTGACCGAGCGCGATGCATGGATCTTGTCGAACTGCGTCGAAGAGGTAAGGACGGTTTTTGCGCTGGCGGCTTAGAGCTCGTTTGGATCTCTTCAAACTCGTCCCTCGGTCCTTTCCGCCCATGCTTTGCCTGAAAACAATCTCGTAGGCACCGCACGCGATGATTTTCCGGCTGTGCCCGATCGAAAAATGGCCCGAGGCGTCAAGATCCCAAACAGGCTCTTAGAGAGGAAAAGGAACGCTGGTCGCACGGATCAGTGAGGATGGTTTCTGATCCGAGCCATCTGCCGCATCTGCGTGTTCAGCGTCCCATCAGATACCGCTGCCCCAATCCGCGCAGTGATGTCCAAGTGGCCAGCACGCCAATGGCGATCGCCCGCGCAGAAGATCATCGCGATATCGCTGCTCAACACTTTGATCGGATGGCTCTCACCACGGAGTTTTCCAACCCCACGAGGCCGGTCCATTCCTGAAGGCCGCATACCAGCAAAGCCGAGGACCAAGCCGCGAAGGTTCCTACCGCCACGATCGGGCATGCCTTCGGCGAAGAATACACGCCGCACGAACGTGTACGTGGCACCCATGCCGGTCATGGTGCGCATGTCGCGTTGCTTCTCGATCATCATCAACGTAAGCGAGGCGATGATGTTGGAAGGCACCGATGAGTTCGATGAAGGCGAGCACCGCGAACGTGAACCACTTCTCGGTGGCGTTGGTACGGTACATCAACGCGTTCTTTTCATAACGTGACTTCGTTGAACCGTGATCCGGCAATCGCGCTCACATCGGAAGCAAGATCCTCCAAGCGCGTGTTCGGCGTGGCTTTGATCTCCACCGCGTTCACGGATCCACCGTAGTGCAACAGCGAATCCATGAGGTCGATCGGTGCGATGGCGAACTGCTGGTCGAATTCCATATTGATGCTGAAAGCACCTGCCACCGCCACACGCTCCTGCTCAAAAGCCTTTTCCTTGTCGCGCATCATTTTTCGCCCACGTACCGGCGCGCTGATCAGCAACGGGCGCAGCACCCCATCATCGTGTTGCACCCGCAACTGATCCTTGAGGCGGCGCCCAGGATCACCAATGGGCCGTTCTCGCTGTGCAGATGGGATCTCCGTCGTACATGTTCTCGGCCATCGCGCTCATCGCCAGGTATTGCGGTTCCACCCCCCTTCACGGTCGCTACGGCTTGTTGGTCGCCGCTTTGGAGTAGAACGTTTTCTTCGATCGCCCAGCTTGCTGCTTGCACTCCAGGCAACGCCAAAAACCTTCGCGAGATCAAGGCTGTCGCGTGCGAACGTTTTTCCTTCTGCTGGTGTGATGGTCACATCCTGATCGAACGGACTGTACAGCTTGTCCACCAGTTCCGTAATGCCGTTCAACGTGCTGAGCACCACTACCATTGCTGCGGTAACCACCGCCACCACAACGATGCTGATGCCTGTGATGATGTTCACCGCGTTCGCGGAGCGCTTGGCCAGCAAGTAGCGGCGGGCGAAGAGGAAGGGGAGGTTCATGGCATCAAGTGTTCATACGAACGTGTGCCCATGAGCATCGGGTCACTTCCATGCCCGCGCAATAACGCCCGTACCGGTGGCGTGCGTGGTGCTGGTATCCAACCAGTTCAAGATGAAGGCGAACGGGTAGGTGAGGAGGTAGTAGAACGGCAGGATGATGAAGAATAGCTTGCTCGTGTTCAGCATCAGCAGAGGCCATTTCATGCTCAGGCGCCAGCTGATCTTCCCTGGTGACCCATAACTGTAGCGCACTTCCACTTTGCTGAACCCATTGCGCAAGCATTTCGCTTTCAGGTCCTCGATGTTGTAGCCGTCGCGCACATGTTCTTCAATGAAGGAGCCCTCTTCTTCGCCATGCACATCACTGCCACCCTTATCGCTCGGCGTGCTGATGATGAGCATACCCCCTTGCTTCAAGGATGTTGAGTAGCAGCGCAGTGCAGACTCATCTTCCAGGATGTGCTCCATCACGTCCACACACACCACAAGGTCGAACGCATTCGGGTTGGTGTACTTCGTCACATCACCCACTTCGAACTTCACGTTCGGCCTGCCGATCTTCTGGAAGAACGCGTTGCAATCCGCGACCTGTTCGTCCTTCACATCCAGTGCGGTGATGCGCCAGTCGCGGTTGAAGCCGCTCAGCCAATAACTGTACTGCCCATAGCCAGCTCCGGCGTCGTAGATGTGGATCGACTTGCCGCTTGCTCCTTCTCCTGCTTGCCGCTTCCATGACCGCAATTCCTTGTGTACATGCCAAGCACGCAACAAGAGCAGGTCCAAAAGTTTGTAAAAAACCTTGCGCAGGAACGGTGTGTTGTTGAACACAGCGCCGAGCTGGCGTTTGACCGGATCGTATTGCATGCCCCGTTATGGGAATGATGAATATGGAGTGCTGAAGAACGCGTGATGACGAAAGACGATCAATGAACGGGGGTTCATCCCTTCTTCAACAATTTATCGATCTCCTCCTGTCTATCGAGCGAATCGTCCAGGTAGAAGTTGAGTTCCGGAACCACGCGCATCTGTTTGCCGATGCGATGGCCCAGTTTGCCTCGCAATTGGTGGCTGTGGCCCTTGATGTGTTCCAACGCCGCTTTTTTGTCCTTTACCGGGAAGAGGCTCAGGTAGACTTTTGCCAAGCCCAGATCCGGGCTGATGCGCACACCGGTAACGGTGATCAGTCCACCCGGCAACAGTATCCGGCTCTCTTGCTGGATGATCTCCGCCATCTCCTTCTGGAGAAGGCTGTTCACCTTGTTCTGTCTGAGGGTATCCATGAAAGATCGCGAAGATAGAGGGCGCCGAAGGACCTGCAGGTCAGGAGCTGTAGGGCCTGATACGGACCGCAGGGTCGGCTGTTGCCGGAAGGCCCGCAACCCTCAACCACCGGTACATTCGCGCACTTTCATCCATGCGCCAGTTCTTCCGCATCCTTCGCTTCGGCAAGCCCTACCGGCGCTATGCCATCATGAACGGTGTGTTCAATCTGCTGGCAACCGTGTTCCACTTGTGCAGCATGTTGTTGCTGATCCCTTTTCTGCAATTGCTTATGAACCAGGCGGACGCGGTGCATGAGCAGCCTGCGTTCTCCTGGAGCAAAGACTATTTCCAGGGCTCATTCAAGTATGCGCTTACCCACTTGATCGACACAAAAGGGCAGTTGGTGGCACTCGCTATCATATGCAGTGGCGTGGTGTTGCTCTTCCTGCTGAAGAACCTGTTCCGCTATTTCGCGGTGAACGCCATCTGTGTGTTCCGTAATCGCATCATCCACGAGCTGCGCGGCCGCATCTACGACAAGATGTTGGAGCTGCCGCTGCGCTACCACAGCGGCGAGCGTAAAGGCGATCTGCTCAGTGTGATCACCAACGATATGCAGGTGTTGGAATACAGCGTGATGTACAGTATCGAAATGGTGTTCCGCGAGCCCATTTCCGTCATGCTCTTCATTGGTGCGATGGTCGCGATGAGCGCCAAACTCACGTTGATCTCGCTTGTGCTTTTGCCGATCAGCGGGCTCATCATCGCACGCGTGAGCAAGAGCTTGCGCAAACGGGGCACGCGTGTGCAGGAGAAGAGCGCCGACCTGCTGGCGCGTGTGGAGGAAACGCTTGGTGGTATCCGTGTAGTGAAAGCGTTCAACGGCGAGAATGATATGCGCCGCCGATTCGAACGTGAGAACGAACTGCTCACCCGCGCGAGCATTTCACTCTTGCGCCGGCAGGATATCGCTTCGCCACTGAGCGAGACCATGGGTGCGGCCGTGATGGCCGTAATGGCCTACGTCGGCGGGTCGCTTGCGTTGGGCACAGCCCCCGAATTGGCGGGCACAACGTTCATCGCGTACATCGCGATCTTCGCTCAGTTGCTTACGCCCATCAAAGGCTTCTCCCAAGGATGGAGCGGCATTGTGCGCGGAGGTGCGAGCGCAAAGCGAGTGTTCGATCTTCTGGCTGTGGAGAACACCGTGAAAGAGGCGCCCAACGCGAAGCCGATCGATGATATGCGGAGCGAAGTGCAATTCAAGAACGTTTCGTTCGGGTACGACGATAAGCTTGTGTTGGATGCCATCGACCTCACCATCGGCAAAGGCAAGAGCGTTGCATTGGTGGGTTCGAGCGGCGGTGGCAAAAGCACCATGGCCGGATTGCTTCCACGGTTCTTCGATGTGACTTCCGGCGCAGTGGTGATCGACGGAACGGACATCCGCGAGTTGCGGATCAACGACCTGCGTTCGCTCATGGGGATCGTTACGCAGGACAGCATACTCTTCAATGACACTGTTGCGAACAACATCGCCTTCGGAAAACCGGGCACCAGTGAAAGTGATGTGAAGCGCGCTGCGGAGATCGCGAATGCGGACGGGTTCATCAGTCAACTCGAGAGCGGCTACCAGACCAACATCGGTGATGGTGGCAATCGCCTCAGTGGCGGACAGAAACAACGGATCGCCATCGCGCGCGCTGTGTTGAAGAACCCGGCGATCCTGATCCTGGACGAGGCTACTTCAGCACTGGATACCGAGAGCGAACGCCTGGTGCAGGATGCGCTCTTCAAGCTGATGAAGGACCGGACATCGCTCGTGATCGCCCATCGCCTGAGCACCATCCAACATTGTGATGAGATCTGTGTTCTGCAGGCGGGTCGCATAGTGGAGCGTGGGACGCACGCAACGCTTATGGCTGCCAATGGAGCCTATGCCCGGCTGGTGAACATGCAGGCGTTCGACTGATACCATCTAGACATTCAAAACAACCCATTGCATTTTCCCCTCCTGCGATGCCGCCACTGCGGCTCGCTTGTGCCAAGGAGGGGTTGGGGTGGTTTCCGATCGGGCGGGGTCCGTATTTCGAAATGGCATTACCTCTATAGCTTCAAACCAATCCGATCGACCGGGCCACTTCTGGCTGGCAGAGCAGGAAATTGAAGTGCCCGCTCCGCGTCAGGGTGGCTACACGTGGCGGTGGCCACGTCACATCGTCGATGTTGTAGTAGAGGTAGCCGACGTCCTTGATCTGTTCTTCCACGCGCTTCGCCACTTCATCGTTGAGGATCTCAATCAGCAAACTTGGCTTGTCGCGCAGGAGGATCTCCCGGAAGCCTGCGAGCACTTCGGGCTCATGTGTCTCCACGTCGATCTTCATCAGGTCTATGCGTTCCAGGCGATGCTCCGCCGCGATGCCTGCGATGGTGCGGGCTGGGACAGTGGTCGCTTGGAGCAACGGATCGTTCCGCATGAACTCCTTGTTCAACGAAACGGACAAAACGTGTTCTCTGGCCGGCGTATCGTACAACGTCACCTCACCTTCTTGATCGGTAACTGCCGCGCGGATGGCGATCACCCCCTTGCCGTTCAAACCGATGTTCTCTTCCAATTTGAGGAAGACCCGCTCAACCGGCTCCACCGCGATGATGGTTGCTTCTGGGCGCAAGGCCTGCGCAAGGAGAGCGTACACTCCTGTATTCGCACCCACGTCGAATATGGTATCCGATCTTCGGCACAAGCGTGTCCAGAGCTCCAAGGAGACTTTCTCCCAACCCTGGATGCCCCGCCAGAACAATTCGTTCTCGATCATATAGCCATGGTGCCGCATGAGGAACGACCGCCCTTTGCCCAAACGCACGCGGATCACGCCTTCGAAGTGCAGATGCTGATAGACGCTGGTGGGGAGTGGAAGTAGCCGGAGACCGGAGAATACCGACTGCTTGAAGGGAAGAGACCGATAAAGCCGCTTGAGCGTTTTTTTCATGATCCAATTACCGGTCCACTACCAGACGGTCCGCAACATAAGGGTTGCCCCTGATCCAGCTTTTGTTCGAGCCGCACCATGCACGCCTTGGTGGTTCAGCGATCGCGCTCGTAAGCTGTGTACCTGCCGGCACGGAAAGAGGGATGGAATCCGGTGAACACTTCTTTTTCCAACTTCACGAATGCGGTGCTGTCGGCACTGAGCAGGAAACGCAATTGGCCATTGCGCTCTGGATCGAAAAGAATTCGGTGGTCCAAGACAAGGTTGCTCTGGCTCTGCCGTATGATGTCCTTCATCTTCATCCAAGCCCGTGTACCGAGGGCCTGGTCGATGAAGGAGTGCTCACCTACCACAAAGACCGCATCGGTGGCTTGTAGCCCGTGAGCGCGCAGTTCATCTATCGCAGCGAGGTCGTCGTTGTAATTCGCGATCTGATCCGGCGGATAACCCGAGAACACGAACACCTTGGTGAACCAGGTGGCACGCAACAAAACAATTGCGCAGAGCGCTAAAGCCAAACCATCCCTGAACAGTGAATGGGTGCTCGCCGATCGGCTGATGAACAGTACACAAATGATCGAGCACGCGAGCCAATGCTCCATGAAATAGTTCATGTTGCTACCCACTTTGAAGGCGGTAATGAAAGCCCATGCGTACATGACAATAGCTGCGACCAACAGGAAAACAGACTCTGTTGAGAACAGCTTTCGGTATCGCCATCCGATGAACAGCGCTGCGGGTGTTATCCATAGCCCCATGCCGATATACGGCTCTCGTGGGTCGAACGCGAACCATGGCCAGCCGAACCCGTTCACATTGCCTAGCACGAGATTGGAATACACGTTGTGCCAACCGTCGTGCAGACAGAGCGCCGCTAGAAAAAGAACGTTGAACAACAGAACACCTGTGGCATATCGGAATGTGGTGTGCCGATCAGCAGTAAGCAACAAGCCACAACCCACAGCCAAGACCGGGCCCACGCCGCTTTGTTTGCAGAAAAGCACCAACGCGGACCATACGCCCAATCGCATGGCGCCTGCCCAACTCAACTTCCCTTGCCCCAGCGTGCGTAGCGCAGCACCGAAGAACACAGCGCAGCACAATTGGTAGATACTGTCCGGTCGGGAGAAGAAAGGCTCGTGCATCCAAGTGAACATCAAGCCCATAAGCAACAACCGCAGCCATAGTTCGAGGCGCAAGTGCGCGCCAAGTCGCCAAAGGACCAATAGCGTTATCAAATTCGCCAAAAGCGAAACGACCCGGTTCACCATGTAAATGCTGTTCGGCCTATCGTGTTCCAAGCCCAGCATTTCGACACACGCCCACGTGATGTAATAATGGATCGGCGAGTATTGGATAATGTCGAACGGCGGCTTCTCGGGATCGCCGTACAACGGATATCCATCCATGAGGCGGATCACGCCATCCACAACATTCATTTCGGAGAAACCGATGTTGTGTACATGCCGTGGTATGATGTAGGCCCTCGAGAAGACAGCGGCTGCCATGGCGAAACCCAAGAGCCAGGGCATTGCACGGTAGGCGGAACGAGCCAAGCGCTCGGGCATGGTCTCCTGTTCGACGTTTTCAGGAATGTTCATCCGATGAGGGTCGTTCGGCCACAGAAGCGGCTCTTCTGGATCCAACTCTGCGAACCCCCGTTTGCGACAATAGCAAGCCCATGGCGAAGAAGCCCAAGCAAAGCAAGGTGCAATTCAATAGCGATGCGATCAACGTGCTTGCCCATCCCGGTATCGCGTTGTTGGTGAACAACTTCTCGTACAGGATGTAGGCGATGCTACCCGAGGATAGCACAGCAAGGCCGAAAAAGCCCTTGAGCAGAAGCGCCAGCACTTCATCGCCGTATTCGATCAAGGATTTGAACGCATGTATGGACAAGCTCTTGAACCCCATTTTGGAACGACCATCCATACGCGCTCGTCGGTCGCTGACCAGTGTGGTCGTTGTGGCTTTCTGTTTCGACAAGAAGGCTGCGTAATGCGTGAAACCCTTGTCCAAAACCGCTTGGAGGATCCTGCGGTCGATCACTGAGTAGTTCCCGAAACTCATGGACCGGCTGGTTACCAAACGGAACAATTTGCGATAGATGAAGTATCCGAGTTTGAACCACCACGCTTCCTGGCGTTTGCCACGTGCGATGAGAACTATTGACGCCTCTTTCGCTAGGGCCGCAGGTATGGCTTGCGGGTCATCCTCCCCGTCGGAATCCATGACCACGAATCGATCGTATTCGCCTTCTGAGGCTGCGAGCAATCCTTGGTAGATCGCTTGTTGATGACCCATGTTGTACGGCAGGGCAAGCACCTCCACCCGTACGTTCGGTGCGCGGCTCTTGTAGTTCGATAAAACTCCAACGGTTCCATCCGTGGACCCATCATCCACAATGAGTATTGTACACGGTGAACCGAGCGAGCCCAGCACCTGTTCCAATTCAGCCAAGAAACGCGGCCCGATAGCGGCCTCATTGAAGCACGGCGCGACAATGCAGACCTTCAATGGCATCGTGGTGGCGACAGGTTTGCTCGGATCCAAGGGGCGCACAAGTTAGATCGCAGGTCCGATCCAATATGTGTTTTGGGTGTAGATCGAATGCACCCTGAATGGTAGTGGAAGTCCAAGGAGTTCGCTCTTCGCGCGGGTGTGGATCCTGGTGCCATAAGGCCGTTTCAGGAATGCCTACGTGATATTGTTGACCGCTCTTGATGTATTGCGACCAAATTTCGGGAAGGGAAATAGCGATCCCGTAAGATCAAGAAATAGCGCTCCCAAGTAGTTGAAATGCCAGCGCCCAAAGCAATGCTCAAGATGAAGTAGATGGGGAATTGCACTAGGTCGGATGTGCCAAGCAGATCCACCACTGCAGGCAACTTCAAGAACCATGCGAGCACGAACACATGGACCAAGTAAATGGAATAGCTCCACTGGCCGATGGAACCGATGGCTCGAGAGAGGATATTGTTCGGAATAGCGGGTACGATAAGCACGTAGGACAAAAGTGCCCCGAAGGCGATATAGATACAGGTGAAGCCCCATGTCATTACAAAAAGGGATGAAGTGCCATCGAGGAATGGAGTGAAGGACAGCAGCACCGGTATCGTCCAAGGTATCCAACGCCTCAGGCGAATTACAAAAGCCTGTAGATCGTTCGGTTGGAAACACTCGAACCAAGCAATGAGCACACCGCCTAACAAAGCATCGAAGCGGAAATGCGTGTTGGTGAAGTGTGCTTGCATTGTATCCCCCCCCCCCAACACCAACGGGTACACGTAGTTGGAGAACAACCGAAGGCCAAGACAAATAACCATAAGCCCCAGGATACAACGTGGTATGCTTTTCCTGGCCAGATCGCCTCGTCGCGAAGCGACCAACAGAACGAAACACAAAGCGAAGTAGAAGTGCTCCTCAATGGCGAGCGACCACGTGATCGTGAATGGCCACCAGCCGAACCCAAAGAGGTAGTTCTGCATGAAGATGATCTCGGACAGCAAGCCGATGGGGAAGAAGAAATCGTTCTTGATGTTGATGAGGATCGCGAACGGTAGCAATGCATAGAACGTTGGGTAGATCTTGAAGCCTCTGCGTATCAAGAATCTCCAGGGCTTGATGTCCCCGTGCTTCAAAAACTCTTTGAATAGCAGGCCAGAAACCAGATAACCACTGAGAACGAAGAACAGGTCCACACCTATCCAGCCCATGTTCTGGAGCGGAAGCCAAAAGGTGTGATGCCGGAACAGCACAAGAATGATGGCTATCCCGCGAAGTACATCAATGGGCAAGGACCGACCGCTGATCATCGTGCGAAGTTGTGCCGAAAATCCCCCTGAGATAAGGTGTGCTACTCGGCACTTTCACCCTCTTCCATCCAACCCTGGTAGAGCAAGTCCTTTTCGTACGGATACCGCGTAAGGTGTATCGACTTCACCCGCTCGTACATGAGCTTGCGCAGGGCATCCACATTGTCTTTTCGAACCGCACTGATGAACATGCAGTCCTGGTCGTTCATGCGTGACATCCATGTTTCCTGCATTTCCGCGAGCGTGAACTGGTCAGGCCGTTTGGGGGCCAGGTCATGCGGGTCATGAGCAGCGGGGGTATACGCATCGATCTTGTTGAAGACCACGATCACCGGTTTGCCGCCAGCACCTATCTCAGCCAACGTGCTTTTTACCGTGTTGTACTGCTCTTCGAAGTTGTGGTGACTGATGTCTACAATATGCAGCAGCAGATCCGCTTCGCGCGTTTCATCCAACGTGCTCTTGAAACTCTCGATCAATTGTGTGGGCAGTTTGCGGATGAAGCCCACGGTGTCGCTTAGAAGGAACGGCAAGTTGCCCAGTACCACCTTGCGCACGGTGGTATCCAGCGTGGCGAAAAGCTTGTTCTCCGCGAACACATCGCTCTTGCTCAACACGTTCATCAGGGTGCTCTTGCCCACATTGGTATAGCCCACCAAGGCTACCCGCACCATCTTGCCACGATTGCCGCGTTGGGTGGCCATCTGCCGATCGATGTCCTTGAGCTGGCCCTTCAGCAAAGCGATACGATCACGTACCAAGCGCCGATCGGTCTCGATCTCTTTTTCACCCGCCCCGCCCCGCGTGCCGGTACCACCGCGCTGTCGCTCCAAGTGGGTCCACAACTTGGTGAGGCGAGGCAGCATGTACTGGTATTGAGCCAATTCCACCTGCGTTTTGGCATGACTGGTCCGTGCGCGTCGGGCGAAGATGTCCAGTATCAAACGTGGCCGATCCAAGACCGGCCGGCCGAGTTCCTTCTCCACGTTGCGCTGCTTGGCGGGTGAAAGTTCATAGTCGAAGATCACCATATCACCGCCATTCGCCTCCATCCACGCCTTTATCTCGTTCAATTTGCCACTGCCCACATAACTATGGCCGTCGGGTCGGTGAAGCCTTTGCGTGAACCGCTTCACCGCGCGTATGTCCGCCGTGCTCGCCAGGAATTCGAGCTCATCGAGGTATTCCTGCACTTGCTCGGCATTCTGCTCGTCGTGGATCACGCTGATCAACACAGCGGTTTCTCCCTTCAGGCGTGTCTCCTTCAGATCGATCATGCCGGCTTGCGCAACGTGATCACATGGTCCACAACGGCTTCGATCTCTTTCTTGCTCAGCATGGTCTTGTACCCCATCATGGCGCCTTTGCCGTTGTTGACCAATGCGATCATCTCTTCACGCTTCATAATACTCAGGGTGAGATCTTTCGCTCCATTTAGCCCCAGGTCGCCTTTACGGCCGTGGCACAACGCACACTGCGTGTTGAAGAGGATCTGGCCCTCCGAAGGGGCACGCCCTTGTGCAGCGACTTCCACGGGGGAATCACCGCACGCCAGCACCATACCGAATGCCACAGCAAGGATGAGAACTGAGCGCATCATAGCCATGATCGTCCAACGCCTTCCCGGAATGGCCAGGGCATCATCATGATCATAAGCAACAAGGCGATCAGATAGAAGATGGCGATGCGCAGTTGCTTGCCGGGTTCGGTTTTGGCCTTCTTGCTCACCATGCGCCCGATCGTTACGAGGGCGATCACGATGATCATCATGGCGATATGCTCGTATTTCCAATAGCGGATCACCGAAGAGGAAAGCGATGATTGGAAGCCGCGTGGGGTGAGCAACGTGTAGCTTTTGTACTTCACCGCATACAGGGCGAGGCCAACTACCAACTGCACATGGCACAACACCATGGCCAGTATCGTGAGCGATCGTTCCCAAACGATGATGGGCTGCTTCCGGATGTATCCGACCAACGCGATCACACCGGCGCTTGAAACGGATAACAGAACAAGCCAGCGAAGTATGCTGTGAAAGAGCCGTAGCAAATCGAATTCACCGTCCATGGAACAGGGGTCAGTTGGATCAGGTCAAATGTAGACTGCTGGTCCGTTCCGCATTGCCCACACCCGAAGCCCGAAGACATCGGTAACGGTTCTACATTCGCCGCGATGCTTTATTCCTCGCTGCGCAGCCTTTTGTTCGTTGGTGCTCTTGGCGGCTCACTTTTTTCTTTTGCGCAGGTGAACGCACCGGTGAACGGGCCAGCTACGAAGCTGGGCGTTATCACCGCCTTTGTCCATGCCACAGTGCACCCCTCAGCTGGCGAGGTGCTTACCGATGCGACCATATTGGTGTTGGATGATCGGATCGTCGCAGTGGGTGAGCGTGTTACGGTTCCAGCAGGTGCTGTTCAGTATGACTTGAAAGGGTTGCACGTTTGGCCCGGCTTGGTGGAGCCTTATTCGGACTTCGGAATGCCGAAGGCTGAACGGGGCAAAGAGGAAAACCCCCTTGGTGCTCGTTTCTGGAATCCCGCTATTCGCCCGAGTACCCGGGCCGATCAATTGTACATCTATGATGAAGACAAGGCTGCCAGCCTGCGCGCCCAGGGATTTACAACCGTGATTGCGCACCGAATGGATGGCGTCGCCCGCGGAACGTCTTGCACGGTTTCTCTTACAGGGCTCACCGCCAGCGAGGATGTTATTTCGCCGCGTACCTCAGCTCAGTTCTCTTTCCGCAAGGGCACCAGCAGAGAAGCCTACCCCAACTCCCTAACGGGTAGTATCGCGCTGCTGCGCCAGACATTCTATGATGCACGTTGGTACAGTGCGGCGGGCAAGCTTGAACAGAGCGACGCGGATCTGCAGGCCTTGAACGATCAACTCAATTTACCGCTGGTATTCGAAGCGAGCAACCGGAACGATGTGTTGCGTATCTCTTCGATCGCTCGGGAATTCGGATTCCGCTGCATCGTTAAAGGAAGCGGTGACGAGTACGCTCGCCTTGCGGACATCCTGGCGGATGATCGTCCGCTCATCCTGCCCATCGCCCTTCCGGAAGCCTATGATGTGGAAGATCCTTTCGAAGCGTTGGAAGTAAGTCTTGCCAAACTCAAACATTGGGAGTTGGCTCCCACCAATGCACCGCGCATCGCTGAAGCGGGTGGCAGGTTCGCTTTCACTACGCAAGGGTTGAAGGATGTGGGATCCATGTGGGCTTCTCTTCGGCGGATGATCAAGTGCGGACTGGACAGCTCTGTGGCCATTGCCGCGCTTACCACTGTTCCTGCGCAGTTGTATGGTATGCAAGACCTGGTAGGGGCGATCAGGCCAGGCATGTTGGCCAACCTGGTGATCTGTTCACATCATCTTCTGAGCCCCAAGAACGTGGTGCATGAAACATGGGTGGCCGGTAAGCGCTTTGTTCAGAACGCGATCCCTGGCGAAGATCCGCGCGGCACGTTCGACCTCAATCTGCGCAGTTCCATCCTGAAGTTGAAGGTGTCTGGCGAATCTCAACGACCCGAGGCCGATGTGGCGTTGCCTGGGAACGACAGTGCCCACGTGAAGGCCTCATTCAAGATGGAACGCGGTGCCGTGACCCTTGTTTTCGAGGGAGAAAAAATTGGGTTCAAAGGGCTCGTGAGGTTGAATGGGGTCGTACACGACCGCGGAGCTATTTGGGATGGCCAAGGCCAATTGCCCGGTGGTGAATGGATCGCGTGGAGTGCAGTGCGGCAGAGCGCATATGTATCCAAGGAGAAGAAAGAAAAGAAGACCGATGCCTTGGATAGTCTGTGGTCGACACCCACAGGGAATGTCTGGTATCCGTTGGGGGCCTATGGGTTGCCCATGCTGCCCGATACAGAAGCGATCGTCTTCCGCAACGCGACCGTTTGGACCAATGGGGCCTTGGGTATTTTGCCCAAGGCCGATGTGTGTATCAGTGGTGGCCGCATTATCGGAGTGGGTGAGCGGTTGAACGTTGATGGGCTATTCTCCGGAAAGCGCAAACCTTCTTTTCTAGAGATCGATGCAACGGGCAAGCATTTGACCTGTGGTATTATCGATGAGCATTCGCACATCGCCATTGAACGTGGGGTGAACGAAGGATCCCAATCAATTACCGCCGAGGTGCGCATGGGTGATGTGGTGGATCCGGACGATGTGGATCTTTATCGCAACCTCAGTGGTGGGGTCGTCGCCATCCAGCAATTGCATGGCAGTGCGAATGCCATTGGTGGGCAAAGCTCATTGATCAAGCTGCGTTGGGGCCAGAGCGCCGACCAAATGCACATTGCTGGTTCATCCGGGTTCATCAAGTTCGCTTTGGGCGAGAATGTGAAACAGAGCAACTGGGGAGATCGGGGGAGCCGCTTTCCCCAGACCCGTATGGGCGTGGAGCAGTTGATGTACGACGCGTTCTACCGTGCCAAAGAATACAAGCTGGAATGGAACGCGTTTAATGCATCAGCGCCCAAGCCCGGTCGGAAGAACGCGAAAACCACCAAGGGTCCAGTTTTGTCCGACGCGCGAGAAGGATCAAGGCCTCGGCGTGATCTTGAACTGGATGCGCTGGCGGAGATCCTCGATCGTACACGTTTCATCACTTGTCATAGCTACGTGCAAAGCGAGGTCGCGATGTTGATGGAGGTTGCCGACAGTATGGGATTCAAAATACAGACATTCACACACATCCTTGAAGGATACAAGGTTACCGCTAAAATGAAAGCACATGGTGTGAATGCGAGCACCTTCAGCGATTGGTGGGCGTACAAAATGGAAGTGGCCGATGCCATTCCTTATAACGCGGCGCTGTTGCAAGAGCAAGGGGTGAACGTGTGCGTGAACAGCGATGATGCGGAGATGAGCCGTCGCCTGAACCAAGAGGCGGCCAAAGCCATGAAGTACGGTGGTGTATCTCCAGAGAGCGCCTGGAAGATGGTGACATTGAATGCTGCGAAAGCCCTGCGTCTTGACTCGCACATGGGCTCGGTGGAGGTAGGTAAAGACGCGGACATTGTGTTGTGGAACGCGGATCCGATGGGCATTGATGCCAAAGCGGAACTGACGTTCGTGGATGGTGTGCGCCGCTTCGATCGAAGAGCAGATGCTGAGTTACGAAATACCGTTCGTGCCGAACGTGAACGGATCATCGCAAAAATGATCGCAGCGAAAAAGGCAGGAGCTCCCGCGCGTAAGCAGGAGCGCAAGGAGAAAGGGCATTGGCAGTGCGAAACGATCGGAGAAGAACCATGAAGTACTTCGCGAACAACAGTCCGTTGGCCGTGCGCAAAGGAGCATGGCTGCTCGTTTCCTGCCTGGTGCTGGTTCAAGTGCAGGGAACGGCTCAGAAACCCACCCCCGCCCCCCCGCAATCGAAGTCCATCTTGCTCAAGGGAGGAACGCTGCATGTGGGCAATGGCACCTCGATAGATGATGCTGCGGTGGGTTTTCGGAATGGCCTGATCGACTATGTAGGCCATAGCTATGGTGTAACTGCCACGTACGATACGGTGATCAATACCATCGATCAGCACATCTATCCTGGTTTGATACTGCCGGACAACTCGATCGGGCTGCACGAGGTTGATCTGGTGCGTGCGACCGAGGATGCCGATGAAACCGGACGACTTGAACCCGAGGTCCGCGCCATGTCCGCCTTCAACACCGATTCTCGGATCATCCCTACGCTGCGTTCCAATGGGGTCCTCATCGCGCAATCCACCCCGCGTGGCGAAGTGATCGCGGGTACCAGCAGTGTTGTGCAATTGGATGCATGGGATAATTCCACCGCTGCCATCAAAGTGGATGATGGTGTTCATATGACATGGCCCAAGGCCTATGACCGCGAAGGTTGGTGGGCCGAACCCGGTGACGTGAACAAAAGCAAGGGGGATGAGCGGACGAAAAGTTGGATGAGTTGGACCAATTTTTCCATAAGGCCAAAGCGTATGCGCAACTGCCCGAACACGCAGCAACAGACCTGCGGATGGAAGCGATGCGCGGGCTCTTCGATGGGACGAAAACACTTTTCGTAAATGCTGACCTGGCCAAGGAGATCCAGGAAGCCGTGCTGTTCGCACATGACCTCGGCGTGAAGCGAACAGTGATCGTGGGCGGATATGATGCATGGCGTTTGGCCGATCTGCTCGTTGACAAAAAAGTGGATGTGATCCTTCGTCGACTGCACAGCCTTCCCTTGCGGGATGATGATGACGTGGATATGCCTTTTCGTCTGCCAACATTGTTGAAAGCCAAGGGCGTCCGCTTTTGTTTGAGCTATAGTGGTGACATGGAGCGAATGGGCAGTAGGAAGCTGGCTTTTCTAGCCGGTACGGCCGGTGCTTCGGCCTTGCGAAAGAGGAGGCCCTGCAAGCCATCACCTTGGATGCGGCTCGTGTACTTGGGATCGATCAGAAATATGGAAGCCTTGCCGTTGGCAAGAGTGCTACGGTATTTGTTTCGGCTGGCGATGCGCTGGATATGCGCACGAACAAAGTGCTTCATGCCTTCATCGATGGCCGACATCTGGACCTGGACGACCACCAGAAAAAGCTGTACCGCCAATACAAACAGCGGTACGCGGAGTGATCTTCCACCTGGATCGTTGACATCGTTCCGGAGTCGCTGGGTCACCGCTGATCCGCGATCCTAAATTCGTCGCGCTGATCCGATCACTCAACGGGTCATCCTTTCGTGAGCGACCTGCTTCCACTTCTTGATCATGCTATTGCTGCGGCCTTTGCTGCCGGAACAGAAATTTTGGACGTCTACACGCGCCCGATCAACGTGGAATTGAAAGACGATCGATCACCGCTCACAGAGGCCGACAAACGCGCACATCTTGTGATCGCGGCGGAGCTTGGCAAGACGGCTTTGCCCGTGTTGAGCGAGGAAGGAAAGCAGATCGACTTGGCAGAGCGCCAGAGCTGGGGTCGCTACTGGCTGGTTGACCCATTGGACGGCACCAAAGAGTTCATCAAGCGCAACGGTGAGTTCACCGTGAACATCGCTCTGGTCGAGCGCGATGGGCTTCCGCTATCCGATCTCGGTGCTGGAAGTCCGATCGCCGGTGTTCTCTATGTACCCGTAAAGGACATGCTCTATTTCGCTTGGAATGGCGGTGGTGCGTATCGATTGGCGAAAGCAAAAACCTTCGCAGGCAGGTCGGCGTATGAACTCGCCGCCCAAGCGGATCGCCTACCCATGCCTGATTCCCCGAAGACCTTTACCATTGTTGCCAGTCGTAGCCACAGCTCCTCGGAAACGGAAGCCTATATCGCTCGCATGGAACAGCAGCATGGTCAAGTTGCCCTCACCAGCATGGGTTCGGCATTGAAGATCTGCTTGGTAGCCGAAGGCGCCGCACATGCTTACCCCCGCTTTGCACCCACCATGGAGTGGGATACTGCGGCCGGGCACGCCATCGCCAACGAAGCAGGCAAACAGCTCATGGATGTGACGACCAATGCACCCATGCGTTACAACAGATCATCATTGGTGAACAACGGATTCATTGTTCAATAAAGAAGAAGCACACACCATTCAACATGGCAAAGAAGAAAGCGGCTGCGGCCGGTAAGAAGCGTAAAGTGGCCCTCATCACCGGTGTTACCGGCCAGGACGGTGCGTACCTCAGCGAATTGCTCCTGAACAAAGGCTACGAAGTGCATGGCGTAAAACGCCGCAGTTCCCTGTTCAATACGGATCGTATCGACCACCTTTATCATGATATGCACGAGAAGGGCCGTCCCTTCCACCTGCATTACGGCGACCTCACCGATAGTGTCAATTGCCTGCGACTGGTCAAGGAGATCCAGCCGGACGAGATCTACAACCTCGCCGCCATGAGCCACGTGGCAGTGAGCTTTGAAATGCCGGAGTACACAGCCAATGCTGATGGTATCGGAACGCTCCGTTTCTGGAAGCGATCCGCATTTTGGGCATGGAGAAGAAGACCAAATTCTATCAGGCCAGCACAAGCGAATTGTACGGCGGTGTTCTGCCGAAAGCACAGAACGAGGAAACGCCTTTTTATCCGAAGAGCCCATACGGTGTGGCCAAACTCTACGGTTTCTGGATCACCAAGAACTACCGCGAGAGCTATGGCATTTTCGCCTGCAACGGCATCCTCTTCAATCACGAAAGTCCGCTGCGTGGTGAGACCTTCGTAACCCGCAAGATCGCGTGCAGTAGCCAAGATCAAACTCGGTTTGCAAGACGCGCTTTACCTCGGCAATATCGACGCCAAGCGCGATTGGGGCCATGCCAAGGATTATGTGGAAGGCATGTGGCTGATGCTGCAAGCCAAAAAACCCGATGACTTCGTACTCGCGACCGGGAAGACGTACACCGTGCGCCATTTCATTGATCGGCTTTCGCCGAAGTGGGTATCAAGCTCGAGTGGAAAGGGAACGGCATCAACGAAAAAGGTGTTGACAGGAAGACCGGCAAGGTCCTCGTAGCCATGGACAAGCGGTACTACCGCCCTGCGGAAGTGGACCATTTGGAAGGTGATCCCAGAAAAGCACGACGTGTGCTCGGCTGGAAACACAAATACGACCTGAAGGCACTGGTGAGCGAAATGGTGGCGAGCGACCTGGAGCTCTTCAAGCGTGACGTTTACCTGAAGAAAGGAGGTCACTCTATCCTGCACGAACAGGAATGATCGGAGATCATTCCTGTTCCGTGTAGCGTCGACCCAGTGGGTCGACCGAAAAGATCCCAAAGAAGATGAACAAGCAAGACAAGATCTACATCGCAGGCCATCGCGGCATGGTAGGTAGCGCCATCGTGCGCCGCCTGCAGAAGGATGGTTTCAACAACATCGTTACCCGTGGAAGCAAGGAGCTTGACCTGAGGGAGCAACAAGACGTGCGTGATTTCTTCGCAAGTGAGAAACCCGATGTGGTGGTGCTCGCTGCAGCCAAAGTGGGCGGAATACAGGCCAACAATATCTACCGCGCCCAGTTCTTGTACGAGAACCTGATGATCCAGAACAACGTGATCGACAGCGCCTATCGCAATGGCGTGAAGAAGCTGTTGTTCCTGGGGTCCTCGTGCATCTACCCGAAGATGGCGCCACAACCCTTGAAGGAAGAGAGCTTGTTGACGGGGTTGTTGGAGCAGACCAACGAACCATATGCCATCGCCAAGATCGCGGGCATCAAAATGACGGAGAGTTATCGCAGGCAATACGGTGTGAACTACATCAGCGCTATGCCTACCAACCTCTACGGGCCGAACGACAACTACGACCTCAACAACAGCCATGTGTTACCTGCGTTGATCCGCAAGTTCCACGCGGCGAAAGTCACCCATGCACCAAGTGTGGAAGTGTGGGGCACAGGCTCGCCCATGCGCGAGTTCTTGCACGTGGATGATCTGGCGGATGCCTGCTTTTTCCTGTTGCAGAACTACAACGACGAGCTGCATGTGAACATTGGTACGGGAGAAGACCTCACCATCAAAGCACTTGCTGAACTGGTGAAGGACATCGTTGGCTTCACAGGTGAGTTGAAGTGGAACACCGAGAAACCGGATGGCACACCCCGCAAACTGATGGATGTATCGCGCCTGCACAACATGGGGTGGAAACATCGCATAGGCCTGCGCAAGGCATTTCCAGCGTGTATGCGGAGTTCGTGAAGAACCCCCCGGAGTCGGCATCCGGGGTGGCGAGAACATAGAGCGCAACTTGTTCATTCGGTTGTGTTCTTTGCGTCCTTTGCAATAGCGCAGCATGCCCACCTTCTCCACCCACATCCTCGATACCGCGCGGGCATACCTGCCCGTGGCATCCGTGTCACCTTGCAACGCTCCGCTGGCGCTGATGCCTGGGACGACCTCGCCATGGGCAGCACCAACGCCGATGGCCGCATCCCGGCTCCGGTTGTCATCCGGGGTCGTGCCGGAGAGTGCATCGCTGTCTGCAGGCATCTACCGCGTTCGCTTCGATGTCTCGGCCTACTTCAGCGAGCACAAGACCAGGAGCTTCTATCCCTACATCGAAGTGGTATTCGAACTTGCTGCGGATGCGCATTACCACGTGCCGCTGCTGTTGAGCCATGGGGGTTCTCGACGTATCGGGGAGTTGAGTTAGCCCTTCGAGCGAGCTCGCGGAACCGCGTGCATGCGTTCGCTGAAGCCTCCTTCTTTCTCGAAGGTCTCGGATAAGCTCTTGATTCGCCGATCCAACAGGCCGACGTCGCCGAGATCAACGCATGAGCAGCACTTGGCCGAAAGTTCCGGAAAGGTTTTCGACTTGTCACGTGCATTGACCTCCTTGCACCAACGAGCAACGTCATCGGCCGTGACACAACGCCGGTCGATGAGCTCTTGCCGCAATATGTTCGTACGCTCCACAGCGGTAACGAGCGGTGGCGCAGGAAATCCTCGTAGTCCAACTTCAACTCTTCAAGGCTTCTGCGCGGGCAACATTGGTGAGGAACAGTTCGCTCTTTTGGAAGTGCCGCTGGCGACGCCCCTCAGTAGTTTCTGAACGCCGCTGCGAGCGGCCTGTACCATTCGATCTCGCGTGCGGCTGAACCGTTCGATGAACTTTTCGCAGGGGCGAACGGTGACATCGTAAGCCAACTGCGCCACCTGAAAGCTCTTGAGCTTCCGGTAGCTTCACTGTGCGGTGGCAGCAGCGGTTCTGTTGGCTTTTCGGGCATTGCACCAATGTAACCCTTGGCGGCTTGTGGACACGGTGGACGATGTGGACGCCCGCGGCCCACCAAGTCCACCGTGTCCACAATTGAGCTGGCTGGTCTATGTAGGATCCGCATTAGTTCCTGCATCTTCGCCCGCATGAACTTCAGCGTTCCCACAAAAGACAAGTCCCGCATCCTCGACACGCTCGGCAAGGCCAACAAGGCCTTCCAGCTCATCTATCCCGGCGACCGCCCCGACCGCCAGCCCGTGCATACTGTCTACGGCGGCGCCGACCTGTTCCGTGCCGACACCGCGCAGAAGATGGCCAACGCCGCGCTGAAGACGCTGCTCCGAGAACGCCGATTCACGGAGTTCGCTCGCGCGCTGGAACTGCCCGGCCACGAAGCTGCCGAAGAAACCGGCCGACATCGCCAAGGCCGTGAAGCGCTACGACAAGATGAGTCCGGAGGCGCTGCATGGACAGCCAGGATGGCTGTCCCCACCGCACCCAGAACAAGGAGATCCACAGCAGCACCGAAGCGCTGGAGGATTTCCGCATCGACTTCGAGGATGGTTTCGGCAACCGCAGTTGGGAGGAGGAGGATGCAACCGCCGTGCAGGCCGCGCTGGAAGTGGCCAAGGGCATGAAGGCCAAGTCGCTGCCGCCCTTCATCGGCATCCGCATCAAGCCTTTCACCGGGGACCTGAAGGAACGCGGCGCGCATCGCTGGACATCTTCCTCACCACGGCTCGCCAGCAGGACCAACGGCAAACTGCCCGGACAATCCCCGTGGTGATGCTGCCGAAGGTGACGCATCCCCGAGCAGATCACCGCGCCGGTGCAACTTGAAGCTTCGAGGCTGATCCCGAGCACAAAGGCCAGGGGCAGGCAAGCATCCCCAGGGGCGCACTGAAGATGGAGACGGATGGTGGAGACCACGCAGCGCAACATCGGCGCGTGAAGAATGGCAGCAACCCGCTGTGCGCCGTTACGCTCGCCAGTAAGGGCTGCAATGATCGCCACGGCCTTTCGGTACATACGACTACACAGCCGCCAACAACATCACCGCGCGAAGTACCGTGATATGGTTACGCCGTGTGCGATTCTTGCACACAGATGATGAAGGTCCTTGCTCGGCGCTACCGGCATCTGGCCCAGCGACGCGCCACCAACGTCATGCCCACCGGTCCGCACTGCGAGATCCACGCGCCCGACTCACGCCGAAGCAGCAGCGCGCGGAGAATACCAAGGCCGTGGTACACCTTTAACCGGAAGAAGGCGCACGACCACACGCGGCACTCGCTCTGGAAAGGCTCTACCGCGGCTGGGACCCCGCACCCCGCGCAATTCCCCTGCGCGTTACGCCGCCGTCTACAGCTTCTTCCTCGGAGAGCTTCATGACGATGCCGCCGCGCGCCTCAAAGCATTCGTGGAACGCGCTGCCCGCGCCACGCTCACCAGCGACGTTCCCCCCGACAAGATGCCGCGTGACCGGTCAGGGCCTGCTCTAACTACTTCCTGCGCGGCCTCAACTGCGGGGCGTCACCAGCGAGCAGGAGGCGCTGGCCACGGGGGCTGTCGTTGGCGGACATCCGCACGCGTTCGTTCTTGAAGATCCTCGAAGGACGCAGGGTAGCGGGTTGCTCGGCGCGGCCTGAAGACTTCGCTGTCAGCTTATCCAGCTACAAGTCCTCGCGCGGATTACCGCGCTCCGGCTTTCCAGCTTCTATCC
>JADKGB010000035.1 GCA_016717225.1 Flavobacteriales bacterium | reverse complement strand
GGATGTAGCTGGCGAGGTGCTGCATCTATCGGTTTCAGTTGCGTTTTCCAACCCATCATGCCCTTTTCCGGAACGCCGTGGGCTATCGTTTCGGAACACGTTCTTGATGCCGCCGCCATGTTTCCAATACGCGTCGGTGAGGTTAGGGCCAAGACCTTCCTTGCCCTCGAGGCCTGTTCCGCTGGCAAGCGACACAATACTCTGCGGAATTCCCGGTTGCCTGCAGCGATCGAACCCGCGTCGGTCAACAACGTCACATTTTCCTCGTTCACCAGAGTTCTTGAACTGCGCTTGATACGCGGCGACATCCGCCTTGGCCTTGGCCATCTCCTGTTTGTATTCGACATCTTGGTCGGGCCAGATGTTGAACACATAATGGTTCGCCATGAAGACGATGCTCCAGAGGATCGTGCCGTAGAACCACAGCCACCCGCGGCGGCAATACGTTGTCCAATTCGCGGATGCCGTCGTAGTTGTGGTCCAAAAAGTCCGTCTCGCGCTCAACGGGCACACGGTTGGTCAACTTTCTCCAACGCGATCTTCCCACGGTTCAACGGTCGGGTCGAACCACCACGGGCTCCGGCTTGTTCAGGCATCGTTTTGGTGAGGAAGCGTAACAGGTTCATCTGCACCATCACCACGGCGAGGAAAACGTTCGTTACCACCAGCCACCAGAACAGCGTGGTGGTGGTGAAGTGTTCACCGTTCGCGGGCATGCATTGGTGAACGGCAATACTGGTCAGCAAGACCATCATGCCGGTGCGCTTGCGTGCGCCGTCCAGAATTTCCTGGCGACCCAAGCGTGCGCATGATGCTCCTGGACATTATCACGACCACGAAACACGTCGGCCAATGAGCGCAACGTTCACGCTCATCGGACCAATTCCTTCTGCGGCTTAGGTATCCGCGGGCGACGTGCCCAGGCGTTCACCATGACATGCGCCACTAGAATGGCTGCTGCCGACCCTGTTATGCGGTGTATGTATGGCGCTTCATAGCTCTTCGTTTCGATGTGTCGTTCAGGCGCGTTCCGCCCATTTAATCAGTGGCGGTGAACAACGGCAAAGACCCACACGAGCACGCCGATGAAAGAAGGAGAACAGCAGCATCGAAAGGGCGAGGGTGGGCCAAATTGGCCAAGTTGTCGATACCGTTGAAGGATGAGACATGAACCGCAGCATCGTTCCAGGTTATTTGGTGGCGGCCGTTGAAAAGAGCGGCTTTGGGGTTTGATGTCCGGTACCAGCCGTTGCAGATACGCGATCATCGCGACGATCTCGTTCTGTTTCGGGTCGTCGATGCCGCCTGCTTCAGCTCGATCGACGATGCCCTGCGCTTGTGCGCTCCTGTCGGGGCGCTTGCTTGCTGCTCAAGCCTCGGGATACGGCACGCCGACGGTGTGCAGTGGCCGCGACGGCCCGGGGTGCTGCCCGCCACGATCGTTGTTCGAGGTGAGCACTATGGCGGCATGACGCTGCCCCCTTCAGGAATTGCACCGGGGTCGAGCATGGTAGAAATGCCAGCTGTTCGGGGTACTTCCCACCTACGCGCAACAGATCCGGTCCTGTGCGTTGGGCCCCCATTGGAACGGATGGTCGTACACGTATTCACCCGCCTTGCTGTCCATTCGCCGTAGCGCTCCGTCTCGCTGCGGATCGGGCGCATCATCTGCGAGTGGCAGGTGTAGCGCCCCTCGCGCATGTAGATGTCCCGGCCCGCAATTCGAGCGGTGTGTAAGGATGCACGCTCTTGATCGTAGGCACGTTGCCGTGAATGAGGAAAGTCGGCATCAATTCAACGATGCCACCGATCCCAGCACCGCGACGGTGAACACCAGCATCTGGATGGGCGCTCTTGCCCTCGAGCCACCGATGCCAAGTGCCGCCAACGTTGGTTCAGCTGGTCCTTTCCATCGGCATGGCTTCCACATCCTCGTTGGCGAGCAGCTTGCCAGCAGCAACGGTCTTCCAGAGGTTGTACCCATCATGAATACGCCGGTGAGGTACAACGCCCCCAGGAGGCGCAGCCAGTACGCGCCAGCTGGTGCACGATGTCCACGGGGTTGGCATACGCCAGATGGCCGGCCGTTGTGAACTGCTTCCACATCAGGCTCTCCGTGAACCCAGCGAAATACAGGGGATAGTGTAGAAGATGATGCCGAGCGTGCCGATCCAGAAGTGGAAATTCATCAACCCGCGTGAAGTGCATTTCCTTGCCGAAGAGGCGCGGATCAGCCAGTAGATGATGCCGAAGGTGATCATCCCGTTCCAGCCAGCGCGCCCACATGCACGTGGGCGATCGTCCAGTCGGTGAAGTGGCTGATGCTGTTCAAGACCTTGGTCCACATCAACGGGCCTTCGAGCGTAGCTCCTGCCATAACAGGTGATGGCCACGACGTAGAATTTCAGCACCGCGTCTTCGCGCACCCGGTCCCACGCGCCGCGCAAGGTCAGCAATCCGTTCAGCATGCCGCCCCACGACCTGGCGCGATCAGCATGATGCTGAAACACCGTACCGGGGTCTGGGCCCATTCCGGCAACGACGAATAGAGCAGGTGGTGCGGCCCGGCCCAGATGTACAGGAAGATGAGCGCCCAGAAGTGGATGATCGACAGCCGGTAGCTGAACACGGGCCGGCCCGAGATCTTCGGCAGGAAGTAGTACATCATGCCGAGGAGCGTGGTCAGGAAGAACGCCACCGCGTTGTGTCCGTACCACCACTGCACCAGCGCGTCCGTCATGCCCGCGTAGAAACTATAGCTCTTGAAAAGGCTCACTGGCAGCTCCACACTGTTCACGATATGCAGCATGGCCACCGTAACCCATGTAGCGATGTAGAACCAGATGGCTACGTACAAATGCCGCTCTCGCCGCTTGATGATGGTGCCCATCAGGTTGATCCCGAACACCACCCACGCCAGCGTTACAGCGATATCCTGTGGCCATTCCAGCTCCGCGTATTCCTTGCCGGTGGTAATACCCAATGGCAGGGTGATCGCCGCGCTCACAATGATCGTCTGCCAGCTCCAGAAGTGCAAATTGCTGAGCCAGTCCTTGAACATGCGTGCCTTCAGCAGCCGCTGCACTGTAGTAAACACCGGCGAACCATGCCGTTGCCCACGAAGGCGAAAATGACGGCGTTGGTATGCAATGGCCGCAGCCTGCCGAAGGTGAACCACTGCTGCTCGCTCAGCCAGATCATCGGGCGCACCAACCAATAGTACCAAGCATCGGGGCTTGTGCCCTGCACCACCATTTCCAACGCGATGATCAACCCCACCAACATGCCCACCGCGCCCCATAGCACGGTCGCGAAGAGGAAATTCTTCACGATGCGATTGTCGTACTGGAAACGTTCCATCATGGCCTCACGTGGTTGGTGGCTGTATGTTATCGTCTGAAAAAAGGCGGACGGCCCGGGATCGGTCATCCTCGTATTGCCCGCTGCGGATAGCCCAAACAAAGGCCACCAAGAAAATGCCCGCAACGAACGTGCTGGCAGTGATCAGGAGAAAGATGACACTCATCAGGTCCGTGGCTTGCGCTGCGAAACTGCCCAGTGGCCGGAGCACAAAGCCTGAGATTGATCAGTCGAAAATTGACTTTCGTCAGGTTTCCGGAAAAGCCCGCGCGTGAACTCTGGCCAATGTCCTACTTGACCAGTGCTGGATCGATGGTTGACACTCGACTACGTCCGAATGGCGATAGTTTCGCACCCACAAACCCACCACTGTGTTTCCAAAGCCTGCGAGTACGCCATCCGAGCAATGATGCGGCAGCGTGTTCCGAAAAACGCGAGCGACTCACGCTGTCCGAGATCGCATCGAAGACCGATTCGCCCCATGCATTCACGGCGAAGGTGCTTCAGCAGTTAACGAAAGCAGGCCTTATCGATTCCATGAAGGGGCCGAACGGTGGCTTCTCCTTACCAACGGCCAAAGCCCAAGAGGTGAAACTGAGCCATGTGGTAAGGGCAATTGATGGTGATGCCATTTATACCGGTTGCGGATTGGGGTTGAAGGAGTGTTCCGATAAGCGGCCATGTCCTTTGCACGTTCACTTCCTGCAGGTGCGCAAGGATCTTCGGCGCATGTTGGAGGGCACAAGCATAGAGGATCTGAGCCGCGGCCTGAAAGACGGATCCACCTTCATGCAACGCTGAGTTCACGGGACCTGTTTCGGGGGGCTTCAACAACGAAAGCGCCCTTTCGGACGCCTTCGCTGACTTTCACCATGCTCCGATCAAGGTGGAGCCAATGGTGTTCCGGTTGATCACTGTGCGGGTGCTGGAGGCAGGAGCACTTTGTCGATCACGCACACCAGACCATTGCTTGCGGGCACTATAGCTACGATGTTCGCGTCGTTGATCATCACCTTGCCGTCCTTCACACTGAACTTCACATTGTCGCCGTTCACCATACCCAGCGGTTGGCCATCGGCCATCATCTCTGGTTTGAACACACCGACCGCGACGTGGTATTGCAGGACGTTCTGCAAGTCGGCTTTCTTCTCGGGCTTCAACAGGCCGTCCACGGTTCCAGCAGGAAGTGCTGCGAAGGCCGCATTCGTAGGTGCGAAGACGGTGAAGGGACCCGCGTTGGACAAGGCATCCACCAGCTCGGCAGCGGTTACCGCAGCCACCAACGTGGTATGGTCCGGCGAACCAACGGCCACACCACCACGTTCTTCGCTGACAGGCCATCCTTTACAGTCGATTGCCCGCCACCCGGTGCGTTCGTCGCTTCAGGAGCTGGAGAAGTTCCACTGCTTGGCGCGGAGTCACCGCCCGCACAAGAAGATCAAGAATGCGGTCGCGAACAAAGGCGCGAACCAGTAAAAAGATCGACCGAAAGTTTTCATGTGTTCTCGTTTTGTTCGTTCTGCGGACAATATTGTCCGATAATAACCGCATCGAACATGATGATCGTCAGTTGCTCGCTTTCTTCTGGTTCATTTTACAGCATCTGTCGATCGATCAGAGGTCCTTTCGATCGAAAGCGCGCAAGGACCACCACGCGGGAACGATCACCCAAAGCATCAACGCACCCGTAGCCATCATGATCCCTCCCACGCTGCCGAGGTATTGTTTGTACACCGCTCCGCTGTACCCCATCATGGCAGCCAGATCCACTTTCAACATCACCATGATGCGCGCCAGATCGATGGGGTTAAGGGCCGCGATGGGAACTACGAACGGTTCGATCGGCCTGTCGCCGAAGGCCAGCATCGCCCACAAGAGGAGCGCGTCGTATACGATCACCATCACTGCCCAAACAGCGAGGCCAAAACCCACCGCTCGGGCTTTATCGCGATTCTTCATAGCGATGAGCGCACCAATGGAAACGAAGCTCAGTGTGAGCAGCGCAGCGCAGAGCATCAACACGCCACCGATGTCGAACAGGGCGAACACCGCGGTCGGCAGGTACATACCCACAACCAGCGCCACGAGCATCGCAATGCCCAATGCCAGCAGCTGCCCGGGAGGATGGACCGGCGACGGAGCGGCTGAACGGCGAGCAGTTCGGTGAAGTCGGACAAGTTGTGGAAATACGTTACGGTGAACACAACCGCGATCAGCGGCACCAAGGCGAGCACCACTTGTTCCAGTGCGAGCAGGCCTTTGATGGCATCACCTTCCAGCACGAACAGCCCCACGAGATGGCCAGCAACAGCAGCGTGTACACCAGCATGAAACGGTTGCGCGCCAGATCGATCGACGTGTATTTGCACACCTTCCACATCACGCGACCGGTGTTCGCAGCAACGTGGCGATGCCTTGTGAAAGTCGATCGGCACCCGTGGCCCCAAGTATCTCGGATGGGGGTAGGATGAAGCGCAACTGCCCTTCGCTGAGGTAGGCCACACGATCCGCAATGTGTCCCACCTCATCCATAAGGTGGGAGGTGATCAGCACGGTGCATCCCCGTTCGCGGGCGCTGCGTACCTCGGCGATCGGACCGCGCTGACGATGCCGGGTCGAGGCCAGCAGTGGGTTCATCCAACACGAGCACTTGCGGCTTTGTGCGGAAAGCGAGCACCGCGCTCACCTTTTGTCGTGTGCCACCGGAGAGCGCACCCATGCGTTTATCGAGTTGGATATCTAGGCCGAGTTCATGCACCAAGGTGTCGTCGAGCTGGTCATCAGAAAGCCCCCGGACATCACGCATCATATCCAGCAGATCGCCGATCGCAACTGCTCGGGATACCTTGCCACTTGTGCCATATAGCCGATGCGCTCGCGACTTGCCGGATCGCCGCCTGCGCGCATGCCGAGCACATCGATGTGCCCGCGTGTTGCACGCACCAAGCCCAGCAGGATCTTGATCAGCGTGCTTTTCCCCGAACCGTTTGGGCCGATAACAGCAACGGTTTCGCCAGCGTGGAACGAAGCGTTCACACCTTGCAATGCCCACAGTTTCCCGTAGCGCTTGGCAAGGTCCCGAACGGCTATCGTCTCCATCATCAGGTGGGCGCATCAGGGGATGTTCATCCACCAACGACACGGATGAAACCGATGGCAACAAGCGCTCAACAACATCGAGCAATTGCACCAACAAGCTGCGTGACAGGATCACCGCGTACGGCGTGCGTTCCAACAGGGATGCGAACAAGCTCAATGGCCGGTGAGGACATCACCGGTGCCATTGCGGTCCAGGTCATATCCGCGATAGCGGTCCCAGTAGTTGCCGTCCACGGTGTTCGCGGCCATGTCGCCGTTGGTGGTCACATCGAAGGTGTTGCCCGTGAAGCTGTTCCCTTGGAACGTGGTACTCATGGTGTTCGCGAACATACGCAAGGCCCAGCCGTTGCTGATGAACGTGTTATCGGTGGCGACCACCCGATTGCATCCGTCCATGAAGAGACCCGATGTGTTATCGCGGAACTCGTTCCGCTCCATCGTGACATCGTTGATCTCTTTCAGTAGCAGTCCGTAAGCACTGGCTCCGCGGTTGCGCAGGAAGCGATTGTCGGTCATCTCCACATCGTGGCTGAACATCACGGCCACGCCCGCACCGTTATCGCGAAACTCATTGTGCGTGTAGTGATCGTGATGGCTGAACATGAAATGCAGCCCGTAACGCGCGTTGTCTTCACTGGTGTTCCCGTCCACACGGCTGTCCTGCACGAACTCGAAATAGATGCCATCACGGTGACCTGAAACATGGTTGTTGCGCACCGTATCGCGCGAGCACTTCCACAGATGGATACCGTTGGCCTTGCGATCCTCTTCCTCATCGATACGCCCGAACACTTCATTCCCCTCGATCAGTGAACTGGTAACGCCAGCAAGATGGATACCGAAGAAACAATCGATCGCGCACGTTGCGCACAACGAGGAATTGGCATTCATCCGCACGGATACCCGCATTATCATTCATATTGCTCACCTGCGTTCCGCGCACTTCGATCCCTTCGATCGTTACATGCGATGCGCTTACGATGATCGCATCTCCCGCGCCTTCGCCATCGATCGATAGCCGATCGATCCGGAAAGGACGATCGGTCGATCCAAGTGGATCACCCCTTCGCGGTAGGTCCCTGCGTGCACGTGAACGGTGTCGCCCGCTCCGGCGGCCGCAATGGCATCGCGCAGAGGATGAGCGTTCTGCACTGGCCGCACCTCCCACGTTCGGGCTTGGGTGACTTGCCACATGCCGGCAACAACGAACAGCGTGGTCGCGAGCCGTAGCATCTCAGTTCTTGGCGAGCAACCGCTTTACGCCTTCCCAATCCAGGAGTTCTCCGTTGTGCAAGATGGCCGCTGTGTCACGATCGGCTGTGGTCGCGAAGGCTGCGCAATTCCCACCCATTGGGCTGCGAAGGTCTGCCGCGTGCAAGTAGCTGGCTTTTGTGGCGTCGATCAGAACGCCGGGATGCGCGTGGTCCGCCACGAAATAAGTGGCCACATCGTTCTCCGCACCAGCACCGCCGATAACGAAATGCACCATGCACTCTACAGCATCGAAGCTGTATTGCCGACCCTTTGTGGTGATGATAGCCGCGCCGAAGTGCTGGTCCATCACATTCATACGGCAATGGGAACATTCGGCCTTGCCCCAGTCGATGTTCGGTTGGCTCACCCCGCACGCTGCGAGAAGTGTGAGCATGGACAGGATGATCGCCTTCATCATGGGTTCGCAATTTTCAATTTCTTCTTCGCTCTGTGATGTACCCAATGGTCGTGCAGGTAGAGAAGGACCGCCACTGTGATCGCACCAAAAGCACCCAGCCACCTTGATCCGGCGTTGACCAAGCATCGAAGTTCAGCAGCTTCTTGTGGCCCAGCAATGGAGGTTGGTAGGCCATGCCTTCCACTTGTATCGCCGCATGCGGATCCAGATTGTGGCCGTACTTGTAGCCCCACGCGTACATGTCCCACATCGCCCAGATCACAAAAGCGAACAGTGCGAACAACCAACTGAACAATGCGCTCCGTTTGCCGATGATAGCTGCTATCACACCCCAACTGATCAGCAGATAGAACGCGTACCGCATGATCGCGAATTCCGGGAACATGTTGTCTTCAATGGTGGCCATGCCGATGTAATGGTTCAGCCCGTTTATCTTCTGGATGTCGCCAGCGAAGTGGTCGTGACTGATGGTGATCACCAAGCCTTCCGGGTATTGGGGGGCCTTGAGATCGATGCGCCATATGGGTACCGTGAGCAACGTAGCAAGTGCGATAGCCGCCAAGGCCAAGAGCACTCGCGCGAAAGGATGCAAGCCGCGCTTATAGTCCCAGTGTGCGAATTGTTCATCAACCTCGGGCGGGTCCGCATCTGCGGACCCGCCCGGTGTGTCGATGATCGTTGCTGTCGTCATACCTTGGTTACGAGCCTGCGTCGTACGATTTTGTAACACCCTTCAATTCCACCTTGCTGTTCGCTGGTGATACGCGGATGTAGCCTTGCATTTCCTGGTGCAGCGCGCTGCAGAAGTCCGTGCAGTACATTGGCGTTACGCCTATCTGGTCAGGTATCCATTTCATGGTTTGCGTTTCGCCGGGCATTACGAGCAGCTCGGCGGTTGCCGCGCCCTTGATGGCAAAGCCGTGCGGCACATCCCAGTCCTGCTCCAAGTTCGTAACGTGGAAGTACACCTCGTCCCCTAGCTTGATCCCTTCGATATTGTCCGGTGTGAAGTGCGAGCGGATCGTGGTCATGTACACATGCACCTTGTTGCCCTCACGAACCACCTTGGCTTCTTTCTCGCCCTTGGCCGCATACGGGTGTTGGTTCTCTTCTATCTTGAAGAACTTCACTTCGCGTGGTTTCACAAGCTCCGCCGGAAGCGCCTGAGCGTAGTGCGGCTCGCCGATGGTGGGGAAGTCCAGCAGCAGTTCCATTTTCGGTCCGTCGATGCTGAAGAGTTGTGCGCTCTGCGCCAATTCCGGGCCTGTAGGCAGGTAACGGTCCTTGGTGATCTTGTTGTAGGCGATCACGTACTTGCCCCATGGCTTCTTGCTGTCTCCGCCAGGCACGCACAAGTGACCGATGGAGTAATAAGTAGGCACACGGTCCACAGGCTCCAACGTTTCCAACGACCATTTCACGATCTCGCTGCTCACGAAGAAACTGGTATAGGCGAAGCCGTTCGCATCGAATTCCGTGTGCAAGGGTCCTAGTCCGGGCTTCTTCACTTCGCCTTTGATAACGCTTGCATACTTCAATACAGGAATGCCCATGAAGTCACCTTCCACATCGTTCTTGGCGATGGCCTCCTGGATCTTGCTGAACTGGAATACGGGGATCAAGGCGGCCAACTTGCCACTGCCTACGATGTACTGTCCGGTGGGATCACATCGCAACCGTGCGGTGATTTCGGGCATGGCATGAAGTGGTCGGGTCCTTCAGTTCGCGTGGGTCCAGTTGCAACACTTCGTTGCGAACCTCGCTGATGCCGGTGTGCTTCGCATCGTCATACCAGTTCATGTAGTGTTTGCCCGGCACCATGCGGCCTTTGCCGGCTTTGGCGTATTCCTCGGCTTTCTTCCAGTTCAAGGCCATCACGAAGTCCTTGTCCTTTTGGCTCGCGTTCACTTCCAACAAACTGTATGCTTGTTCGCTGTTGTAGCAACTGAAGAAGAACCACCCTTCGCTGGGGCCTTTACCCGCGTGCGACAAGTCGAAGTTCACGCCGGGTGTGATCACTTGGAAGGCGATGTCCAACTTACCTGTTGCAGGGTCCGGATGGATGAAGGATACTGTCCCTTTGAAGTTCTCGCGGTAACTGTCGATAGACACATCTCGCTGCTCGTCCGTTCCCATCGGTATGCTGAAACGCGTTCCTGCCACCACGTATTCGCTGTTGCCCGTTGTAAAGGGTGAACTATGGTTGCCGGCGCTGTTCGGGATCTCGATGATGCTCTTGGTACGGAACGTACCGAGGTCGACCAAGGCGATGCGTGGTGTATTGTTGCCGTTGATGAAGCACCATTTGCCATCAGGTACGCCATCTGTCTGCGATAGCTCTGGATGGTGCGAATCGTCCCATGGGATAAAGCCATGGGTGGTCATCAACATGGGCTTGGTCTCTTCGGAGAAGCCCCATCCGCTCTCTGGGTTCACAGAGAACACGGGGATATTGCGCAACATGCGACCACTCGGAATGCCATACACCGACGGTTGCCCGCTGAAGCCACCGCTCACGAAGTTGTAGAACTCGTCATACGCGCCCGGTTTCACATAGGCCTTGTTCGCGGCGTCGCCGGTAACGGCGCTCTGTACGTTGGTGCTGGGCCTGCAGCCGGGCAGGGTGTTCACCAGCATGAAGAGGCCTGCAGCGGCCCCTAGGGTGCCGCCGGTGATGATGATCGATCGTTTCATGGTTTGTTCGGTTCGTTGTTGTTCAAAGGGTGCGCATGAATTCCACAACATTGCGCGCATCATCCTTGCTCAGGTTCTGGTTGGGCATGCGCACCAAGCATTGCTCCAGCTGCTTTTGCGCTTCGGCATCGGTGCTCAGCATAGCCTCCGTGTTCAGGATCATGTTCATCACCCATTCGGGTTTGCGGCGGGTCAACATGCCTTTCCATCCGGGGCCCACAACGCGGTTCTCGCCGATGCTGTGGCAAGCCTGGCATTTCACGTCGTATGTGCTCTTGCCTTTTTCCACCAGAGCCTTGTCCACTTCACCAAGGGTGATATCCGCCTCACTGATCATCGCCGCTTTGGAGGGGCTGTTGGCCGGCTCCATTCCTCCGCCACTCGGCACTTTGTACTTATCCGCAGTGGTGGGTTCCCCGCTTCCCCCGCAAGCTCCCAGCGTGAGGAGCATGATGGCCAACCCGATCAGGCTGGTATTTCCGGTGTGTGTTCGCATGGTCGATGGTGTTTGGTTCTGGTCGGTGGTGTCTTTCAAAGTGGTTCAATGATAATGATCGGAATGATCGATCTTCGGGGACGTGACAAATATCATCGGACGGTTTTGTCCGAATACTGACGTTTGTCATCCCGACCCGTGAACTTCAAGACCCGATGATATCCGAACACACAGCGACCGACGGCATTGCACACCATGGCCTGCGGCCTTGGTTCATCGTCGCTCTGTTCAACCTGTGCATCGCGTCCATTATCGGCTGCGTGCTGCGCAGCATCTACATCGTCGAGATCCCGCACGTCAACTTCAAGCCGTTGTTGCATGCGCATTCGCACGTGGCCATGTTGGGTTGGATCTTCATGGCGCTCATGGTCTTCCTGTTGGAGGATGCCGATCGTGCGGACAAGCGCAAAGGCCACCGCTTACTGTTGTTGATCGTTCAGGTGGCGGTAGTTGGCATGTTGGTGAGCTTCCCGGTGCAGTCCTATGGTCCGGTGTCCATCGCCTTTACCACATTGCACATGCTGATCTCCTACGTGTTGGCGGTGTTCGCGTGGAAGGGTACCCGGCATTGGGTGCCCGGTGGAAGTCGCCGGTTGGTGCGCATCGCGATCTGGATGATGGTGCTTTCCACCGTGGGCGTTTGGTCCATCGGGCCACTCTTGGCAAGCGGTCTTTTCGGGACCGAGTGGTATTACTGGAGCATCCAGTTCTTTCTGCACTTCCAGTTCAATGGCTGGTTCTGGTTCGCTGCCCTCGCGCTGTGGAGTCGTTGGGCCGAAACACATGGTGCGGATGAACCGCTGGATCCCTTCACCATCCGTTTATGGTTGATCTCTGCGGTGCTCACGTTCGCGCTCGCCATTGCCTGGAGCGAACGGCACTGGTACATCGTCGCTATCAATTCTGTGGGCGTGCTGTTGCAACTATGGGCGGGTTGGCGCACCGCGAATTCCATTCGGCGCATGCAGGTGAAGTTGCACGACAAGGCCCCATTGTGGGCGTGGCGTTGCGTTACGTATGCATTGATCGGCATGGGGCTGAAGGTGCTGATGCAAGCGGCGGTATCCGTGCCACAAATGGCGGACATGGCCCTCACCATCCGCAACTACGTGATCGGCTTCATCCATCTCAACATGCTTGGCGCCATCAGCATGATGCTCTTTGCCATGGCCCTCGTGCGCGGCTGGTTCGTTTCTACCGATCGGCTCGTGCGCATCGGGTTGTCGCTCTTCACATCCGGCGTGTTGCTCAGCGAAGCCGCCCTCTTCTTGCAAGGCACGTTTTTCTGGATCGGTTGGGGGATGATCCCCGGTTACTACTGGATCCAATTCCTCACCTCGGTGCCGATACCCTTGGGTGTTATCGCGTTGTTGGTACACCTGGCATTAAAGCGCCGAAGGACTGCTGACGCGCTCGCGGCAGCTCGTCTCCGGCGGGCTATTCTACCGCTTCATCCATCCCGTTGATCGTTTCGGAGTATCGGGTGACGAAGGTCACCAAAGGGGTTGCTCAAATGCACCACCTTCGACGGTGTGAAAGGTCGCGGTATCCTTCTTCGTGTGCTGTTTTCGGCGGTCTCTGGTTTGTTCTGCTTTGTGCTTTTGCTCGGTCAGAACCTGGTACCGAACGGAGGCTTCGAGACCTTCAGTTCATTGCCCACCGGTTATGCCCAGTTGTGCAAGGCCACGGGCTGGACCTCCGCGAGCAATGCGTGTACGCTCGCACCCGGTTGCGGGCATCCCGACTACATGCACACAGCGGGTGGCGCAGGCGTGCAAGCACCGAACACCACCTTTGGTACCACCATGCCGCACATCGGTAATGCGCTGATCGGCTTCACTCCGTGGTACTTGGTGGGAGTCACCAACTTCCGCGAGTACCCGCGCATCACGCTCTCGTCCCCCTTGGTGCCGGGCCAATCGTATACCGTCTCCTTCTGGACCACGAACGGCACCAACCCCTATTCCGGCTGGGGCATCAATAACCTGGGCGTTGCCTTCACCATGGCACCACTGAGCCAAAGCTGCGGTGCTCCGCTCACCGGGGTGGTCCCGCAGCTCGAGATCACTACCGTTGTCTACAGTTCCACCTGGCAGCTGCACTCGTTCACCTTCACGCCTACGCAGCCATTCCAGTTCATGACCATTGGCAACTTCCACAATGATGCCGGCACCACTGCAGCGCAGATGTCGCCTACCGGCGGAATGGGAGCGTACTACTTTTTGGATGATGTATCCGTGTCGCTCACCGTTCCGTTGCCGATCGAGCTGCTCGCGTTCGATGCGGTATGTGATGGAAGTTCGGTACGCGTTCACTGGAGCACGGCCTCGGAATCGAACAACGCCTACTTCACAGTGGAACGAAGTGGGGATGCCGAGTATTGGTTGCCCATCGGCACAGTATCCGGTGCAGGCAATTCGCAACAACCAACGCAGTACGAGTTCCAGGATGCCGAAGCCCTGACCGGTGCCGGTTACTACCGATTGAAGCAGACGGACTACGATGGTGCGTTCGACTATTCCCCGGTGGTAAGCGCGATCGCATGCCGCGACAAAGAGGTACTGCAACGATGGATGGTTGATGCCAGCGGACGGATCTGCAGCACGTGGCCCGTTGCTACTGGATCGATGGGCACGGGCATCTATCTCGTTCGCACGGAGTACACCGATGGCTCGGTAGCGACCGCCAAGGTTGCTGTGCTGCAACCCTATTGAGTTGATAGCCCGAAGGGCGCCCGATGTCTTTCCATTGGTTGATCCGTTCGTTGAAGACCGGACTTGTTGTTCGCTTCACTTCGGCCGACCGGACCGACCCGTTTCCTGTAAGCAGAACAATGGGCCAGGCTGCTTCTCCGACTACCGGCATTCGAATTGCCGGTGCGCGTGGCCCCATGGAATTTGTTGGTCAAAGCTCTCCCCACGAAAGCTCGCGCCTACCCTCTTGACAGCCTTTATGAACGAGTACCGCCAGCAGGTAATGATGAAGGTCAGTCGACGATCCAGGATCCGTGGATAGTTTGCGGCCTTGCAGACCAGAAACCGATGAAACCGACTTCCCTGTTCGTAGCTTCCTTGTGCTCACTTGCCGCATCAGCCCAGTTCAACAACCCGCTGGCCATACCACCTGCGTTGGACCAGGACACCTTTGATCTGGTGGTGGATGAACATGTGCACCAGTTCTATCCGGGGGTCAACACGAATACGTTCGGCGCCAGCGCGGAGTATCTCGGCCCCACACTCATTTTCCACACAGGGGATAGTGCGCGCATACGCGTTCACAATGAGCTTGGTGAAATGACGAACATGCACTGGCACGGGCTGCATGTGCCCGGCGAATTCGATGGTGGCCCGCCTCGCGAAGTGATGCCCGGTGAAACATGGGATGTGCATTACAAGGTGATGAATCTGGCCGGCACATACTGGTACCATCCGCACCCTCACATGATGACAGCTGAGCAGGCGAACAAGGGCATTGCGGGCTTCATCATCGTGCGCGATGCCGAAGAAGCTGCGCTCGAGTTGCCCCGCACTTACGGCGTGGATGATTTCCCGATCGTGGTGCAGGATCGCCGATTCTTGACCAACGGGAACTTCGCCTTCGCACCGCTGGGCGATTCGGTGTTGGTGAACGGAACGCCACGGCCATACTTGCAATGCCCTGCACAGATCGTGCGACTGCGATTGCTGAACGGCTCGAACGCCCGGATCTATGAACTGGGCTTCGAGAACGATCAAGCATTCACCGTGATCGCAAGTGACGGCGGTTTGTTGAACGCGCCTGTTAGCCAGAACCGCATTCGGCTCAGCAACGGTGAACGTGATGAGATCCTCTTGGACCTCACCGGCATGGAAGGGGACAGCTTGATGCTGATGAGTTACGGTTCCGAATTGCCGACCACCGTTCCAGGTGGTTTGAATATCCTGTGGGAAGGCAGTGCACTGAATGCCATCGACTTCCCGGTATTGCGCATCCGGGTAGGCGCACCCACGGCAGGTGCGATCACCAGTATCCCGTCAACGCTCGGTACCGCGATCCCTTATGATGAAGCCTTGGCGACCAACACGCGCACCAAGGTTCTATCGGGAACCGGAATGATCGGCTTTGCTTCGTTCTACATCAACGGGCACAGTTTCGAAATGAACGTGATCAACGATACCATTCAGTTGGGCGCGATGGAAGTGTGGACCATCGTGAACAGTTCGAACATGGCCCATCCGTTCCACATACACGGTGGATCATTCTATGTTTTGGATCGGGATGGTGCAGCGCCACCACTATGGGAGCAGGGCGCCAAGGATGTTGTACTGATGGACGTTGGCGATACCGTGCGCGTGATCATGCGGTTCGATGACTACACCACGGATGGATGGCCGTTCATGTACCACTGCCACAACCTGTTCCATGAGGACAATATGATGATGGCGCAATACATCGTTGTGGATCCCAACGTGGCGGTGTCCGCAACGAAGCCGCTGGCGGAACTGCGGGTGTTCCCTACCCCAACCCGTTCAACCATTACCTACACGGCACCCTTCGTCGCTACCGAGTTGTTGCTGATGGACCGCTTGGGTCGCATCGTACTTCGCCAAGCAGGTCTGCGAAGCAGCACAGGGCTCGTCGATATGACTTCGTTGACTTCCGGCGCTTACCTGTTGGTCGTTCGCTCGGATGAGCGTGAAGTGAGAACGGCTGTCGTTCGCGAATAACCCGTTGCGATATCCTGACATTGATCATGTTCGCACGGTCGTAGTTCAAGAACTTTGCTCTTGTTCCATACACGTCGATCAAATGACCACCACTTACCAGGATCTCTACAGCAGCCTCGGCTTCTTGTTCTACAGCATTGCCGATAGCGATGGCAGGGTGAGTCCCGCCGAGGCGAACAAGCTGAAGGCGATCATCAAAGAGCAATGGCTACCCTTGGAGAACAGCCGCGATGAACTCGGAACCGATTCTGGTCATTACATCGATATCAGTTTCGACTTCGCCAGGGATGCAGGCATGAAACCCGAGGATGCGTTCGATCGCTTCGTCGAGGAATTCAAGGTTGATCCGGAACGGTTCGATGCCTCCATGCGACGGATGATCTTCGATACCGCTGCCGCGATCGCCAGTTCTTCGGGAGGCAACAGCAAGTCAGAGCTTACTCGCTTGGTACAACTTGAACAGTTGTTCAAGAAAGGTGGCAAATGATCATCGCCTGCTTCCATGGTCGATGGCTTCTTCCCGGAATGCTCCGGCGGGCTGCGTTGAGATCCCATTCGGGGATCGGTAGATAGTTTCGCTCGTAGCAACATGCTGGGTGCTGGTCTTCGTTCGAACAAGATGACCATCATCGCAGTTTACCAGCGCCAAGGATGAATCAGACACGCGACCGTTTCCTGATCACGCTTGCTGTGATCGCGTTGCTCTACGTCGGCAAGGCCATATTCATTCCCTTGTGTTACAGCCTGCTCCTGGCGATGGTGCTTTATCCCATGGTCTCGGGGTTGGAGAAAAGGGGACTCAGCCGCGCATTGTCCATCACCGCCGCATTATTGGTCGTCATCGTTCTTTTCTCCGGGATCGTGGTTCTGCTCATGTGGCAATTGCATGCGTTCCTGAACCAATTGCCCGCGTTGCGCGAAGGCTCTTCCGGAATAGTCACCCATTTGGTTGACCGGATACAACAGACTATCGATGGGATCCCGCGGAGCGGAGTGGCACGATGGGAGGCGTTGTTGGCAGTGCTCCCGGAAGGCTTGGGCGGCTTCTTCCTGAAAGCCATGGATTCTGTTTTCGGGATGTTCTTCAACCTGTTCCTGATCCCGATCCTGACCGCACTTTTGCTGTATGACCGTCGGCGCTATGTTCTTGTATTGTCCGTATTCGCGGGCTCCTCGCTCAGGCCGTTGTTGCCGGATATACTTCATCGCAGCGTTCACAATTTCGCTGCCTTCGTCGTGGGCACGGCGAAGGTGTACATCATTGTTGGCGTTTTGAACAGCCTTGGCTTGGCGATCCTGGGTGTGGACAATGCGATCCTGTTCGGGATGCTTTCCGCTCTGATGACCATCATTCCGTACGTAGGTATTATGATCAGTTCATTGCTGCCGATGTCGGTGGTGTGGATAGCAACGGGAAATGCGTGGTATCCACTCGGTGTTGTAGCGGTCTACGCGGCAGTGCAATACCTGGAAGCGAACTTGATCTTTCCGAAGGTGGTAGGGCACCAGTTGCATGTGAACACAATGGCGTCCATCGTGATCGTGCTCGCCGGTGCATTGCTCTGGGGAGTTTCCGGCATGATCCTGTTGCTGCCCTTCATGGCGATCCTGAAGACCGTCAGTTCGGATGTGCCCTCCATGCGCGGTATCGATCTGCTTTTAGGTGATGAGGATCCTGATCCTCCGGGATCGTCAGTGCCGGATAAGTCCGGGTGAGGTCTCGTTCGCAGTAGAGGTCGATCCCATGATCACCAAGGTGATGGAGACCGTTCACTGGTTTCATGTTGCAGCGCCAATGCTGACGATCGACAGGTCCGCCGCTACCGGGTGCAGGTAGCTTCATGGTATGGAACCGAACATCAAATGGCTGCGTGATGTGCGCAACACGGACGTCGCTTCTGTGGGTGGCAAGAATGCCTCGTTGGGTGAACTGATCGCCACGCTCGGCAGCGAGGGGGTCGAAGTGCCTATCGGCTTCGCGATCACCGCAAACGGGTATTGGTCCTTTCTGGATTCCAACGGGATCAGGAAGCCCATCGAAGCTTGCATGGCGCGGCTGGACCGCAAGGACCTGAGAAACCTGAAAGCTATCGCAGACGATTCGCGGGCCTTGATCCTTGCAGCCCGATGGCCAGCGGACCTGGAGCAGGAGATCCGGGCAGCGTATCGCGCGTTGGCGAACAAAGGCATCGCATCGGTCGCCGTGCGCAGCAGCGCCACCGCCGAGGACCTGCCCACTGCGAGCTTCGCCGGGCGCCACGAATCCTTCCTGAACATCCAGAACGAGGAAGCACTTCTGGATGCCTGCAAGCGATGCTATGCCTCGCTCTTCAGTGAGCGTGCCATCAAGTACCGGCAGGACATGGGCTTCCCGGACATGAAGGTGGCGCTGTCCATCGGCGTGCAGCACATGGTGCGTTCGGATACGGGCGGGGCGGGAGTGATCTTCACCTTGGAACCGGAGAGTGGTTTCCGCAACGTGGTGCATATCGCCGCCAATTGGGGCTTGGGTGAGAACGTGGTGCAAGGTGCCGTGGAAACGGACGAGTACCAAGTCTTCAAACCCACCCTGCGCGAAGGCAAGCGGGCCATCCTGCAACGGCGCTTGGGCGCGAAACAGAAGACGATGGTGCTGGCCCCTGCGGGCAACGAACAGCCTGGATCTACTACGCTGAACTTGGACACGCCGCAGGAACAGCGTGACCGCTTCGTGCTGACCGATGCGGAGGTGGAACAGCTCGCGCGTTGGGCCGTGATCATCGAAGACCACTACCGCATGCCGATGGACATCGAGTGGGCAAAGGACGGCGGGACCGGTCGCTTGTTCATCGTGCAAGCGCGACCGGAAACGGTACACTCGGCCAAGGATCCCTTCCAACTGAAAGAGTACGAGCTGAAGAACAAGGGCACGGCGCTGGTGACCGGCAGTGCGGTGGGAAGCAAGATCGCCTCGGGTCGCGTTCGCAAGTTGGATTCACCTGCTCAAGCGGATCAGTTGCTGGACGGCGAAGTGCTCGTCACCGACATCACGAACCCCGACTGGGACCCGGTGCTGAAACGCGCATCAGCGATCGTCACCAACAAGGGTGGCCGCACCAGCCATGCGGCGATCGTGGCGCGGGAAATGGGCACCGTGGCCGTGGTGGGCGCATTGAACGCCACGGAAGTACTGAAGGATGGACAACTGATCGCCGGTGTCTTGTGCGGAAGGTCGCACCGGGAAAGATCTATGATAGCAAACTCGATTGGACCGAGAAGCGGATCGATCTGAAGTCCGTGCAGCTGCCGCGCACCGATGCGATGCTGATCCTGGCCGATCCGGAAAAAGCCTTCCGCTATTCGTTCTACCCGAACCGTGGCGTGGGCCTCATGCGCTTGGAGTTTGTGATCAACAACACCATCCGCGTGCACCCCATGGCGCTGGTGAAGTTCGATGAGCTGACCGATGCGAAAGCCAAGGCGCAGATCGAAGAGGCTCACCAGCACCACCCGGACAAGCGCCGCTACTTCATCGAGCATCTGGCGGAAGCCGTGGCCACCATCGCCGCGGCCTTCCACCCGCACGACGTGATCGTGCGCATGAGCGATTTCAAGACCAACGAGTACGCGAGCCTGCTCGGGGGCAGGCAGTTCGAACCGGACGAGGAGAATCCGATGATCGGCTTCCGCGGTGCATCGCGCTACTACAACGATCGCTACCGCGAAGGCTTTCGGCTGGAATGCGCGGCCATGAAGATGGTGCGCGAGGAAATGGGCCTCACCAACGTGAAGCTGATGATCCCCTTCTGCCGCACGGTGGGAGAGGCGGAACGTGTGGTGGACCTGATGGCGGAGTTCGGCCTGAAGCGCGGCGAGAACGGTTTGCAGCTATACATGATGACCGAGATCCAGCAACGTGATCGCGCCAAGGACTTCGCGAAGCACTTCGATGGTTTCAGCATCGGCAGCAACGACCTCACGCAACTCACGCTCGGCATCGACCGCGACTCGGCCATCATCAGCGATCTCTTCAGCGAGAGCGATGCCGCCGTGATCGACATGATCACCGCCGTGATCGCCTCCGCCCACGCCACGGGCACACGCATTGGCCTCTGTGGCCAGGCACCGAGCGACGATCCCGCCTTCGCGAAGTTCCTGGTGGAGCAGGGCATCGACAGCATCTCCTTCAACCCCGATGCTTTGATCAACGGGATCAATAACATCCGCGAAGCCGAGCGCACCCTGAAACTGGCCACCAACTGATCCACGAACGACCACGAACAACCTGAACCACCGCCCGGGCATCGTGCTCGCACAAGGCCCCGGCGATCCCAAGCAGCCGGACTTCCCAAGGCCGGAGCGGCCCACGACCGTGCCGCACGTGCCCACCATCCAGCCGGTACCCGGGGCCCGATCCCAGGCCGCATGATCCACCGACCGGTCCGCCGCATGAGACGCCTACGCGGCCGCAGCCCGGTTCAGTTGTGCATGACATTCATTGATCCATGCCGGATCCAGCGCCCAGGTTAAGCTGCAGTACTTGTCATTTGCGCTTGGTCGCCACCTCCACGGGTATCTTGCTAAGCTTGGAGTAGAGCCGACTGCGCCCGCGCAAGGGCCACCAATCGTACAGGTACAATTGCATCGGCCGCCACATGGCCACCCCCCCGCGATGGTCAGGCTCTCACGCAGGATCTTGAACAACGTGCCTTCGCGGTCAGCCAGGAAATAACTGCTCGTGATGAGACAGGTCGTGAGGAAAAAAACCAGACCGATGAGAAGGCTGGTCCGGGCGTGTTTCATCAACTGCCGGAATTCCATATTGATCAACTGCCCACGGTACGCGAAGTAGTGGTGCACGGCTTCGCGGATCGTGTCGGTCGGATCCTCTGCGGGCCATTCGATCAAGTGAACGTGCAAAGTGACCGGCGTGGCAAGCGGGTACTCGCGCATCCAGCTCACGATGAACTCCTCCGCGTCGTGGTCAGGTCTTTTCATGGAACGGTGCGGGATCCATGGAATTGAACAAGGCGGCCACATTTCGCGCTCCAACTCAACCCGCTGCTTGTGCAGGTGATGGCCGGAACCTTCTTTGTGCCGTTGTGCGGTCATACGGTCAAAGATCGTTCTCCTCAATGGCGTTCATTCATCGTGGACTTTTTTTCGAAGCCGATCAAACAACAGAAAGACATCATTGAGAAAGATCGGTACTTTATTGACATGGATCGGCGATGTGGCTTTGCGGTTGGATTTGTTTCGCATCACAGTTCAAAAAAACCAACAACCATGACAACCCTGCTCGCACGCACACCTGTGCTGCCATCATTCAATGATGATGATAGTTTTGGTTTCCCAAGTATGTTCTTGGATGCTGATCTGGAACTTCTCCGACCGATATCAAGGCGCCATTCTTCCGGAATGGTGGATTGCCTGCGGTAAACATCAAAGACAACATCAAGTCCTTCGAGTTGGAACTCGCCGTCCCCGGCTACAAGAAAGAGGATATGAAGGTGAACGTCGAGAACGGCGTGTTGACCATCTCCTCTGGAAATGAAGAAGAAGGAGAAGAAAGAGAAAAGAAAGCTTCGCCCGGCGCGAATTCAGCTACAGTTCATTCAAACGTTCGTTCCAATTGCCCGAGAACGTTGATGGCGCATAATGTGAAGGCCAATTTTCGTTGACGGTGTTGAAACTCACCCTCCCAAGATGCATGCCTTGCCTGAGAAGAAGGCAAGGAAATCCGGACGACTAAGATCGGTGCGGGGACCGCACGCCTTGGAACAGGGATCCTTGACAGCCGGTAAGGGAGCCTTCCGATCCGGATGCTCAAGATACCGATGTTCACTTCCAGGATCAAATACCCCGAGCCCTTCCAGTATGATCCAAGGCAACGGCGGAGCGCCGTAGCGCTCCGCCGTCGTTTCAGGACCTTGCGACTGGCATCCTTGTGCGTCGTACCGCCCGATCGAACAGGCTCTTGTCCAGAGCGATAACGAGCAGCGACAGTATGATGTAGCACATCAGGACCATGATGATGTTCCGCAGAAGAGCGGTCCATCCGAGATCTTCGACCACCAAGAATGGATACGGGTAGGCGCCGGTGATTCCGCTGATGGCAACCGAGATCGCAGCGTAACCGATGGGGAAGATCCGCCAATTGATCGCTTCAGCGCAGTTGTCCAGCCGTTCAATGACCATCAACCAATAGAAGACGTACATCATCGGAATGATATAGTGCAGCAACACATCACCGACTTTCCAAGCACCTTGCATCCCATGTATCGGCCAACATGAACTGATAGACCCGAAGACCAAGAGCGCATACACCAGCATTGCGCTTGACCAACCAGGTTCAACGGATAGACGGGCCAGCAATGAACCACGCCCTGGCGAAGTGCCCGGTGAAAACCAAGGCCACGCCCAAGTCCGTCAGGTGGGTCATGTACCAAGAACCTCGCCGTTGTTCCCAAGAAGTCAACCCCACTTCGGGCGCTTTGATCTGGAACAGGGTGAACTCATGATCAACGCTGCCCAGCCGATAAGCCGGCGCGACGTAAGCACAGTTCTGGTTAAAAACATCGACGGTTTCAATGGCCGATGGTCTGCAGTGTTCTTCGAGCGGTCCCAGATCTCTCACCGAGGGCACGTTCCTTTTGTGCAACGCCTCTCCCAAATGCTTCAGTACCGCATCTTCAGCGCGATACTCCCATGCTGGGTCCATCGATCCGTTCGGCAGGATTCGCACCTCACCGCCGTGTTCGATCTGCTCCTCGATGATGGCATCCACCGTTCGATGCCGGGAGCGGGTCGAACGTTCGTCCATCAGCACCACACGATGCTTTCCACCAGGCGGCTCGGGTGAAGGTCGCGCTCCACGAAGAGCACATGGCCACGGTTCGGAAGTCATCGCCCAGATGTCGTCCATTCCCGTGCAGAACTTCGCAGTTCCATCGGCGGCATGGGCCAACTCGCTCAAGTGCTTTGGTTTCTGCTCCGCATGCATGAACTCTCCCACGCTTAGTTGATCGTCTCGGTCTAAGGCCACTGGTCGAAACTTCCCTTGAGGTTGCCTTTGGTACAGGTCGGCCTTCTCCACGGCGTTCATGAAGTGTGCGTAGTGGTCAGCGATGGAGGCCACCACCACCATGCCGTGTGGGCCAACCGTGTTCCGCACGGCTGGATCCACCTCCTGATGGAAGCGCCGTTGCCGACTGTCCTGACCTTTCGCGTTCGTGATGCGAGCAGCGTCCGTGGTGTAGTGGCGGTTCTCCAACGGGAGGCACCCCGCAGTTCACCGACCAAAGTGCGCATCATTATCCTGAAGAGCCGGTGTGCCTAATTGCTCAAATAGAGCACGTGATAGTTCATACTGTCCAGCCCAGCACGCAACAGTTCGCGCGTGAAGAAGGAACTGCCCACCGTTACGCGCTCCCACGCCAGCGTGAAAGAGTTCCACATGAGATCTTGTTCATGAAATGGCCATGCTCCCATGTTGGCGACTTTTCGACGCCGGCCATCAGTTCCTTGCGATCGC
>JADKGB010000034.1 GCA_016717225.1 Flavobacteriales bacterium | reverse complement strand
CCTCCACCGTCACAACCTCCTCAGAACATCTTCCTGACCTCTTCCCTCAAGGAAAGAATAGCCACTTGGGTCGGTAAGTGGGAAAGCCTTCCTGCGGTTTCGAAAACACGCTGGCTCAATGCCGTTCCGCTGGCGCTTGGACCGGTCTGCTCAAAGGCGATGTTCACAATACGCAAGGTTTCTTCCTTGGCCATCTTGACCTGGCTCCATGCTTTGTCGCTCACATAGATCTGTTGCGTCACGTTGTGCTCATACTCTTCGCGAATGGTCGCCAACAACTCACCATGCAGGATCTGGCTCGTCATATTGCTCTTGTGCACGCGCAAAACCAATTGACCAGGACCGATACGTTCCAAAAAGAGCGTGAGCCGCTCATAGGCCTGCAATCGCAAAGGCAAAGCGTGCTTATGGTCTTCCTTCTTGATCTGGGCCAGGTATTCGGCATGATGCTCCTGTGCACGGCTGCTCAGCATGCTGCGCAGCACATAGAAAGAGGTGAGGAAAACCACAACGCTTGGGAGCACTGTGAGCATCACCTGGAACCATTGATCACCTGTCATCGTGGAAAAATCGGTTGACGAATATCGGTATCTGTAGACGAAACGGCAGCGGCTCCCGAAGCGACATTCCTATTTTCGCCGCCTCATCAAAGCACCCCTTCGTTGCGCGAGGCGCAGAGTAGGTATCCTGAAATGCGCTTGTCCCCACTTGTAACAGCTATTGTAGAACCCGCAACCCTGCTCATGGCTCGGCGCAGCCGTGAGCTGAGGGCCCAAGGCAAGGACATCATCGATCTCAGCCTCGGCGAACCGGATCACGATCCACCTGCCTTCGCGCTCGAAGCTGCCCATGCGGCGATCAAGGGGCCTTGGCACAAGTACTCGCCAGTGAACGGATTCCTGGATGTGAGACAGGCCATTGTCAAAAAGTTGAAGCGCGATAACGACTTGGAATACACGGCTGACCAGATCATGGTGAGCACCGGGGCCAAGCAGTCGATCATGAACGTGGTGATGGCACTGGTTGGGCCGGGTGATGAGGTCGTGATCCCAGCGCCTTTCTGGGTTACCTACGCCGAGCAGGTTCGCATCGCGGGTGGTGTGCCGATCATTGTCCGATCCACCTTGGAAGAGGATTACAAACCTTCCGTTGCCCGGATCGCCGCTGCAATTACCTCGCGAACACGACTGCTCATGTTCAGTTCGCCTTGCAACCCGAGCGGTTCCGTGCTTACGAAGGAAGAAATGGAGGCACTTGCCGATGTGGTTCGCAAGTGGCCGGAACTATATGTGATCAGCGACGAGATCTATGAGCACATCGTGTTCAGCGGCACCCATCGGTCTTTCGCAGCATTGCCGGGGATGATGGAGCGCACCATCACCGTGAACGGGCTCAGTAAAGCTTTTGCATTGACGGGTTGGAGGGTTGGATATATCGGTGCACCGCTATGGATCACGCAAGCGGCAATGAAGATCCAGGGCCAGTTCACCAGCGGGACCAACAGCATCGCTCAGCGCGTAACGATCGCATGTATGGAGGCCGACCCTGAATTGTTGGGCGGCATGCGTGCCGATTTCCTCCGTCGTCGTGACCTGCTGATCGAAGCCTTGAAAAAAGTACCGGGCTGGCGCTGCAATGTTCCGCAAGGTGCGTTCTATGTTTTGCCGGATGTGAGTTCCAGTTTGAACGATACCAACTTGAAAACATCATCCGAGCTGTGCCTTTACTTGCTCGATTCCGCTGGCGTTGGCATTGTGGAAGGTGACTCGTTCGGAGCGATGAACACTGTTCGGATAAGCTACGCCACCAGTGACGATAAGCTGCTCGCTGCGGTGGGTCGTATTGCAAAAGTGCTCACAGCACATTGATCGTGTCCGCTACTACTCGCTCCATCGCAGACGGGTTCACCCGCACCACAGCGCTGGTTGTAGGAGATGTGATGGTGGATGCCTACCTCTGGGGTCATGTGGAGCGAATGAGCCCTGAAGCGCCTGTTCCCGTGGTGCAGGTAACCGACAGAAGTGTGCGGCTCGGCGGAGCTGCCAACGTGGTACTCAACCTGCACGCGCTCGGGGCCAAGCCCATCATCGTTAGTGTGACCGGTAATGACGTGCATGCCGACACCATTGAACAGTTATTGCGTGCTGATGGTCTTGCAACCGATGGGATCGTGCGCTCGGCAAAGCGCAGAACCACTGTGAAAACACGCATCATCAGTGCGAACCAGCACGTGGTCCGTGTGGATGAGGAAATGGAGGCTGATCTCACTTCAGAAGAGGAAGACCTCCTGCTGAACCGGGTGAAAGAACTCATTGCGAGCACAAAACCCGGCGTGGTTGTTCTGGAGGACTACAACAAAGGCGTCCTGACCGAACGTGTTATTCAGGGTGTGATCGACGAAGCGAAAAAGCACGGTGTGCCTGTCGCGGTCGATCCGAAGAAGAAGAACTTCTTCGCCTATCTGGGTGTTGATCTGTTCAAGCCGAATCTGAAGGAACTGCGGGAAGGGATGAAGCTGGAATTGCACAGTGGAGACAAGGAAGGCGTTCGGAGTGCGGTTCAACAGTTGGAAGCGCGGATCAAGAACAAGACCTCGTTGATCAGTTTGAGCGAACACGGCGTGTACATACATCAGGAAGGGGAGGAGCACTTTATTGCGGCCCATCCGCGCACGATCGTGGATGTCAGCGGTGCAGGGGATAGCGTTATCGCAGTGGCTTCCCTCTGTCTCGCGCAGGGCTTGTCCTTGAATTCGATCGCCGCGTGGTCCAATTTGGCTGGCGGTCTGGTATGTGAGCATGTGGGGGTCGTACCTATCGATCGACAGCAGTTGTTGGCTGAGGCCGAGAAATTGAACCTGTGATGAGTGCAGTGAAACCCTATACCGCTGATGGCTCCAAGCGTGAGCAAGTGGAGCGCATGTTCGATTCCATTTCGCCGAAGTATGACCTGCTCAATCGATTGCTGTCTTTCGGTACTGACCAAAGCTGGCGGCGCAAGGTGATGCGTTCTGTTGGGCAAGAGAATGTGCGTGAGTTGCTCGATGTGGCCACCGGAACTGCTGACCTGGCTATCATGGCAGCGAAGCAGGTCGATCGTGTAACCGGGGCCGACATCTCCGAAGGCATGTTGGGTTTCGGCCGTGAGAAAGTGAAAAAGGCAGGACTTTCCTCACGTGTGGAACTGGTGCGCGGTGACGCTGCCGACCTTCCTTTTGCCGACAACCGGTTCGATGCCATCACGGTTGCTTTTGGAGTCCGCAATTTCGAAGACCTCGATCGAGGGGTCCGTGGTATGCTGCGGGTGCTGAAACCGAACGGGCGCCTTTTTGTTCTGGAGTTCTCGAAGCCCCATGGTTGGATGCGACCATTCTTCCACTTCTATTTCCACCGGATAATGCCAGCCATCGGTCGCTTGGTGAGCAAGGACAGTGCTGCGTACACCTACCTGCCCGCCAGCGTGGATGCATTCCCGGAAGGACCAGCGTTCGTGGCCATTCTGCGCAACTGTGGCGGAAGGGAAGTGACCAGCCGTTCGCTCACGGGCGGTATTGCAACGTTGTACATCGCTCGCAAGTAGACCCGGTCGTTCACAAGGGTTCGAAAATTGGTCGCCATGCTCATCCGCAAGGCAATTATTGCACGCTACTTTCGTTCCCGAAACCATGACACGTAACCGCACGGCGATCTTCATCATTCTTCTGTTGACCACTGTTCTGGGTGGGCGACAGGCCTTCGGGCAAAAGCGCATCGTCACGCAGAACTTGCAGAATTTTGACCTACGACCCCTCCATTTCGGATTTCTGCTCGGGTACAACACATCTGATTTTTTCCTGAAGCTCAAGCCGAACGCACCGTTCACGGATTCCATCCAAGTGGTCGATCATATACGTCAACCAGGGTTCAATCTGGGCATCGTCACCAGTTTCAATATGACGCCGAATTTGAGCCTCCGCTTCATTCCAACACTCTCCTTCCAGGACCGCGTGCTCAGCTACCGGTTCAAGAAGAGCGATGGCAAGACCATTACGTTCGATAAGCCGGTCGAAAGCACTTGGCTTGAATTTCCCGGTGCTGTTGAAAATGCGGAGCGATCGCATCAACAATTTCGCGGTGTATGTGATCGCCGGCGGAAAATTCAGCATCGATATGGCCAGCCAGAAGGACGTGAACCAGGAGCTCGATGAGGAAAGCGTGGTGAAGTTGGTGAAGAACGACTACAGCGCTGAAGTGGGAGGTGGTGCGGACATGTTCCTGCCATATTTCAAATTCGGCATGGAACTGAAAATGGGCATTGGGATACCGAACCTGCTCATTGATGACGGTACTCGTTTCAGTACTCCGCTCCAGAGTTTGCGCAGCAAGACCTGGATGTTCACCCTTACGTTCGAAGGCTGACGCGCCATGTTGCGCACGGTGGAGATCGCACTGCCCCCGCGCGAGGCGGCCGATCCGATCCTGGTGCGTGAAGCGGCAGCGGAAGAAGCAGGTATCCAGGTTTCTGTACTACGGGGTTCGCGCATCATCAAGCGTTCCATCGATGCGCGTAGCAAGCAGCCATTGGTGCGCCTGCGTGTGGAAGTCTCTACAGAAGAACTGGTGACCGAACGTATTGAAAGGCCCAGTTTTTCCGATGTGTCGAATTCAAGAGCGGTGGTCATCATAGGCTCTGGTCCGGCCGGCCTTTTCGCTGCCTTGAAGTGCATTCAGAAAGGCCTTAAGCCCATTGTTCTGGAACGTGGAAAGGACGTTCGGGCAAGGCGAAGGGACCTGGCCAGAATAGGGCGTGAGCATATTGTGGACCCCAATAGCAATTACTGTTTTGGCGAGGGTGGCGCGGGTACCTATAGCGACGGTAAACTATACACGCGTAGTGACAAACGAGGAGATGTAGCAGCCGTGTTGCGCACGCTGGTATCATTCGGTGCTACGCCGGACATTCTCGTGGATGCACATCCGCATATCGGTACCAACAAATTGCCGGAGATCATTACGGCCATGCGCGAGGCCATCATCGCAGCAGGTGGTGAAGTTCGTTTCGGTGTGCAGGTTGTCGATCTGATCCTGACCAACGGAACAGTTCAAGGAGTACGAACCGCGAGTGGGGAAGAAGTCTTGGCCCCGGCCGTGGTTCTGGCAACAGGTCATTCGGCTCGCGATATTTTCGAATTGCTCCACGCGAAGAACATCCGTATCGAAGCGAAACCGTTCGCTCTTGGGGTGCGGATCGAGCATCCGCAGGTAGTGATCGATCGCATCCGATACCACTGCGATGTGCGCGACCCCTATCTGCCCCCGGCGAGCTACAATGCGGTGCAGCAAGTGGACGGGCAGGGCGTGTACAGTTTTTGCATGTGCCCTGGAGGCATCATAGCACCATGCGCCACAGCGCCCGGGGAGGTTGTTACCAATGGTTGGAGCCCAAGCAAGCGGAACAATCCCTTCGCGAATTCGGGTATTGTGGTTGAAACGCGACCAATCGGGACCGATGCTTTGGCAGGCGTTCGTTACCAACAACACATTGAACAAGCTGCGTGGCGTGCAGGAGGTATGAGGCAATCAGCACCAGCACAACGTATGGAGGATTTCATTCTCGATCGACCGAGCGCGGATCTGCCCACCTGCAGCTATCAGCCCGGCATCGTGCCATACCGGCTGGATGATGTTCTGCCACTGGAGATCTCATCCCGTTTGCGCGAGGGATTGAAAGCCTTCGGCGAAAAAATGCGCGGATACAGAACCATTGAAGCGGTTCTCGTAGCCGTAGAATCGAGAACCAGTTCTCCAGTGAAGATCCCACGCGATCCGATCACGCTCCAACACCCCGATGTGATCGGTTTGTACCCCTGTGGTGAAGGTTCGGGTTACGCGGGTGGCATCGTGAGTGCGGCCATGGACGGTATGCGCGTTGCGGAGCGGATCGGCGCTGGTTCTTGAGCACAGCGCGGTCAACGAGCAGGGCTCGGAACTCCTAGTTTTTCCTGCGTGCGAACTCCATGCAAAGTGCCGCTGCGGCTGCCGCTACATTGAGCGATTCCGCTGATCCGAACCGTGGAACGGAAATACTACGGCCTGGTCCATGCTTCACCGCGTCGCGCAGCCCGTGCGATTCGCTACCAAGCACAAGCACGGCCGGCCGCTTAAGCTCGGTGTTGAACACATTCTCGCCAGATGCTTCGGCTTTGTACACTTCCGCATTCGCTCCAACAGCATCCATGATCGCCAGCGGTAGTTCCCCGTACCGCACGCTTGATCGAAAGAGCGACCCCATGCTCGCCTGCACGCACTTGGGGTTGTATGCTTCAACACAATCCAGCGAGCACCAGACCTGTTCCACGCCGAACCAATCCGCAATACGCAACAGTGTTCCCAGATTCCCTGGATCACTGATGCCATCCAATGCAAGAACCAGTTCATGGCCATGTGGAGCTCGCGGCGGAAGCGCAGCGGGTGTGCGTACCACAGCGATCACTTCATTGCCCTGTTCCAACGTTCCCATGCGCTCCAGATCATGGGGAGGATGGATCCTTGCATCAACGAGTCCGAGTTCCTTGGCCACCTCGCTCGTGGCATGGTAGCTGTCAATGATCAAAGAGGATGCCCGCAGCTCATTCACCAATTTTCGACCCTGAACAAGGAAAAGACCTTGCTCCTCGCGCTGTTTGCGCTGATGCAATGAGCGAAGAAACTTCAGAGAAGGGTTTGTGCTCATCAGTGCGGATATCTTCGGGCGCGTTTCCTTTTGCGGGAAAAGGGCCGCGCAAAATAGACAGCCTCTTGCGGGTCTTGCATAAGCCTCTCCTTCATACGCTTCTGGCGGCCACGGTTCTTCTCGTGGGCGCGTGCAACAGCACCAAATGGGTTCCGCCTGGTGAGCGCTTGCTCGTGAAGAATACCATCACCATCCCATCAGGTACGTTGGATGCCGACGAATTGCAGAGCATCATCAAGCAGAAGCCCAACAAGCGCGTGCTGGGGCGTCCCATGTACTTGTACCTCTATAATTTGCGCAACCCGGAAAAAGTGGCCCGGAAGCGTGCCCTGAAGGATAGTCTTTGTGCGGTTGAGAACGACCAGCGCAAGTTGCTGGGCAAGGACCCGCGGACGTGTGATCGGTCATCTCGGGGGCGCAGTGGAGAAGCGCCGGTGATCCTGGATAGCAACCTTCTCGCGCGCACCTCCCAACAGTTCGCTCTGTATGCGTTCAAGGAGGGCTTTTTCGAAGTGCAAGTCTCGGATACAGTGCATCTGGATCGTCCGAAATGGCCTTTCGGGGGGTGGAGCCGCAGGCCTTTCAAAAAGCCCAAAGCCGCTGTGGACTACCGCATCACGCCAGGCAGTCCTTGGGTGTACTGTGTGGTTGACTACCACGTGGATGATCCATTGATGGCTGCGATCGTTCAGGAGGAATGGGACCAGTGCATGGTGAAGCCCGGAGAGCGTTTCGATGATGATGTGATCGAGGCGGAACGCACCCGCATCACCGATCTGCTGCGGCGCCGGGGCTACCTCTGGTTTACCCGCGACATGGTGCTTTTTGATGCGGATACCAGTGCCGGTGATCACGAGGTCGATATGCGCATGTCGTTGGAGAGGCCGCTGAACATTGGCCAACGCGGAATGCGAGGAACTCCTGAAGGCACTCCGTATCATCTGGAGAATGTGGTTATAGATGCCACCCGCCGAACCAAGGCCAACGCAGGGGCGGTACCAGACACCCTTCGCTACAACGGATACACCTTCCTCTATCTCGGCAGGCGGCCGGAATTCAGGCCCAAAGCCTTGTTGGGACCGGTTTTTCTGCGACCTGGAGATCGGTTCGACCAGTTGGATGCGGATCGGACTTTCCGGCGCCTCACGAACTTGCGCGTGTTCGATCGCGTCGAGATCTCGTACGATACTACAGGCATTGGGCGAAAGGGCTTCGCGAACTGCCGTATCGGACTGCTGCCGTCAAAACGTCAAGGCTTTTCCATAGAAGGATTTGGCACCAACCGTGGTGGCTTCTTGGGCACATCGATCAACTTCAACTATCGCCACAAGAACCTGTTCCGGACAATGGCCTCTATTCAAGCTACGATCACCTTGGGCTTGGAAGCGCAACAAAGTTTGAGCGCGAATTCCGCCTCCGAGGATGCGAGCACCTCCATTGGTCGGGATGCACTGTTCAATACCGTGGAAATAGGTCCTGAGGTGAAGGTGAGTTTTCCGGTTCGCGTGGGCTCTGCCAGATCAGGCGGAGGGCGATTCGTGATCAATACGCTTTACAATTACCAGCGAAGACCTGATTATACTCGGGCATTGGCGAAAGGCGCAATTGGTGGTGAATTGAATTCCACCGCAACGCAGGTCTTCGGCATGTATGCGGAGTTGAATTCCATTCGCATCCCAAGACGATCACCGGAGTTCACTCAATTTTTGGACAATACCAACGACGTGGTGCTATCGGATAGCTACACAGACCATCTGATCCTCAACTTTCCGCGCTTCGTGTACACGCTCAATACCGGCGCTGAACGGAAAAGGCGGAACACTTGGTTCGCTCGTGGCACGGGAGAACTGGCGGGGACGGCGTTGCGATTATTTCAGGGGATAACGAATTCGTATTCAGACACCACTGGGTTGAACTACCGGACCCTGTTCAACATACGTTACGCGGAGTACTGGAAAGTGGATCTTGACGCTCGTTTTTAACATACGATCCACGACCGTAGCAGCTTGGCTTTCCGCGTTTCGCTTGGAGTGGCCAAACCCTTCGGCAACCAGACCGTAATGCCGTTCGAAACCAGTTTCTTCAGTGGTGGTGCGAATGGTATGCGGGCATGGAGGGCACGTTCGCTCGGACCGGGTTCGTACAACTCAACTACGAACAACTTCGATCGCATCGGCGAGGCTCGAATAGAGGGTAATATCGAGTATCGGTTCAAGGTGTTCGGGTATTTGGAAGGGGCGCTCTTCAGCGACTTCGGTAACATCTGGCTCTTGCAGGACAACCCGGCAAAGCCCGGAAGCCAATTCAAAGGAGACAGCTTCATCAGCGAAATAGCGGTCGGTACGGGCCTGGGTGCCCGCCTCAACTTCGACTTTTTCCTTGTACGGTTCGATCTTGGGGTACAGACCAAGGATCCGAGCCTGCCCGCTGGCCAACGATGGATCTATGAAAGCAAGGATCCCGGTCTGGAGACTCGGTTCGGCCAGAAACTGAACTTCAATCTGGGTATCGGATATCCCTTCTGAGAAAGCACACTGAAGTCCCAAGCCAGTGCATGATCACCCCCCCACCGGAAAGCCACCTTGCTTTCCAAGGGCAGCGCCCTGATGTAAGTTTGCGGCCCGCCAAAAACGGAACACCGCATGGAAACGTTGAAGACCGGTAAGATCGATGAGTTGTTGGGTGCAGATGCGGATTCGCTGCTGAACCATACGTGCAAGACCATCGGCAAGAACGACCTGAACCTCCCGGGTCCCGACTTCGTGGACCGCTGCTTCTCGCTTAGCAACCGCAGCCCTCAGGTATTGCGGAGCATACAAGCCTTGTATGGTCACGGTCGCCTGGCGAACACAGGTTATATGAGCATACTTCCTGTGGATCAAGGTATTGAACACAGCGCAGGGGCCAGCTTCGCCCCGAATCCCATCTACTTCGATGGTGACAAGATCGTTCAATTGGCGCTTGAAGGCGGATGTAACGCTGTTGCCAGTACATACGGCGTGTTGGGCAGCATTTCACGCAAATACGCCCACAAGATCCCCTTCATCGTCAAGATCAACCACAACGAGTTGATGACACTGCCGAACAAGTTCGACCAAGTGCTTTTCGGTACGGTAGAAGGGGCTTGGGATATGGGGGCGACCGCTGTGGGGGCCACGATATATTTCGGTAGCGACGAGGCAAGCCGCCAGATAACAGAGATAGCCGAGGCATTTCAATATGCCCACGAATTGGGAATGGCCACGATACTCTGGTGCTACCTGCGCAATCCAGGCTTCAAAACCGGAGGTGTCGATTACCACACCGCAGCCGATCTCACTGGCCAGGCCAACCACTTGGGTGTTACCATACAGGCGGATATCATCAAGCAAAAACTGCCGGAGAACAATGGCGGTTACAACGCGATACCCGGCTACGGCAAGACACACAAAAAAGTGTACTCCGACCTGTCCACCGATCACCCGATCGATCTGTGCCGCTACCAGGTGGCCAATTGCTACATGGGCCGCATCGGCCTCATCAACAGTGGTGGCGCCAGCAGTGGGGCCAGTGATCTGGCAGAGGCTGTAAAAACCGCGGTCATCAACAAACGCGCTGGTGGCCAAGGGTTGATCAGTGGTCGCAAAGCGTTCCAACGACCTATGAACGAGGGGATCGCCCTATTGAACGGTATCCAAGACGTTTACTTGGACAAGAAGATCACGATAGCATAGGGAAAACCAGAAAGTTGAAAACGGAAAGCTGAAACATACACGCCCCGATCGAGCTTTCTTTCATCTTTCATTTTTCAACCTTCAACTTTTACGCCCATGGGTTGGTTCACACGCGTCAAGGAAGGCATCACTACCTCTACCGAGGACAAGAAGGAAACACCGGAAGGTCTTTGGTACAAGTGTCCTGAATGCTCAGAGATCGCCACAACGGAGGATCACGAGAACAACCTGTGGGTATGTCCCAAGTGCCAGTTCCATGAGAAAATAGGCAGCGAGGAGTACTTCGGCATCCTGTTCGATGACCACAAAGGCAAGGAAATAGGGGAGAAGCTCATCGCCGCTGATCCGCTACAATTCGAGGATACGAAGAAGTACGCCGACCGCTTGGTCAAGACCCGGAAAGACACCGGCCTGAACGATGCATTGCGCGCTGCGGAAGGCAAGCTGGACAAGCATCCAGTGGTGATCGCCTGCATGGATTTCCGGTTCATCGGAGGCAGCATGGGCAGTGTAGTAGGCGAGAAGATCGCCATGGCTGCGGATGTGGCAATGAAGAAGAAATGCCCATTGGTGATCATCAGCAAGAGTGGCGGAGCCCGCATGATGGAAGCCAGCTTCAGTCTGATGCAAATGGCCAAGACCAGCGCCAAGCTCAGCCTGCTTGCCAAGAAGGGCATTCCGTATATCAGTGTGATTACGGACCCCACAACTGGCGGAGTAACAGCCAGTTTCGCTATGTTGGGTGATGTGAACATTGCCGAGCCCAAAGCCCTTGTGGCCTTCGCTGGCCCGCGCGTTGTCCGGGAAACCATCGGTCGCGATCTCCCCGAAGGTTTCCAGACCAGCGAATTCGTGCTGGAGCACGGTTTTCTGGACAAGATCGTCGAACGCAAGGACCTGAAAAGCACCTTGGGCAAGTTGATCGGCATGTTCATGAACTGACCGTTCTGGTGGCTCTGGGCGCCGGTTGGTCGCTCGCAAGGAAGTATCCCTTACATTCGCGCCCTCGTTCGCCATTCCGGCGTTTGATACAGAAGAAAGAGACATGCCAGTATTGACCAAAGAGGCCAAGCAAGAGATCTTCAAGACACACGGCGGGGCCGCCACGAACACCGGTAATTCGGAAGGACAGATCGCGCTTTTCACAGCGCGTATCGAACACCTTACCGAACACCTCAAGAAGAACAAAAAGGACCACGTGACCGAAACGTCACTAGTGGACATGGTGGGCAAGCGCAAGCAATTGCTCAACTACCTGAAGCAATCCGACATCGAACGCTATCGTGCGATCATCGCCAAGCTGGGCCTGCGTAAGTAAGGTCTGCTTCCGCTCCGATACCGGGGCGTTCGCAATACACTGAACGATAGGGGCGATCGTGAAGAACGGTCGCCCTTTGTCGTGAATGTATGGGCACGGGATCTTTCCTGGCCCGCAAGAAGCCGGAAGTTCACGGTGCTGACATAAAGAGAAAATCAACCAAAAAAAGGACGCGAAAGGCGTGTCCAACACAGATGAAGCCACAAGGAATTACCAAGACCATCGCTATGGGCGATGGCAGAACCATCATCATCGAGACCGGTGTGCTGGCCAAACAAGCCGACGGTGCGGTTACCGTTCGCCTCGGGGACACGATCCTGCTCGCCACGGTCGTTGCTACCAAGGAAGCCCGCGAAGGCATCGATTTTCTGCCTCTAACGGTCGAGTACCGCGAGAAATTCAGCGCTGCTGGCCGGTTCCCCGGTGGCTTCTTCAAGCGCGAGGCGCGCCTCAGTGATCACGAAACGCTCACCTGCCGCTTGGTGGACCGCGCTATTCGTCCACTCTTCCCCGAGGATTTCCATGGCGACACCCAAGTGGTGGTTTCCATGATGAGCAGCGACAAGAAAAACCCCGGTGATTCGCTCGCATGCTTGGCCGCATCCGCTGCGATCGCGGTAAGTGATATTCCATTCGATGGGCCGGTGAGCGAAGTTCGCGTAGCTCGTGTGGATGGTAAGTTCGTCATCAATCCAGAGGTGGGCGATATGGAGCGCGCAGACATGGAGATGGTGGTTGCTGGTACGGAGAGCGACATCATGATGGTGGAAGGCGAGATGAAGGAAGTGCAAGAGGCCGACATGATCGAGGCGATCAAGCTGGCCCACGAGGCCATCAAGATGCAATGCCAGGCGATCAAGGAACTCGGTGTTGCGGTGGCCAAAAGCCTCGTTAAGCGTACGTACATCCACGAGAATGCGAATGCCGAATTGGAGCAGAAGATCATGGATTTCTGTTATCAGAAATACTACGATGTGGCTATGGAGGCTAGCGCCAAGGAAGTGCGTGCCGAGAAGTTCAAAGTGATCAAGGACGAGTGCATGGCTACCCTCAGCGAAGAGGAGCAAAAGGACAAGGCCATGCTGGGCCGCTACTTCAAGAAGGCCATGAAGAAAGGCGTGCGGAACGTGGTACTCGACCACGGCAAGCGCTTGGACGGTCGCAAGACCGATCAGATCCGTCCCATCTGGGGCGAGGTGGACGTATTGCCCGGCACCCACGGAAGTGCGGTGTTCACCCGGGGTGAGACCCAGGCCATCAACGCGGTGACCTTGGGTAGTTCCATGGACGAGCAGACGGTGGATCTTGCTACCAAGAAGGGCAGCGAGAGTTTCATGCTGCACTACAATTTCCCCAGCTTCAGCACGGGTGAAGCCCGCCCTATGCGCGGTCCTGGCCGTCGCGAGATCGGCCACGGAAATTTGGCCCTGCGTGCATTGAGGTCAGTGATCCCTGGCTTGCCCGAGAACCCATACACCATCCGCCTCAACTGTGACATTCTGGAGAGCAATGGCTCCAGTTCAATGGCCACCGTATGCAGCGGTACACTCGCCCTCATGGATGCCGGCGTAAAGATCAAAGCGCCTGTGAGCGGTATCGCCATGGGCATGATCAGCGATGGCAAGCGCCATGCGATCCTCAGCGACATTCTTGGCGACGAGGACTTCCTGGGCGATATGGACTTCAAGATCTGCGGAACCGAGAAAGGTGTTACCGCCACGCAGATGGACATGAAGGTGGACGGACTGCCCTACGAAGTGCTTGCCCAAGCGTTGGAGCAAGCCCGCGTTGGTCGTCTGCACATCCTGGGCGAGATGTTGAAGACGCTGGACAAACCGCGTGAGGACTACAAGCCGCATGCGCCAAGGATCATCAGCATCGAGATCCCCAAGGAGAGCATCGGACCCATCATTGGCCCTGGCGGCCGTGTTATCCAGGAGATCCAGGCGGAGACCGGTGCGCACATCAGCATCGAAGAAGTCGACGGTCGTGGTGTGGTGGAGATCATGAGCGAGAACAAAGCGAGCATCGATGCCGCCCTTGCCCGTGTGAATGCCATCGCTTTCCCGCCTCAAGCCGAGATCGGCGTGAACTACAAGGGCAAGGTGAAGACCATCATGCCTTACGGAGCGTTCGTGGAGATCTTCCCCGGCACCGATGGTTTGCTGCACGTGAGCGAGCTGGAATGGCGCCGCATCGACCGCGTGGAAGATGTGTTGAAGGAAGGTGACATCATCGAGTTCCAAGTGGTTGGCAAAGACCCACGAACGGGCAAGCTGAAACTGAGCCGTCGTGTGTTGCTTCCAAAGCCTGAAGGCTACGTGGACCGTGAGCCAGCGATGGAAGGTGGCGATGATCGCGGGGAGCGCCCTCGTCGTGAGTTCCGTGATCGCGGACCACGCAGGAACTAGAGACTTCGCTAGGTCGATCGGACCAAGCATATCATACAGGACCAGGATCGAAGGCCTCGACATTGTCGGGGCCTTCGTCGTATCCGCATTTCGGCCGTTGGTCGTGTAATACCGTTTCGCAGTATAAAGGCGTCCAAAGATGCGCCGCTATTTTTTCGCAGGACAATACGAGGAGGTCTTTGCGTAGTAGCCTGCCCCGGTCCACGAACCGGGGGTGTCTACGGGATGACCTCCTCGGAGAAGGCCTGCGGAAAAAGAGCAAGCAGATCGGATGGATCTGTAGTGTGAAACGGTATAACGGGTGCCTTTTTCTCGTGTGCGCCGTAACCGATAGCCTTCTCTGGGCGTTACAGGGCCGGTCCTCCAAAAATTTAAATAGCGGTTCACATGGCACGTATGCGACAATTGAAGATCTCGAAACAGGTAACCAACCGCGATACCCCGTCGCTGGACAAGTACCTCACCGAGATCGGGAAAGTGAAGTTGATAACCGCCCAGCAGGAGGTAGAGCTCGCCGTGCGTATCAAACAAGGTGACGTTGGTGCGTTGGAAGAACTGACCAAGGCCAATTTGCGCTTTGTAGTGTCGGTAGCCAAGCAGTACCAAGGCCAAGGCCTTACACTGCCCGATCTGATAAGCGAAGGCAATTTGGGCCTGATCAAGGCAGCTGGCCGGTTCGATGAGACCCGCGGTTTCAAATTCATCAGCTACGCCGTATGGTGGATCCGCCAGCAGATCCTGCAGAGCTTGGCCGAACAGGCCCGTATCGTGCGCTTGCCGTTGAACAAGATCGGCTCCATCAACCGCATCAACAAGGCGTTCGCCAAGTTGGAGCAGGAGCATGAACGACAACCTACAGCCCCCGAACTGGCCGAACTGCTGGAAATGTCCATCGAGGAGGTGAAGACCAGCATGGCGAATTCGGGCAAACACCTGAGCATGGATGCTCCTTTGCGAGAAGGCGACGACAGCGGAACCATGCTCGATGTGCTCCGGAATTCCGATATGCCCGACCCCGAAGAAGCCTTGATGACCGACAGCTTGCGCAAAGAGATCGAGCGCTCGTTGGACAGCCTCAGCATTCGCGAAGCCGACGTGATCCGATTGTACTTCGGCCTCAAAGGCAACCAACCGCACACATTGGAGGAGATCGGGCAGAAGTTCGACCTCACCCGGGAACGTGTGCGCCAGATCAAAGAAAAGGCGATCCGACGCCTGAAACATGCTGGACGTGGTCGCACATTGCGCGCGTACTTGGGCTAACAGACATACACCCAAAAGAAGAGGGCTTCCGCGCGCGGAGGCCCCTTTTTCATTTTGCAACACAACCAAACCTATCCCCGGAAGCGCGACCTATGTGGACCTTTGCTGGTAGAGCGCTGTCCGGGGTCTTGAGATGGGATCCACAGGGCTACCCGATCGGAATGGGCTTCCGGGAAAGTTTAGGCCCTGGAGTTTCGCAGCTCACTCTTCAAGCTCTTCCCCGGAAGCGCCGGCCTGGACCTTTGCTGGTAGAGCGCTGTCCGGGGTCTTGTGCAGAGATCCCGGACGCACAGGTACCCGATCCTGCGGATCGCCTGTGCTCCGGGAAAGTTTGGCGTTGGGAGTTTCGCAGCTCACTCTTCAAGCTCTTCCCCGGAAGCGTCAAGGGTGCGGGCCTTTGCTGGTAGAGCGCTGTCCGGGGTCTTGTGCAGAGATCCCGGACGCACAGGTACCCGATCCTGCGGATCGCCTGTGCTCCGGGAAAGTTTGGCGTTGGGAGTTTCGCAGCTCACTCTTCAAGCTCTTCCCCGGAGGCGTCACGGGTGCGGGCCTTTGCGGGTAGAGCGCTATCCAGAGGCACTTTGGAGTTACTTGGATCACTTGTTCAAACGTGATTTTTCCACGGCATGACTTTATGTTTGACGCATGTTCTATGTGTATTTCATGTCGAACTCAGGGCACAGTGTGATCTATACAGGTTCTACCGTGAACCTTCCGGACAGAGTGTTCGCACACAAGAATGGTGCTTTCCCTGATGCGTTCACATTGAAGTACAACTGCTTCGTGCTAGTTTGGTATGAAGAACACATTAGCCTCGCTGAGGCACGCAAACGTGAATACCAGATAAAACGATGGCGGCGTGATTGGAAAGAGCGTCTCATCAATGAGATGAACCCGCAATGGAAAGACCTGAGCGAAAGTTGGTGAAGAAATTTAGTGCAGTGGTTTTTATCTCACTTCACCAAAGCTCTTCCCCGGAAGCGCTACGGGTGCGGGCTTTTGCGGGTAGGGCGCTGTCCGGGGACTCTTGATGGATCATCAAGATCGTTCAAGAGATCCCGGACACGCGGGGCCCTGATCCTGCGGATCGCCCACGTTCCGGGAAAGTTTGGCGGATGGTGTTTCGCAGCTCACCGTCCACGCTCTTCCCCGGAAGCGCTACGGGTGCGGGCCTTTGCGGGTAGAGCGCTGTCCGGGGACTCTTGATGGATCATCAAGATCGTTCAAGAGATCCCGGACACGCGGGGCCCGATCCTGCGGATCGCCCACGTTCCGGGAAAGTTTGGCGGATGGTGTTTCGCAGCTCACCGTCCACGCTCTTCCCCGGAAGCGCTACGGGTGCGGGCCTTTGCGGGTAGAGCGCTGTCCGGGGACTCTTGATGGATCATCAAGATCGTTCAAGAGATCCCGGACACGCGGGGCCCTGATCCTGCGGATCGCCCACGTTCCGGGAAAGTTTGGCGGATGGTGTTTCGCAGCTCACCGTCCACGCTCTTCCCCGGAAGCGCTACGGGTGCGGGCCTTTGCGGGTAGAGCGCTGTCCGGGGACTCTTGATGGATCATCAAGATCGTTCAAGAGATCCCGGACACGCGGGACCCCGATCCTGCGGATCGCCCACGTTCCGGGAAGTTTGGCGGATGGTGTTTCGCAGCTCACCGTCCACGCTCTTCCCCGGAAGCGCTACGGGTGCGGGCCTTTGCGGGTAGAGCGCTGTCCGGGGGACTCTTGATGGATCATCAAGATCGTTCAAGAGATCCCTGACACGCGGGACTCTGATACTGCGGATCGCCCACGTTTCGGGAAAGTTTGGCGGGTGGTGTTTCGCAGCTCACCGTCCACGCTCTTCCCCGGAAGCGCTGCGGTTGCTGGCCTTTGCGCGTGGGGCGCTGTCCGGGGACTCTTGATGGATCATCAAGATCGTTCAAGAGATCCCGGACACGCGGGGCCCCGATCCTGCGGATGCGCCCCGTTCCGGGAAAGTTTGGCGGATGGTGTTTCGCAGCTCACCGTCCAGCTCTTCCCCGGAGCCTAGGGTCGGTCACCTCCTTCCCAAGCGCTACGGGTGCGGGCCTTTGCGGGTAGGGCGCTGTCCGGGGACTCTTGATGGATCATCAAGATCGTTCAAGATCCCGGACACGCGGGGCCCTGATCCTGCGGATCGCCCACGTTCCGGGAAAGTTTGGCGGATGGTGTTTCGCAGCTCACCGTCCACGCTCTTCCCCGGAAGCGCTACGGGTGCGGGCCTTTGCGGGTGGGCTGTCGGGGACTCTGATGATCATCAAGATCGTTCAAGAGATCCCGGACAGCGGGCCGATCTGGGGCCCCGTTCCGGGAAAGTTTGGCGGATGGTGTTTCGCAGCTCACCGTCCACGCTCTTCCCCGAAGCGCTAGGGTGCGGGCCTTTGCGGGTAGAGCGCTGTCCGGGGACTCTTGATGGATCATCAAGATCGTTCAAGAGATCCCGGACACGCGGGACCCCGATCCTGCGGATCGCCCACGTTCCGGGAAAGTTTGGCGGATGGTGTTTCGCAGCTCACCGTCCACGCTCTTCCCCGGACACGCGGGGCCCTGATCCTGCGGATCGCCCACGTTCCGGGAAAGTTTGGCGGAGGGAGTTTCGCAGTACAATCAAACCCTTCCAACGGAAGCCTCAAGGAATAACCACCCCAGAACGAAGAACGGGACCCCGAAAGGTCCCGTTCTCCAAAGTGCTTTGAAGAATTACTTCTTCAGATCCTTCAGGCGCTTCTCCACCAGATAGTTCTGGAGTGCCGTCATGCGATCGTTCAGTTCTTTGATGTACAGGCTCTGGGTCTCCACAGTAACCCACAGTTGGTTGGTGAGTTGATCCACACTGAACTGGCCGGTCTTTTCCCAATCTTCACGACCACCGATGGTTGGCAGGTGGTGCTCCTGCTCCACGTAATTGGCCATTTCCTTCAAGGGGTAGTGCTTGTAGCCCATGGCCTGCTTCGCGTCTTCCAATTTGGTAACGCCATCGTAGTACTTGTCGAACACGTGGTCGCTCAGGAGCACCGCACCACCCCAAACGCTGCTGCGGGCACTGATGGTTCCAGGGCCTTTATGCTGGTAATTCGGTGCTACATACAAAGCGCTGTTGGCCCATGTGGCGTAGTCCCCGATCATTACGCCCTTTTGCGACAGCAGGTAGTTTCCGTTCGGGTAGCTGATACCGATACCATTCACCTGCGCATCGAATTTCAACAGGGGTCGCCGAGCGGTAACGCCAACAGCAGCGGTGTACTGGATCGTACAATCGCAGGTGGGTGAACCAAATTGGGCGAAAGTGAGCTGAGGACCGGGCGTGTGACCCCAACCTTGACATTGTACATGGGTCGCATCGGGTCCTATCGCGTTCCACGGAACTCCTGGGTAAAGCACACCAGGCGCAGGGCCGATACCACCGGGTACCACGGTATTTATCGTGTTAGGACAGAGCACGTTGGGTATGCCAGCGGATCCGGCTCCACACGTAGCAGCATTCCAAACACACGTTGCATTGAAATTGTTGAACACGTTACCACAAGCATCGCATCGAGCGCCGGCTGTGGCGTTATACGCCGTTGTTTCATAGTTCACGGGTGTATCGTTACAGCCAACCCAGTCCTGATTATCAAAACCAAATTCTACGAGCATGTTGAAGCCCGGCCCTATCCATTGCCAGTTGCTAACGTTGAATACATGCGAATTCCAACCGTTCACTGGTAAATATGGACCTGGACCAGAGCTAGTCAATTGCAAGCCCGTGTAGTCGAAATCGTTCAACGTGGACGTCGTCGTATTCTTCATGCTGATGCGCCAGTTACGAACTCCGCCAACAGATCCACTTGCCACGCCTGCTGCAGCTGTTTGGAAAGCTATACCCTTGACATCCGTGTTGGGACATACGTTCAGGTTGATAAGATCCTGGCTGAGGTAGAGGTACTGGTGACGACCATCTTCCCAAAACATGCTGTAAGGAGTTTCCAGCGTAGCCGCTGATGATGGGTTACCACCGGCTCCGTTCACGTCGATAACAGGCCAAGAGCCAGCAAAACCACCCGCAGGTACGCCAATCGGCGCAGGGTATTGGCAGGAGATCACAGGTACGCTCTGGTACTTCTGTTTCACGCGCACCTTGAAGGCATTCTCCAATTGGTACCAGCCCACGTATTGGATCTGGCCGGCTGGCGCTACCAGCGGGTTGTTCACATACCCCTCATGCGCGCCTGTCGTTGCATTGTAGCGTATAGCGCCTTCGGTTGCGGCAACGGCACTGGTACCGGTAATGCGCACACCACCTTTCACATCCAAGCGTTCGGTAGGTGCTTGCAGGGGCACATCGCCCAATTGGAACTGGCCCGTGGTGTTCAACAGCGCACGTTGCACGCCATTGGTGCGAATAGCCAACGGCTGTGCACTGCCAACGGAAGTACCAATGAAGTCCACAGCTGGGTTGGTACCCGAGTTTCCGCCCAACTTCCAACCGGGTCCGTTGGCCACGTGGGACCATTGCGGAATGGTTGCATCGTAATAGTAGAAACCGCGCGGTGCGCCGCTAACGGAATCGGTCTGGAAGATGAACAGGGAGTTCACTGGAGCTGTTGGCCGCTCGGCGAACACTACCCGTGGCGCCAGGAAGCCCCGGGTCACATCATTGCTCAGGTCGAGCATGGCGCGCGGGTTAGGCACCGTTGCAGCAGGGGCGATCGCGATCTGAGCGTTTACGCCAGCGCTGATCGTTACCACAGAAGCGAGGAAGGCGCAAGACCGCAGGAGTCGGAGATGGTTCATGGGTGCGGTGGGATCAGCGTTGGTTGGTAGTTACGGTGCGTGCTTCCAAGGTCTTTACCAAGGCGGCCTTTTCGGCTTCGGTGTAGAGGCCCATGGAGCAGAGTTGCTTCTTGGCCAAACCCATTTCCACAGGTTCCAGCGGGCGGTCATTGCTGAGCAGTTCGATCACATCCAAGCGGTCGTTCAACTCGGTCATGTACAAGGCCTGTGTTTCGGCGGTGGTCCAAAGTTGGTTCGTAAGGTCTCCCAAGGAGAAGCCTCCTTCCACACGCCAACTATCGCGGCCCTTCATGGTAGGCAAGTGGCGGTTGGTTCTGGTGAACCGGGCCATTTCATCAATGTCCATGTTGCGACCATCACCGAACGTAGCGGCATCCTTTGGGTTCACCGAGCCATCAAACGCACGATCGAACACATGGTCGTTCAACTTGGTTCCATTGTCATACACGCCTCTTTCGGCGCAAATGGTGCCCGGCCCACGGAAAGAATAGGGTACGATCACACGCCCCCATGGAGCAGGTGAGGTAGTAGCCTCCAACACCATACCACCGCGGTAATAGATGTACGAGTTGCTGCTGGAAATTGCCGGAGCTGCAGTGGCTACAGTGCCGTTGAAGCGTATGACCGGGCGGAAGGTGGTAGTTCCTCCGGCAGTTCCAGGCGCACCGCAAGTGCGTGGCCCATTACCCATACCTGCTCCAGCAACCAACGGGCCACAGGTTCCTGCGCCCACCAACAGGTTCCACAGGCACCTGCGCCAATCGCCGAATTCCAGGATGCTGTGAGCAGTGCGGCTCCCGTTGATGCACAAAGGACTGGAGGGGGTGCAGCCGCACCAGCCGTTGCATACGCGAATTCAACAACCACATTCCTCACTCCATCCCACACAAATGGAGTAGAAGTGGTAAAGGTTTCCCACGCATTCTGCACGGTTGGTCTATTTGTGGCAGGTGCTTGCAGGTAGCATGCCTGAGCAGGGTCTATAACATTGTTGAAGCCAGCAGAGAGATCGTTCAATCCAAAGGCAACGTGTTTGATAGTCACGCACATAAGCCCGGCAGGAATTGGTTTTTGAGAAGGCCCAGCAGGTGTTGGGGCCACCGTTAGCCCTGCATTAGCACCGATGTAGATAGCCAAGCTGGTTATCGGCTGGCCGGCACAAAGGCCACCGGTTGAACCCGGAGTCCCGTTCAATTGGCTCAATTCCACGTTCAACTCATTTCGCAGAAACATGTGTTGGTGTCGAATACGAACTCCAGAATTGTGCGGATACGGCGAGGTCATCTCCTCTGGAAGGCTGTGAGGCGGAGGTAAAGTTGGCCGGTAAGGCCGTGCTCACGCCCGTAGGGATCTCAACACTACCAGCAGCACACGTAGGCGTTCCCTGCTGAGTGTAGGGCTTGGTAAAGCGCTCCTCGTAATCGTTTTCCAGCTTTTTCCATGTGCCGGAATTGGCATCCTGGCCAGCTTGTATCCACGAAGTGGCTCCTGTCTGTCCCCAGTGGCCGTTCCACATGAGCGCATCAATGTTCTGTGTTGGTGGGCCAACCGGTGGTACGTAGGTAGCGAAGAGCGAATCGCCCAGTGCAACACCGGGTGGGCGGAACATGATAACACCCGGGGTGGTGGTAGTCGCCGTGAACTGGTGCGGCGGAACAATGGCGGGGGTCTGGAAGATGCGCAAGGCACCGTTCACGTCCACCATTTCGGCAGGCGTGGTGGTATTTACGCCCAAGTAACGGGCACCAACGGTGCCCTTCAGGGTCATTTGTATTGCGCCGTTGGTGCGGAAGGTCAGGTCCGTGTTATCACGCGTTCCGAAGAAGTCATTCACCGGGTTGCCCACGTTGTTGCCCAGCAGGTCCCAGTTATTGGCGCTACGGTCCACCTTCATCCATTGGCCGTATTCGATGTAATAGAAGCCTTCTGTCGTGGCAACGCCCGTGGTCATGAAGACCATAAGGCCTTGAGGAAGAACGCCCGGTGCTCCCAATGCAGCACGTTGAGCCAAGGTCATGCGTGGTATCAGCATGCCCTTTTGAATGAGGCCAACGCCGTAGTTGGAACTGACATCCAAGATGGCTGAGGCGGCTGGTGCGGCACCATTGTTATTGATGGCCACGTTGCCGGTTTGCGCTATGCTGGAAGTAGCAGCCAACATCACCGCCAGTGCGGGAAGGGAGCGAAGGAAGAAGCTTTTCATGGCAGTTCGCTGTGGGGTGATCACTTGGTTTGCGTGTTGGCGCCGATGCGCTGGCGCAGGGCGCCGGTGAGGTGCAGTTTCTGTGCATCGGAAAGGCGGCGGCTGGCGTTCACCTCATCGATCAACGAGCGCAGTTCCTCTTCGCTCGCGGAAGTTCCGAAGGCCAGCGTTTCCATGGCGCTCAGGTCCTTTTCCAATTCCACGATGTTCAACGCTTGGGTTTCCACTGTTTCCCAGAGCCCTGTTTGCAGTTCGCCCAAGGATTTGCTTCCATAGGTCTCCCATTCCTCGCGGGAAGGCATGCTGGGCAGGTGGCGCTCGGTCTTCAGGTAGTCTTTCAGGTCATCAACGCTTACATAAGAGTAGCCTTTATCGTTGGCAGCGGGCTTGGAGTTGCCGTCGAAATAGGTATCGAACACGTGGTCGCTCAGTTGGATGCTACCATCGAACACAGCCACCCGTGCGCGCACGGAACCAGGGCCGCGGTAGTTGGCATCGGCCCAAACACCGGGAGATACCGTTGCGCTATCCACTATCAGGCCACCTCCATAGTTGATGAAGTTGTCCAACACATCCGCACCCACGTAACCGGGGGTTTGCACCTTGCCATTGAAGCGGGTAACAGGGCGGTTGTTGGTGGTGCCCACCGCTGCACCTGCGCTAAGCGGGTTATCCCTGTAGGTGCGACCATGGCGATCCGTAGGGTCGTTACCCACAGTCCACGTAACCCATTTGGTGGCTTGGTAAGGAAGGCCTACTTCAAGGTTCACTTTCGGGCTGGTGCCGATGGTAGGTGATTTGTACCAGCAGAGGTCGATCACCACGTTCTGCACACCATCCCATACAAAGCAGCTTGGTTCAAAGTTCCATTGCTTCCAACCGGGTTGGGCCAAGAAGGAGATCAGGGAATCGCTGTTGCATGGTGTATACGATCCAGCGCCTGTTCCCCATAAAGCGGTGGGTTCCCAGTTGTTCGCCAAGAACGTATTAAGGGCCGTGTGTTTCATACGGATCTCGATCTTCATGTCGGCACCTGGTGCGCCGTTGGGGTCGGTGCCCAAAACGTACATGGAAACCGCGGAGATGCGACCGGCACAAAGTCCAGCAGCGAGCAGTTCGGCAGCAGGGTACAAGTACTGCACATGGTGTCCTTTACGCAAGTTGCCGGGCCCGGTATTGGTGTTGAAGGGGGTGTTCGGGTTCTGGCCTGCACCAACAGCATCGGTTACTGTTCCCAAGGTGCCACGAACAACCTGTCCGTCCACGTTCAAGCACTGGTTCGCAATAGGTCGATAGGCTTGGTTGGTGTATTCCACTTCGGCGTTCTCCAGCCGCTGCCAGCCGGTCGCTGTGCCGTTCAGGTTGCCGAAGTGCCAGCGGTTGGGAGTAAGGAGCGTATTTTCATACTTGATGGCACCAGCTGTGTTCAACAGGGTATTCCCCACTCTCACACCGCCATTCACGTCCAAACGTTCAACCGGCGCTGCGATCGGATTCACGCCCACAAAACCGTTAGTCGCCGAAACGAGCACTTGTGGCTGCGCACCAGTGTTCACAGTACGGATGTGGAAATCGTCGAGGCTACCGGTGTTGGTGCCCAAATAGTGGGTTGCCGCTGTTGTATTCCCATTCCCTGCGACCATCCAAGAGGACCCCGCAGAACTGTACCGCACCCAATCATCCGGAGCGGGGGAAATGCCTTCGTAGTAGAAAAAGCCGCTCTTGTATTTGGCAAGCAGCGTGGGGTCAGCGACGGTCAACGCGTTTGTCGCATCATCCGTTTGGTAAACCCACAATCCTTTGTCCACAGCGGTCAATCCAACGATGGCGGTACGCTGTGCGGCTGTCATGCGGGGTATGAGCATACCGCGCTTACCGTTGGCGGGCAGGCCAGAAACATCCACATCCAACAGTGCGCGCGCGGCAGGCGCTGCTCCTGTTGTGTTGATCCCCGTGTTTTGGGCGCTGGCGTCCGGTAGGAACGAGGCGACAAACGAGGCAGCGAGAAGGAAGCGTAACGAGTACCGCATGGAGCGTAGCGTTAAGGGAGTTCCGGAATAGGCGAAAAGTTCAGGCAGGAAACAGACAAATGTAACAGAATGGTGATCTTACAGCAAGCCTTGGGTACAAGCACAACAGCATCCTTGGCATCCTGAAACGAGGCATCATTCGAAAGGCGAGACGGCAAACAGCCCGAAGGGTTGCCCGCGAGTTTTGAACGATCGTTGAAGATGGCGAAGCACATGGATCATTCCTTGACGAACTGAGCGGTTTGGGGAACGCCGGTGGAGTTGGTGAAAAGCCGCATTCTATAGGACCCTGCACTTAAGCCGCCTGTGCGGATACTGATGGTTTGTTGTCCGCGCTCCAGGTCCATATCGCGGTCACGCACTACACGACCGATCGCATCCACCAATTGCACGTAAGCGGTTCCAGCCATGGGCATTTTGAACGACACATTCAATACGTCTTGCACGGGGTTCGGGAACAGGGTAGGCTTTTCGTCCTCCTTTCCGAACAGAACAACCACCTTTCCGGTATGTTCATAGGCGCCATCGAGGTCAACTTGTTTCAAGCGGTAATAGTTCGCTCCTTCGCTCGGAAGCAGGTCCATGAACGAGTAATCGATCCGGTGCTGGCTTTCACCGGCGGCTTCCACTGTGCCGATCGGTTCGAAGTGTTCGGCATCCATGGAACGTTCAACCACATAATAATCGCTGTTGGTCTCTGAGGCAGTTGCCCAATCGATCGAAACCGCGGATCCTTCAGCGGTAGCACCAAGTGTCAGCAGCTCAACAGGGAGAACGGTGCAATCCAGTGAGGCGCCGCTGTCGAATTGCCACGAAAGCGTGAAGGACAGGCCGCTTTGGGAGTAGTTGCTCACATAGAGGATGTAGATCTCGCCAGTTACCACAGCGATACCCGAAACCCAGCCATCGCCACCGGAATTTTCGGTGGATGGAGTGCCGGACGGCAACCACTGCGGAGGGGAATATGTCGCATGCCCCATGCCCGTATTGTAACTACCCGTTGCAGCGAAGGTGCTAGGCCCTGAAGCCCATGTGCAACGCACGGGAGGGCCAGAAGGAATACACACCGACCCCGTAGTGGAGCCGGTAGGATAGGGTCCCCAGATACCCCAATCGTAATCGTCGTTTCCGGCGGGATCCACGGTCATGCCCAAATTACCCCCGCTGGAAACCCGGTAGATGTACCAGGTACCTTGGCGTTCCGCAGCGGATAGGCACCCGTAATTGCCCGAATTCAGATCAATATTATTTCCTGTATTCGGCGGGTTGTAGCTGGAAACAGCCCCGCCGCATATAGTCCTGGCACCGAGACAATCTTCTTGAAGAACGGATGGTGGGTTGCACGTGACCACCTTCGTGTAGCCTAAACCGTTGCCCGGCGGAGAACCCGAATTGTAATACAAGGCCAATGAAGGGAACAGGGACACTTGGTATTCGTTCTGGCCTTGGTTGGGGCCGGTATTGGAATAGGTGTAGGCAACCACCTGACCAACATTGAGGCCGATCAGGAAAGCCTCATACCCGGTTGTACACGTGTAAACAGTTGGGGAGCCTCCATTTATCGTTACGGTTACGGTTGAAGTTCCCCAGCCATCCCAACCTGTATCGAACAACTCCAGCAAGTGGCTACAGGAAAAGCCAACCGGGTTCGTTGGGCTTTTTACACAGATGTTAAATGTGCCGACCACACCTCCGAACCCCCAGACGCGCACGAAATAGGTATTTCCTGCCACAAGATCCAATCGTCTGATCAACGGCATGTTGCCCGCACCATCATCATCATCGCACTCCACCAAGGTGAGCGAGCCGCAGGCGCCGGAATACAAGGCCATGGCTCCTTCCGTAAGCGTGCCTGCCGTTGATTCGATGATACCGATACCGCTGGCGGGTGCAACGAACGAGAACCAAACATCCCCACTGACATAATTCCCGCAGCCTGGTGCAGGTGGGCCTGCAGTAGCGCATGCGCCAACATTCGTTCCAGCGGTTGTGATACACGTGGTATTCACGGGAAGCGCAGTTGCGGTGCACGGGTTATCGTTCGCCGGCGGGGCGGTCACAACCATGGTTACAGCGCAGATCGAAAAAGTTTGACCTCCGCTTCCTCCGTACCTCCAGAATCGGATGTAAATGGTGGCGCCCGGTGTCAAACAGGTCAGATCCAACTGCGGCATATTCCCAGGCCCATCATCATCATCACATTCAATAAACGTGAACGTATTTCCATTTGCACAACCGGTGGAGGAATAGGCGGCCATGCCACCATCCGTTAGCGTGCCAGCGGTGGACCTGATGCTCACTGCGCCATTCGCTGGAACAACGACCCTGTACCATACATCAGCACCGGTGTAATTCGCACAGCCCGGGGCTGGAATAACAGGAGCGTAAACAGTAGCGGTTGCACCATTCCGGGTACCAGCTGTGGCTGCACATGCGGCATTTACGGGCAAGGCGATGGCACCGCAAGGGTTGTCGTTCGCAGGTTGGGCGAACAGGGTGCCGGTCATGCAGAACACCAACACGAGAACTGATCCCCAACGGCTCAACGAACCGTTATTCATGCCCGTGTATTGAATGGTTGGCATCACTTGGGGTCTTCTAGTGGTGCTTCCGTTCGCGGCTCATTGTTCTTGAGCCATTGGATCTTGTCCGCTTCGTACCGGGCGTCATCGGCAGTTGGGTTGCCCGTATCAAAATACACAGGAGAACCCGGGATATCCATCGGGCTGCTCATGGTACCTGTTGGATAGACCGAGCGCCAGGAGGAAATAGAAGGAGCGCGCATTTGGCGCAACAGGGTTTCGAATTGTTCGCGTTGCACTGGCTGGTTGGCGCGGACCTCGATAATGCCCGAGATACGATCGAAATCCATAGACGTGGACGGGTCGGCATCCACCAAGTGTTCGGTGAGGTTTTTTTCCTGGTCCTCCGTTAGTGGTGGTTGCACACCAACGAGATAACGAAGTTCATGCCTGTCCTGGGCATGAGCGATCATCGAGAGGCCACAACAAAGACATGCGAATACAACGGGGCGCAGGCGCAACATGATCGGACTATTCATGAATAGTCACAAATAACGCTCGACGACTTCAGGCAATTCAACCTATGTGGTCGAATGATGTCAACAGGCCGATCTGAACAACAGGCCGTTACACCAAGAACAAATGCGATCGCTCCTGCCAGGCGTTCCGATCAGGCCACCGCAGCTTGGGCAGTTCCTTTGGCCAGGCGACCTGGGTACACGGAAAGGGCTTCGCGCAAGCACTCCACGGCCAATTCGAGTTTGGGTGTTTCCAGCACGTATGCCAAGCGTACCTGTTGGCGACCCGGCTCAGGTGCCGAATAAAAACCGGTAGCAGGAGCCATCATCACGGTGTGTCCCTTGTGTTCGAATTTTTCCAGGAGCCATTGGCAGAACACATCCGAATCGTCGATGGGCAATTGAGCGATGCAATAGAAGGCGCCTTTCGGTTTTGCACAGACCACGCCCGGAATGCTATTGAGACCATCCACCAGCGTATCCCGGCGCAGCTTGTATTCGCTGATGACCTCCTCGAAGTAGCTCTTCGGGGTCTTCAACGCCGCCTCGCCCGCGATCTGGCCGAAAGTGGGAGGGCTCAATCGTGCCTGGGCGAATTTCAGTGCCGTGGCGAGCAGCTCTTTGTTGCGCGTGATGAAGGCGCCGATCCGAGCACCACACATGCTGTAGCGTTTGCTCACACTGTCGATAAGCACCACGTTCTCCTCGATACCGACAAGGCTCATAGCGCTGATGTGCTCGGCACCATCATAGCAGAACTCGCGGTACACCTCATCACTGAAAAGGAACAGATCGTTCTCTTTGACCAGGTCGCGAAGTGCCTCCAGCTCCGAACGAGAATAGAGATAGCCGGTCGGGTTGCCGGGGTTGCAGAGGAGAATGCCTTTGGTGCGCGGCGTTATCGCGTGGCGGAACGCTTCGATCGGTGGCAATGCGAAGCCCGAATCGATGCTGCTTCGAACGGGCACCACTTTCACGCCGGCCGACAACGCGAAGCTGTTGTAGTTGGCGTAGAACGGCTCGGGAATAATGATCTCATCACCGGCATCGAAGCAGGCCATCATACCGAAGAGCAAAGCCTCTGAGCCGCCGGTGGTGATGATGATCTGCTCGTGCGTGATCGCGATGCCATGTTCGTTGTAGTACGCGGCCAAGCCTTTCCGGTAGCTTTCATTTCCCGCGCTGTGGCTGTACTCCACCACGGCGAGGTCCATGTTCTTGATCGCCTCCAAGGCCACCTGCGGAGTTCGGATATCCGGCTGTCCGATGTTGAGGTGCAACACGTGAGTTCCCCGCTTCTTGGCGGCCTCGGCAAAGGGCACCAGTTTGCGAATGGGCGAAGCCGGCATGTGCTGGCCTTTTTGTGAAATGGATGGCATGGATCGGTGTTCGAGGGGCGAAGATCGTTCGATCAGTGCATTCCCGGAGCCGATCGTAAAGTTCAGGCACCGGTTGAAAATGACGAAGCCCCCGGGTTACGGGGGCTTCGCACTATTCTACACGGAGGATCACTGTCCGCCGGTCTTCTCAACTGGAGCCATTGGGCTCACCTCTTTCACTGGGCTGGCAGGAGTGGCTGTTGCGCTGGCTTTCACTTCGCCCTTGATGCGCACCATTTTCTCTGGAGCGTTGGTGGCGTTGCTACTGATGGTGACGCTCTTGTTGATCGGTCCTTCACGGTTGGTGTCGTACTTCACCGTAACGATCGTGCTTGCGCCTGGGGCAACAGGTGCAGTATCGCATTTTGGAACAGTGCAACCACAGCTGCCTTTGCAGGTGCTGATGATCAATGGCTGATCCCCTGTGTTGGTCACTTTGAATTCGCAGGTGCCGTTGGCACCTTTGTCGATGGCGCCATAATCGTGGGCTTCTTTGTCCACACTGATCATTGGGCCGGTGCCGCCGACCATTTTGCCTTCCTGTGCGAAAGCGCCAAGGAACAGGGCGCCGAGGCTGAGGGTCGCGATGAACTTCTTCATGGTGAGTTGTTGTTTTTGTCGTTGTTACGGAACAAAAGTAGAGGTCGGTTCCATGAGGTGCGGGCGTTTAACGCAACATTAACAGCAGGCACCTCGAGAAGCTGGGTACTTGAACACGTTTACCAGCAGCGGGATCCCGTTCTTAGGGCCAGCAATGAACGCCATCCGCGATCGGGTCGAATGAAGAAGCTTTGGGATATCATCATAGGGTCGTTCTCTGGTGGTGAGCGCGACTATACATCAATGGGCGTTCGGCGTGCCATTCTGCTATTGAGCATTCCCATGGTACTGGAGATGGGCATGGAGGCCACGTTCGCCATTGTCGATGCTTTTTTCGTTGCGAAATTGGGCACGGCATCGGTGGCCACGGTGGGCCTGACGGAGAGTTTGCTGGTGGCGGTGTACAGCATAGCGTGGGGCTTGGGGATAGGAGCAACGGCCGTTGTCGCGCGACGCACAGGAGAAAAGGATGCCATAGGTGCACGTGAAGCAGCTGGGCAAAGTGTCCTGATCGCTTTGGTCATCGGCTCATTGCTGGCACTGCCGGGGTTGGTGTTCGCGCCAGAGCTATTGGGTCTTATGGGCGCTTCCGGGGATACGATCCACGAAGGATCGAGCTACGCGCGCATCATGTTCGCGAGCAACATCGTGATCATGCTGTTGTTCTGCATCAACGCGGTATTCCGCGGGAAGGGCTTTGCGAGCATGGCGTTATGGACCTTGGGCTTGGCGAACCTTGTTAATATTATTCTCGATCCGATCCTGATCTTCGGTCTCGGTCCATTCCCTGAAATGGGCGTTACTGGTGCTGCGGTCGCCACCACTATTGGAAGAACGGTGGGTGTGTTGTTCCAGCTGTACCACTTGTTCCGGAAGAATGGCGCTTATGCCTTGAGCTTTCCCGATCTGCGACCGCTGTGGAATGTGGTATGGAATATCCTGAAGGTAAGTACGGGCAGTATCGGGCAGTTCCTGATCGCTTCCGCGAGTTGGACATTCCTTGTTCGCATCGTATCCGAATCGGGAACTGACGCGCAAGCGGGATATACGATCGCGGTGCGCATCATCATTTTCACATTGCTTCCGGGTTGGGGAATGGCGAATGCGGCAGCCACACTCGTCGGGCAGAACCTTGGAGCGGGACAACCTGACCGTGCTGCACGAAGTGCATGGCTCTGTGCTCACTACAACATGGTGTTCATGGTGGTTGTTGCCGTGATCTTCTGGCTCTTCGCACCATGGATCGTCTCACTTTTCGCGCAGAACACAGTGGCGGACGCATACGCGGTGCAAGCCTTGCGAGTGATCTGCCTCGGATACTTCTTCTACGGCTATGGAATGGTACTCGCGCAAGCGTTCAACGGAGCTGGGGATTCACTCACGCCGACGTTGATGAACGTGGTGTGTTTTTGGATGATCGAGATCCCGGTAGCCTACGTACTCGCCAAGACACTTGGATGGGGACCGCTCGGTGTGTTCGCATCGGTCGCGATCGGCGAAAGTGCACTAGCCGTGCTCAGTGCTGTGCTGTTCCAGCGCGGCAAATGGAAGACGGTGAAGGTGTAGAACAGCGGACTCTTTCCTGATCCAGACTTGCTCTTTTACCTCACCCATGATCCCTCTCCCACGGAGAGGGAGTGGATGGATCAGGAAAGAGGTCCTTCGCGCTACGGTGTCGCGATTTTTCCTGGTGCGTGCTTCGGTTTTCCGGCCGCGTACCAGTTCAGCAACGAGTCGATGATGTGTTCGATCTTGCGACTATCGGCCCACGTGCCCCGGAAGATGAGCGCACCATCCTTGTCCACCACATACACGCCATTGGGCACGTTGCCATAGTCCTTCAGCGTTGCGCCATCCAAGCCATCCACCAGCACGGGAAGTTTGGTGAGTTGCGCGAATTCCTGTGCATAGGCTCGCTTCTCGTATTCGCTTTTTGGAGCGGGGTAGATCTTGTAGGTCTTCTTGTCGCCGGGGTGCAATTCCTTTCCGTAGATCACGAACAGATCCACCGGTTGGCCGGTGTATTTCTCCAACAACCGATCCCATAAAGGCAATTGGAAACGTGCCGGTGGATTCGTGATACTGCCGAACATGAAGGCCCGAATACGCCCTTGGTTCGCGCCAAGCGTGTACGGTTTCGCATCCCGCGCATCAGTCAGCGTGAAATCGTGTGTGGTTGGCCGCATCCCGCCACCTTCGCTGAACGTGCGCAGATCGGTGATGGCAGCCTTCATCACCTTGTCGAAATTCATGCGCCAGATATTCACGAGCTTACGCATGCTCTTGATCTCCTGCTCGCTGTAGCTGTTCAGGTAATAATCCAGATCATCGCGGAAAACCAGAGCGCTATCTGTGTAATATGGTTCCGGGTTCCAGTTCTGGATCTGGGCGTTCGCCTGTGGAGCGAACGTTGCCAGGGTGAGCAGGAACAAGAGCGGGCGCATGCGGTAAAAGTAGTGGGCGGTTCTTGGAAGGGGCGAGCGGATCCGCTTGAAGATCAGGGAGCCTTCCGTGCGCTCTTGAAAGTCTTCTTGAACGCATCCAGAGCAATGGTCTTGTTCGCTCCTTCCTTCACATAGTGCAGCAGCACCTCCAGGTCTTCCGGGCTCTTGTAGCCTTGGTCGGGGCCAATGAGGGAGCCGTCACCAGCGATGTAAACGATGGTCGGATAGCCAACACCGCCATTCACAACAGCAGTTGCTTTTGTAAGATCATGTGTGCCATTTCTGCCACCAACAGCGCTCGGGTTGAACTCCTTGTTCTCGTACACGGTGCCATTGAACGTAACGGGGTCCTTGCTTTCCGCATTGAAGGAAACCGCGTGAAAATTGGCGTTGATATAAGCTGCGGTCTGGTCGTCGTTGAATGTTGCAGCATCCATGCGCTTGCACCAGCCGCACCAAGGTGTCCACATATCCATGATGATGGGTTTGCCATCGACCTTGGCGGCTGCTTGAGCGGCTTCGAGCGAGACCCATTTCACTTTGGCGGTGGAGTGGTCCTGAGCAAACGCAAAAGCTGGGACCAACAGGAAGGCGAGAAGATGGAAACGCATGGACTTTCGTTTTGAGGTTGCCATTTCAGGCAATGTTCGTGCCTTTGTTCGTTCAGTGGATATTGCCCATCAGTTTTTTCACGAACGGTGAAATGGCGATCATGACCACACCTGCGATCAACGCATAAATACCCAACTGCAAATAGCCATCGGTGTAGGCATGCAACTTGGCGATATTGGTAGCGGCTGGATCCGCCGAGGACATTCCGGCGCCAAGCAAGCCTGCCACATATTGACCGTATGCACTGGCCAGGAACCACATGCCCATCATCAATCCCTGGATCGGTTGTGGTGCGAGTTTGGTCATCAACGAAAGCCCGATGGGCGAAAGGCAGAGTTCACCGAACGTGATGATGAAATAGCCGAATGTGAAGATCTCCAAGGAGGTAACGCCATCAGCATCAGCGAAGAAAATGGTAGCGTAGAAAACGTAGAAAGCAGCGGCGAGAAGAAGGAATCCGAGGCCGAACTTCACGACCGAGTTCGGCTCCAACTTGCGCTTGCTCAACCACACCCAGAGCAGGCCAAGAAGTGCTGCGAAAATGATCACGAAGAGCGAGTTGGCCGAGTTGTTCACCGCATTGGGGTCCATGGGAACGCCAAGCAAAGTGCCGTGCAGATTGTTCAACGCGAAGAGGCTGAGCGAACCACCGCTCTGTTCGAAGAAAGCCCAGAACAGGATCGAGAAGAAGATGAAGAACAAGGCAGCCAGGACCTTCTTGTTCTGTGCCGCTGAGAACTTGCGCATTTCGTAGCCCAGGTACACGAGCGTAACAGGTCCGATGATGTACATGAACATGTCGGTGTAATCCGTATTCGTCACCAACAACAGAATGATCGGGACAACCAGTAGCGATCCAACGTAGGTCGCGATCTCGTAGAACTTTCGGCGTGACCGAGGCATGTCAATATGGAGCGGCGACAAGCCTATTGGTCCCAAGGTTTTACGCGTGAAGGCGAACGTGATAAGGCTAACGGTCATCACTACGGAAACCAGGCCGAACGCCAAACTCCACGAGTAGTACTTGCCTACGTATACCATGATGATCCCGCCGAGCAAAGCGCCCAAATTGATGCCTGCGTAGAACAAGCTGAAACCTGCATCGCGCCGACTATCGGTGTCATGATAGAGTTGACCGACCATCGTACTGATATTGGGTTTGAAGAAGCCGGTGCCGATGATGGTGAAACAGGTGCCGATGTAGAAAAGCTCATTGGGTGCGAAGGCGATCACCAAGCCACCGAGGATCATCAACAATGCGCCCCAGAACAAGGATTTCTGGAAGCCCAGGATCTTGTCGGCGAATACTCCGCCGATGAAGGTGAACGCATACACAAAAGCTTGTATCGCTCCGTATTGCAAGTTTGCCGTTCGGTCGTTCAACCCCAATTGCGTTACCATGAAAACGGTAAGCATCCCACGCATTCCATAGAAGCAGAAGCGTTCCCACATTTCGGTCGCGAACAAGTACCACAGTTGCTTGGGGTACTTGCCCTCGAAGTTGCGGATCTGGTCGAGTGTGGGCGACTGGTTCATGGTCAAGGTCAATTTCTCAATAGATGTTCTTCTCCCGCATCACTCCGTTCAACCAACGAAGCATGAGAAAGAGCATGAGGGCTGCGGCCATGGCGAGGCCGAAGTTCATGTAGAAGAAATGTGTCTTGTCTTCAAAGCCTTCCCACAGGCCCGAGAGCATGCCCGAAAGTTTGTTGCCCACGGAAGTGGACAGGAAGAAGCCACCCATCATGAGCGCAGTGATCCGTGGGGGGCTCAGTTTGCTTACGAGCGAAAGGCCCATCGGGCTCAGGCACAATTCCCCGATGGTGATCACACCGTAGGAAGCGATGAGCCAAAGGCTGCTCGCCTTGCTCTCCAAATTGTTGGTGGCCACAACCGCACCGACCATCACCAACGCAGAAAGCGCAGTGATCACCAAACCGATCGCGATCTTGGTAGGTGTGGTCGGTTCTTTGCGTCTGCTGCGCATAAAACCCCAGAAGCCAACGATCACGGGCGTAAGCAACACCACCCAGAACGGATTGATGCTCTGGTAGAGTTGTGTGGAATAGAGTTTCAAACTTCCTCCTTCGGCAGGAACCCGCTCCTGCGCCATGGATGCGAAATAATTCGCACTGTTGGCATCGGTGCTCGCGCCTCTGTTGGTGACGGTCTGTGCCATGCCCATTTTATCCGCCACGTCCGAGATGCCTGTGCTCATTTCCCGGTCGGTGTGGTCTTTGGCGAAAACAGTGAGCGCATCCCCGTTCTGGTGGAACACCGCCCAGAAGATCACCAGACAGCCGAACACAGCGAGCAAAGCACCGATAGGCCGTTTGTCTTCGGCATTCGCCTTCGCGTAGAGGTAGATGAAAAAGGCGATCACCGGAATGCAACCGAAGATGAACGCGTCGTTCGTGTCCGTACCAAGCAGGTTGCCGGGGATCAAGTATCCGAGAACACCGAAGACGAACATCGGCAGGAGTGTAATGAGCAGGATCCTTCCTGTGGACATGTCGCCAGCCTGCACGGGTTTGATAACATCCGCCTCCTTCACGTGCTTCGTGCCAAATGCGAAGATCACGAGACCGATCAGCATGCCTACACCTGCAGCAGCGAACGCATAGCCCCAGCCCCAGTTGATCTGCATATACGCAGCAACGAAATTGCAGACGAAGGCACCCACGTTGATGCCCATGTAGAAGATGTTGAAGCCAGCATCCTTGTTCGCCCTGTACGCATCCGTGTTGTACAGGTTCCCCACCAAGGTGGAAATGTTCGGTTTGAACATTCCATTTCCAAGAATGATCAGCAACAAGCCGACATAGAAGGCTGTGGTATCGTGGATCGCCAGGGATAGATAGCCAGCCGCCATGAGCAGCCCGCCAGCGAAAATGCTCTTACGATAACCCAGGATCCGATCCGCAAGCAGGCCACCGACGAATGGTGTGAGATAGACCAGGCCGATATAGGTCCCGTAGATGTCGCTCTTCTTCAAACTGCTGAAGCCCATGCCGCCGTTCTCCCAGCCATCCAACATGTAGAGCGAAAAAATGCCCAGCATGAGGTAGTAGCCGAAGCGTTCCCACATCTCGGTGAAGAAGAGCACATAGAGTCCTTTCGGGTGCTTTGTCGCAGAAGTAGTGGCCGTCATAAGGGCAAGATCAAAAGTTTGTCCGATCGGATCAACGGATCCCGTGGAACAGCTTGTTCACCAATGGGCTCATGACCATGAGGAAAAGACCGATGCCGACCGTAACGAAGCCCATTGTGCTGTATACATCCACATAGGTGGCCAAGCTAGCAGCCTTGTCGAGCACCCCTTCCACTGCACCGGCCTTTTCTTCGGCACCTGTCAGTTTCGCGATCAACCCAGCCATGTAATTCGCAGTGGCAATGCTGAGGAACCAAGCGCCCATAGCGGTGCCTGTCATGTCTTTCGGCACCAGCTTCGTTACCATACTCAATCCAATGGGGCTCAGGAAAAGTTCGCCCGTGGTATGCAGAAGATAGAGCAGCACCAGGGTAACCAATGGCACCATGAAATCAACAGCCATGGCTTGACCGACCAGGATCACCAAATAACCAAGACCGAGCTGAAGAATACCCAGGCCGAATTTCATCGGGATACTCGGATCCATTTTGGCTGACTTCAACTTCACCCACATCATGGCGAAGAGCGAACCGAAGAGCATGATGTACGCCGGGTTGAAGAACTGCGTGGTAGCGGCACCCATTTCCCAGCCGAATATGTGTCTATCCACGTTGCGGTCGGCGAACAAGGTGAGCGAACTGCCGGCCTGTTCGAAACAGGCCCAGAACACCACGTTGAAGAACATCAGGATGATGAAGCCGAACATTTTGTCCAACTGAACTTTGCCATCCTTGATGCCACGGGCGATCAAACTGCCCAGAACAAAGATCAAGGTCGCGAACAACACGTAGCCTGCGACATCTGGCTTCTCCAAGAGGAAATGGAGAACTGGTACCAACGCAACACAACCCACCAGAACAGCCATGAACGGACTAAGCGGTCCCCATTTGGGCTTGTGCAATGAATCACCGGCAGGTGGGTTGGAAACGTGAGCGAACGATTTCTGCCCCAGTATAAAGAACGCGATCCCCAGAAGCATGCCAACGCCTGCAAGCGCGAAGCCATATTTCGGTCCGTAGATATGACCCACCTCGGCACACACCGTGGTTGCGAGCAAAGCACCCAAGTTGATACCGATATAGAAGATGGTGAAGCCCGAGTCCTTGCGAGGGTCGCCGTCATCGTAAAGCTTCCCCACCATGGTGCTGATGTTCGGTTTGAACAGCCCGTTGCCAACGATGATGATCGCCATTCCCCAATAGAGCCATTGCTCCGTTCCACCCAGAATAACGAACTCACCAATGGCCATGAGCAAACCACCGAGTATCACAGCCAAACGGTACCCCAGGATCTTATCGGCAACACGTCCACCGATCACAGGCATCGTGTACACCAAGGCGGTGTAGGCACCGTAGATCGCGAACGCTTCCTTGTCTCCCTTCATCAATGATTTGATGAGGTACAACGTGAGCAAAGCGCGCATGCCATAGTAGCAGAAGCGCTCCCACATTTCGGCTGCGAACAGCCAATAGAGGCCTTTCGGATGGCCGCGTTCAACGGTTGTTGTGCTCATGCGATCAAGTTGGTTTCGGTTGGTGGTCTGTGGGCAATGTAGCGGGAATGTCGGAGCCGCATCATTTTCCAACGATGGCAGCACCTTCCGGAGTGATCGATCTCAAAGTTTCTCCAACAGGAAGTTCGTCATCTTCTCGTACAGGTGCAGGCGCGTATTGCCCCCGTATATCCCGTGGTTCTTGTCGGGATAGGTCATCAGGTCGAAAGGCTTGTTGGCTTTCACCAATGCGGTGATCATTTCGGCGCTGTTCTGGAAGTGGACATTATCATCAGCGAGGCCATGGATCAATAGATAATTCCCGCGCAATTTTTCCACGTGGTTGATCGGGCTGTTGTCGTCATAGCCACTTGCATTAGCTTGTGGCAAGCCCATGTAGCGTTCGGTATAAATGGAATCGTAGTAACGCCAATTCGTGACAGGTGCCACGGCGATCGCGGTCTTGAACACGTCCGCGCCTTTGGTAATACAGAGGCTGCTCATATAACCACCATAGCTCCAACCCTGAATGCCGATGCGTTGTTTGTCCACGTATGGTTGCGTACCCAACCACTTCGCCACGGCGATCTGGTCCTCGGTTTCGTACTTGCCCAGTTGCCCGTACGTGAGATGCCTGAAGTCATGACCACGTCTTGCGGTGCCCCGGGGATCCGCGCAAACAACGAGGTATCCTTTCTGTGCGAGCAACTGGTGCCACAGCAGGTTCCGACCTCCCCATTCATCCAGCACCTGGCTGCTGTTAGGGCCGCTGTATTGCGTCATGAAGACCGGATACTGTTTGCGACTATCGAAATTCGGTGGCTTGATCATCCATGCGTTCAGCTCGACTCCTCCCGGCCCTGAAGCGGGATCCAGCTTCATTTTCAGGAACTCCTTTTTCGGGAGATCATACTCCTTCAGTTTTGCGCGCAGCTTGGTGTTGTCTTTCAGTGTCTTTACCAGTTTGCCTTGTCCATCGTGCAAGGTAATGGTCTGTGGTTCGTTGGCATTGCTGTGCGTGTTGATGAAGTATTTGAAGCCGGTGCTGAATTCAGCATCGTTACTGCCACCTGGTGGTGATAGCTCCTTCAGTCCTTTGCCACTGAGCGGGATCGCATACACCTCTTGGTGCATAGGGTCTTTCATGCTCGCTGTGAAGATCACGCGCTTGCCTGCTTCATCGATCCCTTTCACCCCCAGAACATCGTAGTTGCCTGAGGTGATCGGTCGTGTGTTCGCCATCGTTGACATCGCCATCGCTTTGGGAGCTGCCTTCCCGCTCGCGTTCATGGGACACCAGTAAATGTGGTTCCAGCCGCTGGTTTCATTGGTCAGAACGAAGCCACTGCCGTCCTTCATGAAGAACAGATCATCGGTTACTTCGATGTAGGTCTTGCTCGTTTCCCGGTAGATCTCTTTCGTTTCCAACTGGACGGTCGCTGGCTTGGGAACGGGGATCTTCATCGTATAGATGAGCTTCTCGTTCTGCAGGCGGTTCAACTGCATGAACCAAACAGTATTGTCGTCATTGGTGAAACCGAAGCGCGGTAAGTAAAAGTCCGTTGCGTCTTTGCCCAATGGCACATCGGTCTTTATGCCGCCCATCAGATCATATACATGCAGGCTCACATCGCTGTTCTTTTCACCGGCTTTCGGATACTTGTAGGTATAGTCGTGCGGGTACAATTGGTGTTCGTACTTGGCTATGTCGAACTGTTTTACCTCCGTTTCTTCGCTACGCAGGTAGAGCAACTTGTTGCCGGCATTGTTCCATTGGTACCCTTGCACCAGCGCGAATTCTTCTTCGTACACCCAATCCGTGCACCCGAACATCACCTTGTTCATCTCGCCCTCGTCGGTCACTTCCCGCTCTTTCATGGTGGAGAGATCCACCACGAACAAATTGTTGTCCCGAACGAATGCCGCGTGACTTCCATCGGGGCTGAAGGTGGCCAGGCGCTGTTTGCTTTTGGTCGTATCAGATAACGGCTTCAGGGTTTTCGACCTCACATCGTACACGAAATTGTACGCGAAGTAGCTGTAACGGTAAAGCGGATCCGTTGCGGTTTCGATCATCACCAAATGCTCATCGTTGCTCAAGTGATAGCCTTCCATCGCGATGCTGCCGAGGTCTTTGGTGCTCAATAGTGTGCCCGTTTTTCCGCCGGTCTTGTAATCGTAGATATTGATCACCTGATCCTTTCCTTCCTCTTCCTGCGCGGTATAGTGCAGCCCATCGTTCATGCTGTTGAGGCCTGCCACTCGTTCGCCACTGAAGGCCGGGCTCGCCCAGATGTCAGCATTGGTCAATTGCTTTTGGGCAACGAGCGAGGAGCCGAGCGCGAGGCTCAATAAAAGGGAAGTAGTACGGAGCATGATCGGGTTTGAAAACAAGGGGATGGCAATATAGCTGTGAGGGAAAAGCAACAACAATACCGTTCACCAAAGGCGCAACGGTTGGTCATGTCATCAAGATCAGCGAACGGTCATAGTTCCACATGATCCATGTCCTTGTGGAAAGTCTCGTCAACGTATAGTGTACAGATCGCTGAGATGGATATGCATATCACACCTACAACAAGAGCCGCATGGTTCGCACCAAGGGAAGGGGTAAGGGCGGAGAACCCAAGAGTAATGGGTATGGTGGCACCGCGCACGAAATTGGGTGCCGTGTTGGTAACGGTACTGCGCAAGTTGGTGCCGAACTGTTCGCTGGCCATGGTAACGAACAATGCCCAGAATCCAGTGCTCGCTCCGAGCATGAGGCACATGAAGTGGAACCATGCCAGGCTTACGTTGGATCTCAAGAGGTAGACGGCCACACAAAAGGAAAGCATCACCAGGTAAAAGAGCACCACTTTCTTGCGACTTTGTAGCCATTGGCTGAGCGCTCCGCTGAAGAGATCACCGATGCTCAGACCGATATAGCTCCACATCACGCTATCGCCAGTGATCACTTCGCCTCGCACGCCCAATGCCTCACCGATGACATGACTCTTGTTGATCAGCACGCCAACCGTGAACCAGATCGGTAAGCCGATCAATACGGAAGCGATGTACATTTTTGCCCGCTTCGCGTTCTGAAAGAGCATGAAGAAGTTGCCTTTGACCACCGAAGTGCTCTCCAGTGCTTTTTTGAAAAGGCCGCTTTCGAACGCACCTGCACGCAGTGCCAAAAGGACAAGTCCCAAAGCACCGCCCACGATGTAGGCCATTTGCCAGCCTTGCAAGCCAAGACCAAGTGCATCGGACCATGCGGCTCCTTGCCCACCGACCAGCCTGGCTACCACGCCACCGAGTGCGCCGAACGTAACGATCACCATGGTTCCCCAACCACGTTGCGTACGCTCCATGCTCTCCACCACAAGCGTGATCCCTGCACCCAATTCACCAGCCAAGCCTATACCTGCGAGCACTCGCCAAAAAGCATAGCTCGTCGTATTGTCTACGAACGCATTGGCGATATTGGCGATGGAATACAGAACGATACTACCGAAAAGCACTTGCACGCGACCACGTTTATCACCGAGAATTCCCCAGAGCAAACCACCGATAAGCATGCCGCCCATTTGCCAATTGAAGAGCGAGGTATCATAATGTTCCAGCTCCGCGCCGCTGAGGCCGATAGCCAGCAAGCTCTCCTTTTTCACAACGTTGAAAAGAACGAGGTCGTAGATGTCTACGAAATAGCCGAGCGCTGCAACGATCACCAGAAAAAGCGTGCGGCGGTCTTTGAACGCTTGCTTCATGTTCACGCTAGTATCTCCTTCACGTTACGATCGATCGTGTCGGAGATCCGTTGCATGGGCACATCGTTCTCATCCCCGCTGAACGGGTCCTCGATCTCTTCCGCGATCAATTCCAGACTCGCGAGAACGTAGAAAATGAACATCACCACGGGAATGGCCCACAATCCCAAAATGAACGCGAAGCCCATGGGTAGTGTAACGGAGTACAGCACAATGAACTTCTTGATGAAACTCGAGTAAGAATAGGGTATCGGTGTGTTCTTGATCCGCTCACAAGCGCCACACACATCGAGGAATACATTGATGTCGGTGTTCAGGACAATGAGCTGATCTCCTGAGATGATCTGTTCGCGGTGAAGCCTTGCCAAGCGCTGCTGCATGGCGAAGACCACTTGCGTTGGTACGTGTTTGTCGCGGTCGATAAGTGCAAGTTCAGGATGCGGTTCGTCATCCAGTTCCAGACGCGTGCGTTCGCGAAGCAAATGGTCGCGGAGTTCATGTGCGAAGAGGCCTATGAGTTTGGCGAAAAGCAAGCGGTTCTCCTCATCATCGGGCTTCAGGTATGCCGAGATCTTCACAGCGAGGTTGCGGCTACAATTCACTAAGGAACCCCATAGTTTTCGGCCTTCCCACCAGCGATCATAGGCGGTATTCGTTCTGAATACCAGCAGCATACTTATCGCGAAGCCCAGCAAGGTGTGCATGATGGTGATGCTCTTCAAGGGGTGCTCCGCAGGCAGTTGTAGCCATCGCATTTCCACCCAGACCACCGCTGCGGTGAGCATGCCCATGATCAACATCGGGCCCAGCGCTTTTCGAAAGCTGCCGCTGCGGTGCAGATCCAGCAATGGGCGGATCCATTCGTGCGGGTTGTGTACGATCATGGGTTTTGACGATGCGAAGAAAGTCGAAGGTTGGCTGTTTGGTGCGAACTGGCTGGTTGTTCGTTGGGGTCATGCCAAATGATAATATGGGCCTGTCACGAAGAGGCATTGCAGGCATTCATTACCGGGCGCAAGGATCCTTCGGCGCTCTGCGTTCCAATATCACACATCATGGGCAACTTGAAACGGCTTTCTGTCAGCACAATGATCCTGGTTTTACTTGGTTCTGCGGTCGTGCTTCTGTTCGCATGGCGAGCGCAACCCCAATTGAAGAAAACGGGGAAGCCATCACCCGAACTTCGCGACGGTGACATTGTCTTCCAGTACAGCGGGAGCGCGCAATGTCCGGCGATCGCTCAGGCTACGCATTCGCCCTACACGCATTGTGGTATTGTCTTCATCGAAAAGGGGGGTCCGATCGTGTGGGAAGCGATCGGTCCGGTTCAGAAAACGCCCTATTCCGAATGGGTGGCGCATGGCGAGAAGCACCACGTGGTGGTGAAACGATTGAAGGATCCATCGCCGCTTTCAGTTGCACACATCGCCGCGATGAAAGCTGAAGGGGGAGAGGGAGATGGGGCGCCCTTATGACATTTGGTTCGACATGGACGAAGAGCGGATCTACTGCTCCGAGCTCGTATGGAAGATCTACCAGCGCGGCGCTCAGCTGGAGGTTGGAAAACTGGAACGCTTTGGCGACATGGACTTCAGTGGAAGCGAGGCCAAGCGAATACTCAAAGACAGGTTCGGTACGCGTTTCCCTGCGAAGCAGGTGGTGATCACGCCGGTGAGTATTTTTCGGTCACCACTGCTCTACACAGCGGATAGTATAGCCACACCGCCCGCGATCCCTTGAAATAGGAATGGCCCCCTTTTGTACGAGGCCGTTCCGCTGGAAGAAGAGGCTCACTTTCCATTACTCGGCTTGGTCGCAGGGAAATGGTCCATGAACACCCCTTCGGCCACTTTGAATTTGCCCGCGTTCTTGCCGCTCGGCACGCGACGTCCAACAGGCGTGACCTTGTCGATGTCGTAGCCATATGCCTCCGGATCGCCCGGCCAGTAGAAGATTTTGGATGGGTCGGGTTGGTTCGCGGCACGCGCTTTCGCCGGTTCGAACTCCTTCTTCAACCAAGCTGGTCCGGGTGCCTGTGGGAAGCGGCCTTCGCCGAAACCGGTCTTGGGCTTCACGATCAATTGGTAGTCGATGGTGCCCGAATGCGCGCCACCGTTCAGTTCCACCAGGTCGAAGCCGGTGGCGGTGCGGTTCATCTGCGCCACGCCGTTGAAGTCGGCCATATCCACGGGTGTGCAGAACACGCGCACGGGGTACTCCGCGTTCACCATGATGATGTCTTTGAGGATCGGATCGAGGTCTACATGCGCTTGGCCGTTCACCAGTTGAACGGTACCGTAGTCCTGGTACCAATATTCCGGCGATTCCGGGCAGGTGAGCATGATGCGGCCGTGGTTCTCGGTGGGCACGATCTCGGCCACCGCTGCGGTGCCGGTGATCTTGCGGGCGATGCCACCGACCGTGGTGCCCACATAAGCGTACGCCTGACTCACACCAGCGAAGTTGAACGACTCGAAGTAGCCGCCCGCTCGGGTGCTGGTGTTTGAGTACGCCACACCTTCCACACCGATGGCGTCCTGGTTCTGGGCATCGGCCGTGGCCGAGGAACCGATGGTGAAACCCGGATTGCCGGCGGTGATGCCACGCCCACTGTAGGACCGCAACGCGACCTGATCACCATTTAGTGCGGCGTTGGTCACGTTCAACTGGGAATAGGTGCCCGGCGGATTGAACAGAGCGCTGGCATTCTGGACATAGTTGTAGGAGGAGATCCAGACGTCGCTGTAATTGATTGAGGCGGCAACGGTGGCGGCACCCGAGGATTGGGAGAAGATGGAGGTGTATCCGGCCGTGGGGTTGTTGGCATAGACCCCGGCCCCGAGCACGTTCTGCAAGGGAATGCCGAAGGTGATGTTAGTTTCCCGGCCAAGCCAGCCGCCGACATTGGTGCTGTGGCCGTAGATCGCGTCGGCGAGGGCACCACTGTTCACCTCGATGGGAGCCACGGGAGCGACAGTGCCCCAGCCGATGCGGCCGTTGGCACCGAGTACACGAAAGCGTTCCAAATTATTGGTACGAATTACGAAGTCCTGGGGGTCCGTGGTACCAAGGAAATTCGTTGTGGGCGTTGTGCCGGCGTTCCCTAAAGTGGTCCAACCTTGAACGCCAGCGAGCATCTGGGTCCACGCGGCTCCGTTCCAATAATAGAAGCCTGGCACTACGTTGTTCGGAGCAACGCCAGCTGTGGCCGTATTGTACACAAGCAGAGAAGCTGCCGGAGCAACAACCGGAGCTGCGACGATGGTGGAGGTCAGCGCGATACGTGGAATAAGCAATCCGCGCTTAGCTGCAGCAGGCAAGGCGGAGACATCAATATCCAACAAGGCAGAGGCGCTGGGTGCAGCACCATTCGCGTTGATGCCGATATTCTGCGCCGAAGAGGGGCGGGCAAGAGCGAGAAGCAGCGCTGTTATCAGTAATTTCTTCATGGTCGGGTGCATTGGGTCACATTCGTAAGACGTTCAGCCCCCCTTCTCGGATGCCTCTCTTTTGCCGAACGCCGGAAAAGATAGTGGAATCCATCTTTTCTGCTCTCTGGCTGTGTGAAACTTCACCATTCGGAAGCGCCCTCAAGGCAAGTACTTGCCAATTTCGCATCGTACGCCAGCCGCACATGCCCCTTACCCTTCCTTCCGAATTCGTAACTGCACTTCGCACTCTATTGCCGGTGGATGTCGTGTTTTTGGGTAATGAAGACCGCGTTCGATATGGCCATGATGAGACCGAGGACTTGAGCTACCCTCCGGATGTTGTTGTTCGCCCTCGCACTGCTGTGGAAGTGGCGACCGTGGTGAAGCTTTGTGCGCAGCATAGCGTACCGATCACGCCCATCGGCGGCCGCACTGGATTGAGCGGTGGTGCCTTGTGCGTTCAAGGTGGTGTTGGGCTCGCATTGGATCGAATGGACCGCATCGTGCTGATCGATGAGCAAAATCTACAGGTGATCGTTGAACCCGGCGTGATCACCCAAACGCTGATGGATGCCGCAGCGGCAAAGGGCCTTTTCTATGCGTGTGATCCCAGTAGCAAAGGCAGTTGTACGTTGGGTGGCAATATCGCCGAGAACGCGGGTGGTCCCAGGGCCGTGAAGTATGGTGTAACGCGTGACTGGGTGCTGAATCTCGAAGTGGTACTGCCCAGCGGTGATGTGATCTGGACGGGTGCGAACACGCTTAAGAACAGCACAGGTTATGATCTTACCCGCCTGATGGTGGGCAGTGAAGGCACCTTGGGGATCATCACCAAGGCGGTTCTGCGCTTGATCCCATTGCCGAAGGAAACACGGCTGATGCTCGTTCCTTTTGCCAGTGCGGCCAAGGCGTGTGAAGCGGTGAGCGCGGTTTTCCGAGCGGGGATCACGCCGAGCGCGATGGAGTTCATGGAGCGCGATGCGATCGTTTGGACGATGCGTTTCACTGAAGGACTTCCGGCGCAAGTGTCTGCCGAGCCAGGTGCTTATTTGTTGATCGAAGTGGATGGTAACCACACTGATGTGCTGATGCGCGATTGCGAAACGATCCTGGGCGTTTTGGAGGCACATGAATGCGGCGAGGTGCTGTTCGCAGAAACCACAGCAGAAAAGGATGCGCTTTGGAAGCTTCGCCGAAGTGTGCCGGTGAGTGTGAAAGCGCATAGCGTGTACAAAGAGGAGGACACTGTTGTGCCGCGCTTCGAATTACCCCGATTGCTCGCCGGTGTGAAAGCGATCGGTGAGGCGTATGGGTTCAGCACAGTGTGTTATGGCCACGCGGGAGATGGGAATCTCCACGTGAACATCATCAAGGGTGAACTGAGCGATGAATTCTGGGAACACACGCTGCCCAAGGCGATCCGGGAGATCTTCCAACTAACGGTTTCACTGGGCGGAACCCTTAGCGGTGAGCATGGCATCGGGTTGGTGCAACGAGCCTATATGGACATCGCTTTCAGCCCGGTTCAGTTGAACCTGATGCGCGCGTTGAAGAGCGCCTTCGATCCGCAAGGGATCATGAACCCCGGCAAGGTGTTGCCTCAGTAATTCGTTGTGCTGGGGACTTATTTGCGCAGGCGTCGACCATTGTCAAAGTCAGCCTCCCAATTCACTTGACCAGCACTGTCCAGTTCGATCCAGTGACCGTGGTTGGCACCGTTCAAAAATTCTCCTTGTAGAAAACCCGCTGGTCTACCGTTCGACCGGAACCAATGCATATGTCTGCCTTGTTGTTTGCCGTTCTTGAAGGTGCTCCACTGTTCCGGTGAGCCATCCGGAAAGAACTTGAACAATGGCCCATCAGGAAGACCGAGCGTGATCTTTTCCGCTCGCAGCAATTGGCCTTGTGGACTCCAATAGCACTGAATACCGTCCTTCTTGCCGTTGGTAAAATGTTGCAGCGAGGCGATGGCTCCATTGGGATGATATCGATGCCACCAGGAAACCGGCTGACCGTACAAATTCCAACCGGTGCAGCTTACACGCCCATCGGCGGAATACAGAACGAAGGTCCCATGTTCGAGTCCATCGACGCGGTCGACCAACGCGCGCACATGTCCATTGCGATCAAATACCACCGAACGGACCATCCGTTCGCCACAGGATGCGAGGAGGCAGCAGAGAGCGAACCAGAAAATTGAACGAAAGGCGGATCGCATGCGCATTGAACGCACACAAGGTACCGATCAGGCCAGCGAGGCGAGCAAGTCTTTGAAGTGTGGCATGAGCCGTATCCCTTTCTCCGGATCCTTCATTGCCGTTGCTGCTACGCGGGAGCCGGTGAAGCGGAAGCTCAACCTAGGGTCGGGCATGAGCGAACGCAGGCTTTCCAAATACTTCGGTAACCCATCACTCTGCGGAAAGGCAGTGAAAATGCTGATGAATTCGATCGTACCGGGAAATTGAGCGGCCACTTGCGCAAGATCCTCGATCGGTACGCTCTGCCCCAGGTAGAGCACGCGTTCGCCGGCTGTCCGAAGCAGGTAGTGCGTGTACAGCAGGCCCAATTCATGGATCTCATCTTCCGGCAGATAAAGCACGAACAAGGCGCCATTCTTTTTGGTAACAGGTCCGGCGGAGTCGATGCCGACAACGAGTTTTTGCCTTACCAGATAGCTGACGAAATGTTCTTGGGCCGGGCAGATCGCGTTGCTTTGCCACAATACCCCGATGTGCTCAAGAAGCGGCACGTACAGCCGTTCGATCAAAGCGCGAAAGCCGGCTTCTTTCCTGAACTGCTCGGAGGTGGATTCGAACAGGTCTGTGTCATAGCTCACCATCGCGAGCTTCAAGGTGTTCAGCTGGTCGGTGGTATCCGACGAAAGCTGGGCCAACTCTTTGACATGGCTTTCCCTTTCATCCTTCGACAATGCCGCGACCTTGGAGATCTTGACGCCATGGCGGTTCAGGAACGCCACGTTCAGAATGGTCTTCAATTCGTCCACACTGTAGGTGCGGATATTCGTGTCTGTCCGGTCTGGCTCGAGCAGGCCATAACGCCGCTCCCAAATGCGGATCGTGTGGGCTTTGACGCCGGAGAATTCCTCCAGGTCGCGAATGCTGAAACGTGTTAGATATGGCCCCATACTCGAGTGGTGAAACTAAACAGGTCTATGGAAGTTGGAACAGATCAAGCGAGGCGTTGTTCACAGCCCCAATGGAACGGGGCTTCCTGTTCAGGAAGCCCCGTTCATCAATGAAGTATCGAATATCAGCGAACCACTTGCAGTGGCAATGTGCGAGCTGCGTTACCGTTCACAATGGTCAACTGGTAACTGCCTGCGGAGAAGTCGTTCAGGGAGAATTCCAAGTAGTTCTCTCCTTGCTGCAATTGCGTGTTCGAGCGCTCAAGGACTACGCGGCCGCCAATGTCCGAAATACGAACGGTCGTGCGGGTATCGATGGTGGCGTCCAGTGCCACGGTGAGGTTATCAGTGGCAGGGTTTGGCCAAACGTTCACACGTGAGAGGTCGCCGATGTTCTCGTTGATGCTGGTGGAAATCGGCAACTCCACAAGGTTGCCACCCGAGGCGAGGGCTACCCACAAACCGAAGGCTGGACCATTGCTGTTCTGCGCTGGTGCAAGGAAGCCGCTGGCGAGCACCGTGATCGCTGCATCCGTGAGACCGAGTGTGGCCAAAGGAGCATCGTAGGTAACAACGGGTGTGCCATCGGACAATTGCACTTGAAGCACATAGTCGTTGGTAGGTACTTCGAGGTAGTTCGTGTAAGAACCGTAGGCCAGGTCGTTCACAAGTGTAGCGTTCACAACAGATACCTCAGCAACGTCCACAACGGGTGCGTCCGTGGCACCGTGGAACACGAGGATATCCGTGTTGCCAGCAACCGCAGCTGCTTCACGTGAATCAGCTTTCACGTACAAGTTGAAAGGAGCAGGAGGGTTGTAACCGCTGCCGCTCACGATACCGTTGGCGGTGATGATGTAGGTGCCTCCCTCGTCGAGTGTGTAGGGGAAAGTGGCGATGGACTCGCTGGCATTCGTGCTGTTCGCAGGAGCGATGCCCACGGTGAACTGGATGGTTGCAGGTGCATCAATGAACGCGGATGCGGTACGGAAGGCGAAGTTGTCGATCAACAAGGTGTTGTCCAACCAAACGTCAACAGTGCTTGCAGCGAGGTCCGCGCTGTTGTGGATCACTTGCACGCGAGCCGTAGGATTCGCAACCAATGGCAGCGGGATCAAAGCGCCGCCTGTTGGCAGAGCCACCCAAAGACCGAAGGCTGGACCATTGCTGTTGTTCGCAGGGTTCAGGAAGCCGCTGGCGTATACGGTAAGAGCTGCACCGGCCAGACCCAAGGTCTGCAATGGAGCCGCGTAGGTAGCCACGATGGCTGCGTTGTCAGCTGTGCGCACTTGCACTGTATAGTCAGCTGTCGGCAAGTTCAAGTAGCCTGCGAAATCACCGTAGCTGGCGTTGTCCACAGCTGTAACGTTCAACACACCGCTTTCGAAAACGTCCACCGTTGGCGCATCGGTGCTGCCGTGGTACACAAGTACATCGGTGTTCGTAGGCAACGTTGCCGCTTCTTGACCCAAGTCAGTCGCATTGAGGCTGAAAGGCGTGTTCGGCGTGTAGCCTGATCCGCTTACAATACCTCCGGCAACCACTACATAGGTGCTGCCTTCAGTCAAGTTGAAGATCTGGTTGTAGATGGCATCGGCAGAAGAAGTGCTGTTTGCTGGTGCGATGCCTACGTTGAAGGCGATCGTCGCCGGTGCATCGATGAAGGCAGAAGCCGTGCGGAAAGCGAAATCATCGATCAGCAATGCGTCGTTCAAGTAAACGTCCACAGTGCTTGCGGCCAGATCGGCGCAGTTGTGCACCACCTGCAATCGGGCAGTTGGGTTGCCGACCAAAGGAAGGGGCACCAATGCACCACCGGAAGGAAGTGCTACGTACAGACCGAAGGCTGGTCCGTTGCTGTTGTTCGCTGGGTTCAAGAAACCGCTTGCCAGAACAGTGAGCGCTGCGCCTTGCAGACCAAGTGTCTGAAGTGGAGCCGCGTACGTGGCCACGATCGCTGCATTGTCGGCTGTGCGAACTTGCAGTGTGTAATCGTTGGTAGGAAGGTTGAGGTAACCTGCGTAGTCGCCATAGCTGGCGTTATCTACAGCGGTGACATTCAATACGCCGCTCTCGTACACGTCCACTGCAGGTGCATCGGTGCTACCGTGGTAAACGAGCACATCGGTATTCGTACCGAGGGTAGCCGCCTCCTGACCTTGAGCAAAAACAGCAAGGCTGAAACCCGGGTTGGGCGCATATCCAGAGCCGCTAACGATACCGCTGGCAACGATCACATATGTCCCGCCGGCAGCAAGGGTGAAATCCTCTTGGTAGATAGCATCACTGGCCATCATGCTGTTCGGTGGCGCGATGCCAACCGTGAACTGCAAGTCCGATGGAGCATCGATGAACGAAGAAGCAGTGCGGAAGGCGAAGTTGTCGATGAGCAGGACGTTGTCCAGCCATACGTCAACGGTTGCCGCTGCGAGGTCGGCGCAATTGTGGATCACCTGCACGCGCGCTTGTGCGAAGGACGAAGTTGCCGCGAGCAGCGCGGCGCTGATTAGAAGGGTCCGGTTAGAGGCCATGATCGTTGGGGTTTGAAGAGTGTTTTTTGATTGGTTGCGACACAGAAACACGCCTACGTTCTGTTTTGTTCATGGAACATTGAAAAAAAATAAACAACCCGTCCCGGGATAAGGGCCTTAATGGCCCCGAAGGCCCGTCTTTACTGGGCCTTCGGATGGTTTTGGGTAATTGGACCCAGAGGGTCAGTTCTTCACCAATCGGGCTGTCCAGGACAGAACCGTTGAGCGAACACTCACCAGGTAGACGCCTGGAGCATGACCCCTTAGGTCGATCGCCCCCGGGCTAAGGTGTTGAGGGGCAGTCTGTTCGAGAACAATGCGGCCGATAGCATCTACAACGCTGATACGGAGCGGTCCCGAGACCCCAGGGAGGTCAAGTGAAAAAAGCCCTTCACCATCCACCGCATGCACATTCAGGATCGCTTGCGCTGGAGAAGGCGTTATTCCTGTAGAAAGATCCACACAGAACGAAGTGCTTTCGGTGAACGTGAAGCTTGCCCCCGTTGCTACCGTTCCCAGTGCTGGGTTTGTCACGGTATAAGAACCGTTCCCATTGTCGCAGCACATACCGTCGCCGTAGCTATCATTCATGGTGAAGGTGTAACAGCCCTCGTTCAAGCACACATGGTCGGTAAGCGTTGAACCAGCTTCCAAACCCGTGAAGGGTGCACTGGAGAACACATCCTGCGCGGTGAGGTCATTGGAGAGCACCCAGGAAGTTTCGCCGGGATAGTCATCCAACGTGATCACGATATCCAAGCGATTGGGCAGGATCGAGACTGGTACGTTCACGGTGTTATCATCATTGCCGAACGCGTTCGAAACGGTCAATGTGGCTGTGTAATTGCCGGGTGAGTTGTACAGCACTTGGGGGTTCGCGCTGCTGCTTGTTGAAGGTGTTCCGCCTGGGAACGACCATGACCATCCGGGTGCAGCACCGAGCGAAGCATCGAAGAACGCAACAGGGTCGCCAGCACAAAGGCCGTCGGCTTGCCAAGTGAAAGCCGCGGTGGGCGATGCGCTCACAGGAACGAACAGGTCCGTTTCCCACAAACCACGGCCAAAGGTGGCGGCACGCAATTTTCCGCTGGCGTAGTTGATCTCCAATTCATTGACGATCACTTTCGGAAGGTCCTGGCTGAACGGCTGCCAATTGCTCAACGAGTTGTCTTTGTAGAACACACCAATATCGGTACCCACATACAGTCCATCATCCGAACCGGTTTGGTACACGATGCTGTTCGCCGGCACGTTCGGAAGGTTGCCACTGATGTTGGTCCACGAGTTGCCCGCGTTGATGCTCTCGAACACTTTCTGCCCTTCGCCGTATCCGCTCAGTGCAACGAACACGTGTTGGGGATCCGTTGGATCAACGGCGATGGACGTGATCGCATTATCGGGAAGTCCGGTACTCGCCAATTCGAACGAAGAGCCGTTGTTCAAGGTGCGGCGCATCCAACTGGTATTGGAGAAATAGACCACACCACTGTTGCTGGGTGCGATCGCTACCGCTCTTACCGTACGTGTTGTGTTGACGAAGGACCACTGCGCCCAGGAATTACCGTTGTCCTCACTTCGCCAGAGATTGTTGAAGCCTGCGATCAACACGTCAGGTTGTTGCTGATCCACAACGAACGGGGTTACCCAAGCACCAGGCTCTGTGATGCCGCTCGAGATGTTGAAGAAATTCTGGCCGCCATCATCACTGCGGCTGATACCACCGTTCTGGTATTCGCCGTAAAGTCTGTTCGGGTTCTCAGGGTCAACAGCGCCTTCCATGCCATCGGCACCAAGCACGTGTGCCCAGTCGCCATTGGTCAGCACGTTCATTCCATTGTCTTGTGCACCAGCGATCACCAGTGTCGGATCCAACTCCGATCCGCCGAGCCTGTAGAATTGCGTGATCTGCAACCCATTGCTTCGGTCGGTCCAATCCGTACCACCGTTCGCACTGCGGAACGCGCCGCCATCGCTTCCACACCAGAGGTTGCCGTTGTACACGTCCAGCGAGTGTATATCGGCGTGGGTATAGGGAGCAGCACCCGTGAAGAACCATTCACTTTGGTTTATCCAATTCGAACCACCGTTGGTGCTTTTCCACACGTTGATGCCACCGGCCCAAACGGTATTCGCATTGGCGGGGTCCACCGCCAGGGCCAGGTCATAGCCACTTTGTCCACCGCTGTCGGCGCCAGAGTTCTCGTACCCGAAAATATTGGGTGCGCTGCTGCGCAAGATGAACGACGATCCACCATCTGTGCTGCGATAGAGCCCGAGGAATCCACCATCCGCTTCGCTGCCACAGAGTATATACACTTTGAACGGATCGTTGGGCGACACTGCTACGCGCATACGGTTCACCTGAGCAGCCGTGGGCAATCCCGTGTTAACGGGGGAGAACGTGGAACCACCGTCCAGGCTTCGAAAGAACTGGTCACCACAGGCGAACACAATACCGGGATCATCGGGTTTCAGCTCCACATCATGGAAAGAACCTTCCGCGACTTTCGCCCAAACGCCACCGCCATCTTCAGTCTTCCAAAGGCCATTGCTCGTGGCGCAGAACAGGGTCAATGGGTCGGTCGGGTGCATCCGCAACATGCGTGTTGTGCGGGCCGCGGTGGTTTGCCAATTCAGGCCAGTGCTGTTCCACGTCGCACCACCATCTGTGCTTTTGATAACACCCATGCTGTACGTGTCTGTTCCGTCCCCATCACCGGTGGCGCAATAAATGATCTGGTTGTTCGTAAGATCCACCGCTATTCCGCTCACCCCTAACGTTGGCTGATCGGTAAAGAGCGCGTTCCAAGTTTGTCCACTATCCGTGCTCTTCCATAGACCTCCAGCTGGCGATCCCGCATAAACGATGTTCGCGTTCACAGGATCCACAGTAATGCAATTGATCCTCCCGTTTCCCGGGTTATAGCCGCTGGCCCAATTCGTCCAGGTATACGGTCCGAGCGGTTGCCAGTTGGCATTGCTCTTTGCGCCCTGCAATCGCTCCATTGCTGCGAAGTCCTTCACGGCTCGAGTATAAACAGCCGGATCAGGACGCTGACCCGTGGGGTATACACGCGGTTCCATGAACCACTCCCAACGCTTGAACACCTTGTAGCCTTTGCTCCGTTCCATTTCGCGACCCTGCCAATGCGTGTTGAACGCTTCCTGCACATCGTAGAAGTTCGATGTCGGATCCTGCATACGCTCCATCCATTGCTGGGCATCGGCAGTAGGACTTACGAGAAGCGAAAAAGAAGTGACGAGTAGGAGTTGGATGCGCATTTGCTTCATCCCGCTTCGGCGGGGCGATTCGGCCCGATCTGACGGGAGGGCGAAATTAGGCGGCTCTACTGCGAAAGTCATCATGTACCTGCCGCCAACTGATTTCCTTCCCCTGCGCACCAGGGATGGTTCCTACACGCTTCGCAGCGAGCAGTTGGGCGAGCAGTACCACAGCCTGCACGGGGCTGTGAAGGAATCCCGCCATGTGTATATCGAAGCGGGCTTGAAGCAGGCACCAGGGGAGCGCATCGATGTTCTGGAGGTCGGGTTGGGCACGGGGCTGAACGCTTTGCTTACATGGATAATTGCCGAAGAGCGCGGGCTTCAAGTGCGCTACGTCGCGTTGGAACCATTTCCGGTTCCAACCGGAACGCTTCGCCAGACCGATCATGCGACCAACCTTGGAATGCCGGATCGAACGCACGCTTTTATAGAGATGATGGCGGCAGAACCCGAAGTGGAGCAATTTGTTTCGGAAGCCTTCGCGTTCACGCGTTCTAGCACCTCCGTTCTCGACTTCAGTGCAGCAGCGGAGTTCGACCTTGTGTACTTCGATGCCTTCGGCCCAGCCGTTCAACCGGAGCTATGGACGGAAGATGTATTTCGCCGCATGCACTGTGCATTGCGACCGGGAGGTTCGCTGGTTACCTATTGCGCCAAGGGAAGTGTAAGGCGCGCCATGATCGCTGCTGGGTTCAGCGTGGAACGATTGAAAGCGATGTGGGGGAAGCGGGAGATGTTTCGGGCGAGGCGACCTTTGCATCCGTGAATGCTCCGTTCAACATCCGTGTATACGGCCTTCTCCTCCACAAGGACCGCATCCTCGTTGCCGACGAATTGATCAAGGGCCACCGCATCACCAAGTTCCCGGGTGGCGGTTTGGAGTTCGGTGAAGGGCTGAAGGACTGCTTGATCCGCGAGATCCGCGAAGAGGTCGGTGTGGAGGCTTTCGATCTGCAGCACTTCTACACCACGGATTTCTTCCAGGAGAGCGCGTTCCGGGAAGGGCAACAGATCATCAGTATCTACTTCACTTTCCTTGTGGATGATCCATTTGCGATACCGGTAAGTACGGTGCCCTTCAACTTCAAGCAGACCGTTGAAGATGAGGAATCGTTCCGTTGGTTGGACTTGTCAAGCGCCATGGTAGAGGACGTCACGCTGCCGATCGACCGGGTGGTGCTGGGGATGCTGATCGGAAGGATCGGTGGACGAGATGGCGGGCCTCACGCTGAGGCGCAGAGCCGCTGAGAATTTTTTCAGGGGCCAGCCTGCTCTGATCGGATGCGCATTCCTCCGCGTCTCAGCGCCTCAGCGTGAAACCGGGCCTAGGCGCTGAGCCTTCGCTGTACGGCACTTTGCACACGAGCCATCAGATCCTCCGGCTCGAACGTGCGCCAATCCATTTGGTCCAACTGGCCGCCCAAAAGGAAATACTGATCGATGTTCGCGGCTTTCAGATCATCGCGCACATGCTCGCGGAAGTTCAGTAAGGCGATCCAGCCGTCGCTCTCGTTCGCTTCATCGAACCACTCGCTGTAATACTCTTCATCGCCAGCGTGGAAATTGAGGACGTTCTCACCAATGAGGATGAATTTGGATATGCCGTGGGTCATCATCGGTTCAATGATGTCGCGCTTCAGGAACATGATGTCGTTGCCCAGCAGATCGTTCCATTCGCCAATGAACTCGATGATCACGGAGCCTTCCTCGTAATCCATATAAAGCACTTTCAAGTAGAGCGTTTCGCTCCCGAACTCATCCCACTGCGGGTGAATGGCATGGTCGTACACGGCATGCGTGAACTCGAACTCACTGTGTTCGGATCCGAAGAAGGAGGAACGCTCGTCGTCTTCCGCCATATAGCGGTGGCGCCAATTGTAGAAGGGTTCGAGGGTATGCATGGTCAGCTCGCGAATTCGGCTTCAAGCCACAGGCCACAGGCTATAGACTTGAGTTGCCGGACGTTGATAACTGGTTCAATGTGGCTTCAAGCTTAAGGCCTCAGGCCATAAGATCCATTTGCCAGAGGGCTTTTACTGGTTCAATGCTTCCATAAAACGTTGCATCTTTTCTGCTCAACTCCCACTGCTTCGAGCGCTTTGATGAGTTTCTCTTCGGTGGACCATTTTCGGCGCTGGGTGAAGATCAGTTGTGTTTCAAGTTCGAATGCGGATCCCAACGCGATCTCCATGAACCGGTATTTCTCCTTTTCACTTCGGCGGGAATTGCCTTCTGCGATGTTCGATGGAATGGATAGCGACGAGCGGCTCATTTGATCGATCGCTTTTTGGCCGCCATTCTGCCATGGAATGTCTGTGATCACTTCGTAAACCAAGTCCGCGAGGTCCATGCCTTCTTGCCAGATCGCCAGTTTTTTGAAGTCCTTCATTTTGATCGTTTCCGAAAGATGGAAAATCTTTCCCAAAACAAAGCCGTTCATGTTAAGCCAATATGTTTGTGTGATCGTTGATGTTGGCGTTCATTGTGGCACCTCTGGCCATCAAGCCTAAGGCCTGTGGCTTGCCTATTCCTTCTGGCCACTTTCAATAGCCTTCCGCACGCTGCCATGCGTCGTCAGCAATTCGTTTGCCGCTTCGTAGGAAACCTGCAAGTTGTCCATCACCATCCGCGTTCCGCGATCGATCAGTTTGTTGTTGCTCAATTGCATGTCCACCATGCGGTTGCCTTTTACGCGGCCGAGCTTGATCATCAAGCTGGTACTGATCATGTTCAGGATGAGCTTCTGCGCGGTGCCGCTCTTCATGCGCGTACTTCCGGTTACGAACTCCGGTCCCACCACGGCCACTATCGGGTGATCGCACACGGTTGTCACAGGGCTGTCCGGGTTGCACGTGATCGCGGCTGTTAGGATCCCCTTGGCGCGACATGTCTCCAAAACACCAAGCACATAAGGCGTACCGCCACTGGCCGCTATGCCGATCACTGAATCGTCCTTGCCCACGGCATGTTCCTGCAAGTCCTTCCAGCCCTGTTCACGATCGTCTTCGGCGAACTCCACGGCTTTGCGAATGGCTTTATCACCACCGGCAATGATCCCGATGACCAACCCTGGCGGTACGCCGAACGTGGGCGGGCATTCGCTGGCATCCACGATGCCCAAACGGCCGCTGGTTCCAGCGCCCATGTAGAACAGGCGTCCACCATGCATCATGCGCTCACCAATGGCATCAACGAGCTTTTCGATCTGCGGAATGGACAGCATTACAGCGTCTGCCACCGTGCGATCCTCGGCGTTGATGCTGCGCAGCAATTCGCTTGTGGACATTCGCTCGAGACCGTCATAGTGCGAGGTGCTCTCGGTGATCTTGGCCATTTTGTGGGGCGGGATGGGAACAGCCGCGAAGGTGCGAAGTACGGATGTGTTCCTGCACATCCTGCTTCTTTTACATTTGGTCACGAGCATGGAAAGTGGGACACCGCACAGAAAGAGATCGGGCAACGGGAACGGGTTTCGTGCGGACCTGAAAAGCGGCTGGCGCAAGTTGTTCGAACATTCGAGCGCTTCCCACAAGCGTTTCGTTCTATTGGTCATCCTGGTTGGTGCGGCTCTGCGCATCTCACAACTAGCGCTACCGTTGACATACGATGAAGCGGTAACATGTGCGGTTTACGCCACGCGATCGTTCGGTTTCATCTTTTCGGACTACACCAGCCCGGCCAACCACTTTCTGCACACGGCCTTGGTGAAGTGTTCCGTTGCGGTGTTCGGGTTCCATCGGTGGAGCCTGCGCTTACCGGCGTTGATCGCAGGGTTGCTCGTTATGCCCTTGTTCTATGTTTTCGTGCGGGTGATGTTCAACCGGTACATCGCATTGATGGCGTTGAGTTTCGTCGCAGCCAGTGGTGCCCTCATCAGTTACAGTGCATTGGCGCGGGGCTACAGCCTTACATGGCTTTTCATGATGTGTGCTTTGCTGGCAGGCAGGCACTTCGCCAAACGGAACAATTGGGTGAGCGCGTTGATGGTGGCCGTGTTTTGCGCGTTCGGTATGTGGGTGGTACCATCCATGGTGTTCGTTTCAATAACCGTGTATGTGTGGTTGGCCTTTTACCTCGTGGTGAACTACGAAAGCACCTTGGGCAAACGGTTCGCAAGGTTGGGCGCATCTTTTGGGCTGTTCCTCTTGCTCACAACGCTGGTCTACGCGCCGGTGGTTTCGTTGCATAGCATCGATCATGTGCTGCACCATCCTGCCTTGGGAGAGAACACATGGGTTGTATTTGCCAGCACCGAACAGGACCGTGCGTTCGAATTATGGGATTTCTTCAGCAGCACGGCCACCACGTGGCTCAGTGCATTGGGTTTTGTTGGTCTTGTATACGCGGCATACATCAGCGTCAAGTACCGGATCATGCTTTTTGCCCTTGTTCTCGGCGCTGTACCACTCACGTTCATTTTGCGGTATGTTGCTCCGCCCGATGTGTGGACCTACGTGCTGTTCAACCTTCACCTGAGCTCCGCGATAGGGCTGTTCTATGTGATGAAGCTGATCCAGGAAAAAGTGTACACGGGTTTCGCGAAGCGTACGCGCACCTTGGTCGCTTGCGCTTTGGTGCTCGTCGGTTTCGGATGGTTGGGTATGGCGAGAACGAAAGACCTCAGACCACGTTTCGCAGAAGTGGCCACTGCGGTCGAATGGTTCGGTGGAGTTCTGAAACCCGGTGATCGGGTCTATGTCGAGCAACCTGTGGATGCACCTTTCGCCTTCGAACTGATGAGCCATGGCCTGGACCGTTCGCTTTCGCAAACAGGACCGGCCCAGGGTGGGAAGGTCTATGTGCTGGTGGCCCCTGCCAATGCCCAAACCTTGAAAAGTGTGCTCGGCAGCAACAATGCGGACTCTTTCGACCAGAAAACGCTCGTGAAGTTGAAGGATTGGACGAGGTTGGAGATATTCGCGGCCCCTTAACGGAATGCCGCCACAAGCCACAGGCCTCAAGCCACAGGCTGGGCAGCACGATCCGCGAGGTGGTAGAACGAACAAACAAGCCTGAAGCCTATGGCCTAAAGCCTATGGCCGAAGAGTAACCTCTGAAGAACATGGCAGACGAAGGCAGACAGATAATTTTCAATATGGTGAAGGTGGGTAAGACGCTCCCTTCCGGCAAGAAGATCCTCAACGACATCTACCTCGGCTTCTACCACGGAGCCAAGATCGGGATCCTCGGTCTCAACGGTAGCGGTAAGTCCACGCTCATGCGCATCATCGCGGGCAAGGAGAAGAGCTTCGAGGGTGATGTTCACTTGAGTCCTGGCTACACCATCGGCCACCTGGAGCAGGAGCCCGAACTGGACGACAGCAAGACCGTGATCGAACTCGTGCGCGAAGGCGTGCAGCCCATCATGGACCTGCTGAAGGAGTATGAGGACGTGAACGCGAAGTTCAGCGACGAGGAACTGATGAGCGATCCCGACAAGATGGACAAGCTCATCGCCCGCCAAGGTGTGCTGCAGGACCAGATCGAAGCCGCCGATGCGTGGAACATCGACCAGAAGTTGGAGGTCGCCATGGACGCGCTGCGTTGCCCCGAAAGCGATACGCCGATCAAAGTATGCAGCGGTGGTGAACGCCGCCGCGTAGCGCTCTGCCGCTTGCTCCTGCAACAGCCGGACATCCTTCTCCTGGACGAACCCACCAACCACTTGGACGCCGAAAGTGTGGCTTGGTTAGAGCTGCACCTGCAGCAGTACAAAGGCACTGTGATCGCCATCACCCACGATCGCTACTTCCTGGACAACGTGGCAGGATGGATCCTGGAGCTGGACCGCGGAGAAGGCATCCCCTACAAGGGCAACTACACCAACTGGCTGGAGCAGAAGACCGCTCGTATGGCGCAGGAGGAGAAGACCGAGAGCAAGCGCCACCGCATCCTGAAGCAGGAATTGGAATGGGTGCGCAGCAACGCCAGCGCGCGCCGCACCAAGAGCAAGAGCCGCCTCGCGAACTACGACAAGATGCAGGCCGAGACCACCAAGGAGAAGGAGGCCAAGCTCGAGATCTTCATCCCCAACGGCCAGCGCTTGGGCGACAAGGTGATCGAGTTCAAGAACGTGAGCAAGAGCTACGGCGACAAGCTGCTCTTCGAGAACCTCACCTTCTCATTGCCGCCCGCCGGCATCGTGGGCATCATCGGCCCCAACGGCGCGGGTAAGACCACGCTCTTCCGCATGATCATGGGCGAGGAGAAGCCGGACAGCGGCACCATCACCATCGGCGAAACCGTGCAGATCAGCTACGTGGACCAGAGCCACGAGGACCTGCTGCCCGAGAAGACCGTGTGGGAAGTGATCAGCGGCGGCCTGGACATGATGCTCGTGGGCGGCATGGCCGTACCGAGCCGCGCGTACAGCGCCCGCTTCAACTTCAGCGGCAACGACCAGAACAAGAAGGTGGCCGTGCTCTCCGGTGGCGAACGCAACCGCCTGCACCTGGCCATCACCCTGAAGAAAGGCAGCAACGTGCTGCTGCTTGACGAACCGACCAACGACCTGGACGTGAACACGCTCCGCGCGCTGGAAGAAGGCATCGAGGACTACAGCGGCTGCGCCGTGATCATCAGCCACGATCGCTGGTTCCTGGACCGCATCTGCACCCACATCCTCGCCTTCGAAGGCGACAGCAACGTCTACTGGTTCGAAGGCAACTTCCAGGACTACGAGGAGAACCGCAAGAAGCGACTGGGCGGGGATATCGTGCCGCACCGGATGAAGTACAGGAAGTTGGTGAGGGGTTGATAACCACCACCCACCACCGCGACTATATTTGATGCATGGTCGTTGTCATCAAGCGTGGAATGTCACGTCAGCGCATAATGGCGCAGTGGCGCAAGCTGCATGCGACCAAGCGCAGGGCGCACAAGGAAGTTGATGTGTACAAGTACCTCGGCGTGCTGAAGCTGGAGGAAGACCCGATAGCACTACAGCGGAAGTGGCGCGATGAGTGGGACTAAACTGCTGCTGGACACGAACGTAGCCTTGTACTTGTTGCGTGGCGATCGCTCGGCTGCGGATGCCATCCACGGCCAGAAGGTGGTCATCTCGTTCATCACCCGCATGGAACTCTTGGGCAAGCCCGGCCTTTCGAAGGCAGAATTGAAACGCATCGAAGCTTTCGTGAACGAGTGGCCGATGGTGGAATTCGATCGCGCTATCATGGATGCCGCGATCGTGATCAGACGCGAATACCGCTTGAAGCTGCCTGATGCCATCATTGCGGCCACGGCCATTGCGCTCGATGTACCGTTGTTGACGGCGGATGCTGACTTTCAGCGATTGAAAGGTGAGCTGCGCCTGATGTTCTATGAGGTTTGAGATCGTCTTGACTGTTCCCTCGTCCATTGGCGACAGCAACGTCTACCTCAACTCCTGAACCCCTGACCTGAACCCCGCCCCGGCCTTCGCCGGGACAAGGACCCTGAGCCAAAAGGCCACCTGAACCCCTGACTTTCTGATGAAGAAGCCCGGTTTTCAAGTCACGATGCGCGCCATCGTGGCATGAACAGGCCGCGAAGTAGTCAGGAAGCGCCGCATCGTGATCACAAAAGGCGGTTTCGTGATGAAGAATCGGCGCATCGTGATAAAGGAACGCGGCATCGTAATGACGATGAGGCGCATCGTGATAAAGGAACGCGGCTTCGTGATGACGAAGAGGCGCATCGTGATAAAAGAACGCGGTTTCGTGATGACGAAGAGGCGCATCGTGATAAAAGAACGCGGCATCGTAATGACGAAGAGGCGCATCGTGATAAAAGAGCGCGGCATCGTAATGACGATTAGGCGCATCGTGATAAAAGAGTGCGGCTTCGTGATGACGAAGAGGCGCATCGTGATAAAGGATCGGGGCTTCGTGATGACGAAAGGGCGCATCATGATCATGAAAGGCGGCCTCGTGATGAAGAAGGGGTGCATCGTCATTCCCCAACGGGGCCCCATCTGGCGCGAGACTTCCAGCAAAATCTGGCGCGGGTGTAAGGCGAGAGTTGGGTTTGTGAGCGGGAAAGGCCGTCCACCCGTGCCCTTCGCACGGCCCTTACTTACGCCCTCTGATCCACCATCTGCGCGCGGCCACCAACGCCCAGATCGCCTCAACTAGTCCGAATGGCCAAGCCTTCGGTAACAGAAAGCCATAGAGCGAGCCCAATGCGCAAGCGCCAGCGAAACACAGGCTGGCCCAACGGTGCCGATCTTCCAGCGCGTAGAAGACCAACCCAGCGGACAGGACGATCAAGCCGAAGATGTCAATGGGTTCCATGGATCAATGATAGCCCTATGATAGATCTGGGTGCACGGATAGGCGTATGCCCCTCACCGACGCGTAGGGGGTATCTTGTTTCATATCGAAAGCCGAGCACCAGGATCATCAGCGGCCCTGCCAAGATCCCGCACTCGATACTTTTGCGGCCATGCGAAACCTGATCGGATCAATTATCCTTTGCTGTTCATCGTTCACGGCCATGGCCCAGCAACCGTGCCGCTTGGAGACCACCATTGCGGGCGCTGAGGGCGACACTATACTGCTGGCCAACTATTATGGCAACCGGCTCTTTTACAGTGATACGGCCGTTGCCAATGCCCAAGGGCTGGCGGTGTTCGCACGCAAGAGCGGGTACAAGCCGGGGTTGTATGCGGTGCTGCCGGGCAAAGGGCGCGTCAATATTGTACTGAACGAGCCATTGATACAATTGGCTACAGAAGCCGCTGATCCTGCTGGTCGCTTGCGCGTGATCGCGAGCCGGGAGAACACGATCTACCATGTTGAGCGCAAAGTCGCAGAGGCATTGCCGGAGCCGCAACGCAGCGCAGCGCTGAACGAATTGATAACAGCCAACAGCACCACATTAGCGGCCATGCTCATCCGTATGGAGCAAGAACCTGCCAAAGCGGAGGTGCGCGCAGCGAACGGTGCCTTGGACAGCGTCGCCACGGCCGATCGTTTCCGAGACCATTACTGGGACAACACCGATCTGCACGATGAGCGCATTGTGAACGGACCCGTCTTCCAGAACCGGCTGGAAGCACTATTGGCCATTGGCCTTCCACAGCAAGCGGACGCGATAACAACATACTTGGAGAGCCTGATCGTGCGGTGCGGTGAGGCAGCAGAGGTCCGGCGCTTCATCGTATCCCTGGCGATCAAGAAGTACCAGGACCTGGAAACGCAAGGCTTGGGAGCCGTGTGTGTGCGCATGGCCCAACGGTATGTGTGTGCCGGTGCCGCCGGAACCGCTGGACCCGAATGGAAGCCGCAGGACCAATGGCGCAAAACATGCGTATTGGCGGCGCGTAAAGCTTCCCTCTTGATCGGAGCAAAGTCGCGCGACCTGGTGCTGGCGGACACCACTGCAAAGAAGTGGGTGAGCCTGCACGCGATGCCGCAATCGTGCGTGGTGGTGGTTTTCTGGAGCCCGAACTGCAGCCACTGCAAGCAAGCGATGCCGGTGTTGTACGAGAAGTACGTGAGTGAATTGAAGGCCCTGGATGTGGGCGTTTATGCCGTTGCAGAAGCCACGGACAACAAGCTCTTCACCGATTGGAAAGCGTTCATCAAGGAGAACAAACTGGACTGGGTGAACGTGGGAGTGCCGGCGCCCATCTACACGGAATGGAAACGTAACCCGGCGAAATTCGATGGCGGCCCTTCGAGCCGCGAGAGCTTGGCATACGCGGAGACGTGGGAAGTGGCCAATACGCCCAAGTTCTATGTGCTGGACCGCGACCGCCGCATAGTGGCCAGCCCGGCATCGATCAAGGATATCATCACGGTTGTGAAGGCGCATCAGGCCCAGGTGCACTGATCGGTTCATCGCTGCGGAACGTGTTCCAGTTGATGATCGGCAGGCACGAGGATCACGTGTCACGCTGAACCCAGCGCAGAAGTTCGATCGGTTCAACTACGCTTCTCGGACACTCCACGATGCTACTTCGGCATCCGTCGAAAAGGCCGGGTTTGCGCTGGAACATCGGTCATGAGCGCTCGTATCCAGTGCCGAAACAACGCTTTAGATCCCATGGAAAAACACACCCCACACATCCTGAATTGCGGCCTCCTGGCCTTGCTGCTGTTCGTAGCAAACACGGTACACGCCGGTGCGCCTGCAAGCCCCAAAGTATTGGATGCTGTTGTCCTCACGGCGTGGCTGCACGTGGAGGACCTTACCATGGCCGATGTGCTGGTGGAACTGGAAGTGGATGGTGTCCTTCAAACCGGGCACGTGCCTGAGAACGGTCGTTTCGAAATGTCGCTTCCTGCCGATGTGGATGCTGTCCTACGATTCAGCAAACCCGGTCACCTTACGAAGGAAGTGGTGGTGGATACACACCACGTTACAGATGGCGGATTCGATGGTAAAAAGCGTCATGTGAGTTTTGCGGTGATCCTGCAACAGGAACGCCATATGGCCGGCTTCACCTATCCCGGGCCAGTAGGCTCGCTCGGTTTCGATGAAGGTGGCGGCTGTTTGGCCGTTGCGCATGACCGCAGCGTTGTGCCTGCCGAGCGCCGCACGATCATGGTGTTCTAGTTCATTCCATGCGGTGAGCGCGGCGCAGTGGAGCAGATCAGAATTGCGCTGGAGCTTTTTTACGCTGCCTCCGAGCGATCCAGACCGCGATAGCGATCATTCCTGATAAGGCAACAACAACCCCGGTGATCGTTCCATACCTTCTCCATTGTTCCAGTTCTGGATCCTCTGGCAGATCCAACTGCCTTGGAGGAAGCGCTGCCAAGCTATCGGCTCGGGCTTTCGCCACGCGAAATCGCTCTCTCATCATTTCGGTCCATTGCAGGTCCCAAGAGATCATGGAATCGGCTGGCACATAGCGCGCCTTTCCAATGGGTTCCTGCAAGAGTGAATAGTCGCCGTATTTGAAGAACCTTGAAAGTGTCATCTCCACGTTGATGCCGAATCCCCCTTCGCGCATTTCAGTTGGTATGTCGCGCGTATCGATCTCGAGGAATTTCGCAACGTATCCAGGTGCTTCATAGCGCAAGCGATATACATGGTCGAATTCCAAATTGCATTCGTACTTGCCGGAATCGACCGATGCTGAAACAAGTGGAAGACTATCCTCGCGGATGATCACCGCGGCATGCACCAGTGGAAAACGCGTGCTGTCGTCCTTTATGGTTCCGTAGACATACACGTTGTCCACATCGGATCTACTTTGCGCCTGGGTTGCGGTTCCGATAAAGAGCGCCAGTAAAAGCTGCAGGTTCCGCGCTTTTGGGATCAGGGTCGATCTCGTCATTCGGTACTGTGGTATTATCGAAGCGGATCCGCTTTGCAAATTGGTAATGGACGATCGGGAACGACCGAACGACGGTGAAGTCTGTGCCGAAGATATCGGTGAATGGGACGAGCTAAGTGTACACCGATCGTTCAGCCTTTACACCACGTGAAAGCCTAAAAACCATGCTTATTCCCCGGTCGCCCCGGTCACCTTCCTGTGCGTATAGCTCTCGAAGATGTGGCGCTTCGCGAAGCGCGTGGAACAGGGCTCGTGCGGGATAGGATGGAGCCACGAAAATTCGACTAGTAAGTGGTCGGCCCTTGGTGATCCGTCATCAGGCTCAGTGTACTAATTGAATGTATCCGGTGCGCGTTGCATCTGTGTTATCCGAAGCGTGCAAGCGCAACACGAAGAAGTACACGCCGTCGGCCAACGGCTCACCATTGGCACCACGACCCGACCACGGCGCGATACGCGGATCCCCGTCGAATACCACATTGCCCCAGCGGGTGAAAATGGTGGCTCGCTCAACGCTTGAAGTGGCACCAAAGCCCCAAGAGTCATTGATGCCATCGCCGTTGGGGGTTATCACATTGCCGATCACATCATCGGGCAGCACAGGATCGCACGGGATCGCTGCCACAATGATGCTCGAAGTGATCATGCATCCAGCGGTATCATAGGCCAATACCGTGTAGTTGCCCGGCTGTTCTACGGTGATCGAGGTGGCGGCTTCATCGGTACTCCAATACCAATCGTCATAGGGACCGATGCCCGAAAGCACGATGGGTGTGCCGGGGCAGATCGCTGTGTCCTGGGCGAGGTCGACGATCAAGGGATCGGTGATCGAGACTACGATCACGGCCGAGGTATCGAAGCAGCCGAGTACATCGGACGTGATCAATTGGTACCAGCCCGAGGTATCAACGACAATGCTGGTCGCAATGGAATCCATTGGTACCCAGATGTACAGCACTTGGCCGGGAACGGCTTCAAGCAGAACGCTGTTGCCTGCACACAGAGCGAACGGTCCTGGGTCGAGCACTTCGGCGTTCGGCTGGCCTCCGATCACGTTCACGCTCAGGGTTTGGGCCTGTCCGCAGGTGGTAACAGTACAGCTATAGGTGCCGGGCTGATCAAGTAGTTGCAGGGTATCGCTCCCGGAGAGCGGCGCGTTCCACACGATCGATCCCGGATTGTTCGTCTGCACCTCTATGGCTACCGTCTCACCCGGACAAATGATCTGGTCTGGGTCTACTTGAAGGAAGGGTGACCCGAAGCCATACAGCGAGATCGGACCATTGGAAAGCACACATCCGTTCGCATCCGTGAGGGTGAGGTAATAGTCGCCGAATTCGTGCACGTATAGCGAGTTCAAGTTTTGACCGACAGGCCCGGACGGGCCGATCCACTGTTGATCATTGCCGATCATATTGGTAAAAAGCAGAGCGCTATCACCAAGACAAATTACGTTCGGAATAAGTTGTAGGTCCGGGCCTACGGGTTCAGTGATCTGAAAAAAGGTCCCAGCAGAACATGTTACTCCGAGCTCCGTGTAGTAAAGGCTGAAGCCGAAGTAGCCACCCGCATCGCACCAGGCACTGTCCCCGAAAAAGTTGGTTGAATAGATCGCATCTTCAGACCACCATCTCATCGAATCGCACCCTTGACAAGTGGCCAAGAGCAGGAGCGAATCACCAGCACATATGTGAGTGGGCGGATCTATAACGAATGTGGGCAGAGGCACCACATGAACGTACACACTGTCCTGAAGATGGAATTGCATCGTATCCGAGCCACAGGGTCCGTTGTGCAATACAAGGTCAATGGTCCAATTCGACCAGCCAGATGTATACCCGGGTACACCCCAGGCCATTGGTTCATTTGGGTTTCCGAGTGTACCTGACTCACCACAAAGAGTGGTCGCCAGAAAGAGACCTTCGTCCAACGAATCAAGTAAGCCGTTCACATACCAATCTAATTCGAGGTACCCCCCGATACAGGGGATGGGACACGTGTGCAACGTATCGGAGTTGAACACCGAACCATCCGCATTGAATAGGGTACTCACAAGTGCCGACACGTTGGGCAGGTCTACCTCTTCATACACGGTCACCCACACCTGATTGATGGTCCGGCATCCGTGCGGGCTCAGGAACATTACGCCATAGGAGCCTGAATGGGTGATGTACAAGCTATCGGTAACCAGTGTATCCGTTTGCCCAGCTTGATACCAAGTGCAGATATAGTCCGGTGGGACATTGGGTGTGAATGCCCAAAACGGTGTGCATGTATTAATGGGCCCAGGCATCCCCGCATTCGTGTTGACCACGACATCGTCCGAGATCAAGGGCCAAATGCAATCATTGATCACGTATGCCGAATCGGTCCAGGCCCAACAGCCGTTCGCACTGGTGATCGTACACCAATACCAGCCAGTTGAAGGAGGGATTAGGTAATCCTCGGTAGAACCATTGGACCAGAAAAAGTTCACGTCAGGACCGATATAACCCACTGAATCCGGAGAACAAGGAATATTCTCAGCATAAGAGAGCACAGGGAACTCCGATCCGGCGGGATAGAGCATTGAAATAGCTTGGCAGTAGCAGTTTATGATCGTATCACCACAAATTGCGGTTGCAAGCGTGTTTGCTCCAGAACGTATACAGAACTCTAACGAGTGACGTTCGCACTCGAACGCATTGTTGCGATTCCAAAAATCATAAGGTTGTCTATTTCGAACTCGACCATTGGATAAGAAACCATCCCATGATCCTGCTGCGATAATGCCATTATAGGCGCCATACGCAGAATCACTGCAAAATGTGGATAATGTAGAATTGTTGCAGAATAAGCCATATTGTGTTCCACAGAAACCATAGTGCGAATTCCAATCTCCCCAAACAGCTCTGTCACCCGGTAAAACAAGCAGTTGTTCGAACCCACCAGCGAATAGGGGATCACCACTTGACAGAAGGGCTATTCCTCCCGCGTGTTTGTTCTTTTGCCCGCCGAATTGCTGTGCCTCGCTGAACTGCATCCCGACGAGCAAGTGTTGGGCGATGAACAGGTCTTGCGGTCCTGTAGCCATGAACAAACCGTCGCTATCGTAGTACTCGCTCAGATCGGTGAATTGGCATTGGAATTCTCCGAAGACCACTACAGTATCTGCCAACTGATCGATAGCCTTGGCCGAAACAGGGTTGTTCGAACCCAAGACACTATGGGCGATGTGGTCGCCTGCGGTATTGAGCCGAAGAAGGAAATAGGCGTACTCATCATCGGCCTGCACCACATCGGTTGTGCCATCCAGATAGAACATGTTGCCGCGCAGGTCCCCACAGAGCAGGAGGTCCCCATTGCTGGTAAGTAACATGTCGTTCACCACATCCACAATGGCTCCACCGCAGCGGCGGAACCAAACCTCATTGCCACCAAAATCAAGCTTTAGTATGAAGATGGCATTGTACATGGCATTCTCATGGACAAGGTCGAACGTGATGGTGTCGCTGAATTGCCCGCAGACATAGAGGTTGTTGTCAGCATCGCTCACCACATCCACCGCCTTATCCGTGAATTCGGCGGTGCCATGCTTCAGCCAGAGCGCATCCCCGTTGCCTGCGTAACTCGCGATGAATACATCTACACCGGGCTGTTGAAGGATGGGGTCGTACATGCTGGTGATCGTGCCTGCATCAAACACAGCGGTGCCTGAGAACTCACCGACCATGGTGATGTTCCCATTGGGGGAAATCGAGATCCCGTTAGGCCTGTCGGTACCGTCGTTCGCACCGCCGGTTCGCACCCAGGTCGCGTTGCCGGTGTTCGGATCGAGCTTGGCCAAAAACGCGTTCCATGTATTGTTGGTACCAGGCGCGCTCGTCCCAAAAAGATCGGCGGGTCCCATGTATTGGCCCGCCACAGCAAGTGTGCCGTCCGCTCCCATCGCGAGTTTCCAGCACCGGTCAATGGCAGTGCCGCCAACTTGCTTCATCCATTCCAACTCCCCTGTGGGATCCAGTTTCGCAACAAATCCATCGGACGCACCGAACGAATTCAACGGTGTGCCATCTACTTCCATGCCCGCAGCGAACTCACCGGCGACATAAATGTGATCATCGGCGCCCACGATCACATCATGCACAGCGTCACCCCCCAGGCCTCCGAATTTCTGCACCCAATATTCTTGCGCGAACAGACTTTGTCCTGCAGCAGAGAGCAGAAAAGCAAGCGAGCAGAGAAACCTCATATGGTGCGGACCGGAACGCCACGGTGAGCGAAAATTAACGCTCAACCCCGCATTTTCCTTCGGCTTTGTCTTCTCCTACGGTTCTCCAGAACAAAGCTGTGAGCTAAAGTGGAGTCGGTAACCTGGATCACCCGATAAATTCTGCCTTCGAATTTGCTGTGGTCAAGCTGCTTCGCGGATTCAAGGGGCCTCCGTCGCCCCGGTCACCTTCCTGTGCGTATAGCTCTCGAAGATGTGGCGCTTGGCGAAGCGTGTATTGCCGTCCGTCTTTTGGAACTTGTTGTACACGTTCTGCGGCACGCCGTAGAACTCGTATACACTGCCATCGCCGAAGGTCACGTGCAACGTAATGGACTTGTAGTGCCAGTTGGAGATCATGCTGGCAACGGTCTTCTCGAAAGCCTCGGCATTGGCTGCGTGCGTTTCGGGGTGAATGCTCTCGAGGAACTTGTACGCCGTGATCACGTGCTGGCTGATGGTCTCCGCTTCCTGGCGTTGTGCATCATCCTGGAAACGGTCAGGGTGGTGCGTTTTCATCAGGCCCTTGTACAAGGTGTTCAATTCCTTCAGCGTAGTGGCTGGAGTGGAGCCGAGGAGCTTGCGGCTTTCTGCGATCTTCTTCATGCTGTACGTTCTGCGCTGGGGCGGTTCCCGGGCAAAAGGGCCGCGAAGATGCGCAATGGCGGTTGGACCTGTACATAACTACTTCAAGCTGGCTGCGAGGAAAGTCTGAAGACGGCATCAATACTCGTATATTCAGTATGTCGATCAGCGCAGGCCGCGGAAGCAGCGCCGTTGTTTGAAAATGATCGGCAGTTCTGGTCGGCGAGCCGCTCACGCCAAGCGTGGGTGGCTTCGCTATTCGGCGCTACATTGGCAGCACAAACCTGAAATTCATGAAGCACCTGTTTACCCTCGGATGCGTAGTCTGCTCAGTGTTCGGAGCACAAGCGCAATTGACCGTGACGGACAGTCTTTCGGTGGGCGCCATTTCCACGTTGCTGGAAGGTATCGGTGTAACTGTGTCGAACGTTGCAGTGAATTGTGCCGGCGCAGCCATGGGGCAATTCAACGGACCGAGCGAATTGTCCATAACGCAAGGGTTGGTGCTTACTACGGGCAGTGCGGACGCTGTGGCGGGTCATGTGGCGGGTATCGCATCCGGTTACATGGGCACACCCGGTGATGCCACGTTGGATCAGGAGCTCCTAGGTGGACTTACCCAGGATGCGTGCGGGCTGGAGTTTGATTGCATTCCGCAAGGGGATACACTGCTTTTCAACTTTTCCTTCGGCTCCGAGGAATACCCCGAGTTCGTGATGACGGGCTTCAACGATGCCTTCGCAATTTACATCACTGGTCCGGGCTTCACTGTGCCAACCAATGTGGCCGCTATTCCAGGCGGTACGTTGGTCTCCATCAACAACGTGAACGATGGCGTCAACAGCATGTACTTCCACAACAATGAAAGTTCTGGAGGTCAGTTTGTGGCTTATGATGGTTTTACCACCAACCTCAATGCTTTCGCGGTAGTGCAACCCGGGGGAGACCTATCATTTCAAAGTGGTTGTCGCTGATGTGCAGGATGGTATTTTGGATAGCGGTGTGTTCCTGGAGGCGTTCAGTTTCCGCAGCCCCGTTTTCGCCAATGGCCTTGACGAAGTTTCCAACGGTGCTCTCCAACTTCTACCACAAGGCGATGCGCATGTTTTGCGAGTGCCAGCAAGCATGGTCAAGGGTCAGGAAGTGTTGGTGTTCGATGCGGCAGGCAGTTTGGTGCATCGTCAACCACTAACTGGTCTTAACACGGTTATGCCTACAGTCAATTGGGGTGCTGGTATGTACATCGTGCAAGTGCCTGGCATCGCTCCGCTACGCTTCGTAAAGAACTGAGCCCAGAAAACGCTCTCCCCACTTGGCCGTGCGAGGAAGGGCAGGGATAGCTTCGCCCAGGATATTTTGCCCTCCTAGCGGGCACCCCGGAAGCAGTGCGCATATCCGGGGACTTGCCCGCGTAACCAGGTTGCAGAAGAGCGCGGTCCAAAGGAAACACCCCTCCCCCCATTGAGCCGGTCGACGGAGTCTTCTGTCAACGGAGGGGAAAACAGTTCGCAGGACTCAGCGGGCGCGCAACACCGTGCCTTGAAAGCGCTGCTCCCCATCACCTGTAGAAACGATCAACCGATAACCGTAGGCTCCGGGAGCGAATTGTTCCGTTGGTACCACCATGCGTTGATCGCTGTTCGGCGTTGCGCTTTGCGAATGAACAGCCACCGTTCTTCCGCAAGCATCGAACAATTCCAATCGCATGCGCGACGCACCTTGCACAGCACAGGATACCGTGAACGCATCCGTGCAGGGCAGCGGGAACACACGCACATCCGGGATCTGTACAAACTCTTCGATCCCTGTATTGATGGTCGCCGCATCGATGTCGATCACCACCGGATCATGGTCTGAACTGCGGTAAGCGTTGGGCTGGTAATTGGCGGAATCGATATCGGCCCAATCGAGTGCGCGTGGCTCATCACTGTTGCAATTCCACACCTGCGCGTTCACCACAGCGGGCAACAAATTCGGGCTGGTGAAAGCATGGTCCAACGCGCCCCATTGCGCCTGATATCCATAGCTGTAGTCACCTTCTTCCAACAAGCTTGTGTACCCAGCCCCATCGATCACGTCCATCGGATCTTCCTGACTGTACGCGTTGAAATCACCGGCGATCAACACGCGATCGATACCGGTTTGGGCGACCAGTTCTGTGAGGCGTGCAACCACGAGTTCCGCTTGTGCCGTGCGCGTTGCGTTGAAGCATGCTTGGCCATCGTTCTGGTCCAGATCAAGACCTGTGGCACCATCACATCCTTTGAACCGCAGATGGTTCAAACAGAACAGGAACGACGCACCGGTGCTGGCATGCGTGAAGGCTTGCGTGAGGATCGGTCGTTCGATGATGGCATCGTTCAACGCATCGAGCGGAGCGGCCAGTGATACAACCGCAGGCTTGTAGAAGATCACCGATTTGGTCTGATAAAGGCCTGGCGAGGTAGCATCCAACGCAGCGTACGTGCCAGCGCCAAGCGCCATGTTCAGCGCGTCCAACAGGTCCTGATAAGCAGCGCTACCGTTGTTCTCCAGTTCCATCAAGCCAAGTACATCGGCATTCATTTCGGTGATGGCGGCAACCAATTTGGTGCGTTGCCGATCGAACTCCGTTGCTGTTTGCGCTCCCCAACCACCAAGGGTCGACCAATAGTTCAGCACATTGAAACTCACCACGCGCAACGAAGCGCTCGGTGAAGGCACCGGTGGTCGTGCCGCATAGTTCCAAGCTGGTGCACCAACAGGGTACAGGCGATTCACACCGAAAGCGAACGTCAACACACCTTGAAGATCGGTAACCGTACTTCCGCAGCGGAAGGTGCCGTTCGGATCCAGGTAGGGCGGTGGAACTGGATAGCTCACTGAACGCCCATCATCGAGCAGGATACGACTACGTGCGTTCAGGTCCGCGAGGGCTGTAACAGCGGGTACGTTGCTGTTGCCGCTGGTGGTGGTTCCCGTTGCAGGGTCATCGTTGGGATCCACGATATCGGTGGGTATCGAAAGGCGATCGCCGGCGCAGAGTGTCACTTCGCCATACCGACCCCAGTTATAGTTGTCGGTAGCGGTAAGCGTTTGCGGAAAGACCATCAGCATGCCTTCGTAGCGCTCCAGAAAATCCGCTACAGGGACCGGGAAGGAAACCGCTGAAGGCACGACCGCGTTTCCGCTGCTGATCACCGTAAAGGCCGTAATTGTGCTCATCTCTGTAAGCGTATTGTATTCGCTAATAGTGCCAGTAACCTCCACCAGATCACCCACGGTAACGGTTGCACCGGTGGGGTCATACACGAACAACCCATTGCTCGTCAGCGGATCCGTATCGCACGCAGGGTCTTCGATGAAGTACCCACCTATTGTGCCTGTGCCTTGGTACGCTGCGGTGATGATGCCGCGCGTTGTAACCACCTGCCCAGCGAACGGAGTGACCCCACCATTGCCCTGGATCGCACAGATGCCTGTGAGTTGCCCAAAAGCGGAAGAGGAGAACAGGACGATCGCGAAGCCGAGAACAAGTTGGATCGCGTGTTTACGAAGGGTAGAGTAGGTCATGAGCGAGAAGGTTGGGTATACAAGGTTAGCCAGAGCGCGACCAATGCAGGTTATGGATTTGTAAACCGTTGGATTTTCTTCAACAATGTCGAACTGCGAATGCGAGCACCATGGATCCCGGCCCAAACCGATGAACTTCGGTCAGCCAGGACGTTTACTGACGATCAGCAGGAACTGATCGAGCTTTCAAGAAGGGAATGCACACAGCCAGCACAAGCGGCCTTCGGGTACATTCGCGCTCCGCACCATCTTCGACACCTGTATTCAACTATTCCCTTGGCCACCAAGCCCTCCATACCCAAAGGCACGCGCGACTTCTCCCCGGTGGAGATGCTGCGGCGCAAGTACATCTTCAGTACCATCGAGACCGTTTTTCAGAAGTACGGCTTCCTCCCGCTGGAAACCCCGGCGATGGAGAACCTGGAGACGCTCACCGGGAAGTATGGCGAGGAAGGCGATCGGTTGATCTTCAAGATCTTGAAGCGCGGATTCACGCTCGAAAGCGCGATTGCTGAGTCTGTTGAATCGACATCATTATATGATGACAAGGTTGCTCAGGCCTTCGGGGAAAAAACCAATGAGCAGCGAACGAATCTGGACAACCTGAAACGCCAACTCACCCATCAGATTGATAGACGATCGGCGGACATGGGCTTACGCTACGACCTCACCGTACCATTCGCCCGCTACGTTGTGCAACATCAGAACGAGATCACCTTTCCGTTCAAACGCTACCAGATACAACCCGTGTGGCGCGCCGACCGTCCACAGAAAGGCCGCTACCGCGAGTTCTATCAGTGCGATGCCGATATGATCGGCAGCACGAGCCTGCTGAACGAAGTGGAGTTGGTCCAACTCTTTGATGACGTGTTCACCGGCCTCGGCTTGTCCGTGGTGGTGAAGATCAATGACCGCAAGGTGCTCAGTGGCATCGCCGAAGTGAGTGGGCAGCCAGAGAAAGTCGTGGACATGGTCACCGCCATCGACAAACTGGACAAGATCGGCCGCGAGAAAGCGGAGGAGGAGATGCGGGCGAAAGGAATTTCCGATGAAGCCATCACGCGCATCGCACCCTTGTTCGCGCTGAGCGGCACATGGGCGGAGCAACGTACGCAACTTGAAAAGTGGTTGGCTTCATCGACCATTGCACAGCAGGGCTTGAAGGATCTCGCGTTCACATTCGATGCAGTGGGCGGTATGAAGTCGGCGCGTTTGGAATTCGACCCTACGCTCGCACGCGGCTTGGATTATTACACCGGTGCCATCTTCGAAGTGATAGCGTTGGAAGGCACCATGCCAGGAAGCATTTGCGGTGGTGGCCGCTACGACGACCTCACCGGCGTGTTCGGCCTGAAGGGCATGAGCGGCGTGGGCATCAGCTTCGGCGCGGACCGCATCTACGACGTGCTGCTGGAGACGAACAAGTTCCCGGCTGAACTGGGTGCGAGCACCAAAGTGCTCTTCGCCAACTTCGGCGAGGCAGAGGCGATGCACTGCCTGAAATTGTTGCGACAGGTCAGGGAAGCGGGCATCGCTGCTGAATTGTATCCCGATGCGGTGAAGATGGCCAAGCAGTTCAAATACGCCGACGACAAAGGCATTGCTTTCGTGGCGATCATCGGTGAGAACGAGCTGAAGCAAGGCATCGTGAACATCAAGGAAATGAAGACTGGCGAGCAGAAGGCGGTGAAACAAGAAGATCTGATCCATGCGATCCAGTAAGAACCCAGTTCGCGGGAAGGGCGGGACCCCGGAGTTTCATCCGGGGCCCGCCCCGACTCATCCCATCGGAACCATCGGCCTCGAACTTGCCGAGCTGGCCCACATCCTCGATACTCGCAGCCCCATCGCGCTGAACAAAGAAGCTCTCGCTGCAGTGAAGCGCAGCCATGCTTACCTACGCGATCGATTGAAAAAAAGCGATGCCCCGATCTATGGTGTGAACACCGGCTTCGGTTCGCTTTACAACACGTCCATCGCCAAAGCCGACCTCGCGCAGTTGCAGAAGAACCTGGTTATGAGCCACGCCTGCGGAAGTGGTGAACCGGTGCCGCCGGAGATCGTTCGCGCGATGCTGGTATTGAAGGTGCAGAATATGGCATTCGGGCATAGTGCGGTTTCACCGTCAACGGTGCAACGCCTCATCGACATGTACAATGCCGATGTATTGCCGGTGGTGTACGAGCGTGGTTCGCTCGGTGCTTCCGGTGATCTGGCTCCATTGGCACACTTGAGTTTGCCGCTCATTGGCCTTGGTGAAGTAATGGTAAGCGGCAAGCGCATGCCTTCCGCTCAAGCCTTGAAGAAGTTCGGCTGGGCGCCGCTGGAACTCGGTCCCAAGGAAGGTCTTGCCTTGTTGAACGGCACGCAGTTCATGAACGCCTATGCCTCGTTGCTCACGTTGAAAGCGAACAAACTCGCGCATTGGGCCGATGTGATCGCGGCACTTTCACTCGATGCGTACGATGGTCGGATCGAACCGTTCCACCCGTCGGTGCATGCTGTTCGTCCGCATCCCGGACAAGCGGTTGTGGCGGGGCATATGCGCGAACTATTGAAAGGCAGTGCGTTGATCGCGCGTAAAAAGGAACACGTGCAGGATCCGTATTCGTTCCGCTGCGTGCCGCAGGTGCATGGTGCTTCACGCGATGCGATCGCTTATGTGGAGCGTGTTGTAGAGCGCGAGTTGGAATCGGTAACGGACAATCCAACGGTCTTTGATGATGAGGACCTGGTGGTGAGCGCAGGCAATTTCCACGGGCAGCCCTTGGCTTTGGCGTTGGATTTTCTGGCGATCGCCGTGGCGGAGTTGGGGAGCATCAGTGAAAGGCGCACCTACAAGTTGATCGGTGGTCAGCGCGGCCTACCCGCGTTTCTGGTGGCGAAGCCCGGTTTGAACAGCGGCTTCATGATCCCGCAATACACGGCCGCCTCATTGGTGAGTGCCAACAAGCAACGGTGCATGCCCAACAGTGTGGATACCATCGACAGCAGCAACGGACAAGAGGATCACGTGAGCATGGGCGCCGCCGCTGCACTGAAGACATGGGCCGTTGTACAGGACGTAGAGCGCATTCTGGCGATCGAGCTGTTCAACGCGCAGCGCAGGCGCTCGACTTCCGGCGACCTGCGAAGAGTTCACCCGCACTGGAGAAACTGCATGCTGATCTGCGCAAGCGGGTGCCCTTCGTGAAGAACGATGTGGTGATGCATGATCTGATGGAAAAGACATTGGAATTCGTGCGTGCGTGATGGAACGCTGATAACGCTGATGCGACAGATAACGCGGATAAGGTCGAACCTCCAACAGTTTCAACTCGATCTATCTATCAGCCCCCATCAGCGTCGAAGCTGTCTCATCTGCGTTCCATGACTGTAGTTCGCATTGGATATATCAGCGCCCATCGGTGCCGTAGCCGCGTTATCCGCGTTCCATTCAAGCGATGACCATTTACCTTCTTCCTGGTGTAGGCTGTGATCGGCGGTTGTTCGATCGGCTCGATCTTCCTGGCCATAGACTTGTTCCGTTGGAGTGGCCGGACTTTCCGAAGCGATGCACCTTGGATCACATCGCCCGGGAGATGAGTGCGCAAGTGGATGCCAATGAGCCCCACATTATAGCAGGTGTAAGCATGGGTGGCATGGTGGCGCAAGAACTGGCCGTGATCACGAACCCGACCAAAGTGATCCTGATCTCCTCTTGGATCGGCCCGCTCGAGTGGCCTCTGCTGGTGCGCGCAAGTGCTCGGTTAAGCCTGAACACATTTATCCGCGACTGGAGTTTGCGCGCTGTGTGGCCGTTGAAGCGGTTGATCGATCGCCGGCCGAGCGAGATCGATCGGTTGCTTTTCGATATGGCGAAGAAACAGACCGCGCGACAGCTCCGGTATGGAACATCTGCCATTCTTCGCTGGCCCGGTTCACGCTGGCAAGGGCCGCTGGTGCGGATCCATGGCGACAAGGACATTATCACGCCCTTGCGTTTTCCGGTGGATCATATCGTGAAAGGCGGGCAGCATGTGATGGTGCTCACACAAGCGGAAGAGGTCTCACGACTGATGAGCGACGTGATCAACGCCTAACGAAACGGAACGTGCCTTCACCACTTACGGTCAGCACGTTTACCACATATTCGCCAGCTGGCAGATCGCCTGTGGATAAATGCTCGGTGGTGGCCGAAGCCTTTACAGAACGCACCAATTTGCCCGCGCCGTCAATAAGGAAGATCCGTTCAATTCGTTCGGCTGAACCAACGTGTAATACATCGGTAACGGGGTCCGGATAGTGCGAGATGATCGGCCGGGTGCGTTCGGAAATGCTCTGTGAGACCTCCACCTCCAAGTTGTCGAAGTAGCCGGGCAGCGGGTTGACCGGACCACCGATGAAACCGGAATTAAGGAGGACGATGGCTGTATCCCCTGCCGCCAGCTCGATGGTATCCGTGAAAGTCATGAACTGCCAGTCAACCCCGGCGGTGCCCACATTATCACCGACTTGGACGTTGTTGCTGTGCACACTTCCAAAGCCCATGAAGGCACCCAAACACACATTTTCAAAACTCTCTGGACATCGCAACCAGCCTGTCACAGTGAGTAGTGAGCCGTTCGGAGTGCCCGGCAGTCGTTGGAACAGATAACTGGGGAAGCAGCCCTTTGCCTGTCCCGGTTCTTTGGTGGCGCTCCAGGTGCCACCGCCGGTTGGCGCGTCCATCAAACCCTGTGGTTCTCCGCAGGTCCATTCCCAGCCTTGCAGTGAGAAACCACCGTTCACTTCGAAGCTACCGTTGACGAGTTGTGCGTTCGCAGCAAAAACAAGGAGTACAGCAAAAAGCGTAGTGATCTGTTTCATGGGTTCATGTTTTGATGAAGCGCAGCATCCGAACGCCGGAAACCGACTTCAACAGCATGACGCACAGCCCTGTTGGAACGCTGCTCACCTCCACCTCCAAGGTATGTCCGTTGTGATGGAACGTTCGCATGGGAAGGGTGCGACCACTGGCATCCACCACAGTTATTTCGATCGGTATTTCGGGCAGGTCGACCCAGAGCTTGTCGGTGGTGGGGTTCGGGCGGAAACGTACCGATGCGTTCACGGTTTCCTCGACCGCGTTGCCAAGAACTTCCACCTCCACATTGTCCAAATAAATAACGCCTGGTGAGGTGTTGAATCCGTGCCCGCCAAGGAAGAGCACGGGAGCATAGCCATTCGGGATCTCACCACAGGTCATCAGAAGGACTTGTTCGGTCCAATCCCCGGGCACGCCAGCGCTCTGGTAGTTGTTCGAGGAGACGTCCAACTCAAGTGTTGTAGGGCCGGACAGCCATCCGAGCATCACCTCGGCGCTCATCCACTGGGCATCATCCGGGTTGTCCGGGGTGGTTTTCGCCCAGAAACGGATCTGCAACAGGTCGCCGGGTTGCACGCCCGGAAGCTCCTGGTGGATATGCGGGAGGAGATCGTCATTCACGAAACAATCGGGCGAAATGCCGGACACCACTGGGATGCGCACGCTCACCGTTCCACCATCCGGAGGAACGTCCTGCACGAACTCCCAACCGCACCAGTGGCTCCAGCCGGTACCGTATTGCTCGAATCCGGGATCGGCCAGTTGCGCCTGCGCGCCAAAGCACGCGATGAAGGACACCAGGATGATCAATGGTCTCATGGTGAATGGGTTTCCGAAGGTAGACGCACAACCCGCATCTTCGTTGCCGCTTTTCAACCCCATGGAAGAACTCTTTTCGGTCGCTTCGCTTATCAGCCTTGTCACGCTCACCGTTCTGGAGATCGTGCTGGGCATCGACAACGTCATCTTCGTCAGCATCATCTTGGGGCGGATACCGCCGGAGAACCGGTTGCGCGCGCGGCGCATCTGGATGGTCGGCGGTATCCTATTGCGTTCCGCGCTGTTGATCGGTTTGGGCTGGTTGGTGAAGAACGGTGAGAGCGCGCTGTTCCATATCGGTGAAGCACCGATCAACCTGCGCAACGTGATCATGTTCCTCGGCGGCCTGTTCCTTCTTTACAAAGCGGTGAAGGAGATCCACGAGAAGCTCGAAGGCGGAGAGGAACACGCCACACCAGCTGACGCGAAGAAGGCGTTCGGGGCATTGGTGGTGCAGATCCTGCTGGTGGACGCCGTGTTCTCCTTCGACAGCATTGTAACGGCCATCGGCTTGGCCGATCATGTGGAGATCATGATCGTGGCGGTGATCATCGCGATGATCGTGATGTTCTTCTTCGCGAGCGCGATCAGCAAATTCATCGAGAAGCACCCGGCGCTGAAAATGTTGGCTCTCTCCTTTCTTGTGATGGTGGGCTTCATGCTCTTCTTTGAAGGCCTGCACCCCTTCCACCACAGTGAAATTCCGAAGGGATACGCCTATGTGGCCATGGCCTTCAGTTTCGGCGTGGAACTGCTGAACATGCGTTCGCGCAAACACGTGGTGAAGCTCAATAAGTGACGAGTGTCCCGAGGTAGCACCGAGATGCCTTAGTGCCAGTTCGAAGTACAAGGACATCCACCCTGCCCTCCCTGAGCTGCGACCCGCCGCGGGGGGGCGGCCCCCCCGGGGGGAGAAAAAAACGGGGGGGTCTCAAATTTAGCAATGGTAGTACTCGCTACTCGGTCCCCGAGAAAACGTACTGCACCAAATTCGCGCCCATCTGCAGGGCCTTGGTGCGGGAGGTCTCGCTGTCGTTGTGTACGCCCGCATCTTCCCAGCCATCGCCAAGGTCGCATTCGAAGTCGTAGAAGCATACGAGCCTTCCTTCCCAAAAAAGTCCGAATCCTTGAGGAGCCTTTCCATCGTGTTCGTGCACCTTGGGTAAGCCGTTCGGGAAATTGTATTTCTGATGATAAACGGGGTGTGCGAAAGGCAGCTCGCTGAATTCCAGTTCCGGAAAAACCTTCTTCATGGCGGGCCTCATGAACTTATCGATGCCATAGTTGTCGCTGATGTGCAAGAAGCCTCCACCGATCAAGTAGTTCCGCAGGTTTTCCGCTTCTTGTGCACTGAAGATGATGTTACCGTGTCCGGTGATATCGAGCCAGGGGTAGGTGAAGATGTCCGGGGACCCCACTTCCACATTGGGCACATCGATACTGATGTTGGTGCCGATGTTATTGTTGCAGTACTTCGCCAGGTTGGGAACGGCCGTTGGATTCGCGTACCAATCGCCACCTCCGTTGTACTTCAGTACGGCGAGTTGGAACGTGCCTTGAGCACATGCGGTCATGTGGGCATTTGCCCATGCGGACATGGCGAGGAGGAGAAAGGAGCGTGCGACCATGCTGCGAAGTTACCGGGTGGGGACAGGTCGTACTGTGAAGGATCGTTGTCGCATCCTGTTCAACCTTGAGCCAAATTCATCCAGGCGCACGCTGTGATCGCGGCGGTTTCGGTGCGCAGGCGAGCTATGCCCATGCTCACCGGAGCGAACCCGCGATCGATCAGCGTTCTGGCTTCTTCCGGCGTAAAATCACCCTCGGGTCCAATGAGCAAAAGGGCGTCTTCTTGCGGACGGTAGGTACTCGTCAGCGACTTACGTTCTCCCTCGCACCAACCGAAGAGCCGTTGGTCAGGGATCACACCGGAGATCAGATCGTTGAGGCTTGTAGGCTCATCCAGCTGTGGCAACCAAGCACGCTGCGATTGTTTCATTGCACTTATGAGCACGCGTTCCAGTCGGTCGCGCCTCAGTTTCTCGCGTTCGGCGCGATCAGTGATCAGCGGTGTTATTCGGTCCACGCCGATCTCTGTGCATTTCTCAAGCATCCATTCGAAGCGATCCATCTGCTTGGTTGGAGCTACGGCGAGATGGATCCGTGCGTTCCGCTCTGTAGAAAGTACTGTTCGATCGACCACGCGTACTGAACATCCACGCTTGCTGATCTCTTCGATGATCGCTTCCGCGCGCGCGCCTTTCCCGTCCAACAACGAAATTCTATCCCCTACGCGCAAGCGCAAAACACTCGTGGCGTGCCGTGCCTCTTCTTCCGGTAGTTCGGTAACACCGAGCCCGAGATCGGGCATGTAGAAAGCGTGCATCAGTTCGAGGATATCGGTGAAGTTCGATCGATCCGGACCAAGGCAACCATACTGATAGCGAACAAGAGAAGAAAACACATCGACGCGACACCAGGATCCATTCCTAGCCAAACCGGCCATTGAGCCGTAGTGAACCTTCCTTCTTTGATCGCCGGCAATACCAGGTCACGTATCGGGTTGAGGAATTCAGTAGGCATCGAGTACCACAGCGTGCTTTTGGCGGAAAACGAAAAGAGGCAACCGATAGCCCCAGTAAGGATAAGTGCAAGGGCGGCCCATCGTTGCGTGCGCAAATGGTGCAGTGTGAACACGAAAAGCAGCAAGCCCGGGGCAGCCAAGTACCGCGGACCATATGCCCAGCCGCCCCACCATGTGGCGTGTGTGCAATAGGCAGCGATGAATACCACAGAAGGCATCACCCACGGATCGCTGAGCAAACCGCGAAGACCTGGTCGCCACTGAACGAACACGATGCTTAACAGTACGGGCATGAAGAAGAAGAGACCGCGGTACGTGCTGAAGAGCAACCCAGGTGCTGCCGCGAAAAATGAAGCACCGAATCCGTAGGCCTCATGCATCTGGGGATAATTGGCCGCGTATGCAGCGGTGAAAGACAACGGGGAACCTGTAACGAGGTTGTTCCATGCCAACAGCCCAAGAATGGCGGGCAGCAGTGCAGCGCCGAAACGAATGGTTTTTCGCCATCCGTGGAAGAAGAGGAACTGGAACCCTTGAACCGCAACAAGGATAGCGAGGGCAGTATCCGTGAGCACAGCAGCACTTGCCCATAGGCCTGCTGCAACGGGCCGTTCATCAGCTATCGCGAACGACGAAAGCAGTACGAACAGGGCTGCAGGTACGTGATTGTAAAAGGTGCCACTGTACACGAAGAGGAAGGACCCGAACAACGGCAGCGCGATCGTGAGCGGAAAGCCCCAGCGCGCAGACCACCCATTTCTTCTGCCACGCCACCAGAGCAACGAGATGATGATCGCCAACGGAACACTACCGAACAAGAAGCCGCCCGTTGCCAAAAGGCTTTCCGTTAGCAACCCGCGCTTCCCTGGGCTAACGACACCTGCGTGATAGGCCGTCCACCATATGGGTACGAGGATCAGCGAAGGAAGTGGTGCTTTATCAGAAAAGTAATGCCCGTTCACGAGCGCTTTGTCGCCCAAGCCATCGTGGTACGCATCGATACAGACGGTGCCATGCTCCACGATGGCAGCGGTGAGCGCTGCCCGACTGATAATGCTGTCGTTGGTGCCCGTATCCAAATGCCAAGAGCACAACGCGAGGTTCACGAGGAAGAACAGCGCGAAGTGCGTGCGGGAGGGCATGGTGTGAAGGGTGGCAGTAAGGCGCGCAATTGCTGCTTATCGCTTCAGCACGGACTACTTGTTCTTCAAAAAGTCCAGCTTCCAGAAATGGAAATCGGGTGAGTTCAGGTCGATCTTGAAGCCCGTTACCTTATGGTCGGTATCGAAGCTGAAGGTGACGTATCCGGATTCGAGGAAGGGGTCGTTGTGGTTCCACTTCCAGGTGTCGTATTGCCAGTGTTCCAACTTGCCAGTGAAGAGCTCCGCGGCATGGGTGAACGATAGCACGGGCTCTGCATTCACCTCTTGGATCTTCGCTTCGCCATAGACCTTGTCGGTATAGGTGCCTGAGAGAGCAGCGGCAACGGCGGTCGGTTTGGTTCCCTTCGCTCTTGCCGCGATCCGGTCCGCGACTCGTTTCGCTTCTTCCATTTTGTTCGCTTCACCCCGCTTGATCATACGTGTTGTCGGATCGGCTGTTCCATCGCCGAGGTATAGATCGAGCACTTTTTGTGTGACAGCGAATACACTGGACGATTCGCCATTTCCCAAGCAGATCACCGCAAGGTCTTTCTCCGGCACCACGGCGTGGTTGAGTATGAAGCCCGGCATGCCACCGCTGTGGGTAATGATCTTCGAACCATATTGATCATTCGTGAACCAGCCCATGGCGGTGCCATTGTAGTGTCGACCGTTTTTGTTGGCTTCGGGCCCTACTTCATTGCTCAGTTGTGGTGTGGTGATCGTGGTCCATGTCTCCTTCGAAAGGAACGGTTTGCCTGCGACCAGTCCTTCGTTCATCCACATGGCATCCCATTTCGCGAGGTCGTTGACACTGCTGATCACACCACATGCACCGTCGGCACCTGTCAATGCTTGATAGGGCATGCTCTTTTGCGGTGCGTTCGGATCCTGTCCCTTGCGAACGTGAGGCAGCGCGACATCGCTCATGGATGAGAGATCGGCGGTTTCTACACGACTACGCTCCATGCCAAGGGGTTGGAAGATGCGCGTAGTAATGAACTGGTCCCAAGTCTTACCACTAGCCGCTTCAATAACTTGGGCAGCGCATATCAGCATCAGGTTATTGTAGCCGAATTCGTTCCGGAACTCGTATGTAAAGGGCTCTTTGCTGTGGCGATCCAAGATCTCCCGCGGCGTAAAGTCGGTGCCATACCAAAGCAGATCGCCATCGAACGTGATCCATCCACTGCGGTGGCAAAGCAGGTCGCGCACCGTCATGTGTTCGGTCACATAGGCGTCGGGCGTCTTGAACCACGGTAGGTATTTGCGAACGGGATCGTCGAAGTTGATCTTGCCGTCGTCCACGAGCAAACCAATTGCACAGGCCGTGAAGGCCTTGCTGATACTGGCGCAATAGAAGAGGGAGTTGGGTGTTACCTGATCGGCCTTCGCCAGATCGAGTTTACCATAGCCTTTGCTCCAGATCAGCGCTCCATCCTTCACAATGCCTACGGAAAGTCCTGGTTGGTCGAATGCCTTTACCGACCGAGTGATGTAGGCATCGAGCGAATCGAGGTTCGGCTGGGCTTGGGCTCCGAGCGTAAGAAATACGAGTGCCGGAAGGAGGAAAAAGAGGTTGGTTGAGCGCATGCGGTTATGATCTTGCGGAAGCCGCGAAGGTGGTGAAGATGTGCTTGCGATCCACAACGGGGCGCAGCCTAGATTCGCACGGACCAACACCTTTCATTGATGCGCCGTTTCGCCCTCATTTCTCTCGTACTTCTCGTCCTCGGCTCAGGACTGTTCGTTTACTTCCGCTATTCGTGGGTGTTCGGCGAAGGTGCCAAGAGCGGTGAATTGAACTATGTGGTGCACAAAGGATGGGTATGGAAGACCTACGAAGGCAAGCTCATCCAGACCGGTATCAAAGGCGGTGCTGGCAGCATGCAGAGCAACGAGTTCATTTTCTCGGTAAGGGATGAGCGCATCGCCAAGCAGTTGATGGTGAACAGCGGTAAGACCTTCAATCTGCACTACGTGGAATACCAAGGATCGCTTCCGTGGAGAGGCATGAGCTCGTACGTCGTGGATTCGATCATCAGCATGAGCGGTCCTGTGGAGATTCCCGGCCAAGTGATCGTTCCCTATCACGGGAGATCTGGGGCGTTTATTCGGATCCTACGCTCATTTTCACTTCTTCCTCCTCCTCTTTCTTCGCGCCTTTCAGTTCCGTTGAAGCATCGATCCCGCTCAGGACCTCCAGATTGATACCATCGCTGAGACCGGTCTTGACCCATGTCTTTTTCCACTCTTCCCCGTTCTTCACGTTCACGAACGCACTGTCGCCTTTCTTGTTGAACTCGACGATGCTTTCAGGAACCGCAAGAACACTATCGCGACGGTCGAGTTCGATATCCGCATTCGCGCTATAGCCACTGCGCAATGTTTGGCCTTCCTTCTGTGAGACCGCAGCACGGATCTCGAACTGTATGGCGCCGTTCTCTTCCACACCCTTTGGTGCGATGTACTCAAGAGCCGCATCCCAAGTGGCGTTCTCAATGGCGCCTACTGTGAGTTTCACAGGCATGCCGAGTTTCACTTTGCCCACCTCGCTCTCATCCACTTTGCCTTGGAAGATCAGGTCGGTCATGTCCGCAACTGTAGCGATCGTTGTGCCTTCGTTGAAGTTGTTCCGCTCGATCACGCTGTTGCCTTCCTTGATCGGTACATCGAGGACCATGCCGCTGATCGTGCTGCGAACCACGGTGTTGCCTGCACTGCTTCGGCTGATGCCATCGCGAACGAGCAACAACGATTCCTGAGCTGCGTCCAATTCCTGTTTGGCATTCTTCAACGCGATGTCATAGCCCTGCATTTCAGAAGCTGCGATAACACCCTTGTCGGAGAGCGGTTTGTTGCGGTCATAGGTCAGTTGCGCGTTCTGCACAGCGATCTCGGACCCTTTTACGCGCGCTTCGGCATTGCTCAAGGAAAGCATATCCGCAACGATCTGGATCTTGGCGAGCGGGTCGCCTTTCTTCACCTGCTGGCCAGCCTCCACGTACAACTCGCGGATGATCCCGCTAACAACAGGCTTGATCGCGATCTCCTTGCGCGGTACGATCTTGCCATTGGCCACGGTCTTCTTCAGGATGGTCTGCTTCTTCGCTTTTTCGACCAGGAAGACATCGGGCTTGCTCGCGCTCTTCTCGTACAGGAAGTACATGAGCCAAACGAAGAGTACAGGGATCGAAATGAAGAACAGGTACTTGAGGATCTTTTTCATGACGGTTGTCGATCGGAAAAGCGAAGTGTGTTTGGTGGTCAATCTGCGCGAAGAGCATCAACAGCCTTGATCTTCAACGCACGCATGGCCGGGAAGAATCCAGCCAACATGCCGAAGAACATGAGTACTGTGAATGCGATGATCGCAACGGAGAAATGGACTCCTGGGTTCTTGAAGAAATCGCTGCCAGAGGCCAGCGAACTGGCCAGTTCCAGAACGCCAACAGCAGCTACCAGGCCGAAATAGCCTGCAACGAAAATGAGCGTAAGGGCTTCCTGAACGATCTGGCTGACGATCATGCGCGGGGTGGCGCCAATGCTGCGCCGGATGCCGATCTCTTTTGTGCGTTCCTTGATGCTCACCAGCATGATGTTGCCGATCCCGATCACGCCAGCGATCAAGGACGCCACACCTACGATCCAGCTGATCGCTGAGATGCCCATGAACAAGCCGTTCATCTTGCCGTACATGTCCTGCATGTTCCAGCTTCCGAAGGCATTGTCGTCGGTGGGGTCCACACGGTGCTTACGCGCCATCAAGGCCTTGATGTCCTTTTCGATCCGGGCGACATCCTCATTGGGCTTGGCCACGATGCTGAACCAATGCACTTCGTTCAAGCTATTGAACGCTTTCTGGAAAGTCGTGAACGGCACATAGATCTTGGCGTCCGGATTGTCGCCCATTTCGGCGCTGCTCTTCTTTTTGGTGACCCCAACCACTTGGAAGTACACACCATTGATGCGGATATACTTGCCCAAGGGCTCCTCCTTGTCGAAGAGAAGTTCCACTACCTGCAGGCCGATCACGCAGATCTTGCGTTCCTCGTTCAGGTCCTGCTTGTTCAGGAAGCGGCCTTTTACGATACGGACCGATTCGACCGTGATCACCTCGGGTTCGGCCCCGTAGATCGAGAAAGCAGCGGTTTTGCTTTTGTAGTTCACATTGTTGCCACCTTGCCATCCACCCAGCTGCAATTGCGGTGAGCAAACGTCGATCCCGGGAACATGGTCACGGATCAACTGGATATCCTCGTTGTCGAAATTGAAATTGCGATTGCGCTGGAAACCCGCATAGGGCTTCGTGGTCGGCATGGTCCAGATGAAGCAGCTGTTCGTCGCGAAGCCTTCGAAACCGCCGAGAACCGCGTTGCTCAATCCGTTGCCCATGCCGAGCATCACCACAAGCATGAAGATGCCCCAGGCAACACCGAACATGGTGAGAAAGCTGCGGAGCTTGTTACGGCTCAGCGTCATCATGATCTCCGACCAACGATCCGCGTCGAACATGGCTCTTAGGCTGGTTTATGTAGAATCAGGTGAACCATTATTCGTATCGCAGAGCTTCAATGGGCCTGATGGCAGCGGCCTTGCGTGCAGGGAAAAAGCCAGCAAGCGCACCGGCCAGGATCAATGCGAACAGAGCCTTTACCGCGACGCCGAGGTCGATGGTAGGGTTGCGGAAGAACTGGGTGCCGGGTATCGCGCTGGATATCAGCTCCAAGAGCCCAACTGCACTGGCGAGCCCAATGAAGCCGAACATACTGGTAACAAAAAGCGCCTCGAGCATGATCTGGCCCACCACATTGGCTGGTGTTGCACCCAAGGCTTTGCGTATTCCTGTTTCCTTGGTGCGGTCCTTCACCACGATGAGCATGATGTTGCCAATGCCAACGATCCCAGCGATCAAGCTACCGATGCCAACGAACCAAAGGAAGGCGGTGATGGCGCCGAAAATGTTGCTCACGGTGGCTACGTTCTCGACATTGTTGTTCTTCCAGAGCGCACGATCGTCCGTGGGGTCGAAGTTGTGTCTGCGGGCCAAGGCATGTACCGCACGTTCCTGTACCATTTTGGAACCAACGATCGAACCATCTCTGAAGCTCAACATGATCTTGTCCACTTGGCGTTGGGCGTTGAATACGCGTTGGGCCGCACTGAGCGGAACAAAAACGGGGCTGCGCTGCATCATGCCTCCTTCACCCTCGTTCTCGAACTTGTAGATGCCTACGACCTCGAAAGGCACACTGTTCACGTTCACCCATTGGTGCATGGGGTCTTCCTCCTTGAAAAGTTCCTTCTGCGCATCCTCAGCGATCACGATCACCTTGCGCACTTGCTCTTGATCCACTTCGTTGATGAAACGGCCCTTCAGGATCTTCTGACTTTCCAACTTCTGACTTTCCGGCTCAACCCCGTTGATGTTGAAACTTCCATAGTTCTTACCGTGCTGCAATTGACTGTTGCCACGCCAAACGCGATAATTGCCCGTGATGTTCACGATGCCGGGGACCGCGTTGCGCAAGGCGTCCACATCCTCTTCGGTGAGTTGGATGTTCCGGTTCGCTGGAAGACCGTTCCAAGGCTTGCTCGTTTCACCTCCCCAAAATTCGATGCTGTTCTTGGCCGTGTTCTTGAAATTGTACTCGAACCCATTGCGCAGACCCGAGCCCAGACCCAAGAGGACGATCAACATGAAAATACCCCAGAACACAGCGAACCCCGTGAGCACCGTCCGCAATTTGTTCTTGCCGATGCTTTCGAAGATCTCGCCCCAGTTCTCCCTATCGAACATCTGCATGGGGTTTTGTCATCCCGGCCAATGAGTCGGGATCCGTCACCCCGGCCCCAGAGCCAGGGTCCGCGTTCAGGCTTTCGATCAAACCATCTTTTAGCCGGATGGTGCGGCGGGTGGCCCTTGCCACATCCGCTTCGTGCGTCACGATCACCACCGTCATGCCGAGATCGCGGTTCACCTGAGTGAGCAATTCCATTACTTCATGACTGGTCGCGCTGTCCAATGCTCCGGTTGGTTCATCGGCAAGGATGATCTTGGGACTGCTGATCAGCGCCCTGGCAATGGCCACGCGCTGTTTCTGGCCACCGCTCAGCTCATTCGGCATATGGTGCGCCCACTCCTTGATGCCCACGTTCGCGAGCATGGCCAAGGCCTGTTCGTTCCGCTTTTTGCGGGAGACCCCTTGATAGTAGAGCGGGAGCGCCACGTTCTCCATGGCGTTCTTGAAACTGATCAGGTTGAAACTCTGGAATACGAAGCCGATATACTGGCTGCGCAATTCGGCGCTGCGCGTTTCACTGAGGTCCTTGATCAGCATGCCATCCAGCGTATAACTGCCGCTGTCGTAGTTGTCCAGGATCCCGATGATATTCAACAACGTGGACTTTCCACTACCTGATGACCCCATGATGCTCACAAGCTCACCCTTCTCAATACGCATGTCGATACCCTTGAGCACCTGCAGCACGTTGGCCCCGGTGCGATAGGCTTTGCGGATCCCTTGGAGTTCGAGCATGTTGGTATGGTCTTCCGGTGCACAGCCTTCGGAACGGATCTGAAGGGGAAATGCGAATGGCCCCGAAAGTACCGGTGAGGACGTGCCGAATGGTTGGCCTTACACGAACGGTTAGCCCATGGGGAAGAGCGGAAGGTCAGGATTCAGCCACCTTTTTGATGTGCTCCAGCACGCGCCCGTGAATGGAGTGCAGGATGTTGTCGCTCCAGAGCTTCCAATACCAAGTTGGCCAGATCTCGTGCGTGTACCATGTGGTGCCTTCCAGCAACGTGGTGCCATCGGCTTGTTCGGTCAGTTTGAATTGCCCGCGATGGCTTTCGAAGAAGCCGTGGATATGGGGTGCGTTCACGTGCTTGTAAATGGAGAGTTCGGTCATGGGAGGTGGAAGGGCAGCCACATCAAAAGCGAGCAGATCGCGTTCAACCCACGCCGTGATGGGTTCCACAAAAGGCCCTGTGTTGAATTGGCAATAGCGACAGGCGCCTACGCCGGTTCCGGTGATGCGCGCTTCGATGGGATAGGAGATGCCTGCGCGAAAGATCAGTTCTGTGGGGTCGTCCATGTGCGAGAACGTGACGAGGGAATTCCAGACTTTCTGTGGTTTGGCATTCACATGCACGGTGCTCACCACATTGAAGAGCGGTGCACGGGCTCGTTCCAACGATTCGAAGGCCATCAGCGAGGGAGTGAGCAGGACAAGCATGCCAATGGCTGGCGCACGCCCTTGTTCGTTGCGGCTGAGCGCATGCCCTACAAGCGCACCAGCGAGTGTGATCGCCCACGCAATGGGGGCGGCCATCAACAGACAAATGAGTCCTTCCATGGCGAGCAGGAAAATGATCATGAGGACAATGAACAATGTGGTTGTCGCAACACCGATGCTCTCCCGAATGGACCGGGGTTCGTGGTAACTGAGTACGTAGGAACTCACCACACCCAACAGAAAAGGAATGCCTATAAAGAGCGCGAGTCCGTAGTCGCCAAGAACTTCCACGCTGAGAAAACCGAACGGGATAACGATCACAGTTGTGAATACCACCGCCACCACGGTGCTTCCTTTTTTGCTGCGAGGAAGAATGCGCCCCAGCCAACCTTCGCGTGGCAGGTCGAGTACATGCGTGTGCGCGGCACCGGGCTGCATGGCGAGCACGGTGAAGACGAACAATCGAACGACCGGCAACGCCATCAGTAAGCCCATCCATGGGCTCCAACCCGCATCGATCGCCCGGCGTACCCCCGCGATCACCAAGGCCATGGTTAGCAATAGATGAACCCCAATGGTCAGCCACCAGGGCTTTCCGTGGCCCACGATCATGCCGAGCGGGTCCAGGAATTGCCATCCATCCGGAAAGGAATTCGCGTAGCCTTCATAAAAGCCAAGGATCACGCGCAGGAGCAAGTAGGCACCAAGAAGAAGCGCTGCAGTGGCGGTCACGAAAGGCATACGCCGCAGGGGAGAATTGAGCTTCGCGAACATGTGCGTCAAAGTTGAGCGCGCTGCCCGAACAATTCGTCCAGCGCGTGGTTGATCGAAGGATACAGGAAGATGTAACCGAGTTGTTGCGCTCGGGTAGGCACCACACGGCGGCTTTTGAGCACAAGTTCAGTTTCGGTTCTCAAGAAGAAGGCGCCTATCGTCAGCATCCATTCGGGCACGTTGAAATGGATCCATGGTTTGATGCGATCACGAAGAGCGCGCATCAGGTCCGTTTCGCGGAGCGGCTTGGGTGAAGCGAGGTTGATGGTACCAAACACGTTGGGCGTATCGATGAGCCATTGGAAAAAGCCGCTGACATCGGCCTCGTGTACCCAACTCACGAATTGTTGGCCGCTGGCATGGTACCCGCCAAGACCGAACCGAGTGAGTTGCGCGAAACGCGGGAACGCACCACCGTGATGGCTGAACACCATCGCGCACCGCACGGCGACCTGTCTCGTTCGTTCCGGTTCATGTCGGAAGAATTCGTCCTCCCACGCCTTCGCCACGTCAATACTGAAGCCGTTGCCGAGCTCTCCGGTCTCTTCGTCCATGTCCCGATCTTCGGCATGCCGATAAATAGTGGCCGTGCTCAAGTTGATCCAGAGTTTCGGAGGGCTCGCGCATTTCGCTATCGCAGTGCCGAGCGCTCGCGTAGCATCAACGCGGCTGTTGAGGATCTGCGCTTTGTTCGCAGGCGTGTAGCGGCAATCCACGCTACGACCTGCGAGGTTTATCACCACATCCGCGCCTTCCAGTTCGCCTGCCCAGGCACCGAGGCTTTGTGCATCCCAATGCACCATGTGAGCAAGTGGATGATGCTTGATCCCGGGCCTGCGCGTAAGAACGACCACCTGATCGCCACGCTTTGCGAAATGTTTTTGCAGGATGAGGCCCATGGTGCCGGTGCCGCCTGCGAGGATGATCTTTTTCTTCATTGAAGTGCTGGGCATGACCTTGGTTCGTCTCAACGGGCAGGAGTGCTCAGGACAGGCACGGGGGGCGGCATGATGCCCTGATGGCTCTTTCTTCTTCCGCGGAAGAATAGGAGGAGGTTGAGGAACAGCATCACACCGAGATAGATCGCGAAACCGCCGAGTTTGCTGGCCAACGCTTCCACTACTTCTTGATTCGTGTTGAGCAATTGTGTGTAGCTTATTGTGCTTTGGCCATTTTCAAAAGTGGTCTCTTCGCCTTGGTCGATCTTCATGATCAGCAAGGCGAAGCCCACGTTCAAGAGGTAGAATCCGACTTCGAAAAGTTTGTTCGTCGCGTCAGCAATGTCCGTCTTGCCCTTGAAGATGTCGAGCATGAATGTGCGGCCATTGGTGAAGAGGGTACGTGCTACGTACAGTGTGAGCAGCAGTGCTACGGGTAGGTAAATGAGGTAGGTGAGGACGATCTTGGTTTCCATGACTAGTGAAGGTTGTTTGGTTGTTTCAGGCGAGCGTGATCCAGATGGTGATCAGCGGTTTGCGCTTGTATGATCTGACGGTGTTTGATCCGGCTCCAGAAGAAGAGCACGGAGATGTTCTGGTAGTGGAGCCCAGCGAGGGTGAAGAGGATGAGCGCGATGCGCTGGCTCAGCGCACCCAGCATCTGTGGTAGGGTGGTCACCGGTTCCCACAGGCTCAGCACCACCGCTATGTATCCAGCATTCACCACATAGCATCCCACGCGCAGGATATTGTTCACCGCATCCACGAAATGCTCGTCGTTGTCGAAGATCCGCAGCAACCACAACCTCCCGTTCCGGTGGCATACCTGTGCCACGTACACCGCTATCCCGACCATGGTTGGGAAGAAGATCGTGTAGCTGAGGATGTTGAGGTTCATGATTCTTGATAGATCATAGTTTCAGGAAAATATGAAAGATAGCGGGCAAAAAAAAGGAAGTCATTTGAGCAGGGTAGTAGCGGCCTTCACGAACCACTGCACATCGCGACGGGTGCTATGGTCGAGCAGGGTATCCAAACGAGTGGTGAGATCATGCAGGTCGTGCGTCATTTTGCGGAAGCTCTTGGCTTCAGCGGTAGCGCCGGGGATATCCTCCAGTTCATCGAGCAAGCGGATCAACGGCTCCAGTTCGCGCTTCTTGCGCTCACGCGTGATGTGCGTGGCCACTTTCCAAACATCCTTCTCCGCCTCGAAGAACTCGCGCCGTTCTCCGCTCTTCAGCACCCGGCGCACGAGGCTCCAGTCGATCAGCGCACGCATGTTCATGTTCGCGTTGCCCCGGCTGATGTTCAGTTGCTCCATCACATCCTCGGTGCTCAGTGGCTCGTGGCTGATAAGCAACAGCGCGTGCACTTGAGCCATGCTCCGGTTGATCCCCCAGGCGCTACCGAACGCGCCCCACGCTTCGATGAACTTCTCGCGGGCTTCTTTCAGGTCCATGGGGGCAGACATCGGTAGGGTTCCATTGTTCGACGGGTCAAACGTAGATCAAAGTCCCGGAAGTTTCAAATAGTATTGAAAGAAAGTTTTCAACCCATGGAACGGACACCTGTTCCAACGACAAGTAACAAGCACAAACTACATTGCCCGCTCACGATCGCCATGGAATCCGTCACCGCTGCTTTATCCTCCGAACTCCTCGAACGCCACTTTGGCTACAAGACCTTCCGCCCTCAGCAGCAAGAGATCATCGAGCATGTGTTGGCAGGAAATGACGCCGTGGTGCTCATGCCTACAGGAGGCGGGAAGAGTTTGTGTTACCAGATCCCAGCGCTCGCGCTCGATGGCTTGACCGTCGTTATCTCCCCATTGATCGCCCTGATGAAGGATCAAGTGCAGGCGTTACAAGGCAACGGAATTCCAGCTGCGTTCATGAACAGTTCACTTGGCTATGCGGAGGAACAGGCGATCAGCGAACAATTGCATAAAGGAGAATTGAAGTTGCTCTATCTCTCACCGGAGCGACTTTTCGCACAGAACGTGATGGACTGGATATCGGGATTGAACGTTCGCCTGTTCGCCATTGATGAGGCGCATTGCATCAGCAGTTGGGGCCATTCGTTCCGGCCCGAATACAAGAAGTTGAACGCGATCAAGAAGCGCTTTCCGAATGTCCCAGTGATCGCACTCACAGCAACCGCCGATCGCGCTGTACGTGGGGATATCGCGCGGCACTTGGGGTTGAAGAACGAGCGCATGTTCGTAAGCAGTTTCGACCGACCGAACCTTTCACTTGCGGTATTGCCGGGCGTTGATCGGTGGAAAGCGATCGAACGGATCATGGCGCGCCACGCGGGGAAGTGTGGCATCATCTACTGCGGTAGTCGAGACGCTACGGAAAAGCTGGCCACCAAGCTCCAAAAGATCGGTGTGCGCGCGGATCACTACCACGCGGGGCGCAGTAGTGAAGAGCGCAACGAAGTACAGGACGAGTTCATCAGCGGCAAGTTGCACGTGATCTGCGCCACCATCGCCTTTGGGATGGGTATCGACAAGAGCGACGTACGCTTCGTGATCCACTACAACCTGCCGGGAAATGTGGAGAGCTACTACCAGGAGATCGGTCGCGCAGGCCGTGATGGGAAGCCAGCTGAGACCATCCTGTTCTACAGCTACGCCGATGTGCAAGGGCAGATGTACCACATCGACAAGGTGGAAGATCCGCAGTACAAGGCGATCCTTACGGCGAAGCTGGAGCGCATGAAGGAGTTCGCGGAGGCCCAGGTCTGCCGCCGCACCATCCTGCTGAGCTACTTCAGCGAAACCACCGCTGAGCCCTGTGGGAACTGCGATGTGTGCAAGGACCCGCCAAAGTATTTCAACGGAACGCTGACAGGGCAAAAGGCCTTGAGCGCGGTGGTGCGCTGCAAGGAACAGCTCAGTATGAGCGTGCTCATCGATGTGCTCAAGGGAACGCGCTCCCAAGAGGTGCTGGAGAACAAGTTCGACACCGTGAAGACATTTGGTGCGGGAGGTGACACGAGCGCCTTCGCATGGATGATGTTCATCCAGCAAATGATCCAGCATGGGTTGTTGGAGATCGACTACAAAGCCCACTATCATTTGAAGGTCACTGACGCAGGGCAAGCGGTACTTCGTGGCGAAAGGCAAGTGCGGCTCGTTTCGCCGGATACGATCAAGGAGCGGCAAGAGCGATCGAAAAAGACGCCGGTGGCTATGGCTGCTGAGCCTTCACACGCATCAGCGGATCTCTTGCAGCGATTGAAGGATCTGCGCAAGGTCATCGCCAAGGAGATCGCCAAACCAGCCTACATCGTCTTCAGCGATGCAACGCTCATCGATATGGCCGTAAAGAAGCCGGCGGATGTGTACGAGTTCCGTTTGGTGAACGGGGTAGGGGATCACAAGGTGAAGGTCTACGCAGACCGGTTCCTCGCGGAAATTTCTGCGGTGCGAACGGTTCCGGTCTGAAGAACCCGACCGCAAACAAAGAAGCCCCTCGAAAGGGGCTTCTTTGCTGTGCGGACCGGACGGGACTCGAACCCGCGACCTCCGCCGTGACAGGGCGGCATTCTAACCAGCTGAACTACCAGTCCGTTCGCTTCCGGATCCCTCCAAAAGCGGGGCAAATGTAGCCGTAGTGTCGATCCGTGCAAACGAGGGAGCCCCCGCGCGACGATTCTTCAGTAAAGACGGGCCCTTTTCAACAGAAACTCGAGCAGAATAGGCGAGAATCCTTTGTTGATATCCGCTTCCACAAGGTCGATGCGGTATTGGCCACACTTCAATTTCAACTGGTGCCAATGATCTGCCATGGCGGTTCGGTAGGCTTCGCGCACCTCAGCAGGGTGGGCTTTTACCTGTTCACCACTCTCCAGGTCAACGAAGGTGTATGGACGGTCTTCCAATTGAAGTTCCAATTCGTTCTTGCGGTCCACCACGTGGAACAAGATGATATCATGCTTGTTGAAACGCAGGTGCTGCAGCGCATCGAACATGGCGGCCTGATCCGTGCCGCTGTCCATCATATCACTGAGGATCACCCACCAAGGAGCGTCGGGGTGCGCGGTGGGCGATATCGTGCAGTGCTTCCACGATCGAGGTCTTCTGGCCCTGTGCAGGTGCACCCACAGCGAGCAGGTTCTCCAAATGCGTCATCACGTGCTTCAGGTGCACGGCATTGCTGCGGGCCTGCTCGATCACCTTCACTTCATCAGTAAAAACCGTAAGCCCAACGGCATCGCGTTGTTTACGGATCAACTGTGTTAGTGCAGCCGCGGCGTATACACTGAAACGGATCTTGTTCAAGCTTTCGTGATCACCCGCTTTCAATTGCGGGTAGTACATCGAACTGCTCGCATCGATCACCAATTGGCAACGCAAATTGGTCTCTTCCTCATAGCGCTTCACGAACAGCTTGTCCGTGCGAGCGTATAGTTTCCAGTCGATGTGTCGGGTGCTCTCGCCGGGGTTATAGATGCGGTGCTCAGCGAACTCCACGCTGAAGCCGTGGAACGGGCTTTTATGCAGGCCAGCCAAGAAGCCCTCCACCACTTGGCGGGCTTTGAACTCTAGTTGGCTGAGCGCTTGGATCTCCTTGTTGTCGATGGGCATCGCTACAAAGAACGCACAAGCCCCGACTTTCGCCGAGGCTTGTTCACGTCTGTTGAGAAATCGAGCGGGATCAGACCAACTGTCCGTTCAGCTTACCGGCCAAAGTCGCCTTCGGCACAGCACCCACGCTGCGGTCCACCACCTCACCGTTCTTCAGGAAGAGGATGGTGGGGATGCTACGGATACCATACTTCATGGCCACTTGTGGGTTATTATCCACGTTGACCTTGCCGATCACGGCTTTGCCATCATATTCCTTGGCGAGTTCTTCCACCACTGGGCCAACCATGCGGCAAGGGCCACACCATTCCGCCCAGAAGTCCACCATAACGGGTTTGTCGCTCTTAAGGGCGAGTTCTTCGAAGTTGCTGTCTGTGAATTCGAGTGCCATGCTATTCCCGGACTTTGGTGAGCGGAGAGCCGGGGTCTCCTTGTATTGGTTTACGACTGCTTGATCCTTGCAGGCGGCAAAGTTGATGGTCCTTGGTAACGAATCGTCTTGAACCACTTCAACTTTTCAACCGGCGCAAAGGTGATGGTCGGCCTATTTCTGGCAATGTCCTTGCCGAGACGAAAAGGACTGACAGTTGGTCAGCCAAGCTTCACCTCCACATTCGTTAGCGCGGCAAGATCCGCCATCGCAGGTCCTTCGCTCACGTCCACAGCGGCCACTTTGGCCAACACATCCACATTGAGGTTCTCCGCTGCGCTGAAGAGGCTTACGGTCACCTTGCACTTGCCGGGGTGTTCTTTCAACAAGGAAGCTAGTTCGCGGCTCATGTCTTCGCTCACACGTTCGGCCTCCATGCGTAAGCTCAGTTTAGTGAAATACTTCTCACGCACATCACTGAGCAGGTCCATGTTGGTGATCTTGAATTCCATCTGCCCTTCATCGCGGCCCCAAGTGCGTTCTGCCGCGCGGCCTTTCACATAGAGCAGGGTGCCCTGTTGCAAGTAGAGCTTGTACTTCATGTAGTCTTCGCTGAAGAGCATGAAGTCGTGGCTTCCCGCATGGTCTTCCATGGAGAATGTGCCGAAGGGCTTGCCGCTTTTCGCGATGCGGTGTTCGGCCTTGGTAACAATGCCCGCGAGCGAAACGTCCATACCTGAAAGCTGTTTCAGGTCGGCGAGTTGCCCCAGCGTGTTTTTGCAGAGATGCTTGATCTCCAGCCGGTGATCATCCAAGGGATGGCCGCTGAGATAGAAGCCGATCACATCCTTCTCGTAGTGCAATTGTTCCAGTGCGCTCCAGCCTTCCACTGCGGGCAAAGTGGGCTCAGGAACGCCGGCGCCTTCTGCACCAGCATCGAACATGTTCACTTGTGAAGAGTCTTCGCCGTCCTGGTGCTGCTGGCCATAACGGAGCAGTGTTTCAAGCCACATCGGTCTGCCTTCACCGGTGCTGTGGAAGAAATGCGCGCGTTGCATTTTGAGCGAGTCGAACCCACCCGCATAGGCGAGACTCTCCAGCGCTTTCTTGTTCATGGAGCGCAGGTTCACACGGCGCATCACATCGAAGATGGAGTTGAACGCACCGCCTTCTTTCCGCGCTGTAACGATCGCGTCCACAGCACTTTCCCCTACGCCCTTCACGGCACCGAGGCCGAAGCGGATCTGGCCTTGTTTGTTCACCCCGAACTGTAAACCACTTTCGTTGATATCCGGCCCCAGCACCTTGATGCCCATGCGTCGGCACTCTTCCATGAAGAAGGTGATCTTGTCGATCTGCCCGCCGGAATGTGTGAGCACGCTGGCCATGAATTCGCCGGGGTAGTTCGCTTTCAGCCAAGTGGTCTGGTAGGCGACGAACGCATAGCATGTGCTGTGCGATTTGTTGAAGGCGTACTGCGCGAAGGCCTCCCAGTCGATCCACACCTTGGCGCAGACTTTCGCATCCAGTCCTTTGGCGGCGGTGCCTTCCAGGAACTTGCCCTTCATCTTGTCCAGCGTGGCGCGGTCCTTTTTGCCCATCGCTTTGCGCAACACGTCCGCATCGCCCTTGCTGAAACCAGCGAGCTTCTGGCTGAGCAACATCACCTGTTCCTGATACACCGTGATGCCGTAGGTCTCCTTCAGCAGGTCCTCCATTTCCGGCAGATCGTAGCTGATCTTTTCCGTGCCGTGTTTGCGCTTGATGAAGCTGGGGATGTATTCCAGCGGCCCCGGACGGTAGAGCGCGTTCATGGCGATGAGGTCGCCGAACTTGTCCGCTTTCAGTTCGCGCAGGTACTTCTGCATGCCCGCGCTTTCGAACTGGAAGGTTCCGTTGGTCTCAGCACGTTGATAGAGCGCGAAAGTCTTCGGGTCATCCAACGGAATGTTGTCGATGTCGATCTGGATCCCGTGGTTCGCATCGATCATGCGCAATGCATCGCGGATGATGGTGAGCGTTTTCAGCCCCAGGAAGTCCATCTTGATCACACCGGCATCCTCGATCACCTTGCCGTCATATTGCGTGAGCAGCATGGTGGATTCCTTCGAGATGCATACGGGAATGATCTCGGTGAGATCGCTCGGCGCAATAATGAGGCCCGCCGCGTGCACACCCGTGCCACGCACCGATCCTTCCAATTTCTCCGCCTCGCGCAGCACATCGGCAGTGGGCTCACCGCTCTCGAGGATCTCGCGCAACTGCTTCACGTTCGCGATCTCGTCGCTGTTCAGGTTCTCCTTCTGCTTCAGGCTTCCGTCGCCATCGAAAGGCGCACGCAACATGCGGCCCAGCTCGATTCCCGGACGCTCCGGCACCAGCTTCGCCAGCCGATCCGCTTCGCTCAAGGGCAGGTCCATTACGCGTGCCACATCACGGATGCTGCTCTTCGCCGCCATGCCTCCGTAGGTGACGATCTGCGCCACTTGGTTCTGGCCATACTTCTGCACCACGTAGTCGATCACCTTCTGCCGACCCTCGTCGTCGAAGTCCGTGTCGATATCAGGCATGCTCTTGCGGTCCGGATTCAGAAAACGCTCGAACAGCAGATCGTACTTGATCGGATCGATGTTGGTGATCCCGGTGCAATACGCCACCACGCTACCCGCCGCTGATCCACGGCCGGGACCGATCAACACACCGATCTCCCGGCCCTTGTTGATGAAGTCCTGCGTGATGAGGAAGTAGCCGCTGAAACCCATCGTGCGGATGGTGAACAGTTCGAAGTCGATGCGCTCCTTGATCTTGGGATCAAGGGAATCGATACCCGAAACACCATCGTTGATGTACCGCTTGATCGCTCCTTGATATGTCAAGTGCTGCAAGTACGCGTCCTGATCCACGAAGCCTTCCGGTATCGGGAAGTTCGGCAGCAGGATGTCCTTCTTCAGTTTCAGCACATCCACCTTGTCCACGATCAGGTTCGTGTTGTCCAGGGCTTCCGGCAGGTCGTGGAAGGTCGCGGCCATCTGCGCCTGCGTCTTGAAGAAGAACTCGTCGTTCGGAAAGCCGAAGCGCTTGCCTTTGCTGCTCACATTGTCGTCATCGTCCGTGGCCTTCGGCGTGCTCTGCTTCTCGGCGGTGTTGATGCACAGGAGGATGTCGTGCGCGTTGTAGTCCTCCTGGTCGACGTAGTGGCTGTCGTTGCTCGCGATAATGGGCACGTTGTGCTTGCGCGCCCATTGCACCAGCACAGCGTTCACCTTGTCCTGATCGGGAATACCGTGGCGTTGCAGCTCCACGTAGTAATCATCCCCGAACACACCGAGCCACCACTTGAATTCGTTCTCCGCCTTGTGCAATTCATTCTCCCAGCGCATGATCGCCTTGGGCACGCTGGCGCCGAGGCAGCAGGTGGTGGCGATCAGCCCTTCGCTGTACTTCAGCACCAGTTCCTTGTCGATGCGCGGGTATTTGCTGTAAAAGCCTTCGGTGTAGCCGAGCGAACACAACTTGCTCAGGTTCTTGTAGCCCGTGGCGTTCTTCGCCAGCAGCAATTGGTGGAAGCGTTGATCGCGATCCTCCCGCGTGAACACTTTCTTGTGCCGGTCCTCCACCACGTAGAACTCGCAACCCACGATCGGCTTGATGCGCGGCGTGCCATCCGGGTTCTTGTGCTTGCCAGCCTCGGCCACGAACTTGAACACACCGAACATGTTGCCATGATCGGTGATCGCCAATGCGGGCTGGCCATCGGCAGCGGCTTTCTTGTACAACGCAGGAATGGCGGCGGCGCCGTCGAGCAGCGAGAACTGGGTGTGAACGTGGAGGTGGGAGAACTTCGGCATGCAGGAGCGCGAAGCTACCTGCGTGAAGGGGAGGGGAGGGGATCAGTTTTCCACAACAAGTCTTCCGGTCATCTGCGCGGTTCTGTGGTTAGCCACGATCTGGTAGACGCCACTGTTCCATTCGCTCGTGTCAAGTACGATTGAACTTGACGCGTGATGAACTTGATGCACTAAGCGACCCATGCAGTCCGTGATCCCCGATCTCCAGGGCCATCGCCCCGTGGTAGTTCGATGCTAACAAGGCCTCGTGAGGGCACTGGTGCGATGATCAAATCGGGCATTTGATTGAGTTCCTCCGTGCCGACGAACGAGCACGGCAAGATCCATGGCTCGTCTCCATTGGCTGATGTGCTGGCACTGAAGATGAGCCTCTCACCATCATCAAGGAAGTCGTTGGGATGGGATGTCCCAAGACCAGTGTTTATGTCAGCGGCCATGTACGTTCCATCTGGAGTGCCGTTGCTGTACCACAACTCCCAGCCGTTCACGCCATCATGCCCATCGAAGAATACCCCCCCGCACCCAAGTGTGAGACTCCCAATTCCATTAGGCACATCAGTGATCATGGAGATAGCTGTGCCATTGGTCTTGAATAGGCCGAGCGGCGGTTGAAGAGTGCCATCGTTCCCGACGAAGTAGAGCCAGTCACCGACCACGACCGGATTGTAGAGCCCAATAGTCCCGTCTTCCGGACCTGGGTACAGGTCTAGGACGAGTTGTGTTCCTTGCTCTGTGCCATCGGATAGCCAGAGCTCGCGTCCGTGTGCATCAGTGAATGCGCTGAAGATGACGCCGTCCCCAAGAACCCGCATTTCCGATATCCACGAACTGGCGGAGTCCGGGCGGATGTCCTTGACCATCCAAGTGCCTTGCTCTGTGCCGTCCGTCCGCCAGAGTTCGCCACCATGGATAGTGTCTGCAGCGAAGAAATACGCAACGCCATTTACCTCGTAGAATGCTCGCAAAGCAGAAGGCGCAAAAACTGGGTCGATATTCTTGACCAGCACCGTGCCTGTTTCTGTACCATCGCTTCGCCACAATGTCCAGCCATTCGTATCGGCCACCGCCCAGAACAGCATCTGTCCGTTCACTACGATCATTTGACTGATGTCGCTGCTTGTGCTGCCAGGGTTGATGTCCTTGACCATGACGGTACCAGCCTCCGTTCCATCCGTGCGCCAGAGTTCCTGCCCAGTGATTGGTTCATCCGCTCGGAAATACACAAGGCCACCGAGTTCGGTTATGAGGCCTGGATATAGTCCGTTGTTCGGTCCGGGATCGATGTCTTTGATCAAAACAGTTCCAGCCTCGCTGCCATCGCTCTTCCAGAGTTCGTATCCATGTACGCCATCGTCCGCTGTGAAGAATAATGTTCCGTCGAAAGCCGTAAGCCAATTCAAAGAGGATTGAGGCTGACCCGGCCAGATGTCCTTCACTAGATGCGTACCGGTTGGTGTGCCATCAGTGCGCCACAGTTCAGCTCCTGCAGCGGGTGTGCTTGCTATGAAGAGGATATCGCCGTTCACGTCGACAAAACGCGAGGGCAAGGAGCTTGAGGAACCTGGGTTGATATCGAGGATCATCTCCGGTGCTTGCGCGAAAACCACAGAGGAAGTCAGCCCCGGTAGAAGAAGAAGTAACGATCTCAATCGGACTAGCACAGTGGTGGGGTGAGGTTGTGGGGGTGAGTGAAGGACATTGTAAATATCGAATAGATAGGGCGTTGATCATTGCGTGGACTTGGTTCTCCAAGATACGGTTTTAACTCAGTTGGCGCTCGGCTCAGCCCTGTGCGAGGGCTGGCGCGTGCCGAGTGCCAGTCATGCTTTCGGTCTTCGGTCGTTCACAGCTCATCGATGGTATCACGATCCGTGATAGCATGCCCCTCACACCTATAACCCCACAACCCCGGCATTGGCAGGGGGTATCACAATTTGTGATACCCCCTTGACCTTCTGATATCCGCTCTGGGCGCTTACTTTGGCAGCATGAGCAAGCCGGTTGTGAAGATCGAGAAGCTGCCTGTTCCCGCCGTGGACGCGCGCGTGGCCCGGCACATGCTCATGCTGCGCGGCGAGCGGGTGTTGTTGGACATCCACCTTTCGGAGTTCTATGACGTGGAGACCCGAGCGTTGAAGCAGGCCGTTCGTCGCAACAAGCATCGCTTTCCGCCGGACTTCATGTTCACGCTGAAGGACGCGGAGACCAAGGAAGCGGTCGCGAACGGGTTCATTCCGTCCATCGCGCACTTGGGTGGTGCGAAGCCGTTCGCGTTCACGGAGGGCGGGGTGGCGATGCTCAGCAGCGTATTGAACAGCAAACGTGCGATCGCGATGAACGTGGCCATCATGCGCACGTTCATCGCGTTGCGCAAGCTTTCGAAGAACCACGCGACCATCGTCGCGAAGTTGAAGGAGATTGAGGGCAAGTACGACAAGCAGTTCAAAGAGGTGTTCGACCTGCTGCACGAATTGCTCGACCCACCCGCGTTGCCACGCAAGCGGATCGGGTTCCGACAGAAAGAGCAGAAGGAATAGAGGGGGTATCACAAATTGTGATACCCCTTTGACCTGCCACCGGCCTCGCACCCCTTGGATCTTTCGCCGCTATCATCGGTTGGTGTCACGATCCGTGATACCATTGTTCCATGTCCCTGATCACCCGATTCTACACCGCCTTCGCGCAGCGCGACTGGTCCACCATGGGCGCGTGCTACTGCAATGATGCCTCGTTCAACGATCCGGTGTTCCGGAACCTGAACGCTACCGAAGCGCGCGCGATGTGGAAGATGTTGCTGACCACCGGCGGCGATCTGCGCATCGACTTCCGCATCGTGGAGGAAACCGCGACGAGCGGCGTGTGCGAATGGAACGCATACTACACCTTCAGCAAGACCGGAAGGAAAGTCCATAACATCATCCGCAGTGAATTCGAACTGCGCGATGGGCTCATCTACCGTCAGCGCGACCATTTCGACTTCTGGCGTTGGAGCAAACAGGCGTTGGGCATGAGCGGGCTGCTACTCGGTTGGACGCCGTTCTTGCAGCGCAAGGTGCAAGGGATCGCGCGCTGGATTGGAACGCTCGCTGGCACCACGCTAAGTCGTTGCACCCAGCTCGCATTCGGGCCGGTGGTGCACGGGGAAGTTCACGGAGTTGGCGATGAAGCAGAGTTTGTTCGCCTGCTCGTGCAGCGCCTGGGCCTTCGGGATCATGCCGGCCTCCTTCACCCAGACCTTCGGATGCAGGGTCACCTCGGTGAAACGTCCGCTTCCATCCGGAAGACTCTCCATGCTTCCCGTCGCGTTGTCGATGTAGGCTGTAACGACCACGTCGTTCAATGCGCACACATGCAAGTAGCTCATCAAATGGCAAGTGCTGAGCGCGGCAACGAGCAGTTCTTCGGGGTTGTGGCGTGAAGGGTCGCCACGGAAAGTGGGATCGAGCGGAACCAAGCAGATCGGCCTTGTTCGCAATGCGAATGGTGTGGTCGCGCTTGTAGTTCCTGTAGCCGTCGGTACCGGTGCCGAGGTTGCCGGTCCATTCTACGGAAACGTCATAGGTGTGCTTCGTCGACATGCTCAGTCTTTGATGAAGCGCGCGTTGAAGGCGGATCCGTTCACCTGCAGAACGTAAGGACCTGGAGACAGGTCACTCACATCCATGCTTGAAACGAACGTAAGTGTGCGGATCACGCGGCCTTGCGTATCGATGATCGTCATCCGATTACCCCGTGATCCTGAAGGGAAAGAGAACGAGATCCGATCATGCGCTGGGTTGGGGTAAGCCAAGAATACCCGCGCACCCTTGTTTTCATGCAACCCAACATCCGGTGCAAGCATCCAGCCGATATCCTGCATCATCGCCAGGCAAAGCGGACCGGGCCAATGGTTGGCTTCGCCGGATGATATGAACGGTGTCATCAATTCGTTCGGGTTCCCGTCAGGGTATGTGCTTTCGTTCAAGTGAACACAGCTGCTGCCGAGTGCGAACGTTGAAGGAGCATAGATCCGCGGCGCGACACCTGCGTTGGCGGCCATAGCCAGCGGTCCATTGAAGTAGATCTGGTTGCTCGTTTGTGCATCGCCCAGCGCTGTGCCGGGATTGTCCATCAACACCAGCGGTCCGTTCTGTGCATGTGTCAAGTAACGATCGAACACGCCGGGCAGCGTGTCCAATTGTGGCCATGGGAACAGTGTGATCAATGGCGAGAAGTCACTGGCTTGAAGCAGACCGAACGAGCCATCGGCCCCCACCACTTTGCTCAGGCCCACGAACCCGAGGCCGTGCCCCAATTCATGCAAAGCCACGCTGACCAGGTCGTATTGCCCGTTGGCCGGTTCGCCATCGGTTCCGAAGTACCAGTTGAAACTGGAGCTGAAGTAGATCTCAATATCGTTCTCGCCAGGATTGAGTTCAGCACCGGTAATGGAGTTGGCGAGTGAAGTCGCGTACCAGGTTTGCGGAAGTGGAGCACCCGCGAAATCGCGGCGACCGTTCGGGAAGGTGATGCCCAGTGTTGTGTTTCCGATAGGTGCCCATGTGACGAGCACTTTGATGGGTACATCCGAAAGGAGTAAGTTCTCCCAGATACCGGCGGCATGCTCTATCGCTGCTTGCGCTTCAGGCGGAGCAAGGTTGTACGTAATATCGAGTGTGGCTGCAGATATCGTGCGCGGGACAACGAGCAAGGGCAGAAGGGATAGAAGGAAGAGGGTCCGCATTATGCCGACGCATGCAAACAGGGCCAGCGAACTTACATCATCAAACAGCAAGCATCGCAAAGCAGCCGGAAGAGATCGGGCTCGATCGTTTTGTGCTGTGCGATCGCCTCCACATGAGGGGTGAAAGCGATCTCGCCTTTCACGATCCCCACGATGCAGGAGCTTCTGTCGCCTATCAAGCCTTCCACAGCAGCGGCGCCAAGTCGGGAAGCCAGCAGCCGATCGGACATGGTGGGATTTCCACCGCGTTGCAAGTGACCAAGTACGCTTACACGAATATCGAACTGAGGGCATCGTTGTTTGACCTGTTCAGACAGCTTGAACGCACCGCCTTCCTGATCACCTTCGGCTACCACTACGATGCTGCCGCCTTTCTCCTTCGAGCGGTTCTCAAGCGCCTGCACAAGTTCGTCCACGTTCTCGCGCCGTTCCGGCACCATCACGTATTCCGCGCCGGCGGCGATGCCGGTGTGCATGGCGATGAACCCCGTGTCGCGCCCCATCACTTCCACGAAAAAGATGCGGCCATAGCTGGAAGCGGTGTCGCGCAGACGATCGATCGCTTCGACAGCGGTGTTGCAGGCCGAATCGAAACCGATGGTTCGATCGCTCCCCCCGAGGTCGTTGTCGATGGTGCTCGCAATACCGATGAGCCGGACGTGGTGCTCTTGCGTGAGCTGATGCGCGCCGGCCTGCGTACCACCTCCACCGATGCAGATCAATGCGTCGATCCCGGCGTCAAGCAGGTTCTTCGCTGCGACCGATCTCCCTTCTGCGCTTCGGAATGCTTCACTGCGTGCGCTGCGCAACATCGTTCCGCCACGTTGGATGATATTGCGCACATCGCGCGGTCCGAGTTCCATGAAATTGTTCTTCACCAAGCCATCGTAGCCATCGAGCACGCCTGTGGTCTTGATCCCGTGGAAGTACGCCGTACGCACAACCGCGCGGATGGCGGCGTTCATTCCGGGTGCATCACCGCCAGAAGTGAGGAGTGCGATATGCTTCATGGATGAACGAAACTATGCATCCTCAGAAAGTGGGGTCCCAAGGCCGATCCCTGGTTTCCTCTTCCGGAGTTCCTTCTTGGACAATGGCTTTGTTTCGACATACCAATTCCGATCGACTTCGAGCCGGGAGTGTTTCTTCATTGTACTGGGAGATGACCCCCAATTGCTCGTCACGAACTGCATCTCCGGAAGCTTTCCGTCCTCCGTGAGGATCACAGGCAGGATAAGGCCGGGCACGCAGTTCGTCCATCTTTTCCAGAGGACACCTTTTCGCACACCCCATTCGAGCACCGGTATCTGGGTCGTCCGCAAGTACTGATCGAAGACACTCTTGTCCAGGAAACCACTGCGCACGTTGAAATTGACCATGAAATTCTCGACCTCCGCGCTCGTCACCGTCTTGTGGTAGAAACGCCGGTTCATCTCGCGCAGCATCGCCTTGAAGAGCGAATCGTTGTTGATGATGTGCCGGATGGTGTGGAGCATATTGGCACCCTTGGAATACATGTCGCCGCTGCCTTCCTGGTTCACACTGTACGGGCCTATGATGGGTTTGTCATTTCTGATGTTCTTGCGCAGGCCGACCACATAATCATCTCCTGCGGCATCTCCGAACTGGCATTGCGTGTAGATCGTCTCCGAGTAATCGGTGAAGCCTTCATGCACCCACATGTCGGCGATGTCGTTAGTGGTGATGTTGTTGCCGAACCACTCGTGGCCGCTCTCATGTACGAGGATGTAGTCCCACTTCAGGCCCCAGCCGCTGCCACTCAGATCTCGCCCCAGGTAGCCGTTCTGGAAGTGATTGCCATAGGCAACAGCGCTTTGATGCTCCATACCCAAGTGCGGCGCTTCCACCAGCTTGTAGCTGTCCTGGTAGAAAGGGTAGGGGCCGAACCAGTCCTCGAAACAGTTGAGCATGAGCGGTACTTGCTTGAACTGTTCACGGGCTTTCGTTTCATTCTCTTTCAGCACCCAATAATCGCAATCCAGCCGGCCTTCAGCTCCGTTGTAGACTTCACCGAAGTGGGCGTATTTACCGATGTACGGAACCAGGTTGTAGCTGTTGATCGGGTTCACCACCGCCCAGTTCCACGTGGTTGTTCCATCGTTGTTCTTCACGGTGTTTCGCAGCCTTCCGTTACCGACCGCTTGCAGCGTGTCCGGAACTGTGATGTGCAATGCTGCGCTGTCGGGCTCATCGCTTTGGTGGTCTTTGCACGGGTACCAGACACTCGCGCCGAGCCCTTGGCACGCCACGCTCATCCAAGGGTTGCCCTGTCCATCGGTCTTCCAGATCCAACCACCGTCCCAAGACGCGTTCTTCGCTTCACGGGGAGTGCCGTGATAGGATATGTAGATCGTCTCAACAACTCCTGCTGCTCCAGCAGGCACGGTGACCCAAACGATGTTGCTATCACGTTCGAACTCGAGCTTGGTACTATCCGCATAGCCTCGAACAACATGATCCACTGTCAGCGGTTGCTGCAGGTCGATCTGCATGCGTTGCGCGGAACCGATCGCACGGAAAGTGATAGCCGTTGTTCCTTGGATCGACTTGTTTACGAAGTCCGGCTTTACGGTGACATCATAATGCGTCACATCCCACCAGGCCCGATCTGGTCCACTACTTCCGCGTAGTGTGTCGGCTCGCGTGAATTCCCTGGATCCGTGCAATGGCTGGGCCATGGTTCCGGATGTACCAAGAATCGTGCAGGCTAAAAAAAAGAAGTGGTACTTCATGCGGCGAAAAGGTAGGCGGGGATAGTGAACCCGGACCCAGCAACGGACGGAATGTTCGATGCGTGATGGATCACAAGCCAACTTTCTCCATGCCCCTGATGTTCGGCTTTCCAAATCGCACACCTACCGCAAAGCGCACCGTGCCGTAGGTGGAGCCCAATCGTACGCTCTCTTCTTCTCCGTCACTGTTCAGGAAGAATGCTGTAGTAAGCGCGGTATACCAACGATCCCCATTGTACCCTGCGCCCAGTTTGAATTCGGATAGGCTGCTTATTCCGTTGGACGAAACCCACGCACCATCAGAAGCCGTGCGAAGACGTTGATCGCGCGAGGCGGCGCCAGCCAGTAGGGAGAAGTGTATGAACCCGGTACGCCAAAAGACGAAGGTGTGGGTGTACCCGACCGTAGCTCCGAGCAGGACGCGTTTAGCCCGGTCGATGCGCGCAACCGGGCTGAAAGCAACACTGTCCCGAACCGGAACTACACTGGAATCCGCCCGCAGGTCAGTGAACCAGAATGCACCTCCCAATACCCATGTTCCAGCGCTTCGGCTTTGCCGCTCCATTTGCCATAACGCAGCGTTCTGTGAGAACCGGCGCTTTTTGCTGAGCGCGTAGTTCACTGAGGCCATCACCGTTTCAGTTGTCAGGTCGGGTCTTACTGGGATGGGGGCACCTTCCTTCCAGCCTTGGGACACAGCGGCCGGTTGTTCCGGATAGTAACCGCTGGTCTTGTTCCAGAAAGCCCTGATCCACAACCTTCTGGCGGTTAACCCGGCGCCAATGGATCGCGAACGCGTTTTGCCGAATGCGGGGTCGGCAGCATCCAATGCAGGAATGCTGATGGTGCCATCCACAGAGAGCCACTTGTAGGTGATCCCTGCGCCATACTGTACGGCGTTGTTGGTGGTGTAGGTAACGGAATGCCCTGAAGTGTCTGTAATGTCCAATGAGGCTAACCGATAGCTGGAAAGGAGGCTGATGGTAAGATCCTGGTTATAGGTGGCGATATATGCGGTGTCGTGATCGGGTGGGGCAGCCGTGTCGCCGACCAGAAAATGGCGGATCCGATCGCCCAATTGTGCCTGAGCTGTGGCAAAGGCGAAAACGAAAGCCGTGAAAAGAAAGACCAAGCGCATGGGAGTGTCGATCGAAAGAAGCAGCGACCAATGTATTGCAGGTGTCCGGGGATTTCGATCCAATGGTCAGGGGGGCGAACGAACACCCGCGAAACCCTGAAATGAACCCATTTTCAACTGAAATACGGCTGATGCGCCGGAAATTCCCATCTTCGCGCCCCCAATTCCGGGGAATAACCAAACCAACCGCGACATGCCAACTCGCATCCGCCTTCAGAGAAAGGGCAAAAAAGGCCAGCCGTACTACCACATCGTAGTGGCCGATCAACGTTCACCTCGTGACGGTAAGTACATCGACAGGATCGGTGCTTACGATCCGGGACATAACCCAGCATTCATCGAGATCGATCGCGACAAGGCGTTGGATTGGATGCAAAAAGGTGCTCAGCCATCGGACACCTGCCGGGCCATTCTTAGCTACACCGGATTGGTGTACAAGAACCACTTGTTGAACGGTGTGAAGAAGAACGCTTTCACGCAAGAGGAAGCCGATCGCCGATTCGATATCTGGCTGAACGAAAAGAACACGAAGATCGAAGCGAAGCGCAGCAATTTGGGTCAGGCTGCTGAGAAAGAGCAGAAGGATCGTGTTTCCGCCGAGACCAAGAAGGCAGAGGCGTTCGCTGCGAAATTGAGCGCCAAGTTGGCCGCTGCTAGTGCTGCTGCATTGCCTGCGTATGATGCGCCTATTGCCGAAGCACCGGTTGCCGAAGCGGAAGCACCTGCTGCCGAAGGGGAAGCACCTGCTGCCGCAGCCGAGTAATTCCACGAGATACCCATCTGAAAAGCCCCGGCCTTGTGTCGGGGCTTTTCGCGTCTACAGTGATCAACTTCGGTCTTGCCAGCGCACTTGTTTGGGGCCGCCTGCTCACTTCACGTGGATCTCGTCCAGGAACATCCACGGTGGGTTACCCGCGCCAGCGTCACCTTCTGGTATATGCCCAATGCTCTTCACGATGAACCGGATATAGCGGGTCATCATGGGCACGGATACGGCGAATTCGACATGGTTCTTGGCATCCGAGGGAGGCTTGGGAGTATCGAGCACCAGATACGTAACTCCATCAGAACTCACTGCTATCTCCACTTCCGCAGGCGGCTGGATCCAGGAGTATTTCTCTGCCAAAGCGCCGATGCTGATCCGTGAGACCCATTGCTCCTCGCCAAGGTCCAGCTTGATGGTGACACGGTCATCCTTCCAACCGAGCCATTCGTTGTTCACGCGTTTGTTTCCGGCGCTTACCCCATCAACCAAGGTGAACGGGCCACCGTCATTGTATCGTTCATTCGGTGCTGGGCTTGTTGTTACGGCTCGGCCGGTAGCAAGATCGAACGAAAGTTTTTTGCTCGTGGAGTATCCCAATTTACGATCACCACGGAAGAGTGCAGCGCGGATGATGACGTTCTCCCGTTGTTCGAGAGTGGTTACGAATTGGGGTGAATCCTTTGTTGGCTCCTGGTTGTCCAACGTGTAGCGGATCTCTCCCAAACCGGGTGTTGCGAACGGTTCAACATTCACTTGCCCGCGTTTTTTACTACCGGTCAATTTGAAACCCACGTTGAACAGGCTCTTGCTGTAGTGAACGTCAAGTGCGCTCAACGCGGTGAATTCATGTTCCAAGCGTCGAACGAAGTCGGCCTCATCACGTTTCTTTTTCGGGCTCCACAGCACTTCAGCCAATGCGAGCATTCGTGGAACGGCCATGTACTCAACCTGTTCGGGTGTCGTTATGTACTCGGTCCACACATTGCCTTGTGCTCCCAAGATGTACTTCGCCTCGTCGGCGTTCAGCTCGGCAGGTACAGGTTCATAACTGTATACTTTTTGCACCGTTGTGAAGCCGCCAATGGCCAGTGGTTCGTTCGCTGGATCACCCTGGTAATGATCGAAGTAGCAATGGCTTCCTGGGCTCATCACGACGTTATGCCTGGCTTTAGCGGCCGCAATACCACCCTCGGTTCCACGCCAACTCATCACAGCTGCATTCGGGGCCAGGCCACCTTCCAGGATCTCGTCCCAGCCGATGATCTTCCGCCCTTTTTTGTTCACGAATGTTTCAATGCGCCGAATGAAGTATGACTGCAGTTCGTGTTCATCCTTCAATCCCTCGCTCTTCATCAATGCTTGGCAATGCGCGCACGTTTTCCAACGTTCTTTCGGGCATTCGTCGCCGCCGATGTGGATGTATTCTCCAGGGAACAGATCCATTACCTCCGTGAGAACGTTTTCCAGGAAGGTGAAGGTTTCTTCCTTCGGGCAGAAGACATCCTCAAAAACACCCCATCCTTTTTCTACTTCGAATGGCCCGCCAGTGCAACTGAATTCCGGGTAAGCGGCCAAAGCCGCAAGCGAATGTCCCGGCATCTCGATCTCTGGAACGATGGCAACGTGCTTGCTCTGTGCATAGGCTACCACCTCGCGGATCTCCTCTTGCGTATAGAACCCACCGTAGCGCGTGCTGTCGAACGTGCGGTCACTGTACGGGCCGTATTCACTGCCGCTTCTCCAAGCACCAACCTCCGTAAGCTTCGGGTATTTCTTGATCTCGATCCGCCAACCTTGATCCTCCGTGAGGTGCCAATGGAAGGTGTTCATTTTGTACCGGGCAAGCAGGTCGATGTACTTCTTCACGAGATCAACGGGGAAGAAATGGCGACACACATCGAGGTGCATACCGCGCCAGGCGAAGCGGGGAAAGTCAGTTACGCTCATACACGGAATGTCGATGCCAGCTGGACGCGCTGAAGCGTTCAGAGCTGGCACCGGCAACAGCTGGGCGAGTGTTTGTACACCGTTGAAAATGCCGGCATCATCCGGAGCTGTAAGTTCAATGTGGTCCTTGCGGATCACCATCGAGTAACCACCTTCAGGAACGCTGTCAATGTTCACGATGGCCAATCTGATCCCCTTGGTCTTTCCAGTTTGGTCGTACGAAACAAGTGGCTGGGTTCCCAGAACGTTTTTCAATTCAGCTTGCAGCGCAAGTGCTTCATCCTTCAGGGAGAGCTGGGCGTACACGATCGACGTGGCCGAAGTCGCACGGAAAACGCCCGTATCCGATGCCACTTGCACAGGTGCAGGAATGAACATTGGGCCTTGTGTCTGAGCGAGAGCTGCAGAACCGACCGACGCAGCGATATAGAACAGAATGTGTTTCAGCATTTCGCCCAAAGATGTGAGCTTGATGAACAAGACAGGTGGTACCCCTAATTTCACCGCGAACACCATGGACATCGAAAGCCTGCATTTTCTCGGCCGATTGGGCAAGCCATGGGGGCATCAAGGCGCGTTAACAGTGCATTTGGAGGATGTAAGTTTTGACGATATCGTTCACGCAGGTTCACTTTTCGTGGACATTGAGGGGCAGCGAGTGCCGTTCGCGTTCAGCAAACTTTATGAAAAAGGTGGGGACACGCTGATCAAGTTCGAAGACTTTCATGACCCGCAAAGCGCGAGCATATTGGTGGGCCGGGACATCTATGCGCCACCAGGCCATTTGGTGGATGGCAGCGATGAGAGCTGGGACCCCGAAGAATTCGTAGGCTTGCTTGTGCGTGATGAAGTCCATGGCGAACTCGGAGAAGTGGTCGGGATCGAAGGCAATGTGAAGAATCCGGTTCTTGTGATCCAACACGGGGAGAAGGAAGTTCTGGTGCCGTTGGTGGATGAGATGATCGTGGATATGGACTTGGAAGAACGGACGTTGCTCATCCGTACGCCGGATGGGTTGATCGATCTGTATCGTGGATCCTGAGTTGTGGAATTGAAGAGTTGCCTGAGCGAGGGGCAACTCTTCAACTCTCGAACCCTCAAACTCGCGTATGCCAAACCCGCACTTCCACTTCAAACAGTTCACCGTCCAACAGGATCGGTGTGCCTTGAAAGTTGGCACCGATGGGGTCCTGCTCGGTGCATGGACGAACTATGCTGGTGCGAAGCGTATCCTGGACATAGGCACTGGCACTGGCCTGCTCGCACTGATAGCAGCGCAGCGCAACGGTGAGGCAATGATCGATGCGGTGGAGATCGACGATGCTTCAGCGGAGCAGGCGACCGAGAACGCGAAGGCGAGTCCATGGAGCGATAGGGTGCGTGTACATCGCATGGATGTGCGACGGATGAAGGTGAGCGAGCCGTACGACCTGATCATCTGTAATCCGCCGTTCTATGCGGGAGATATGGTCCCAGCGGACGACCGGGCAGTCGCTGCCAAACACGAGGCAGCCCTTGGCTTCAAGGAACTGATGGTTGTCGTGAACGCATCCATGGGTGCGGAAGGTCGCTTTTCGGTCATTCTTCCAACGAATCGTGAACCTGTTCTTCGTCTGTATGCCGATGCTGTTGGCATCAGACCTTTGCGCAGGTGCGTCATCCGGTACCTGGCCGATAGAGCCCCCAAGCGCGTTATGCTGGAAATGTGGCGAGGAGCGCCAGTGCTAGAGCAGGACGAGGTAACGGTTGAAGAAGTACAAGGCACTTACTCGGCGCGATACAAGGAGCTACTAGCCGACCTCATGCAGAAATTCTAACCGGCGATCTCCCGCTCTTCGAACACAACACCGAGCTGCTCGAGTTCATCCAGAACCGGGTTGTACAGGCTTGCCTTCAGCGGTAAAAGCACCCCATGGTCGCCGATCTTCCCGTTCAGAAGCAGCTTGCACGCAATAGCGATCGGAAGCCCAACAGTGCGCGCCATCGCAGTATGCGTTTGGTCGATCCCTGTCACCGCCAGTGAGGCGTTCAATTCATGCTGTGCCCCGTTAAGAGTATAACGGAAACGATGCCACATCACCACAAGGTCCTTGTCGTTCTCACCGAGTTTCCACTTCTGCTCGAGCAAGTGCTGCAAGGTGCCCGCAGGTGAAAGTCCCGTTGTGCCGATCTTCTCCGTGGAGAACAACCCGAGCTCATCCAACTTCGACATGACTTCGCCTTTAGGATCCAAGTTGAGGTAATACGCAAGATTCGTTCGAGTAGGCCGACCAGCACCAGGAGGTAAGAACGAATCGAGGTAATCGCACCAGGTCGCATTGGCCCCCAGCTCCATGGGGAAGCTATCGTCCGTGCAGCCCAGTTGAACGAACGTGTCCCAAGCAATGCAGAAACCGGCCTTCCGCAGGGTGCCTCGTTTCAGCGTGGGGATGTCGTTGATCCCATAGTGCGATCGGTATTTTAAGGAATCGCGGTTCGCGTAGCCATCGAACGCGCCGAAGCCCGGTACTTTCACGAGCACCGTTCGTTGGAAGAGCTTGTTGTAAGGAATGTATTTCGTCATCCCTTGATCGATGTACTTGGCCGATCCGCCCTGACCGGCAAGGATCACATTTCGCGGGTTCCAGCTGAATTTGTAGCCCCACGAATTGTTGTCGCTCTCAGGAGCCACCAGCCCACCGCAATAGCTCTCGAACACCTCCATATGTCCACCTTCGGCGCGTATCCGATCAAGGATCCGCATAGCGCTCATGTGGTCGATGCCGGGATCCAGGCCCATTTCGTTCAGGACGACCAGTCCGGCGTTCTTGAATTCAGCGTCCATAGCCCACAAAGCGTCCGGCACATAGCTCGGTGTGATCACATGTTTCTTCAGTCGCAGGCAATCCTTCAATACATCCATGTGCATGAAGGCCGGCAGCATACTGATGATCAGGTCATGCTGGGCGATCAACGCTGCCCGAGCCTCAGCGTTCAGGGCGTCGAGCGCCACACCTTCGGCCAGGTCCGCACCACCCGAGGTGAGCTTCCTGGCATGTTCCACATCCTTGTCAGCCACGGTGATCCGCCATTGCTGCTCCACAGCGTGGTCGATCAGGTATTGGATGAGCGTGGAAGCCGAACGCCCGGCACCGAGAATGAGTATGGATCGCATCGTACGCGCCGAAACCTTCGGCCTGGGTGAATTGGACGGCGAATATCCGACATGTCAACTTGAGCGCGCACGACCATCTTTGCACCCATGCCATTGAGTTCCCATCTTCTGGAGAATGCCGTTGACCAGTTGGCCACATTGCCAGGTATTGGTCGGCGAACGGCGATGCGCATGGCGTTGCACTTGTTGAGGCGCGAGCTGCATGAAGTGGTCCGGTTCAGCGAGGCTGTTCGGAAGTTGCGAGAGGATGTTCGCTACTGCACCGAATGTTGCAATATCAGCGACAGGCCGGTATGCGACATCTGCGATAACCCGGGTCGCGACCGGTCGATGGTTTGTGTTGTGGAGGATATCCGTGATGTGATCGCCATCGAGAACACACGACAGTACAAAGGACTGTACCACGTTCTGGGCGGCGTTATCAGTCCAATGGACGGGCTTGGCCCTGACGACCTGAACACGAAAGAATTGTTCGAACGGATCAAGAAGGGTGGAGTTGATGAAGTGGTTTTAGCACTGGGAGCCACTCTGGAAGGGGATACGACCGGGTTCTACGTCCACCGCAAGTTGAAGGAATTGGGCGTTCAAGTGAGCCAGATCGCCCGAGGCATAAGTATCGGTGGTGAATTGGAGCAAGTGGATGAGGTAACACTTGGACGTAGCATCTCGGACAGGAAACCATATGAACAAATGGTGAAGCGATGAAACGCGAACGCGCGTTGACGAGCTGCGTGATACGCTTTGGCGCATGTGATAGTGATAAGGCGGGAGCAAGGCGGAACACCTGACCGACCAAGCGAACAATGAAACTATCCGTCATCATCGTCAACTACAATGTTCGAGCGTATCTCGAGCAATGTCTGCGAACGGTATTCGAGGCGTTGAAAGGCATTGAAGGCGACGTGTTCGTGGTAGACAACCAAAGCACGGATGGCAGTGTGGAAATGGTCCGTGAGAAATTTCCGCAAGTGCGCCTGATCGCGAACCAGGAGAACGTGGGCTTCAGCCGGGCCAATAACCAGGCGATACGCGAAAGCAACGCCGAACATGTGGTTCTACTGAACCCGGACACGATCGTAGGCGAGGATGTTTTCCAAAAAGTGATCGCCTTTATGGACCGGCACCCGAAAGCCGGTGGGTTGGGTGTGAAAATGATCGATGGAACGGGCCAGTTCCTTCCGGAAAGCAAACGAGGATTGCCAACTCCGGCTGTGGCTTTTTACAAGATCATCGGTCTTACCCGGTTGTTTCCGAAAAGCCGCGTTTTCGGGCGATATCATTTGGGTCATTTGCCGGAGAACGAGGCTGCTCGCATTGAGATCCTTTCCGGTGCCTGTATGTTCTTGCGCAAGGAGACATTGAACAGGATCGGGTTGCTCGACGAAAGCTTCTTCATGTATGGGGAGGATATCGATCTGAGCTACCGGATCACGCTTGGGGGGTATGAGAATTGGTACTTGCCTCATGCGCGGATAATCCACTACAAAGGCGAGAGCACGAAGAAGAGCAGCGTGAACTACGTGTTCGTTTTCTACAATGCCATGGCCATTTTTGCGAAGAAGCACTTTACGCAGAAACGGCCCGACCTTTTCGCGGGGCTGATCAACGTGGCGATCTACTTGAGCGCCACAGGAGCGATCGTTACCCGGTTTTTGCGCAGGGCTTTGCTGCCAGTGCTCGATCTGCTTTTGCTCGCATTGGTTGGAGTGTTGGTAATGGTTATCGAGGGCGACAGCGACTATCGTATCGATGGTTCGTTCATTTATCCACTGATATCGATGCTGGTCTTTTTCTCGATTTTCGGTGCGTACGACCTTCCAGTGCGTTTGGTCAATGTGTTCAAGGCGGTCGTTGTTGGTGCGCTCTTTTGGTTGTTGGTGCTTTGGCCTTTCGGCGAGGCCGGGAATTGGGTCGCTTCGATGGTGAGGTCCATTGCGCGGGACATGATCATGTATGGCTCTCTCGCCGTTTTGGTGGTCGGCGTTGTTTCCCGCTTGATGTTGCATTTCTTGGGATTGAAGAACTTCAGCATGCGAACCCTTGATCGTAAGCGGATCTTGGCCATTGGGAGTGAAGAGGAGGCCAAACATGCTTTCGCGCTGCTCTGGCAAACGCACTTCGGCTTGGGCCGACAGATCGAAATGAACGCGGGCCTCGCCAATTCGCCGGACGCGGTAAAGCAGATCCGTCGATCGATCCGCAAACACGGTATCGACGAAGTTGTTTTTTGCTCCAAAGACCTGAAATGGGGGCGGATCATTGAATTGATCGAGGAATTGAAACGGTCCGGTGTCATGTTCAAGATCGCACAGCCTGCGCGTGAGTTCATCATTGGTCCGAGCAGTATTGAAAGTGTGCAGGACCTGCTGATCATGGAAGATCATGCGGTGAGCAGTTCTGCCTCACGCAGGATCAAACGCATATTCGATGTTTCGCTAGCGTTGATCCTCATATTGCTGATGCCAATTACCATTCTCTTCGTTCGTCATAAGGTTGGCTTCCTGAAGAATCTCGTCAGGGTGATCCGGGGAAATAACAGTTGGGTGGGATACTTCCCTCATACGGACAGGGCATATCGCTTACCGGGTATCCGGCCTGGAGTGCTCGACCCGGTGTTGGCCGATGGGTTGGAACCTGTTCCGTTAACGGTGGAAAGGGTTAACCTCACGTATGCGAAAGATTACCGTCTTGCGTGGGACATGCGTCTTGTTTGGCGCGGATTCGCCCAATTGGGGAACTGAACCGATCGCAGCCGGAATACCGGTACTCGCATTACACCGGTACATTCGCAACCGTTCCGCTTTTGGAATCAAACTTCGGCGAGCAGCGCATGGCACATATCGAGATCCTCCTGCCCAAGATGGGCGAGAGCGTGGCGGAAGCCACCATAATCAAGTGGTTAAAAAGCGAAGGCGATGCCGTTGTTGCCGACGAGGCCATGGTGGAGATAGCCACCGACAAAGTGGACAGTGAGGTACCGGCGCCACAAGACGGTATTTTGTTGAAGCGATTGGTAAATGATGGCGACGTGGTGAAAGTGGGCCAGCCTATCGCACATATTGGAACGGCGGCTGATGCCAAGGCTGCCCCAGCAGTATCGAGCACAGCTGCCAAGGCTGCCACACCCAGCAACGGGTCACCAACGCCTGCAATTGTTCCGGCCGTTCGATCGACGGAACCGGTTGGCGCGCCCATCGGCAAGGCTGGTCCAAGCGGGAAATTCTATAGTCCCCTGGTTCGGAACATTGCCCATAGCGAAGGAGTGAGTTTGGCCGAGTTGGAATCCCTTCCCGGTTCTGGGGAAGGAGGGCGGGTCACCAAAAAAGATATCCTCGATTATTTGCCAAAGAGAGGAGCCACATCACCAGTTGCGAACCTCCCATTGGTGGATCCAGTAGCGCAGAGCGCTGCAACCGTTGGGGCCAAAGCAGAAACACAAGGGCCGAAGTTGACCCCGGCAGCAGGTGACGAGTTGATCGAAATGGACCGGATGCGCAAGATCATCGCCGAGCACATGGTGATGAGCAAACGCACAAGTCCACACGTTACCAGTTTCGTTGAGGCTGATGTTACCAACCTGGTTCTCTGGCGTGAGAAGGTCAAGAAGGCCTTTGAAGCCCGGGAAGGGCAGAAACTCACCTTCACTCCGGTCTTCATCATGGCCGTGGCACAAGCCATCAAGGAGATGCCCATGATCAACATTCAAGTGAGCGGTCAAACGATCATCAAGAAAAAGGACATCAACATTGGTATGGCTGCCGCATTGCCAAGCGGCAATCTGATCGTGCCGGTGATCAAAAATGCCGACCGCCTGAACCTCACCGGCCTTGCGGCTGCCGTGAATGACCTGGCGAACAGAGCACGCGCTGGAAAACTGGATCCGGATGATATCGCCAACGGGACATATACAATTACCAATGTGGGCACCTTTGGCAACGTACTGGGCACACCCATCATCAATCAGCCGCAAGTGGCGGTAATGGCTACCGGGGCCATCAAGAAGAAACCAGCAGTGCTGGAAACCCCAACAGGCGATGTTATAGCGATACGCCATATGATGTTCTTGTCGCATAGCTATGACCATCGCGTCGTTGACGGTGCCCTTGGCGGGAAATTCGTTCGACGAGTTGCCGACATCCTGGAAAGCTGGTCTCTCGATCAGGAATTTTGAACAGGAGGAAGACCCTACGGAAAAAAGCTACTTTCGCCACCCTCTGGTTTTCCCCGGAGTGAAATTGCATTGCCATGAAGTATGGTTACGCTGCTATAGCGATCCTCGGTCTCTCCTTGCTCCCCCTATGCACAAGTGCTCAAGGAGAGAATACCACCTTCAACTGGAAGTTCGAGGAAGCGAGCAAACTTGTGGAGGAGAATTTGTTCAACCAGAGCGCAGAGATCTGGAAAGAGCTACAGGAAGGCCAGCCTGAGAATTCCAATCTGAATTGGAAGCTCGGCCATTCCTACATGAATTCGTATAATCAGAAGACCAAGGCTCTTCCTTATCTGAAAACGGCTGCTGAAAAACGCACCACGAGCTACAGCTCTTTCAATATCGCCAATTATGACCCGTTCGACTCCAAAGAGGTCAATGCGCCGTTGGAGGTTGACTACTGGTTGGGGCGGTCATATCACTTGGATGGTCAGTTCGACAAGGCTGATGAATACTACTCGAAGTTCATCGCGGAGTGTGGCGAGAACCACGACCTGAAGAAGAACGCGATCCGCGGAAAAGAACAAACAGCCAATGCTCGTGTGCTGATGGCCGCACCCAAGAACTACCAGATCAGCAACGTGGGACCTGTTGTGAACAATGAATACCCTGACTTCAGTCCGGTGATCAGTGTGGACGGGAATGCGATGTTCTACACGAGCCGCCGTCTGCGCACGGATAGCAGCAATACCGGAGTAATAGACCTGATGGCAGGCCTGCCTTTCGAGGACATTTATGTTAGCTACAAGGATCGGACTGGCGCATGGCAGAAGCCCGAAATGCTGAATATCAGCGGACAAGGACATGAGGCAACTGTAAACGTTGCGGCGGATGGGCAAACGCTTTTGATGTATCGCGATGACGGTGGCGATGGTAATCTGTACGAGAGCAAGTTGGTGGGTGAATTGTGGAGCGATCCCGCGCTTTTGGGAAGTGACATCAATACGAAATCTTGGGAAACCCACTGCGCGCTGGCAGCGGATGGTAATACGCTGTATTTCTTGAGTGACCGAAAGGGCGGCATAGGTGGGCGCGACATTTATCGAGTGGTGAAGTTGCCCACTGGCGAATGGAGCAAGTCACAGAACCTTGGTAGTGTGGTCAACACGCCTTACGACGAAGATGGCGTGTTCATTCACCCTAACGGCCGCACCATGTACTTCGCCAGCAAGGGGCACAACAGCATGGGCGGCTTCGATATTTTCACCTCGGAGATGGCTGATGATGGTACATGGGGAAAGCCGGAAAATATCGGCTACCCGTTGAATACCGTGGACGATGATGTGTTCTTTGTGACCACTGCCGATGGTCGTCGTGGTTATTTTAGCAGTGATAAGAACGGTGGCTACGGCGAGAAGGATCTCTACTTCGTCGATTTTCCGGAGAACATGGAGGCTGAAGGGCTTACTGTCCTGAAAGGCTTCATCATTGCTCCTCCCGGGGAAACACTTCCGCCAAGTACCATACTATATGTAACGGATAAAGCCACAGGTGAGGTGAAGACCTACAAGCCCCGCCAGCGTGATGGTGTGTATGTGGCGATCCTGCCCCCTTGCAAAGAGTACAACTTGGATTATCGAGTGAATGATAAGACGGTCCACACCGAGGACATTTTTGTTGAGTGTGAGAGTGCCTACCAGGAGATCAATAAGGAGATCTACTTGAATCCAGTAGCCCTTGATGGCCCAGGAAGTATTGTGGATCTGCCCAAAGGCTCGCCTCCAGGAAGTAAAGAGAAAGGGGAAAAGGTCGTTCCTGGCGGTAAGGACAAAACAGGCAAGGACGAGCCCCTCACCGATGCGCAGTTGAAGGAGAAGCGCGACAAGCACGTTGCGCCGGATGCCACATTCATTGATGAATACGCCAAGTACTACGCGTACAACGTGAAGGACATCGACCAGGCAGAGGCTGAATGGAAGAAGTTCATCGATTCGGTGGTGGGCATTATGGACAAGGACGGGTCGGCTCGCTTGGTCATTGAAGCCAGCGCCAGCCATGTGCCTACCAAAACGTTTGGAACCAACGAGAATTTGAGCAACCAGCGTATGGAAGATGCCCGCAAGCGCCTGATCGAAGCGGTAACAGCGCGCGGCAAGGACACTTCGAAGTTGTTATTGGAAGCTGTGAACCACAGGGTTCAAGGACCCGCCTACAAGGGCGATTTCAAGAACACTGAGAAATACGGAAAGTTCCAGTTCGTGAAACTGAAAGTTCACTGATCGAACAACCTGTTGAAAACGAAGCCCCTGCCGATCCGTCGGTGGGGGCTTCTTCGTTCGGATATTCGGCGCATGCTTCTGCAACTTACTCGCCCGCTCGCCTTTTTCGATCTGGAAACTACTGGTATACGCATCGGCCGTGACCGCATCGTACAGATCGGGATCGTGCGTTTGATGCCGGATGGCAGTCGAGAAAGCTACCAGACTCTGGTGAACCCTGAAATGCCGATCCCCGCAGAGGCTACCGCCGTTCACGGCATTACGGACCTCGATGTGGCCATGGCGCCCAGGTTGCAGGATATTGCGGAAGAAGTCCTCGAACACCTGGCAGGCTGTGATCTTGGCGGGTTCAACGTGATCAGGTTCGATGTGCCGTTCTTGTCCGAAGAATTGCATCGCGTGGGTACTTCATGGGATACATCCACTGCTCGGATCGTGGATGCCCAGCGCATTTACCACAAGATGGAACCGAGGAACTTGAGCGCAGCGTTGAAGTTCTACGTGGGTCGTGATCATGAAGGTGCGCACGATGCGTTGGCCGATGTTGAAGCGACCGCGGATGTCCTTCTCGCTCAGCTGGAGCGCTACTCCGAGTTGCCACAAACCGTTGCCGAACTAGGCGAGATCAGTGGGGACCGCCAGCGCAGTCCTGACGCGGCAGGCAAATTGAAGTTCGACGATAAGGGTCATGTGTGCCTGGGCTTCGGCAAATACAGTGGCTGGACTTTGGAGAACATCGGGCGAAATGATCCCGGATATCTGCAATGGCTGATGACCAAGGCGGAATTGCCGGCAAGTACGCTGGCCATAATGAAGAACGTATTGTCGAACATGGAAGCATGAGGGTATCCTTGTGTCCCACACCCATTTCCCAATAGTCCGACCATGAAGATCATTTGTATCGGCCGCAACTACCGTGATCATGCTAAAGAACTGGGCAATGCTATACCGGACGAACCGGTTTTTTTCCTGAAGCCCACTACGGCGTGCCTCTACCCCGGGCAATTGATCCGGCTCAAACCGCAACTTGGCGAGATCCATCACGAACTCGAACTGGTGGTAATGGTGGACAGTTATGCCAGCAACGTTCCAAAAGCCATGGCACTCGGATTGATCGCGTCATTCACGTTGGGGTTGGACCTGACAGCGCGCGATGTGCAGAATGAGCTGAAGGCGAAAGGGCTTCCGTGGGAAAAGGCCAAAGCCTTCGATGGTAGTGCGGTACTCGGCGAAGTGGAATTGCCAATGACCGCCGGGACCAATTTGCAGGGCTTCGACATTCAGTTGAAGCGCAACGGTGCGGTCGTGCAACATGGTAACACGAGCGAAATGCTCTTTTCGGTAGCTGACATCATCAGTCACGTATCGCATTACATCACGCTGGAGCCGGGTGATCTGATCTTTACAGGAACACCAGCTGGGGTGGGTCCCATCACACATGGGGACCTTTTGGAGGGATTCCTCAACGGCAATTGCGTGTTGCGCGCCAACGTCGAATGATCTTGTTCCTATGCGCCGGTTGAAAGGATAGATTTGCGGTTGTATCGGGAATAGCCCTCAGACCTTCCACCCTCGCATCATTCCACATTATGTCGCGCATTGTCCAAGTAGGTAACATCCAGTGTGGCAACGACCAGCTATTCCTCATAAGCGGTCCTTGCGTGATCGAGGAGGAGAGCGTGATGTTGCGTACAGCGGAAACGCTCAAACGTGTGAGCGAGAAGTTGAACCTTCCCGTGATCTACAAGAGCAGCTTCACCAAGGATAATCGCAGCGACGTCAATTTTTACATGGGGCCCGGTCTTGATGAAGGGCTGAAAGTGTTGCAACGGATCAAGAAGGATTTCGGCTTTCCGCTCTTGACCGATATCCATTACCCCAGCCAAGCTGCGCCTGCCGCAGAAGTCTGCGATGTGATCCAGATCCCTGCATATCTCTGCATGCAAACCACGTTGATCGTAGAAGCAGCCAGGACAGGGGCTGTGATCAACATCAAACATGGCCAGTTCCTTGCGCCGGAGAACATGATCAAACCGGCCAGGAAGTGCGAAAGCGTGGGTAACAGTAAGATCATATTGACCGAGCGAGGCTACACGTTCGGATACAATGACATGGTGGTTGATCCTCGTGCGTTCTATCACCTGCGCCAAACAGGGTATCCAGTGGTATTTGACATCACACACAGCATCCGCAAGTATGGTATCCCCAGTGCCGATCCACGCGGTGGCAACCGTGAGGTAATGCCCACCATCGCACGCGCTGGTGTCGCTGCTGGAGTGGATGGAGTGTTCATCGAAATACACCCTGATCCCGCAACTGCGAAGTGTGATGCTGCAAGTCAGCTGGACATGAGCAAGCTTGAAGAATTCATGGAGCCCCTGCTCGAACTCCACGCTGTGGAAGTAAAGTATCGTCACCAACCCGTTCACGCATAACACACCGTACTTATTCGTCCGCGTTGCAGCGGAACGGTTGCGGTAAACATCTTACCATGGAACTTTATCTGGATAGCGCTGACATCAAGGAGATCGAGGAAGCCTTCAAACTCGGTTTTCTCACAGGTCTCACCACGACTCCAACGTTCATGCACCGAGGTGGTGTCACGAACATCGACAAGATGATCCTGGACCTCGCTAAAAAGGTCCCGATCCTGCAGGTGGAAGCCCTCGGGGAGACTGCTGAAGAAGTAGTGAAAGAGGCTAAGCGTCAATTGAAAATGGGTTTGAAGAAGGACACAACGGTCTTCAAGATCCCCGTTTCCCTGGAAGGCCTTCGTGCTTGCCGCATGTTGCGCAACGAGGGGATCATGGTCAACGTGCATCTTGTGTACACACTGCAACAGGCCTACATGGCCATGCAGGCTGGGGCTACATACGTGTGCCCGCTGGTAGGCCGATTGCAGGACCAAGGTCATGACGCGCTCAGTTTGGTTCAGCAATGCGTGGAGGCTGTGAACTATTACGGCTATGACAGCAAGATCATGTTCAGCAGTGTTCGCACGGTGGAACATGTCCGCAACGCTGTCACGATCGGTGTCCACACGATCACTGTTCCCTGGAAGCTGATGAAGCAGCTCACGGACAACCACATGACCCAGCTGGGAACGCAGCAGTTCTATGAGCACACGCGACTCATCACCATGAAAGTGAAAGACGTGTTGGGTCGAAGTAATCCTGTTGTTAAGGACAATGCAAGCGTGAGCGAGGCCTTGGTGGAAATGACCAAGCACGGCTTCGGCGCGGTGATGGTCGTTGATGCGAAAGGAAAGAACAAAGGTGTCTTTACCGATGGTGGCCTGCGCCGTGGATTGGAGAAGGAAGGCAACAAGTTCCTTTCGAAGAAATTGAGCGCGATGTCATTCAGCGAGCCGATCACTATTGCTCCTGAAGCGCTGCTGGATGAAGCCCAGAAGCTGTTCAAAGAGAAGAAGGTCGACACGATCAGCGTAAGCGAGAACGGCAAGCAGCTTGGTATGCTTGACATCCAGGATATGATGAAGGCGATCGCCGGTTGAGCAATGACCGTTCGTGAGCGTTTCAGTGCCCACGGCACGCGGTTCGTCATCAGTGAGCGCGAGTTCGATCGGAGGTCTTCTTCGCTGAAAGCTGTTCTCTTCGATTGGGACGGCGTCTTCAACGATGGCTTCAAGGATGCTGAAGGCGGAAGCCCGTTCAGTGAAGTGGACAGTATGGGGGTGAATCTCTTGCGCTTCTCCTTGTGGCTGAAGAATGAAGGGCGACTTCCCAAAGCCGGGATCATAACGGGTCAACAGAATCCATTCGCGGAAGGCTTTGCCCAGCGTGAGTGTTTCCATGGGCTCTACATGGGCTTTGCGAACAAACCGGAGGCCCTTGAACAGTTCTTGGCCACCCATGGCTTGCGGGCCGAAGAAGTAGCCTTCTTCTTCGATGATGTCCTGGATCTGCCTGTGGCAGAGCGTTGCGGTTTACGTGTGCTTTTGGGCCATCGGGCAACCCATCAGTTCCAACGAACAACAGAAGCACGTGGGGCAGCGGATGTGATCATCCCGTTCGGTGGTGGGCACCACGGTTTGCGCGAAGCCTGTGAATTATTGATCTCCTTATGGGGAAATTGGGAGGAGGTGGTCGATCATCGGGCACGGTTCAGCGAGACATATCAACGTTATCTCGCCGAAAGACAAGCGGTACAAGCGTTGGTTGTCAGAAAAGAACGGTAACTCAACGAAGCGAGATCCGCACTGGGTTCTCGCCTTCTTTCACGTTGATCATCGCCAGTTTGTACGACGGCGGCCCCATGTTCACCGGAGCATCATTGCTGAAGCCATACGGCTCTTTGGGCCAACCGATCCAGCTCGTGTTCAACTCGTTGTCCGAGTTGATGTCATGGAAGACTTTCACCGCACAAGTGCCGATCTTCACGTTCTCGAATGTGGCGGTTACCAAACGGCCGGTCGCTGGAACGGATATCAGCGTACAACCAACATCGCTCTTGTAGGCGTGGGCATCCGGTGAAAGTGCCACGCGTAACACGCCACCTGCATCTGGTTTGTTGAGGATGATCGACACCTTTAATGAGGCTTGGCCCGAGAGAACAGAGGAAATGCCCAAGAGGATAGAAAGCAACGTGAAACGGAACATGGCGTTAAAAGTGGGTATTCGAAGCAATGGCGCCGGCCAAAAGCAGGCCGAATTTATCGCGCGCGATCTCTACCGCCCCAAGAAGACGCGTATGGTCGTTGATGTACTGTGAATCGAAAATGGTAAAAGCCTTATGACGCAAGTGTTTTGCAAGATGATAGAATGCCGCCTTGCTCGCATTGGTCTTGCGACTGAACATGCTTTCACCGAAGAACGCAGCGCCGATCGAAATGCCGTATATGCCACCGATCAGTTCTCCGTCCTTCCAGGTTTCGACTGAGTGCGCAAAGCCAAGACGATGCAGCTCTGTATAGACTTGGATCATTTCTTCTGTGATCCATGTGCTAGTGCGATCCGCGCAGCCGCGCATCACAGCTTCGAAGCTTTCGTCGACCGTGTTCTGGTAGCGATGGGAGTGGATGAAGGTCCGCAGGCGGTCATTGGGTACCAGGCGTTCCAACGGAAATACAGCGCGTGGATCGGGATCGTGCCAATAGAGTTGGCCATCGTCATGCGCCATAGGGAAAAAGCCCTGTTTGTATGCTGATATCAGCAGGGCAGGGGAGAGGACGACCGGAGGGGCTTGGCTCACACCGCTAATTTGGCGCGATGGCGGCGAACTTCTGGCTCTATCTGGTGCTTTTTTGGACGACAGGTTTTGTCGGGTGTGACGTCTCTGCACCAGAATTCGAACGATCAAAGGAAGCTACGATGGACACATCGGATGTTGCTGCCGAGCCAAAGCAGGCCCAGGCCGTGGAAGTCATCGGGGTGGACTCAACGCGCTTCCTGGGCGAAGGCCCGATCAACTTGGTACGTGCTCATGTGCATCTTGCCAAAGGCTTGGACTTCGATCTGCGGATCCCCGATGGCTTCGAGCTTAGCGTGGCTGCCGAAGGATTTGAGCGACTGCGGTTCATGTGCGGAGCGACGGGCGACCGCCTGTTCATTACCGATATGCACGATCTTACGGATAACAAGAGGGGTAAGGTGTACATGTTGAGCAATTGGAACGAAGACAGTGCACGTTTTTTGACACGTGAAACATGTTTGGATGGCCTGCGCAATCCGAACCAGGTTTTGGTTCATAGCGATAGCCTCTATCAATGGTTGTATGTGGCCACTACCGACAAGTTGTTGCGCTATCCTTTGGCCGATGGGGCAGTGTTCAGCACAGGCACACCTGAGGTGATCGACACATTTCCCGCATACGGACTCAGTTACAAGTACGGCGGCTGGCACTTAACGCGGAGCCTCGCGATGAACAATGGAAAATTGTACGTGAGCGTTGGCAGTAGTTGCAACGCCTGCATTGAAAAGGAAGATGTGCGCGCCACTATTCTGGAGATGGATCCGGATGGGAAGAACAAGCGGATCTATGCCACTGGATTGAGGAACGCAGTTGGAATGCAATGGATCATGGGTGATCTTTTCGCGACCGACATGGGTAGTGATCAATTCGGGAGCGAAGCACCCGATGACAAACTGCAACGGGTTGTGGACGGCGGTTTTTATGGATGGCCATACTTCTATCAAACGGGCGACGAGGTGGTGCTGGACACCGTCTTCGCAAAGCCCAATATGCGCCTCCGCTCTCCGTTGCCAGCATACGTTGCTTTGGGCCCGCATACCGCTCCGTTGGGATTCGAGTTCTTCGACAGGTTCGCTGATGATCGATTGCGCAACTGCTTCGTTGTAGCGCTGCACGGCAGCAGTATTGTGCCGATGGCGAAAGGCTATTCCATCGTCCGCGTTAGGAAAGGTGAACCAACAGTGCCGGTGGTAACAGGGTTCCTGCAGCACGGTGAGCGGTTCGGCAGACCATGTGATATTCTCTTGCGCAGGCCGGAAGGTCCGAGTCGCGATCCAGAGAGCTTCTGGTTCACCGACGATCTGAACGGTGTGCTCTATTTGCTGCGCAAGAAGCGCTGATCAAGGCGCTTTCACCAATCGTTGCGTGATCTCCGCCCGCCCGCCTATGATGGCGTGCATGGTGTACGATCCATTCGGTAGCAAGGAAAGTCGAGCATCTTCCATATGCACTTGCTGGTAGACCCTGGGTTCTACTTGCAAAGTTCTGGAAAGCACTGTCCTCCCAAGTACATCCCATAACTCCAGGTCGATGGTATTCTCTTCGCCGGCAAACAATTCGATATTGAGGTGATCCGTGAACGGTACCGGATAAACGTTGAAGAATTGCGGTGCTTGCAAAGCGGTCAGGTCGTCACCACCCAAAAGCAAATGCGCGCGCCAGAAGTCAGGTATACCGTAACCGATGCTGTCGTTGGGTGAATCGAAATGGGATGCACTGCGCCGAATGGCGTTCATTACCTCGTGCGCGCTTTTCTGGCGATGCAGTTGCCATAGGCAAGCGACCAATCCGCAAGTGAGAGGCGATGAGAACGAAGTACCGCTGATCCCTTCTACGCGAAGACCATCAATGCCGAGCCCGATCGTACCGGAACCCACCGCGCTCACATCCGGTTTTACCCGACCATCGGCGCTGGGCCCGCGAGAACTGAAGCCTGCTACTTGCCGATTCACATCCACGGCACCCACGGAGAGAATATCAATGGCATCGGCCGCTGCGCTGATGTAACGCCAATTGGAGAAACCGCTGTTCCCGGCACTCTGTACTGGTATCATACCTTTCCGTGAGGCAATGCCTGCTGCGATGCTGATCCGTATTGTCGCCCCGTCGAGGTCCGCGTAGGTGTGGTCCATCGTACTGTCGTCGAACTGGGTGTACCCCAATGACGTGTTCAGCACATCGCACCCGATACTATCCGCAAATTCGGCGCCCCGTATCCAGTTCTCCTCTTCTACAGGATATTCGGTATACACATCTTCGGTTCGCATCAGCACGTAGTCTGCGTTCGGCGCGCTACCCAGCATTTCGCCGGGTAATTTGCCAGCCATCATGGATAGTACCGAGCGGCCGTGCCAGTGCTCTTGGAACACATCACAATTCGGGCAAACAACATCCAATGTGGCGCGAATTCCGTTCCGTGCACGCAGTTCGGCAAATGCATCGAGCGAGTCGGCAGCATCAAAGCCACCGTCGAGCACGCCAATGAGCATGCCTTCGCCGCGCGCGTTCGCCAATGTGTGCAACAGGTGACCGTTCATCATGGCTATCTGTCTGAACGAGGCGCCATAGATGCCATTGTAGAACGAACTCTTTCCTGAAGGTTCTATGGTCGGCATTTTCTCGGGTGCCCGCCGAGATCCTGGCTTGTTCGGATCCATATTTCGCATATCGGCAACAAAGGGCAGGAGTGCGATGGTATCCAGTGCCAACGTATCGGTGCTCCGAATGGTGACCGCGTTGAACCACTTGCTCGTTGTGTGCAACTGGAACTGCCCGGCAGCAAGCAAAGCAGAAATGTATGCAGGGTCCACAGGCAGGTCCATTTCATCCACGGGAATGCCTTGTGCCGTGCGACGATCGATGGATCGCTGAGAGAGGAAGGCTGACGGCTCCGTTATGTTGAACGGCGTATTCGACTTGTCCGTGAACTGTACCCAATATGTGGCAGGGGCGATCTGCGCATTCGCGAGTGATGCGATCGCGGAGCACAAAAGAACCGTGACAGCGCGCGTATGAAGCATCACTGTCCGAAAGAGGTTGCTGTGTAGACGACCTTCCAGCGATCGATGGTGCCCTGCGTCTCGCTACTATCCACTTCGCGGTATACCATGCCGACGTTCTTCGCGTATCGTTCCATGTAGATCTTGCTGTTCACCACATTGGTTTCGTAGGTGCCGATCACGAGAACAGTGCTGTCGAAACTGAGGTTATTGACGCTCCATGGGATGTCGACCTCATCATAGGTAAGCTCGAAAGGTTCCGAAGTGTTGGTGGCGTTGGTATTCCAGAAACTCGAGTATCGCGGAGGGAAAACGAGTTTAACGCGTCGCATGTTCTCTTCACTACGCTCGGCGCGAACCATGTCACGGGTCTGCCACCAGACATCCTTGGGTTGCCACATGCCGCTGCTATCGCGCGTGTAACGAATGATCCGTTGAGCTGGCCTACCCTCCAGGTCGTTGAAATTCTCGGTGAGTACCTCACGTATATCATAACTCCATTCGCTCACTGCTTGGCCAACCACCCTCATAGAATCCACATGATACTCGATCCAACTGCCGATGGTCGAGGGGAAGTACGCATGACCAAGGTCAACGGCAGCAGCAGGTTCATCCTTTTTGCACCCCCCGGATAGCACAAGGGTTGTTGCGGTGATCAGCAGGAGATAAATACCGTGTTTCATGGTTGCGCGGGTTCTCGATCAATGAATCCTCCACCGATCACATCGTTCCCGTCATAGAAGACGGCGCTCTGGCCGGGGGCGATGCCTGCCACTGAACGGTGAAAGTCAACACGAACGTGTTCGCCATCCAGCCGAATGGTACTTGGTGTGCCCTTGTCTTTATAGCGGATCTTGGTCACGGCTTCCATATCACCAGCCAGGACGGGCATTTTTTGGAAGTTCGGTTTTCGCACCCACGCTGTTTGCTTGTCCAGATCCTCCTTGTCCCCAAGGACCACGGTATTCGTTTCAGGCTTGATCTCCGTTACATACATCGGCTTACCCGTTGCTATGCCCAAGCCTTTACGCTGACCAATGGTGAAGAACGGATAACCATCGTGCTCTCCCAGCATTGCACCGTCGGTACCCACAAGTTTGCCGTGCTGCAATTGTTCGAAAGCGGCAGGGTCTTTCCGTTTCAAGAACCCGCGGTAGTCGTTGTCCGGAATGAAGCAGATCTCGTAGCTCTCACTTTTTGTGGCAAGGTTCGGGAAGCCGCTCTTCAAGGCCATTTCCCGGATCTCGGCTTTGCGGAAGTTTCCGACCGGGAATCGTGTACGGGCAAGGTTCTTCTGTTCCAATCCCCACAGCACATAGCTCTGGTCCTTGTCGTTATCGCGGCCTTTGCTCACTACCCAGCGATCGTTCTCTTCGCGCACGTTGGCGTAATGCCCTGTTGCGATCAGCTCACAATCCATCATATCGGCCCGCTTCAGCAGTGCCTCCCACTTGATGAAGGTGTTGCACAATACACATGGATTGGGCGTACGACCGGCCATGTATTCGCTGGTGAAATTGCCGATGATCGATGATCCGAACTCTTCGCGGATGTCCAGGATGATGTGGGTCATTCCACGGCTAACGGCCAGCTCGCGAGCATCGTTTATACTGTCCAGGTCGCAGCAACCCGTGATCCGTTTTCCCCCGGAAACTTCGGAATAGTCCCAGGTTTTCATCGTCACACCGATCACCTCGTACCCTTGTTCGTGCAACATGAGGGCCGTAACGGAGCTATCCACGCCACCGCTCATAGCCACCAGAACGCGGCCGTGCGTGCTCATGGTGCAACGGGTTTACCCGCCACGTAGCGCACGTTCGAGATCATCCGCCCCTTTTCGTCGTACTCCTTCACCTCGCCTTCCAAAAGATCGTTCTTGTACGTGCCTTCGCGTTTTCGGGTCTGGCCTTCCAGAACGCGTTCTTCTTGCGTCATTTCCTGTCCCTTCGGTCCCACCAGAACAGGTCGGGTTGTCCATGTGCCATTGTCATAATATTCTACGAACGGACCATTGAGGAAACCATTCTTGTAGGTCACCTCGCTCTTCACTTGCTCACTGTCGAAATATTCTTTGAAGGTGCCGTTCTCTTTCTTGTCCTTCACGAATTCGCCCTTGTTGTAAAGCAATTCGATCTGTACGGAACCATCCTCGTGGTAGTACGTCCAAGAGCCTTCCGGTACGCCAGCGATGTTGCGCCCCTCGATCTCTTTCTTCCCGCTTCGATAGTAGAATGTTTGAACCCCTTCAGGCAGGCCGTTCACATATTGGGATGTGTTCTTCACCTGCCCGTTATCATGGAATTCCTGGCATAGGCCGTGGCGTTGATCATCCTTGAAATTGAACCGTTCGATCGGTTGTCCGGTAACATCGAACATCATTTGTTCACCGTTGCGTTCACCCTTGGACCAATGTTCCGAACTGCGCAAGTGTCCCTCGGCATCGAAGTAGTTCCACGTGCTGTCTTTCGCTTCACCCACATAACGCCCTTCGGCCATCAACTTCCCGTTTGGATGGAAATGCTTGCCATGCGCTACCCCCCCTTTAGCGTAATGGACCAACGTGCTCTCCACTTTGCCCGACGTACTGAAGTAGGTAAAGACCCCAACCGGCTTGTCGTCCTTGAATTGCCCGGTGTATCGAAGTTGCTTGCTATCCGCCCATGTCCGCTCCCATGGTCCTTGTTTCCGTCCCAGCGCGTCCTTCTGGTTGATGGAGGCAGCAGGTTGAGCGAATGAGAACGAAGCCAGCAGCAGCGCGGCACACGCGAATGAAAGTCCAAGGGTCTTCATGGGTCGGTGCGAAGTTAGCCTGCGGCCATGGCAATCAACCTGCCAAGAAGCGTAACGCCCTGCCAACAACTTGATGAGAACGGCAAATATCCGTGTCGCCATATTTGTCCACCCGTTCGACGAGGTTCGCCTTTGCGGCCTCAATTGAAAGCCAAGCATGTCAACCGCCCCCATTATCCATTTCGACTGCCGCCACTTTCGGGGGCATATTCCCTGCAAGCCGAACAAGGCCAATGGCTACGAATGTGGTGACTGCCCTGTTTACGAGGTGCCGGCCAAGCGCATCTTGATCATCAAGCTAGGTGCTTTGGGCGATGTGATCAGGACCTCGCCGCTATTGGTTCGTTATCGGGACCTGTGGCCGAACGCGTATATCACATGGATCACACAGAGCCCTGATGTAGTGCCACGAAAATTCGTGGATGAGGTACTTGCCTACGACCTGGTGGGACTGGAACGCGCTCGGAATGGGGTATATGACATAGCCATCAATCTGGACAAGGAAACGGAAGCTTGCGCTCTATTGCGGGATGTGAAGAGTACGCGAAAGCTGGGCTTCATTTTGAAAGATGGCCATATTGACGCAGCTACACCAGCGGCAGTTCATAAGTTGGTCACCGGCCTTTTCGACGGCAGGAGCAAGGCCAATACGAAGCATTATCTGGAAGAGATCTTCGAGGTCTGTGAGTTGGATTTCAAAGGAGAGGAATACCTGTTGGAGATCGATCCGGCCTTCGCTGAGAAATGGGAATTGCTGCGCGAAAAGGCCAGTGGAAAGCGGATAGTCGCACTGAACACGGGTTGTGGCGACCGGTGGACCACGAGGCTATGGCCCGAGGAACGCTGGACCGAGTTGATCAAGGGCCTGCAAGCCGAAGGCTCATTCCCTGTGGTGGTGGGTGGTAAGCAGGAAGACGAACTGAACAAACGGTACAGCGCGGCAACAGGCTGTTACTATCCCGGCTATTATTCATTGCGGGAGTTCTTCGCGTTGGTGTCGAACACCGACATTGTGGTAACGCAGGTGAGCATGATGATGCACATCGCTATAGCGCTGAAAAAGCGATTGGTGCTCTTCAACAACATATTCAATGCCCACGAATTCCATCTGTACGGGCGCGGTGTGATCGTTCAGCCAACCAGCGGCTGTGATTGCTACTATGGCAACACATGCTCACGCAACCGTAGCTGCATGCTCGACATCGAAGTAGCGACGGTGATGGAGACGGTTCGCGCTCAACGCAATGTGTTGCCGTGAGGATCGCCTACCTCAGTACGTTCCATCCGTTCCGTGGTGGTATTGCGCAGTTCAACGCACGTCTGCTGCGTGAGCTGGAGACCGCCGGACACGAAGTTCTTCCATACACCTTCACCACACAATATCCCGAGAAACTCTTTCCCGGAAAAACGCAAATGGTGACGGATGGGGATGTCGCTGATCCGATCAACGCACCACGCGTTCTGAGCAGTATTGGCCCGTTCAGTTGGTACAGCGCTTCGAAGACGATAGCGGCAGCCAAGCCTGACCTGCTTTTGATGAAGTACTGGATGAGTTTCTTCGGCCCATCCTTGGGCACTGTTGCCGGACAGTTGCGCCGCCATGGAACCAAGACCATGACCGTTCTCGACAACGTCATCCCGCATGAAGGACGGTTTTTCGACATCCCGTTCACCAAGTACTTCCTGGATCGGAACGACGGCTTCATCGCCATGAGCGACAAGGTGAAGGGCGACCTGCTCACGTTGCGTCCAGACGCATCCGTGGCTCTATTGCCTCATCCGTTGTACGACCACTTCGGAGCGGCGCTTCCCATGCGAACGGCGCGCGAAAGACTTGGAATTCCCGATGATCGTAAAGTCTCACTTTTCTTCGGCTTCATTCGGGATTACAAAGGGTTGGATCTGCTGATCGAAGCCATGGCCTTCTTGCCAACGGATCATGTCCTGGTGATCGCCGGGGAACCTTATGGCGATATGGCGAAGTACTACGCGGCCATTGATCGGCTTGGCCTTCGTGATCGCATCGTTGACCACATTCGGTACATCTCCGACCAAGAGGTTCCCCTGTTTTTCAGCGCCGCTGATGTGGTTGTATTGCCGTACAAGAGCGCGACGCAAAGTGGTATCACGGCTATTGCCTACCACTTCGGTACACCGATGATCGCGACGGATGTGGGCGGTTTGAAGGAAAGCGTGGAACACGATCGAACAGGCCTTGTTGTGCCTGTTCCGGAAGCAGGGGCAATTGCCAGAACGATCGGCGTTTTTTTTCAGGATGGTCGAGTCGCGGACTATCGCACGAACATCGCCGGCTTGCGTGAAGAACTCAGCTGGAAGCGGTTCGCCGATCAGTTGATAGCCTTTGCAGGAAAGCTTTGAGCCGAGCTGTCGATACGCACTTCGTTCAACCCGAACCATGCCGCGTAATCCGTATTCACAAGGAATTCAGGTTTGCGCAGATCCAGGACGTACAAGCTCTTCGGTGGATCCACTATCAACGGAACTTCGGCTATGCCATCTTCTGTTCGAGCAGCGGCGTTGAGTAACGCATAGCGGGCCTGAAGTTGAATGTCGCTCCGCTCTGCACGACCAGTTTGAAGATCGGAAAGGGCATTCGCACTATTTCCGGTTGAACCGAAGTCAATGATCACAAGCAACAACAAGACGATGGTGATCCGTGACCGGGCAGGCTCGCGCCAATTCAGCCGCAAGGACGGGAAATGCCTGATCAAAACAGAAAGGTTGAGGAACCAGAGCGGAAGGAAGAAGAAGTAGGCGACGTTAACGGTGCGATGCTGGCCCAGAATACCAGTGCTCCAATAGGCAGGGAACACACATAAGAAGATCAACCCGAGAAGCAGGCTGAAAGTCATCCGTGGTTTGATGCCGAAACCATGGGCGATCAGCGGAATTCGTTCAGCAAGTCGATGATGATGGATGATCCAAAGCGAGCTGAAGAGCACGAGCGATCCGGAGAGGAACCATGTGGCCGCGAAGCGAACGGTTTGGAGTCCGCTCATCCAAAGGGAATGGAGAAGCTTATGCTGCAGCGGAAAATGTGCCCCTCGTCCTTCGTTGCCGGGCGCCAGGATCATGATCACAGCGCCAATTCCCAGCGTGGTCAGTAGTATCCGGGTAGGAAAGCGGATCGCGTACTTGTGCTGAAGTGATCGAACAATAACAAGCAAGCCTGCCACCACGAGCAACTCCATGATCACTTCGTTGCATCCTTGAGCGAAAACAAGGATCGGTATAGCCGCATAGATCAACCACCATCGCTGGCCACGAACCGCGGTTACCACCGTTGCGGCGCCGATGAGCACCAGCACACTGGCGAACTGGTAAGTAACCGAGCCGGTGTACCAATAGAATCCTTCGCCAATGTCGGGCATGCCATGCGTGTACTGTGCCGTCCAGACGAGGGCTCCTGCAAGGGCCCACCCGTGCAAGGGCTTCGGCCTGGGCATGGTACACAGGAATAGAAAGCAGCTGGCCAGCGTGAGAGCGATCAGAACGCAAGGCACAACACGGTAAAAGTCCAATGCATCGAAGCCCCATCTGATAGGGTTCAAAAGCACCAGAACGTTGCTCGCGAAACGCCCATTCCAATTCTGGTATTCCCAAATGCTGGCATTCAATAATCCTGTGGATATATCCTTCTGTGCATACTTGAGATCGTCGGCCATCGGGTGCGCGTAACGGGCCAGGTATGCATGCAGGCACAGGAAGAGAGCCAGCAGAGCCAAGAACAGGCGCCAGCTGATCTTACGCCAGTTCATCTTGATGGATTCAGAAGCCGAGGCGCTGGTCCACGCGATAGGCGTTCCGCTCAGGAGAATTCCGCGCCACGAGTTCAGCCACGAATCCCGCAAGAAACAGCTGCGAGCCGATGATCATGATCGTAAGAGCGATGAAGAATATCGGGTTGTCGGCAACCAGCCGAGCGCGTTCCTGGTGATAGATGTGCCAGAGTTTTTCACCGAGCAACCAGCCGATCGCAAGCGTGCCGAGAAAGAACATCAGGGTACCCATAGCGCCGAAAAAGTGCATCGGTTTTTTGCCGAAACGGAAGACGAACGTGATCGTCAACAGATCCAGGAACCCATTGATGAACCGGCTGAAACCGAACTTGGTTTTGCCATACTTCCGCGCATGGTGCAGGACTACTTTTTCGCCTATTCGGTGAAATCCTTCCTTCTTCGCGATGAACGGGATGTAGCGATGCATTTCCCCATACACCTCGATGGACTTCACTACTTCTTTCCGGTATGCTTTCAGACCACAGTTGAAGTCGTGCAACGAAACCCCACTAGCCCAGCGCGTGGTGGCGTTGAAGAGTTTGGTCGGGATGGTCTTTGTGAGGGGGTCGAATCGCTTCTTCTTCCAACCGCTTACCAGATCATATCCCTCCACAGTGATCATTCTGAAGAGTTCAGGCAACTCATCGGGGTCGTCCTGCAGGTCGGCATCCATGGTTATGACCACGCGGCCCGTCGCTGCTCTGAACCCCTCGTTCAATGCAGGGCTCTTGCCATAGTTGCGTCCCAGGCGAATGCCTTTCACGCGTGCATCCAAAGCGTGCAGCCGCTCGATCTCTTCCCAAGAGCCGTCGCGACTTCCGTCATCGATGAGGAGTACCTCATAGAGTACCCCCATTCCGCCAAGTACCACATGCAACCGTCTTACCAGCTCTGGCAACGATTCGCGCTCGTCTATCAACGGTACTACAACAGAAATATCCATGCTCAAGTGGGTAGCCCCCTATACGCGGTTACAGCGCGGCAAAGGTGGGAGCGAAGGTGGAACGTGCAACTTGCCCCCCACCTCAAAGGAAAATGGATCTGGAAAGTTCCAGGGAAGTTCGGTTCTCTCATGGGTGAGAGCCGGTATTTGCTAAAGACCCATGTGTTGGTATGGTGTTCATGAGACCGATACTCGCTTACCTCATGAACGGCTTCGAGGGCAATTACTGTTCATGGCATACCCCTTGCCTTCAGCTTCGCAACTAAATTCGCCAACCTTCAAAACCACTCCTATGATCCGCCTTTCCACCTTTCTCAGCTCTGGCCTGTTATACGTCGCCGCTTTGCAGGCGCAAACCAGCGACATCGTTGTCTTCTCCGAAATGGGAGAGAAGTTCACCCTTATCATCGATGGGGATGTGAAGAACGAATTACCTGGCACACGCGTGGTTGCCACAGGTATTCGCAACGAAACACCACTACTCGTAGTGCGCCTTGTGGATGCTTCGGTTCCGCCGGTAAAGCAGAACGCGTGGATGGAATATGGTAAGGAATACACGCTGAAACTCACAACGAACAAAAAGGGGGAGTATGTGCTTCGGATGCAGGGTCAAGCTGAACTAGGAAGTTCAAAACCAAACGAGTCCACCACCTCCGTTCCCTCCAATTTTGTGGAGGATGGCGCTGGCTCAGAACAGACCACCAACTCCCAGGTCGTAACAGGAGGTAGTCATACGACCACCACTACTGTGGAAACCACCGAGGATGGCGGTATGGATGGTGAGAATGTGAATATGAACATTGGTATCAACGGCGTTGGGATAAACATGAACGTTGGAGTTACCGAAGGGATGGGAAGTTCTTCATCCACCACGACCACAACACACACTACTACCACACATACCACAACCATGGTCGATGAGCCTCCAGTGCGCCCAACCATCGTGAAAGAGCCACCTGTCTATCACATGCCCGGTTACTCCGGACCTGTGGGTTGCGCGATGCCGATGGGGGCTGGGGAGTTCTCAGAGGCCCAAGCCAGCATAAACGGCAAAGGATTCGAAGAAAGTAAAATGACGTTGGCCAAGCAGATCGGCAGCGGTCATTGCTTTTCCGTGGAGCAAGTGAAGGGCATCATGGGCCTGTTCAGTTTCGAGGATAGCAAGCTGGATTTTGCCAAGTTCGCATACGACCACGTGCACGACATCGGCAATTATTACAAAGTGAACGATGCGTTCAGCTTCGAGAGCAGCATTGATGCATTGGACCAGTTTATCAAGGCTCGATAAGATCCTTGGGCTTCGCGCATTGTCTTCTCCACACCAACAACCATGAAACCCACTCTCAACTTCCTGACCATCGGCACCTGTGCCATGCTGCTTATGGTAGCATGCACCGGAAGTAAGCCAATGGCCAAGAAGGCCGCGAAACTTGATGCCGCTGGGCTTTATGCAGAAGCCGCGGATATGTACCTGCAGAGCGTACAGCGGAACAACCGCAACGTGGAAGCCAAGATCGGCCTTAAGAAAACCGGCCAGCAATTGTTGAACGACAAGCTCGGGTCCTTCTTCCGTGCGTTCAGCGCAGGCGACAACAAGGAAGAAGCGGTGAGTGCATACCTGAGCGCAAAGGCATACGCCGATCGTGTTGGTCAAATGGGCGTTGTGCTGGATGTGCCCAGCAGTTATGTGAACGATTTCAACGAGGTGAAAGGGAAGTACCTGGTTGATCTGTACACACAAGGCCAGGAGCTCATGACGAAGCAGGACTTCAAAGGCGCTGAAGTGGTTTTCGCCAAGATCGGCGCTTTGGAACCGGGCTACAAGGACTCAGGGTCGTTGCAGAACGTCGCTTATTTGGAACCACTTTACCGAAGTGGAAAGGATGCTTTGGATGCTAAACAATATCGCAAAGCCTATCAGGATCTTCTGAAAGTGACCAATAAGGATGCGAGCTACAAGGACGCGGCCGCGTTGCGGAATAGCGCTGTAGAGAAGGGCAGGTATTCTATTGCGGTACTTCCGTTCAGCGGTTCGAAAAAAGATCTGGCTGCCCGCGTTCAGGCCTATGCAACCACAGCACTTACCGAGATCAGTGATCCGTTCATCAAAGTGGTGGATCGTGAGAACATCCAACGAATTCTGGATGAACAACGCTTGGGCATGACGGGTGTTGTGGACGAAGCCAGCGCTGTGAATGCGGGAAAACTCATTGGGGCACAAGCAGTGCTCATGGGCACACTGATCGATTACCGCGAGGAAACCGGCCAGCTGAAACGCAGTACCAAGGATGGATTCGCCAGCTACCAAGTGAAGCAGCCCAACCCTGAAGTGCCCGGCCAAATGATGATCGTTACGAAATACAAGCCAGTGAAGTACACGGAGTACTTCCAGGAGAACAAAGTGGTTGCTTCTTACAGCTATAAATTGGTTTCCATGGAAACCGGAGAAGTGCTTTTGAGCAAGGTCGTGGACCAGGAGAAGAAGGACAACACTTACTACGCCAACTACGACGGTGAACGGAATACGCTTTTCCCTGCACGGAACGGGTTGGTAGAAACAGCGAACAGGGCTCGCCAGGAATTGCAAGGCCTGCTTAATGCGAACCGCGAAGTGAAGCCGGTGAGTTCGTTGAGCAATGAACTTTTCCGCAACTCTGTCAATGGCATGGCAAGCACCATCCAGCAGGAACTCGCCGCCAAACTCCAGTGAAGTACACAGTTGCCCTGTTGATCGTCACGCTTTCCGCCTGCAAGGGTCATCAGGAAGTGGTGAAACCCGCGGAGACCGAGGTCAACACCGGAGCGAATAAGCCTGCTTGGGTCAATTCACGCCCGATCAGTGATATGGACTACATCGGTATTGGCATTTGCCCCAAGAGCCGCCCCGATCACATGGAGAGCGCGAAGAAGACCGCGTTGAACGACCTGGCCAGCGAGATAAGTGTGCGCGTTGAAGGCAACAGCCTTCTTTTCACACTGGATCAGAAGCACTCGTTCGATGAGTCCTTCACGAGCACCGTGAACACGCGAACCAGCGAGCAGCTTGAAGGCTATGAGCAGGTGGACACATGGCAGGATGATCGCGATTATTGGGTGTATTACCGGTTGAGCAAGTCCGAACATGCGCGGCTCAAGGCGGAGCGGAAACGCAAGGCGATCGCTCAGGCGACCGACGGCTATCAACGGGCCAAACAGAGCCTGATGATCGGCGACCTGAAAGGCGCCTTCGACCAGGATCTGCGGGCATTGATCGCGATGAAGGATTATTGGGGCGAGAGCGATCTTGTCACCATCGGAGAGAAACAATTGCCGCTGGCCAATGAACTCTTTGCGGATCTCCAGCGCCTTTCCAACGGGGTCCGCTTCACATGCCTGCCAGAACGTTGTGATCTGAACTATGGGAACAGGTTCAAACGCGAAATGCTGATCTCGGCGGCCTTTGTCGAAAGCAAAAGCAGCCGGGACCTTTTGCAACTTCCAATAACCGTGACGTACTCTGGCGCGGCCGGAAAAGTCACAGAGAGCAAGAACACGGACGCTGAAGGTCGTGCTCGAACCACCGTGCAACGTGTCGAACTTGGGAACACGTTGGCTGAGTTGCTTGTGCGCCTCAACATGGATGAGCTGGTGAGCAAGGACTTGGACCCCCTGTTCATCAAACCCCTGATCGGAAGCCTTACCGTGCCGGAGCTTCACGTCCCTATTGACCGCACGATGCCCCGGGTCTTTGTGCTCGCTGTGGAAAGCAACATGGGCCAGCCGGTCAAAGATGCTGGTATCGCGCTTGGGCTGAGGGAAGAATTGACCGCGAAGGGCTTTCGTTTCGTTGATCGCGCTACAGATGCGGACCTGCTGCTCAACATCAACAGCACAACTCGCGAAGGCGGCGGGTCAAATGGTTTTTTTACGGCCTACCTCGATGTATCGTACAGTTTTCGCGATAGAAAGACCAATGATGTTATCTCGGAAGGCGGTAAACAAGGGGTGAAAGGCATACAGCTCGACTATGCCAAGGCTGGCATGGATGCGTACAAAAAAGCAGGTCAGGACCTACGTAAGGAATTGTCGAACGCTATGATAACCTCGCTGCTGTAGGAAAAGCGCACGATATCGAAGTTTGGCACACCTTTGGCCATTCAATCAACACGACACCACACAACGTCGAAACACATGAAAACGAACTCCATCAACCGCACGCTTACGTTCACACTCTCCGCTTTGATGCTGGTAGGTGGGTTCAGTGCCTGCAAGAGCAAAAAGAAACAAGCAGAGGCCGAAGTGAAAGCCATGCCTGCTGGTGAAACTGAGATCAAGGTGATGTGTTCGGGTCCGGAGTTCTTCACGGATGACAAGGTTTTCCGTGCCAATAATCTGGGTGAAAGCATGGATCAAGCAACCAGTAAGAAAAAGGCCATGGCGAACGCACGTGCGGATATGGCCAGCTCGATCCAGACCCAGATCAAGGGTGTGATCGACAACTACGTGAACAGCCGCGAGTTGAACAATAAGGAAGAGGTTTCTGAACGTTTCGAAGGTCTTACCCGCGAAGTGCTCGATCAGAAGCTCACCGGTGTGAAGACGATCTGCGAAAAGCAGGTGAAGGTGAACGCCAGTGGCAACTTCAAGACCTATGTGGCCATTGAACTCAGTGCGCAGGACTTGCTGTCAGCATACAACGAGCGCCTTAGCAAAGACGATAAATTGAAGATCGACTACGATTACGAGAAGTTCAAGGAGACCTTCGACAAGGAAATGGAAAAATTGGGCAAGCAATAGGCCCGATCATATCCGAGAGACCGGCCCCCTTCGTTCTCCCCCCGCCCCCGGGCGGAAACACCCGGGCCGGTTGGGCCCCCGGTCTCCCCCGGGCCCGGGCGGGGTCCCGGCCCCCGCGCGCGCCCCGGCCGGGGCCCCCCCCCGGCCCCCCCCCCCCCGGCCGCCCCCGGGGGGGCCCGCCCCCCGGGGGGCCCCCCCCCCCGGCCCGCCGGCCCCCCCCCCCGCCCCCCCCCCCCCCCCCCCCCCCCCCCCCCCGGTCCCCCCCCCTCGCCCCCCCCCCCCCGGCCCCCGCGGGCACGCCCGAGACCCCCCCCCCCCCGAGGCCGGCCCGGCGGGGGGCCCGCTCCCCCCCGCCCACCCCCCCCCCCCCAACCCCCAACCGGGCCCGTGGAACGACGGTTTGAGTGGGGGTTGGACTTGAAAAGGGGGCGAAGGGGCCCGGGACCCCGCCCCTCGCCGGGACCCCTGGCCCGGGCCCCAAACGGGCGAAGGGACGGCGGAGCAGGGGGAAAGGCCCGAAATGCAGAAAAAGCAGAAAGGGCGGAACGGGAACCCCGAAAAAAAAAACCAGACGCGGCGCGGGCAAGGGCCCGGGCCTGGACGATCACCCCCCCCACCACCACCCCCGCCCCCCGCCCCCCCCCCCCATCCCCCCCCGAGAACCGCGGGCGCCCGCTCCGGGCGGAGCCCGGCCCCGGGGCCCGGTCTGCTCGAAGACGGGAAGGAATGAGCCACCTTCAGGGATCGCCGCCAGTTCAGGCAATGGATAGGCCTTCTTCAGCCATGCGTTCAACACGAACAGGCATGCATGCATGCCCTTACCCGACTCCCCCCCCCCCCCCCCCCTTTGCATGCCCACTTTGGGAGGGTCTGCGACCGTATTGCCCATCAGGCGCTGCCAGAATCCGCGCCGAGTTGGCGGACAAGACCCCCCTCCCCCCCCCCCCCCCACAATCGAACCCTCGCTTGGGCTTCTGCCATTCTGTTACTAGCAGTGGCACTGGGTGCTTTCGGAGCTCACGCGATCAGTGAGCGAGTGGACCTGAAAGCATATACCAATTGGCAAACGGCAGCTCAGTACCAGTTTTTCCATGGTCTTGCACTGCTCGGCCTGGCTGCTTTGGATGTTCGATTGGCATCACGGACCCTTAGTTTGGTGAGGATCTTCTTCGTTCTTGGAGTGGTCTGCTTCTCCGGATCACTATACCTGCTGGCGACCCGCGAGATCACGGGCACTGAAGGTCTTACACGATTTCTTGGTCCCATCACCCCTTTGGGCGGGTTGATGTTCATGGCAGGCTGGGCAGTGCTCTTGGTCGGCGCCTTGCGCAAGAGCGTTTGAAACCAGAAATGGACGTCAACTGATCGCTGATATAAATTCGCCGCCCGTTTCTACCAGTCCCTCTTCACCGGCCCAACGGCAACACAAGCAAACCAACAGAACCATTCATCTCATGAACGAGTTCGGAACAAAACCGAAGAACGCCGACCTGAAGAAGATCGGCTTGAGCAACGCTGGTGATATCTACTGGAACCTGGAGCCCAGTGAACTGGTGGAGCATTGCATCCTGAACGATGAAGGTGTGCTGGCCAGCAGTGGTGCACTGGCCATCGAAACGGGTGAATTCACAGGTCGCAGCCCGAAGGACAAATTTTGTGTGAAGGATTCCAAAACGGAGAACACCGTTTGGTGGGGTGATGTGAACTACCCCTTTACCCCGGAAGCTTTCGACAAGCTGCAGGAAAAGATGGGTGCGTACCTGATGGGCCGCGACATCTATGTGAGAGACGCATTCGCTTGCGCTGATCCCGAATTCAAGCTCAATCTGCGTGTGGTGGCCGAGTTCCCATGGAGCGCAATGTTCGCGGGCAACATGTTCCTGCGCCCAACGCACCGCGAACTGGAGTTGTTCGAGCCCGAGTGGCACATCATCTGCGCGCCCGGTTTCATGGCGGATGCGAAGAAGGATGGCACGCGCCAGCACAACTTCGCGGTGATCAACTTCACCAAGAAGACGATCCTGATAGGTGGCACGGGCTACACCGGTGAGATAAAGAAGGGCATTTTTACCGTGCTGAACTATTTGCTCCCACAGGAGCGCAAGGTGCTCAGCATGCACTGCTCGGCCAACATCGGTGCCGATGGTGATACGGCGGTGTTCTTCGGCCTGAGTGGAACGGGCAAGACCACGTTGAGCGCGGATCCCGAGCGGAAGCTGATCGGCGACGATGAGCATGGCTGGAGCGATAACGGTGTGTTCAACTTCGAAGGGGGGTGCTACGCGAAGTGCATTGACCTGACAAAGGAAAAAGAGCCACAGATCTGGGACGCCATCAAGTTCGGCGCCATTCTGGAGAACATTGAATTCAAGGAGGGCACAACGGTCGTCGACTTCGCCAGCGCGAAAAAGACGGAGAACACCCGCGTAAGCTATCCGATCGACCACATCGACAATATTGCGGTACCCAGCATGGGTAGTCACCCGAAGAATATTTTCTTCCTGACCTGCGATGCCTATGGTGTGCTACCCCCGATCAGCAAGTTGAGCCCGGGCCAGGCCATGTACCACTTCATCAGCGGCTACACGGCAAAAGTTGCAGGTACCGAAGCAGGTGTTACCGAACCACAGAGCACGTTCTCGGCATGCTTTGGCAAAGCGTTCCTTCCGCTGCATCCAACCAAGTATGCGGATATGCTTGGTGTGAAAATGAAGAAACACGATGTTCGCGTGTGGTTGGTGAACACCGGATGGAGTGGGGGTGCGTACGGAACCGGCGAGCGCATGAAGCTGAAATTCACCCGCGCCATGATCACCGCGGCACTGCGTGGAGAACTGGACAAGGTGGATTACAAGGAGCACCCGGTTTTCGGCATGCACATGCCTTTAACATGCCCGAACGTTCCTGCGGAGATCCTCGATCCACGGAGTACCTGGAAGGACAAGTCCGCCTATGATGCCACCGCCGAAAAGCTGGCCAAGCAGTTCAACGACAACTTCAGCAAGTATTCTGAAGGTGCGAACGCAGAGATCCTGGCTGCGGCTCCTAAGGTTACCGCAAAGGCCTGACCTACTTCACTTCACGAAAAAGCCCCGATCGATCGGGGCTTTTTTTCTTTCTTGGAAATGGAGTTCATTATTGCGCTATCAAGATCGCCACGAGTATCAGGCAGGCTTGGCCAAGGGTCATCCAGCAAGTTTCAATTCGTTGGATGCGGGCGAGGAGTATGCTTGTCGTTTTCATGATCGGTGGTTTTTGGTTGTTCGTTGTTGTTGACGGTTCAAAATTGTGGTGTCCACCAGCGTTGGAGAAGTCCCATTGCGCAAGTGGAGGTCCTTGTTGAGCAAGTGGCGGAAAAGCCATGCTGATGCTTCGCCAACTAGCTTCGCAGCCAATGACAGGTCGATGGGTTCCAGTTATCTGCGCTGTGTTTTGGTCGGTGCTGTCCTGCACACCCTCTCAGGAAGGGAAGCGTACGAATTGGTCCCAATGGCAGAAGGTGCCGAACGACTACGCGGATCATTTTGAGATCTGGACGAGAGGATCACGATCATTGTTGTTGGTATTCGGGCACGGCGGAAAGCAGGATACGGTTGGTAAGTATTGGGTCAGTTTGGATGGCGACACTGACCTTCCACCGGTTGAGGTTATCAGGATCCCAGTGGAACTTGATAGTATCGCGTTGACCAGTACGACTCATGTTCCTTTTGTCACCACCCTTGGGCATGTGGCGAGCATTCGGGCATGCGCACATTTGGATCAAGTGCGCGATGTGTCGCTCCGAACGCGTGTTGAAAAGGGCGAGGTGAAGGAGATCGCCTCTGGAGATGGCATTGATCGAGAAACATTGCTCGTGCTGAAGCCACAAGCATTGTTCGGTTATCCCTTTGGACAGAGCGAAGGGAGTACCATTTCGCGGCTGGGTATTCCGGTCATCGAGGTGAGCGAGTACTTGGAAGAACATCCGCTCGGAAGGGCGGAGTGGCTGCGAGTCTTCGGTGTGCTATTGGGGGAGGAACAGAAGGCGGACAGTCTCTTTGACGGGATCAAACATCGATATGAAGCAATGCGGATCGAGACCTCTTCCGTTGATCGGCCGACTGTTCTTTTCGGTAGCGTGTGGGATGGCCAGTGGTGGGTGCCTCCTGGCAATAGCTACATGGCTCGGTTGATCGAGGATGCCGGAGGCCAATATCTGTTCGCTGATCGGAAGGGATCCGGAAACATTGCCGTGGATATGGAGACGATGGTGTTGGTCGCGAAAGATGCCAACTACTGGGGTATGGTCACAGCAGAGAAAGGGCCGATCATGGCTTCAACTTTTACCGGAGGGGACACCCGGCTGAAGAGTTTCAAAGCTGCACGAGAACATCACTTGTTCGTGAGCGCCGGTGAAAGCGATTTCTTCGGTAAGGCGATGATCGAACCTGACGTTCTGTTGCAAGATCTCATATGCAGTGTTGGATCGGTCCGATGTCCGCAGGAACATATGTTCCAGGCCGTGCTGCCGTATTTCACGTGTGCCTATTACGAGTCTGAAGTGGGAAGTACGACTCAATAATCGATGCCCAACCTTCGGTAGATCTTCGCCATCAGCCAGGCGGGCCCTATGAGCAAGAATTGCAAGTCCTTCAAGAAACTCGGTTTCTTCCCTTCGATCTTGTGACCGATGAACTGGCCAACCCAAGCGAGGGTGAAGGACACAAGGCAGATCACCCACAAGGGCCACGGAGCGCTTTGCTGAAGCCCAACGGCTAGCCAATAGCAGAGCACACACCAAGTTCCCATTCCGACAAAAAGCAACCTTGATCGCGTCGCATAGAAAACAAGCGTGAGCATGATGGCTGCCTTCGCCAAAAGGTGGTCGCCGATCAAAGGCAAGCCCGGAGATGGAATGCTGAAAAGCAAGCCGATCACACAGAAGAAGATCACCGGAACGCAGATCCAGTGAATGATCTCGTTAGTGGCATTGGTGTGGCTCTCGCCATACTCGTCGAGCCAAGAATGGATACTGCGCGTGGTGCTCATGAGCCAACCATGTACCGTTCGGCGATGATCCGACTGTGGTGGTTCGCATGCCCGGCTATCACCCACCCGATCGCCCTTACGGTGATCGAACGGCTGTTAGCAATACCGGCTCTGTTGAGCGCCTCCAACGGAAAACTGCGGAACAAAGCGATGGAAGATGATCGGACCAGGTCGTGTTCCTCCAGAAGGTCTTTCAACGTTCTGCGACCGGTCAAGGCCTCCGGCACGTAATCGTTTTCCTCGAAACCGGCTAGCGCCGACGAGTCATTGCGAGCAAAGCGCAATGCCCGATAAGCGAAGATCCGCTCCGCATCGATAATGTGTTGCACCACATCCTTCACCGTCCATTTGCCAGCGGCATAGCTGTATTCCTCTCGGTCGGTTGGGAAGTTGCGCAGAACGGAATGAAGTCCATCGCTGGCAAGCTGCATGGCATCCGGGATATCTGTCCCATCGGCTTTCGCGACGTAGCCGTGATAAAAGGCAGGTAGATCTTCAGCGGCGGGACGGATGGCGAGGCTCATGGCCCCAAGATAGAAGCGCGATCAATGTGTGAGGTCCACGGCGATGGGTTCCGATGAACCGCCGATCTCCTTCAATATCTGTATCCAGCCAGAGCGTTTCCGCCACCAGCCGCTGGCAGGGCAGTTCGGGTCTTCCAATGAGATCACTCCAACGCGCATATCCGAACCGCAAGCCCTTCGAAAAAGCTCACGTGATCTGCGTGCATGAACACCCACGGTAACCACATCGAAGGACTTCAAGGTGTCCTTCTGGGCGCGTATCGCGAAATAGTTCGCATTGGCCCAGCTACGGCTATCCGGCTTACCCCAGGATGGCACGCCGATCACTTGGTCCTTGTTCATACCAAGTTGTATCAGATCCGCGGCTGCTTTATGCGCGTACGTTGGCCAAGCAGGTTCCATTTTCCCATCTGTGCGTATGAACCAAGTATAGGTTTGCAGAAGATGTACGTTCTCTCCGCCAATGGACATGAACTGGATGAAGATGTTGTCTCTATCATGATCCACCTGCCCCGTGTTGAGGGAAGTGATCAACAGATGGTCCGTTATGATCTCCTGGGCAGAAACAAAAACCGCTGGCACCGGCTCAACAGTTCGTTCCAACACCGTATCCTGTCCAGCAATTACACGAAAACCACCACCGGTATTGCCGCTCACGTTCAACCGTAACGTGCCTTTTATGGATGAGGCGAACCGCACATCGATGGATTCCCCGACACGCAGGTAATAGGCGAATGGGCGTACAGAGCCTGTTGTATAGATGCGCTGATAACGGAGCGAATCCGCCAGGTGTGCGACTTGTTCAAGATGCGGTGGTTGCATCCAACCTTCTACCACCAGCACATCACCCCCACTGCGCTCGGTAACGGCCAAGTGGGGATGAGCCACTGCGAGCATGGCCGCAAGAACCGACATTGGACCAGCCAGAAGCCAGAGAAAGAATTTTCCGCGGGTCATTCTTCACCAAGAAGAGCTTTCTTCAACTCGAGCAGTTCCGAACGCGCCTTGCGATCGCCGGTGGTAAGGCATTGCAGGGAACCAGCTTCGCACACATGGATCGCTTCAGGTAACCGCCCCAGATCAGCTAGAATGATCGAGAGCTGATAATAGCAGGCGATATACTTCGGGTCGTCTTTCAACAGTGCTTCGAGATCACGGGTGGCCTCTTCCATTCGGCCTTCTCGTTTCAATTCCAAAGCGATCGCGTAACGGACAAAGGCATCGTTCGGCTCCTCTTTGAGCATTACGCGAAGCTGCTGAAGTCGTTCAGCGCTCATACCTCTTGAAAGGGGTGTTGGGTCCATTCCGAACGGAATTCGGATGCAGGTGCAACGCGAACGATGCGGCCATGATCCATCTCCGCGATCCGATCCGCAACGTGGAACGCATCCTCACGATCGTGCGTCACGATAATGGCAGCGGTTTTGTTCGCGCGAAGGATCCGCATCACTTCCGTACGCACTTCGCTCCGTGTTTTGGGATCGAGATCGCTGAAGGGTTCGTCCATCAACATGAGCTTTGGTCGCCGCACGAGCGAGCGGGCGATGGCGACCCGCTGCTGCTGGCCACCGCTGAGCTCATGGGGGTAACGATCGGCGAGGTCGACCAGGCCAACGGACCGCAATTCATCGCGCACGCGCTGGGTTCGCTCGGAAGCGGGAAGACCGTTCAAGCCAAATGCGATATTGCCCTTCACCGTGAGGTGCGGGAAAAGGGCAAGCCCCTGAAAAACAAAACCGATCCCGCGCGCTTCCGGGGGAATGAACGAACGCGCATCCGTAAGCGCGTTACCGGCCATCGTCACAGATCCTCGTGATGGTTTCTCCAAGCCGGCAATGCATCGCAGCAAGGTGGATTTTCCGCAGCCACTTGGACCTACCACCACCAGCACCTCAGCCTCTTGTACCTCCACGCTTGTTCCGGCGAGCACTTCTTGTCCCCGAACATGCGCGAAGTGCAGATCATGCACGGAAAGCAGGGGTTTGATCATCGGGTGCGACGTTCCAAAAGCCGGTCCAACACCAGCACAGGGAACAGGCCGCAAAGTACGATGAGCAAAGCCGGAACTCCGGCATCTGGCCATTGTTCGATACGTGCCAACTCGAACACCTTGGTACTCAACGTGTCGAAGTTGAATGGCCGCAGTATCAGCGTCAATGGGAGTTCTTTCACCACTTCCATGAGGACCAGCAATGCTGCCGCGATGATAGCTGGACGAAGCAAGGGAAGATTGACTTGTCTAAAGGTGCGCCAAGGCGAAGATCCCAGCAGATGAGCCGCTTCATCCATCGCTTTCGGTTGTTGTTTCAGCCCGGCGCGCAAGGGCTGGCTGGCCAACGCGAGGAACCGAACGCTGAATGCATAAACCATCAGCACAATGCTTCCAATGATCACGATCCCGGTAACGTGTGTAAGCCAACCAGCAAAGGCCATCACGCCGATGGCGATAACAGCGCCAGGTACCACATAGCCAATGCTTGCCCAGTTCGTGAGCCTGTTCGTTCCAGTGCTGCTGCGTTCGGCAAAAGCAAATGCGACGGCGATAAGAATGGTCGCTAAAGCCGCTAGCAACCCGATCAACAATGTATTCCCGAGCGCTGGAAGAAATTGCAGAAAGCGCAGGTCTTTCATGGTGCGGAAGGCATCGAGCGCAATGGATGCAACGGGTAGTAAGAACGCCACGGCGAAAAGAACAATGCACCAAATGACGGCAGCTGCGCTTTTCCATCCATACAAGGGTGCACCGGTTACCGGGCGATGTGATGATTCTTGACCTGCACGTCGCCGAACGGAGCGCTCCAGCGTGATCAGTGAGATCACAAGGAGTAGCAATACACCGCTCAATCGCAATGCACTGCCTACATCGTACAAGCCACCCCAACTGCGGAAGATCCCAGCCGTGAGCGTACGTACACCATAGTACTTCACGGCGCCGTAGTCATTGAGTGTCTCCATGGCCACCAACAAGGCGCCGCCTGCAATGGCAGGACGGGCAAGCGGCATCGCAACACGGAAGAAGCGCTTCCATGCACCACCACCAAGCATACGTGCAGCATCGAGGTGAGGGCTCATGCCAGCGCTGAAAGCAACACGAGCGGGCAAATAGATGTAGGGGAAAAGCGCCAAGGCCAGGACCAGAGAAAGACCTGGCCAAGTCATGATGTCGATATGGATCCCAGTGTTAGCGGAGATCGCTCGACTGAAAGCACCAGTGGGCCCTAAAAGTGAGCCGAACGTGATCGCACAGATATAGGTGGGCAAGGCGAGGGGGAGCACCAGCGCCCAGCGGAACAAGCGTCTGCCGGGAAAGTCGAGTGTGCTCACCATCCATGCTGATGGGATAGCGAACAACAAGGCCAAGAGCACGGTAAGGCCCACAAGTCGAAGCGTTTCGAGCAAGTGGGAAGGCAGGATATCGCGCATCACATGGTCCCATTCCGGCGCCGATGCATGGAACGGGGACGTGATCACCACAACCAGCGGGAGCAGCATAAGCACAGCCAAACCACCGATAATGGATCGCGAGCGAAAATTCTGCGGCAGGTGCATTTTACAATGATCTGATCAACGCCAGCCCGCAGCGTCGAGTGCCTTCACAGCCTCGGCGTTGTGCCTGCCAAGCTCGCTCAGGTCGAGTGTGTCCGGAATGAGTCGTCCAAAACCCTGCAGCACAGCAGCAGCAGGGATACCGGGCTTCACGGGATACTCCATATTGCCATCCGCGAACGCGGCTTGAGAAGCATCCGAACTCAGGAATCGTAAAAGCGCGATCGCGTTCGCTTCGTGTTTCGCATGAGCGGCGACCCCGCCACCACTGATGTTGACATGGGTGCCGATGCCGGGCGTGAGGACCTCTCCTTCCCGATCATTTTGCATCAATGGGAACGCAACGGCGATCGCGTTCTTCGCTTTTTGCCGTGCGGGATCATCGCTCTTCATCAGTTTGCCGATGTAATAGCTGTTCACGATGGCCACACTACCGAGACCTTCTCCTATCGCCAGGAGTTGATCGGTGTCACTACCCTTGGGATCACGTGCCATGTTCGCCACTATGCCCTTGCACCAAGAGGTCGCGCTATCGATTCCGAAGTGCGCGATCATTGCGGCAACCAAACTTTGGTTGTACACATGCTCGCTGGGACGCACAAGTATCTGGCCTTTGAACCGAGGTGAACAGAGATCCGCGTATGTCATCAACTCTTCCGGTGCAACCTTGTTCTTGTCATAGGCCACAACCCTCGCTCGCATGGTGAAGCCGAACCAGTTCCCTTCTGGATCGCGCAAATGGGCAGGCACATTGGCTTCCAGGGTCGAGTCGTGGATCGGCTTGAGGAAGCCTCGTTGTTCAGCAAGTCCCAAACGACCTGCATCGGCGGTAATGATCACGTCCGCGGGGCTATTGGCTCCTTCGGCATCCAACCGGCTCAGAAGTTCGTCATCATCTGCCATTACAACGTTCACCTTGATACCGGATTCCTTCTCGAACAGGGCGAAAAGAGCCTTGTCGGTCTCATAGTGTCGGTGTGTGTACACGTTCACCACATCCTCCATGTTGTCCTTGTTTGGAGCCGAACAGGCCAGAGCGAACAGGGGCAGGAATAAGAGCGGTTTTTTGATCATGGCGGCAAAGGTGCTGAACTGCGGTTTCATGGCGGGTACCCTGATCGTGGTATTCGGCGCCCAAAGTGCGAACCTGTGGCGTTCTATCGCGTAGAAGCGGAGTCTTTTCCAGGCCCATGTTCAAGCATCGCCATCCGTTCACGTGGCTCTCCGTTGCCCTCACGGGGACAGGGTTCTCGTTCTCATTGCTTTCCGGAGGCATTGTGGGTCCTTTGATCCTGGTATTCGCCAACGTGTGTGCATTGGCGGAGTTCAAGAAGTACACCAGCCGTTTTCAGTTCTCGATGATCATCGTGAGCGCAAGTGCTCTCGGCGTTCTGCTCGACATTCGTTTTGGACTGATGGGGTCGGCAACCGCTGCCATGGTCCTGAGCGCATTGGCTTTGGTTCTTCGACAAGCCTACCTTCCCGTATTCACCTATATGCGGTTCAGGTTGATGGAACCCATCTTGATAGTACTCTCTGGCTTGTTGCTCTCGATCTTCTGGTTCGACAGAACGTTCGCGTGGCAAACGGATGTACTTCCATTGCTGCCGTTCGGTAGCGCGTGCTTTTTGTCGCTCAGTTATTTGCAGGATGCGGCCGTGATGGAGAGGAACGCACGCAATGGGTACAGAGTTCAAGCCGGGATGCCAGCGCCGGATCTGGTATTGCCGGACCAGGACGGAAATTCGGTGCGATTGGCCGACTATCGGGGCAAGCACCCTGTGCTGTTGATCTTCGTTCGCGGCGACTGGTGCCCTGGCTGCCACATGATGTTGCGGACCTATGAGCGCAACCACGAAAAATTCAAAGCACGCGGGATCCATGTGCTCGGCATTGGGCCGGATAGTGTTGATGTGAACAAGGACATGGTCGAGCGGATCGGCGTTGGGTACAAATTGCTCTCGGATACTGACCAGATCACGTCGAAGCGTTATGGTGTCGTATATGACAATCCGGCTATAGAGGCCTTGGTGGAGTATGCAGAAGGTATTCCGCTTCCGGCCTCTTTCCTAGTGGATATGGAGGGTATTGTGCGGTATGTGAGCCGCCCCGACCGTATTGGCGAATTCCTGGATCCCACACTGATCTTCAGTGTGCTCGACCAATTCCCGGCAGCGAAGGACGAGCGATGCAAAGCGGCTTGAACATTCTGGGCTGGTTGCCTGCTGGGGTCATGCTGATCTTCTCTTCCGGGTTGGCCTTTGCGTTCAATCGCTTGCGCGGAAGGTCTGAAAGGATCGAAAAGGAACGCATCAGATACCTGCAGCTTTTTCAGCAGGCACATGATGGAGCCATTGTGCTCAATGTGGCGAACGGGAAGATCCTGCTGATCAATCCGAGGGCCGCTGAGATGTTGGGATATACGCCGGAAGAACTATCCATCGGATCCATCTTCGACCTGCACTTCCAAGTCGATCTGGATCGAAGCGCGATGCGGATCGCGGATGCATGGTCGAGCGGCGGCCTGGTGTATGACGACATTCCGTTGCGCACCGCTTCTGGAGCATCCCTTCAAGTGGAATGCAGTGCGAAGGTGACAGACTACAATGGCACACCGGCGGTGGTGATCTACATACGCGACATAACGGAAAGGCTCCGGTTGCAAAATGAAGTGGAGGAAAAGAACGCATTGGTGGAACACCAGAACGCTGAAATGCTGAGTGGTCTTCGTTACGCCCAGGGTATCCAACTCGCGATGTTGCCTTCTCTTTCGCAACTGCGTGCCTCGTTCGCGGATGCCTTCGTGATATTCAAACCACGCGACGTCGTTAGCGGCGATTTCTATTGGAGCGCGAAAGTGGGTTCAAAAACCGTTCTGGCCGTTGCGGATTGCACAGGTCACGGCGTTCCGGGCGCTTTGCTGAGCATGACGGGTATCACGCTTCTTCCGCAGATAGTCACAGGGCGTGGAATTACCGGGCCAGCTGAGATCTTGGGCGAATTGCGTGACGAATTGCTACGAACATTGTCCCACCAGGAGGGCGACGAACATGTTCGTGATGGCATGAACATCGGTGTCATCACGTATGACAAGATCACGCGTGAATGCGAATTCAGCGGCGCACTATGTCCGTTGTACATCGTGCGGCGCAGTGGCCTGTTCGAAGAAGTGAAAGGAGACCGGATCCCCATTGGCTTCGTCGAGGGCGTGGTCAACTCGTTCTCGTCGCACCTGATACCCATGGAAGAAGGTGATCGAATGTACCTGGCGTCAGATGGGATGGCTGATCAGTTCGGTGGACCAATGGGCAAGAAGTGGAAGACTTCTGGCCTGAAAGAAGTGCTGGTACGCACACACGGTCGCAATGCTTGCGGACAAGGAAAGGACATCGAACGAACATTCATGGAATGGACGGGAACGGTCGATCAGATCGATGACGTGCTGCTCGTGGGAGTTCAAGTCTGAGAACTACCCTTGCTGATCGTTTCTGGATTGGATCGTTCTCAATGGCATGGAGCACAGAATGCCCAATAGCCGGTGATCAACGCCCAATGTCATCATCTATTCCAAGGCGGATCGACAGTGATTCTAGTGTGAGTGTATCGCAGTGAAATGAATGCAGGGGCAGGGTGGTTTTTCCGACCTTGATCTCCGTTGGGTAGTTCCTCACAACGTGCTCCCATGCCACTGGATCACCGCCGACGAAGAGAACATTCCCAGCCGGGGTTCCCTTGTATCGATCACGCACCCAACTCCGTCGATCATATCCCGGGCCAAAAGTGGGTGGGAGATCCGGTACCGCGAATGAGCATGCATAGCATAAGAGGTAGGCGTTGAAGTGAGCATTGGGCTCAACCCGCAGCTGTGGCCATCGAACGGGCACCACGACTTCCACTCGCGCGTCACGTGCTGCGGCACCGATCGAAATGCACTGTTCGAAGACATCCATGACCCAGGCTTCCCGCACCTGTGAGCCTTGCTGATGCTTCATTTCGCGATCCACAACTTCCGGGGTTCTGAGCCATTTCAGGCCAACGTAACAGAGCCCCAGCACAATGAAGCCTACTGCGAGTTTTGGCGAAAGGGTTCGCGACTTCAACAACCCGACGATGGCCCAGCATAGCAAAAGCGGCATGGCCAGGAACATGCGGGAACGAGCGAAGAAGACACTGTCGCAACCGTTGTGCACTTTCACGATACACAGAGACAACAGGATCACCCCGATCGCTACGAATACCCCAAGTGCGTGTGATCGCGACCCAACGCGCCAAAGCAGAACAGCAAGCAGTGCCAGGGTCACAAGCGCGAGATGCCCGTTCGGCCACCATACCGGGAAGAGCGCGGCGAAGTGGCTGTCCAGTTGTGTGAAGGCCTTGAACAACAGCGTTGGTGTAAAATGCAGATCGCCTGGATCGATCCAATGCATCATATCCCATCGATGATCGTCGAAGAAGTGATGGGCTTTGTACCAGAACAATAGTGCAGGGATTGTTCCCAGGATGGACATCGACCAGAACCGTAATTCGCGCCAATGGGTCAGCACTACTGTGGTGTAAATGGCCACCAGAAAGACCAGCGAATTCGGGTTGCAGAGCAAAGCCGCACCGGTGATGAACGAAGCGATAAGGAACCGCAGCCAAATGCGTTTCAAGGACAATGCCCACGGCAAAAGTGCGATCAAGGCGATGCCGTGAACGAAGCCACGTGTGATGGTGGTGAGCATTCCCCATTCCACAGGAAGAAGCAACGGCATCAAGGCGAACCCCAGCGCCGCGAACAACTCGCCACGGCGGAAGTGCCATAGTGCGAAAGACCAGAACGGAAGGAGCGCAAGACACGATGTGACAATGGGTAGAACGATCCATGGAGCGGCTCCCAATCGCAGGAATGGCGAGCCCAACAGCGCTTCCAACATCGGGTTGTAGTTCTGGCCATACATGTACCATTCGCGGAATATTCCTTGGCCATAGTCGCGTGCGATCTGCCAGATAATAACCTCATCCGTGCTCGTGCAACGGAATCCGAACTCCACCAATAGATGGGCCCGGTCGATGCACGCAAGAAGGATCAAGGATCCCAGAACCCAAGCTGGCCAGTGCTTAATGCCGCGCATCGAGCGTTCGGATCATTGCGGGGATCTCAGGAGCTGCCCATGCCCAGCTCGGATCCCGGCGTAACCATGTCAACTGCCTTTTCGCGTAGTTCCGCGTGTGCTGTTTGATGAGCGCCACGGTCGTTGGCAGGTCCATTACACCGTCGAAATGTGCGAAGAGTTCATTGTAGCCCAACGTTCGAAGCGCGTTGAGATCGCGGTAGGGAAGGAGGCTTCGTGCCTCATCGATAAAGCCATCGGCGAACATGCGATCCACGCGGGAGTTGATGCGTTGATAGAGTTCGGCACGCGGAAGATCAATAGCCAAGCGAACGATCTGCAGATCAGCGCGCGAACCGGAGCTTTTGCGCTGCGCACTGAACGGTTCGCCAGAAACCAGGCAGACCTCCAACGCGCGGATCACCCGGTGTGGGTTCTTCCTATCCATCGCAGCCCAATGCGCATGATCGAGGGTTTTCAATTGCTCGGTCAACGCATGCAAGCCATCGCGTTCAAGACGTTCTTGGAGTTCAGTTCGCACTTTCGGATCACCGAGTGGAAGTGGATCCAGCCCATTGCAAAGCGCATCGATGTACAACCCACTGCCACCGGTAAGAACGGCCGTACCTTTTGTTGCGAGAAGCTCCTGCATCAGGGGCTCTGCGGCGCGTGCGAATTCACCAGCGCTCCATGTCTGCTCGAGTTCCAAGTGGCCTAGAAAATGGTGTTCCACACCGAGGAGATCATCCTCCGAAGGCCGTGCGGTACCGATCCGCATCGCACGGTAGAACTGCCGTGAATCCGCACTGATCACTTCCGTGCCGTAGTGCTTCGCGATGGAAGCGGCAACGTGCGTTTTGCCGCTGGCGGTAGGTCCGCCGACCACGATCAAGGTGCCCGGCGTGATCGGCATCAATGGTAGTCCTCGGGCAATTCCTCGTGGCCGCTCACACCATCATCCTCACCGTGGCCGAACTCATCGTGCTCTTCGCCTTCGTCTTCGCCATGGCCCATATCCTCGTTCGCATCGTAGATCTCTTCCGCTTCCTCGCGCATGTCCTCCTCTTCCATAGGCATCAAGGAAGGATCCATTCTGCTGTGCTCATCTGGCGCGGTCCCAACGCTCATGACCACTTTGGGGTAGCGTGCTCCTTTCACGGTTTCCCCCACGTTGATCAGTTCGCACAGGAACATCCACATGTGCAGGTAGTCGTACGCGTAGACGAAGCGCTGCTTTGGGCTGCGCATGTGGTCGGCGATCTGCGTCTCGTGCATCAACGCGGGTATGGTGGTGCCTTCTTCCGCAAAGCCCATATCCGCCAGCGGGACTTCGGAACCCTTGCTCCATTCCTCGTCGCTCACATAGAAACATGCCATTTCTTCTCCGATGAATCCGAAGGCTTTTTTGATCGCCTTGTGGAAGTCGAGGAAAGTCTGGTTACTGCGGATCTCGATATCGCGAAAGGCTTCGCTTTTATCGTCTATCAGAACACGGAAACGGTAGAGGGCCATGATCGGAGGAAGGCTGAATGCGGATGCGGTACGTGCTAGTGCCGCTGAGAACGGCGTGCGAATCTAAAGATCGGGCAGGTGATGTTATGAGGTAACCCAAGGTCAAAATCACTCAGCTACCGAAGCAGGGATGGGGGCTTCCATACCCGCCAACGGCTCTTTCCCCAGCTTTCGCCCGGTGTCCAACATCAGCTGCCAGGCTTGTGCACGGTCGTTCTGTATCACGCCATCAAGGATCGCGTCCTTGATCACGATCTTGATATCACCGATCAATTTGCACGGCTCGATCCCGAAGGCGGTCATGACGTCTTGACCCGTAATGGGTGGTTGGAAGTTCCGCACTTGGTCCTTCTGTTCCACTTCAGCGAGCTTGTGGATCAAGAGCTCGTAGTTGCGCAGGTAGCGCTCCTTCTTCTTTTCGTTCTTGCTGGTGATATCCGCCCGGCACAGGATCATCAGTGCTTCGATGTTGTTGCCTGCATCGAACAACAGGCGGCGGACAGCGCTGTCGGTCACTTCTTCCTTGGTCAGCGAAATAGGTCGCAGGTGCATGGCAACGAGGTCTTGCACGAAACGCATCTGCTCGTCCAGCGGCAGTTTCAACCTGCGGAAGATCTGGGGTACCATGCGAGCGCCCTTGTCCTCGTGTCCGTGGAAAGTCCAGCCATGCGCCGGGTCGAAGCGTTTGGTTTTGGGTTTGGCGATATCGTGCAGGATCGCCGCCCAACGCAACCAGAGATCGTCACTCTTGGCGCACACGTTGTCGAGGACCTGTAGCGTGTGGTAAAAATTGTCTTTGTGGCCAATGCCGTCCTTCTCCTCGGCCCCTTGCAATTCCAAGAACTCGGGGAAGAATCGTTCCAACAAGCCACAGTCACGGAGCAAAATGAAACCCACGCTCGGTTTCTTCGTGAGGATGATCTTGTTCAGTTCGGTATGGATGCGTTCGGCACTGATGATATTGAGCCTTTCCGCGTTGCGTTTGATCGCTTCAAAACTTGGCGGATCGATGATGAAACCCAGTTGCGTTGCGAACCGCACTGCGCGCATCATCCGCAACGGATCGTCGCTGTATGTGATGTCCGGCCCCAATGGTGTGCGCAGTATCCCACGATCCAGATCGAGCAGGCCCCCGAAAGGATCCACGAGTGCACCTGCACTTCCTTCGTTCAGCGAGATGGCCAAAGCGTTGATCGTGAAATCACGTCGTTCCTGATCGTCCTTGATGGTGCCGGGTTCCACTTCGGGCTTGCGACTGTCCCGGGTGTAGCTCTCCTTGCGTGCGCCAACGAATTCCACCTGCACATCGCCGAACATGAACATGGCCGTACCGAAGTTCTTGAACACGTGCACCGGCTCTGCCTTCAGCCGTTTGGCAACAGTTTGGGCAAACGCCATTCCATCGCCCTCCACCACAAAGTCGATGTCCTTGCAGGGGCGTCCCAAGATCAGATCGCGCACGTAGCCGCCGATCGCGAACGCAGGAACGCCCTGAGCTTTCGCTTCCCAAGCGACCGCTCGGAACAGGGGCTGGTCCAGGACACCATCCAATCGAGAGGTGTCCAGGGTGAAGGAATGGGTGCGTTGTTGCACGGTCTGCGGAAGAAGGTCGCGAAAGTAGAAGACCGGGATCGTTTCCTTGCGCAGCGCTGGCTCTTTGTAGATTCGTTGCCTACGCGATCGATCCCATGCCCACGCTCACGCTCAAGTACCCCGAGACCAAGAACTTCATCGCTGGCAAGCCCGACGCCAACGGCCAGCAACGAATGGACGTCCATTCGCCGCTCGACGGCACGGTCATCAGCACCGTTCCCCTTTCAACAGCCGCCGATCTGGACAAGGCTGTGAAGGCCGCCGAGGCCGCGTTTCCCGGTTGGAGCGGCACGCCGATCAAGGAGCGTGCGCAGATCTTCTTCCGCTACCGCGAATTGCTGTGGAAGAACCGCGAAGAACTGGCCACGCTGGTACACACCGAGAACGGCAAGACGATGGACGAGTCGTACGCCGAGGTGGACAAGAGCATGGAACTGTGCGAATTCGCGTGCAGCCTGCCGCAGTTGGTGCAGGGCGAAGTGCTGGAAGTGAGCAAGGGCGTGGAATGCCGCATCGAACGGAAACCGCTGGGCGTGGTGGCGAGCATCGCGCCGTTCAACTTCCCGAACATGGTGCCGCACTGGACCATCCCCAACGCGGTGATGCTTGGCAACACGATGATCCTGAAGCCGAGCGAGGTGGTGCCGATCAGCGCCATCCGCATCGCTGAACTGCTGAAGGAAGCGGGCCTGCCCGATGGCGTCTTCAACGTGGTGAACGGCGACCGCGCGATCGTGGAGGCCATCTGCGATCACCCCGGCATCAAGGCCGTGAGCTTCGTGGGTTCCACCAAGGTGGCCAAGATCGTTTACATCCGTGCGACGAGCACATTGAAGCGCGCGCTTTGCCTGGGCGGTGCGAAGAACCATTTGCTCGTGCTGCCCGATGCGCACTTGGAAATGACCGCGAGCAATGTGGTCGCCAGCATGAGCGGTTGCGCGGGACAGCGCTGCATGGCCGCCGCGCAGATGGTCGGCATCGGTGGTGTTGATCACATCATCAACCAGATGATCATCGAAGCGAAGAAGCTCATCCCCGGCAAGAACCTCGGGCCGGTGATCAGCAAGGCCTCGTATGAACGCATCTTGGGGTTCATCGCGGAAGCGGCGAAGGCCGGAGCAAAAGTGCTGCTTGACGGACGCAACCCTGTTGTTGAAGGTGGCGCCGCCAATGGTTACTACCTCGGCCCCACGATCATCGATCACGTGACCTCCGACATGCGCATTTCGCAGGAAGAGGTCTTCGGTCCGGTGATCAGCATCATCCGCGCGAAGGACCTGGATGCCGCCATCGCCATCGAGAACGCGAACCCCTACGGCAATGCTGCCGCGGTCTTCACGCAGAGCGGTGGCCTGGCGAGACAGGTCATGGAACGCGCCAGCGCCGGCATGATCGGCGTGAACATCGGCGTGCCCGTGCCGCGCGAGCCCTTCAGCTTCGGCGGTTGGAACGACAGCAAGTTCGGGACGTGCGATATCACCGGGAAGAGCAGCATCGAGTTCTGGACGCAGCTGAAGAAGACCACGACGAAGTGGAACCCGGAGGGGAAGACGAATTGGATGTCATGATGCAACCGTGCTGATTGCATGTCCAGGTTTCTTTGCGTTCTTAAAGCCTTTTGCCATTTCTCGCGGGGCAGCGCAGGACGCATTATTCATAAACACGTCCACGGCTGGACGATCGTTGACGTTTGTCGGTACTTGAACAGGTTTGCAACCATGCGAACAAACGATCATCGGAGAACGGCTGGCTTGGGGCATTCAGTACGGATCTGCAGTGATCGCTGTTGGTCGCTGGCGATCCATGGCATGGCCCTCAGACACCTTTGGCCAGACTTGGGAACTGGCTGTCGCGAACCTCACGAGGTCCATGGGGATGCACTTGAGGCTTGGTTGGCGAGCAATGACGGGTTTATCAACCAAGTCCTGGTGTCTGGAACAATGCGTGACGACTGCTGTTGCATGATCGGACGCATGGGGCACGAGCGACTTCGATACGGGGAATTGGTCATTTGGAGGTTCATCGGTGACCCTGCGATTCGGTGACCGCGACTCTGTTCATGAACGGTTGGACGGGAAGGGATTCCAAATGAATGCCAAGGCACCTGCCGGTCACGAGTTGAACATGGGTTGTGATCAGACCACACCGGTTCGGTGATCGTGAAAGGAGCCAATACAGCACCGCGACAGATGCCTACGGCCAGTGTTTGCAGCTGAACCCCAGGTCCCCGCGGTTTCGCCGCCTCGAGGTTTCTGCGGCACAGCCGCTGCTCGCGCTCTCCATTTGCTTCACGTAGCGGAAGATCACCTGGATCTTTCCGCCGTGCTCTTTGGAGGTGTTGCGCAGCCTCTCCAGGTCCAGCAGCAGGTCTTTGTGGGTGAGGAGCATTTCGCGCATGCGGGTGAAGACGCGGATGATCTGGATGCTCATCAAGACGGCGCGTTCGCTGCGGAGCACGTTGGAGAGCATGAGGACGCCATGCTCGGTGAAAGCCATCGGCAGGTACTGGAACCTTCTGGCTTTAAGGTCACGACCCCCTCCCCGCCCCGGACTCATCTGGTGAGTTCGAACATGAAGTCCTGCGGATGGAACGGCCGCTCGTTCAGCACCTTGGTCTCAATGTCCAAGAGGGGCCCGCTTCCATCATCACCTTCCACGACATGGACGTGGTGACGAACTCGCGGAGTATTTGAGCAAGGCCTTGGCCACGGATGGTGACCTGCGTCGGCTTTAAGGACACAAACGGAGACCTTAAGCAAGGCAGGCACATGCGATCGATCTTGTCGGGATTAAGGTCGCAAATTGCGACCTTGAAGGGATGAGCACTTGAGGTCACAATTTGCGACCTCAAGTCATCCCTTACTTTGTCACTTCAACCGCATCCCGTGAGCACATTGACGAAAGCCGACCCCGCCGAGATCCTCAAGGACAACCTCGAGCACACCATCTTCAGCTGGAGCAAACAATCGGGCCTTGCGCCATTGAACATCGAGCGCGCCAAGGGCATCTACCTCTACGAGCGCAGCGGCAAGCGCTACATCGATTTCAGCTCGCAGCTGATGAACGTGAACATCGGGCACGGGCATCCGAAAGTCGCGGAGGCGGTGGCGAAGCAGATGGCCGAGGTGAGCTACGTGCATCCGGGCATGATCACCGAGGCGCGCGGCAAGCTGGGCAAGACGCTGGCGGAGATCACGCCGGGTTCGCTCAACCGCACCTTCTTCACCAACGGTGGCACCGAGGCGGTGGAGCACGCGATGAAGCTGGCGCGTTTGTACACCGGTCGCCACAAGATCATCACGCTGTACCAGAGCTACCACGGCGCCACGTACGGTGCGCTCAGCGCCGGTGGCGATCCGCGCGGCTTGCCGCACGACAGCCAGGGCGTGCCGAACATCATCCACGTGGAGAACCCGTACTTCTACCGCTGCCCGTGGAACAGCAAGACGCCGGAGGAATGCACGGAGAACGCGCTGGCGCACCTGGAGCGCGTGGTGAAGTACGAAGGCCCGCAGTACATCGCGGCGATCATGCTGGAAGGCGAGAGCGGCTCCAGCGGCTGCATCAAGTACCCGCCGGGCTACTGGAAAGGTGTGAAGGCCATCGCGGACCGCTACGGCATTCTTACCATCTGCGATGAGGTGATGAGCGGCTTCGGGCGCACGGGCAAGTGGTTCGGCATCGACCACCATGGTGTGGTGCCGGACATCCTGTGCATGGCGAAGGGCATCACCAGCGGCTACATCCCGCTCGGCGGCCTCATCGTTCGCGAGGAGATCATCAAGCACTTCGACGACAAGCCGCTGCCCATCGGCCTCACCTACAGCGCGCACGCCGTGGCCTGCGCCGCCGCGAATGCCGTCATCGACATCTACAAGGAGGAGGATCTAGTGACCAACGCCGCCACCATGGGCCGTTACGTGGACGAGAGCGTTGCGCGACTTGCACAGAAGCACCCGAGCATCGGCGACTTCCGCAACACCGGCCTGCTGGGTTGCATCGAACTGGTGAAGAACCGCGAGACCAAGGAGCCGATGGCGCCGTGGAACGCGAAGCCCGAAGAGATGGCCGTGATGAACAAGGTGGCCGCCAAGATCAACGAACTGGGCATGTTCACCTTCGTGCGCTGGAACTGGATCTTCGTAGCGCCGCCGCTGTGCATCGACAAGGCCGGGGTGGATGAGGGGATGGAGATCTTGGATAAGGCTATAGCAATCGCGGATGAGGCTTGTGTGTGATTAGCTGATGAGACGTTTAGCGGATTAGCTGATTGGATGACTTGGGCGTTCCGGCGCCAAATGCGCGCCGTCGGGCTTTCCGCTGCTAGTCCTCGCCTCCTTCGTCGGCTGTGGGCTATTCGCTGCAATCCCTAACGCGAAATGTCGAGCCTACATCCGGTGATGCGATCTAGGCCGAGAGGGGATCACTTCCTCACAATGGCTTTCAGTTCATCGATGCTCAGGAGGGCCTTCTTTCTGTGAAGCATCGCGTGGCAGTTTGGGCATACAGGTCTCATGTCACGAATTGGATCGAGCACATGCGCGCCGCGTGTTGCTGCCAAGGGATTCAGGTGGTGGACATGAATGAATCCTTCACCAAGGCTCCCGTACCGCGTTTTGAAATCGAACTCACACACTACACAAGCGGTTCCATGATGTGCAATGCATGCAGAGCGGTTCCTTGGATCACGTTCGTAACGTGTCATCCGAACAGTGTATGCAGTACCCTCAATGAAGTCCGCTGGGGATTCGGAAGCGAGAGTTTTGTTGGATGCATGGTTGCCAGCCCAGAGTTCGTCCATCTTGACGAGATACTCCGACCTCAAGAAGGTTCCAGATGATTGAGGTAACCAGTGTTGATCAGGCATCGCTGATCTAAGCGTGTCGATGTGCAATATCGACTCATCCGGCCTGAACAATCTGTCGTACTCGATGTCCACATAGAGAGTTGAACTTTCCGAACCGTCCCAGTGCAGCTTGGATTCGGGTTCGCTCATAACCCATCCCGATGCCATGATGCCGCGCGGTTCGACGCCAAGGTGTAGCAAATAGAACCTGTCACCTGGAGCTATGTCTTTGGATCGTCCCACACTCCACCGGTCAAGACACGAGCCGTGGTCCTTTACCTCTTGAACCATTTCATCCAAATTCTCCCACGTCCATTTCTTTGGATTCCATGTCAGCAGTATGGTCTTTGGTTCCCGCATGGTATCAAATGGTATCAATATGGATCATGATTGGTTCACACGATTCCCTGCAATGTATCGTGCATCTTGGTCATCGAATTCCCCGCCGCCCCAATCTTGACCAAATCCCTATCGACGGGCTGTCGAACTCGTCGCTCACGCTGCACCTACCTTCAACGCGTGCAAGCACCTGCTGTCCCGTACGCATGTATTTGAGCCCAGGTCGCAGAACGCGTGTGGCCCGGATGTTCCTTGGCGCACGCCGATGCTTGCATGTCGGGTTGTGGTTCTTGCTTCCGGCATCTGTCATCGCGCAGTCGCAGAACAGGGCTTTCAAGGAAACGCACAGCCTACGCGCCCGCTGGGAACTGGAGGACAGCCTGCGCAATGGCAACTTCCTGCTTACTCCCTACAAACCGGTGTACGTGCTGCCTGCGGTGTGGAGCAGCGCACCCAATCATGATCCGCGTCGCACCAACGGGCCCGATCCTTCAGGCAACGAGCAGCTGCCCTTGGATGTGATCGAGTGCAAATTCCAGTTCAGCTTCAAGACCAAGGTCGTTCAAGGGCTGTACAAGGACAAAGGCGACATCTGGGTGGGCTTATACGCAGAGTTCCCGCTGGCAGGTGTACAACTCCGGGTTCAGTCGTTCGTTCCGCGAAACCAACTACGAACCGGAGGCAATGCTGGTGTGGCCCGTGCGGTACCGCATATTCGGTTTCAACGGCAGGTTGCTCAGTGCGGGCTTGAACCACCAGAGCAACGGCGGAGTGGAACCATACAGCCGAAGCTGGAACCGCCTGATCGCGCAGATCGGCCTGGAACGCGGCCGCTGTGCGGTGCTGCTGCGCCCTTGGTGGCGCTTCCCCGAGAGCGAACGCTCAGATGAGAACGCGGGCATCACCGGCCTCGTGGGGAACGGCGAGGTGATCCTCATTTACCAGTTGCGGAGCCATGTCATCTCCATGCAACTACGCAGTGCCTTCATTGATGCGCCGCTCACCGGTGGCTCGGTGCAGGGCGATTGGACCTTCACCATCAGCGGCCACCTGAAGGCGCACCTGCAGGTGTTCCACGGCTACGGCGAGAGCCTGATCGATTACAACCACAAGCAAACCACCATCGGCCTTGGTGTTTCGCTGTTGGACTGGTTATGAGCCGAACTCCCACCGCCGCATTAGTCAAGTACGACCCCGGTCGGCGTTGGGGTCTTTAGCAAGGCCAGCTGCTGATGTGCTGATGAGAGCACGTCCCTCGACCCTTCGATCCCGCTCAGGACGGCCTCCGGCCTTACACAGCGATCGCACACGCGAAGCACGCCGAGTTCCCCGCCGCCCCTACCTTGTCCAGAGCCTGATCGCGTCGCCGGGTGGAAATATCAATGCACTCCAACTAAGCTTGAAACGCCCGCTCGCCATTTCCATTATCGGTTGGCTCTCGATCCTGTCAGGCGCGATATGCGTTCTGTTCTTGGTGTTCGTTGGTCTTTATGCGGATTCCGGAAGTTCCTCGGTCAGTTGGCTCCATCGTTTCCGTGGTTCGGGCTTGTTCGTTGGCGGAACCGTGGCCTCGTTGGCCGGTGGCGTTCTTGTTCTGAAGCGCTCTCCACGGGGTCGCTGGATGATCCTCGCGAGTATTGCCTTTTTTCCATTGGAACTCTCTGGTATGGGAGCGATGGTGATCGCAGTCCATGGTCTGGCGCTGATCGTATGCGGCTTCTTCCTTTTCCGGCAGCAAGCGAACGCCTACTTCCGGGGAGGGGAGCACGATCCCTCCGCACGCCTATCTTGACCACGGCCGCATCGAACGACCACCAATACATGCCGAATGGATCCAGGTAAGGATATCAAGTCCAGTCCCCTCTATAGCGAAGACCTCGCGCCCATCCCGCCGGAGAAGCGCACCTGGAACAAGTGGAACCTCGCCGCGTTGTGGGTGGGCATGGCGGTGTGCATCCCCACGTATTTGCTGGCCTCGTACATGATGCGTGCGGGCCTCAGCTGGCATGCTGCGCTGGCGATCATCGGCCTGGCCAACCTGGTGATCACCATTCCCATGGTGCTCAACGGTCATGCGGGGGTGAAGTACGGCATCCCATTCCCCGTGCAGGGCCGTGCGGCTTTCGGAACCCAGGGCATTCACATCGCGAGTTTGCTTCGCGCCATCGTGGCCTGTGGCTGGTTCGGCGTGCAAACGTGGATCGGGGGTTTGGCGATCTACTCCATTTGGAATGCTGCGACCGGTCACGAAGGGGAGGTGGCGTTGAGCATTGGCAAGTTCATCTGCTTCGGCGTGTTCTGGCTGATAAACATCTGGTTCATCTGGAAGGGCACCGAGAGCATCCGCTGGCTGGAGGATTGGAGCGCACCGATATCATCCTCATCGGCATTGTGCTCATTGTTTGGGGTGCGAATAGCGCCGATGGTTTCGCGAACGCATTGGAACAAGGCAAGCAGTTGCAGCACGGTTCAGTAGAGATGGACGTGGAAAAGGATTGGGGTAGGACGACCCTCGTTGTCCGGCCACTTTCGAATACAGGGGGAACACCCAAGGCGACCTCGTTCAAGATGTGGACAACAAATTCGATCGGCGAACAGGAGAGCGAATGGATCCCGATCGCGCGATCACCGCTGGAGGTGACACATCCGGGAGTGGATCTTGACGGCACCATTGACGTGCAGTTCAAGGATGACGCTGGCGTCGTGTCGACCGTGGTGCATGCGACGCAATGGCACTCTGAAGACAGCGTCGGCTTCTGGCAATACCTCATGTGGTTCACCGCCATGGTCGGTTTCTGGGCGACAATGTCCATAAGTATCTCCGACATCACACGCCATGCGAAGACGCAGAAAGACCAGCTCTGGGGCCAGTTCATCGGCCTGCCGGGCACCATGCTCTTCTACTCGTTCGTGGGCATCTTCGTCACCAGTGCCGCCGTGGTGGCCTTCAAGGATGTATTGATCGCCGAGGATGCGCCGTGGGATCCGGTCTCGCTCGTGGACAAGTTCAAGAGCCCGGGCGTGGTGATCTTCGCACAGATCGCGATGCTCATTGCCACGCTCAGCACCAACATCGCCGCGAACGTGATCGCACCGGCCAATGCCTTCAGCAATCTGTTCCCCAAGAAGATCAGTTTCCGCGTCGGGGGGGTGATCGCAGGACTTGTCGGCATTATCATCTGCCCGTGGTGGCTCATGAACGAGATCAGTGGCATCCTCATTTTCATCAGCGGGCTGCTTGGACCGGTGCTCGGCATATTGCTGTGCGACTACTTCATCATCCGCAAGCGCAACTTGGTGATCGCCGACCTGTACAAGGTGGATGGCCCGCACGCGGGTGTGAACAGTGCGGCGATCGTTGCTTTGTTGGCAGGTGTGTTCGTTGCCATCATCGGTTATAGGGTGAAGCCGCTGGAAGTGCTCTACACGCTCTCTTGGTTCAGTGGGACCTTCGTGGCCTTCGGCGTCTATTGGGCGATGATGAGGGGCCGCGCGGTCTGAGGGCACTTCCCGGTTATCTTGGAACCGCATTCGATCATCTGATTTTCTGAACGACCATGAGCCTCCTCATCAAGAACGGCACCGTCGTCACCGCCGCTGACTTCCACCGCGCCGATGTCCTCATCGAGGGCGAACACGTCAAGGCCATTGGCCACGACCTGTCATACAATGGCGCCGAAGTGATCGATGCGAAAGGGATGTTCGTGCTGCCGGGTGGCATCGACCCGCACGTGCACCTGGACATGCCCTTCATGGGCACCTTCAGCAGCGACAACTACGAGACGGGCACGCTCGCCGCGCTGCATGGCGGCACCACCACGGTCATCGACTTCATCCTGCAAACGCAGGGCAAGAGCCTGCGCCACGCGCTGGAACAATGGCAGGGACGAATGAACGGCAACCTCTATGGCGACCTCAGCTGGCACATGGCCGTCACCGACTTCAACGACGGCACCAAGGCCGAAGTGAAGGAGATGATCGAGCAGGAAGGCATCACCAGCTTCAAGACCTTCATGGCGTACAAGGGCGCGCTGATGATCGACGACCGCCAGATGGTGGGCCTGATGCAGGAGGTGAAGAAGCAGGGAGGACTGGTCACGGTGCACGCCACCAACGGCGACATGATCGACTTCCTCGTGCAGAAGCATCGCAGCGAAGGCAACCTCAAACCGCTCTACCACTACCTCAGCCAACCGGAGATCACGGAAGCTGAAGCGAGCCACCGCTTTGCCGATATGGCAAGCTACACAGGTGTTCCAGCGTACATCGTACACATGACCTGTGAAGGCGCGCTCAACGCCGTGCGCGATGCGGCGAAGCGCGGCCAACGCGTCCTGGCGGAAACCTGCATCCAATACCTGCTGCTCGATGCATCGCTATACGAACGCGAGGACGGTGCGAAGTGGGTGATGAGCCCACCATTGCGCGAGAAGAAGGATCAGTCGCAACTGTGGGCCGGAATTGACCAAGGCAGCATACAAGTGGTGGCTACCGATCACTGCCCGTTCACGTGGGAGAAGAAGCTGCTGGGCAAGGACGATTTCTCGAAGATCCCCAACGGCCACCCCGCCATCGAGCACCGCATGGAACTGCTCTTCAGCGAAGGCGTGAACAAGAAGCGCATCAGCGTGAACAAGTTCGTGGAGGTCACGGCCACCAACCCCGCGAAGATCTTCGGCATGTTCCCGCGCAAAGGCACAATCGGCATCGGGAGCGACGCAGACATCATCCTGCTCGACCCGAACGAGAAGCACACGCTGAGCGCCAAGACCCACCACATGAACGTGGATTATAGCGCCTACGAGGGAATGCAGCTCACCGGTAAAGTGAAGACCACGATCCTGCGCGGCCAGGTGGCGGTGCACAACGGCGAAGTGCGGATCAAGAAGGGCTACGGGAAGTTCGTGAAGCGGAACAAGGTTTCGGGAATGCTGTGAGTGATCGGAATTTGGGCGTTCCGGCTCGAAGACTCGCCGTCGGGCCATTCGTTCCAAGTCCTCGCCGAAGACGGCTCCGGGCTTTCCACTGCTGTCCCTAACGCGAAATGCGACTTGATCACGCAACCGCTACAATTGACTACGCCTCAATACGACCACCCCCATGAAAGAAGACATCCTCGAACAGCTTGTGGACGACTACCTGCAAGCGAAGGGCTACTTCACGATGCACAACATCAAGTTCCTGCCTGATCCGGGTCATCCTGAGTTTGACCGGAAGCAGGATTCGAATCATAGCGATATAGACGTTCTTGGTTTCAACCCCAACGAGCGCGGACCGAACCGGGTTTGGGCGGTCAGTTGCAAGAGTTGGCAGGCAGGCTTCGTCGTCCGATCCAAGATCAGCGAGATCGAAGACAACAAGAAGCGATCAGGACGTGACTCTTGGCGGGCTTTCAGAGAACTGGTGAAACCGAAATGGTCGCAAGCGTTCATACGTAAAGTCCAAGAGGTTACTGGCGAAACAACCTTCACCTACGTCACGGCGACAACCTCGATCCGCGGTGATAAGAGCCATTGGGGAGAACCATGACCGTTTCCAGCAGCAGATGGGCGGGAATCCGATCAAACTGATCGAGCTTCGGGAGATGATCGACGAGGTCACCAAGGACATGAACAAGACAGTGGTCAGTTCCCAGTTGGGCCGAACCCTACAACTGATGAAAGCGGCACAGGTTCTCAAGTAGGTTGGTCACCAGTTCTACATCGCTTTTCCGAGCCGACCTTCGCCCTCACCTCCTCAACATCTTCAACTCCCGCTGTAACTCCTTACGTAGTTCCGCCTCGCTGGGCACGTGCAATTTGTAGCGGCTGGCGAAGATCTTCTGGTTGCCCTTGCCTAGCGTGTAGCGTACCACCGCATCGTTCTTGTCGGTGCAGAGGATGAGGCCGAGCGTGGGGTTATCGCCTTTTGTGCAGCGCTCCTCATCGTAGTAGTTCACGTAGAGCTGGATCTGTCCGAGATCTTGGTGCGTGAGCTTGCCCACCTTCAGGTCGATAAGGATGTAGCACTTCAATACGGTGTGGTAGAAGACGAGGTCTATGTAGAAATGATCACCATCCAAGGTGATGCGTTCCTGCCGTGAGACCAGCGCGAAACCCTTGCCGAGTTCCAACAGGAAATCCTGCAGGTTGGTGATCAGCATGCTTTCCAGGTCGGTCTCTTGCAACCGCTTGGTCTTGGGTATGCCCAGGAATTCGAATACCACGGGATCCTTGAACACATCGGCCGGTCCCAGGATCTCTTGGCCTTTCTTCGCCAAGCGCATCACGCCTTTCTTGTCCTTGCTTCGTGCGAGCCGCTCGAAAAGCAGGCTGTTGATCTGGCGCTCCAGTTCGCGCGCGCTCCATGCACTGCCCACCGCTTCGATCTCGTAGAACGATCGCGCGTGCGGCTTCTCCACGCGCAGCAATGTGCGGTAATGGGTCCACGAGAGGCCCGTGTTCAACTGCCCTGGTTTCCAGGTCTGGCGTGGGTTCCCCGAATTCCGACGCACTGCGTGGGGAATTGCTCCGGCCTTCGTTTGCAGCGACTTTCTGAATTCATCACGCGGTGCGTGATGGATCGCTTGATCACCTCCATCCGTCAATTCATCACTCACTGCGTGATGAATTGAACCAGCGAGCAGCATGGGGTAGTTCGCATAGAACTGTCGGAAGAGCCGGAGATTGGTGGCAGAGTAGCCGTTGCCATAGCTCTTGGCCAGTTTGACCGAGAGTTCAACGAGCAGCCGTTCGCCGTACCCCGCCTTGCGCTCCCCCCGCTGTTCTTCGTCGACGATCTCCCGCCCGATGAGCCAATTGGCCACCACCTGCGCGGTGTTCACACTGCGCGCGGCCGTATCGCGGGCTTGTTCCAGAATGGACTGTACGCGCTTGTAGAGCTGAGCCGGAGACGAAGTCCCGCGTAACAGGCGGGAGGGTGCTGGCCGCTTGGCGATCACCGCCTTCACTGACTTGCGTATGGGCTTTCTTTGGTGGCCATGGTGAACGAATATCGGGAAGTACCTCGTTCGATGAGCGTGGTGATCCTGTCGGTGGTTACATTGGCGAACGTCCACGCGCGCAGGCCGTGCGGCCGGAGAACCGACAACAGACACCAGACAACGCATTCAACAATGCCACGCAAGATCAAGAGCGGCCTTATCCAGATGAGCCTTCCGAAGACGGAGGGCGAAGGCACCATACCGGAGATCATCGACGCGATGGTGCACAAGCACATCCCGTTCATCGAGAAGGCCGGGCAACAAGGGGTGCAGATCCTCTGCCTGCAGGAGATCTTCAACACGCCCTACTTCTGTCCGGGCCAGGACCGCAAGTGGTACGAGAGCGCGGAAAGCGTGCCCGGCCCCACCACGGAGTTGATGGCCACGTACGCGAAGAAGTACAACATGGTGATCATCGTGCCGATCTACGAGAAGGAGCAGGCGGGCGTGCTGTACAACACCGCTGCGGTGATCGACGCGGATGGCGCCTACCTCGGCAAGTACCGCAAGAACCATATCCCGCACACGAGCGGCTTCTGGGAGAAGTTCTTCTTCAAGCCCGGCAACCTCGGTTATCCGGTGTTCCAGACGAAGTATGCCAAGGTGGGCGTGTACATCTGCTATGATCGCCATTTCCCCGACGGCGCGCGCTGCCTCGGTCTCAACGGCGCGGAGATCGTCTACAACCCGAGCGCTACTGTGGCTGGTCTAAGCGAGTACCTCTGGAAGCTGGAGCAACCCGCGCACGCGGCGGCGAACGGCTACTTCATGGGTTGCATCAATCGCGTGGGCGAGGAGAAGCCCTGGAACCTCGGCAAGTTCTACGGCCAGTCCTACTTCGTGGATCCGCGCGGCCAGATCTTCGCACAAGCCTCGCGCGACAATGATGAACTGCTCGTTGCCGAGTTCGACTTGGACATGATCGAGGAGGTGCGGAGCGTCTGGCAGTTCTTCCGGGATAGAAGGCCGGAGACGTATGGCAAGATCGTCGAGCTTTAACACACGCGATGCCCGCCGCGCGCCGCAAGCCTCAAGCTGCAGGCCACAGGCTTAGGCATCGCAGATCAACGAACGGAAACACGGATGAGCCTGGGGCCTGTGGCTTGAGGCCTGAAGCATAGGATCAAATGGCAGAATACAAGAAACCTACCACCGAGCAGGAGTTCGCGAAGAACTTCCACCCGAAGAAACCGTTGATGACGGACACGGAGGCGTACTACGAAAGCTCTCGCTGCCTTTACTGTTACGATGCTCCGTGCATCAACGCATGTCCCACGGGCATCGACATCCCCAACTTCATCCGCCAGATCAACGACGGCAACAAGGACGGCGCCGCGAAGACGATCTACGAGAGCAACTGGATGGGCCACGCCTGCGGGAATGTGTGCCCCACGGAGGAACTCTGCGAAGGGGCCTGCGTGTACAACCACAGCGACGTGAAGCCCATCGAGATCGGTCGCTTGCAGGCACACGCCACCGACAAGGTGATCCGCGCGAAGAAGAAGCTCTTCATCACCGGCAAGCCTACAGGCAAGAAGGTCGCGGTGATCGGCGCGGGGCCTGCGGGGATCGCAGCAGCCTGCGAATTGCGGATGCTCGGGCACGGGGTGGACATCTACGAAGCCCGCGAGAAGCCCAGCGGACTGTGCGTGTATGGTGTGGCTCCCTACAAGCTCACCAACGAGGAGGCCGTGGATGAGGTTGCCTATCTGCAGGACCAGTTCGGCTTCAACGTGCATTACAAGAAACCAGTGACGGGTCGCGCCGACTTCGAACGATTGGAGAAGGACTACGATGCGGTCTTCATCGGCATCGGTCTGGGCGGCACATCAGCGCTGGGCATTCCCGGTGAGGACAAGAATGGCGTGTTGGGCGCGCTGGAGTTCGTGGAAGTACTACGGAACAAGCATCACGCAACACTGGTCGGTAACAAAGTGATCGTACTCGGTGGTGGCAACACCGCGATGGATGCCGCGAGCGAGAGCTGCCGCATGGGCGCGGAAAGCGTGATCATCGCTTACCGTCGCGGGCCTGAGGAGATGGGGGCCTACTCGTTCGAGTTCGACTTGGCGAAGAAGAGCGGCTCGAAAGCGCTGTTCAATGTGACGCCGGTGGAAGTCATGGGCAATGGCGCCGTGACCGGTGTGAAGTTCATCCGGAACAAAGCGGCCTACGGCAAGATCGAAGCGATCCCCGGCAGCGAGTTCATTGAGCCTTGCGATATGGTTCTGCTGGGTACTGGTCAAGGCAAGCAAGTGGACCTATTGGAGCAGATCGCCGGTATAGCGCTGGACAAGAAGGGCCGCATCCTCGACAACCGCGGTCGCATCGTAGTGAACGAGAACTACCAGACCAACAACCCGAAGTACTTCGCTGCCGGAGATGCGGTGAACGGTGGGGTGGAAGTGGTGAACGCAGCGGCGGAAGCGAAGAAGGCAGCACACGGTATCCACGCGTATTTGAACGCACCTGACCGATCATCGAAATAGGGATCGACGATGTGATCTATTGCACCAAGCCTATGAACAAGTTCCCACTTCTGCTTCTACTGCTCTGGGCCGCGACGGCTCGGGGGCAGAAGTCGCCGGAGGTCAAAGCGGTGCTGGATTCGGTGGTCGCCCATACGGAGCGGGCATCGCTCTATCGGAACAAGGTGGACTGGCCATCGTTGCGTGCTGAAGTCCATCAGCTGGCTGCTGATGCTGATTCCATTCGGAAGTTGGGGCCTGCCGTCAAGCACCTGTTCGCCGCCTTGGGAGATGAGCATGCGCGCCTGATGCACCGCAACGAACAGCTCGCCTACTTCTATGGCGAGCCGAAAGAGCACTTGAAATTGTTCAACCCGGAGATCTACAACAGGATCCAAAGTGGCCAGGAGTTCACGTTCCTAGCACAGTTGATCGGCGAGCGGACGGGATATGTCAGGATCGTTGGCCTACCGATGGGTGATAACGTGGCCATGTCCAAGGCCATTCAGGATCCGATCCAGGAGTTGCAGCGGAAAGGTGCCGAGAATTGGATCATCGACCTGAGATACGATGGTGGTGGCAACATGTTCCCCATGGTGGAAGGCCTCGCGACGGTGATCGGTGACGGCATGGTCGGGGGGACCTCAGGCCTTACGGAGACCGAGAGCGGTGTTTGGAAAGTCATGAATGGGGATTTCTTCTACGACGACTATTCCGTTGCCTTACCGAATGATCAAGTGCCTGGGGCGTTGCCGAAGGTGGCGGTCCTTACCAGCATGTACACGGTAAGTTCGGGCGAGGTAGTGGCCGTTGTGTTCAAGGGCCGGGAAAGCACGCGCTTCTTCGGAGAGCCGACAGGTGGATTGACCACCGCGAACGATTGGACGCCGTTGGGCGAGAGCGCTGCGCTGATGGTCTCCACCAGCGTCTATAAAGATCGAAATGGCAAGGTGTATACGGACTTCGTGGATGTGGACGAGAACTTTGAGTTCGTTCCAGGCCAGGAGTTGAATGTGGACAAGGCGATCATACGTGCTACCGCATGGTTGAACGAGCTATGAGAAGCCGATGCACCTTGCTTTGCGCAGATCGAATGGAAATGTGACCGAACACTGATCAACATGGCAGACTTAAGGACCAATCTCGCCGGCATCAAAAGCCCGAACCCTTTCTGGCTGGCCTCAGCGCCGCCGACCAATTCCGGCTACCAGATCATGAAAGCCTTCGATGCGGGCTGGGGCGGTGCCGTATGGAAGACCCTCGGCGTGCCGGTGGTGAACGTGAGCAGTCGCTACGGCGCTGTGAACTACCGCGACAAGCGCATGGTGGGCTTCAACAACATCGAGCTCATCACCGATCGGCCGCTGAAGGACAACCTGCGCGAGATCAGCGAAGTGAAGAAGCGTTTCCCGGACCATGCGGTGATCGCTTCGCTGATGGTGGAGACGAAGGAGGAGTGGCACCAGATCGTGCGCGATGTGGAGAACGCCGGCGCCGATGGCATCGAGCTGAACTTCGGTTGCCCGCACGGCATGTGCGAGCGCGGTATGGGCAGCGCGGTGGGGCAGGAGCCCAAGGTGCTGCAGATGATCGTAGAGTGGGTGAAGGAGGTGGCGAAGGTGCCGGTGATCGTGAAGCTCACGCCGAACATCTCGGACATCACGCGTCCGGCGCGGGCTGCGCGTGCCGGTGGCGCTGATGCGATCTCGTTGATCAACACGATCCAGAGCATCGTGGGCGTGGACATCGATCGGTTCGTTCCGTACCCGATCGTGGACGGCAAGAGCACCAACGGCGGCTACTGCGGCCCGGCGGTGAAGCCCATTGCGTTGAACATGGTGAAGAACTGTGCGCAGCATCCCGACGTGAACCTGCCCATCAGCGGCATCGGTGGTGTGGAGAACTGGCGCGATGCTGTGGAATTCATCCTGCTCGGCGCGACCTCCGTGCAGGTGTGCACCGCTGTGATGCACTTCGGGTTCGGCATCATCCGTGAAATGCTGCCCGGCCTGGAACGCTACATGGACGAAAAGGATTCAAGACCATCGAGGACTTCCGTGGCAAGGCGCTACCGAACATCCTGCACTGGGAGGACCTCAACCTGAAGTACAAGGTCGTTGCCAGCATCAACGAGGACAAGTGCATCGGCTGCCAGCTTTGTTACACTGCCTGCGAGGACGGCGCGCACCAGGCCATCGCACTATCCAGCGACCCTACGAACCGTATCCCGAGCATCATCGATGAGAATTGCGTGGGCTGCAACCTCTGCTCGCTCGTTTGCCCAGTGGAGGATTGCATCACCATGGAGCGCCGTGATGATGGCAAGGAGCACCTGACTTGGGGCGAACGCACGGCTGCAGGGAATATCCCGAAAACCTTCGATGATGAACTGGCGGGTGGGCTGCACCATTGGGTGCCGGAGCCTGCGGAAGCGTTGGCGAAGAAGAAGCCGAGGCACTACAAGGGATGAAATAGCAGGACTTGCCCTATTGATCGAGTCTGCTCAGCGGGCCACGATCAGCTTCGCCGAGGTCGGATTTCCTTGTTCCGGCATGATGGTGAGGAAATAGGAGCCTGCAGGCCAATCGCTCACGTCCACGCTTTCGAACGCAGTGTTCGAAGCGGAGCTCTTCCGATCCATCCGCCACATCGTGCGTCCTGACAGGTCGCAGATGCGAAGAGTCATATCGCCTTTGACGTCGACGGGTATCTGAGCGCGGTCGCTTGCGGGGTTGGGGACAATGCGAAGTGTTCCGGTCAAAGACGCGATCGTAGCCGGTGGTGCTGATAGCGCCAATTGTTCCGAAGCGAGCCACGCCAGGTACCCTTCCTCGGCCGAGCCCAACGCGATATCAGCGGCACCATCACCATCAAGATCCCCCATGGTCATGCATGAGTACCGGCCAGGTCCATTCGTGAGTGTTGTAGCGGTCAGGAACCCGCCCCCACCTGCATTGATGATCAGTCCGACCTGGTCGTCTGTTACGTAAGCGATGTCCGCATCGCCGTCCATATCCACATCGTCCGCGCGCAGGGAATGGAAGTAGATAAGGTCTTGCACCAAGTACTGTGGTTCCGCGAAGACGGCATTCCCTTGATCGAGCAGCAGCGCGACCTTGCCATCCAGTGGTGAGCCCATCAAGGCGATGATATCCTGATCACCATCGGCATCGACATCGTTAAGAAGGAATTCGACCAGTGAAGCCGTGCTGAGCGTGTTCACGGGACCGGGAAAGGCACCGTTCCCATCGTTGGCCCACCAGAAGACCTTCGTCTGGCCGTTCGCTTTCGCCACGATGAGGTCAGCGTCACCATCGAGATCACGGCCCGGTGCGCGTGCCCCGAGGCTGGTTACCGGCATCGGCGACCAACATGGGTCCCGTAAAGGCTCCACCGGTGTTGATCCAGCATTTCACGGTCTGATCGGCAATGCCTCCTGAAACGAGAAGATCAGCCAGGCCATCTGCATTCACATCCGCAGCATGCAGGTACAGCGCGTTGTTGAGGATCGCGATCGTCTGTGGTGTTCCGAACAGCGGGGAACCGATGTTCTCCGCCCATCGGAGGCGGTCGCCCCAATGGTCCATGTATACCAGGTCGGAATCGCCATCAAGATCCAGGTCCAGGCAGAGCATCTCTGTCTGGTTGGTATCGCCGGCGAACAGGATGCGGCCGTTCCCCAGGCTCGGTGTTCCGTTGTTCGGGAACCAATGGACACGATGTTCAGGATGTGCGGTGAACTCCACCAGATCGCGGCTCCCGTCCAGGTCCATGTCGGCGATCACGCAACCCTGGGTGATGGTGCCCAGACCGCTTCCAAGTTGAATGGGTTCTACGGTCGGGTTGAACCCACCGTTGCCATCGTTCACTGTCCAGAACAGATCAGAGTAGCCGCCCGCCAACACGTCCAGGTCAGCATCATCATCCATGTCGACCCAGGCCACGGTGCTCAATGGTCGTGCCGTGGAGGGGAAAGAAGGGTGAGGCCAGACCGATGACCCGGACCGGTGCCGAAGGAAACAAGCCATCGGGTTTCGCGCTTACCAGGATATCCTGGAAGCCGTTGCCGTCGAAGTCGGCCACATCGATGCCGAGGTAATAGCCGAGATCGTCGGACAGGCTGTACGGCTCGGAGAACTCACCACCACCAGTACCGAACACGACATGTAGAAAACTGGAACTGGTGTTCGGCTGCGCGGAGTAGAGCACATCCAGAAGCCCATCCGCATTGAAGTCCTTGCCTATGATGCGTCGGTGGGTGCCATAGTCGAGGGCGATGGTATCCATGGCTCCGAAGGTCCCGGTACCATCATTGCGATACCAAACGATCCGGTTGCTGAGTCCCATCAGCACGTCGGCATCCCCATCATTATCAGCATCCGCGAACGCGCCGCTATAGGCGTTGGTGAGACCCGGTGGGTTGAATTGGTCAACGGAGGAAAAATGGCCTGAACCATCATTCACACCCGTGCGGATCCCACTGAAAAGGAATGTGAGAGCGTCCAAATCCCCATCCCCATCGATATCAGCGAAATGTTCGTTGTACAACCGTTCGCTGGTCAGGAGGTCGCTCGAATAATCCCATTGGAACTGTTGTGCATTTAGGCGGTGCTGCACCTCGAACGTGAAGTTCACCAGGTCCAGATCACCATCTCCGTCTAGGTGATCGCAACCAGGCCGTCATCCATGGAGTATTCGGCGAACAGCGTGTCCCATGCACTGAAGGAGCCGCCTCCTTCGTTCTCGTACCAGAGCACGGCATCGGCTTCATCGTTCACCAGGATGTCCATGTCGCCATCCTCATCCACGTCGAACGGAAACAGGCCCGTTGTCGCATCCCAATTCACCACATGGACCAGGGTCGATTGTGCATGCGAATGCAACAAGCAGCCTATGGACAGCAAGAGGGTGATCGTAATACGCATCGTTCAAACGTACGGGAAATGGAACGCAAAGCGGTGGGAAGCGATCGGGTGCTGCGATACATTCGGTCTATGGATGAGTTCATGCAAGCCGCTATCGCCGAAGCTCGCTTGGGCCGATCACAGGGTGGCATCCCCATCGGTTCCGTGCTTGTGCGCGACGGCAAGGTCATTGCGCGCGGCCACAACAAGCGCGTGCAGGAGAAGAACCCGATCCTCCACGGCGAGATGGATTGCCTGAACAACGCGGGCCGCATCGGCAGTTACAAGGGCACAGTGATCTATTCCACGCTAATGCCGTGCTACATGTGCGCGGGCACCATCGTGCAGTTCAAGATCAAGAAGGTGATCGTGGGGGAATCACGTACGTTCACCGGTGCGCGTGAATTCATGGAAAGTCACGGCGTTGAGGTGATCGATCTGGACCTGCCGGAGTGCGTGCGGATGATGGAGGAGTTCATCGCCGCGGAACCGGAGCTCTGGAACGAGGATATCGGCGAATAGAACGCAGATGACGCGGATCTTTATGATCAGCGCGGGTCTGAAGCAGCGGAACATTGAGCGTATCAGCGTTGATCCGCTCGATCAGCGGTATCAGCGTTCCATCACCCGGTCCACTTCGATCCCCAACGCACATCTGAAGTGCCCCTTCGGACAAGCCTTGCCCATGCAATCCGCATGGCCGGCAATCGAGCTTCTCCGATGTCTCCACCACGCGTCCGTTCTCCCAGCGGCCCGAATCCGAAGGCCGGGACCGTGCTGCAGAACACTACGGTCACGGGTGCGTTCATCGCGGAGGCGATGTGCAGCGGTGCGCTGTCGTTCACATAGTTCATCGTGGCGCCCTGCATCAGATGCGCGGTGCCGAGAAGTGAGAGTTTGCCCGCGAGCACATCGCCACGTCCGGCTTGTTGCGCGATACGTGAACAGGCTTCGGCATCGCCGGGTGCGCCGAGCAGGAACACACGGACATCCGTAGGAAGCAGGCGGATCAGCTCGATCCACTTGCTTCGGGCCATTGTTTGGTGAACCAAACCGAGGTGGGGGCGATGCGCACGTACTGGCCCAGCTGGCGCGCTGCGGTTTGCAGGTCGTTTCTGCGGGATAGAGCTTGGGCAGCGGCCGTGAGTTGTCTGTCAAGTGGTCGATCAGTTCGTTCAGTCGGTCCACTTCATGCCTGCCATCACCAATAACGTGGTTCACCAGTCGAGTGAAAAACGGGGCCATCGGGTTCTTATCGTAGCCTATCTTCTCATCTCCTTTCGCAAGCACCGTCATCAAACCCGTGCTGAAGAATCGCTGGCAATTGATCACGTGATCATAGCGCGTCTTCCGTAAGTCGTTGATAAGCTTGAAGAGGTTGCCGGTCTTGTTCGTGCGCTTGTCCCAGATGAACAACTTGTTCAGGAACGGATGACCTTCGAAGAGTCCTTCGTTGCCTTTGCGAACTACAAGGTCGATCGCGGCGTCGGGGAAGAACGCATGCAGTTTCTCCAGCAAGGCCGTGGCAAGCACAGCATCACCGAGGAAGGCGGTTTGTATGACCAGAAACTTCTTCAAACGGCCACGTTGTGCTCGCGCAAGGCTTCGTTCAACGACGTCTTTTTGTCGGTGCTCTCTTTACGCTGTCCAATGATCAGTGCGCAGGGGACACCGTATTCACCCGCAGGGAATTTCTTCGGAACGGACCCCGGAATGACCACTGAGCGCGGCGGAACGAAGCCTTTCATTTCGATTGGTTTCAGAACCCGTGACATCGATGATGCGGGTACTGGCCGTGAGTACGACGTTCGCACCGAGCACCGCCTCTTTGCCCACACGCACGCCTTCCACAACGATAGCACGTGAACCGATGAACGCACCGTCTTCGATGATCACCGGTGCGGCCTGCACAGGTTCCAGCACACCGCCGATGCCTACGCCGCCGCTCAGGTGAACGCCCTTGCCGATCTGCGCGCAGCTGCCCACCGTGGCCCAAGTGTCCACCATGGTGTCGCTGTCCACGTAGGCACCGATGTTCACGTAGCTGGGCATCAGGATGCACGCCACGTGCGAGGAACGCACCGTATCGCGCCACAGCATGAGGCACCACCCGCACACCGAGCCGTGCGTAGCCGTGCTTCAGTTTCATCTTGTCGTGAACTCGAAAGGCCCGAGCTTGATGGTGCATCGCGGATCGGGAAGTACACGATCACGGCTTTTTTCACCCAGTCGTTCACCTTCCACCATCGCCAACAGGTTCGGCCACCCTGTCTCGCCCCGATCCAACTTCTCGATCACCGTTTCAATATGGCTCACAACATCCGCATCGCGGAGCAGGTTGCGGTCCTCCCAAGCCAATTCGATCATCTCATGCATAAGGGCAAAGTGCCATCCGGAACAGATATTCGGATGATCATTCAATCCGGATCCCTCACTTCGCGAGCTTTGCATTCCATTCTCTGATTCCTGGACGAAATTCCAAAGTCATTCCCGATCTTCAGATCTATGCGTGTTCTCGCTATTGATTTCGGCCTCAAGCGCACAGGCTTGGCGGTAACGGATCCTCTGCGGATCATTGCCAGCGCGCTGGAAACCGTTGAAACAAAGGCCCTGATCGACTACCTGAAGAAATATGCGGCAAAGGAGCAAGTGGACGGCTTCGTTGTTGGCCTTCCAGTGAATTTGAACGGTACGGCTACAGACGCAACGCCACATGTTCAGGCA
>JADKGB010000033.1 GCA_016717225.1 Flavobacteriales bacterium | reverse complement strand
CGCCCCCACGGCGGTGGGGCGTTCCTGCGTTGAAGAAGCGTTGAGCGCCTCAGGCGGCACGGGCCAGGAGCACGTCGCTCTTGGTGCTTTCACCGGCAGCGCCGATGGCCGTTACAGCGAACCAACGGGCTTCCCCGCTCGGCAGGCTGTTCACATCAAAACGGCACTTGGTGGTAGAGCCGATCAACTCCCACGCGAACGGGTCGTTGCTCTTGCTCACGAACACATGGTGCACATCAACCCCCGGCTGATACTCCCAGAACAACGCCACACGGTTGGCCGTGCGGGTCAGGCGAGCGTTCAGGTTCAGGGGCGGTTGGGGCTGGCCGTAAGGCGTGCCACGTTCTGCGATACCGAAGCCGCTCAAAAGGATCTTGTCCTTGTCGCCGCCCGATACCATTTGTACGTAACCCACCCATTTCTTCAGGTTCGCACGCACCTTCTTCTCGGCCACGTTGCGCGCCTGATAGGCGGCTTTGCCCCCATTGTTCGACACCTCTGCATTGGCCGCCGCCAAGGCATCGATATCGGTTTGCATTGCCGCCGGTGTGGGGTCCGCAGCGGGATACAGCGCATTGCCATCCATTTTCTCCTGGATGCCCTGCGACTTGGCCACGATCCCCGTGGCAGGGAGGCCTTGCAGGCCCATTTTGGCTGTTGCCATGACTTCTGTTGGACACAGTCAGCGGTGTCCGGCGCCTATGACCCCTTTTACCCATGCCTCCTTCCGAAAGATGCAGCACACCCGTGGGGAATTCTCCCCACTCCCGGTTCGGGTACCCCTGTCCGCTGCACCAGCTATACCTATAAGTAGGGAGCCGCTTTCGCAGCACGGTAGACCTTGACCGGTCGAGCGATAACATGGACCTCTTTCCACGCAACATGGACATGTTGAGCGATGACATGGACCACATTCCGCGCAACATGGACATGATGAGCGATGACATGGACCTCTTTCCGCGCAACAGGAACATGTTGAGCGATGACATGGACCTCTTTCCGCGCAACAGGAACATGTTGAGCGATGACATGGACCTCTTTCCGCGCAACATGGACATGATGAGCGATGACATGGACCTCTTTCCGCGCAACATGGACATGTTGAGCGATGACATGGACCTCTTTCCGCGCAACAGGAACATGTTGAGCGATGACATGGACCTCTTTCCGCGCAATAGGAACATGTTGAGCGATAACATGGACCTCTTTCCGCGCAACATGAACAGGTTGCGCGATGAGATGTACCTCATGCCGCGCAACATGCACTGGCCGGCCCGCAGGATCACAACCGGATAAAGCCACCTTCCCCACCGCGGGCCCAGGAGCCGGAGCCCGCGTCCCATTCATCTTGCCAGTCGGCGAACTCGGCGAAAGACAGGATGCGCAGCAGCCCATGGCTGCGCCAGCGGTGCTTGTCCGCCAGCAACACGCAATAGCACATGGTGTTCATATCCCACCGCCGGGTTTGGGGTATCAGGGCCACGCCCCATTCGATGCGCGCCACCTCCGCGTCCGCGCGCAGTTCCTCTGCGAAGCCCGCGCTTATGGGCACCCATGTCTCATCGCCCTCTTCGCGTGCACGCAGGGCGATGCCGATGGCCTCCTCATCCACCACCACCTCGATGGGCATCAGCTGGAAGGGCCAGCGGCCCGGCGCTTCGTTGCTCATGGCGGCGTGAGCATTCCTTCTCGCCGCTCCCGCGCCAATACACAGGCACAGGTGATCAGCCCCATCTCCACGGCCTTTATGTACAGCTCCACTTTGGTATGCACACCCAGCTTCTCGTACGCCTTGCACCGGAAGCGCTCCACCGTTTTCTCACTGATCTTGCCCATGGCCACCGCGATCTCCGCCTTGCTGGGCTCGGGCTTGCGGCAAGCCAGTACAATGTACAGCCGCTCCCTCTCCGTAAGCGGCTCCATGCGCAGAGTCGGGTTCTTTGGCATGGAGGCCAAAGTTCAAATGGCCCTCTGGCCCCGGCAATACCCAGTTCAGGGTATTTTTTCCGGTTTTGAAGAATGGTTGGTAAGTTCCAGTGGTCCGGCTCGAAGTTGCCGGCGAATGTTGGCATGGGGTCTGCGGTTCTCGGCTTTCAAGCCGCCGGAGGCGGAAGGGTTCTCGGATCCGGCGAATGCCGGGTTGGTATTCGGTGGCCGCTTCGGCCAATGGTCTTTGGGCCTGAGACCACGAACCTAAAACCACCGAGACCAATAACCCAAAACCACTGAGCCTATCCCGGCCTTCGCCGGGACTGAAAAGCTACCGGACCGCCCGAACCCACTACCCCAACCGCCCAGAAAACCTGAACCCCTGAGCCAATGTGCACAGGGTCAAGAGAACAAAGACCTTGCACGAGTATGGACTGGCACACGAGCGCGGACGCTCGCGCGAAGTGAGGGGATCATCCTTTCCATCTACATTCACCAAGCTCCTGGTGTGCGTTGCTCCAACAACGCATTTGATTATTGAATGGACAACGACCCGAAGCGATAAAGCCGAAGGTTTCAAAACAGGAAGACCATGAAGAACAGGTGTTACCAAGGCGCCGCGCTCTTCGCAGGCATTTTAGCTGGCCATGGTTACGGCATTGTGGATGTAGAACCACGCTTCCCGGTTAAGACGAAATCAATGCACTTCGGCAGCGACACACATGTTGATGCTGTGGAACAACCGGCACTGGGCATTTATCCAACACCCGCCGCCGATGAAGCCATGTTGGTGTTCGCACCAGAATTGAAGGGTGCTAGCTTCACGGTTGAAGATGCGCTCGGTGCCTTGGTGGCCACCGGTAACCTGGAAAGTGCAGGCTTGCACCACTTACCCGTTGCGCAACTAGCGGAAGGCATGTATACAGTAACACTCGGTGATCGCGCTGCGGTGGCGCGTTTGGTAGTGAAACACTGAAGCATGCGTACCACGATATTCATCGCACTGCTAAATCTCCTGGCCCTGCGTTCGCAGGGCCAGGAGGTGGTGCGGTTCGATTCTGCGTATGTGAACAATGGTGGTGGTTTTGCTTTTGGTGTTTCAGTTTTTGAAACTGATTTGGGCTATCGGCTTTTCAGCTTGCAGCGAAGGTTGAATGATGATACGCAGGACCTCTATTCCACCCTTTTCGATAATGTCGGCAACAGGATCGACGAACGATTCGTGGAAACACCGGTGATTGATTGGATGGGAAGATATTCTCCTGTGGTAGCCGTGTACAATGGGTACTTCGCTGGTGTGGCCAGAGCCTTGCCTGGAAACATTATAGATAGCTTGTTCTTATACAAATTCGACCTGCAAGGTGATACTGTCTGGACAAGATTGATCGACGTTGATACTACCTTTCTCATGCGAGGTTTTGCGATGACCAGAAGATCCAGGCTCCTGATATCGGGCTTGCACGAACTCCCCGAAGAAGCCTACGTCTACGTCTTGGACACATTAGGTGATTCGCTCGCGTACTACGCCTTCCAGGACTTCGACCCCGAAGATGTGGAAGAGGGAAAGGATGGGCGCATTTATGTAACGGGCCGTGGAAGTGTTGGTGCGAACTACGGAAGGTCCGTTCTCATTTGCAGCGATACCATCGGTAATGAACTCTGGAGACGCACCGATGCCATCTATGGCAATCACCACCAGCTCATAGCAACCCGTGATAGTAGTATAGTTGCCCTTGGCAGCAGGGGCGATGGAGTAACGCCTGGTCGTGCGAAAATTGTGAAGTACAGCCGTAACGGTGCGTTGCAGTGGTTGGAAGAACCAATTGCCGCTTCATTTAATGATTGGGCTAGCTATCTAAACGCAGGTTTCGAGAACCCCGACGGCACTTTCATAGTAGCGGGTTGGTTACGCGACACCATACACGGCCAAGTGGGCATGCTGTTCCAGTTGGATAGCGAGGGCAACACGTTGTGGCAACGCTTCTATGCGCACTACCCCAGCTTCCAGAGCAATGACGACCAGATCTTCTACGATGTAAAGCGCACCAGCGATGGCGGTTTGGTGCTAACCGGCGAGACTAATGGCGGCGACTTTCCGTACGCTCAACTCTGGCTACTAAAACTGGATAGCGCCGGTTGCTTGGTACCCGGCTGCGGCAGCGTGGGTGTGCAGGAATACACCGATCTGTTCAACGGCCAATTGGCCATAAGCCCCAACCCGGCAAGCGAGCAAACGCACGTAGCGCTGAGCCTACCCGAAGGCTTTACAACCACTGGCGCATTGCAGTTGTTTTTGTTGGATGCACAAGGGCGTGTGGTGTTGCAACAACCCGCGCCAGAGAACTTGAATGTGATCACTGGCGCGCTCGTTTTAAGTGGTCTTGCCAGTGGCACCTACTACATACACTTGGCCGATAGCAAGCGCTGGTTGGCAGGTGGGAAACTCATAGTGGAATGAAAACACGAAATGAAGTCAGGGACTTCGCAGCGCACATGGAACCAGCATCGAACGCCCCGGTCTCGCTTGGTTCCACCGAGTGAGCCCTTTCCCGCTCTATGTCCCCATTTCGTTGGCCAGAGCCACCACAAACGCAACTCTTTCTCTTCAGAAGTTCGGCTTCAGCATGTACTTGCTGTAGAACTTGTCGATGGCCTCAACAGCTTCTTCGGCGGTATCCACGGTGCTGAAGAGTTCCATATCCACGAGGTTGATGTTCGCGTGCTGCTCGCCCATGGTGGTCTTGATCCAATCGAGCAGGCCTTGCCAGTAGGCTTTGCCCACGAGGATGATGGGGAAGCGCGCGATCTTCTGCGTTTGGATCAAGGTGAGCGCTTCGAAGAGTTCGTCGATGGTACCGAAGCCACCGGGCAATACGATAAAGCCCTGGCTGTACTTGATGAACATGACCTTGCGCACGAAGAAGTAATCGAAGTTGATGCTCTTCCCTTTGTCGATGTACGGGTTCGGTTCCTGCTCGAACGGCAGCTCGATGTTGAGGCCCACGCTGGTGCCCCCACCGCGCTGCGCGCCTTTGTTGGCCGCTTCCATGATGCCGGGGCCACCACCGGTGATCACACCGTAGCCGTGACCGGTCAACAGGAAGGCGATCTCTTCCGCCAGCTTGAATTCTGGTTTGTCTGCTGCCGTGCGGGCGCTGCCGAAGATGCTCACACAGGGACGGATCCGCTGCATGGCTTCGAAACCCTCAACGAACTCGCTCATGATCTTGAAGATGGCCCAACTGTCGTTGGCGCGCACCTCGCTCCAGCCCTTGCGCTTGAACGCGTTCTTGATGCGGCGCTCGTGCTCATCGCCTCCGTTGGCGATCGGTGCAGGTGGTTTGGTGGTCTTTGCCATGTTATAGCGTTGTCGATGTTCGATCGCAGTGTTCGGTTGTGTGCCAGCCTACCAGTAAGAAGCTGTTCGCAAATTGTCGTGGACGTTCCGGCGTGAATCTAAACGCAAAGGCGCAAAGACAATAAGGACGCGGAGTTCGCGCCGTGCTTTCTCTCAGCGAACTTGACCTCTGCGCAGCTCTGCATACTCTGCGCCTCTGCGTTGAAATGGATCGTGCAAATACGCCAACTTGACCTCTGCGCAGCTCTGCATACTCTGCGCCTCTGCGTTGAAACTGCTCTTTCAAAACTGGTACTACGCCTTCAGTTCGCGTTCAAGATACTTCGCTGTATAGCCACGGCCCATCATCACCAATTCTTCCGGTGTGCCTTTGGCCGTAACCCGTCCTCCTCCATCGCCCCCTTCAGGTCCCATATCGATCACGTGATCGGCCACTTTGATGATGTCCATGTTGTGTTCGATCACCAGCACGGTGTTGCCGGCGTTCACCAAGCGATCGAGCACGCCAACCAGTTGACGGATATCCTCGAAGTGCAAGCCGGTGGTAGGCTCGTCCAGTATGTAGAAGGTGCTACCGGTATCGCGCTTGCTCAGCTCGGTTGCCAACTTGATGCGTTGTGCTTCGCCCCCGCTCAACGTGGTGCTGCTCTGGCCCAAGGTGATGTAGCCCAAGCCCACATCCAGCAGGGTTTTCAGCTTCATGCTGAGCTGGGGGATCTCGGAGAAAACGTTCATCGCTTCTTCGACCGGTAGCGCGAGCACGTCAGCAATACTCTTGCCTTTGAAGCGCACCTCCAGTGTTTCGCGGTCGTACCGCTTGCCGCGACAGGTCTCGCAAGGCACGTTCACATCCGGCAGAAAATTCATTTCGATGGTGCGCACGCCAGCACCTTTGCACGTTTCGCAACGACCACCCGCCGTGTTGAAACTGAAACGGCCCGGCTTGTACCCGCGGATCTTCGCCGATGGCAGCTGCGCGAAAAGCTCGCGGATATGGTCGAACAGCCCGGTGTAGGTGGCGGGGTTGCTACGCGGTGTGCGGCCGATCGGGCTCTGGTCCACTTCGATCACTTTGTCGATGTGCTTCAGGCCTTCGATGCTCTTGTAAGGCAGAGGCTGCATCTCGCTGCGATAGAAGGTCTTGCTCAGGATCGGATACAACGTATCGCCGATCAAGGTGCTTTTGCCGCTGCCGCTTACACCGGTTACGCAGATGAGCGTACCCAGCGGAAACTCCACGTCCACTTTCTTCAAATTGTTTCCGGAAGCGCCCTTCAGCACCACACGGTTACCGTTCCCTGCCCGGCGTTCTTTCGGCGTGGCGATGCGTTCTTCACCACGCAGGAACTTGGCCGTCATGGAATCGCTCTTGAGCAATTCCTCAGCGGTTCCTTGAGCAACGATGTGGCCACCATGCACACCGGCCCCAGGGCCGATGTCGATGATGTGGTCCGCACTCATCATCATTTCCTTGTCGTGCTCTACCACCAGCACCGTATTGCCTCCGTCGCGCAAGGCACGCAGGCTGCCGATCAGGCGTTGGTCGTCGCGCATGTGCAGCCCGATGCTGGGCTCATCCAGAATGTAGAGCACGCCGGTGAGCTGCGAGCCGATCTGTGTGGCCAGCCGGATCCGCTGTGCTTCACCTCCGCTGAGCGTGCGGGAACTCCTGTCCAACGAGAGGTACTCGAGGCCTACATCCAAGAGGAATTTGCTCCTGGCTGCAACTTCCTTCACCACGTCGCGAGCGATCACCGCTTGCCGTTCATCGAGCTTTTCGGGTAGCGCCAGCATATGCGCGTGCAACGCAGCGATGCTCATTCGGGACAGCTGGGTAATGTCCGTATCCGCAATGCGGAACCAGCGCGCGAGTTTCTTCAACCGCGTGCCTTCACATTCAGGACAGACCACCATGTGCGTGAACTGCTCCGCCCATTTCTCCGCACTCTTTGTTCCTTCTTCCGCTTGGCCCAGAACGAACGGGATGATGCCTTCGAACTGGATCGTACGGTCGCTGAGGCCCACGTTGCTGGTCACTTTCAACGGCTCGTCCATGCCGTTCAGGAGCACGGCGAGAACGTTGTCATCCAGTTCCGCGAAGGGCGTATCGAGCGTATGGCCGAAATGCTCCAGCACCGCCTCGATCTGCCTGAAGACCCAGGAGCCCTTGTAAGGGCCGAGCGGTAGTATCGCACCTTTCTTCAAGCTCTTGGCGCGGTCAGGAACGATCTTGTCTATGGCTACTTCGGTGATCTGGCCCAATCCGCTGCACTTGGGGCATGCACCATAAGGGCTGTTGAAGCTGAACAGATTCGGTTCCGGCTCTTCGTATGCGAGGCCACTGGTGGGGCACATCAAGTGGCGGCTGAGGTAACGGACCTCTTCGCTCTTTACGCCCATCACGAGCATGTTGCCTTTGCCTTGCTTGAGCGCGGTATCGCAGCTTTCAACCAGTCGTTTGCGATTGGCTTCGCTCACTTTCACGCGGTCAACGACCAGTTCGATATCGTGCACTTTGTACCGATCCAACCGTGGGCGGGTGCTCACATCGATCACCTTGCCATCTACCCTGGCTCGCAGGAATCCTTGGCGCAACAACAATTCGAACAGCTCCCGGTAATGTCCTTTTCGCCCGCGGATCAGCGGTGCCATGATCAGCACTTCCTCTCCGTTGTGCTCTTTCAGCAGCGTGTCCTGGATCTGTTGATCAGAGAAGCGCACCATGCGCTCTCCGGTGGTGTAGCTGTACGCGTCACCTGCCCTTGCGTAGAGCAGGCGGAGCAGGTCGTAGATCTCGGTGATCGTACCAACTGTGCTTCGTGGGTTGCGGCTGATCGTCTTCTGCTCGATCGCGATCACCGGGCTCAAGCCTGTGATCAGGTCCACATCCGGTCGTTCGATGCCGCCCAGGAACTGGCGCGCATAGGCATTGAACGTTTCGATGTAGCGCCGTTGTCCTTCGGCATGGATCGTATCGAACGCCAATGAGCTCTTGCCACTTCCGCTGAGCCCTGTGATCACCACCAACTTTTCACGCGGGATACGAACGTCGATGTTCTTCAGGTTGTGAACACGCGCTCCGTACACCTCGATGTTATCCTCCATCGGTGCTTCCTCCACTTCCAACTTCGTGTCAACGCCTAACGCGCTTGCCCTGTTCTCGTGTTCACTCATCACCTTCCATGGGCTTATCGAAGCCTTCGCCCGGCAGCAGTATTTCGTAGACCTTCCCCTTGGCGTTCGTCAATGTGATGTCCCGCAGCCACGGGTTCAGGAGTTTCAGCGTCTTGTAATCCGTTCCTTGCCGAACGGCAAAATCGTTCAGGTCATCGATGGGCCCGGTCACAGTGATGCTCCGCGTGCGATACGGCGCGTACAGGTCCTTCTCGCGCATATGGAAGCCGTAGCGTTCGGGATCGGTGATGATCGCCTTCATGGCAAGCACACGGAACAAATAGCGGGAAGTTTCTTCGGGCAACAATAGCGAGTAGTAATCCTTGTTCTTCTGGCGGCCGATCTGTTTGTCCAATCCACCTGGGCCCAGGTTATAGCTAGCACCGGCCATGGCCCACGAACCGTACTTCTCACGCCCTTCCTTGAGGTATTTGCACGCGGCCTCCGTTGAACGCACCAGGTTGTACCGTTCATCCACCTCGGCGTTCACTTCCAACCCATGCCCGATCGCGGTCTCCTTCATGAATTGCCAGAAACCCGTGGCACCCACCGGGCTGGAAACATTCGCAAGGCCGCTCTCGATAAGGGCGATGTACTTAAGGTCATCAGGCACCCCTTCCCGATCGAGGATCCGTTCGATCTCCGGAAACCAACGGTTGGCGCGCTTATGTGCGAGCAGGCTGTTGCTCTGCCAGTAGGTGTTGACCAATAACTCCCGATCGAGACGCTCGCGCACATCGAGCTTGCCGACCGGAACGGGTTCGCCACAGAACGTGAGATCAGCGGGTAGGGTCAAACTGAAAATACGGTAGCGTTCGTTGAACTGCCGCTGGTAATCCAGGTCGGTATCCGCGCCAGCCATGCTGAACGTGAACAGGTGCAGGCAGAACGCACCGCCCATCAGCAAGGCGATCATCAACAGGGCTTTGGATAACAGGCGCATGGGGTATCAACCACTTTTCGGTGGCTGGCACAAAGATCAGTCCGTATCGGGTGCTTTGGTGCGCCTGGTAAGCCCGAACAGGAAACCAAATAGTGTGAAGAAGTATGCTATGAAGACCACCGAATGCCACGGCAACCACACCGGGATGAAGTTGAGCATGGCGAAAACGAAGAAGAAGGACAACGCGCCGAGGCCGGCGAAAACCAAGGCGACCTGCGCATCCGAGAGGCCAGCGTAGCTCAAGTGATGCGTTGTATGGTCCTTTCCACCCACGAAGGGTGAACCGCCGCGCGCGATGCGATTGATGGTGACCACAGTTGTATCAATGATGGGCAAGGCGAACACGATCAGCGTGCTTACCGCCTGCCGCCAAGGTTCGATGGCGCCGGTCATTCCGGTCGAATTCCAAAAGCACCGAATACCGATGAATGCGAGGAACACCCCAAGGAACTGACTACCCGTGTCACCCATGTACATGCGCGATGGGTTCCAGTTGAAGAAGAGAAAACCGCACAACGAGGCCATGATTCCGATCACCAGGACCACATTGATGGTAACCAATGGCCCACCGGTCAAAAGCGACAACAACCCACAAGCCAGAATGCAAATAGCCGTGACCGTGGTGATACCGTCCATGTTGTCCAACATATTGATGGAGTTCATCATGCCCACGACCCACAGCAAGGTGATGCCATAATTCATCCACTCCTGGGCGAACACGTGTATGTATGTACCGCTCAACACCAACAGCACGCCACAGGCGATCTGGGTAGAGAATTTGAGCAATGGCCTGGTATTGTACGCGTCATCCGCCAAACCCATCAGGAACCCCAAACCTGTAGCCGCTAGAAGACCCAGCAATTCCGGTTGGAACGGGTCGCTCTGTTTCGGGAACAGTGCTCCGTGTACGGCAAAAGCGCCGAGAAAAATGATGAAGAAGCCAATGCCGCCGAACGCCGGTTTCTGGGAACCGGCCCAACGCACCACCCCCTCCTGCCCTTCGCGAATTCCGAAGGTCCGGAAGAAGCGCATGAACACGCTATTGGTTACAAGCGCGAACATGAGCGCTCCAAAGAACAGGCCGCTGTAGATGAAGAAGAGCTGGGTGCCGCTATACATGATCCAATTGTTCGCGGAATTGCTGAAAGCTCATGCCCATTTTGTCCTTCCCACTGAGCACGGGATCGGCGATGCCCCAATCGATACCCAACCCCGGGTCATTCCACAGTATTGTTCGCTCACTCGATGGATGGTACGGTGCAGTACACTTATAGCAGAAGATGGTGTTGTCCTCCAGCGTACGGAATCCATGGGCGAAACCCTCGGGGATCCAGAGCATGTTCTTTTCCTTACCGGATAGTTCCACTTTGAAATATTGGCCGAAGGTTCTGCTCGCGGGGCGAATGTCCAAACAAACATCAAGCACAGCACCTTGCACAACCCGCACAAGTTTCCCTTGCGCGTGTGGAGCTGCCTGGAAGTGCAGGCCACGCAGAACCCCGGACTGGGAAAGGCTCTCATTGTCCTGGACGAAGTGCACGTTCGTTCCTACTGCTTTCTGGAACCCTTGCTCGTTGTAAGATTCCAGGAACCAACCGCGCTCATCCCGGAACACTTTTGGTTTGAGTATCACGAGCCCCGACAACGGGGTCTGCTCAACATCGATCACGATCCCGCACCTAAGAGTTTCTTCCACCAAGGCTTCCGCTTCGCGCTACCCTTGCCACGCTCCTCATAATAGCCATAGCCATAGCCATAACCGTAACCGTAGCCGTATCCATAGGCATATCCATACTTGTTCCGGTCAATATCCACACCGTTCAGAATAGCGCTCAGCCGTGTGATCCGATTCTCGTTGATCAAGCGGTCAACATTGTGGATGAATGCTTTTTTGCTGTAATCCGCCCTGAAGATGTAGACGGGATAATCGGCCTGTTGGATCATGCTTATCCCATCTGTAACGAGCCCTACAGGTGGATTATCGATCAGGATCATATCGTACGTGGCGCTCAGGTCCGTAAGGATCTGCTGCATGCGCGCACTTTGGATCAACTCGCTGGGATTGGGTGGGATCGGTCCCGCAGTGATGAAGTCCAAATTCTTCAATGCGCTCTTTTGGATGCAATCCGTAACACTGTCCTTGCCGATCAACAAGGTGCTCATGCCCCGGGTGTTCTCCACGCCAAACCCCAAGTGGATCTTCGGCTTTCGCATGTCCAGATCGAGCACTACACAACGCTTTCCACTGAAGCTGATGATACCCGCCAGGTTGATGACCACGAAAGTCTTGCCTTCTCCGCTGATCGTGCTCGTTACCGCCAACATTTTGGGGCCTGGCGAATTATCCACGAACTGCAAATTGGTTCGCACGCTTCGAAAGCTCTCGGCTATCAAGCTCTTCGGGGTCTTATCAACCAACAACTGGCTTACCGGGATCTCCTTCTTGTACTTGGGAACCATGCCAAGGATACCGATCGATGAGTTGCTGTATTGGGCGATGTCGTTCAGCGACGTGATGTTGTTGTGCAGGAGATACCGCACCAGTACGATGAAGAGCCCTATGATGATCCCCGTAAGCAGGTAGCTGAGCAAGACCACCCCTCGATCCGGTGATACCGGCGAACTCGCCAACTGGGCCGGCTCCAATACCCGATTGTCCGAAACGTAACCCGCGTTGCTGATCCTGTATTCAATGTCCTTTTCAAGAAGCTGCGTGTAATATTTTTCATTGATACTGGCCAACCGTTGCACCCGACCGTACGCCAGCTCCTGCTCAGGAACAGTGAGAAAACGCTTTTCGAACGCGTTGATCTGTGAAGTATAGTCCGCTCTGCGAGAGGCCAAACGATCGCGCAAAGTGCCGATGCTTTCCAAAATGAGCCTCCGTTGCACGTCTATCTGCCTATCCAGGTTCAATACGGCGGAATGGTCCGGTTTGGCTTCAACAAGAAATTCTTCCCGCCGTTGCAACAGGCTTTCCATTGAAGCAATGAGCTTGGACAAGGTGTTCTCGTAGGAAGTCCCTACCAACAAAGGCAGCAGATCATACACATCGATACCCTCCGGGTTCTTCTTTGCACCTACCTCAATGCGATCCAGCAAATTATCCTCGATCTCCAACTGAACGATCTGGCTCTCGTACTCGTCGGTCCTCTTCAACAACATAGGCATCAGGTCCTCCATATTGCTGATCCTGTTGTCCATATTGAACTCTTGCAACTTCACTTCACTTTGGCGCAATTCATCGAAAACGATCGCCTTCTGATCCTCGATGAACTTCAGCACCTTTTTGGCGCTCTCGCTTTTCCGTTCAACATCGTATTCGATGAACTCATCGGCCATCGCCTGTGCCAGATCCCTCGCTAAAAAAGCACTATGATCCTTGCACGAAACCACCATCGTTTTCGCATTCACATCGGCAACTCCTATTTCGATGATCGAGGCAAATCGGGATACCAAGGCAGGTGTACTGTTCAGTACGAAATACATGACACCATCATCCTCGGGCTTTATCAAGGCGGAACCGATCAAGGTGTGTATTACTCCTTTGAAATGAGGCGTACTGAACGATCGGTTGAGCGGGTATACGCCTGAGACTTCCTGACCCACTATCATATAAGACAGCTTGGCTGTACCGTTCTCACCCGGATCAATGATCACCGGCACATCAAGAACGTTGTTGTCGAGGATCTCGAAATCCTCTATTGTGAACGGTGTTTCGGTATAGAACTCGTTTGTCAGGATCTGCCCCTTGAGGAAGTAGCTCACTTTGACCGGGAGCCGTTCGATCGCTTTGGCAACGAAGTATTTGGAGCGCATCAATTCCACTTCTGCCAACAAGGTTCCGCTCTCTACAAGACTTGATACGTTCAACACTTTCTGGGCCGTGTTCGAGCCACTCAGCTGCAGTATTGCCCGACTTTGATACGTATTCTGTGTATACCGCAAATAGATCCAGGCTGCCGATATGGACAACAGCACGCACAAGGTGATCCAAATGAGGGATCTCTTTATGATATAAAGGAAAAGCCCGAGATCGAACTCGTTACTGAAGTTCGAAATACGCTCCCGATAACTGTCAATATTGACCGCCCGGTTGCTGACGTCATCATTCAGCATGTGTTCTCCTGGGCTATTGGCTGAATCCCCTTACTATACCGATCACCAGAACAGTGGTGGTTAGCAGGGTAATGAACGGGTTGATGTCATTGATAAGTTCACGCGCGATCTCCGGGTTGGGTTGCACATAGACGATATCGTCCGCGAGCATGACCATGTCCGCGTTCTTCAGTCCGTTGATATCGCTCATGTCGAATTGGTAGACCTTTCTAACGCCCGTACTGTCGTTCCGGAATACCTTCACTTTTCTCGAATCCGCTCGCCGGCTCAATCCTCCGGCAGCCGCAATGGCTTCGAGCAAGGTTGTATTACTGTTCTCCAAGGGGATCACGCGTGCATCACCACCACCCCCCGGGAATACCACCACTCGCCGGGTGTTCACTTGCAATTGCACGAACGGCCTATTGTAATAGACCGTGAAGCTTTTTTCCAACATCATCTCCGCTTCCCGTATGGTCAACCCTGCCAAACGGACCAATCCCAGCAAGGGCAATTTCGCCTGTCCATCAAAGTCCACCTGATAATTGAAAGCAGCGCGCTGCAAGTTCCGCTGGCCGGTTCCATTGTCGTCCACCAGATCGATCATCCGGAAACCATCGTTCGCGAACAGCCGGAACGTGATCTGGTCATTGGCCTGAATACGGAAAGCTTTGGGCAAACTGTCCGAAACTTGATCGAACTTGTAATCGAGCGGGGTTTTGAACATGATGTCCCGGTTGATGTTGCAACTCGTGAACAGCACGCACAACACGACCAGCAAACCCAAGGACTTCACCATTCCGATCTATTTCGCGCAAAAGTAACCATCCACCGTTGCCGGTCACCCGAGCAGCTGTTGATAGAGAAGGGCCGTATCATTCACCAGCCGGGTGTAGTGATACCGTTCATGAACATGGGCCCACCCCCCACCGGCCATCTGGGAACGAAGGATGTCATCTTCCACAACGCGCAGCAGGTTCTGGCCGAATCGACCGGGGTCTGAAACCGCGCTCAACAAAGCTGTTCTTCCTTCCAGCACAACGTTTTCGATGCCTCCCACATTTGTGCTTACGATAGGCCGGTTAGCAGCCTGGGCTTCGATCAAACTTACCGGTGTTCCCTCATTGAAACTCGTAAGCGCTACCACGTCAACTCCTGCATTGACGATATCGATCTCCTTGATCCAACTGGTAAAGGTCACATCGGCCCGTTCCACCATCGGGTGCCCGTTAAGCCCATGACCAAATCCTGATCCATTGAAATAGGGCCCCGCCACCTGGCTCAAGCCCAACCCGCGGGTCAAGCGCCTCCAACCGTACGCGCTCCTCCCCATCTCCAACCACGAACGCACGTACCTTTTTTCCCGTGCGATCACGAACGTGCTTCAGGGCTTCCAGGAAAAGGTCGTGGTTCTTGATCGGCACCAGGCGGCCGACTATGCCAATGGCGATCTCATCGTCCGCTACACCGTAAACCCTTCGGAACAAAGCGCGTTTTGCGGCTTGCTCCTGCTGGAATTTGCTCAGATCGAAGCCCAACGGGATCACGCTCACTTTTTCCGAGGAACAGATCCGGTGTTCATCGACCAATTCGCTTTTCTGGATCTCGCTGATGGCAATGATCCGATCACTGCGTCTGGCCAGGAAGCGTTCCACATTCTTGTACAGCGCGGTTCGCACTTGTCCAAAATAGCTATGGAAAACGTGGCCATGAAAGGTGTGCACAATGGCCTTCACCCCCATGTCGCTCGCTGCCATTCTCCCTACAGCGCCTGCTTTCGCAGCATGGGTATGGACAATATCCGGCTTGAACTCCTTGATCAGCTTTTTGATACGCCGATAAGCGGACCGATCACGCCATGGAGCTACCTCACGCTGCATCTCCGGCAAAATGAGCGGCTCGATGCCAAGACCTTTCAAGATGTGCCCGCTTCCCTCTTCGCTATCCTCTTGAGCACCACCAACGAGCAAGGTCTCGTACTCAGGTGGCAAGTGCTTGGTGAGGTATGCCGCGTTGTGCGTTGGCCCGCCAAGGTTGAACCGGTTGATGATGCGAAGTACGCGGGGCATAGTAGTTAAGGACGTCGAAGGTACCCGTTAGCGCTTTAACCGACCTATCGATACATGGCTAGTTTGTTCACCGTGACTTGTAGACGGCTATACCACCAACGGTTGCCTTTCCGATCAAACTTTCTTCGATACGCGCACCAACAGATCGCTGCTGAGCCAACGCAGCCAGGCCGGCATGGCCTCTAGCCGCGAAAGCCTTCGGGCCAAGCGCAGTGAAAGCCCCTGCAGTAACAGGTTGAACGGGAATACCGTGTGATTGAGCACATCCAGCCGTTCGATGCGGAAGTGCCGGCCCATGATCCGCTGCACATCGCCACAGCCATACATCCAGAGTTTCAAGCCGCTGGAAAGCACATTGCCCTTGCGGGCGAACCAGCTCATCGGCCCGCGCGCGAGATTCCGCGTCCAGCTGTCCAGCGCATGAGCATTGGTGAAGGTGATGATGGCGTGCCCTCCTGGCTTTAGGCTGTCGGCGATGAAGACCAGGTTCTTCTCCAACTCCTCGGGGGTCAGGTAGGTGGTAACACCGAGCATGAAGACCGCATCGAACCGTTTTACCGGGAACGAGTGCTCATAGGCATGTCCCACATACTTCCGCTCCGCAGGCACCGGGCTTTGGGCCAGCATGCCCGCGCTCACGTCCGTAGCGTGGAAGCGCATGCGCGGAAAGCGCGCGACCAAGTGCTCGTACAGCTCCCCTGTGCCGCTGCCGATGTCCAGCACATCCGCATCGCTCAGGTCGAACCCGCGCGTGGCCTTCTCCAACCGCTCGTTGAAGAAGTAGCGGTGGAAGGGACTGCGGTCTTTGTACTTGTCCTTGTACGTGCCGCTCACTTCATCGAAGAAGCGCGCGGCCTGTTCGTGCTGTGCCGGTCCTTGGGGCGGGTTCGCGGAGCTCACGGATGACTGTCTTATGTCCGATGTCCTATGCCTGATACCCGCGGCATCGGACATCGGACGTTGGACAGGCCGGTATTTCCGCGATCACAGATGGATCACCTCGCCGTATGCCGCAGCTGCTGCCTCCATGATGGCTTCGCTCATGGTGGGATGCGGATGTACGGTTTTGATGATCTCGTGCCCTGTGGTTTCCAATTTGCGGATACTCACGCACTCTGCGATCATTTCCGTCACGTTCATACCGATCATGTGCGCACCTAACAATTCGCCGTATTTGGCGTCGAAGATCAGCTTTACGAAACCGTCCTTCGCACCCGCTGCGCTTGCCTTTCCACTCGCTGTGAAAGGGAACTTTCCGACCTTGATCTCCAGGCCTTTTTCCTTGCATTGCTTTTCCGTCATTCCAACGCTGGCAACCTCGGGCGAGCAGTAGGTGCAGCCGGGAATGTTGTTGTAATCGATGGCATGCGGCTTCTTTCCGGCGATGGCTTCCACGCACGTGATCCCTTCAGCACTTGCCACATGAGCGAGCGCTTGACCGGGTGTGGCATCACCGATGGCATAATAACCGGGGATGTTGGTCTTGTACATCTCATCGGTCTTGATCTTGCCTTTGTCGGTGATTATTCCTACCGCTTCCAACCCGATGCCTTCGATATTGGCCGCAATGCCCACCGCGCTCAGCACGATGTCGCACTCGATCACCTTTTCGCCGGTGGCATTCTTCACCGTCACCTTGCAGCCCTTGCCACTGGTATCCACTTTGGTGACCTCCGAAGACACCATGACATCTATGCCTTGTTTCTTGAAGCTCTTCTCGAGTTGCTTGCTCACATCCTCGTCCTCTACCGGCACCACGTTCGGCAAGAACTCCACCAAGGTGACTTTCGTTCCGATCGCGTTGTAGAAATAAGCGAACTCGCTACCAATGGCACCACTACCCACTACAACCATACTCTTGGGTTGATCGGCCAGCACCATGGCATCACGGTAACCAATGATCTTCTTGCCATCCTGCGGCAGGTTGGGCAACGCCCGGCTGCGGGCGCCAGTGGCGATGATGACATGCTTACCCTCGACCACCTGCTTCTTTCCATCAGCACTGGTGATCTCGATCTTCTTTCCGGGTTGCAACAGACCCGTGCCCATAAGCACATCGATCTTGTTCTTCTTCATCAAGAACTGCACACCGTTGCTCATACCCTTGGCAACGTCTCGGCTTCGTTGAACGATCGCCTTCATGTCTGGCGTACCAGCTGCTACGGTGATGCCATAGTCCTTCGCGTGTTGGATGTACTCGAACACCTGAGCGCTCTTCAACAGGGCTTTGGTAGGAATGCACCCCCAGTTGAGACAAATGCCACCAAGGGCTTCTTTCTCGATGATCGCGGTCTTCAGGCCGAGTTGGCTTGCGCGGATGGCGGCAACGTACCCGCCGGGGCCGCTGCCAAGAACGATAACGTCGTAACTCATGGTGTGTTCCTGGAAAATGGGTGGCGAAGGTAGAAGTGCGGATGGTTGCTAGTTGATCATAGTTGGTTACGGTGCACGGTTCGATCGGTGGTCCGCTCTTCAGGCTATCAGATTCCGGGCTATCCACCAGCCAACGACCAATACCAACCAACCATACACCACGTAGTTGTTCGTGTCCAATGCCCGGCCAGCAAGAAACCTCCCCACCACCCATTGCAGGACCAATAACGGAATACTCACCACCAACAACGCGTTGTGACCGAATGCATCACCAAATCGTCCGTGAAGCAGATCATGCAACCCACGTTGCGAGCCACAACCGGGGCAGAGCAGGCCCGTGAAGTAATGGAACGGGCAGGCAAGGAATCCACCTTGCGAAGGATCGAAGGAATAAAAAATGCACGCAAGCACAGTCGCTGCGACCAGCACAGTAAACGTTCGCCAGTTCATGAGGAAGGAACTGGCTTCAATTGTGCTCAGCACCGGCGGCAGCTGCCGCAACGCCCACAAATACGAACACCATAAGAACCCAAGCAAGAATTACGAGCAAATTGAGCCCCAGGCCTACCCAGAAACCGATCTTGGTCCAACGACCTGCTTCCTTGCTAGCACGATCCGCACCGGCGAGATCACCTGCATCAAATCGGGAGTTCACATTGGCTGCGTTCACAATGCCAACGATGCCAAGTGGCAAGCAACAGAACAAGGTGACCAAAATCGATTCAACGAGCCAATTTTTTGGTCGTGCATTCGTGCCAATGGTTTCCATGTTCTCGGTTTACGCGTGACAAGGCTAACCGATAAGAACCGATCGAACAAATGGCCAGGGATCGAACGGAACATGGTTGATAAGCTGATCCGGAGAAATGCCGCTGGAGAGGAAGCCCTGCTACTTTTCGCTCACACCATTAACCAAAAAAAATGACGGACATGAACACTGGCGCCAGTAAGCGCCCAACTTTCCTTACGGTTCTGTGCATCCTTAGCTTCATCGGCGGTGCTTGGGGCATCATTGGCGGGGTCATGAACATGAGTGCTGGTGCCGGAACTGAAGCACTTTCGGAAATGTCCACCCAAATGGAGGAAGCCAAAGCGCAAATGGGCGACGATGCCGCCTCAGGAGTTGCGGGATCCATGATGGACGCCGCAGCGGACGTGGCCATGAAGGCTGCGGCCAATGCCAAGCAGATCGGTATCTCGAACATCGTTCTGGCCATTATCAGCCTGCTGGGTGTTTGGATGATGTGGAATCTCAAGAAGAACGGATTCTACCTCTATACGCTTGCCACGATCGGCGGCTTGCTCGTGCCCTTGATCTTCCTAGGGGTCAATCTGGTATCGATCCTTTCCGTAGGCGTTGGCGGTTTGATAGGCGTTGTCTTCATCATCCTGTATGGGATGAACTTGAAGCATATGGCTTGAATCAATTGATCCGATCGAAAAGCCCCCGGCCATCCGGGGGCTTTTTCATTTCTCGAACTTCCACACCCTTTCTTCGCGGCCAAATGGAACCTGCCACCTCGCCCACCCGCTCATCTGCGCTTACCCGCCTGTGCCTGTTCAGCTTTGCGAACCAAGGCGTGATGTTCCCGGTGTACTTCTTGGGCATTTTCTCCACTGCCCTCTTGAGCCGAATGACACCGGAAGAGGTGGAAGCATTACTGCGCACAAGCACATATGGCCTGTTGCAAACTGGGCAACTGGAACAAATGCTCACAGTGGCGGAATCGCTCCGTGAGAATGGTGTATGGATAATGCTCGTGTTGGCCTTGCGCACGTTGGCAAGGTTTATCGGGGTGCTGCGCATGTGGAAGCTCAAGGGCGATGGGTTCCACATCTATACGACAGCCCAATTACTTGGCATTCTGCTGCCCATGCTCATTGGCGGCCAAGCCATGTTCAGTGGCCTGGGTCTGATCACCGCCGTAATGTGGTGCTATTTGTATTGGTCGCAGTTGAAGGTCCTGAAAGTCCTATGAGGCCGCTTGCGAGCGGTCTAAGAGCCTGTTTATGATCTCTTGAATGATGGGCTCCGAGACTATTTTTTTTGTCGAGGCGAAGTCGGAAAATGTTCGCGTAGCGGTGTCTACGGGAACATTTTCCGGCGAAGCATCGGCGGAAAAGAGGCCGGAGAGCGCATTTGAAGAGATCGTAAACAGGCTCTACGACTTCACAGCAATGCCACTGATCTCGACATTCACTCCACGCGGTAGACCTTTCACAGCGTAGGCCTCACGCGCTGGAGGGACCTCCTTGAAGTACGAGCCGTAGACCGCATTCACAGCGCCATACAACGACATGTCGCTCAGAAGAACGGTCATCTTCACCAGGTCATCGAAGCCCAAGCCCGCTGCCCGCAAGAGAAGTCCGATATTCTCCATCACTTGGGTGGTCTCTTCCTCGATCGAGCCCATGACCAGTTCGCCGGTATCACCCTTCAGCGCGATCTGACCGCTGAGATACAGCACGCCATTCTGTTCGATCGCTGGGGTATACGGGGCTAAAGGCTTGGCTGCACCAGCTGGGTGGATCGGGTTCTTCTTCATCGCACAAAGAACAGAAGAAGTGACGCACGGACGAAGAGATCAACGGAAAAACAGATGTCGTTCGCTACCGAGTGCGGTCGTGTAGTTTCGCGCACCAATGAAAGAACAACCTCTTATTCTCGTTACCAACGACGACGGCATTACTGCGCCCGGCATCCGCACGCTGACGCAAGAGATGAAGGCGTTCGGCCGGGTGATCGTGGTGGCTCCGGATAAACCGCAAAGTGCCATGGGGCATGCGATCACGATCCATGATTACCTGCGGCTGAACAAGGTGGAAATGATGGATGGTGTGGAAGCCTACAGTTGTAGCGGCACGCCGGTGGATTGCGTGAAACTTGCTGTTTACCATATTATCAAAGGAAGGCCCGCCCTGCTCGTTAGCGGTGTTAATCATGGCAGCAACATCAGCATCAACGTGTTGTACAGTGGCACCATGAGCGCGGCAGTGGAAGGCGCCATGGAAGGCATTCCGAGCATTGGTTTCTCGCTCATGGACCACGACGTTCATGCGGATTTTGCGCACGTGCAGCCCATCATTCGTTCAGTGGTTTCCAATGTTCTGGAAAAAGGTCTGGCCAAAGGCACCTGCTTGAACGTGAACGTGCCGCGCGCATCTGAAGTTCCATTGAAAGGCCTTCGTGTTTGCCGCCAGGCATGGGGTTTCTGGGAAGATGATTTCGAGGCGCGCAAAGACCCCATGGGGAAGGACTACTTCTGGCTGCGTGGCCGCTTCAAGGACTTGGACCATGGTGAGGATACGGATGTATGGGCCGTGAACAACGGATACGCCAGTGTAGTACCCGTACAGTTCGACATGACAGCCCACCATGCCATCGCCGAACTGAACACATGGGACCATGCGCGTTGATCATTTCCTTGTCGGACTTCTTCTGGGTCTTATTGCCCCGGCCGTTGGCTTCATGCTTTACTGCTTCCTCATAACCGGTCTCGTTCGCTCCGATATGTCCCTTCGCTACTTTGTAATGGACATGATCTTCGGCCTCAAACGCAACTTGGCCCCAGTGCTATCGATCAGTCTTTTCGCTGATGTCGGCCTTTTCTTTTTGCTTGATCGATCCTCCCTGTACAAAGCCATGCGCGGTGTTATTGCTGCCATGTTCCTCTACGGCATACTGATCGTGGTCTTTATAGTATTATGGGGAAGAGAGCTTTTGTGATCGCCGGTGAGGCAAGTGGAGACCTTCACGGAAGCAACCTGCTGAAGGAGTTGCTGAAGAAGGACCCAACGCTTACCATACAAGCATGGGGTGGCGATCGCATGGCCGAACAAGGCGCGGAAGTGATGAAGCATTATCGCGAACTCGCGTTCATGGGCTTCACACAAGTGGTCATGAACTTGCGCACGATCCTGCGCAACATCTCACTTTGCAAAGAGCAGATCCAGGCCTTCGAACCGGACGTCTTGATCCTTATCGACTATCCCGGATTCAACTTGCGCATCGCGGATTGGGCGCACAAGCAAGGCATTCGAGTGGTCTATTACATAAGCCCCCAATTGTGGGCTTGGAAGGAGAACCGTATTGCCACGGTGAAGCGTGCGGTGGATCGAATGATCGTGATCCTGCCTTTCGAGAAAGAATGGTACGCCGAACGTGGCCTTCACGTGGATTTCGTAGGACATCCGCTATTGGACGAGATCGCGGCTCAATCCTCGGATCTCTCGGACCCGATCAAGAAAGGGGTGATCGCCTTGCTCCCGGGCAGCCGGGCACAAGAGATCAGCCGAATGCTTCCGGTCATGCTCGAGGCTGCAAAGCACTTCCCGCAGGAGCGGTTCGTCGTGGCCGCTGCGCCTTCCATTCCCGAGGCGTTCTATAAGGATATCATCGGCATTGCTTCTGTGGAAGTCGTTACCGGGGGCACGTACAGCGTGCTCCGTTCAGCAAAAGCGGCTGTGGTCACGAGCGGAACTGCCACACTGGAAACCGCATTGTTCGGCGTGCCGGAAGTGGTTTGCTACAGCGGAGGCGCGATCAACGTCTGGCTCGCACGCAGGCTCGTGAAAGTGAAGTTCATTTCGCTCGTGAACTTGATCATGGGGCGTGAAGTAGTGCGCGAATTGGTACAGAAGGACATGAATGCCGAGCATATCCGTTTCGAACTCGACCGTTTGCTCAACAATACCGATCATCGTTCGCGCATGATATCGGACCTTGGATCGCTTCGTGAAAAGCTGGGTGGGCCCGGTGCATCAGCACGAACTGCCGAGCTGGTGTGGAAAAGTCCGGAAGTTCCGCTCTAAGGTCCGTCCCCGGTCAAGGTACTTTTGCCGCGCCCCGGCAGAACCGGAATAAGAGACCATGTTCCGCATTTTTGTCATCTGTTTTTTTCTGTTCTCAGCAGCTGTGGCGAAGACCCAGCAGAAGGATGTCGCAGTCGGCATTCTTCGATCAGCAGAACAGGACCAAGTGCTTGTTCTGAGCACGCAAAGCCCACTTGTTGTTCTTGTGGATGGACAGCGCGCCGGTGAGCTGAGCGCAAAAGATGGTTTGCGTATTTCAGTTGCCGGTGGTCTGCTCACAGCCAAGTCACTTTCACGTGTCTTCAACGTATCCCGATCCATCTCCGTTCGAACGAGTGGACACGGCACTGTGCGTGTAAGCACCTTGGGGAAAGTGAAGATCGAACGCGACTACTCGGGTTCCATAGAGGTCAGCCGATCGGGCGGATCCCTTCTCCTGGTGAACAATGTACCCATCGAGGAATATGTCGCAGGTGTGGTGCAAAGCGAAGCCGGTGATCACAAGGGGTTGGAGTATTACAAGTTGCAGGCGGTGAGTTGCAGGACCTATGCCATCACCAACATCAGAAAACATCTGCCGGATGGTTTCAACGTTTGCGATGGCACCCATTGCCAGGTGTACAAAGGCGTGTGCAAACTCGATACTGTCTCACAAGCTGTAGCAGCCACTGCCGACATGGTGGTGGTGGATGCTGATATCCGACTTATCCACGCCACGTTCCATAGCAATTGTGGTGGCGAAACAATGAACGCTGAAGATGTATGGAGCAGGCCGGAGGCCTATCTGGTAAGTGCGATGGACACCTTTTGCCTCCGCTCGCCACACGCCACGTGGCATAAGACGATGCCTCGTTCGAAATGGCTCGACTATCTCCACCGCACGTACAAGTTGAATACCAGTGATACGGCTTCCGTTCGCGCGGTGACCACCTTCGATCCCACCTGTCGATCCATGTATATCGACGGCGCTTCACCACTTATTCCGTTGGAACAAGTGCGCACTGACATGAAATTCAATTCCGCCTACTTCACCATTTGGCCCAACGGGGATGATGTGGTCTTCGACGGTCGCGGATTCGGGCACGGAGTTGGTCTCTGTCAGGAAGGCGCGATGTGTATGGCTCGTGCGGGGCTCCCTTTCACGGAAATTCTGCATCACTATTTCGCTGAGGTGCATCTCGTTGATCTGCATACACTGGACTTCTTCCGTGACGAAGGGAGATAGGGCATAGCCGACTCTTTCCATCCATGGTCCCGATGATCACCTGTGAACTTTCGGTGAACAGGATCTATGGTTCGTTGGATCTGATGATGTGTGTGGTGCGAGCGCTTCGTTCGCTCTACTTCCATCCTGGCCGATCGCTCTACATGTCCACACGCACCTGTTGGTAGATCGCTTCGCGTGTTGGCCACATCCCGCGCAGGGTCGGGATAGTTTCGCCAACACAATCAAACGAGTATACCATCTGTCTTCAAACAGGCTCGCCTTAAGTTGTAGATCATGCTGAAATTCATCACCCTGTTCAATCTCGCTGGCCTCTTTCTTTTTCGTGCGTTCTTTCTCACCGATGTGATGATCACTCACGAAACGCCCTCTACCATGCAGGCTGGCACTGAAGTAAAGGTGACCGTTACGATCGATAAAGGACAGTTGAGCGGCTTCGCGAAACTCCAGATCGATCTTCCCGAAGGTCTCAGCGCGACGGCCATCGAAACAAAAGGGGCATCCTTCACCTTTGCCGATGGCAAGTTGAAATTCATCTGGATGGCCTTGCCAACCCAGCCCCAGTTCAAAGTGAGCTACACACTGAGCGCTGCTGCCAACGCGATCGGAAGTCTTCCGGTTAACGGCAAGTTCTCCTACATCGAAGACAACGAACGCAAGACGGAGGAACTGCCCAGCACGACGATCACCATTTCTGGCGGAACGGTTGCGCAGGATCAAAGTACCGTACCGGATCTATCGCCTGTTATACAAGCACCGGAAAACCCCGTGGCCCTTCAACCTGTTCTGGACAACACCAATGATGTGAGTTCTGCCGGGGCTGGTGCGCCCGCACTCAATACGACCATCGTAACCCCGATGGCCGGGATCGCGCCGCAGCAGGGCGCGGGGGGTGTTACTGGAACACGTTCGATCAGTGCGATCACAGAGACTGAAATGCTTGTGGAAGTAACCGTGAACAAAGGCGCGATCCGCGGCTTCGGAAAATTGCAGGAAACGATCCCCATTGGATTCACAGCATTGGAAAAAACCAGCAGCGAAGCCATTTTCACCGCACAGGATCGCATCGTGAAATTCGTATGGCTGAATCTCCCTGCCTCCAATGAATTGAAAGTGGTATACAAGCTTCGCCAGACCACTGCCTCGGATGAAGAACATACCGTGAACGGCGAATTCGGATATCTGCTGAACGACGAGACACAGAAGGCCATTCTTGGTAGCACCAAATTCTACACGGGTCCAAAGGCTTTGGAATCCCAACAAGCGATTGCTACGATCCCCGAAGTGGTTCCCACGCCGGATCCGATCAAGACCGATGTAACAGAAACAGCATCAGGAAACAACCAAGCCGCTACCACTGCTCAAACGCAGGGCAAGGTCAACACCAACCGTGTACCCGCACCCGAAACCGGGGTTACCTACAAGGTGCAGATCTCTGCCGCCCACCGCGAAGTGGGGGCAGCGTATTTCGCGGAACGCCACAATTATTCGGGTGATTTCAGCATCGAGCGCCATGAGGGTTGGATCAAGTATGTGACCGGTCGCTTTGGCGAATACCGTTCTGCTCGTGATCAGCGCCAATCGTATGTGAATGGTGGCAACAACTTCCCTGGCCCTTTTGTTACGGCCTATAACAATGGGGATCGGGTCACCGTGCAGGAAGCGCTGATGATCAGCAACCAGAAGTGGGCACAGTAGTTCAATAAGGCGGTTATCTTTCGCGGGCCTGCCTACCCGAAAACCGGCAGTTCATACCTGCGCGATGAGTTCCTATTTCCGCTCCCTTCTTGCGTTTTCTTTGTTTTCGAGCCTCGTCTCAGCGCACGCGCAGAGCGATAGCCTCGCCTTTCGGATACGCCCGACGTTCTCCGTTGGAACGGGAATGCTGGCCTTCTATGGGGATATCGGGAACCGTAGTGAGGGCTATAGCCCGTTGGTGAACCGACTAGCCTATGAGTTCCGCGCCTCAACGCCGGTGAACAAATGGTTGGAAGTGGGCCTGTTCGCCCAGCATGGTCGCCTTGGCGCCAACGAGCGCGGCACCGCACGTAACCTCAATTTCAAGAGCACAGTGACTACGGGAGGGCTGCAACTCACGTACAACTTCCATCAATTCCTTCGTCCTGAACATGTCGTTGAGCCGTACATCAGCGTTGGCTTCGAGAGTGTTGAGTTCCTGAGCAAGACCGATCTGTACGACAAGGATGGCATCGCTTACAACTATTGGAGCGACGGTACTATCCGGAGTCTGCCTGAGAGCGCGTCCAATGCCGGAGATGCCATTCAACTTCAGCGCGACTACACCTACGAAAGCGATGTACGCGAACTGGATCTGGATGGCTTTGGGAAATACGAAGAACGCGCATGGGGTGTGCCTGTGGGCGTTGGCGCGAAAATGAAGCTCGGCTGCGGCTTTGATATCCGTTTCGGTGCGACCATGCACTTCACTTTTTCAGACCTGATGGATGGCGTTACCGACGCGAGCGTTGAGCAACGTGCTGGTGATCCCAAGAACGATCGATTCCTCTATACGGGTGTGAGTGTGAGTTACGCCTTGGACCTCGATAAGAAGGCCAGGATGAAGAAAGAGGAACTTGAACTCACCCCGGAGCAAATGGATATGCTGGTGCTGAACGCTGATGAGGATGCTGACGGCGTTACCGATTTCAAGGACGATTGCCCGCATACCCCACAGGGTGCAAAAGTGAATGAGCACGGGTGCCCCCTCGATGGCGATGGTGATGGTGTTCCTGATGGTGTGGACGAGGAACCTGCCAGTGCCAAAGGAGCTGCAGTGGATAGTAAGGGTGTAACCATCACCGATGAGAAGTTCCTGAAGGACTGGCTTGCATACGCGGATAGTGGAAATGTCAATATTGTCTCCAGTCGCGTAGAATCCTTGGGGAAAAAAGAAAACGTATTCGTGAAGCCCAAGCGTATTTATACGGTGCGTGTCGGTAGCGAAGTTGAAGGTATCACTGAGCAATTGATGCAACAATTGTTGAGTATCCCGGACATACGTACGGTTGAGAACGGGGACACCATCAGCTTTGTAGTGGGTGGTTATGAAGATGCGCCAGAAGCGATCCGCCGTCAACTTGCGTTGAACAAGGACGGCGTCGTGGGCAAGGTGGTCGGCCAGGATGGCGACCAACTCGTGGACATCTCCGAGGAAGTTTCAGCTGCACAAGCTGGAATGGAGGGAGCGATAACAGGAGGCAATCACGCGGATAAGGGCAAAACGTTGGTACGTGTGCAGCTTGGCGCCTTCAAGAAGAAGCTATCCAAGAACATCTTTAGCGGCATTACCGATCTCGTTACGTTGAAGGGAGATGATGGTCTCACTCGCTATTACACGGGCGTCTACACGAACATCAACGAAGCAGCAACGCACAAGGTGGCCATGTTGGGCAGGGGCTTTGGCGGTGCCTTCCTTGTGGCTTTCAGAAATGGCAAACGTGTTTCCTTGAAAGATGCAGGAGCTAAACTCACGCGGCCCGAATCACTCAAGGACAAACCCGTTAGTGGCATCGACAAAGCAGATGTCCGATACAAGGTGCAGCTCGGTTCATTCGCAGGAAACGTTCCAAGTGACGTGATGGGCAAATTCATAGAGATCGGTGACGTGAGCAATATCATCGGTGCAGAGGATACACGATACTACCACGGTACTTTCCGAACTCGCTCGGAAGCCGCTGCTGCGCTGAAAATGGTTCAGGAAAAAGGGATCACGGATGCGTTCATCGTGGGCGATCTGAAAGGTCGGATCATCACCGGAGAAGATGCCGATCAGTTGTTGGCACCGTAATAACGCGATCTCATTTTGTTGCTTCGCCTTGAGCAAGAGGAATGCGGAGAAGGCTTTACTAGTTGTTCGCAGGATCAGTTGGGATAACCCAACGGCTCCCAGCGCTGTTGTCCTGTACCACAAGGAACCGCGAGTCCGCATTGATCACATCAGGCGGTAGTTCCCATCGGCCCAACTTGGTCCTGCCCTCTTCTTCATATCGGGCACAATTACCCAACCGATCCGTGGCGCGAACAGAAATTTCGCGTACGAAATCTCCGCGGAATACCAGAACCCAGGGGTCGCTATCCGCTACAAGCACAGGGGCCGCTTCCGCGGCCTCGTCATCATCCTGCAAAACCTCATTGACATCAGCTACGGGCGCAGAATTCAGTGCAACACGATCAAGTATCGCGTGAAATGTACGGTCCAGTGACGCGTGACCCTCACTGTATGGCCGTGGTGGATAGATGTGCGAAACGCTCCCATCGCCGAAATCGAACCGAACTATTCCATGTTCCAAGGACTTCATCGAGTCATCAGTTTTGGGAACGGAAGTCATTTTCGGATCTCTGATCGCCGCTAAACTCTCCTGCCCCTCTTTGCTCTCGAGCTCGCGAGGGCGCGCATTGTTGTTCTGAGCCTTTGACGTGAACACGATCAGCAGGGCCAATTGGGTAATAATGATCTTCATGGCATTGCTGGTGTCAAGTTGCTCCACGTTCCTACGTGTTCCATGGCAAGTAGTTGCTTATCGTTGCAATAGGCCGCAGGATTTTCACGTTTCAGATGCGATCCCCTCTTTCTTCCTTCCTCCACAAAATTTCCCGCCCCACCATGTACCGTGCGTTCCGCAGGACGCGTGTGCTCGCTAGCACCCTGTCCTCGCCTGTTGTTCCAGCCTTCATCGGGACTTTCGGTCTCGCTCTTATCGCTTGCCAACCCAAGCACACCGATGTGAAGCCCGATGCTGCCTTCACGCCTTTCATTTCTGCGTTCACCGCAGGGCATATCCCCGCCAGAAGTGCGATCCTTGTTCGCATTTCCGATGGCCAATCCTATCGCGATAGCTCTGCAGAAGCGATCAACACCCTTTTTGAACTTGATCCTTCGGTAGAAGGCACTGTGAGCTGGAGTGATCGGCAAACGCTTGCCTTCCAGCCAGGTCAGCCCCTGAAGCAGGATCGGGTTTACAGCATCACCATGCGTTTGGGCCAACTGATCAATTTGCCGGCGAACCTTGGTGACTTCAAGTTCCAGGTAACCACGTTCGCTCAAGGTATCGATGTGAAAGTGGATGACATGCGGCCTGTTTCCCCTGCCGACCTCACCTGGCAGCGCGTATATGCCGCTGTGTACACGAGCGATTTTGCAGATGGTGCTGAATTGGAGAAATGCGTGACCGCCGAGCAAAATGGGCGCACATTGAAGTTGAACTGGGAGCATGAGCCGAACGGGAACTTCCATCGCGCTATGGCCGATAGTGTTCAGCGGGGAGAAGCGGCCAGTAGCGTGATGTTCCGCTGGAACAGTGAAGGTATCGGTGGGAAAGACAACGGTGAACTACCATGGACAGTGCCGGCCATAGGCGACCTGCAACTGATCGGCCATGAGACCTTCAGTGAAGGCGAGCAGTACGCCTCCCTGCTCTTCAGCGACCCGCTGGATCCCGCACAGAACCTTGAAGGACTTGCGGGTATCGCCGGAGTTGAGAGCGTTCGTTTGAGCGTTGACGGCAACAAACTTCTGATGTACCCAAGCACACGATTGAGCGGAACCCAAAGCGCGTTCGTGGCGGCTGGCCTTATGAACATCAACCAGCGCAAGCTCGGAAAGGACATCACGATCGATGACCTGACGTTCGAAGAGGTCAAACCCAATGTTCGCATCAGCGGAAGCGGCACGATCCTGCCCAGCACCGACGGATTGTTGTTCCCTTTCGAAGCTGTCAACTTGAACGCGGTGGATGTGCGCGTGGTGCGCATATATGCGGACAATGTGCCGCAGTTCCTGCAGGTGAACGATCTGGCAGGCGAGCGAGAACTCGCCCGAGTAGGCCGCATAATTCTCAAAAAAAGCATCCCGTTGACGGGCAAGGAAAGATCCGTTCAAGGGAAATGGACGACCTACTTTCTCGATCTTGATGAGCTGATCGAAAACCGAACCTGGGGCCATTTATAGTCAGCCTCGGCTACCGCCGTTCATACAGCACTTATCCCTGTCCGGATAGTGACAAGAACGCAATCGCGCTCACGGAAAATGACAGCGAAGAAGACCTCGATGACGGTCAATGGGACAACCCCGGTAGGGACTATTGGTACTACGATGAAGGCGAGGACTATGAATACGAGGAGGAGTACAACTATCAGGATCGTGAGCAACCCTGCTCGCCCAGTTACTTCCGGAACAAGCAAACCGTGGTCGAGCGAAATATCCTCGCGTCGGATATCGGCCTGATCGCCAAACGCGGTAACGACGGATCCCTGCTGGTTGCGGCCAGCGACCTGCGCACAGCCGCACCCATGAGCGGTGTTAAGGTGGATGTACTCGATGCCCAACACAAGAGCATGGGTGCACCACTCACCGATGGCGAGGGTTTGATCACATTGCCTACCAGCAAACGCAAGCCTTTCCTGCTCGTTGCTACGAAAGGCAACCAACGCGGCTATCTGAAACTTGACGATGGTTCTTCGCTGAACGTTAGCGCTTATGACGTGGAGGGCGAAAGCGTGAACAAAGGACTGAAAGGACTCCTTTACGGAGAGCGCGGAGTATGGCGCCCGGGGGATTCGCTCTATCTCACATTCATACTGCAAGACCTGGAGCATAAACTGCCCAAAGACCATCCCGTGGTGCTCGAACTCAGCGATCCGAAAGGGCGGCTTGACCAACGCATTGTTAGTACAAGTGGAGTTGATGGAACCTACGCGTTCCATTGTGCAACGGACGTGAATTCGCCAACAGGCAACTGGAGCGCACTGGTTCGGGTAGGTGGCACTTCGTTCTACAAACAGATCCGCATCGAAACCGTAAAGCCCAACCGACTGAAGATCCTCTTGGACTTCGGCGGTGGTAGCGGTTCGGAGGCCGGGGCTCGCATCACCACAGAGAACAAGGACCGAAAAGTGCGGATCCAGAGCAACTGGTTGCACGGAGCGCCTGCGCGTGAATTGAAGGCCAGGACAACCGTTACGCTCACACGCAGCGGCGCCGAGTTCAAGGGCTACGAGAAGTTCATCTTCAACGACCTCAACAACGACTTGAATACGGAAGAGATCACCGTGTTCGACGGGACGTTGAACGCCGAAGGTCATACCGAATTCCCGTTCGACCTGAACTTGAACAACCACTCCCCTGCTGCCGTAAATGCCAACATCGTTACGCGCGTTTTCGAAGCTGGCGGGGACGCCAGCACCGATCGTACCGATGCGGTTTACTACCCGTACTCCGCATATGCCGGCATGAAGGTCCCCGATGCTTCGAGCTATTGGGGAACTTATCGGACCGACACAACCTATACGATCACAGCGGCAGCTATTGATCCCAACGGGAAGCCGTTAGCCAACCACACACTGAAAGCCCAAGTGGTGAAAGTGAGCTACAACTGGTGGTGGAGTGGTGATATGGATGGCTCCAATAGCTACATGAACGCACCCAGCAGCACGATCCTGGGCGAACAGGATCTCAAGACCGATGCAAAGGGTAGAACCACATTCACCTTCCGAGTTGATCGCCCGAACTGGGGCCGCTATGTGGTACGACTCAGCGATCCCGTCAGTGGACATGTGAGTGCCGCGCAACTCTACCTCGACTGGCCGGGTTACGAAGGCCGCAGCAGAAGGCAGGACGGTAAAGCAGCCGCCATGCTGACCTTCAACAGCGATAAAGAGAAATACGCAGTTGGTGATCAGTGTACGCTCACCATTCCAAGCGGTGGTTCTGGTCGTGCGTTCATCAGCTTGGAAACGGGTAGCCGGATCCTGGATGCGAAATGGGTTGAATTGACAGACAAGGAGACGAAATTCAACTTCCCCATCACGGCTGATATGGCACCGAACATTTTTGCCCACGTGATGCTCATACAGCCACATGCCAAGGCTGTGAACGATCTACCGATCAGGCTGTATGGGGTTATTCCGATCCATGTGGAGGATGCACAAACGCATCTCAAGCCTGTGATCACCATGGCCAAGGAGATCAAAACGGATGTGCCTTTCAATGTGGAAGTGAGCGAGGCCAGTGTTGAGGCCATGACGTACACCCTGGCGATCGTGGACGAAGGCCTGCTGGACCTTACCCGCTTCAAGACGCCCGATCCGTGGAACGTGTTCTATGCGAAAGAAGCGCTGGGTGTGCGCACCTGGGACCTTTATGATCAAGTGATCGGAGCGTTCGGCCGTCAGTTGCAGCGCGTTCTTGCCATGGGTGGAAGTGACCAAGCATCGCCCGATGCTGCGGCAAAGGCAAATCGTTTCAAACCCGTTGTACGATTCATTGGGCCACTGAAACTGGCCAAGGGCCAGAAAGCGCAGCACAGTTTTACCATCAGCAATTATGTGGGCAGTGTTCGCGTGATGGTGGTAGTTAACGACGGTGACCGCGCATTCGGAAGTTCTGAGAAAACGGTGCCGGTGAAGAAACCCTTGATGCTCCTGGCGACACTTCCACGTGTCGTGGGTCCTGGAGAAACGGTTGATCTGCCCGTGACCGTGTTCGCCATGGATGCCAAGGTGAAGAACGTTCAGCTGAAGTTGGATGCGAACGAGTTCTTCACTGTTGAAGGGTCCAACACGCTCGCATTGACCTTCCAGAAAACAGGTGATCAGGTGGCTGTCTTCAGAGTGAAAATGGCCGAACGCATCGGCGTTGGAAAAGTGAAACTCACCGTGGAGGGTGCAGGTGAACGTGCCACACAGACCATTGAGATCGCTGTGCGACAACCCAACCTTCCGCAGACAGACCAGACGGAAGGAGTTGTGGATGCTGGCAAGAGTTGGGAGGACACACCCAAACCTGTTGGGATCCTTGGAACGAACAGCGCCTACCTCGAGGTGAGCACCATTCCCGCTGTGGATCTTGGTTATCGATTGAAATACTTGATCGATTACCCCCATGGGTGCATCGAACAAACCACGAGCGCCGCTTTCCCGCAGCTCTTCCTCGCCAATGTGATCGATGTGGATGCACGCACCGCCCAAGAAATGCGCGCCAATGTGGAAGCTGGCTTGCATCGTCTGCGTCTGTTCCAACAACCGAATGGCGGTTTCAGCTACTGGCCTGGTGAGGACGGCGTGAACGACTGGGGCACGAATTACGCCGGCCACTTCTTGATCGAGGCGGACAGAGCCGGGTACAAGGTGCCTGTGAACATGAAAACGAAATGGATCGCCTACATGCGAAGTGCGGTGCGCGACTGGTCGCCTAATGCGGATGCGGGCTGGAGTTATAACGGGCGACAGCTGACCCAGGCCTATCGGCTCTATGTGCTGGCACTTGCCAACGCCGCTGACCAAGCAGCAATGAACAGACTGCGCACCGATCCGCAACTTGGAGCTGAAGCCAAATGGATGCTGGCTGCGGCATACGCCCTCAACAACAACAAGAAGGTGGCGCAGGAGATCGTGGCCGGTCTTTCTTCAACCGTGTCGCCTTACACGGAAATGAGCTATACCTACGGAAGCGACTTGCGGGATGAGGCGATCATCGCTGAAGCCCTGTTGCGCATGGATGATCGCACGACAGGAGCAGTTGTGGTAAAGCGTATTGCCGAGCACTTGGGCACCGATGGCTGGTACAGCACGCAAAGCACCGCGTGGGGCCTGCTCGCGATCGACCGATTGGCGACCGCCGACGAATTTTGGGCAAAGGTGTCAGCATCTCCGTGACCGTGAATGGCAGGGCAGAGAACCGCATGAGCAAGAAAAGCGTGATGCGAATCGAACTTCTGGTGCCGGATGGAAAGAAGAGAGTTGCCGTCACCAACACAGGGAAAGGCATCCTGTATGTGCGCACCGTTCGCACCGGCACGCCGATGCCAGGTGCTGCTGAAAGCCCCGCCAGCAATGGCCTTGCAGCGGATGTCCGATACCAACGGATGGATGGCACCATGCTCGACCCATCAACGCTGGAACAAGGCACCGATTTTCAAGCGGTGGTCACCATTCAACATCCGGGTATCCGGGGTGACTACCAGGAAATGGCGCTCACGCAGGTATTCCCCAGCGGGTGGGAGATCCGTAACAGCCGATTGGAAGGCACCGAAAGCGCGCAACAGAACAGCTGGTTCCAGTACCAGGATATCCGCGATGATCGGGTGATGACGTACTTCAGTATCGGATCTCGCCAACAAGCCACCTATCGCGTGTTCTTGAACGCGTCGTATATCGGTCGCTTCTACCTGCCGCCTACCGTTTGCGAAGCCATGTACGATAACACGGTGAACGCACGCAGCCCTGGCCGTTGGGTGAACGTTGTAAGAACAGGCGAAGGGCGAGCTTCGAAGTGACCCATCATGCGATCCGCTCGTGCAGGACACGATCGGAACCGAAGAGGGCGCGCTGTTCGCGCGCCCTCTTCGCAGTGATGACGTTGCAGTGATCTTTGCGATCGCTACCTGATCACTATCCGTACGATCTGTGTGCTCGACCCATCCACATGCAGAACGTAGGATCCTGCTGCTATCCTGGGACGTATTCAAGGTCTGAAGTCCATTGCGTTCGACACGCTGTTGCATTATGGTACGACCCTGCATGTCGACCACACGCATTGACTCCGAACCTTCGGAAAGACCGTCAACATTCAGCACACCATCCGCGGGAACAGGCCAAGCCCGCAATGCCAGAGCGCTTTGTTCGCCAATAGAAGAGATCAGACCAGCTTCATCGCAGATCGTGAAACTACCCGCTTGAGCACCACCGCTGTTCCATACCCGGATGTAATAGGTCGCGTCGGTCTGCAATCCGGAAAGTTGGATCGGCCCCAGCTGAGGATCATAGCATTCCGTGAACGATGCCGGATCGCAGGCAGTGTAAACAGCAACACCCAGATCGCCGGAAGAAAGACTTGCGACGTGATCGTATGTGAACTTGATGGGCCCGTTGGCAGCGCGTACCAAACATCGACTACAACACCGAACGGATCGCGGGGCGGATTGGGCCACGGACTTCCGTATGCACAAACATTGGACCCGCTCAAGGGCACGCAACTACCGGTCAGTTGTGGAACAAGAAGTTCGGCATTCACACAATCGTCATTCAACACAGAAGGAGTGCACGGCTCCGCATGTCATGCTCAACGTATAAGTCCCGGTTTCACCTTCGTATCCATGGACAATGGCCCGATAACCGATCCCCGGCTCTGTCGCGAATGACAACGTTGACGTTGTGCCGCATCCTTGCGAGTCGTCATTCCCAGCTACAGATCGGCTCTGCGCAGCTCCCGCTGTACACGCTGATCTTGGTATCGAAAATTCGCCTGATCGCACGTGGTCAAGGGTGATGTCATTTCCATCGCCTGTGAACGTGTACCATAGCCCGATTGCCTCTGTGTAGGCAGAACCGCATGTAAGACCGGGAATGAAAATGCTCTCGGTGGTGTTGCCGGTCACATCCTGTCCGCAGGAGATCGGCAGCGCACCTTCGCAGAACGCGTTCAACGCGACCGGGTCCGTGGGCGTTGTGGAATCCCACCGGACCACGCGTATAGCTCAGATCGCCTCCACCACAGTCTTCTGTGAGGTAGACATCGTAATCTGTTGCTGGATCCAAGCCAGGCAAAGTCACAGGAGGTCCATCTATGCCTATTTGACCCGTGACAAGTGTGCCTGTACCTGGAACAAAACCAGCTAAGCCATATTCCACGGTGAAAGAAGCACCTGCATTGCCGGGGTCCAATAGAGAAATGCTTGGGCATCCGCCGTAGTCGCGAAAATGCCGGTCGGTGGCGCGCAACTCGGGCAATACCATGAACAACCCGAACGCACCCACATCCCCATTGTACCCTTCGAGAACCGGGTACGTGCTGGTTGCCGTGGCCGTAAAAGATGTTTTCACTGCCAAAACCATATCCGAAAGGACCATCATCGTTCCTGCGACGCACTCCAATGCATCACAATCACCTGTATAGACATTGATCGGGTATCATAATCAGAAATCCACACAAGTGCTCAGTACTACCGTGCCTTCCACGCCCAAGCTGTACCAAACACCAGGTGCGGTTACACCAGTGCCACAACCTGGAGCAACATCGTCTTGTGCACCCAGCGTACTTCCCAGTGTCGTGCTTCCACAGGTGATGGTGACCGGGGATTCGCAAAGATCATTAGCCGGTCCAGCACCCTCGGTGATCCCGTGCCAAGGACCGTTGAACGGCGCAGTGCTTCCTCCATTGCACGTGATGCTTATGTATATGTCGTATTCCGCGTTCCCCTCCAAGCCGGTCAATTCAACCGGTGGTTGTACATCACCTTGTACACCGGTGATCACGATGCCCGTGCCTTGGGTGAATCCAGCGGGCCATACTCCAGAACGAATGTCGCTCCCGAAACAAGCACAGGCCAATCAACGGACAAGGTTTCAATTCCTGCAGTTACGGCTGGGTCGGCAATGGGGCAATCGTGAACCAATAGCTGCCATTCGAAACCCGCATCGGAGTATCGATCATCCCATTCAATGAAGTAGGTGGTGCCCGACGTTACCGGGATATTCGCAAGCAAACTACTGCCCGGCGGATAGCCTTCAGGACAACCGTCATCGTCATTCCCCAACAACGTCAACGCGCCGCAGTCACCTGTGTGCACGAATACACGCGTATCGATGCGCGAGCCGCAACTGAACACGGTCATGTAAGCGTCCACATCGGAAGTGACACGTACCAATCGGCGTTCTGGGCATCACTTGTGTAGCACCTCCGCCTGCTGCTGGTCCATCGGCCGAATAGGTTCCAGGAACAACGGATTGAGCAGCGGGAGCAGATCTCTCCTTGTGCGAAAACGGTCGTCGTGCACAACAGAAACGAGAACGGCAGTAATGCGTTACTGAATTTCATGATGACAGTTGATATGCGCCGAAGATATCCCGAACAACCAACCCCTCACTCCTTCTTCTTTTTCGCGCGTTTTCGGGTATCCATCCGGATCGCTATGGAAGAAATAGCGCAGATGCGGTCAAATAACTCCCGCCAATGCCACCTTTTATCAACGTCTCGGTGAAACCGCGATCGTCCCAACGCACCTCTGCCTGCCCCATGTTGCCGAAAGGCCCTGTGAAATGTGGCGCCCAAATCGTCGTGCCGCTTTTGCGTGTTCGGTATTCCGCACCAATGTTCCCGACCACGCCGAACTGGGCCCAATTGGTGCGCGCCAAATACACCGTGCTTCATCGAGCACCACTTCTGCGTCACTTGGATACATGTCCAAACTGAACCCAATGGCGTTGTTCGCGAAGTTCGTTCGCCAAGACGAACGAATACCAACGCCATCGCGGGTATCTCGTATCCAATGAAGCGTAGTTTGTTCTGCTCGGTATCCGGAGGTGTCGTTCGCCACGGATATTTCGAAGCGCCGGTCGATTGCTGATCCCGTCTCGAACGTGATGTTCGGCGTGATCCCGGCCCGCACCAGCATACCAAATGAGAATCCACCAGTAAGCTCGAAACTACCGGTGATCGCTCCACCCTTCAAGCGCGTTATTGGATCGAAGAATCCGAACGGGATAACCGGTTTGGCTTGAATACCGAACAACTTGATGCCCGCTTGCGCCGCGGACCCGGCATTCAGGAAGAAGGTCAAAAAAACGCGATCGGCCTTGGGCGGAACCTGAGCGAATCGTTCGGTTCGGTCGGTCGGAAGAACCATCAACTTTTGGCCCACTCGTAAGCGGCAGACCGGAGCAAAGGCCGTTCAGTGTGCATAGGATGTCGAGCGGCACTCCATATTCGTTCGCGATGGTGCTAAGATGCTCACCTTTTACAACAGTATGGAATCGGGTGCCTTTGGGGTAGGCCGCGAACGAGGAACGGGTGCGCTTGAGCACAAGTGTGTCGCACAACAATTCACCATTGACAAGATCGATGATATGCGCAGGATCAATGGGGATCCCCTTGAAACGTGTTTCGAAATGCAAATGCCTGCCTGTGCTATGCCCGCTACTGCCACCAAGACCAACGAGTTGGCCCTCATCCACTTCATCGCCCTCTTTCACCGTGATACGGTGCAAGTGTGCATAGAACGTCTCGAACCCATTGTAGTGCCGCACCACGACCAATCGCCCAAAACCACCGAACGGTGCTGCAAAACGCACCACACCTGGGAATGCGGAGCACACCGTATCCCACACTTCGAGATCAAGATCGACACCGTTGTGGGCCCTTCCCTTGCGCCAACCGAACCTGCTCGTAACAACAGGTGGCACCGGCATGCTGAACCCGCAGTAGGCATTCAGGTCAGTGAGCTGAAGTTGCAAGACTGTATCCTTGGCTGAGAGCTCAGGGCCGTAGGCGTTCGGATTAACTGTATTCCATTCGCCATAGATCTCGTTACCTGGCTGCCTTACGCGTCGCTCCACGCCAATAGTGAACTGCGGTCCACTTCTGCCAAACTGGGTTGTTGGTCAACATATAGATTGATCTCATTGACCAAGGCGTAAGGCACTGTATCCAGTTCAAAGAGCGAATCGATGAGCAATACCATTTCCCCCTGGTCCATGCGCCTGATCCGCTGGTACAGGCGCAAGTCACGGATAAGGTCCTGAGGTGCAGGATCCAGCGTGCACAATGAATCCAGAAGTGTAGCCAGCCGATCGTCCGTGAGCGCTTCTTCGTCCTCAATAAGCTTCTCATCCCCATAGACCACCACCGCGCTTACCTCTTCGATCGGGGTAGGCTGCGCCCGAAGAACTCCAGAAAACACCGTGAATACTGCAATTACAGCAGTACGGAGCACACCGATATGTAAGCCACAAGGTTCATTACGCCCCCTCTTACGGTGAAAAGGTGCGGAAGATATCTGCGGTTCCTGAACAAGGGTCTGATCTCGTTCAACCGGCTTATCGGGCCGTTGGATGCCTGATTATTGGCCTTTGGTCAAGCTGAACGCCTTCTCCACTTTTTCCTCAACCTTCTCGGAAGAAACGATCTTGCTCAGGCTATCCACCTCTCGTTCCTTGCCATTCCCTTCGAACGAGTTCTTGTACACCGTAAGTAATCCTACTCCTCCGCAGGGTCTCCGCCTCGGGACCCTGCGCTTCAACAAAGCACCCCAACTTTACCCCCATGTCCGTGCGAACGCTACAGAGAAGCGATGGAGCCGTGTTCTTCTGCACCTTCACGTGCTGGGCTTGGTTGCCTCTTTTTCAGTTGACCAACAGCTATGACCGCCTGTATACCTGGATGCATTTGGCTCGAGGTAAGGGTTTCCGCACGCTGGGATATGTGATCATGCCGAACCATGTGCATCTGCTGCTCCTTGCACCATCCGGGCCATCGATCAATGCTCTGTTGGCGAATGCCAAGCGCTTCTTGGCCTACGATATCATTAACCGCCTCTCTGAGAAAGGGGAACTTGACATGCTCACACAACTACAAGAGGCTGTTCGCCCAAGTGACCGCGCCCGCGGTCAGGCGCATCGTGTATTCACGACTTCATCAGATATCCGTGAGTGTTTTGACGAGGCCATGATCGAACAGAAACTCCACTACATGCATGCGAATCCCGTATCCGGAAAATGGTCGCTCGTGGACAACGCGATCGACTATCCACATTCGAGCATGGCCTTCTATCTGCGAGACTCGGACTCACCTGCGCCGATTGAACGCTATGATGTGGTTTGGCACAAAGTGACGAGAACGCAGGGTCCCGGAGGCGGAGACCTGCGGGAGGAAAAGGTTTCGCCGTTCGCCAGTGCGGCACCGTCGACCGTTAGCAAAGAACCACCACTGTCGGCAGTATTACCAACATTGGTGATCGTAGTGCCTGGTGCCAAAGTAGCCGTATCCTGCACCGGTTAACCACTGCCCGGAGGCAGAATGTCCTATGGTCGCGAAGAGCAAGCCAATGAAAATTGAAAAGGAAATCTGCGTTTTCTCGCGACCTTGGATTATTAGGGGTTAATTCGAATTAGTTTGATGGTCTTTCCGGCCATCGCGGTTGTTTCAATGACAGGTAATAACACCTGTTGGTAGATGGCGAGTGGAAGCGACATGCGCAAAACACCTGCAGGTACTACCAACGAATCGAACAAGACGGCCAGATGCATCTAAAAGCTCACCTTCCCATGGCCCGCTAATGTGGGATGGAAGGGTGATGAACGAGTAGCCGAAGGATGGATTCGGAAATACGCCGAAGGTCTCTGTTGTTACCGTTGCTACAGCCAGTGAGAAATCACATGGGGTCGAGTCGTACGTGACGCAGACATCGTCTATAAAAGCATAAGCGGTAGCGACTTCACTATTGGGAAACACCGTTACTGGTGTTAAGAGAGAATCGGCGAAAAAATTACCGATCTGCAAAAAAGTGTATGCACTATCGGGCGTGTACCAACCTGAAACTGTGGTCCACGCAGAGGTGTCTGTTTGCACATTTTGAAGCCAAACAGCAGCTTCATTGAATGGTGAAAACAGGTCCATTTCGGGTACAGTAGAGAAACGCATCCCAACACCCTGCACACTCAATTGATTCGAAGCACCGATCCGATTTCCGTCTCCACCACATGCCGTTTTTGAACGATAAGGTGCACAGGAACTCCAACGGAAAGTGTGTCCAACAGTTGGATCGCCATTACCTCTTTGATAAAGTTTGGATCGCCCCAATAAGTTACTACCCCTCCATATCCGCTAACAGTGGCCGGGTTCTGGTAGCCCGCAGCATTTGCGGCACGGCCATGTGGTTACCCGCTGGTGCACACAGATGGAAAAAATCAGGCGACGTTAGAGATGGATGGCGCATACCAGCCAGTTGCTCTGTCCACTTGTGCCCATTCATCGGGACAAAGTGTATATTCCTCAAAACTTGGGTTCGGCACCAGATTTTGCCCACGCAATTGGATGGCGCACAACAGCAAAAGAGAGAGCGGAAGAAAGTAAGTTTTAGACTTCATTGAAGGAATCAGCTCAGTGTAGGTTGGTGCGCTACGACCATCACTTTTGTACGATATACTCCAGAAATGCCGAATTCGACGGATCGGTTCATAAGTAATGATGGCCGGAGAGACCTTGTTCGCGAATTGACCTAGGAGCTACCAAGGCGAACAGAGGAATACGAGTATCCCTATTATGTCGCGATGCTCCTCGATGGCCTTGATCACCTGCTTGCTCGTGTACTTCTTCAGGTCGCGGATGATGTCCTGCAACCTGGCCCCTTCCGCCGCCCTCGCGATCAGTGGCCGTGATCGCTAATGATCATCAAGCATGCAGCAAGCTGTGCCTGAGGGACCCAAAAATACCCTGAACCGGGTATTGCACGGGTTCGGTACCCGTTTTTGATTCGCCATCCGAAACCTCACTCGCCGTGTACCACGGCGTGCGACAAACCGGAAACCCATGGACAAATGGATCGGACAACGCCTGGAGTGCTTGTGCAAGCAGCAGGGCATGACCCAAGAGGCATTGGCCGCCGTGGTGCAGCGCAGCCAGTCGTGGATGAGCACCGTGCTCAAGGACAAAAGGGACCCCGGCTTCCACGAAGTGGAGGACATGCTGCGCGCCTTGGGCACCAGCTTGGAGGAAGTGGTGAAGCACCCGGGCAAGCTCCACAGCATCGCCATCAGCTTCAACCCGCAGCAGCCTCCTGACACCGTACGCGGCCAAGCTGCCCCGGAGAGCGGAGCACCTTAGGGGTATACCTTATATACAGGGGTGCATTCTTGGCAGGCGGGGGCGCGCATCGCTCACCCGATGTGCCCCAGCGTCAATGGCAAGCCGACCAACCTCCATGTCGGGGGTGACCATAGTGGAGGACGCGCGCGACCATACTGAGGGAACATAAGGGCGCATCGCTGGCGCAAGTGCGGCGCACTGCTCGGCACATACGGTCGTACTCATGGGCAAGTACGGTCGTACTCGAGGGCACATACGGTCGTACCCTATGGGGAAGTAGGGCCACACGGAGAGCAGCTTGACCGCACCGGAGGCCAGATACGGTCGTACTCCGGAACGGGTACGACCGCACTGGACGGCCATACGGTCGTATCCTGCGCAAGTACGGGCGTACCCAGGGCACATACGGCGTACCATGGGCACGATCGTAGTCGAGGGCACATACGGTCCTCCTCGGGCACGTACGCTCCCGCTCACAGCCGGGTACAAGCTCCCGCGCAGTCACGTACGACCTCGGCCGTGATCCCTGTTCACCTCACTATTCGCCGTCTTCAAGCTCGAACAGGCGTTCATACGCCCGTATTTTCCTGGCGATAACATATTTCCTGTGCGATACTGAAGGGGCTGTTCGCAGCAGGAGCGCGCGTTCTAGACCATCGCGCGTATCGCTATTGCGATAATAACGGCCCGCTATCTCGCCATCATGAACGAAACGAAAAAAGGGCCCGTTGCAACCGTCATAACCAAATTAACTCCGGCTGGGCCCTACCGGATAACAAGGCCCAACACCATGAAAGCGAACATTACACTCGCTCTCTTCAAGAAAGTCCCGGTAGCCCTCTGGGCGTTGTTGAACAACGTGATCCAGAAGCTCACCGGAAACGCCAAACTCCCCAACCCGCCGGAGACTTTGGTGAACATGCAAGCAGTGGCGGACGCTTACGCCCAGGCGATCGAGGACGCCACGGACGGAAGCAAGTTGAGCAGGGAGATCCGCAACGCCCTTACCAAGGACGTGCAGTCCCTCCTTACGAGGACAGGCAATTATGTGCGCACCACCGCCAACGGTGATGCGACCATCCTTGCCAGCAGCGGTTTCGAAATGGCCAAACAACACGTGCTCGTGGGCCTGCCTGCGGCACCGGGGAACCTCAAGGTGCTTGCGGGCCCCCTGACCGGCCAGGCCGAAGTGCGCTGGAGAACTTCGCACGGCGCCCTCACCTACAAGCTGGAACGCTGCGAGAAGGACCCCGAGATCGAAGCCAACTGGAAAACGGTGACCACCACCAGCCGCGTGCGCTTCATGGACGGCAACCTGGAGCCCTTCAAGCAGTACTTCTACCGCGTAAGCGCTTTCGGCACCGCCGGCCAAGGCGCTACCTGCGACCCGGTGTTGGGCCGCGCTGCCTGAGGCTTCGACAGGCTCAGCCTGACAGGCATCTCTTCTTCAAGCGAAAGCCCCGGTTCCTCGACCGGGGTTTTTCGCGTTCGGGGGTAAAGGTTCTTAGGCCGCCGCCTCGCAGGATGGGCTCTTGGTCAGGAAGTCAGCGCTTCTCTTACAGGCCGCCGCCCCGGATGGGGCCTCCGGGGCAGGCCCGGCGGAAAGGCTTTTGGCTGTGGGTGCTCCTCCGGCTGTCGTTGACCTAGTGACCCGACCTGAGCGATACAGGAACCGCCGGTGGCGGTACTGAATGTCGATACCGTCTCGGCCCAGTGCTTATCGATCCTCGGTCACATTGAACGCTTCCTCCACTTTTTCATCCACCTTCCCGGAAGAAACGATCTTGCTACGGCTGTCCACTTCTCGTTCCTGACCGTTCCCCTCCAACGTGTTGTTGTACACGGTAAGAACCCCACCACCGAACACAGGTTTCTTTTGATAGACACCGAACACGATGCGATTGCCAATGAACGCATTTCCGTCAGCATGTGCGATGGAAAGGTCTTTTACCGCTATGGCCAAGCCGTTATTCCGGAATGTACAATCCTTGGAAAAAACCTGGCTCGATTCGCCGATGCTCACTCCCTTATCACGCAAACCGACAAAAAGACAATCCTGCACCAACAGGTGTGAACCGCTTGCGTCAAGGCCATCACCGTTCACGGATGTACTATCACCACCTGTTCGACCGGTGAAGGTGCAACCACGGACCCGCGCCTGTTGAACGATCTATATCCACCAGGTCGTCCTGACCTTCTTCGAACGAGCAGTCCAACATTTGGATCGAGCCGCGTTTAACGTTTACCGCATCCTCCCCTTTCGATCCACCGATCGTACAATTCTCCAAGGATACTTGGCAATCCATAAAGGTGAGCATACCGCTATGGTATCGATCGGCCAACCACGCGGTGCTGCCCCCGCTCATTCGCACACCGCGGATATCGCACACTGTTCGGCCATTCCCGTGCACCGCGATCACGCCATAAGGCAACCCTTCATCCTGCGGACGTATGAAAACAGGATTCACACCTGTGCCTTGAACGGTCAGTGGTCCGTTGATCAACAAACTTCGACCTGATGCGATCGTGAACCGCGAACCCTTCTCAAGGATAACCGACATGCCTCTTGGCACCACGATGTCGTGATCGATCAGGTACTTGCCGCGCACGAAGCGGATCGTGTCTCCTTGAGCGAACGGTTTCAACCAGGAGTCCATTTTTCAGTGACCCTGGCTGTCTGGTTCGCACTGGCTGGGGCCTCGGCGATGCCGAATACCTTCTCTGGCTCAGGGTGGAACAGCTTTTCCATGAACGCCGATCGTTCGCTTTCCAACCGGGCCTTTACAAATGCGATGCTCGCCCCTTTGGCCAAGGCTGGTGCCCACAACTCTTCGACGGCCGAGAATTGCGCTGCCCATTTTGCACTATCACGCTGCAGTCGCTCGGCCAGTACATGGACACGACCTGTGGATGCGGGTGAAGCGAGATAGGTCGCGAAACCTTCATCCTTCGCGTCAGCAAAAAGAGGATCATCACCCATCTGTGGGGCCCTGTGCAATGGCAACAAGCGGCCCGTGGATCGATCGAATGCCAGAACGGTGGTGGAAGCATCGGATCGCTCGCCGGTGCAGCGTAACAACGCCAAGGTGGAAGCTGCAACACTGTCCATACGCAGTGGATCGCCTTCGAACGCAGCCAACAACGTACGGTCCTGCGCTTCCCGTTGCGGCGCACCATGTATCGTTGGCTCACCGATCAAGGATGCATCCGCCAGGCCGTTCTTTTCTAGGAACTCGCTCGTTATACGCTCTTCCTTTGTGAAAACACCCAGCTCCCGGCCACAGGAAAACAACCGGATGAATCCGACCTCCGGGGTCAACAGGCCATTCTGATCCGCAACCAATTGTGCGAACCGGGCTCGGATGGATGCGGCATTCGCCGGTATCAAGGTGATGCTGCGTTGAGAACGGAACAACCGGTCCTCTGGAAAGTCGATCATCCATCCACCATCCACATTGCTCATTCGCTGAACTCGCGCACTGTCCGAATATCCAGAAGCGGAGAAGTGGCGCCAATGTCTATCCGGATCCTCCGCATCGGCGCATGTTCCAGCGCTGTCCAGATCGAACCTTTCCGTGTGGTCGACCACATTCTGACCCGGCCGATGATCGCACCATCGCTGAAAGAACTCCACTTCATTCTGACGGATGCCCAAAGGCCACTGGCCGGTCATGACGGAATAGGGCATCAACGAGAAAATGGCAAAAACAATGACCACCGGCAGGCTGATGCCCACCGGTAATGCGCGGATCCCTCCGCTAGTTCGGCGTGATCTCCTCATCGGTAACGGCATTGAAGAAGTGTAGCGCGGTTGGTACCCCGCTTGCTATGTGGAACGTAACGTCGATCGGTTCGGTAACACAGTAATTCCATGCTGAATAAGGATCGCTGTACTCCTGGTTCGGAGCGCTTACCACCGGATGGATCAGCACCGTGCCCGGGAGTGAATCCAGCATTACAGCACCTCGGCCATTGGTGGAAAGAACCTCCAACACCTCTTGGCCAGCCGAATGCTCCATCCGCAACGCAACCTCGCTCAAACACGAGATCTTCAAGGTTGTGTCCGTTGTGATCACCTTGAACGACCGGATCTGGAACGCATCGCGCGTGCGCTCCCAATGCGCGTGCATGCCTTCGCTGAAGCGGTTCAACCCACGCACCCACTGAACGGCTGAAGTTCGGTACATGTTCACCCATGTCGGTTACCAGTGTGCTACGGTTTCTATCCTGAAGCACCGCTGAACGAAGCTTCGTGATCTGCTCTTGATAAAGCTCATCGAACTTCCCGCCGTCGTTCATTGCAAGCCAGCCGCGATACAAAGCGCGATCGCGCTCCAACCGCCAGTCCTTGTCCGCATCAAATGGAATGACAACGCATCGGGCGTGAAATGGAAATGGCATACTTCCCGATCGAAGAGCGGGTGTGCATCCCAGAGAACGGGATACAACAAACCCGTGTCCGCTGAACGGACCAACCATTGATTATGAAATTATCGATGTGCCAAGTTCGAGCAGATGAATGAGCGCATTGAACCGTGCAAAGGCGCTCAGGTCGAGACAGCGAGCCAAGGAATCAATGGAAGGCCGAAGACTATCAGCGGCATTCACCCATTGAATAGCGGCTTGTAACAATGCCTTGGCTTCCGAGCTATCGGCTTGCTCTCATATTGCCAGAAATCAGCCGAAGCCCAAAGAAGCTTGCCTTTCGGCACACTGTTCCAGATCAATCGGTGGGGAAGTCACCCTTGAACACAGGGAACCTGGCCCTTGGCTACACCGCGCAATTGTTCAAAACGTCCACCGATGTGCTCGATAAAGCTTCCATTACCACGATCACTCACCGTTCAGCCTTACGAAGACGAACCCATCGAAAGGACAAGCAACGCCCATTTGGTCTGCAATAATGCACGACATGCGGTTGTGCAATAGGTCAGCGGTCTTCGGATTCAAAATCCAACGAACGGAATGGTGCGAAGGGGTTGCGTTTTCGAGCTTCAGCCGGAATGACTTCTTCGATCCCGGAAATGCGCGGTAAAACCCCACCCCGGTACCGGAATTCCGCATGGTGTTCCAACCCGTTGGATCGGATGATAGCGGGGACGTTTCCCCACCGGTCATAGGCAAATGCTCCCGAGACGCATCCACAGTTCGGGCTGCACCTGGAGTTCCACTACCGGGATACGGTCGAACGGTCCTCGGCAAGTCCGTCCAATGTTGCGCTGGCGGCCGCGGACCATGCGATCGCGCGGCATTCTTGGGCCCTAAAAGAAAAGATCCCCAGCGCATTCACGAGCAGCGCGAACAGGCAGAGCAAAAGTCCTGGCCAGCCCATGCGGCGCAACGCATCGATCATTCCGACGAGGACCGACTGAAGGCGAGTACCGGACAGTTGCCAAGAGGGCAGTGCTATGGCGCTCTGTTCAACCCCAAGCCCAACAGGACGGGCCGGCAACATGAGCGGAAACACAGGCGCCGGGTACCGCTCTTGGCCACCACCAATGCTGATAGCGTTATTCCTACAGCGATGCTCATCGCGTTCCACAGGTCATTGTGCAAAATGCCTAACCCCGAGCGTACGGCATGTGGCGATCACACCATCCTTGTCGTAAAGTACCACCATTCGATCGGTGAGTTGAAGACCGAGTTCGCGCTCCAACGTCTGCACCAGCTGCACGCTCTTGTCAATACTGCACCCGCTGGCCATGGCCTGTTGCTCATCCACAGCGATCACTACGAAATGGTCGTGCAGCACGTCCACACACGCGTCCAAAGCAGCGCCGTGAGCAGCCCATGACTTGGTGAAGGTGTGTCCACGAGCGAGGATCGCCGTGCGCTGCTCGGCGGTGAATGGCTTTGCGCTCTTGTACACCCACACGCGTGCATGGGGTGCCATGGTTTGGATCGAACGATAGGCGGTGACACCGATCATGTTGCAAAGGTGCATGTCGATCAACCGCTCGTCCCGTGACGACCGCATCATTGGGGCGGATAGTTTAGCGGCCCTTCGCGTAAAAACGAATTTCAACCAACGTCATGAACCGTTCGCTTCTGCTGGTCGCTTCCGCCCTTCTCTTTACCGTCGTTCACCCAGACCGATCGTCTCTGGCTGCGCAACGCAGCGATAAGTCCCGATGGACAGACGATCGCCTTTTGCTACCAGGGCGACATCTGGCGGGTGCCGGCCAACGGTGGCGATGCAATTTCATTGACCACCAACGAAGCCTTGGACTACACGCCGATCTGGAGCCACGATGGGACACAATTGGCATTCGCTAGTATGCGCTACGGCAACGCCGACGTATTCGTGATGCCCAGCACCGGCGGCACACCTGCGCGCCTCACCTTCGATTCATCCGGCGAAGTCCCCAGCGACTTCTCGGCCGACAACAGCCAGGTGATCTTCTATGGCGGCCGGCAGGATGATGTGCGCATGCAGCAGTTCCCCGTGGGCGGTTTGGGCGAATTGTATTCGGTTCCGGTGAAAGGTGGCCGCCCCATGCAGCTCAGCACCATCGCCATGGAAAGGGCGCGGTACAACTCCTCAGGAACCCTCATCGCCTACCACGACCGTAAGGGATACGAGGACACCTGGCGCAAGCACCACACCAGCAGCGTTACACGCGACATCTGGACCTTCAACCCTTCCACGAAAGAGTACAAGCAACTCACAACGTTCACGGGCGAAGACCGCAACCCGATCTTCAGCAAGGACGGTAACACGATCTATTACCTCACCGAGGAGAAGGGTTCGTTCAACGTTCACAAGATGCCAGCTGCTGGTGGCGCGAGCACACAAGTGAGCCGGTTCGCGAATCACCCGGTGCGTTACCTCAGCATGAGCGACGGCGGTGTGCTTTGCTTCAGCTATCGCGGCGAGTTGTATACCATGACCGATGGAAGCGAGCCGAAGAAATTGGCTGTGCGCATCAACACCGACGGCCGGTACAACCCGGAGAAAACCATCAACGTGAACAACGCGGATGAGTACGAGGTATCCAAGAACGGCAAGGAGGTAGCCTTCATCCACCGCGGTGAAGTGTTCGTGACGTCCGTTGCCGAGGGAACCACCCGCCGCGTGACCAACACACCGGAGCAGGAGCGCAACGTGAGCTTCAGCCCCGATGGCCGCACGTTGCTCTACGCTACCGAACGCGGACAGAGCTGGGACCTCTATACCACCACGATCGTCCGTAAGGAAGAGAAGTACTTCTTCAATGCCACCGTGCTGAAGGAGGAAGCGCTGCTCACCACACCAGCCGAGGAGTTCCAGTGCGCCTATTCACCCGATGGCAAGGAAGTGGCGTACTTGGAAGAACGCACGACTTTGAAGGTGTTGAACCTTGCGAGCAAGCTGTCGCGTGTTGTTGTTCCTGGAAACAAGAACTACAGCTATAGTGATGGGGACCAGTGGTACGAATGGAGCCCTGACAGCAAGTGGTTCCTGGTGAACTTCCTGAACGACGAACAGTGGGTGGGACAGGTGGGGTTGGTGGGCGCAGAGGGCGGCAAAGAGATCGTTGACCTCACGAGGAGCGGCTACGGCGGTTACTCTCCCCAGTGGGCCATGGACGGCAAGGCCATCCTTTTCGTGAGCGATCGCGACGGCATGAAGAACCACGCCAGCTGGGGCGGACAGAGCGATGCCTACGCGCTGTTCCTCACGCAGGAAGCCTTCGACAAATACAAGATGACCAAGGAAGAAGCGGCGCTCGCAAAGGAGGAAGAGGAGAAGAAGAAGGATGGCGAGGACGACGGCAAGACAGAGAAAGAGAAAAAGGAAAAGAAGGAGAAGGATGCGAAGAAGAAGGAAGAGGAGGACAAGGACAAGAAGGTCGAACCCATCAAGATCGAGTTGGCCGGCATTCATGACCGCAAAGTGCGCTTGACACCGAACTCCAGCGCCCTCAGTGGCGCGGTGCTGAGCAAGGACGGCGAGAAGCTATACTACCTCGCACGCTTCGAGAAGGGCCACGATCTGTGGCAGTTCGAGATCCGTACACGCGAAACGAAGATCCTGAACAAGATGGGCGACGGTTTCGCCTACGCGCTGAACTTGGACAAAGGCGGCAAGAACCTGTTCTACATGAACAATGGCGCCATCAACCGCTACGATCTGGAGAAGAACGAGAACAAGGGCGTGGGCATCAACGGCGACATGTTGCTGAACGAGACCGCCGAGCGCGCGTACCTCTTCGAACACATCTGGCGCCAGGTGAAGAAGAAGTTCTACCGCGTGGATCTGCAGGGTGTTGATTGGGACAAGTACAAAGCAGAGTACCAGCGCTACCTGCCCTTCATCAACAATAACTTCGATATGGCTGAGCTATGCAGCGAGATGCTCGGTGAGTTGAACGCCAGCCACACCGGCAGCGGCTTCCGCATGGAGACCCCGAACGCTGACGAGACCGCCAGCCTCGGCGTGCTCTTCGCGTACGAACCAGGCCCAGGGCTGAAGATCGCAGAGGTGATGGACAAGAGCCCCGTGATCAAGAAGGATTCGAAGATCAAGGCAGGACATGTGATCGAGAAGATCGACGGCCAAATGATCGCTGCCGATATTGACCCCAGCAAACTGCTTAACCGCAAGGCCGGCAAACCCACTCTACTTTCCATGTTCGATCCCAAGTCCAACACGCGTTGGGAGGAAAGCGTGAAGCCGATCAACGGCGGCGAAGAAGCCGAACTGCTCTATCACCGTTGGGTGGAGCGCTGCCGTCATTTGGTGGACAGTCTCAGCGGCGGCAAGCTGGGCTACGTGCATGTGGAAGGAATGGACGATCACAGCTACCGGATCGTATACGAGGAAGCTTTGGGACGATACAGCGGGAAGCAGGGCTTGGTGGTTGACACCCGCTTCAACGGCGGCGGCTGGTTGCACGATGATCTCGCGACTTTCCTTGGCGGCAAGACCTACATGCGCATGGAGCCACGCGGACAGAACCTCGGCACCGAGCCACAGTTCAAGTGGCAAAAGCCGAGCTGCGTGGTGATGAGCGAGAGCAACTACAGCGATGCGCATTTGTTCCCTGTCACGTACCGCGCGCTCGGCGTGGGCAAGCTGGTAGGCATGCCCGTGCCCGGCACCGGCACCGCCGTATGGTGGGAAGGCCTGCAGAACGGCATGTGGTTCGGCATACCGCAAGTGGGCATGGTGGACAACAGCGGCAATTTCATGGAGAACCTGCAATTGGAACCCGATGTGAAGCAGGCGTTGGATCCAGGTGTTGTAAGCCAAGGCCGCGACCAGCAGTTGGAGGCGGCCGTGAAGTTGTTGTTGGGCCTGTAGGGGCGACGTTCACGTGCCGGTCATGTCACTGTCGTCCTTGTGGTAGCCGCGTTGCCAAAAGTGACAGGTGGGTCGCCCGTTCATTTCCCCCCCCGCCCCCCGTAGCACCCAACGCCCGGTGCGGCCCAACGGCGGTGGACCATGTGCCTGTTGCTCGTGACACCTGGAAGTGGTCGGGCTTGAGTGACCTCACATTCCTAGTCCCTGCCGGCTCTCCGCGCCCGCCACCCACCTGGCAGAACGTCACAAATACAGGCCGGCGAATCGTGGGTGCGTTTCCGGAGTGGCGTGGTGCGGAGCGTGGGTGCTGATGCCGAAAATACGGCAGCGTGCTGGCGGCGACGTGAACGTGCTGGATGCGGGCGACGTGAACGTGCTGGATGCGGGCGACGTGAACGTGCGCCCCTACAGGTCGGCGGCATTGGCCACCAATTCCGCGACATCCATGACCTGCACATCCCCTTCCATGTTGAAATGCTTGACGCCGTCCGTCAGCATGGTGTTGCAGAACGGACAGCCGGCGGCGATGATGTTCGGTGACGCGGCCAAGGCCTCTTCGCTGCGTTCAATGTTCACCTCCTTGTTACCGGGCTCGGCCTCCTTGAACATTTGTGCACCACCGGCACCGCAGCAAAGACCGTTCTGTTTGCTGCGCTTCAACTCGATCAGCGCGGCATCCAATTTCAGCAGCACTTCACGCGGGGCTTCGTATTCGCCATTGCCGCGACCGAGGTAACAGGGATCATGGAACGTGATGCGCTTGCCAGCGAAACTGCCGCCTTCCACTTTGATCCGTCCCTCTTTCATCAGCGCATTGATGAACTGCGTGTGGTGCATCACCTCGTAGCTGCCGCCAAGCGCTGGATACTCGTTCTTCAGGGTGTTGAAACAGTGCGGGCAGGCCGTTACGATGCGCTTCACCCCGTAGCCGTTCAGCACCGTGATGTTGTTGAGCGCCTGCATCTGGAAGAGGAACTCGTTACCAGCACGGCGGGCAGGATCGCCACTGCAGGATTCTTCTTGCCCCAACACCGCGAACTTGACTTTCGCCGCGTTCAGGATCCGCACAAAGGCCTTGGTGATCTTCTTGGCGCGATCATCGAACGAACCGGCGCAACCCACCCAGAACAACACTTCGGGCGTTTCGCCCCGCGCGGTGAATTCGGCGATCGTGGGAACGTGGACCTGTTCGCTCATTCTTCGAAAACCTGAATGGTCGCTTCCTTCTCCACCAGATCCGTGAAATGTCCGAGGTATCGCGTAGCGCGCACCTCGCGGTCATCGATCCAGTGGTAGTTGCCGCCACGGGGCTTGCCCATCAGCATGCCGTGGTATTGAAAGCCGTGCTTCTTCAACCAGACTTCCGTGACCTCGCGATGTGCTTCGGTTCTGCTGGTGAAGAAGGTGATGATATGCCCCTCTTCGAACCACTTGTTCAATTTCTCCAATGCTTCCGGAAAGACCTCCGCATCGGCCATGCGCCAAGGCTCTTCGTTGGGGATATCGTCGCAGATGGTCCCATCGATGTCGATCAAGAAGTTCTTGATATAAGCGGGCAGCTTGGGGCTGATCTTCTTGCCGCCTTCGGTGGTTTCTATCAGGGTGGGATTCTTCATCTTCTTCTGGTTTTCGGCTTCGTGAGGCTACCTATGCTCCTCTCCTACTCGGTCCATTTCAGGCGGTCGCTTTGTGCGAATGCCCAAGGTGCGCCGTTGTTCTCCATGTTGGTGCTCATGGTGGTCAATGAGCCCGGCATCTTGCTTTCTTCCATCACAAGGTAGCGCCTCATATCGGTAATGATGCCGACCGGGTCGATATTCACCGGGCAAGCCTCAGTGCATGCATTGCACGTAGTACAGGCCCAAAGCTCTTCGTCGGTGATGCGGCTTCCGAGCCCCTTGCCGTCGTCCTCCCACTTGCCTTTGGCATCGATCACCTTGCCCACTTCTTCGAGGCGATCGCGCGTATCCATCATGATCTTGCGCGGGCTCAAGAGCTTGCCGGTAAGATTCGCCGGGCACACACTGCTGCAACGGCCACACTCCGTGCAGGTCATGGCGTCCATCAGCTGTTTCCAGTTCAGGTCGAAGACATCCTTTGCTCCGAAACGTTCGGGCATCTCAACGCCCTCAACCTTTCGCGCTGAGGCAACCGGAGGCGCGATCGCCGGATCCAACATGCTCTTCACTTCGCCAGTGACCCGCTCCATGTTCGCCAGTTCGGTCTTCGGCTTCAAGCTGCTATACCACACGTTGGGGAAGGCCAGCAGGATGTGCAAGTGCTTGCTGACGACCAGGTAGTTCAGGAAGGCCAGGATGCCGATGATGTGGAACCACCAGCAAATGCGCTCGATCAGGATCAAGCTGGAAGGCTGGATCGCGTGAAAGTCGAAAAGCCCAGCGAGGACGCTGCTTATCGGGAACGCACCAGCCGTGATGTAGTGATCCTGCCCCATGCCTTGCAATGCGAAGTCCGCCGCGTTCATCAGCAGGAACGCCATCATCAGCGCGATCTCCGTGAAGAGAATAATGCTCGCATCGCTGCGAGGCCAGCCGGTCATTTCCTTCATCCAGAAACGCTTGACCCGCAGGCCTTCCCGCCGGATCAGAAAAACCACGCATGCCAACAACACGCCAAGCGCCAAGCATTCGAAGCTGCCGATAAGAAAGTCGTAGAAGCCGCCCATGAAACTGAGCACCCGGTGGGTTCCCAAGATGCCATCGATGAGGATCTCCAGCACTTCGATGTTGATGATGACGAAGCCCGCGTAAACGATGATGTGCAGGACGCCGACGATCGGCCGCACCATCATCTTGCTCTGTCCGAGCGCCACACGCGTCATCACCGCCCAGCGCTCGCTCTTGCGGTCGTTGATCGCAACATCGCGGCCCAGCAATATGTTCCTGCGGATGCGCAGGATGTTGCGTCCGAAGAGCCAGCTCGCCGCGCCGAGCAACACAACGAAGACGATGCTGCTGATCACGGCTTCGGCTGCTTCTGATAACTCTGTTGGATGCGTTCGATATCCGCATCGCTCAATTTGGGCAAACGGTCCTTCTTCCCGAAGATGCTCAGGTAGCGATTCGGGTTGAGTCTCAGATCTTCGAGCAGCAGATCCAACTCGCGTGTGGCTTCGTTCATATTGTTGTACAAGCTGTCGTCCTTCAACAACTTGCCCAATGTGCCTTTGCCCTCGTTCACCTTGGTCATGGCCAACTTCAACTGCTCGCTGGTCCCGTTCAGGTTGGCCAACATTTTTTCCAGCCTTCCGTCACCCAAAGCGGCCATCAGTGAATCAGCGTTCGCGAAGATCCTGTTCAACTCGTCGCTGTTATTGGCGAGCGTGGTGCTCACCTTGTTCAGATTCTCCAGCGTAGCATTGATAGAAGCGGTCTCCGCATCGAGTATCCCGTTCAGACGCTGCGTTGTGCCTTGGATGTTCTGCAAGGTTCCACGCAAACTGGACAAGCTCCCGTTGATATCGCCGATCGCCTTGTCGCTGAGGACCAATTGAACGGAACTCAAAACACTGTCAACGTTAGCGAGCATCACTTCCATCTTGCGCTTGATCGGATCCAACTGTTGGCCTACACTTTCGGTAAGGCTGGCTTGCGCTCCACTGCTCAGCGTATCCCCGCGAAGGCTCGGTGCTCCTTCACCCATCACGATCTGGATAGCTCGCGTGAACAGGTCACTGCTGTATATCTCCGCTTTGCAACCTTTGTTGAGAACCAGTCGGTCGTCGTTCACCTGGAACGCTACGGCCACATTGCCGCTTCCATCCGGCAGAAGTTCGGTGCCGATCACCTGCCCCACCTTCATTCCATGGAAAAGCACCGGGCTGGCATCGTTGATACCACTCACATCCGGATACACAGCGTAATACACGTTGCGCCCTTGCAGCACATTCAGTCCCTTCAGGTAATTGATGCCGAAATAGAGGAGCACGAACGCCCCAATGATCATAATGGCAATGGAATACTCTCGTTTGATCTTGGGCACCTGTGTTGGGTTCAGAAGTCGCGGGTCAAAGTAACAGCTTGCTGAAGATCAGGGATCCGCTGCCCGCTCTTGTCAAAGGCTACAATGAAACAGCCATCGTATCCCTTCTCTCGGCAGACGTTCTGAACGGCCCGCGCCGCATCCAGCGTCCGCTCATTGCCAACCGTGTATTTCCAAAGATCGTTGCCCTTGACCTCCTCCACTCCTTCCAAACCCTTGAAATTCTTCGGCTTCAACTCCATTCGTTTCGATGTGGTGGTGATCTGCACTTTGAAACGAACGCCGCTGTCCTTCGAAAGTGGAACAAGTTTCGGCTCGGAACGGGAAGTGTCGACGGCCGTGCTGTCAGGTTCTGCTTGATCCACTTTCACATCGGTGCCTTCGATCTCGGCCTTGTACTCTTTGAAAGCCCGGTAGATGGAGCTGGCCATTTGCTCCTGTCCTTTTTCGCTCTGTAAATAATCCTCTTCCTCATTGTTGGTAAGGAAACCCAGCTCGATCAGTATCGCGGGCATCGTGGTGTAACTGATCACCAGAAAACCCGCCTGTTTCACACCTCTATCAAGTCGGCCTGTACGTTCCTTGAACTGACGCTGAACAGCGGCACTCAACAAGAGACCGTGATCGATGTAGGCATTCTGGCGCAAACTCAACGCGATCATGCTTTCCGGGTCCTTGGGGTCGTAGCCATCGTATTTCAAGGCGTGGCCTTCTTCCAGGAGGATCGAAGCGTTCTCCTTCATGGCCGTTCGCATGTTCGCTTCGGTCTTGTGCAAGCCCATCACGAAGCTCTCCGTGCCGTGCGGATCATGGTTATCGTTCGCATTGCAGTGTATGCTGATGAAAACGTCAGCCTTCGCCCGGTTGGCGATATTGCAACGTTCGTCCAATTCGATGAAGCGGTCATCTTCACGTGTATAAACCACCTTTACACTTGGAAAGTTCTTGCTGATGTAGTTGCCGACCAATTTGGTCACCTTGAGCGCGATCTGCTTCTCCGTGTTCTTGAAACGGCCAGTGCCCAAGTTGCCAGGGTCCTTACCGCCATGGCCAGCATCCAAGCAGATCACATCGATGGCATTGGGGTCGCCGGCACTTTGTGGCAAGGTCTGTGCGACCGCCCCAAGCAAGGCCATCGCGGCCGCCATCCATCGTTTTGCTCGTGTGATATTCCCCATCCGGATACCCCTGTTGCGCTTCGCTACTTTCGGCCGCTGTATGAGCGCACCGCAGAAACCTATCGCATCGGATCGCGAAAGTAGACGTGGGCTAATGCGCACAGGATCTGCGCCGATCGCGGTTTTCATCACGTTCCTGTTGACAGTATGCATGGGTTCGGAGGCTAAGGCGCAATCGTTGAAGGAAGAGGTTACGTACAGTGCTCGGGACAGCATGCGCTACGACTTGGCTAACCAGATCGTGTACCTCTTTGGCGCGGCCAAGGTGAATTACGATGGTTTGGAGCTTTCCGCCGAGCGCATTGTGTTGGACCTGAAGAACGAAGAAACACAGGCCTTTGGTGCGCCGGATAGCACCGGGCACATGACTGGCCTTCCTGAGTTCAAACAAGGCGGGAAGACAGTGACCGCCGATAGTATCCGATACAATTTCCGCTCGAAGAAGGGCATGATCCGCGAGGTGCGCACCACGGAGGACCAACTGTACGCCATAGCGCACAAGAGCAAAAGACTTCCGAACGATGAAGTGCACAGCCGTGGGGGCATGCTCACCACATGCGATAGGCCGAAGCCGCATTACCACTTCGCGGTGAGCAGAATGATGGTGATACCGGATGACAAGATCGTGACCGGTCCCGCGATCATGAAGATCGGGAATGTGCCCACCCCACTCGTGATCCCTTTTGGCCTATTTCCGAACCACCACAATGGATCCGCCGGGATATTGGTGCCTACATACGGTAACAGTCCGCAGCTCGGGTATTTTTTTCTGAACGGGGGTTACTATTTGCCGCTCGGCGAGCATTTCGATCTTCAACTCACAGGCGACATCTACAGCCGGGGAAGTTGGGGCTTGCGCGCGGTTTCGCGATACAGGACACGTTACCGTTACAGTGGATCGTTGGACATCAGCCGTAGCACATTGCTGAACAGTATTCGCGAGTACCCCGACTTCAGCAAACAGAACAACTTCTTCATTCGCTGGAACCATGTGGTGGATCCCAAAGCCAGCCTTACCGATCGATTCACAGGCAGCGTGAACATCGGCAGTAGCACCAATTTCACCAACAACTTCAATAGTTCTACAGGCGATTACCTGAGCAATACGTTCCAGAGCAATGTGCAATGGAACCACCTGTGGATAGGAAAACCGTACAGTTTGGCGGTTGGCCTTCGACATAGCCAGAACACGTTGAACCAGACCTTTGACCTTACCCTGCCCACCGCAACTTTCAATGTGCAGCGGGTGTTCCCGGCAGACTGGTTCCGAAGTGAGGACCACGTTGGCGGGCGCAATTGGACCGACAACATCGGTCTTAGCTGGAGCAGCAGCTTCGACAATCGGATCAGTACGACCGAGGATCAATTGTTCCTTGATAACCTGCCCGTGCTGGCGCGCCAAATGCGGAACGGACTTCGCCACACAGGCGCGATCGGCACATCGTTCAAATCACGTTTCTTCTCCTTGAACCCTGAAGTACGTTTCACTGATCGCATGTACTTCGATCAGTTGCGGAAGACATACACAGTGGAACAAGACACCGTGATAACGGACACTATAGCGCGTTTCGCCGCACCCTTCGATTGGAGCGCGGGCGCCTCGCTCACCAGCAAGCTATACGGCATGTACACATTCCGTGGAAAGAAGCTGAAGGCCATCCGCCACGTGATCACACCCAACGCGGGCTTCAGCTACACTCCTGGCAACGATACGCGCGTCTTCGGCCCATTCGGAACCTCGGGCGGTGAAGCTTCATACAACCCGTACGAGATCGGCATTTACGGCGCACCGCCTGCTACTGAAAGTGGAATGCTCAGCCTGGGTCTGGTGCAAAGTCTGGAAGCGAAAGTGCTCGACAACAAGCCCGACGCCGCAGGCGACCCACAGTTCAAGAAGATCAAGCTCCTCGATTTCGTTGGCTTGAGTACGAGCTACGACCTGCTGAAGGATTCGTTGAATTGGAACCCGGTGAACCTTAGTGCACGAACACAGTTCTTCAACGTGTTGGATGTGAACCTTTCGAGCGTGTGGGACCCCTACTCCACCAACACTGCTGGTACTCGCATTTCGCGCACACAGCGCGAACTGGATGGCCGGCTTGCCAGACTTCTGAACGCAAATCTCGCCGCTGGGGTTGAATTGAAGAGTCCCCGTTATGGCCAGAGTGCAACGAGCCAGCCTGTGAACAACAACACCCAACCGGTGGTAGGTGAAGCCGATCCATCCAAAGGTGCCGATGTGAGTTTCAATGTACCATGGCGCTTACGCGTGAACTACAGTTACAATTTGGCGCGCAATTGGAAAGAAACCGAATTCACCGACCAGCAAAGTCAAAGCCTGCTTTTCAACGGCGACTTCACCTTCCTCAAATGGTGGAAGCTCGGCTTCAACAGCGGTTATGACCTGGAAGCAGAAGAATGGACCCCGACTTCGTTGAACCTCTATTGGGACATGCACTGCTGGGAGTTCAACCTGAACGTGATCCCACTTGGTCTACGAAAGAGTTTCACCGTGCGCATCAACGTGAAGGCCAGTGTGCTGAAGGATCTGAAGTATGAACTGGTGAGACCCTTTGGGAATGATGGGCAGTTGTTGAGATAACAGAACCTCTACTCCCAGCTTTACAAGCTCATCAACTCCTTGAACCGCGCCGCCTGCCTGCGACTTACCTCCACTATCTCGCCCGTCTTCAGGGTTACGTTCAGGCCGCCACTGAACCACGGGTCGATCTTTTCGGCGTAGCGCAAGTTTACGATGTGTTTGCGGTTGGCCCGGAAGAACACGTGCGGGTCCAATTTCTCCTCCAGCTTGTTCAGTGAACGCAACACCAGCGGCTTCTGATCACCGAACCGAACACGCACATAATTGCCCTCGCTCTCGAACAAGCGCACGTCCTTCAAGCCCACGAACCAGCACTTCTCGCCATCCTTCAAAAAGATCTGATCCTCCAAGCCGAGGATCTGGCGCTCGGGCACATCGCTATCCTTCAACTTCGGCAATTTGCTGATCGCTGCTTCCAACCGAGTTGGATCGATGGGCTTCATCAGGTAGTCCATGGCATTCACCTGAAAGGCGTGCAATGCGTGCTCATCATACGCTGTAATGAAGATCACGAGCGGTGCGCGTTCCAGAGATTCGAGCAATTGGAACCCATCTCGACCTGGCATATTGATATCCAGAAAAAGCAGGTCTGGCTTCAGTTCCGCAATGCGCTCTTCGGCCTCGTCGGCGTTGGCGGCTTCACCTACCACTTCGATGCCTTCGAATTTTTCGAGCAGACTTGCAAGCTCCTTGCGCGCTAGACGTTCGTCGTCGATGATGAGTGCTTTCATGGTTGGTAGTTCGATAGTTCGAAAATTGAGAAGTTGGAGCGTTCTAAAACTGGAGGTGCCATGGGTCAAACAGCGGCTTGAGCGATGGGGATCTCGATCTCGGTCACGACCAATCCACCGCGATCCTCGATGTGCAGAGCAGCACTGGTGCCGTAGATCATCTCCAAGCGCTTGCGCGTTCCAATGAGGCCAATACCGGAACCGTTCACCTTTCCAGCCACGTAGGTACCCGTGTTGCTCACGCTTAGCACGAAGCCGTTCAGGCCTCGTTTCGCACTGATGATCACCTCACCACCTTGGGTAAGTTTGGCGATGCCGTGGCGCACTGCATTCTCCACCAATGTTTGCAGAAGCATTGGGGGCACATGCTCTCGCACCAAAGAAGGATCGACATCGAACCTCGTGCGCAATCGCTCCTCGAAACGCATGCTTTCCAACGCCAGGTAGTCCTTCACGATATCGAGTTCCTCACCTAGAGGAACGGTTCGCCTCTTCACCGTGCTCATGGCATTGCGCAGGATCGAACTGAGTTGTGTTATCGACTGTTTCGCACGCGCTGGATCCTCATCGATGAGTGCGCGAATGCCGTTGAGCGCATTGAACATGAAGTGCGGGTTCAACTGTGCACGCAGGTTCGCGAGTTGACCATCGCGGTTGGCGCTTTCCAATCGCAGGTTCCGGATCTCCTCACGACGTCCACGAATGAACCAATGATATGCGAAGTAGCAAACGCCCCATCCAAGCAGCATGATGCTCCAGCTCAGAAAATGCCCGTACACCACCGAGAAAGCACCACCGAGAATTGGCGCAGCGTAGGGAAAAAACAGGTCATGGAGCACCACTTGCACCATCGTCGCTACAAAACCGAGCCCTACAGCCGATAGCGCCATTCGCGGAAGAGCGAAGCCCAAGGCCTGTTCGGTCCACTCGCGTTTGCGGATCACATTCCGCAATGCATGGCTCGCTCCTACACCAATGCACAACGTCAAAAGCAGCGCATAACCCTGCCCCCTTGTGTATTCATTGTTCAACCAGAGACTGAGCCCGAAAAAGACCACATAACCGGTCCACGCGATCAGTTGCGTGCCCCAATACAGAAGTTGGCGACGAAATGTGGCTTGCACGCTGCCAAAGTATCTGCCTTTGCCCGGGTGTCGAACGTGTTTCCATGAACGGCAATGAAGAAAGACGATCGGTGACGGATGCTATCGCCGTTGACCGAACCAAGAACGATCATGCATCTTGCGCCGTGAATTTCCTTGGCCACTTGGTGCTTTCCGGTAACGAACCGTTGGTGATCACGGGCAATTTCATGGCCGATGCCGTGAAAGGTCGTGACCTATCCCGCTTCAATGAAGGTTTGCAGCAAGGCATTCGCCTGCATCGCGCCATTGATACGTTCACCGATACACATCCGATCACGCTTATTGGTCGCGAACGTCTGCGCGCCCACTGTGGCAAATTCGCCGGGGTCGCGCTCGATGTTTTTTATGATCACTGCATCGCATCCACATGGCCGGAGCACAGTGATGATCCGCTTCACACCTTCGTGCAACGCATGTATGCAACGCTGAACTCACATACCCATTTGATGCCCGAGCGCACGCAATACATGCTGCCGTTCATGGTGAAGAACGATTGGCTCTCGAGCTACGCGCACCTGGACGGTATCGCCCGTGCCTTGGGCGGCTTGGCAAGGCGAGTTCCCAATGCCCATGTGCTCATCGGTGCCGAATCCGTTCTGGCCGATCATCGCTCCCAGTATATCGATGAGTGTTCTTCTTTTCTTCGCGCCCTTCGTACACACCTGAATAGTGAAAAAGGATAGCGCGGCGTGGATCGGAAGTGGCGTGTTCGCCTTGCTTCTGGCATTGGTCTTCATTCGACCCGGCCTACCCGGCCATTTGCTCGGTAAAGCCGAAGGGCCGGCATGGGGGCATCCGCTTGTGAAACGTGACCTGTCACAGATCCGCGCCGATTCCCTGCGGGTACTTGTTCTGCGTGACCCCTTGTCATGGGAGGAGCATCCTGGCGCGGTGTCTGGCCTTGAATGGGAATTGCTCGAACGCTTCGCGAAGCATGAGAAGTTGAAGTTGAAAGCGATCCCGGTCGATCATCCGGATCGCATGTTGTTGATGTTACAACAAGGACGTGGCGATGTGATCGCAGCACAGCTGTGCCCGGATGGACCAGCAAGGCGGTTCATCTCGTTCACAGTACCGTACCGCACGGTGGCGCCACTCCGTGCCCAACTGAACACGGATCCGTTGGTACGCTCAACGATCAGGAAAAAAGGCAACAAGGACGCTCAGGATACACTGCTGATCAGCTTCTGGTCACCGTTCTTCGGGTTGAACACACCTCTCGACAGTTCCTTCGGTCATGTAGTGCTTCGCACGGACAGTTCGTTGCCTGAAGATCTGCTCGCGCAATTATCGATAGGAAAGTGCAAGGCGATCGTCGTTCCAGATGCTATCGGTCGGCTCGAAACACAACGTCTTCCGCAGGTCTCGTTCAACCCGCGTATGGGTCGTTCCGTACCGATCGCTTTCGGGACCCGTTCCAATTCACCAGCACTCACCAAGGCACTGAACGCCCACCTTATCTCGCCGAAAGAAACAGAGGCACTTGAGAACCTCATCACCTCCTATACCAACGGGCAATTGACCAAAGGCGCGCTGCGCACTTTACCGGATCTGCAACTGGAAAGCGACAGTATTTCCCCGTTCGACAGTTTGTTCCAAGCACACGCGGACAGTACCGCATACGATTGGACCCTCTTTGCCGCCGTTGCTTTCAAGGAATCGCGTTTCGACAGCTCTGCAAAGTCCTTTGCAGGAGCGGAAGGCCTCATGCAAATGATGCCGGGCACTTCAGAAATGCTCGGTGTCGATACCGCCGACGGGGTCAATGGCCACTTGAGAGGAGCAACTACATACTTGGCTGACCTGGATACCAGTTGGCGTAAAAGTGTTCCGAACAAGGACCAACGCTTGAAATTCGTTCTCGGTTCGTACAATACGGGACCGGGCCATATCAAAGACGCACAACGATTGGCTGAAAGGCTCGGGCTTGATCCGAAGAAATGGGATGGGAATGTGGAACGTGCGTTACTCCTTCTTTCCAAACCACGGTTCTTCTCCCTGCCTGAGGTTCACAACGGTTACTGCCGCGGGTACGAGACTTTCTGGTACGTGCGTGATGTGATCTCCGCGTTCGACCAGTTCCGTAAGAACGACAGGAAATAGCGCAGCATTCCCAGCCTGCCCGCACAGTGGTCGGGCTGTCCTTATTGCCGGTTCTATCTTGCGCTCAATTCGAACATCATGAACCGTTTCTCTGCTGCAATTCTTGCTATTTGCTCTGTCTTGATCGTTGTGGCACAAGAGCGGCCGTTACCGATCGGGCTTGCTCATGAAGAGATCACGCGCATACCTGGTTATCGCGATAGCCGGGCTGGCATGGAGCGCGGCATCACCACGCCACCGGACCAGCCAGTGCGAACCATGGCCGAATGGGAAGAGATCCAATCCTTGGCCATCTGCTGGGCCGGATACGATGGCATTCTGAAACAGATCGTGGCGGCCGCGAAAACCGAATGCGAAGTGATCATCATTTGCCAGAATGAAAACGACGTTATAAGCGTATTGCAGGATGGCACGTTCGGTGGTCCCTTGCCCGACTTGGACAATATCAATTTCATACAAGCACCATTCAACAGCGTGTGGATGCGTGACTACGGTGCAGAGTGTATTTATACAAATGAAGTGGACAGCCTGTACTTGCTGGATTGGATCTACAACAGGCCTCGCCCCGAAGATGATATCCTTCCGGATGTGATCGGGCTGAACAAAGGCATCGGCGTATACAACACGAGCACCGCGCCGAACGATCTTGTTCATACCGGTGGAAATTTCATGGCGGATGGCGCCGGTGGTGCGTTCAGCAGCGAATTGGTATTGAATGAGAACGGGCCAGATGGCCAGTTCAACCAGACCGTGAAGACCGAAGCACAAGTGGATGCGCTTATGCAGACCTGGATGGGTATTACGAGCGCGCGGTATACCAAGATGACCACCCTGCCGTACGATGGGATCAATCACATCGATATGCACATGAAACTGATAGACGAGGAAACGTTGTTGGTTGGTGAGTTTCCGCAAGGCTTGAGTGACGGCCCGCAGCTGGAAACCAACCTCGATGCTATCGCCGCGAACGAGACGAATTGCTTTGGGCAGCCTTACCGGATCGTGCGCATACCGATGCCGAGTAGCGCAGGAGGCAACTTCGCACCCGATGCCAGCTACCGTACTTATGCGAACAATGTGTTCGTGAACAAGACGGTTATTGTGCCCACGTACAGAACCGAATACGACACTACAGGCCTGCGGATCCTGAGGGAATCCTTACCGGGCTATCGTGTTGTTGGTATCGATTGTGACAACTCGGGTGCGAACATCATTTCAGCCAGTGGTGCGATCCATTGCATTACCAAAGGGATCGGGGTAGCGGATCCCTTGTTGATCCGTCATCAAAAGCTCACGGACACATACGAAACAGTGAACCCGTATCCGGTGACTGCCTACATCCGGCATAAGAGCGGTATCACGAGCGCAAGCCTTTTCTGGAGCATAGACACCAGTCAAGCATGGAACGAAGTGGTGATGGTTGATCAGGGTGGTAATTCCTGGAACGCGTCCATTCCAGCACAAGCTGCGAACAGCACCGTATTCTATTACGTAGGTGCATTGGCGAACAACGGAAAAACCCAAGTAAGGCCGATCACTGCGCCAGCTGGTTGGTGGAAATTCGATGTTCTGGACATCAGCAATTCGATATTCGATCCGCAAGGCCCTGCCATGATCGACGTGTTCCCGAACCCCTGCGTTTCGCATGTGGTGATCACATTGGACCATATCCGCAAGGAGGATGTTCGCATCGTTCTGCACGATATGCTCGGTCGCGAATCCTTGGTTCTTCATAACGGACCTATCGCTGCGGATGGGCGAATTCTGTTGGATGTTTCCGCGCTTCCCGTGGGCACCTACTCACTCACCGTTGAAAGTGAGTTTGGTCGCGCCACCCAGGTCTTGGTGAAACGCTGATCGACCGGCACGATGATCGCTATGTGAAGCGCACAAACGATTTCCCAATGACCCGTTCATTTCTCCTCATCGCGTTCACAGTGCTTGCGAGTGCGATCTTTGCCCAAGTGCCGAACAAGATCTACGCATACGCCATCGGTGATTGGCGCGATGGTCCGGTCGTAACCATCTCACCGCTTTTCGAAACCACGGAAGCCTTCACAACTCCGCAGTTGATCGCTCGCGTGCAGAAGGACTATGTTGAGTTCGCGAACATCATGGACATTGATGTTCAGCGATTTGTAACAGTGGAGGAAGGTGAGCTTTCTCGTATCACCTTGAAAGGGAAATATGGTGTGCGCAAGTTGGAAGTGAACATGGTGGAGGCTCCGAAACCGACCGGAAGTTCGGAAGCGCCGTCCCCGAAGGAGAAGTAAACGCAACAGGCGATCCTGACTTCGCGTTATCCAGCGTAGGTGGGCACGAAGTCAATGAGTTGGATGTCCGGAAGGAGGAAGTTGGCTGTTGGTGCATTCGCGCTCATAACAGCACTTTTCTTGTGGGCAAAATGGGCGCCCATGGATCCGCTGTTCAATTCTCCGAGATCCACGGTTCTAGTTGACCGGAATGGTCAATTACTCGGCGCTTCTGTTGCTGCCGACGGCCAATGGCGTTTCCCGACTTCCGCATCGGTACCCGAGAAATTCGCAACCTGCCTGCTCCAGTTCGAGGATCGTCATTTTTACGGCCATCATGGCGTGCGTTTGCAGAGCCTTGTTCGGGCGTTCCAGCAGAATCAACAAGCTGGGCGAAAGGTTCGCGGAGGAAGTACGCTGACCATGCAAGTGGCCCGAATGAGCAGGGGCCAGAATGTTCGGAGCTACAGTGCCAAACTCATCGAAGCGTTGATGGCGGTTCGGATCGAACTTCGGAACAGCAAGAAGGAGATCCTCTCCATTTACGCGGGTAACGCACCCTTCGGGGGCAATGTGGTCGGTTTGGATGCGGCTGCTTGGCGATGGTTCGGTCGAGCCCCGGATCATCTCACCTGGGCCGAAAGTGCCACACTGGCGGTTCTTCCCAATGCCCCTTCCGCCGTTTACCCCGGGAAAGGACGATCCACTTTGCGCAGAAAGCGAGACAGCCTGTTGGACCGCTTGTTGGACATCAACGCCATTGATAGCACTGAATGGACGCTTGCCAAACAAGAACCGCTGCCGGGGACACCGTTGCCACTCCCTCAACTCGCTCCGCACCTGCTAAGCACGCTGATCAAGAAGGGCCATGCTGGCGCACAAGTACACACAACCATAGACGCTCATTTGCAACTACGGGCAACCGAGGCTTGCGACCGCTATGCTCAACGCTTGGTGGCCAATGAGGTTCATAATGCAGCGGCATTGATCATCCATGTGCCAACTGGTGAAGTGCGGGCATACATAGGCAACCTGACGAACGCTGGTACCGAACATGCGAACCGTGTGGATCTCGTTCGCGCGCAACGCAGCACGGGCAGTGTCCTTAAGCCATTGCTGTATGCCGATATGTTGCAAAGCGGCGAAGTGCTGTCGCAGACCCTGTTGGTTGATGTGCCCACGCAATACGACGGTTTCAGACCGCGCAATTATGACGAACAATACAGCGGTGCGGTTCCCTTGAGCGAAGCATTGGCGAGGTCATTGAACGTACCCGCGGTGCGCAGCCTTCGAAAACACGGCGTTGATCGAACGTTGCGAACGCTGCGAGCAATAGGATTCTCAAGCATTGATAAACCAGCGGACCACTATGGTCTTTCACTCATAGTAGGCGGTGCTGAGAGTTCGCTTTGGGAGATCTCCGGGGCATACGCAAGCATGGCCAGGGTGCTTGGCAACTATGGTCGCGGGGGAAGGCACTACCGAACAAGCGATATTCATCCACTTATCATCATCAATTCCGCTGGCAACGTTCCGGATACCACACGTTCCGAAACTTCGCCATTGAGCGCTGCAAGTATCAGCTGTGTGCTCACCGCCTTGCGCGAAGTGCATCGACCCGATGATGAAATGGGTTGGCAGTCCTTCGCCGATCACGAACGCATCTCTTGGAAAACAGGGACCAGTTTCGGACACCGCGATGCATGGGCTATCGGAACCAGTGATCAATGGTGCGTAGCCGTTTGGTCCGGCAATGCAAGCGGCGAAGGCCGCCCAGGGCTTACCGGCACTCTGGCTTCGGCGCCACTCATGTTCGACTTGTTCCGGCTATTGCCCAAAGGCAGCGGCTTTGAGGTTCCGTTCGACGAAATGACGCGGGCTGTGACCTGCCATGCGAGTGGATACCTCGCCAATAACGATTGCCCCGAAACGGACACTACATGGATACCTCTGCCCGGCACACGCACGCCGGTTTGCCCATACCACCGGCCGATCACTGTTGATCTGGACGAGCATTGGCGCGTGCCGGCAGGGCAGGGAAAGTCGATACCCTGGTTCAGTCTTCCACCGGCCATGGAACGGTACTATGCGCTTTCCCACCCAGCCTACCGCCCAATGCCACCATTGCGCGCAGGTTCCGAAGACGAAGATCACGTGATGGAAGTGCTCTACCCGGAATACGGAGCACGATTGCTCATCCCTACAGAACTCGATGGTTCACGTGGCAAAGCAGTTATGGAGATCGCGCATCGCGACATGAACGCCCGTGTTCATTGGGATATGGATGGCAAGTTCCTTGGAACCACAGTTGGCGAACATCGGATGGCCGTTGATCCTGCGGACGGTACTCACCTTCTTGCACTCACCGATGACCACGGTCGCCTTCTGCGTCATTCCTTTGTAGTCGTCAGCCGGCAACCACGTTGACATCGAACGAAATGTTCCGAGAATTGCTGCCCGTTCTGTTCCTGTCCGTCTCCTCTGCTTCACTGGCACAACCCGATACGCTTTATGTACCCGAAGGCCCGAACACCGTGGCCTATGCCGTGCGCTACCCGGCTTTGCAGAAAGCGGAGAGTTTTACCCACGTCGGCTATTTCGAATTGGACACCACGCACATTGCTGTGAGACTCGGCTTCAAGCGTGGCAAACCGTGCGGTGTATACAGAGCATACTATCCGGACGGTCGCCCATTGATCTTTGCGGTTTATGGCTGGGGTTGGCCGAGTGGTGACTGGACGGAGTATGGTCCTGACGGCCATATTTCCATGAAGGGGCAGTACAGCGAAGGAAAGCGTGACGGTAAATGGGCCTTTCGGGATCAAGGCATCGTAGGCCACTACAAGGATGGCAAAAAGAACGGAAAGTGGAAGTACTTCGAGAACGGCCGTGTCGTGCGTACCGAGAAATATCGAAATGATGAGCTCGTTACCGGTTCCCGATTCCTTTTCAAGTGATAGTGAACAACTTCACCTTCGTTAACAACGAATGGCAACCGAACAGTGCCGGACCACGTTTAATTCACTTCGTCCCTATCCCTAACGAATGATAAAGTCCTTTTTCGCGGTCGCGCTTTTGATCTTCTGTTCCTTGAACGCTTGCGCTCAGGTGGATCCTTCCACTGTAGGCAAGTTGGAAGCCTTGCTCTACCAGATCGAGCACATGTATGTGGATAGCGTGGACCAAAAGGGCTTGGTGGAAACAGCCATTACCGCCATGCTGGAGCAGCTCGATCCGCATAGCGTGTATATACCGAAAGAAGAACTGGACCAGGTGAACGAGCCGCTCAAAGGCAATTTCGAGGGCATTGGCGTGCAGTTCAACATCGTTCGCGATACCATCTATGTGGTGGATGCCATCGTGGGCGGACCCAGTGAACGACTGGGCATCCGCAGCGGCGATCGCATCATTCGCATTGATAGTGACAATGTTGCTGGTGTTGGCTTCAAGAACAAGGACGTGATGGAGCGTCTTCGAGGCAAAAAGGGGACAAAAGTGAACGTGTCCGTAATGCGCTCCCGCGAAACAGAACTGTTGGAATTCAGTATTACCCGGGACAAGATCCCCATTTTCAGCTTGGAGGCGTCCTATATGGCCACCCCCACGGTCGGTTATTTGAAGGTTAGCCGTTTCAGTGCGACCACGATGAAGGAATTCCGTGAGAAGCTCGATGAACTGAAGAAGAGCGGAATGGAAGACCTGATACTCGACCTGCAAGGCAATGGCGGCGGTTATTTACGAACCGCGATCGAAATGGCGGATGAATTCCTTCCCGCCAAAAAACTGATCGTCTATACACAAGGGCGCACTGCGCCTCGAGAAGACACTTATTCCACTGCGGAAGGACGATTTGAGAAAGGGCGTTTGGTGGTACTCGTGGATGAAGGCAGTGCCAGTGCCAGTGAGATCGTAACGGGGGCCATGCAGGACTGGGACCGTGCGCTGGTGGTGGGCCGTCGTTCTTTTGGAAAGGGCTTGGTGCAACGACCGGTGATGCTGCCAGATGGAAGCGCCGTTCGCCTGACGGTGAGCCGCTACTATACACCAAGCGGAAGATGCATTCAGAAGTCCTATGAAGAAGGTGCGGAAGCCTATGCCAAGGAGAAACGGGATCGCTTGAAGAATGGCGAACTCACCAGTTCCGATAGCATTCATACTTCTGATACCGTGCGGTTCTATACCATGAACAAGCGTGTCGTATATGCTGGCGGTGGGATCATGCCTGATGTTTTCGTGCCTATCGATACCACACTTAGTTCAGACTACTTCAGCCAATTGGTTCGTAAAGGAGCACTGAACACATTCGCTATTACGTATGTGGATGCCCACAGGGACGAGCTTCTTCGTCGTTTCCGCAACGTGGCCGCGTTCAATTCCAACTTCGCCATTGACGGATCAATTCTGGATGGATTGATCGCACAAGCTGTTGCGGATGGGGTAAAGGCTGATCCTGAAGGGCTCAAAAAGGCTCAGCACTTGATCGACCTACGCCTTAAAGCCTTGATCGCAAGGGACTTGTGGGACACTTCGGCCTATTGGCAGGTGATCAACCAGGACAACCCCGTGGACCGTAGTTTCCAGCGTGCTTTGGATGTCCTGCGCGATGATACTTTCCAGCGTTTGGGCCTGGCGGTTCACTAATAGCGCCTGTTGATCTTTCGTTAACGTCTTTGCTTCCCCGCAGGGGCATCCTACTTTTGCCGACCAATTCAACAACTAACCAACCAATCACCGCCAGATCTTCGGCGGTTACAGCATGAAGGACACCATCAAGATCGCGTTGCTCGCCATTATCGCCGGCACGCTTATCATTCAAACTATTGGCCAGCGTTACAATAGTTCCTCTGGATCAATGGCCAGCAATGGCCAAAGCAGCCTTGTAGCTGTGCCATCCACAACTGCGAACGCTTCACTCGCAGCACCTGACAAGAAGACGTTCGATCCTCTTACGCCCCCAACGGCAACGCCGGTGGATAATGGCCCGAAGACATCGATCTCCTTTCCGGTGATGCAACACAATTTCGGCAAGGTGAAGCAGAACACGGATAATGGTTACACGTTCAAATTCACCAATACAGGCAAGATCCCGTTGGTGATCAGCGACGCCAAAGGCAGTTGCGGTTGCACTGTGCCTGATTACCCTAAAGAGCCGATCGCTCCTGGAGCAAGCGGTGAGATCAATGTGATGTACAAACCCGGTGGCCAACAAGGCAACCAAAGCAAGACGGTTACAGTTACCGCCAACACCGAGCCCGCTCAGACGGTCCTGAATATCAGTGCGGATGTTCAGGTGGACCCCAACGCTCCAAAAGTGGACGCTACAGGTCACTGATCGCAGACCTGATCCCCGAAAGCCCTTCGGCCTGTTGGCCGAAGGGCTTTCGATTTTTACAGCAGCTTGTCTATCGCACCAGCGAGTTTGCGGTCCTTTTCGGTAACAACATTACCCGCGTCATGTGTGCTGAGCCGAATAGAAACCCTGTTGTACACATTGCTCCATTCGGGATGATGGTCCATCTTCTCAGCGATGAAAGCTACGCGTACCATGAAGGCGAACGCCTCGCTGAAATTCTTGAACTGGAAATCCCGGCAGAGCTGGTTTTTTTCTTCGGTCCACATAAGGTCAAAAGGTGCAGGATCGGATCGGTGGAAAAGTGAGCTGGATCCAATAGATCAACGGTGGATGGGGAGGTCGATCACGTGCGGTTCATCAACATGGTGAACCAACTTCATCTCATCGATCAGGTGATGCGCGCCACATACTTTATCAATGACAAAAAGCACGTAGCGAATATCCGTGCTGATGTTGCGGCATTTGTCCGGATCGAACTGGATGTCGCTCATGGTACTTTCCCATGTGCGATCGAAGTTGATGCCGATGAGCTCACCGCTACCGTTCAGCACAGGACTACCACTGTTTCCGCCTGTTGTATGCAGTGACGATGTGAAGCATACAGGCATCTCCCCCGTGGTACTATAAGGTGCGTAATCCTTGCTCGCATGCAATTCCAACAACTTTGCAGGCGCATCGAATTCCGGATCCGCTGGTCGATATTTTTCCATCACTCCATCAAGCGTCGTGAACGGCTCATAGATCATTCCATCACGCGGTGTGCTCCCTTCCACTTCGCCATAACTCAGGCGCAAAGTGCTGTTTGCATCGGGCCAGAACTGACGCTCCGGAAAGAGTGTCATAAGCCCGCTCATCCAGGTGCGCATATGCAGTGCGAGGCGCTCGTTGGCGGCATCGATCGCGGGCTTCACCTTTCCGACATAAACGCTCGAAAAGGCACTTGCCGCTACATACGCCGGGTCCTTTGAAAGTGTACGGGCCAACTTGGGCGTCCATTTGTCCAAGGCTTTCGCCAGCTTCAGCGGATCAGCGAATACGGTGCGTCCATAGATATCCTCTGTGTACGCCTCAACGTTCCCTTTGAAGCGTGAAGGCAGAGTCGCTCCATAGCCCGCATCAACGTTGTCCAAGTAGATCGGCAGCTGCGCTTCGAAGATCCGTTTGTCCACCGAAGCGTCGAAGTCCTTGAAAAAACCGTTCGCCCTTTTTCGCATGATCTCCACTTCCGCGGCAAGCTTGCCTTCGGCCTTCAGCTTCTCCACATTCTCCGGCGAAAGCAGTTGCTCGAACGATCGGGTGAAACGGAACAGGTCGGCTCCCACCCCGTAGATCTCTGAATACAGATCACGGGCTTCCGCCAGTCGCGAATAGGTCGAGTAGATAACCTCGATCGAATCAAGTGCCGCGACCAGGTCCGCTCGACCAGCTACTGTTGCCCGTTCTCGATAGATGCGCTCCAGTTCTTTTTTCTTCCCGGGGGTGCCCAATTCCGTGATCCCCCGAAGTTCACCGATCCACTTCTTGTATGCATTGCTGATCCCCTTTTGCTTGTCGGCATATGCGATGCGGGTACGATCACTGCTTAGCATGGCCTCATCGATCACAGCCAAACTTGCCCGGCGCATGCGGATCTTCAGCGGATCACCCGTGTTCTGCAGGTAATCCACAGCGTGGCTGGTGATGTACCGTTGCGTGTTCCCCGGAAAGCCATAGATCATGGCGAAATCACCTGCCTTCACCCCGTCCATGCTGATGGCCAAGCTCCGGCGTGGCTTGAAAGGCACATTCGTCAACGCAAATTCAGCGGGCTTGTTCTCGGCACTGGCATAAATGCGGAACACGCTGAAATCACCCGTATGCCGCGGCCACATCCAATTGTCGGTATCGCCACCAAAATTTCCAATTGAACTTGGCGGAGCGCCCACCAAACGAACGTCCTTGAACGTCTCACTAACGATGAGGTAAAAACTATTGCCGTAGTTGAACGGCTTGATGACGGCACTGTATCCGTTGTCCTTTATGGCTTCCGCGATGATCACCGCTCCAACCTTGGTGATGGCCTCTTTGCGCTCTGCCTCGCTCATGGCCGCACTCACCCCGGCCAGAACACGGGCGGTCATATCCTCCATACGCACAATGAAGGTGACCGTAAGACCGTCGTTCCGCAACTCATCAGCTTGTGTTGCGGCCCAATACCCGTTCTTCAAATAGTCGTTCTCCACAGAACTATGGCTTGCGATAGAACTGAAACCGCAGTGGTGGTTGGTGAGGATGAGGCCTTGCTCGCTGATCACCTCGGCTGTGCAACCACCTCCGAACAGCAGGGTCGCATCCTTCAAACTGCCGTTGTTCAGGCTATAGATGTCCTCCGCGCTGATCAGCATGCCCTCCGTGCGCATATTGCCCTCAATGGCCTGTAATAGAGAGGGTAACCACATGCCTTCGTGGGCGCTGCAAATGAAGGGGATCACCGTAATTGGAAGGACCAGTAGTACGCGATTCAGGACGGTCATGATCACAAACTTGAGGCGCTGAAAGTAGCCCGTTCGCATTCTTCATTCGTAAGGGCGTAACAACAAGCAGCCACTCTCAGACGCAGGCCTGATCAGTTCGCCCCCCTAACGAACACGGATCATCCGGGCTCTGTAAGATGAATTCCACAAGGGCTGGCGCAACGATTAATAAAACTACTTTTGAAGAAGCCCTTTCGTTAACGGATCCGATTATCCTATACGAGCATGAATCAGATACTTACCCGCATTCTCATTGCGCTTTTTGCTCTTGTTCTACAACGTGCTGCGAGCACGGCGCAATTCACCTTGGTGAAAGACATAAACGCCCAATCGGCGAACGCGTCCTCTGATCCAACGCAATTCCACGAGATGGATGGCACTGCGTATTTTATCGCCGACGACGGTATCGATGGAGCTGATCTTTGGGCCACTTCGGGAACCAACGCTACCACGAACTTGGTATTTGATGGCCAACAGCCGAACAGCGTTCCTTCCATCATGGGTCACGTTGGAAGCACATTGCTTTTTTCCTACAGTACGCCGAGTATTGGATCCGAGTTGTACGCCAGTGATGGCACGGTTGCCGGAACAGGCTTGTTACTTGACATCGAACCTGGGCCAACAGGTTCAGATCCGAAAATTGGTGTTGCTGTCGGTGGGTGGTTGCTATTCTCAGCCGGAACTCCTGCCACTGGTTGCGAGCTTTGGCGCACGGATGGCACTTCGTCAGGCACTTCCAAGCTATTCGAATTCGATCCGGGGCTTGGTAGTTCAATTGCATTCGCGGGAGTTGCCAACGGGGTAGCGATCATTACCGTTACAACGACCGGGCAAGGCAGGGAGCTATGGAGGAGTGATGGTAGCATAAGTGGAACCTATCCCATTACCGCATTCATAGAACCCAATGTTATTATACTTCCAATACCGGTTGTCGACCAGTATGTTTACTTCTCCATTTACCAGAACGATGTGAGCAAATACTGGCGCACCGACGGTAGCGTCGCTGGTACAGGTCCTGTGGATTTCCTGGATAATTTCGATGCTCCGATCCGAATGGTCAAGGTAGGACCTTTGTATTATTTTGCTGGTACGGATCTGGTTGGCGGTACGGGTCAGGAATTATGGAAAAGCGATGGCACGGTCGGCGGCACTTCCATGGTCAAGGATCTACGTCCTGGGATCGACCACGGAGTTGTGGGACTTCTGGCGGAGTTCAATGGGATCGTCTACTTCAGTGGGTTCGATGCTGCTTTGGGATACGAGCTTTTCAGGTCTGATGGTACCAATGCGGGCACTTATGTGGCCGCTGATCTGGAACAAGGTGCCGGATCCGGGTATCCGTTCGGATTGTTCACTCACCAAGGCACTCTGTATTTCCTGCGGTACGACGGATCAGGGGATGAACTTTGGCGTTCGGATGGCACGGCTGCTTCTACACTTCGGATCGCCGGTTTGCCAGAGTTCAATGTCAACGAGATAGCGCCCTTGTCTTCTGGCCTTTATTGCAGGGCCGAGCAAACCGGGATCGGATACGAGCTTTTCAAATACAGCCGCCCGGCTTCGATCTCCCTGCGCGCCATGCTCGAGGGACCCTATTCTACTGGCAATAGCCTAATGCAGGATCAACTTCGATCTTCCGGCTTGGTACTGCTTACCGAACCATACTCCGCCTTGGGATACACCCAAGTGGGAAGCGGTGGTGAAACGATCAACCCTTCCGTTCTCAGCGTTACTGGCGACGACGCCATTGTTGATTGGGTGAGGGTAGAACTTCGCAGCAATTCAGAGCAAACGGTGATCCTGGCTACGGCGAACGCCTTGATCCAGCGCGATGGTGATATCGTGGGAACCGATGGTGTGCGTTCCTTGGACATGGGTGTTCCCGGGCAATTCTATTATTTGACCGTGCGACATCGGAACCATTTGGGCGTGATGACAGCCGACCCGGTGGCTGTTTCTATAGCCACGTCTTTGGTGGACTTTACCCTTCCTTCCAACGCAACCTACGGAACAAGTGCCCAAAAACTGACCGGCGGCAAGATGTTGATGTGGGGCGGCAATGTGACCGGGGACGGTGAATTGAAATATACCGGATCAGGCAATGACCGTGACGTGATCCTGGTTGCTGTAGGTGGCACTACACCAACCAATACGACATCAGGGTATCGGCGTGAAGATGTCAATCTGGATGGTCTTGTGAAGTATGTCGGGGAGGCCAATGACCGTGATCCTACATTGGTGAACATTGGGGGTACTTCGCCAAACAACACACGATTACAGCAATTGCCGTGACTTCGCTCGACTATTCCAGAAGGGAATAGAACGCGGTCCTTGTGCTTCTATGGCGGAAATGGCCTTGGATCGGGATTTTCGAGCGAACCTTTGACCCGGATCAGCGTAGAGAGGAGCGAACTAATCTTCGCTCGCCATGAAAACATGGACCCTCTCGTCGATAGCCCTCGCCTCTCTGCAGCCTATCTATGGCCAATTACCGACAGTTGACCTGACCATGGCCAATAACGGAAAAGGCCAATTGGAATTCCGCGTCCGACCTGATGGCCCTTTTGATGGTGTGATCTCCAACCTCACCTTCACCGTGCGATGGAATGCTTCTGCCGGAATGGCCCTGGATACCGCGGTGCGGTTGTTTCCCGCAACTGATTATTTCATTGCATCCCCATCGGCTGTAATGCAGAACGGGGCATACATGTATCGCACTTTCAACGCTGTTGGATTAACCGCCATGAGTGATGTTGAAGCGGCTTGGATCGGCCGCCGGGAATACCCGTTCATGACCATCGACATACTTGAAGAAAATGCTGACATCCGTATCGTCAATGATGCATGGACCAGTGCGAACAATCGGGATTTTTTCTGCTCCTTGAACGGCGAACCCCGCACAGGAATATTGTATCAAAGCGCCATGCCCACGATCGATATCCGTTCCAATGATGCAGGTACCGGTGCATTGGACGTGTTGCTCACACCGCATGACAACTTCTTCGGCTGGGTTACGGACCTGAATTTCACGGTGCGCTGGCCTGCTGCTGATGTGGTGCAACTCGGCCTTCCCGAACAGCCCGGTAATGTTGCCGAGTACTTGCCGATCGAGAAGGTAGGCGCCGAGATCACGAATGGTGACTTTACCTACCAGGTGTTCCATGGTACGGGCTTGAAGAGTATCGCAAACTCCGCTTCCGCTTGGATTAGCGACGAGCAACAGATCGTTCTCTCCATTCCGATCATCGGTTCCACGGACGACGTCATGATCGTGAACGATGTGTGGACCGCGGCGAACGAAGGTGACTATTCGATCGAGCTGAACAGCACCGAGCATGCAGGCTCAGTTGAGGGTCTTTCAACAGGCATCGAGGCACTGGCCAACGGGTCATTGGAGGCACGGGTCCTGGCGAACGGGAACGGCTTCAATATCCAGCTTGAGCTACCGACTGCGGCCGCACCTCTTGAACTAGTACTGTATACCGCCGCAGGTCAACCTATCTGGAAAGAGACGCGTCCCTCGGTTCAAAAGCACTTCAATACGCTTGCAACGGTGGGTAACATGTCCGAAGGCCTCTATATCCTGTCTGTGCGCCATGGTGATCGACAATTGACGAAGCGCGTGATCCGCTAACGACGATCAGCTCCTGAACGAAGCCCGCACGTGCCCAATGTACGTGCGGGCTTCGGCGCTTTCAACGCGTACGTTGCGGTGTTGCTGAAGGCTTCTTTTCCTGCTCTTCCTTCAATGCCACTTCGCTTACCAGTATCGCGAGCAACACAATGATCAGCAAGGCGACGAAGGCGCGGGGATCCCTGTACAATGGTTTCTTGTACAACGGCTTAACCGCCTTGTGGTAATTGTAGTACAGCCCTCTGCCATCCTTGTGGGCGCCGATCTCGGCGTCCGTGAGTTTCTGCGGGCCCTTGGGCGATATGCGGTAGCGAGGGCTCATGTGGCAGGTGCAAGGTATTCGCGCAATACGGCCAGTACACGGTGCGTGCGCATTTTGGCGGCATCTTCCCCAATGCCCAGGACCTGTCCAACTTCGGCGAACGACAACCCGTCGAAATAGCGGAGTTCGATCAATTGGGCTTGTTCCGGCTTCAAGCGCCCCAGGCCGCTGGCTATCAACTGCATTTCCTCTTCTTGCTGGGCCACGCCACATTCATCGGCCAAGGGTTTCACTTCAGCCCAGCCAAGATCCATGACCACCTCTTTCTTCTTGCGCCAGTGCATACGCAATTCATTCAGTGCGATCCGGTACAACCAAGCCCTGAAGGGCAAGCCTTGGAAGGTATACTTCGGCAAGGCCAGCATGGCTTTCAGGAAGGTTTGTTGCGTCAGGTCGGCACTGAGCTCCCGTTCCCCGGCCCGGCGGTGGACGAAACGAAAAATGGTGGTGAAATAGTGGTCGTAAAGCGGCGCAAACCGCTGGGCATCGGCTTGTGCCGCCCGTATTACGGCCTCCTCGTGCTGTAACTCCATCTCCCTTGTGCAGGCATGTAATGCGTGGCCGCGGCAAGGGTAACGTATCGCCGCCGCACGGCAGTGTCCTGCGCCATGCGGAACCCTTTGGCCAATTCACCGTTAAAACCGCAACTCTAAATGGGCCTGGACAGCCCATGAACGACTGAAAATGAACGACGGATGCCCAAGACGCTAAGACTTTCATGCTACTGTCTCTTTCTCCTGCTTGCAAGCATTGGAGCGGATGAGGGAGCGTTCGCGCAATCCTATTCCTGGGCGTGGGCGCAAGGGATCAACGGCACCGACGATGAGGAAGTCGCCGACCTGGTGACCGACAATGGCACCGGTGCGGTCTATGCCGTTGGGTACACGAAGAGCGATGGCGCGATCTCCGTCTCCTTAGGCACGGTTATAGGGAACCAGGATGCCTTCTTGGTGAAGTACAACGCAGCCGGGGCTGTGGCGTGGGGCTTCACGCCCAGCGGCGCAGGTGAAAGCCAAGCCACGGGTGTAGCGTTAGATGCAGCCGGAAACATCTACATCACCGGTTGGTTCAAGAATACCATCGACCTGCACGGGCTATCCGCTTTGGGCGCAGGTATCTTGATCAGTTCCGGTGGTGAAGACTGGTTCGTAGCCTCCTATACTCCTGCGGGCCTCCTTCGCTGGTGCACGAAACTCGGCGGAACGAGCGATGAAAGGCCGGTGGGGGTCGCTGTTTCCAGCAGCGGCGTATACGCGTTCGGTACCGTAAAGACCAACATCACCACTGCTTTTGGAAGCATCCCAGCGAGCCTGCCGAACGGCAAACTCAACCTCGTTCTGGCGAAATACAGCCTGCTCGGAGTTGGGCAATCGCTGATCTCCGGTGGCAGCGGGCAGGATGAACTGGCCAACAGCGTGGTGGCGGATGATGATGGCGTTTATGTGGCCTGCCGGACCAAGGACAACGACCTTCTCTGGTATGGGCCTACTGGCCTAATTCTCGGGAGCGCTTCGGCCGCCGACGAATGGGATCAGCGGGTAACAGCCTTCACAACCTCGGGTACACACGCGTGGACCACCACGGTGAGCGAATGGAGCGATGCCATTGAACAAGCACCTTCGAAGCTGGCGGTTGGCTGCGGCGCGCTCTACCTCACAGGATTGACGCATGGACCCGCCACATTCGCCGGGGTGGGATCGGTGAGTTCCACAAGCCACGACTTCTTCTACCTCGGCCGCATCGAAAGAGCCACCGGTCAATTCGTGTGGGTGAACAAAGGCACCTCCACGGGCCCCCACCACACCACCGGGGGAAGGGACTTGGCCGTTGGCCAAAATGGGGTGGTGCATGTGGTCGGCAAGTTCAAGGATGATCTCACCATGGGCACCCGCTCGATCACGTCAACCAACGGAAAGATCCAGCCCTTCATGGCCAGCTTCCGCCCAACGGGCTCTGGTGCCAGCCTGGAAGACCTGATCAGTTCCAATGATGCATCAGCCACCGCCATCACCGCCGATGACCAAGGCAACTTCATACTTGCCGGCTCCTACAAAGCCAACCTCGCCTGCGCGGCGCTTTCGCTCACCGGTCCTAACGACCTGAACGGCTTTTTGGTGAAAGGATCGATACCCGCCTTGGCCGGCGTGGATATTTCCTTCTGGAACGCACCGGCTACCATGTGCTCCAATGCCGCCCCGCTCGACCTGAGCACCTTGGTGACACCATACCAGACCGGCAATGCCGCGTCGGTAGTAACCTCCAGCAACGTATTCAGCCCACCAAGCATTCTCGGTGGTGTCCTGGGCAACTACGCACAGTTCAACACCGCCAACGGCTACGTTACCGTGGATCTCGGGGTCACCGTTCCTGTCGGTGGCATCATCAGCTTGCTCTGGAATGCGAACGGCAGTGGAGCAACGGCAACAACGCTGGTAGGCACGGCCAATCCACCAACCATAGCGCAGAGTGCGTTCACCACTTCTTCCACCACGGATGTTTACACCTCCATCGTACTCACAACACCAACGCGTTACCTCCGCATTACCCGTTCGGCTACAAGCCCTTCCTTCGATGTGGATGGTGTCTACTATGAATACGGGAACGACCTGGGGGGCACATGGTCCGGCACCGGTGTTTCCGGCAGCACATTCGACCCAACAGGCCTTTCCGGCCCGGTATCGATCACCTATACGGTTGGCACACCGCCCTGCACCACTGCCAGCAGCAATTCCATCAACGTCGAGGCTGCGCCGGTAGGTGGTTCGATCACTTCTTCCGCCAACAGCATGATCTGTCCCGGCAACAATTCCGGGACGTTGACCCTTTCCGGCTACACGGGTACCGTTACCGGTTGGCTGATGAGCACCGATGGGTTCGCGACCAGCACCGCGATCGCCAATACCACAGCTACGTTGCCCTTTTCGAACCTGTTGGTCACCACGCAGTATCGGGCTCGCGTGGGTGTTACGGGGTGCGGGGGCGCTTTGAGCGGGATCCAAACTGTACAGGTCGGGGACAACACCGCGCCGGTGATCACCACGTGCCCACCCGCGCAAACGATCTATGTGGGTGCCACCTGCCAAGTCGCTTTGCCGAACCTCTTGCCGGGCGCTGCCGGAACGGACAACTGCTCCGCTTCGCTCACGTGGAGCCAATTCCCTATAGCCGGCACCCTCGTGAACAGGGGGATCCACGTAGTCACGATCACTGCAACCGATGCATCGGGAAACTCCACCACCTGCAACGTAACGATCACCGCGGCCGACAATACCGCGCCAGTGATCACGGGTTGCCCTTCGAACATCTCGATGAACGCCGATCCGGGCGAGTGCAGCGCCATCTACAATTTCGCGCCGCCCACGGCCACCGACAATTGCGGAATCGTACTAAGCGCGATCAATGTGATCGCTATCGCCGATGTCGATGGCAATGTTGTCCCCGCATTGCTCGCTCCGAACGAATACCCGGTCGGGGTAACCACGCGCACATTCACCTTCTCGGATGCCTCAGGGAATATCAGCACCTGTTCATTCACCATCACGGTGGTCGACACCCAATTCCCCACGGTGGTCAGCTGCCCCGGGGATATCACCGTTCCTGCTGACGCGGGTGCTTGCGGAGCGAACGTCACCTACGCGCTGCCGACGTTCAACGATAACTGTTTGTTCCGGGTGGACCTCACCGAAGGTCTTGCGAGCGGGGCCTTCTTCCCGGTCGGCACTACCCAAGTGAAATACCTGGCCACCGACAGTTCCAACAACTCGGTGAACTGTGTCTTCAGCGTGATCGTGCAGGACCTTCAGAACCCTGTGATCACCGGATGCCCGAGCAACATCAGCGTACAAGCACCGCTCGCGGGCACTGGCGCTAACGCCACTTGGACGGCACCGACCGCCACGGACAATTGCGGTGCAGCCACAGTTGCGCAGACCGCAGGCCAAGCACCGGGATCATTCTTCTTGATCGGCACTCACACCATCACGTACACGGCTACAGGTCCGAACGGTGGTACTTCCACCTGCACCTTCACTGTGACGGTGATCAGCAATGGCGCACCCACGATCACCTGCCCTGCGAACCAGACACTCTATAGTACCCAAGCCAACTGCGCGCAGGTCTTCAACTATGCGACGCCGCCAGTGAGCGATGACCTGCCCCTACCTGGTGGGCAACCGGTGCAGATCGATGGCACAGGCTATACCAGTGGGTCGGCATTCCCGCAAGGCACAACGGTGCAGACCTGGCGGGTAACGGACAGCAATGCGAACAGGCACCCTCCGTGCACATTCAATGTGCGGGTGACCGATACAATCAAGCCAACGCTGCAACCCTGCCCGACCGATATCACCTTGAACGCAGATGCCGGAGCATGTGGAGCGATCCACATCTACACGCCTCCCAGTGCCACTGACAATTGCGACGGCGCGCTGACCGTGATCCGCATCGCGGGACCGCCCTCCGGTTCGCTGTTCCCCATTGGTACCACGATCGTTCTCCACAGGGCTACGGATCTTTCCGGCAGGCTCAGGAGCTGTGCCTTCACAGTAACGGTCGTTGACAACATCATCCCAACGCTCGCCAACTGTCCGGTTGACATGAATGTGGATGCCGCGACGAACGCTTGTGGTGCGTATGTCACCTTCACATCCCCAACGGCTTCGGATAATTGCTCTGCCGCGCTCACGCAAACGCTCGGGCCGATAAGCGGAAGTCTCTTCCCCATTGGCGATACGCCTGTTGAATTCACCGCGACGGATCCCGCCGGACAAGTGGTCACGTGCGGCTTCAATGTGCATGTGGACGACACGACCCCGGCGACGTTCACGTATTGCCCCGATACCATTTCAGCCACCTCCACGGTAGGTCTTTGCGGAGCGGCCGTAACCTATGCCGCTCCTGTTGCTACCGACAATTGTTCTTCCCTGATGACGCTGCCAGTCGGTCAATTGAGCGGCGACTTCTTCCCTGTCGGGCATACCCCTGTAACGTACACCGCAACGGACGGCACCAACGCACCGGCTGGGTTCTGCACCTTCGTAGTGGAGGTGATCGATAACCAGGCTCCAGCGGTCAATGGGCTGCCTGGGAATATTGACAGCCCAACACCGCTAGTGTTTCTGGCGGGGCTACCATCACTTGGACGGCACCTACCGCTTCGGATAATTGCTCGGCGACGCTCACCAGCACATACGCCAGTGGAGATGTCTTCCCCGGTCGCACCACTACGGTGACCTATACCGCAACGATGGAACCGAATTCGACCGCGTAGAATTTCCTGATCACGGTGACGGACAACGATGACCCGACGTCACCTGCCCGGCCAACGATACGCTATCGGATCATCCGCCACGTGCGACGTGTGATGCCTGTAGCTGCGACCGCCACGGACAACTGCGCTGTGGACCTCGATCTGCAAACGGCAGGACCCGTGGCCGGTGATGTACTGACACTGCATCGGTTCGCCCTACTCCGTCACCTGGTTCGCGCGAGGAACACAACGGGGAACAACAACGGCTGCGTG
>JADKGB010000032.1 GCA_016717225.1 Flavobacteriales bacterium | reverse complement strand
GACCGTGCGGTTGCTTGAGGCCTATTCGCCTTGGTGATATGGTGGGCCTGAACATGCAGACGGTGGCCATGGGCGGCATGCAGAAGGTCGCTTTGCAGAGCGGGGGCGAGGTGCGATACCGCGCTGGGGCCAACGGCCAGCAGGTGACCGTGGCTCTGGCGCAGCCGTCATCCACTTCCCCAATGGTCAGCCCGATCCACTGATGCGCGAATTCCGTGGGCAGGAGGACAACGGTGCTGTGCTATGGGAGGAAGCTGGTGAACTGGCCCAGGATACGGCTGTGGTCTTTCTGGATTCCGCCGGTGGTCAAGGCTGGCTGCCTGGCAACTATTACTCGAGCCCCTGGCCGGCCAATAGCTACAGCCAGGATTGGCCGGACTACGGCTACATGAACTGCGATCACCCGCTGCCTCCAGGAGGAGATAGCACGGATGTAACGGTGCTCTGGCCGGGAGGTTCAGAGGATGGCTATACCACGGTCTGGATCGTGTTGCCCGGCATCAATTGCATGGTGTACATGGAACAACCTGTCACCAATGGCATCCGCGCCGGATTCCCGATAGTGTCGGGCTTCAGGGCACCATCGTGGCGCTGCGGATGCGACAACAACGGCCAGTATTATTCGGCGTTCGAAACCGGTCACCCATCACCGCTGGAATGCAACACCTGATCAACCTGCAGCCCACCACGCAGGCGCAGTACCGGCAGGCCTTGCAAGCGCTTTGAAACGAGAAGGATGGAGGGGCGGCCTGCTCTGCAGAGCAGGCCGTTCTCATTTACCGTGCCCGAAGAACCTGGCGATCGGGCCCGATGATCTCCTCATGGATGGCACTGTTGCTGGCCTACGATCTCCTGACCAAAGAGCCAGTTCTTCCCATTGGAAGTCGGTGGTGTTGCCTCCGGCCTCTGTGACCGAGAACCGCCTGCGGCCACATCCCACGGGTTCAGGCCGTATTCATAGAAAGCTTCGAAGCGCCCACACGCCACATAAGCGAGATCGGCAGCGGCACTTCCGAGGCGCCGAATACCGCGACTGCTGTGCATCAACGAACGGAGCAATTTCATGTACTGTGCTTCGCGCCCGAAATCGTCATACGGAAAACCGGTTGCCAGCAAACTTTCTTCCAACGTTTTGCGGGAAGAAACACGGATCTGTTTTTCGTTCAAATAGGCACCGCCGCCTTTCCATGCATAGAAACATTCATTGCGCGTAACCTCGAGGACAACGCCAACCAACACATCCTGTCCATTGGCCAATGCGATGCTGATGCAATAGCACGGGATCCCATGCACGAAGTTGGTGGTGCCATCCAGTGGGTCGATGATCCAATTCAACCCCTCCTTGCGCTCGCCCGTGCCTTCTTCTGCGATGAAACCTGCTTCAGGGACCAGCGCTCCGAGTTTATCCACCAGTCGCTGCTCGGCGCCCTTGTCCACATAGCTCACCAAGTTGTTCAGGCTCTTGCTCTCCACATTCGCTTCCGTAAACCGCTCCGCTTCGGTGCGGATGAACAACGCCACATCCCGGCAGAGCTCCGACACCCGTGCGGTGAGCGCAGGTAGATCAATGTTCACTGGTTCATGCGGGTTGTTCAGTTGGTGGTTGGCGCGTTGGTGCGTGCGGTGTTTGAACCACCAGTCCCGAAGGGACCGCCACCAGCGCCAGCACCGTACTGATCACTTCGGCCTGCGTCCAGGTGCCGAGCCAGGCTTCGTTCACGCGGATCTTTTCAACGAAGAAGCGCTCCACGCCATCGAAGATCAGGAACAGGCAGAAGATGATCCCCGGTGTGTTGATGCGTTTGCGCAACAACCATAGCACGCCGAAAAGCAGCACACAGGCAATGGCTTCATACAGTGGCGTGGGAAATACCCCCGGAACCAAATGGGTGCAGTAGCCTTCGAAGCAGGTTCCGTCCGTGATCCGCTCGCCCACATAACCGCCCTTGCGCGATAGACCGAGAACGCCGTTCACGTTGTTCGGGTAATCGTAACTCCATAGCCATTGTGGCATCCAGGATGGGGTAGGAGCGGTGTTCGCAATGCCCCAATCGCCATCGCCACTTACCTGGCAGCCAATGCGCCCGATCCCATACGCGAGAAGCACGCTGGGCGCGGCGGAATCCACTGCGGGCCAGAACGCCAATCCGTTCTGTTTGAAATAGCGCATCACCATGAAGCCGGCCAGGATCAGTCCGCCGTACATGGTGAGACCGGTAACGATGTCCTTGGCTCCTGCGCCGTTGAACAGGTTGATGAAATCACGCGGGTTCTCCAACCAGTGGAACAGCTTGGCGCCGATGAATCCCCACAGCGCGGCCGTGAGGGTGATGTTACCCGCATGTTGCAGTGGTGAGAGCGTAACGATGCGTTCTTCGGGTTTGGCCAGTTGTTCCTTTTTCTTTTCCCGCCAAAGCATCCACGTGAAGAATGCGGACATGAGCACACCACCGATGATGTTGCCTTTGGTGCTCAACAAAAAGGCCGGTGGATCGGCCGTTGCGTCAGCCATGTTCAATATGATGTAGAGCCCTTTCCAGCCGAGAATGAAGCCTACGATGGCTTGCATGATCAGGTCCATGGCTTTTGGTCCTTCGCCCACCATGATCTTTCGTTCGGTCGGTTTCAGCAATCCGTTCGCGGTTTTTCTGCGCAGTTCGCTCGCCAGGTTGAAGTGCGCGGCCAGGAAGGCAAGCGCAACAAAGAAACCGAAGCTGTTGAAGAATTTCAGGAAATTCAGCTCAATGCCGAAAAGGTCGAGAAAGGCGTGGTAGAGGGTGGGGTACATAAAGGGCAGAATGCAGTTAGCAGAAGAAAGCGGGCAGAAGGCAGGAAGCGGCAAGCGGCAAGGTGGAAGCAGCAAGCAGCGAACAGCAAGCTGTGGTTAGCGATCTGTTCGGAGTTGCTACTTCTATGATGGCATGGCTCCGCATGTGGCCATCGCCGTCGATACGATCGAGCATCACGTTTACGATGGTATTGCAGAATGAGGCATCGTATGGAGCACTCACCCGGATGTAGTTGTCAGAATATCCATGAACCTGACCTTCGTTCTCTTCAGCCTCGAACAATACCGATCGTGTGGTGCCGATATTCCGCTCGTAGTGTGCCCGTTGCAATTTGCTACCCAGTATCCGTAATTGCTTGGTGCGCTCGCGGCGGATCTCCATAGGGACCGCATCTTCCATGCGAACGGCTGTTGTGTTGTTGCGCTCGCTGTATGTGAAGACGTGGAGATAGTCGATCGCGATACTCCGGAGGAACGCATGCGTCTTCATGAACTCCTCATCTGTTTCGCCGGGTGTTCCCGTGATCACATCCACACCGATGCAAGCATGGGGCATTACACGTTTGATGTGCGCGACGCGTTCGGCGTACAACGCAGTGTCATAACGCCGGCGCATACGTTCCAGGATCACATCGCTTCCGCTCTGCAAGGGCATGTGGAAGTGCGGCATGAATTTCTTGCTGGTCGCCACGAAGTCGATGACCTTGTCACCGCACAAGTTCGGTTCGATACTGCTGATGCGGAAACGTTCGATGCCTTCCACCTGGTCCAGTGCCTCGATCAAGCCCATGAAGTCCTCACCATGGCCGCGACCGAAATCACCCGTGTTCACACCGGTGAGTACGATCTCTTTTACGCCGGTCTTTGCGATGCTCTCTGCGATGCTGACGGTCTCCGCGATGGTACCGCTGCGGCTACGGCCTCGGGCGAGCGGAATGGTACAGAATGAGCAGAAGTAGTCGCAGCCGTCCTGCACTTTCAGGAAGGTGCGGGTACGATCATTGGCGTTCCATGAAGGGATGAAGGTGCGCACGTCTTTGATCGGGGAGAAGATGGTCGCATTTTACCTCATCCCCCGGCCCCCGGTGCCGGGAGTGAGGCGACGGTCGATGTGTGCGGCGAGATCGAATTTCTCGTTCGCGCCCAGCACCAGATCCACACCGGGGATGTTGGCGATCTCTTCGGGTTTGAGTTGGGCATAGCAACCGACAACGGCAACAAAAGCTTCGGGATTGATCCGCTGAAAACGGCGAACCCACTGGCGGCATTCCTTGTCCGCGTTCTCCGTAACACTGCAGGTGTTCAGCACGAAGACGTCCGGGCGTTCTTCCACTTTCACGCGTGCGTAGCCTGCCTCTTCCAACGAACGCGCGAGCGTGCTGGTCTCGGCGAAGTTGAGCTTGCAGCCGAGGGTATGGAAGGCG
>JADKGB010000031.1 GCA_016717225.1 Flavobacteriales bacterium | reverse complement strand
CGATGATGAGCAGGATTTCGATGATCCAGCGCTTTGTCTACTACATGGCATCGTAGTGCGGGGCATGGTGCCGAGCACCAGCCGAGCTGTGCAGATATTACCGAATCCAACGAACGAAGCGGCGACGTTGGTGTATAGCCTCGATGAAGTGGAAACCGGCATGTTGGTAGTGTACGATGCGCTCGGTAAAGAGGTTCAACGCCATTCCTTGAGCGGTGCAGCGCATTGCTATTACTTCAGCACTTCAGGCTTGAGGGCTGGACCGTACCACTATGTCTTCGTGAGCAGTTCCGGGTCGAGGGCCGAGGGGAGTTTGCTCATCGTGCGCTGAGCTCGCTGCCATGGGATCTCGCCATTCTGGCGTTTGGCTCTGGACTTGCTTGCTCTTTGTTTTGGCGAGTCCTTGTAACTGTACCGCGCAGAATTATGACGGGCGTTGGCTCGGTGGTTATGAAACATCGTTACCAGCGCCATATGGCGGTAACAAAACCCTGTTCGAGCAAGGGGCCACGTTTTCGGTACCGGAGTTCCGTTCCATGTATTTCTCTAGAACGATGGCTTGCTTGACGAATGCTGCGGACAGCCCTATGGTGTACACCAATGGGATCTACGTGGCGAATTTGGTGAACGATACCATGCTCAATGGCGCAGGTCTGAACCCGAGCATCTTCACGGATCAGACGTATGGCCTGTATACGGCGAATTCGCACATCATACTCCCTTGGCCGAACGCACCGGACTCATTTGCACTGTTCCACATGGCTACAGACGGGGTGAATACGGCATCGACATTTATTTCGCAGCACCTGTATATGTCCGTTGTAGACATGGCCCTTGATGGCGGGCTAGGTGGTCTTGCAAGCAAGAACCAGATATTGGCGATCGGAGAGTTCTGCACAGGTGGGGTATCTGCGGTAAAACATGCGAACGGCAGGGATTGGTGGGTGCTGTTCCACCGTTGCACGAGCGATGAGTTCGTCAAATTCCTGCTTACGCCTGATGGACTTGCGGGGCCCTATTACCAACAGATCGGTATGCAGCGTATTGGCAGTGTACCGAGTGGAGTGTTCAGTCCGGATGGGTCGCACTTCGCGTACTTGGATGCGTTCTCGGATCTGGATGTGTTCGACTATGATCGTTGTACGGGTGAATTGAATGGTTTGCGCCATGCGGCTATCGATAGCAGCCAGTACGCAGCCTTTGCAGCTTATTCGCCCAGTGGGCGGTTCCTGTATGTTACGTGGGTCGATCGCATCTATCAGTACGATACCCAAGCCGCGGATCTGCAAGATTCGAGGGTCACTGTGGCAGTGTGGGATTCTACTTACGACCCTGTTCCACCCTTCGCCCTGCTGTTCATGAACATGTGCCTTGCTCCCGATGGAAAGATCTACGTGTCTACGGGGAATGGGTCACGCTTCTTGCACATTATCGATCAACCGGATAGTCTGGGTCTTGCCTGCAATGTTCAATTGCATGCGCACAGCCGACAGACTTACACGGACAACTCTATTCCGTATAGGCCCAATTACCATTTGGGTCCGCTGGCAGGTAGCTTGTGCGATACTTTGGGTCTGGCGATAAGTGAACTCACGCACCCACCAGCCATTGTGGCCTATCCGAACCCGAACAGCGGCACTTTTGTATTGAGGTATCCGGCACACGCCGAAGTGGGCGAGTTGAAAGTCTTTGATCTGAATGGCCGATGCGTTCTAAGCGAACGAATACCCCAATGGAGTTCACTAGGCCAGTTCGAAATTGAACACGCACCCTCAGGCATATACGAATGCCGGATAACATGGACAAGTCACACCTGGGGGATTCGTCTAGTACTGTTGAAATAACCAACCAATGCGGCGCATAATTCTCATCTCGTTCCTGGTCTTTCCTTTTCTTGTAATGGCCCAAGAGCAAACTCAGCAAGCTCCGTTAGCGCTGACCGAAGCCGTGCTCAAAGAGCAAAGACCAGCGGCCTTGACCGCAGAGCAGTGGAAGAAGATCACGTCCAACCCGTTGAATTGTGCTGCGTACTCGATCCACTTGACCACGACCAAGTTGGATTCATTCGACTGTAGTATAATAGATTACCGTTTCCGTTTTGTCTTGGTTCCTGGAAATTGAAAAGCAGTGTGCTGACCAGTTAATGGAAATCGAGCGTCTCTTCTCCGGCGGCCCCATTCGTTCCACCAGCGTCCACCAATTTCCCCTTTGTGCGCGGCAACCCTGGTGCTTGATCTTCGCAATGATCAACAGCATCACTGGCACCATGATCAGGGTGAGGAATGTCGCGAAGATCAATCCGTAGATAACGGCCCAGGAGAGCGGCCCCCAGAAGATCACGTTGTCACCACCAATGTGGATGTGCGGGTCGAGTTCGGTGAAGAGCGTACCGAAGTTGAGGTTGAAGCCGATGGCCAAGGGCAATAGACCGAGAACCGCGGTAATGGCTGTAAGCAACACCGGACGCAAACGCGTTTTACCGGCGATGATCAGCGATTCACGGGAAGCCTCGATGGGCAGTTCGGCATCTTCGGGCAAGCCCAATTTTTCGCGTTGGCGATCGAAGAGCAGCTTGGCGAAATCCATCAACACGATGGCGTTGTTCACCACCACACCGATCAGCGAGATGATACCGAGCATGGTCATCAAGATGATGAAATCCATGCGGAATACCACGAGGCCGAGGAACACACCGATGGTACTGAACACCACCGTGCTCAGGATCACCATGGGGTAGCTGATGCTGTTGAACTGCCACACGATGATGAGGAACACAATGAAGAGCGCGATCAGGAACGCCCTGCCGAGGAAACTCATTTCCTTCATCTGGTCTTCTTGTTGGCCGGTGAAGGCCAGGCCGAAGCGCTCATCTTTTTCGTAGCCGGCGAGAGCGTCCTTCATCTCCGCGATCACTTCATTGCTGTTGTAGCCAGCGATCACGTTGCTGCTTACGGTTACCACGCGTTTCAGATCGGTGCGTTTGATCGCACTGAACGTAGTGCCGAGTCCTTCTGTGGCGACGGCGCTGATGGGAACCTGGCGGATCTGGCCGGTGAGCATATCACGGAAGGTGATCTTCATATCCATGATGGTGCCCACATCGTAGCGCTGATCATCCTTCAGGCGCACCTGGATCTTGTAGTCATCATCATCGCCTTCCACGCGGAACGTGCTGACCTCTTTTCCGAAGAGCGCGGTGCGAATGGCATCGGCCACGGCGTATGTGCTCACGTTCAAGCGACCCGCTTTCGCGCGATCGATGACGATCGGCATCTCCGGTTTCTGGCGATCGATATCCACGCGCAGGGCTTCCACGCCGGGCACGTTCTTGCTCTCCATGAAAAGCTTCAAGCGATCGGCTTCGGCGAGCAGTGGTTCGATCTCGTCACCGGTGATCTCGAGGTTGATCGGCTTACCGGTGGGCGGGCCTGCAGCATCCTTGTCCACACTCACGATAACGCCGGGGTATCCAGCCAGATCGCGTTGCAACTTCAGGAGGATCTCCGTGGTCGTTTGACCTTTCCGCTCGGCGTATTTCACGAAGCTCAATTGAATGCGGCCCTTGTTCGGGGTGTTTGCGAAACTGACGCCTTGAGCTGGATCGCTGGTGCCATTGCCCACTTGCGAGATCACGGAGTTGATCAGCCAGTTCCGCTGCTTTTTTTCCACTGTACCGTTGGCGCGTTTCACCTCCACGTCTTCCATGTAGGGAGGCACGTTCACGATCGCGTTCACTTGCTTCTCGACCAGGCGGGTGATCTTGTCCGTCTTCTCGATATCCGTGCCAATAGGCGCCTCGATGAACACGTTCACATACTTCGGTTCGTTGATCGGGAAGAACTCCACTTTCGGCGGGAATACACCCAGTAGTACGAAGGCGAAAAACAACAACCCGATGGTGCCCAGGAAGAACGTCCGCGGATGGTGTTTGGCCAAGGCAAATCGCAGGAAACGTTCGTAGCGTTTCTCCAAACGTGGCAGCAAGCTGTCCTGGAACCAACGCGTACCGGGTACTCCAAGATGCAAATTCAGCAAACCGAGAATACCGACGAACACCGTGAACGTACCAATGCCCGTTACGAACCCGCTATGGCTGGAGAAGCCCAACACGGCGATCAACGTACCGATCACAGCGAGAATTCCGGCGAGTCGGTAGACCTTTTTCGCGTTGGGATTCTCGCGCTCCACCTTCATGAATTGTGTGCTCAGTGCAGGGTTCACAACGAGCGCTACAAAGAGCGAAGAGCTGAGAGCCACCATAAAGGTGATGGGCATCCACTTCATGAACTGGCCCATTATACCGGGCCAGAAGATCAGTGGAACGAAGACCATGACCGTAGCGGTAGTAGCGGCCACGATCGGCATGGTCACTTCACCTACGGCCTTTCGTGTGGCGATCATGGCGGGCTCGCCATTGCTCATGTGGCGGTAGATGTTCTCCACGATCACGATGCCGTCGTCCACCAATCGACCCAACGCCAGGATCAACGAGAACAGCACCATGATATTGAGCGTAACACCGAAGGCGTTCAGGATGATGAAGCTGATGAACATGCTCATCGGGATCGCCAGCCCAACGAAAGATCGCGTTGCGCAAACCGAGGAAGAACAACAACGTACCAACTACGAGGATCACGCCGAAGATGATGTGGTTGAAGAGCTCATCCACTTGCACACGCGTATCGTCACTTTGGTCGTTCGTCACCGTGATGGTGAGGTCTTCGGGGATCACCGTGCCTCTCGCTTCCTTCAATATCTCATTGATCTTGTCGCTGGCGATGATGAGGTTTTCACCCGCGCGTTTGATCACGTCCAACATCACCACGGGGTTGCCGTATTCACGGGCATAGCTGTCGGCTTCCTTGTAGTCAAAACTCACTTCGGCCACATCGCGCAAGCGCACTTCGTTGAGCTTCTCGTTCTTGATCACGATGTCGCGAATGGTCTCCATATCCGGGAACTCACCCACTACACGCACCGCACGCCGTTGGCCATCCGTGAGCACTTCGCCACCGCTCATGGTGAGGTTTTCGGTTTGCAGCGCCATCGCCACATCACCGAAATTGAGCTGAAGCGCCTCGAGCTGGTGCAGGTCCACGTTCACCTTCACTTCCTTCTCCGGCACCCCACGGATCTCCACCTTGTTGATCTCGGGCAATGCTTCAATGCGGTCTTCGAGGATCTTGCCGTAGTGGTGCAATTGATCGAGCGAATAATCACCGCTCAGGTTCAGGTTCATCACCGGCATGATCTCCGAGAAATTCATGGCGAACACGTTCGGTTCAGCCGGCAGGTCCTTCGGGAAGTTCACATCCCCTTGGGCTTTGTCAACCGCGTCCTTGACTTTCCGCAGCGCTTCCGTGGGCGTTACGTCGTAGTCGAATTTTACCTGGATGGTGCTGTAGTTCGGAACGCTGGTGCTGTTGATCTCGTCCACCCCGGTGATGGTATTGATCTCCTTTTCCAACGGCTTCGTGATCAGCTTTTCGATGTCCACCACCGAGCTGCTATTGTAGGGTACGCCTACGTAGATCTCTGGTGTCACCACCTCCGGGAAACTCTCCTTCGGCATGGCGATATATGAGTAGATCCCGTAAACGAAGATCAACGCGGTGATCACGATCACCGTGGTGCGGTTCTTCACCGCCCAGCTCGTGATGGCGAACTGTTTGCCGTGGCCTTCGCCGTAGGCTTCGTTCTCTATGTTGCTGTGGTCCATGATTGTCGATCGGTTTAACGCAGAGGTGCGGAGAGGACGAAGAGGATCGCAGAGTTTGTTTTGGTGAGGTCTCCGTTCTTATCCACTCGCGGGTGCGTAGGTAGGGTAGAGGTTCGTAGAGTTTGTTTCAGCGGGATCGTGGTTCCTCTGTGCGGCTCAGTGGTTGATCTTGACTTCATCCAGTATTGTCTGCGTTCCTTCTCTTCCTCTGCGCCTTTCCGTTTGGTTCTGCTCCGCGTTCCTGCCCTCCTCTTTGCGCCTCTGCGTTTATTTTGATTCAGAGGTTCGTCACTTTCACTTCTTGCCCATCGGCTACGCTCTTCGCGCCTTCGTCCACGAGGTAGCGCCGCGTAGCAACGAGGCATCGCCGTTCTTCACGCCGATCATGGTCACCTTTTTGTAATCGGCAAGGCGATCGACCATCACTTTTTTGGTGCGCTTCTTCCCGTCCTTTTCCTCGAGGGTGAAGACGTAGTTGTTCCCGTTCACATCCTCCTGGATCACCTTGCTCGGGACCACAAGCGCGCTGTCCTTCACCACATCACGTACGTGGATCGCTCAACAGATTAGGGCGGATCGTCGCTTCCGTTCGGTAAACGAACGCCCACACGGAACGTCCGGTTCGTTGGGTTGATGAAGCGGCTCACGTTCGTAAGACTGGCGTGCAGGGTATCTCCCATAGAAGGGAAAACGACCATCACCGGGTCTCCGTTCTTTACGCGTTGCACGTAGCTCTCGGGCACATCGGCATCCAGTGTTGCGCCGCTGGGGTCCACCACGCGCGCAACAGCTGCCATCGGACTGGTCATGTCCCCTATGTTCACCATGATATCATCCACAACACCATCGAACGGAGCGGTCACGTTGCTCATGCGCTGTTGCTCGCGCAATGCTGCAAGACTTGCTTCGGCTTGCTCCTTGTTGCTTTTGGCTTGCAGGAATTGTATCTCACTACCGATCTTCTGGTCCCACAACGAGCTCTGTTTCGTAAAAACATCCTTCGCCAGGTTGTAACCGGCTTGTGCGGCGGCGATCGCTTCTCGATGGCATCGTTGTCCAGATCGATGATCAGTTGCCCGGCGCGCACGCGTTCACCTTCGCTCACAAGCACGCGGCGTACGCGACCACCCATGGTGAAAAGGTCCGCGCTCTTATCGGCCTTCACGTTACCGTGTACCTCAACGAAATGCTCGAAACGTGAAGCTTGCAGCACCATGGTTGTAACGGCGGGCAGGTTCTTCTTCACCGTGGTGTCGCGCTCGGCTATCCAGGTGTCGGCTTCCTTGATCTTCTCGCCGAGTTCCTTGTAAGCCGCCTTCAGCGAATCGAGTTCAATTTTTTTCCGACCGAGATCATCGGTGGCGCTGCCAGCACCGCAGCCGGTAAGGAGTGCAGCGAAGGTGAGATAGGTGATCGTATTCTTCATCACTTGGGGGTGTTCTTGCAACGTGAAGCTTGGGTCTTGTAGCATTAATAGAGGTCCAGTGCCTTGCGGAGGTCGGCACGGGCCATGAGCAATTGCACGAGTTTCTGTACGTAGTTCTGTTGGGCCAACAAATAGTTCCCATGCTCTTGGGTGAGTTCGAAACTGGCTGCACTACCGGTGTTGAACTTGATGGTCGTTCGTTCGAAAATGCTTTTGCCAACGCCAGTGTGCGCTCCTCAGTCTTGAAATTGTCGTAGGCCGAGCGTGTTTCGGTGCGGCTTTTTTCGGCCATCGTGATCAAGCGCTGCTCGGTGGCCACTTGGTTGATCTTCACTTGTTCGAGGGCGAAATTGCTCTGCTTCACTTTTTGGTAGCGCATGCCACTGCTGAAAATGGGCACGTTCAATTGCAGGCCCCAAAGTGTAGTGGGGAAGAAGGGTAGGCACCGCCCGGGTCGAATGACGGTCCATTCCATACTTGGCTGTGGCTTACGAAGCCGCCGAGAGATGGCAGCGCCTTAGCCTTGTCGTTCTTCACGTTCAATTCCTGCAGCCGAACAAGCGTATTCGCGTAGCTCTGCTCCACGTGGCCATTGGCATCCAGGCTTGTTCGGTGAGACCGGTCTCGCCCGCATCTACGAGGATGGTCTCCAACTTGTCGGTCAAGGTGATCGGTGTGCCCTGTGGTGTTCCGAGGGTGAGGGCGAGGAGCATGCGCGCCACTTCTGCTTGCTGTTTGAAGTTGCGCTTGGTGGCGTTCACTTGTTCCAATTGGATGCTGATGCGGTCAATGTCCGTTTGCTCCATGAAGCCGGCCTCTTTCATCGCCGTAACATCACGCAGGCTCTTCTCCAGCAGGGGAATGCCTTCCGCAGTGAGGCGCTCACCCTCTTCGGCTGCGAGAACACCGAAGTAGGCTTTCGCCGCTTGGTTGCGCGCATCGGCTTGTGCTTTTTGCAGGTCCTCTTGGCTCTGCACTTTCAACTCTCGTGCGGCACGAAGGCCAACGATATAGCTGCCATCGAAGATCAATTGGCTCAGGGTGAGGCCCGCGTTCATGCTCCAAGGGACACCGAATTGCGCGGTGACGTATTCGGGCGCTCCAGAGCCTGGGGCCGAGAAGAAATTCGGGATCAGCTGCGTAGGCACATCAATGAAATTCTGCAGCTCCACCTTGCCGCTGATCTGCGGAAAACCGATGGCGGTGATCTCCTTGCTGCGCGCGTCCGACTTCTGCGCTTCGAGGGCGCTGCTGCGCACGGTGTAGCTCTGTTGGGCAGCGAGGTCGAGCGTTTGCTGAAGGCTCAGGCTTAACGGCCCTTGTGCGAACACGCCAGCAACAAGGCCGATCGCGAGGGTGAGAACAGGTTTCCTCATGGTGTTGGTCAACTACGTTCTTTCTTCGTTTTCTTCTCGAGATACTTCAGTCCCTTATCGCTGGCGATGCCACGCATGTGGTAGCGAAAGCTCTCCCACGTAACATCCGAAAAACTGTATTTGTCCACGGGGAACAGTTCTCCATCGAAGATCAGATCGAAGCGGGACAGATAGAGCTTGGCCACGATATCCGCCTTCAGGTCATCACGATAAAGGCCCTCTTTCATACCCTTGCGCATGTTCTGGGTCATGCAGTCGTAGATGTGGCTCCGCTTCTCCTCGTTGAATTGTTGCCAGGCCTTGGGGTGGTACTTCTCCAGATCGTAGTGGATGCTGGGGTGAACCTGTGAGAGCAGCGTGGCCAAGTACTTGGTGATCTCGAGCTGCTCATCGATCGCATTCAGGCCTTGTGTGCAGATGCTATCGATGATGCCGGTGTGCTGGCAGTGCATGCGGCTCATGGACCGTTCCACCAAGTCGTTCTTATCGGTAACGAATTGGTAGAGCGTCTTCTTGGAAATGTGCAAGTGGTTGGCCACATCATCCATGGTCATGCTCTTGATGCCGTGACGCATGAAGAGTTTGTTGACCTGCTCCAGAATGCTTTCCTGCTTCTCCTTGTCCAGCGGTGTGCTTACCTCGCTGGTGCTATGGGAAGTTTGTGACATGGTGGGTGCGAAGGCGTAATGGAGAGCCGGTTGGTTCCGGGGCGCAAACGTAGAACTTTAGAACACATCGGAAACGTTTTGGTGCAGAAAATGTTTCCGGTGTGATGAGCGGTCGTAGTTCGGTGACCAGCGGAAGAAGCTGAGCTCCGTGTATTCGTACGATTCGTTTTCCAAGCATTCCGATGCCTGCGCATCTTTGCCGCCCGATCGGCCCATCTCTCAGAAGGCATTCCATTTTCTGATCGTCTGTGCATCCGATCTTCTCATCGCTATGACCTCCATCAAAGAAGCCCTCGACAACGCGACCCTCACCGGCACCACGGTCACCGTGGCCGGTTGGGTGCGCACCTTCCGCAACGACCGCTTCATCGCGCTCAACGACGGCAGCACCATCCGCAACCTGCAATGTGTGATCGACCAGGAAAAGGTTGGAGCAGAAACGCGCGTGCGCTTCACGACGAGCGCTGCGGTGAAGTGTACCGGTGAACTTGTTGCTTCCCAAGGCAGCGGCCAACGCGTGGAACTGAAGGTGACCTCCGTGGAAGTTCTCGGCGACAGCGATGCGGAGAAGTACCCCATCCAACCCAAGAAGCACTCGCTGGAATTCCTGCGCGAGCAAGCGCACTTGCGCTTCCGCACGAACACGTACAGCGCGGTCTTCCGCATGCGACACCAGGTGAGCTTCGGCATCCACGAGTACTTCGACCAGAACGGCTACAACTACTTCCACGCGCCGATCATTACGGCCAGTGATGCCGAAGGCGCGGGCGAGATGTTCCGTGTAACCACACTTGATGCGAACAGCCCGCCGCGGTTGGAGAACAATGACAGTGTGGATTTCGCACAGGACTTCTTCGGTCGTGAATCACACCTTACGGTGAGTGGCCAACTGCAGGCGGAACTCGCCGCGCTCGCACTGGGCAAGGTCTACACCTTCGGCCCCACGTTCCGTGCGGAGAACAGCAACACCACGCGCCACCGCCGAGTTTTGGATGATCGAGCCCGAGTGCGCCTTCATGGACCTGCATGGCGACATGGATCTCGCGGAAGGATTGTGCAAGCACCTGATCGCACGCGTGCTGAAGAACAGCATGGACGATCTGCAGTTCCTGGATGCGCGGCTGAAAGAAGAGGAAGCGACGAAGCCGAAGGAGCAACGCGCAGAGATGGGCCTCATCGATCGCTTGAAGTTCGTGTTGGAGAATCCATTCGAGCGGATCACCTACGACGATGCGATCAACATCCTACTTCGCAGCAAGCCGTTCCAGAAAGGCCAGTTCCAATTCCCTGTGGAATGGGGCATCGACCTGCAGAGCGAGCACGAGCGCTACCTGGTGGAGAAGCACTTCAAGAAGCCGGTGATCGTCACGGGCTATCCCGCTCAGATCAAGGCCTTCTACATGCGTACCAATGCGCCCGGCGATTTCGGGTACAGCGAAAAAGGCAAGACTGTCGCCGCGATGGATGTGCTCTTCCCCGGCATCGGCGAGATCATCGGTGGAAGTCAGCGCGAAGAGCGGCTCGATGTATTGGAAGCGCGCATGAAAGACATGAACGTTCCTGCCGAAGAATTGTGGTGGTACCTGGATACGCGGAAGTTCGGCACTGTACCGCACGCGGGCTTCGGCCTCGGTCTCGAGCGTTTCGTGTTGTTCGTGACGGGCATGGGGAATATCCGTGATGTGATCCCATTCCCGCGGACGCCGAAGAGTGCGGAGTTCTGAGAACCTTGGGAGCCAACACCCGCGAACATTGGAGATCCTCTAGTGTTACTTGGCCGCGCTATCGCATCAACCTACCCATGAACAAGATCTACCACCTTGCCACTTGCGGCACCTGTCAGCGAATTCTCCAAGAGATACCGAAGCTCAAACGCTTCACCTTGCAGGATATCAAGACCGAACCCATCACACCCGCTCAGTTGGACGAGATGAAGAAGATGGCCGGTAGTTACGAGGCGCTCTTCAGCAAGATCGCACGCAAGTACCGCAGCGAGGGACTGAATGAAAAGGAGCTCACAGAAAAAGACTACAGGAAACTGATCCTCGAGGAATACACTTTTCTGAAACGACCGGTGATGGTGATCGGCAAAGAGATCTTCATTGGCAATGCGCCGAAGGTGGTGAAAGCGATGGTGGAAGCGGCAGGTTAGCTCCGGCCCTTGTTGTTTGCAAGGCTCGAATGCGCTTGACCCTGAAGCCGTGCTGATAACTCTCCGTTCAATACTACCTGTCTATTTGCAAGGTGATCAGCGCGTCGATCCGGTTGATCAGCTTATCGATGAGTTGGATGTGGCGGCGATCCATTCGTTCGAACTCGCGTTGCAATTCTTCCGCAGATTGTCGGCTTGAGCCCATTTGCTGGGATTCCAATTCCGTTCGCAGCAGGAGCATTCGTTCTCGTCGTTCACGGAGTCGTTTCAACTTGGCCGCATTCAAGCGAATGGGCAGTAGCGGCTCCGTGTCGATCGGAGCGCGCATGGCCTGATGTACGAGACCGACCGCGTCGTACTGTAGTGCGTCAGGCAAGTTTTCAGAGTTCTGTTTGGAAGTATCCACAAGGGCAACACGACAGCCACGTGCGATCAGAAGCTCCAGAATTTCGCCTGCCCATGGTCCCCGATCCTCTGCACAGAACACCGTTTCGGCGGGTTTGAGGTCATACTTCTTGATCCAGTGGCGAACCACTTTCAGCGATGCTCTTGGATCATTTGCAACCTCAACGCGATCGATCAATTGGGCGTTGCGGTCGATAAGCGCGAGTTCCAAAGATGATCGAGAACTTCTAACCCCTATCCAAAAGGTGACCAACGAATTTGCGTGCACCAGCTCTTTCGGGTTTTCCATAGCGGGGGCAAGGGTATTGTCGCTGCGGAACCTCAGCGTTTGGTCCCGGTTAAGTTTCTGTCGTTATTAAGTGAACCCGGGGGGTGTTCTGTTTCTTCCATCTTGCGTGTATTGGTCTTGCAGACCGTAGTGTAACGGTTCCATTCCGTCGCGTGATCGCAGCAAAGCCTTATGGGCAGGGCGATGGACGCTGTGTTGATCCAATGTGAACGACTCCGTGAACGCTGATCATCGAATGTGGCGGTGATCATCTCGCGTAGATGAATTTGCGGTGTCTGTTCATAGCGATCGGCCTTGAAAGGATGCCACAGAAGTAATGATCTCGATCACTTGGAAAGGAATGTTTGCAGCGCCTAAAAAAGGCGACCCAACAACCAAACAACCCTCAAACAAAGACCGATGAGAACCTTGAACAAACTGGCAATGACGGCCGCCGTGGCCGCTCTTGCTGTAACCTCCGCGAACGCTCAGAGCGTTGGCTCCGCTTGCGGATGTCCGGCCGTGAGTTCGCGCACACAGGTGCTCACTTCCACCTTGGTGGACGTGAACGGCAACCTGCTCAACGCGAACACGAGCCTCACCTGCAACAACCTGTACGTGCTCAATTCCCGCTTGTACGTGAACAACGGACAAGACCTCTTCATAGAGCCCGGTACGGTGATCAAAGCGCAAGACAACGCAGGCGACGCTCGTGCCATCATCGTATCGCGTGGTGGACAGATCTGGGCCAACGGCTCGGAAAGCTGCCCGATCATCATGACCTCCACCGCCGATCCGCTGGACGGCAGCTACGCCGTGACCAACCGCGGCGTGTGGGGCAGCCTGATCGTTCTGGGTCGCGCTTACACGAACAAGCGCGCCAGCGATGGTGATGTGACGGCCACCGCCACCAACGGCGTGGGCAACATCGAAGGTCTCGCCACGGGTGATGCCCGCCACGAATACGGCAACCCGGTCGGCACGGAGATCAACGACGACAACAGCGGTGTGATCCGTTATGTGTCGCTCCGCCACGGTGGCGAAGTGATCGGTGCGAACAACGAGATCAACGGCCTCACCTTGGGCGGTGTTGGTACCGGCACCACGATCGATCACGTGGCAGTGATCGGAACAAGGACGACGGTTTCGAGTTCTTCGGTGGTACCGTGAACGCGAAGTACCTCGTTGCCATGCACAACGATGATGACTACTGCGACACGGACCAAGGCTGGAACGGCAAAGATCCAGTATTTCTACGGTGTACAAGGTCCGGACAACAGCGGTGGTGCCAACAATCAAGGCGACAACGGTTTCGAGTTGGACGGTGATGACGCCGCCACGAACGCGGCCAACGGTGGGATCCCTTCCAACCCGACCATCTACAATGGCACGCTCATCGCGCGCAACATCAATGATGAAGGGATCGAAGCCAAAGAGCGCACACAAGGCACGTACGCCAACTGCGTATTCGCCCGCTTCCAACAAGGCCTGAACATGACGACCGCCGTGGAGACGAATTGGAACGCCAATACCTTCAACGTGAAGAATTGCACCTTCCAAGGTGTGACGAACAACCTGCGCATCAACGGCGCAGTGCCTGCTGGTGGAAGCCCTGCCCAGAACAAGTTCACGGCTGACGGTAACCTGGTGGTCGCCGCGCAAGCGTTGATCGATGCCACGTACACCTCACCGGTGCCAACGTGATCACCGACCGTGTGAACCCCGTGCCTGCCGCTGGTACCGCCACGAGCACCCTGAACCCCCGAACGATGGCTTCTTCTCCGGCGGCAAATACCGCGGAGCCTTCGAACCGGGCAAGAAGCCTTGGACCCAAAGGCTGGACCCTCGCCGCTGACCTCGGCTTGGACGTTGCCGCAGTTGCCGGTTGCGCCGGTGATATCAACAGCGATGGTCTCATCAACTCCACGGACTTCGGCTTGTTCGTGGGTGCCTTCAACGGAACGTGTTACTAAACCAACCCGCGGCACTGGAGCGGGGACAAGACAAGTCCCGGTCCAAGGCCGCAATACCAACAACCATGAAACAGAACTTCTTCAAATTCCTGTTCGGAGCGGCACTGGCCTGTACGGGCCTGGCAGCGAAAGCACAAGGCTTGGAGGGTATCGTAGTAGAGGATTACTACACGATAACCGCTGCCGACGCCTCCTACCTCAGTGGGATCGGAACCTATCCGATCAACGCTGGCGCGAAAGTGTACCGCATTTATGTGGACATGGCGCCCAACTACAAGTTGAACACGGTGAACGGAAGCCCATTGCCAATAGGTGGTGGTCCTTCCCCCAACCCGCTCGACTTCACCACCACCACCACGTTCTGGAACGAGGACGGCTTCGGCTCCGAGGTACCCCCCCAGACCGCCCGTTTCGATGATGGTGCGTCGTTCGATTCGTACATCACCATCGGCACCACCGGTCGTTCCGGCTTTACCGTGGGCTGTGGAACGAACACCCAGCAGGTGGGCACGCTGAAGACCGCGGACACCAACGGCAACCTCACGTTGTGCTCGGTGTACGAAGGCTTCCCCGCTGGTGCTGGTACACCGGATGGCAACATACCCGGTACCGTACCCGCGCTCACCTACAACCTCGGTGGCCTGATCGACTTCACCGCCCCTTACCGCGAGCGGCAGTTCGTTCACCGGTGGTCGGTGATGCATGGGCCACCTACCCAACGGTCCTGGCGTGGACCCCCACCGGTACGAACCGCGTGCTGATCGCGCAGCTCACCACCGATGGCACGCTCACCTTCCACATCAACGTACAGATCCAAGCAGCCGGTGGTGCCCTGGAGACCTACGTGTGGAACCAAGCGGGTGCGGGCGAGCAAGTGAAGAACTTCCTCACCTTCCCCGCTCCTCCAGCCCCTGATTGCCTCGGTGTGCTCGGCGGATCCGCACTGCCTGGTACCGCGTGCGACGACCTCAACGCCTGCACCCTGAACGATGTGTGGAGCCCCGCTTGCGTTTGCGCAGGTGTGCTGCCAGCCGCCAATTGGGATATGGCCACGGCCGCTTCGAACGCCAATGCCATCGCCAACACGACAACCGGGAACATCACCTCTGGTAACAACAACGGCACGACCACATTGATCACCAGTACGAGCGCCTCTTCGGGCTACACCGGTGCTACTGGTACCAACAATGCGGGTGCAGCAGCCTTCACCGGTGCGCTGAACACGGCGACCAGCACGTACTTCGAGTTCTCCTTGACCCCGAACGCTGGCACGATCTTCACCTTGAACGGCTTGAGCTTCGGCACGCGCTCCACGGGCACGGGTGCACAGGCCTATACGGTGCGCACGAGTGCGGACGGCTTCGTGGCGAACGTCGCTACGGGCTCCATCGCCAACAACAGCGTATGGTCCCTGAAGAGCAACACCGGTCTTTCCGTAGCTTCCTTGAACGGTCAGCCGCTCACGGTCCGCATCTACGGACACAATGGTTCGGGATCTCCTTCCGCGAACACCGCCAACTGGCGTATAGACGACCTGAACGTCCAGGGTTGCAACACGGTCGCTCCTTGTGTGCCTGTTGCTATCAGCAGCACTTCGAGCAACAGCCCGATCTGCAGCACGAACGACCTCACGTTGAGCGTGACGGTGACGGGTGATGGGCCTATCAGCTACACCTGGACCGGTGTTGGCACGATCTCCAACGGAAACACCGCCAACGCCACCGTGAGCGGTGCAGCCAGCGGCAACTACAACATCGCCGTGAGCAATGCCTGCGGTACTGCGAACCAGGATGTGGCCGTGGTAGTGAACACCGCGACGCTGTGGTACGCCGATGTGGACGGTGACACCTTCGGTGATCCCGCCATTGACAGCCTCGCTTGTGCGCAGCCTGTTGGCTACGTGAGCAACAGCACGGACAACTGCCCTGCGGTTTCCGGTGTGATCGGTTCCACCTGCGATGATGGCAATGTGAACACGGCCAACGATGTGCTGAACGCTTCCTGCGTTTGTGCAGGTACGCTGATCACCACCTTCACCGGCTGCAGCAGCTCACAGAGCCCGTATGTTCTTCCTATCGGCGCTGGCCGCACGACCACCGAGATCCTCACGGTGGGTGATGCCATCGGTGGCTATCCCATGGTGGGTATCCCCGACGGTATGGGCGCTTTTGACAACAACGACGGCACTTTCACGCTGCTGTTGAACCATGAACTCGGCAATACGTTGGGCGCTGCACGCGCACACGGTTCCATCGGTGCATTCGTGAGCAAGTGGGTGATCAACAAGAGCAACCTCTGCGTACAGAGCGGTGCTGATCTGATCAACACGGTCCAGTTGTGGAACGGCACAGGTTACACGGCCGGCACCACCGCCTTCAACCGCTTCTGCGCCGGCGACCTTGCTGATGTATCGGCATTCTACAACGCTGGAACGGGAAAGGGCACACAAGAGCGTATCTTCCTGAACGGCGAAGAAGCCGGTGCGGAAGGTCGCGCCTTCGGTCACATCGTTACAGGTCCGAACGCGGGTGTCAGCTACCAGCTGCCCTACCTCGGTCGCTTCAGCTGGGAGAACGCCATCGCCAGCCCTGCCACGGGTGATAAGACCGTTGTGGCCGGTACGGACGACGCGACGCCAGGACAGGTGTACATGTACATCGGTACAAAGCAGAACACCGGGAACGAGATCGAGAAAGCCGGTCTTGACGACGGTAAACTGTACGGTGTAGCGGTGAGCGGCTTGGCCACGGAAGTGAGCGGCAGCTTCATCGCGCCGAACACACCGTTCACTATGGTCGACCTCGGCAACGTTGCCAACATCACAGGTGCTGCTTTGAACACGGCCAGCAACACCGCTGGTGTCACGGCCTTCCTGCGCCCCGAGGACGGTGCGTGGGATGCGAGCAACCCGAGCGACTTCTACTTCGTGACCACCAACGGATTCAACAGCCCGAGCCGCATGTATCGCCTGCGCTTCACGGACATCCTGCAGCCTGAACTGGGCGGCACGATCACCGCCGTGTTGGACGGAACAGAATCCGTCGGCCAGCAGATGATGGACAACATGTGCATCGACACTTACGGCCAAGCGTGGATCCAGGAGGATCCCGGAAACCAGACCTACCTCGCGCGCATCCACAAGTACGACATCGCTACGGATGCGATCGTGGCTGTGGCCGCGCATGACGCCACCCGTTTCGTCACCGGCGGTGCCAACTTCCTTACCCAAGACGAGGAGGGCTCCGGCATCATCGACATGAAGAACATCCTTGGCAAGGGCCGTTTCATCATCAACGACCAGGCGCACTACAACATCACTGGTGCGTTGGTGCAAGGTGGCCAGCTGCTCCGAACTGCGCACGGGAGATACCACCAACGTGTGCGTGCCTCCCACGATCGCTTCGATCACCGGCGCACAGACCCTTTGCAGCGCTGACACGCTTGAACTCGCTGCGGCCTTCAATGGCACACCGGGCCTGAGCTACAGCTGGAGCGGAACGGGCAACTTCCTCTTCGGAAGCGGCAATGCGAACGCTTTGGTAACGGGCGCGGCTTCGGGCGTATACACTGTAACGGTGAGCAACGCCTGCGGCAGCGCCACAGGAACGGTGAACGTGACGGTGAACCCCACCACGAACGACACCACGACCATCAGCGCGTGCGACACCTACACCTGGAGCGTGAACAACCAAGTGTACACCGCCAGCGGTACCTACACGAACGTTGTTGGTTGCGATACGGATGTGCTGGTATTGACCATCACTCCGAGCACCGGTGGCAGCCTGACGGCCAGCGCCTGCGACACCTACACCTGGACGGCGAACAACCAGACGTACACCGCCAGCGGCACCTACACCAACACGGTGGGCTGCAACACGGATACGCTCGTGCTCACGATCACTCCGAGCACCGGTGGTAGCCTCACGGCCAGCGCCTGCGACAGCTACACCTGGACCGCGAACAACCAGACGTACACCGCCAGCGGTACCTACACCAACACGGTAGGTTGCAACACGGATACCCTGGTGCTCACGATCAACCAGGGCAGCGGCAGCAGCACCGCCAGTGGCACGTACACCAATACGGTGGGCTGCAACACGGATACGCTGGTGCTCACGATCACTCCGATAACGGGTGGTAGCCTCACGGCCAGCGCCTGCGATACGTACACTTGGACCGCCAACAACCAGACCTACACCGCCAGTGGCACATACACCAATACGGTGGGCTGCAACACGGATACACTCGTGCTCACGATCACCCCGAGCACCGGTGGTAGCCTGACGGCCAGCGCTTGCGGCACCTACACCTGGACGGCGAACAACCAGACGTACACCGCCAGCGGCACTTACACCCATACGGTGGGCTGCAACACGGATACCCTGGTGCTCACGCTGACCATTCCAGGCACTGCCTGCGATGACGGCAACCCGAACACTACGGGCGATGTGTACAACGCTACCTGTGTCTGTGTGGGTACGCCGATCGGCGGTTGCACGACGAACGAGGTGACGTTGACGCTGACCACGGATGCCAACGGCAGCCAGACCAGCTACGACATTGTGAACATCGGCACGACCGTGGCAGTGTGCAGCGGTACAGGTTATGCGAGCAACAGCACCATTCCGGTGACCTGCTGCTTGGCCAACGGCTGCTACGAGCTGCGCGTGTTCGACAGTGCAGGTGATGGTATCGTGCCAGGTGGGTACGTGCTCACCGACGCGAGCGGCAAACGCATCATCGACAATGCTGGTGATGGCTTCTTTACGAACGTGAGCCAGATCGCTCTCAACTTGGGCTTCTGCGTACCGCAAGGCACGGATGGCGTGATAGCGGCACACCGCGACAAGGAGAACTGGTTGACCAATGAGGTGATCCAAGCGCAAGTGAACCCAGCAGTGACCGCCCAGTTCGGTGTACACAATGCGAACAGTGGGTACCAATTCTGGTTCTACAATCCAGATGGAGGATACAGCCGTCGTGTGTTGCAGACCCACGCAGCACCAGGTGGGGTAACGACCGCAGCAGCGAACGTGCGTTCCGCGTACGTAAGACTGAGCTCGTTGGTAACCAGCCCGCTCCCGAACGGGGTGCTGTTGAACGTGAAAGTGCGCACGCAAGTGAACGGTGTTTATAGCGCTTTTGGTCCTGCATGCCGCTTCAAGATCCTCGGTGCCTGTGTGCCAGACCACGCAGTTGACCACCACGGCTACACCCGTGATCTCCTGCGGTGCTACCGGCCTGTCGCTGAGCAGCACGACACATGCGAACACGGTTGCGGGAGCCAACATTTACCAGTTCGAGTTCTCTCGCCCTGGTTATTTGCGCCGAGCTGCATCCACAACGCGATCAACGGGCCTTGCCTTCGTAACACTGCCGTTGTCGGTGAACACGTGCTACAATGTGCGGGTGCGCATTTCCTTCGATGGTGGCGCGACGTATTGCCCCTTCGGTCCATCATGCTCGATGACGGTTGGTACGGCGATCTGCCCTGCTCCTCCTCCAGCTAACGCCCCACAAGGCGACGACGAGAGCGAGCACAGCACGAGCAGCACCCTTACGGTGTGGCCGAACCCGAACAATGGCGATCAGCTATTCCTCTCCTCAATGAGATGAGCAGCGAAGGACTACCGCTACGGTGGACATCTACGACATGTTCGGCAAGCGCGTGATGACCAGTACGATCGCGACAGAAGGAACCAAGGTGATAGAGCTGAACAAGCGCTCGCTCCTGGCCTTTATGTGGTAACTTATACCGCTGGTGAAGTGAGCTTCACAGAGCGTCTGGTGATCCAGTAAGCGATCTCTCCATGCGGCGGCCCCGCTCGACTTCGGTCGAGCGGGGCTTCTGCTTTTTATTCCTGGAACCGCGGAGATCATGTTGGGACCATCGCCAGCATCGCGTGTGATCCAGTTCTCGAAATCTTGGATGTAGACGAATATTAACCTGAGCCAGATGTTGCGTTAAGACCTGTTCGGTCACTTGCGCCTGTAAAACCACGGCCATGTTTCGTCCTGTTCCGATATCATCGCACGCATCGCTACGTTCTGCGCGACCTCAGCGAGAGATCCGATAAAGAAGAAGGAAACCTTGGCAAATGCGGCCACCAGAGTGGAAGCACGTTTGCGCTATTTCGCTCGTCGGGACCATGGACACGTGCCGGATAACTGGTTCAGGTCCATTGAGCGACACCAACTAATGGGTTGCGGGAACGACATACCCGACCTGGTCTGTTATTCCTATGCGGGCAGGCGATTACTAACAGTATGGACCCGTCTAGTGGATGGCGATCTGCGGATCGATCTGCGGGCAACCACATACCGAAAGAGTTTGGCCCCTGGATCAATATCACCAGTTCGCAAGAACAGGAACCGACCGATCGCTGAGTCGAAGAGCGAACGCGAGAGAACTGGTTTATTGAAGGATCTGGCGGTTGTGTCCGAGAAGAAGGCAGCGCATCGAAAGCGGGGTGCTGTGGCGGCTTGATCCATTCGCCATGCGAAGCACAGCCAGGTGGAACGCGGCATTTACGATCGGCTACTAAGCACAGAAACGCCACACATCATGAAAGCGAAAATCGAACTGCATCGAGCTGGGATCGGCAAACTCTTCGTCTTGCTCGCGCTGGCATACGGAACCGGCGCAGGGCTTTCGAACGACCTCAGCGGAAATCGCCGTGAACCCTCCGAGACCGGCTGCCCTGTGCCGAAAGCCCGAGCGATCCGTGCAACTGGATCATCGGAATTGCCCGTTGCGGATTTCATTGTCGAAGCGAACTTGAATTTACAGTGGGTCGTGAATGGCGTGGTGAACCCAACATTGACACTCACGCGAGGGCGTACGTATCAGTTCGACCTTACTGCGTTCGGAGACGAACATCCTTGGATCATCAATTCAATTGCCAATAGTCAGTTCGGAACGATCTACTCGGGGCCGGCATACGGTCAGGTACTCTCGTTCACCCCTACATTCATGATGCCTTCTGCGATCTACTATCACTGCGAAGTACATGCAGGCATGGGCGGAACGATCCAGCTGGTAAACTGCTCTGGTGACCTGAACAACGACTTCACTGTGAACAGCACGGATTTCGGGCTCTTCGTTGGTGCTTTTGGTAACACATGCAATTGGCAGGGATGTTGACTGGACCAACCTGGTCATCCTCATGCTGTGAAGGCATAGCCACCAATGAAGTTCTCTCTTCCGTTGAGCGTATTACCCAAGCACCTGCGATGAAACAACGCCAGCTCGCTCTTGATCAATCACGGATTGGTGCAATGAAATACTTGCTCAACAGTATCAGAAGCTGGCGCTTAAAGCGTCAGGCATTACGCAGGCCCAACTATTTCTCCACTGTCACATGCCCGCGCTGTGGTAAACGCAGCCGAGACCAGATGCCCGGGAATGCCAGTGTGTATTTCTATCATTGTTTGAGGTGCAATAGTATGTTCAAGCCAAAGCCCGGTGATTGTTGCGTTTATTGCAGTTATGGTGATGTGCCCTGCCCGCCTCGGCAGCGCACGGGTTGGGCCCGGCAAGGTGGTCTCGAGAACAAGTAGAGGTTGTT
>JADKGB010000030.1 GCA_016717225.1 Flavobacteriales bacterium | reverse complement strand
GCTTGTAGAAGGGCGTTAACTCGCTTCTATCCATCAGGCTCACAACCTCGGATTGCAACGGGCTATTGGCCAACAACGCTTGCGCCATATGCCACGGGTTCAACGCTGTTTCGCGGTTGAAGACTTCTTCCCAGATCTCGATACTCACTTTGGGTGCAGCGGCCATTAGCGCGTTGCGCACATCGTAGCCACTACTGTTGGCATCGCTTACCAATTCCTTCAAGCCTTCGGTATCGCCGCCGTCTCGCTCGTTGTTGTAAATGGTCTTCAAGGCACCATAATTCTGCTCGCTGGCAGCCATGGCGCTGCGCTGGCCTTCGCCACCGTTGATCAGTTCGATATAGCCGGGGCAAGCCGAAGCCTTGGTATACGTTTGTGTTGTATTCACGAACCAACTATTCAGCATAGGCGGATTGGAGCGGCAAGTGGGCAACACGATCTTCGGTGTGGTACCTGGATCATGGTGCCAGTAGTTGAAATACTGAAGCTGGTGGAAGTTATTGACCATATGTGTTTCGGGCGATATACAGACCGAGGAGAACGTATTCCCGGCTGGACCATCGGGCAAACCGTTGTTCACCCCTTGTCGAGTGCCAACACTTACACCCGTGCCCGCAAAATCTATGTCGAACAAATTCCACGGAACTACGCCCGTATTTCCGTAGTCGTTGCATTTGAAATCTAGACCATCATCGGGCAAAGGGCCATCGTTATCGTGCTGTATAATGGTACCCGTGCTGAGCTTGGTGAAGTTGTTGTTACCGTACCGGTTGGTAGCATCGCCAGTGTTGGAGAAGATCATACCATAGTTGGGATAGCTGCCGGTTGTGGAGTTATCGGTCAACTCATTGTTCTCGATCTCGAACCCGGTGCAATTGTAAATACCAACGCCGTAGTTCCCGTAGTACGACACGTCGGTGTAACCGGTGGCGGGGATCGCAAAATAGTTGTGGTTCAACCTGGCCGCGTATGCACCATTCAAGCGGATGCCTCCAACGCATTCGCTGAAATAGGCATCGCGCACCCAACACGTTTTATCCGCGCCGACCGTACCAAAACTTATTCCGTACGACAGGCCAAAAAAAGAATTTGTAACGTAGGTGGGTAACGTAGCGTCGGAACAGGTCTCGTTCCACACACCCGGCGCGCACATGGGCAGCACTTTAATGGCGGTATTGAACGCGTGTATGCCAACACCTAATTGCTCAGCGCTTTGGCCTTGACCCACCGAAAAGCTATTACCGAAGTAGCAACCACCGATCTTCATGCGAGTCACCTGATCGAACCAGAGATGGGCGACCGGCGGTTCATCCACGTAGTTAAGCGGTGAATTGGTGTTGAATTCACAGCCGTAGAAATACGAATTGCTCGCACTCGTGCTTGTAGTATGGTGAGGTCGCATAACCACCCCGAATTTGTTGTTCCGGAATACCCCATTTTGGGCATGCACGATCCCACCGGTGCCTGGCGGCGGCGCACCATATGCCCCTTGCTCCGGGCTGGATTCAGCACACAGTATACCCACAAACGCATTCTCGATGATACTGTAGGTTGTAATGGTGACCACACTCTGAAGGGAGGAAGACTCTGCGACTAACGGGTTCCCCAATGCTTTGATCCCATCCCACATACTGGCTGGGCAATTGGCCAAGCTGGTGAGCACTGCTCCGTTCTTGATCACCAGATCGCCACCGGGTTTTACCACGATGTTGGTTGTGAAACCAAGTTTGCGTGTATCCCCAAAATGGATGGTCACTCCATCAATGGTGAGCACCTTGTTCGGTTCTATCACAACACTTCCGTGAACGTTCATGTTGTTGAAGCCCCACGTGGTGTTCGAGGTCACGTGATATTCGTTGTTCACATCCAAGGGAAAGTTCGCATCGAACACCGAATAGTCCGCAAGCTGATCACATTCCTGCCCCATACTTCGGCCAGGATCAACGAAAAATAGAGCGGCGAGAATTACCCCCCCCCCCTACGATTTTACGAGCACAGGCAATGCTTGTGGAACCTCCAATGTGTTCATTTATTCTACTTGTCCATGAAGTTCTCATGTGGTTGTGAATAAGCGCTCCGAAGTTAGTTCTTGGAACGGTGGCGAAGTATGGCGAGAAGTAGCCGCTCCACAATACCCACTACAGGGTATTTTTCGAGTTATGAACACCATGTTGATGGGGTGGGTATACAAGTCCGAAGGAGGAACAGATGCGACCTGAACTACAGATCCACTGGTTCAACACAAGGAACACCATTACGGTGATGCGGAGCATAACGTAGTCTGAAAACGCTTCACTCCTCCCCCTCCCCATAGAACCTCGGGTGGAAATTCAGCAAGTACAATTTCTCGCTGGCACGAGTAACCGCCGTGTACAACCACCGAACGTACTCGCGATCGATCATTTCTTCGGTCACGTACCCTTGATCCACGAAAACGCTTTTCCACTGGCCGCCTTGCGCTTTGTGGCAGGTAACCGCATAGGCGTACTTCACTTGCAGTGCGTTCGCGTAAGGATCTTGCTTGAAGAGCCGAAAGCGCTCGCCCTTGGTTTTGGCCACGATGTTCGCCAGCACGCTTTGCGCGAGCAGTTTCATCTGCCCACCCGGTAAAGCCGGGCCTTCGCTGGCCAAGACATCCACGATCACCTTCAGGTCCATCTCGCGTTCTTCCTGGCCATTCCACCATCCGGCGGTGATGTCGGCGAAACGCAATCCGTATTTCTCCTCCATGCCGATCAAGCGCTTCACCACGATCTGTTCGCCGTTCGCGATCAATTCGGGCTTACCACTTACACCGGCCCAGTAGTAGTTGTTCTTCACCACCATCAGGCGATCGTTGGTGACCAGTTCCTCATCGAAGCCATGTATGCGCGCGCGCACTTGCTGGCTGTACTGGTAAGCGCGTTTGTTGGAGCGGCAGATCAGGCAGACCTCCTCATCGCCATGTTGGCCATAGGCTTGTTCCAACGCATCCTGCAGGTCGTTCCCGTCGATGCGTTCAACATCGGGATAGCCGGTGATGAACGTTGGAATTATTGTTGGCGGTCCTTTGGGTTTGTCGGCGTTGTGTTCTTCGACAGGCATTGAAGCAAGCGTGTGACGCAGCGCTGTGGCGTTCACCAGAATGCCCGAATCTTCCGCCTGTCGAACCACATCGGTGAGTTCTATGCTTCCGGGCAACAAGCCGAGATCCGCCAGGTCCTTCACTTCCAGCGCTGGGCTATGATCACTTCCAACGGGTGGCAACTGCGCCGGATCCCCGATGAGCAGGAGCTTGCATCGCGGCGCGCTGAACACATGCTGGAACAGATCCGTCAACAAGTCGCGATCGCCGAAACCTCCGTCCCTCCCGGATGACATTCCGGGACCGCGCCCACCGATCATACTGGCTTCGTCCACCACAAAAAGAGTATCCGCATCGCGGTTATGGGCTACGCTCATGCCTCCATATGATCCTTCATCTTCCCCGTTTACACGATATATCCGCCGGTGAATGGTACTGGCTGTTGAATGCGCATATGAACTCAGCACTTTGGCTGCGCGACCGGTCGGGGCCAAGAGAACAACAGGTCGTCTTTCCGCAGCCAGCACTTTTACCAATGCACCAACGAGCGTTGTTTTTCCGGTTCCGGCATAGCCTTTCAGGATAAGCGTTGCCCGATCTTTCGGTGTTGCCAGCAGGCGATCCAATGCCCCAATGGCCTTCTGCTGGCCTTCGGTGGGCACGTGGCCGAGGGTGTTCAGCAGACGTTCGGTCAAGGAGAAAGCAGGGGGCATGACGGGAAAGGCGGCAATTCGTGGCCGGGGAATGTAGCGCGCCGGATCCGGGAACCATCGAGGAAAACAGCGGCGAACACGGATAATCAACGTTCATCGCACTGGTTGGGCACTTGGGCTTTCTTTGCACACGGAATGAACATCGACCAAATTGCCGCCACGTACGATCCCGCTCGCGAACGCGCGTGGCATTTGAGCGTGTGGCTGTCACCTGAAGTGAACGCCTGGTGCGTGCATGATGTGCTGAACGGCCAATGCGTCGCGCTGCAGGCTGGCAAGGGTGCAGAGCTCCCACAGCCTTCGTTGTTGCCAGAGCGACCTGCTAGTGTATCCTTCACCGCACTACCCGAGATCAGCACGTTGGTGCCCGAAAGCGCTTTGGCCCCCGGCAGCGAAATGCGCCACTTGAAAATGGTACACGGTCAATTGCCCACAGGTCTGCTGCGCGATGAACCGATCAGTTCATTGGGTGCGCGTTGCGTGTACCTGCACGATGAAGAGGCCGAGCATCGCTTGATGGCGCGCTTCCCCAGTGCGCGCTCCCTTCCCCTGCAAGCAGTGCTGGTGAATGGCGTGCTTGCTCGTTCAGCAAAGAAGAAAGCGGTCCTGCTCCATCGCTCCGCAACACGGCTCGATCTGGCGATTGCGCACGACCAACGCTTGTTGTTGAGCAACACGTTCCATGCTGCGAACGCCGAAGATGTGCTCTATTACACACTTTTCGCGCTGGAACAAACAGGCCTGAAACCGGATGACACGCAAACGTTCGTCAGCGGCACACACCTCACCGAGCCCGATGAGAAACTGTTGGCCCGGTATCTGCCGAACGTCCTACCCGCGCTGATGCCAACCGATAAACTGGTTTCCTTGTTGGGCGGTTCTGCGTTCCACTATTCCACGCCATTGCTCGAACAATATTCATGCGCATCGTAGGCGGCAAATACAAGGGGCGCCGGATCCTTCCGCCCAAGAGCACACGCGCTCGGCCAACCACTGATTTCGCGAAAGAGGGGCTCTTCAACATTCTTCATCACACGGTTCCGTTGGAAGGGATCCGCGTTCTCGATCTGTTCGCTGGCACCGGAAGTATCTCGTTGGAATTCCTGAGCCGGGAAGCGGAGGAAGTGATCAGCGTCGAACAGGACCGCGAACTATTTGTCCATATGCAGGGTGCTGCGCGCACATTGCAAGCAACCAATTGGCATCATGTGAAAGGCGATGCGTTCACCTTCGTGAAAAGCCACCGCAGCGTGTACGACATCATTTTCGCTGACCCCCCGTTCGATCTTGAAGGCACCGCGTTGCTGCCGGGATTGGTGCGCGACGCGGGCATTCTTGCACCCGATGGCTTGTTGGTGATCGAGCACCCGAAGAACGTGCACATGGAAACCGATCCGTGGTTCGATAGACATCGTCCTTACGGCAGTGTGAATTTCAGTTTCTTCAAACCGACCCCGGTTCTCCGCTCCGCTGCGGCCGGGGCCGTCCCAGGCACCTCACCTTCTCCCAAAACTGAGCTACCAAACAGCACGCCGACATCGGCGGAAATAGCATGAGCGAACGCATTGCCGTTTTCCCCGGCTCCTTCGACCCCATCACGATAGGCCATGTGAGCATCGTAGAACGCGCGCTCCCACTGTTCGATAGGATCATTATGGCGGTGGGCGTGAATTCGACCAAGAAGTACATGTTCTCTTTGGAGCAACGCCTGGCCTGGTTGAACGCTTCGTTCGCAGGGCATAAGCAAGTGGATGTGATCACTTACGAAGGCCTCACTGCCGATCTATGCAAGAAAATGCACGCGCACTTCATTGTACGCGGGTTGCGCAACAGCACCGACCATGGCAACGAACGCAGCATCGCGTTGATGAACCGCGCGCTATGTGGTGTGGAAACGATCTTTCTCCCAAGCCTTCCTGAACACGCGCATATCAGTAGCACCATCGTGCGCGAGCTGATCGCCAACAAAGCGGATGTTTCTGCGTTCGTACCTGGTGCAGTGCGCGTGAGATGAAACATGCGTCGCTACGAAGAACCACGGATGAACACGTATAGACACGGATGAGCGGGATCATGGATATCGCCGTTCGTTGTTGGCGCAAGCTCCTCTTCGTTGGAACTGCTGCGGTCTCTGTTCTGAACGCGAATGCGGTAACCGTTCATATTCAGCTGAGCGCCCCTTCGTATGTGGACCAGCGCGTGTTGCTTTACCAGTGCTCAGACCTGTTCACGGGCCGAACTGAATTGCTCACGCACAGCAGGATCGATGACAAGGGGAACGCATTGCTCGAAGCAGAGGTGAGCGGCACGGTAAAAGGGACCATCCGTATCGGCGAAGTGAGCGCTGATCTCTGGTTGAACGGCGGTTCCTACACGATCGACTTTCCAGCGCCCGATCCGAAAAAGCCCCGCAGCTTGAACGGCACCACGACGGTGGATCCTATCTTCAAAAACCTGGATCACCTCGATATCAATGCGCTCATCGGTGACCTGAACGAGCGACTCGATGCGTTCCTCGCCGAGGATCTCGCCACTGACCAGCGCGCCGGAATGCAGGCGGTGGATATCGCTCGCCGGGATGGAGGCAACCTGATGCCAGACAGTGTTAAGCGGCCAGGCACCTTGTTCATCACACCTCAATTCACCCCAGCCCGTGTGGATACGTTCGAGCGCAAACTCCGCACGTTCTATGCGGACGTCAAAAACCCGTGGTTCTGGCGGAACCTGGATTACGGAATTGCCGGCTTGCGCTTCGGCCCACGCGTCAATGATCGTGATCTGTTCGATCGCTACCTGAAAAGCAAACCGGTGCTGTACGACGTACCTGAGTACGTGCGATTCTTCAACTCGTTCTTCGAAGAGCACTTGATGCGGAACCCGTTCAGGAACGATGAAGCTGCGCTGATGAGGGCGATCAACGGTGCCCTGATCGATAGCCTTAAGAATCTTTTCGCCAAGAACGATTTTCTCAAGGATCCCGCGTTGTGCGAACTAGTGGTTATCAAGGAACTCTACGCCCAGTATCCGGGAAAGATCTTCGATCGAGCGTCGATCCTGAAGCTGATCGACAATGTGGCCAACACATCCGCGATACCCGAACACAAGCGCATCGCGACCAATATGCATTGGGACCTTGTAACGATGAAGAACGGAGGCACGCTACCTTCTTTGGTACTGAGATCACCTGAAGGCACGCCCGTTCGTGTGGACACGATGCTTCACGATGCCACCTGCATTGTTCTCACGGCGAGCTGGTGTACCTACTGTGAGCAGGAAATGGTGGCCATGGAAACACTTTTCAAGGAATACGGAGCTTACTTCAACGTTGTGGGTATCAGCCTGGATCGCGATATGAACGAGTTGGAGAAGTATGTGAAGGCCCACCCGCAGCGTAGCTGGCCATGGTTGTTCGGCGGTGATGACCCAACCATCATGGACGCATTGAGAATTCGAAGTATCCCCACGTTCTTCTTGCTGAACGACAACACGCTCGTGTATTCACCCGCACCAGCGCCGAGCAATGGCATGGCCGCGATCCTTCATCGTATGAAAGTTGAAGCGGACGAGCGCAATAAGCTCAGGCCCGACGTTGCACCGCGCTCGCCCAAGCGGCGATAACCGGCAATAGCGACGGATACGTTCCGCGCTCGAGTTCGGCAATTCCTGCAGCATCCATCCACCGCACTTCGCTGATATCCTCTTCGTGCTGTGCGACCAATTGCTCGCTGCTACTGGCCCTCATCAAGTACCAGTCTGTGCGCTTAAGGTGCTGAATGCCCTTTCGCTCGTACGTGTGCCAAGTCTCGCAAAGACGTTGGAGCAATTCCACATTCACCAATCCGCATTCTTCGCGCACCTCTCGAACAGCAGCGTGATCAACAGCCTCTCCTGGGTCCACTTTGCCTTTGGGAAGGTCCCAAAGACCCAACCGATGTATCGCGAGCAACCGCATGTGCTCATCTGTCACACAACCGCCAGCAGCTTGTACAAATCGATAATTGGCGCAGAAATTCTCCCAAACGTCGTCCGCATCCTCCCCCACCAGCACGAGCGATGACCCATCTGACCGCTTCTGCCACGCGGCCACTGTAGCCGCGATCGCCTTGCTCGAACCCGCGCGTTCCATCGTGGATCGCTCAAAACCAGCGCGCGCATCCGCTTCTCCAACGATCGTTGATCGCCTTCCGTCGATATAGACTTCATACTTTCGCCGCATGGACTCCCGACTTGATCCGGCGCTGAAGATCGCTGAATTCCTTTTGCAGATCAAAGCTGTGAAATTGAGCCTCAAGAAGCCGTTCACGTGGGCCAGCGGCTGGAAAAGCCCGATCTACTGCGATAACCGGAAGACCCTCTCCTATCCTGCTGTTCGCACGTACATCCGCCAGCAGTTCGTGCAGGTGATCAACCATGAGTTCGGGCGGCCGGACCTGATCGCCGGCGTAGCAACCGGTGGCATAGCGCACGGTGCGTTGGTGGCGCACGACATGGGTCTTCCGTTCATCTACGTGCGGAGCGCAGCGAAAGAGCACGGAATGAAGAACCAGGTGGAAGGCGACCTTACCACAGGCAGGAGCGTGGTGGTGGTGGAAGACCTCGTGAGTACCGGCACCAGCAGCTTGAACGCCGTACACGCGCTGCGCGATGCAGGCTGTGAAGTGAAAGGCATGGTGAGCATCTTCACTTATGGCTTCGATGAGGCCATCGCGAATTTCGAGAAGGAGAAAGTGAAACTGAAATCGTTGTCCAATTACACTGCGCTGTTGGAACAGGCAATGCACGACAGCTACATAACGGACAAGGACATGCTCAGCTTGAACGAATGGCGCACTTCGCCTACCACATGGGGCAAGACCGTGGGAGAAAGCGCAGCCAGCTAGTTCATACACAACGACTATTCGACGATGACGAGGATCGAGAGCAAGCACGTGGAGATCGCGCGACCAGCGTTGGACATCTACACCTTTCTGCAGGACATGAACAACTTCCAACAGTTGTTGCCGCAGGACCGCATCAGCGAATGGAAAAGCGATGGGATGTCGTGCTCTTTCAAAGTGGCAGGTGCAGCGACGATCGGCCTGATGCTCGATGGAGGCACATCGCCGGGCCATGTCCGGTTGAAGAGCACCGAACGTTCGCCGTTCCCGTTCACGTTGGATGTCCATTTGAACGGGGCGAACGGCACAACGACCGCATTCCAGGTATTCGAGGCCGATCTCAATCCGTTCATCAAAATGATGGTCGAGAGCCCGCTCAAGAACCTCTTCGATCATATCGCCGATAAGATGGTGGAGATCCACGGTTGATCCGCCGATCAGCAATTCAATGGCGGGTAGAAGATCATCCAAAGCATACGACGACGCCCCTCGCGCGAAGCTGGACAAAGCCACGCTGCGCAAGGCCGTGCGCATTTTCCGCTATTTGAAGCCGCACCGCTGGACGTTCGCTTTCGGCCTGATCCTGTTGCTGGTCACCACCGGCTTGTCGATGCTCTTTCCGGGTCTGCTGGGCCAGCTGGTGGATGCGGCGAAAGGTGATCCTGCCGCGCAACGGAGCCTGCTGAGCGATATCGATCGTGTAGCGTTGACATTGCTCGTGGTCTTCGTGGCGCAGGCGTTCTTCGGCTTCTTCCGCATTGTCATCTTCAACTGGATCACCTCCAACATGCTGGCACGTTTGCGATGCGACACCTACGAGCACTTGCTGAAACTACCGATGATCTTTTTCGCGCAGCGGCGCGTAGGTGAGCTGAACAGCCGGATCAGCTCGGACATCACACTGCTGCAAGATGCGTTCACCACCAACCTCGCGGAACTCATCCGCCAGTTCATCGTGGTGGGCATCGGCATCGTGTTGCTCACAACGGTGAGCATGGAACTCACGCTTACCATGCTTTCCGTGGTGCCTGTGGTGGCCATCGTCGCTGTGTTCTTTGGTCGTTTCGTTACCAAATTGAGCAAGAAGGTCCAGGACACGATCGCAGAAACGAATGTGATCGTGGACGAAACCCTGCAAGGCATCCAGAACGTGAAGGCCTTTGCCAACGAGGGCTGGGAAGCGCTGCGCTATGGCAAAGCGGTGATGGGTGCGCGCGATCTGTCCTTGAAGGAAGGTCGCTGGCAAGGTGCTTTCGTTTCGTTCATCATTCTCTGCATGTTCGGCGCTATCGTTCTGGTGATCTGGCGTGGTGTACGATTGATGGCCGCTGGCGAGATCACCACGGGTCAGCTCGTCACGTTCATCATGTATTCGATTTTCATCGGCGCTAGCATTGGTGGCATTCCCGAACTATTGAACCGCCTGTTGAAGGCGATCGGCGCTTCGGAACGCTTGATGGACATTCAAGAAGAGAACGCTGAAGCGATCACGCTCGACGCAGTTGCCACGCCCCTGAAGCTGAACGGCAGCATCGAATTCGACAACGTTCATTTCCACTATGCCACCCGCGCCGATATGCCCGTGCTGAAGGGCGTTACGTTCACCATCAAGCCAGGTGAACGGGTTGCTCTGGTAGGACCGAGCGGTGGTGGAAAGAGCACGATCGCTTCACTGATCCTCCGGTTCTATGATCCTGTTTCAGGTCACCTCGGGATCGACGGTCGTGCGGCGAGCGAATACGACCTCAGCGCACTGCGTGATCGCATGAGCATTGTGCCACAGGAGGTGTTGCTTTTCGGAGGGAGCATCCGCGAGAACATCGCTTACGGAAAGCCCAGCGCAACCCAAGCGGAGATCGAAGATGCCGCGCGCAAAGCCAATGCGTTCGAGTTCATCGCGACTTTCCCGCAAGGCTATGAAACCATTGTCGGCGAACGCGGGATACAACTGAGCGGTGGACAGCGCCAACGCATCGCCATCGCGCGTGCTGTTCTGAAGGACCCTGCGATCCTGATCCTGGACGAAGCCACCAGCGCCCTGGATACCGCTAGCGAAAAACTCGTGCAGGATGCCTTGGACAAATTGATGCGCGGCCGTACCAGCTTGGTCATCGCGCATCGCCTCAGCACCGTGCGCAATGCGGACAGAATACTCGTGTTGGACAAAGGGATCGTGGTGGACAGTGGAACGCACGATGAACTGATCGCTGACCCGGGTGGATTGTACTACAGCCTGAGCAGAACGCAGTTGAGCGAAGCTTAGAACGGTCTCAGTAACCTTTACATCGCAACCTCCACCACCTTCTTCGTAGCGAAGAACTCTTCACTGAAGAACTCGTTCAGTTCGTGAACCCGAACCGAATTTCGCACAGGCATGATCTCATCCGCAAGCTCTCCGCCTTTGAGGTAGAGCATGTGCCCGGCGCCCTTCTCCACCAGGTGCTTGGTATCTCGAATGAATTCCGGGAGTGTGGTAACCGCACGGCTCACGATGAGGTCGTAGTGCCCCTTGTGATCCGTACTGCGCACTTGTTCCGCTGTGGTGTTGGTGAGTCCCAACCCTTCAATGATCCCTTGCACCGCGATGATCTTCTTCCCGATGCTATCGATCAAGTGGAAGCGCCAGCGTGGGAACATGATCGCGAGCGGGATGCCGGGGAAGCCGCCACCCGTGCCAACATCAACGCATGACATCGTTCGCTGGCCGTCGAACATTCCGGTCGTGTGGATCACTTTCGCTATGCCGAGCGAATGGAGGATGTGCCTTTCGTACAGATGAATGATGTCCTTGCGCGAGATCAGGTTCACACGCTCGTTCCATTCTGCGTACAAAGGCCCAAGCGCCGCGAAACGATCGCGCTGTTCCGCTGACAGGTCAGGGAAGTACCGATGTATGATCTCCATGCTTATCGGAGAATGATCATCAGGGAATTACAGACTGCTTCGTCGCGGAGCCTCCTCGCAGTGACGTCATAGGCATTGCGAAGCGATCATTCATTTCCACTGGATCGAACTCAAATGGTATCCTGCCGATCTTCCAGCAAGCCTTGCAGGAATTCGCGTGCACGGAACAACTGTGCTTTCACTGTACCGAGCGGCAGATCCAGTTCCTGCGCGATCTCCTCGTAGCTGTACTCCTGGTAGTAGCGCAGTTCCACCAACTGACGGTAGCGCGGCTTCAGCTTGTCCACCACCTCGCGCATCACCGCGTTCTTCTGGTTGCGGATAGCCACGTCAGCAGGATCAGGGCCGTGGCCTTTCAATTCGATGTGCATATCGTCCCCATCATCGGTACCGATAGGCGCATCGATGCTCATCATTTTCTTCTTCTGCTTGCGGATCCAGTCGATGCAGTTGTTCGACGCGATCTTGAAGAGCCAGGTGCTGAACGCATAATTTGGCGTGTACTGGTGCAAGCGATGGAACGCTTTACCGAACGCTTCGATCGTGAGATCCTCCGCATCATCCTTGTTGTTGATCATTTTCAACAACATGAAATAGATCGAATCGCGGTAGCGGCTCATCAGCTCGGCATAGGCCTTCTGATCTTTTTTTTCCACGCAGCGGCGTACCAACGCCAGGTCATAGACGCCTTTTTCGCTGAGGTTATCGCTTATTTCCATCGGCGGGGTTTTATCAGGAGCGTGCTGATGTACAGCGACGGCTCCAAAAGTAGGAACAGCCATTCAAGAGGTAGTGTTAGCCAGATAATTCCGCCAGCACCGAGGCGACGCATCGCCAACATGCGGATCGGAAGGAATATGAGGATCTCCACAGCCACGCCGATCAACGCGTGCATGTAATGACCGGTGATGAGCAAGTACGCCACCGTTGCCCACAACAGAAAGCGTGCAAAGGGCAGCAACGTCAGCAGCACCTGATGACCGAACCGATAGAACCGGGCGGTGGTGTAGTGCCTGCGTTTGCGGCGGATCCATGTGGCAAGATCCGGTGTAGCGCGTGTGGTCATGAACGATCGGCCATCGGAAACGGATGTGGTGTTGTTCGCACGCGCCACTTCGTTGATGAACAGATCGTCATCGCCGCTCATGAGCGCGGAGTGGCGCCTTGGCCCTTTGGCAGTGAGGAACATGTCCTGTGTGTAGCCGAGGTTCCGTCCCACACCCATGTACGGAAAGCCCGCCTGCGCGAAGCTGATGTACTGCATCGCCTTGCTGATGCCATCGAACCGCTCGATCAGATTCGTGAACCCGCTCTGCTTTTCGTATGGGCTGAAGGCGATCACCACCTTCTTGCCATTGCGGAAACCAGCGCACATCGTGCTGGCCCATTCGCGGCCCACCGGCATACAGTCGGCATCGGTAAGCAGCACGTGCGCATACTTCGCGCTGCGGATCCCTACGCCCAATGCGATCTTCTTTCCGTAGCTGAATTTCTCGTCCGCCTGGATGTTCACCGGCCGCAACCGCGGATGGTTCGGCTTCATCCACTGCAGCATTTCCCATGTGTCATCCTCGCTGCGGTCGTTCACCACCACCACTTCGAACTCCGCGTGGTCCTGGTCCATCAGCAATGGAATGAGCTGCTGCAGCGAGTTGCTTTCGTTACGTGCGCACACCACGATGCTCACGGGCAGATCGCGATCGGGCTCCACCCGGGGATGCTTGAAGGCCAACCGGCTGAAGATCACGAAGTGGAAGAAGGCCAGAATGACCAAGGCCGCGATGAGCGTATAGAGGACGTACGGTGCGATGAGGGACAACACGAAGGGCCGCGTTAGCGCGCGGTGCTTGGCGGCGAAGCTATCCGGGCATCATTCGGCGATGGAAGGCGACGAACGGCAGTTATGAACAGATGGGGCGTGGACACTATAACCAAGGTCCATTTCAGCACACCGGGTCATCCGGGAAGTGTGAAGTTCTATGTTCGCATCCCCATGCTCAAGTTCCCCAACGCCAAGATCAATTTGGGCCTGCATGTGTTGGGCAAGCGAACCGATGGCTACCATGCCATCGAGACGGTGATGCTGCCGATCGCCGTGCACGATGCGTTGGAAGTGATGGTGGATGAGACCCTAGCACATGGCCAAGTGGTGATGGAACGCAGTGGAGCACCTGTTCCTGGTGATCCGCAACAAGACCTCTGTGTGAAAGCCGCTTTGGCGATCAACCGTTCGCATCCATTGCCGGGCCTGCGGATACATGTGCTGAAGAGCATTCCCATCGGTGCCGGCCTTGGTGGAGGATCCAGCGATGCGGCGCATACCCTTCTCCTGTTGAACGAACTATTGAACTTGGGAATCAGCCCGGACGAACTGCATGCGATCGCCAGCAGCCTTGGCAGCGATTGCCCTTTCTTCCTGCGAAAAAGCGCTCAACTGGCGACTGGTCGAGGTGAGGTGCTTTCTCCGATCAACGTTGATCTGCGGGGGTGGTGGCTGATGCTCATCAACCCGGGCGTGCATGTGAGCACGGCCGAAGTGTATGCCAACACGCCCACAGCCCCAGCCCAGTGCGATCTCGCAGAGGTCCTCACCACGCTTGCTCCTGCGAAATGGAACGGCAAGCTCATGAACGTGATGGAGCCATACGTCCTCAGCGCCTATCCTGCGGTGGCAGAAGCCAAGCAACGCATCGTGCATGCGGGAGCCACCTATGCTGCCATGAGTGGATCAGGGTCTTCGGTCTACGGGATCTTTTCCAAAGAACCGCAGCTGCCACAGCTTCCGAAAGGGCAACGCGGCTGGGTGTTGCCGTTGTAGACCAGGTTCTGGCAGGCTCTATATAACGACTTCGGAGGCGACGCTTGTCGCTCTTCGGGCACTACTTTTTACGCCGGCTTACGGAACAAATACCGCGTGATGAAGATGCCGTTGTTGTCGTTGCTCTGCACACCCGTTGTCACATTGGTCAGTTCCCAACCTTCGGCCGTCCATGTGTTGATGTTGTCCACGATCAAGCGATCGTTGTTGGCAACGTTCTTGAAGTTGATGCCGGTCAAACTATAGAAGTTCAGCAGGTCTTTTTCAATGGTCTGGTCAGCTTGATCGCTGATGATCATTCGCGAACGCCCCATACCACCGGGCACAACACTTTCGATCGTGCTGAATTGGCGCCATGTGTACGCCTCTGGTGCAGAAGGCGCTTTGAAACTGAAAATAGCGACCAACGCCGCTGCCAGGGTTGCCCCGATGATCGAAGAGCGGATGTTCAATTCCATAATGATGTGCTTTGTTTGTCGAGTTGATGCGCCGAAATTCGATCTTAGTGGCCACCTGTCCTAATCCATGACCATGAAAAATATCCTATTGATCGCCGCGCTCTGTGTTTCGATCGGTCTTCAGGCCCAAACCAAGATCGCCATTTCCAATGTATCCCTTACCGAGAAGGAGGTGGTTACCACAGGTACCGATGCCACCCTTCAATTGAACAAGGACGAAGGTTCCTCGCGACAGGTGATCTTCGCCGGTGGAGACACACAAGTGAAGCTCTGGGCCAAGGTGAGCACACACAACGTGCGCCGCAGCAGCCTCAAGGACAGCGCCGTGAACGTGATCTTCGAGATCGACATGAACGCAGGAAAGGACCGGGACAACAAACGCGTGGAGAAGATCTTCTACCTGGACCAGAGCCGCACGGGTACCGTGACCCAGCGTTTCAACTTCAAGGATGGCATCACGATGCGCGGCATTACACTGAAATTCGACGTGGAGATCAGTGATGAAGATCGAACGCCTTTTCGACATCCTGGACCACCAGCTGGCCAACTGCCCACAGGCCGATTGCCTTGCCACAAAAGAAGGTGGCGAATGGCGGAAGTATAGCACCCAACAAGTGTTGGACGTGAGCGAGTGCTTGGCCATGGGCTTGATGTCGCTGGGGATCAAACCCGGCGACAAGGTGGCCTTGGCCAGCGGCAACCGCACCGAATGGTGCCTGCTCGATCAAGCGCTGTTGCGCATCGGCGCGATCAATGTTCCGCTCTATCCTACCAGCACCGCAGGGGACTATGCCTATGTGCTGAAGCATAGCGGAGCCAAACTCTTCTTCGCGGGGGACAAGGACATACTGGCCAAAGGGATGGAAGCCCGAACCGATGCTCCAGCGATGGAACACCTTTTCAGTTTTGATCGGTTGGAAGGTGCACGCCACTGGAGCGAATTGCTGGATCTTGGCGCCAACGGTGACCGTGCATTGCTCGATCGTTACAAGCAGAACGTCAAGTACCACGACCTGGCCAGCATCATCTATACCAGCGGAACCACCGGCCGGCCCAAGGGGGTGATGCTCACGCACGGCAACATCCTGAGCAACGTGGAGGCCAGTTTCGAGCGACTGCCCGTGGATAGCGGGGCGCGCACCATCAGCTTTCTGCCGCTCTGCCACATCTACGAACGCATGCTCATGTACCTCTACATGCGCACAGGGGTGAGCATCTATTTCCAGCCCACGCTCGAAGATCTCGGCGATCGCATCCGCGAAGTGCAACCGCATGTGTTCACGGCTGTGCCGCGTTTGTTGGAGAAGATCTATGCGCGTATCCTGGCGAAAGGTGAAGCGCTCACCGGTGTCAAACGCATGCTCTTCTTCTGGGCCCTGGCGCTCGGCGAACGCTACGATGTGCATGGCCGTTCGTGGTGGTACGACCAGCAGTTGAAACTCGCACGCAAACTGATCTTCAGCAAGTGGCAGGCGGCGTTGGGCGGCAATGTGCGGTGCGTGGCCAGTGGCAGCAGTGCGCTGCAAGTGCGGCTCGCGCGCATTTTCAACGCAGCGGGCATTCCGCTCATGGAAGGCTACGGCCTTACCGAGACAAGTCCTGTGGTGAGTGTGAACGATGCACGCAATGACCAGTTCCGCTTCGGTACCGTGGGCAAACCCATTCGCGATGTGCAGGTGCGTATCGCGGAAGATGGAGAGATCCTGATCAAAGGCCCCAACGTGATGATCGGTTATTACAACGAGCCTGAGATGACCGCCGAAGTCCTTACCCCGGATGGCTGGTTCCATACGGGTGACATTGGCGAATTGACCAGCGAAGGCTTCCTCCGCATCACCGATCGCAAAAAGGAAATGTTCAAGACCAGCGGCGGCAAATATGTGGCCCCGCAGCCCATCGAGAACAAGCTGAAGGCTTCGCGATTGGTGGAACAAGTGATGGTGGTGGGCGAGTACCAGCGATTCCCCGCAGCATTGATCGTCCCCAACTTCGAGGCATTGAAAGAGCGTTGCGCGCAGAACAACATACCGTTCAATACGAAGGAAGAAGCCGTGTTGGATCCACGTGTGATCGCGCTTTACCAACCCTCTATCGATCGCGCCAATGAGGATCTTGGTCATTGGGAGCAGATCAAGAAGATCGCATTGCTACCCACCGAATGGACCATCAACGCAGGCGAGCTCACCCCGAAGCTTTCCCTTCGCCGCAAAGTGATCATGACGCGTTGCGCGGAAGTGGTGGAGCGGTTGTACGCGGGGTCGGCACAGGTGTAAAGAAGGGTTGGGGTTCGCACGCAGAGGCGCTCTGGCGCGGTGAATGCAGAGGGTTGGGGTTCGCACGCAGAGACGCTGAGGCGCGGTGAATGCAGAGAGCGCGGGGTCGTGACAGTCATCATGGATCGTGAGGGATACAGATGAGCGTTGGGTTTCTCACGCGGAGGCGCGGAGACGCGGTGAATGCAGAGGACGCAGCTGACCTTGTTCCCGGATTTCGTTGTGAAGGTTGCTGTTGGAATACGGAGACGATTACTTTCCACCGCCAATGGAACTCAATGATATTACCGGGATCATCGTTGACGAGTGCTTTCAGATCCATCAAGGACTCGGACCCGGCCTGTTGGAGTCGGTTTATGAAACCGTGTTGGCTCGGCGCCTTGTGAATCGAGGTTTGCGTGTCGAACGGCAAAAGCTCGTGTCGTTCGAATTTGATGGAATGAGATTCGATGATGGTCTGCGCATAGACCTTCTAGTCGAAGGCCAAGTGGTGGTTGAGTTGAAGTCCGTTGAGCAGTTCGCCCCGGTCCATGGCAAACAGGTCCTCACATATCTCCGCCTACTTGACCTGCGGGTAGGCCTGCTGGTCAACTTCGGCGCCCCCACATTGAAGCAAGGCTTGAAACGTATCGTGAACAACTTCTGATCATTGGCCCTTCAGGTGAACTAACCGCGTCTCAGCGCCTCCGGGTGACACTTACCCAACCCGCATTCCTCCGTGCCTCTCTGCCTCCGCAGACCCACCTAAGCCGCATTCACCGCGCCTCAGCGCCTCCGCGTGACCCCCCCCCGCCTTTTCTCCAAACTCATTCGCTCCATGGCACACCCACCCAACCCGCATTCCTCCGCGCCTCAGCGCCTCCGCGTGACCCCCCCCCTCCGTGTCACCCACCTGCACCTTTTTCTCCGCGCCTCAGCGTCTCCGCGTGAGACCTTTTCTCCAAACCCATGCGCCTCCAAGTGTCAACCCACCTGCATTTCTCCGCGCCTCAGCGTCTCCGCGTGAGACCTTTTCTCCAAACCCATGCGCCTCCAAGTGTCAACCCACCTGCATTTCTCCGCGCCTCAGCGTCTCCGCGTGAGACCTTTTCTCCAAACCCATGCGCCTCCAAGTGTCAACCCACCTGCATTTCTCCGCGCCTCAGCGCCTCCGCGTGAGACCTTTCCAAACCCAAGGTCAACCCACCTGCATTTCTCCGCGCCTCAGCGTCTCCGCGTGAGACCTTTTCCCCAATCCAATGCGCCTCCGCGTGCCACCCACTCCCTGCATTTCCGCGCCACAGCGTTCCCGTGATACCCTTGCTCCAAACTCCTCCGCTCCACGGAACACCCACCCACCACGCATTCCTCCGCGCCTCAGCGCCTCCGCGTGACACCCACCCAAGCATCCCTCGCCCCTCCGTGTGAGACCACCCTACTCCTTCTACTTTAGCGCGCCTTAACTGGATCATGATGCGTTCGTTAACTTTTCTCACTGTGCTGATGTGTTTCCTGTTTTCTGCTTGCAAGAAAGAACCCGGCATTGGCGGCAAATCCGAAATACGCGGGTACGTGGTGCGCCAGAACGTTTCCATCAGCGGAACACCCACCGGCGAACCATACGCCTATCCGGAAGCGCGCGTGTACATCGTGTACGGCGATCACGATTTCTACGACGATGATGTGCGCACCGGTCCCGATGGCCTCTTCGTGTTCTCGTGGTTGCGTGAAGGCGATTACCGGGTGTACACCTACGGCGAGTGCAACGACCTCTTGGCGAGTTGCCCCAGCGGACAAGTCGCGGTTCAGGCTTCCGCGAGCGCAACGGGCAAGGATTATGTGGTGAACGTGGGAACGTTGACGGCCCTGAACTATTGAGTTCCCTTTCGCGAACCGCTCTTTTCGTTCTCATGCTATGTGCGTGCTTCTCGGCGCGTGCGCAGGAAAAACCATTGCGCTTACCAAGCACTGATGCGGAATTGTGGTTGAGCTCCGGTTTCGAAATGCGGTTCTTCAAGGAGAAGAAGAAGAGCAAGAAAGTGCGCACACCCGAGCAGCAGGAAAAGGATGCGGCCAAGCAGAAAAAGCTGGAACGATCCTTCAAGTACAATTTCCGCCTCACCGGTGAAGTGGGCTATCGCGGCAACGAGAACCTCACCAGCAGCAAGCTCTTTTATACTGTGGCAGGCGTGCGTTACCGCTTCCACAAGTACGCGCGCCTCACACTGGAGCACCGCTACAACTTCCGCGACAAGTACAGCAACAACACCCACCGCATCGATGTGCAGGGCGACACCGAATACAAGTTCGGCAAGTACGGCATAGGCTACCGCTTGATCTGGCAACACGAGTTCGTTGTGCCCATCCGCTACCGCGACATCGTGCGCAATCGCGTGCAGCTTTCGTGGCGGACCCCTAAATTCGATTTCGACCCGTACGTGGCCGCAGAGTCCTTCACCGCGCTGCACTTCACCGGCAACCGCATCATCGGTATGCGCTATGGCGGCGGTGTGGAATGGGAGATCACGAAGGACCATGCGATCGACCTGAGCTTGCGCTATGATCGCGAGCAGAACCTCTCGAACCTGCAGTACCGCTGGATCTTCGGCGTAGCCTACGAATACAAATTCAAGCCGTAACGGTTTCTGGGGGAGGTTATCCCATGTAGCTGAACATGAAGTCGGATCCTACGAACGGCATCATGGGCACATGTTCACATGTCCACATCAGCGAATCCTACCCCGCCATGGGCACATGTTCACATGTCCACATGTTCACATGAGAAAACGCTTCTCCGCCTTCACGACCTTTACGCCCGGATCATGAGCCGCCGCCCTCTCCTCTTCCGCGCATTGCTCTTCCTATTGCTTTTCGCAGTGGGGGTAGGCATCGCGTACTTCATCATCAGACCCAGCAGTGATCTGCCGATCTACACGCCTGCCCAATTGAACCCGCAGCTGGTTGATCCTTCGCTGCGCACCTCCAACACCGAACACCACATCCTCGACTTCAACCTCACCGATCAGGACGGCCGCACCGTTACGCTTGCTGACACCAAAGGGAAAGTGGTGCTCGCCGATTTCTTCTTCACCACGTGTGGTAGCATCTGCCCCAAAATGAGCGACCAGTTGGAACGCGTTCAGGCGGCCTACAAAGACGATGATCGCGTGCTGCTCCTCTCCCACTCCGTTACGCCCGAGATCGACAGTGTACCTGCACTGAAAGCCTATGCGGACCTTCATGGAGCCGATCCTTCGCGCTGGCGCTTGCTCACCGGTGATCGGGAACAGATCTACCGCTTGGCGCGCAAAAGTTGGTTCGCCGTGAAGGATACCGGCAGCGGTGGTCCCGATGATTTCGTGCATACCGAGAACTTCATCCTCGCCGATACACTGGGCCGCTTGCGTGGTTTCTACGACGGCACATCCACCGAAGATGTGGATAGGGCGATCGGGGATATCGGGAAGTTGCTCGGGAATTAACCCCCTTGTTGATCGCACAGGTGAACCGCAGGCGGCGGATCGCATTTATTTTGCGTCTACCTACTGCAACCTGTTCACCCATGATCAAACAGCTACTCTCCTGCATCGCGCTCGCCTGTTCCACACTCGCCAGCGCTCAGACCTATTTCTACATCGACGAGATCGCGGTTGTTCCGCAGCAGCCCACCACGTCCGACTACATCAACATCAACCTGATCGGTGGCCTCTCGAGCACCGGCGCTTATGTGGTCGGCACCAGCGCACAAGTCACGGGTTCCGTGGTTACCATCACCATCGCCGCTGCCGATCCCGGTGGCGCGACCGTGATCGTTCCGCACGTTGAACCGGTGGCAATTGGGCAACTCCCTGCCGGCACCTACACCATCGTGTTGGCCACCCAGAACGTGGGCGACTTCGCTCCACAGCCGCAGCACCAGTTCGTGGTAAGCGACTTCGGAGCGGCCTGCGATAGTCTGGCCCTCGTTTCCATCCAATGGCACGCGTTCAACGAAAACGAGATCGTGGTGCATGTTCAGAACAACAACTTCAACCAGCTCTTCGACTATCCGAATTTCATCCTCTTCGATGCCAACAACGACACGCTTGCCGTTGAGACCGTGAACTTCTTCGGCATCGCTGGCGACAGCTGGCATATGCTGCAGGTCAACGAAGGCGCCATCATACCGAACGGCCAATTCACCGGCAACCTGGAATTGTGGACGCTCGGCACCACCGTGCTTGCTTGTGAGTGGACGCTTCCCATTGATCTGTGCCCGGCGCCACCCTGCGCCACACTCATACCCACCATCCAGAACCTGGGTGGAGGCATCCCGATCGGCACCTACGAGTGGACCATCTTCGACAGTGACTTGCTCGTGGCGAGCAGCGGGCAATTCGAATTGGGCTTCGGGATGGAATACGATGCCGATACCATTTGCCTAGCACCTGGCAGCTACACGATGGAAGTGAACCCGAACCAAGAGCCCACCGGAGGTGCCCCGGTCTTCAATGTGGCGATAGAAGGCTTCATCAGTGGCCCTTCACAAGCGGTTACCTGGTCACTGCCTGTGCCTATGCCCTTCGACTTTTACCTGCACTGTGCCGACAGTGGCAATGGTATTGAGACCTCGTTTTCTCCAAGTGGACTTTCTGCCGTGCAGCAGGGAACCAGTCTCCAACTGCAACGGATCGATGGCAAGCCCTCGGGAACGTGGAACTGTTCGATGTGCAAGGGCGCTTGTGCTTCCAGACCTCCGTTCAGGCGAACAGTGCGTCGATACCGGTAGTAGAATTCGGCAGCGGCATCTTCATGCTGCGCGCAGGGCGAGAGGTGGTAAGGGTGGTGTTGGCGCGATAGCTCGGCTACGGATAGATCTCTCCCCTCCTAGCGGGCGCCCCGGAAGCAGTGCGCATATCCGGGGTCTTGCCCGCGCCACCCAAGGAGGGGCAGGGGTGGTTTCAACCAAACCGTTATCCGCTCCACCCAAAAAATACCCCCTTCTGGGTATTGCACACGCACACGCGCATTCCATCCTTTGTCCGCGTGGCTCACAGGGCTTGGCATACACCTGCTTTCAACCACGGCACCCATCGCCGTGGAAATGCTCTTCATAACCCTCAACCAACGCTGGCTCCTGCGCCCACAACCATGGCCACAACGGCACCCCACCCCGCGCCAAGTGGCCAGCCTGCGCCGGCAGCAGCGCCGCTACCCCAAGAGCAACGCCAGCCTCGGTTGCCCACCGGCCCCACCTACATACCTATATATGTATAGTACTCAACAAGCTGCCAACGGCAGCGTGCTACCACCAATCTGCCTCTTGGCCTGCTGGCCACCATTGGCCTCCGGCTCCGCTTCTTCTGGCCCACACCTGCCCCCTGTCCAAAACCAACCGACCACTGACCAGAACGCAGAACCGCCCACTTTCGAACTGCTGCTCCGCGAAGCGCGGCCTTGCCATTACACACCCGGGCATCTGCGCTTTTACCCATATAAGCAAGTGCTCACCATAAAGGCCCATTCGCTACAACACCACAACTACACCTACAACGCCGAAGAACACA
>JADKGB010000029.1 GCA_016717225.1 Flavobacteriales bacterium | reverse complement strand
CAACCGGGCGAACCCATACTTCATCTATTTCGCCAACGAAGGCAACATCGCTGAAGGCAATTTCAAAGTGACCGCCAAGCAGGTTTCCTTGTTCTCCATACTCCCATCCGTAACCTGGAACTTCAAGTTCTGAGCATCATGCGCAAATACCTCATCATCCCTCTCACCGCCATTGTTCTTCTGAGTTCATGCGAGAAAGAGATCACGGTCGATCTGCCTTACACCGATCCCCAACTCGTTGTGAACGGCACTATTGAACCGGGCCGTGCGCCTATCGTAGTGCTCACGCGAACCGCCGGTTATTTCGACCCAACGGATTATGCGAGCTTGCTCGGCACCTTTGTTCAAGGCGCAACGATCACGATAGACGACGGCAACGGCCCTGTGCAATTGGATCAAGTATGTGGTGCGGCCATTCCTCCGGAGATATTGATCGATGCAGCAGGTCTTATTGGACTGGACCCATTGGTGGTGCAATTCGGAAACCTCTGCATTTACACCAAACTCGATGGAAGCTTGAACGGCGTGGTAGGCCGGACCTACGCTCTGAATGTTTCCGCCGAAGGCAAAACCGCGACCAGCACCACCAAATTGCCGGATCCGGTGGTACTTGATAGCCTTTGGTTCAAGTTGGCGCTGCAAGATGAAGGCGATGATTCATTGGGTTTTGTGTGGTCCAGGCTTTCCGACCCGGACACCTTGGGCAATGCGTACAGGTTTATGACGCGGCGCATCAGCTTGCGCAGCAATGGCAGGCAAGAGGACCCAACCTTCATCGGTGCCATCGGATCGGCGTTCTACGACAAGTTCATCAACGGTCAAACGCTGGATTTTTTCTCGGTTCGCGGGCGGCAAGCCTTCAATAGCAACGATGAGGACGAGAATGAAGAAAGCGGAAAGTTCAAAGTGGGTGACACCGTTGCTGTGAAGTTCGTGAGCATTGGCTACACGGAATACGATTTCTACCAAACCTTTGAAGCCAACGTGGCCAGCCAAGGCGATCTCTTCAGCACGCCAGCGAACGCACGTACCAATATCACGGGTGGAATTGGCATTTGGGCCGGCTGGGCTCCCTCCTTTGATACTGTCGTGTGTCAATGACGGCAGCGGTGTTCATTTGAACCGAGGCCAGAGCGTTCGCTTTTCGATCCGAACTTCGTCGCGTGTTTGACGAACATCGAGTGGTGAGCCTGCTACTTTAGCGCCTCGCTCACAGGATCACCATGTGCGAGTGAGCAAATAACCACTTCTATGAGCACTTCGCCTGAACACGTCAAATGCCTGATCATCGGATCGGGCCCAGCTGGTTATTCCGCCGCCATCTATGCTGCCCGTGCTGACCTGAAACCCGTTATGATCGAAGGCCCGCTGCCTGGCGGACAACTGACGCAGACCACCGAGGTTGACAATTACCCCGGTTATCCGATGGGTCGCAGTGGCCCCGAAATGATGGAGGACTTGAAAGCGCAAGCCAAGCGTTTCGATACCGACGTGCGCAACGGATGGGTGACCAAGGTGGACTTCACTGGTCCCGTTCATAAAGTCTGGGTAGACGAGAAAACGGAGATCCATGCTGACAGCGTGATCATCAGTACCGGAGCCAGCGCGAAATGGTTGGGACTGCCCAACGAGATCCGATTGCGCGACATCGGTGGTGGCGTGACAGCCTGCGCCGTATGCGATGGTTTTTTCTTCAAGGGCCAAACCGTTGCGCTCGTGGGTGCCGGTGATAGCGCCTGTGAAGAAGCGAGCTACCTCGCTAAGCTGTGCCCGAAGGTGTATATGCTCGTGCGCAAGAATGAATTCCGTGCGAGCAAAGCCATGGTGCATCGCGTGGAGAATACACCGAACATCGAACTGCTCTTCAATACCGAAGTGAAAGACGTACTTGGCGAACATGCGGTGGAAGGCATCCTCACGATCAACAACAAGACAGGCGAAGAGCGCAAGCTGGATGTTACTGGACTCTTTATTGCCGTTGGCCACAAGCCCGCAACGGATCTGTTCAAAGGCATCCTCGACATGGATGAGACCGGTTACCTGAAGCACAAGCCGGATACCACACAGACCAACGTGCCCGGCGTGTTCGTTTCTGGCGATGCGGCCGATAAAGTGTATCGCCAAGCCGTGACTTCCGCAGGCACCGGGTGTATGGCCGCGCTGGATGCGGAGCGCTATCTGGCTGCGAACGGGATCCATTGATCATAATTCACGCAGGATGCTCATCCATTTGATCAGCAGCCCGCGCAACGTGAGCACCGCGCTCATGTACAGTTTCGCTCAGCGGGCCGACACACGTGTGATAGACGAGCCTTTCTACGCCTACTATCTTTCACGGAGCGGTGCTGATCACCCTGGCCGAACTGAAGTTTTGGCGGCGCTTCCCAAAAACGCTGACGGTGTATTCGACTTGATCGGGAAAGCACACGACAAACCGGTCTTGTTCATCAAAGGCATGGCCCATCATCTCGATGGAATTGCTCCAGAGAAACTGGCCAACATGAAAAGCCTCTTCTTCATCCGGGAACCAAGACAGACCATCGCCTCCTTCGCACAGGTGATCGAGCATCCAACTTTGCGCGATATCGGTAGCGAAATGCTCTGTGATCTGTTCGACCAGCTTACGAGCCTCAATGCCCCGGTGACCGTGTTGGATTCTGGTGATCTCTTGCGCGACCCTGCCGGCGCCCTTGAAGCGACCTGCCATTCACTAGGTATCGCATTCGATGAGCACATGTTGAAGTGGTCTGCCGGCCCGCGACCAGAGGACGGCGTTTGGGCGAAACACTGGTATGCCAATGTGCACAGAACCACCGGCTTTGCCAAACAAGTCTCGAGCACACGGCCACTACCAGAAAGCCTGAGACCCCTGTACGAAGAATCCCTACCCTACTACGAACGCTTGCGTAAACACGCCATCTCCTTCTGACCCATGCTTCAACGGTACGATACCCGCAACACGAATATCCTGGTCCATGTGAACGGCGAACTTGTGCCACGTGAAAAGGCGAAAGTGAGTGTGTTCGACAGCAGTGTTCAGGGTGGCGATGCCGTGTGGGAGGGCTTGCGTGTGTACCAAGGTGGCGTGATGATGTTGTCGAGGCACCTCGACCGAATGCAAGCTTCGGCACGTGCACTGCAATTCGAGAACGTACCCTCGAACGGAGCCATTCGCGGAGCACTGTTCGATACGTTGAAGGCCAATGCTATGACGGACGGTGCGCACGTGCGCCTCACGTTGACGCGTGGAGAAAAGATCACCAGTGGCATGGATCCGCGTTTGAACCAAAAGGGATGCACATTGATCGTGCTTGCCGAATGGAAGCCCGTGGTTTATGACAACGCCAAGGGTATTCGCGTGATCACGAGCAGCATTCGACGCATGGGTCCCGACGTGCTCGACCCCAAGATCCATCACAACAACCTGCTCAACAACATACTCGCCAAGTTGGAAGCGAACGCTGCAGGAGTAGACGCAGCGATCATGTTGGACAAGAACGAGCACGTGGCGGAGCTCAACGACATCAATCTGTTCTGCGTTATTGGAGGAGAACTGCACACTCCCACCACAACCAGTTGCTTGGGTGGCATCACACGTGCGCTGGTCCTTGAACTAGCACTTGAAGCAGGGATCACTGTTCACGTTCGCGACATCAGTGTTTCCGAACTGATCACGGCGGATGCTGTCTTCGGCACGGGTACCATGGGCGAACTAACGCCGGTAACATGGATCGACGGGCGAACTGTGGGGAATGCTCGAGGTAACGACCTTTTATCCAGACTGGCCGAAGCTTTCCACATGGCCGTGCCTCGTCTCTGCGAGCCGATCGATTGATCAATCCCCGACCTGCCAATCGCTGTAAAACAAGTAGAATGCAACGATCTCCTTCTTCTTGAAGGGGATATCCCACACGCCCTCGTACCAAACCTGCGTCGGTACCAGATCACCCGCTGCGATCGTGTTCTCCACTCGAATGGTGATGTCGAAATCGAGTAGCAGGCTCTCATGCATGATCCGGTATTCACGTGCCATCACATTCATTGTTTCCTGGTCGAACCAGGTCTTCATGCGCTTGATCACGGTGTCGTCCTCGTCGGCCAGCTTGTAACTTGCACCGGTCCCCGAGCCGCTGCCAACCGTGTCTTTCGCCACTGCGCCGAACACCCAGCAGGGATGTCCGTTGCGGAATTCCGTTCCGATACTGAAGTCATAGAGCGGCACCATTTCCGGTTCGAAGAGCGCGAGTTTGTCTCCAATGAAGGGCACACTGGCGATCTCCTGGCCAGGATTGAACATGAATTTCTTCAGTTCGCTTTTGTACTTGTCGAACCGGCTTTCGCGGCTGATCTCCTGGTTGCGTGAAGCGAATCGTGTTGCTCGCGTGGAATGAGCCCTTGGGAAAGAACACATCATCGTACATCTCAGCCGTGAGAAAGCGGAATTCACCATTGCCATTGCGCAGTTTCCCAACTTCGCGTGCGGTATCCAAAATGCATTCGGCTGAAGAGCCCGTGCGATAAAGGTTACCCGTCCGATACATCGAAGCGGTCTCTCGCGCTTTCTTGTCCCGAACATTGAAAGCACTTTTCACCCGATGCGCGAAATACCTGGTGTTCAAGAACGCGTGTTGGAACGTGGTATCGTCCATCACCTGCCGGATGAAGCCCTCGTATCGCATTCCAGTAGAACGACCGTGAACCACCACTTCACCCAGTTGAAGAACGTTGATCACCGTGTCTCCCGCTTCTTGGGCAGGTGCCAAGCTGACACAACCGATCGCCGCGAAAAGGACTGCCGCTCGCATCACCTTAGTGCAACCGTGTAGGGCCGAGGCTCGAATACAGCTCGTATTTCTTCTTCACATAAACGAGGAAGTCGTACTGCGAAAGGCCCTTGATCACATCATCCGGCACCGCACAGAAATCAATGAAGTCATCGAAACTCTCGTTGCCGAGGTTGATGATGTCATACTCCACATACTGGTAAAGCAGTTCCCGCAAAAGCTCTCTTTTGCGATCCTCGTTGCGCATTTCAGCCACTTCGCGTTTGCTTCGTTCACGCCTGCTGAACTCCTGGTACAGGAACGTTATCGGGCTTTCGAACGCGTTGATACCCGTGGTTCTATAATCCTTCTCACTATATCCGAGCTTGGCGATATCCTCTTGGATCTGCTTCAGCGTACGTTCAGGCAACACTGTGATGGACCGTAATTGGATCTCCCATGGACGCAGGGTGATCACCAGGGAACGGAGCTCGCTCTCATCGTATTCGGACAACGGAACCGTGCGCGTCACATAACCTCCAGCACCAATGAGCAATGTATCCGAGCGGAACGCGGTTACCGTGAACGTACCATCAACATGGCCGAATACGCCTGTGCGGAGCCGGCGGTTCACGATCATCAGATCATAGAACGTCCGCTCTCCATCACCACCCAGAACCGATCCGTGAACGGTTACTTGTTCCTGCGCGAAGGTTGTGATGCTGCTCAATAACAGCAATACCAGAAGTGATCTCCTCATATAACGGCGAAAATAGGGTCGGTTCTTTGCGAAGACCGTTCCAGCGCGAAGCAGATAACAAGTGTTCACACCGCAAGTGGCAATGGTGTATCAGGTCGTAAAAAGGTGAAGGGCCCTGGCCATAACGCCAAGGCCCTCCCTGAAGTACCTGCGCACCTGTAAGCCGGGTTCTGTGATCCCCTTGCGGAGAACCTCCATCATTTATCTGGGATGCCCCTCACGGGACACCTCTATCGACCTACCCGCCGGGATGGAGCGAGCCACCCTTCCCAACTATGCCTTTCGGCACAAAGGGACCCGGCCTATTTGGTCTTTCAGCCCGTGGGGTTTACCGAAATGCCGACATCGCTGCCGACAAGCGTGGGCTTTTACTCCACGTTTTCATCTTTTCCCATGTCTTGCGACCGGGTAGTTTCCCTTTCTGTGGCACTTTCCGTAACAAAGCCGTCACCAGCTTTATCCCTTCCCGTTAGGAAGCACGGTGCCCTATGCTGCCCGGACTTTCCTCCCTCACTTCTGCAAAGCGAGAGCGATGGAGCGGTGCGCAGGATGTCAATGAACGTTCAGTAATGTACAATATCGATCATGGTGGCTCCATAGCCGTAACGCCTTGGATCAGCGTCGTCGAACCGACATCCCTCGTAATACTGCAAGGCCTTCCTTACTTCCTCACGCAGCACGCCTTCACCTACTCCATGGATCACCACCAAACGCCGTTTACGTTCGCGGATCGCAGTGTTCAGCATGCGTTCGAAGTAGTCCAACTGGTAGCGCAGTTTCTCACCGTCCGATAAGCCTGCGTCGTTCTCGATCAACTTCTCCAAGTGAAGGTCGATCTCCATGACCGATGGATCGTCCACTCGCTTCGGTGCTTTGCCACTGTTGTTGACGGAAGCTCCTTTGCCCTTGTCCTTGTCGATGCGTTCGGTCATCAGGTCGTTCGACGCAACGAGTTGGGCATGGTGATCGCTAACGACGTATGCCGATGACTTTTCGCGCCGCACCAACTGACCCACCGGATATTCCAGTTCGAAGCCATCGCGGGTGCGCACCACAACCCGGCCTTTCAACGCCAACCGAAGCACCACACCCCCACCAGCCTCATCCAAGAAGTTGACCTCATCTCCAATAGCTATGTGCATCTTCGCGGACATGCCGCAAACTTACTCCCCTTCACCGGGCTATGGTGCGCTATGCAGCACCTTGTTCGCTCGCACCCTTCTTTTCCCGATCGCTGCAGCCTTGTCATTGGGTGCTGCAGCGCAGGCTTTTCTCCCACCTGCTCCTTTCGGAGGTGACCAAGCCGTGAAGTGGTTGTTCGACGAAGAACTGAACTATTCCGCGCGTGACCTGGACGCCAAAGTGACCGGGGAAGTTGAACTCACCTTCACCGTTGGTGTAGATGGCGCAGCGAAAGACATCCGTATTTCGCGAACATTGAGCGAGGATTCAGAAGCCGAAGCACGTCGTCTCCTTTCGTTGATCCGCTGGCATCCAGCTTCCGTAGGGGGAACGGCGATGGACAAGCCTCAGACCATCGCTGTGCCGTTCAACTTGAAACGTTACCTCAAGACCAAAAGCAAAGAAGCCAGGACCGAGAAGCCCTTCGCACGCTTCCCCGTGGACGGATCGCTCATACTGTTCCAGGACCGTGGAACGGATTCACTTGCCGTACCGATGATCCCAAAAGGATGGCGGGGATTACCAGCGTACTTCAGCGAGAATTTGCAATATCCCGAAGATGCCCGCCGTCGCGATATGCAGGGCAAAGTCGTTGTGGACTTCGTGGTGGAACCCAGTGGCAACATCAGCAATTTGCGTACGGTTGAAGCCCTTAGCGGCGGCTGCGATAGTGAAGCCATGCGCTTGGTGCGATCCATCAGCTGGAAGCCTGCATTCAAGGATGGAAAACGAGTTCGCAGCATCCTGAAACTCGATATCCAGTTCAGGCTCGATGCCAACCAACGACCATAACGGAGATAAACCAACCGACGGGATCGAAGCATGACCAAGCGAGGACCGTGGACCACATTGAAGGAGGAGGTGCGGTATGAGACCCCGTGGATCTCGGTAAGCCACCACGACATCCTGGATCCGAGCGGAAAAAAAGGCATATACGGAACGGTCCATTTCAAAAACATCGCGATCGGCGTTGTGCCACTGGATGATGATCTGAACACATGGATCGTGGGCCAATACCGCTATCCAGTTCAAGCCTATAGTTGGGAAATTCCCGAAGGCGGTGGCAAGCGGGACATCCCACCGATCGACAGTGCCAAACGCGAACTGCGCGAAGAGGCCGGCATTGTGGCCGAGCGCTGGCAAGAGATCCTACGCATGGACCTGAGCAACAGTGCCAGTGACGAGCACGCGATCCTTTATGTCGCGCAAGGACTCACATTCTATCCTCCACAGCCCGATCATGATGAGGAATTGGAATTGAAGAAATTGCCCTTCGAGGAACTCTATGCCATGGTTCAGCGCGGCGAGATATTGGACAGCCTGACAGTGGCCGCTGTGCTGAAGGTGAAGCTGATGCTGCTGGACGGCTCGCTTCAGAAGTAGAGCCAGTGTCCGCGAAGAATTCCGTCGCTGCGAATTTCCAATGCCGGCATGGGCACTTTCACGCAGTTCAACGTGAAGAGCAATGTTCGCAGGAATTTGCTTTTCGTAGGAATGCGTTCCAGATCGATGTCAGGAGACAGATAGAACTGCCTGACTTGACCAGGATCCGTATTCGCGTACAACATGCCTTCACCACCGTAGCCCACGGCCATGTTCAGCCACCTGGGCGATGCCTTCCATCCGAACGCGTTCGGGTTCGTGCTCAACCAATACGTGGCCCCGTTGTAATCTTTCAGGATCCGCTCGCTAAGGCTTTCGCCTAAAACGTTGGGTCGCAGCTTGGCATAATCCGTGAGGTGCGCCGAATACTTCATTGTGACGCGCTGTTCCTTCCAAGCAAGCTGTTGCCCTATGAACAATCCTGTACCCGCCGCGTTAGCAGCCATATCCCACCAACTGAACCCCCATTCAGCGCTATGGCCGTCCATTACTTCTACCGCCGTGAGGTAGGCGAATCCCAAGGTCCCGCCCACCCAAACCGATGTTTTCTCCTTCAGACCACACCAGTGAACAAGCCCGTGCCCCCATTTACCTACCGTGTACGTGGAAAAACCATGGCCGATCTTGTCCAATTGCTGCCATTCGTCCACATCATTGAAAAAGTGGAAGGCGTTTCGTTCATACTGGCTGTACCAAGCAGAATTGAGCGAAACCAGGGTCCCAGTAATGATCGTTCCACCACCAATGGCAGTTCCGATCGTTCTGCCCTTATGAACCCGGATAGAGTCTGGCGCCTGAGCCGAACAGAAAGAGCTCAAAACGATCATGCAATGCAAGATCGCCGCCCATTGGTAGCTCTTACCGGTCAATTTATTGAGTCCCATTGGCAACCCGGCGAAAGTACCTGCGTTCAAGGCCATTGTCCGAACCCTATTTGGGGTTGCGGGTAGCTTTGCCTGTTCGATAAAATGGAGTTTATTTCTATCCCAGTCCTACCTCCCGTGATCGGCTCTTTGTGGAGGTGGTGCGTTGGCTTGATAGCATTCTCCATCTCCATGATCGGCTTTGGATCCGTGGTTGATCCGGTAAAAATGGATGCTTGGGATCTTTTGCCCCTTGGCCAGGATCGTTTCTCAGCATTACAGCTTCACGCAGGAATGACCGGAACCATTGACGGCGAGGGCTTCCTTTTGTTGGATAGCGCACAACACGACCATGCTCGTTTCGACGTGCTCGGATCCGGCAGAACCAGCACAAAAGTTCGCCCATGGTTCCATGGTGCAGGGCAATCTGCAGCCAATGAGGTCTATTTCCCAGGCGAAGCCATGGGCGTGCTTTACCAACAAACAGCTCAAGGATTGAGGCAGAATTTCATGGTTTTCTCTCCGCCCGGAGAGGAAGGCCAACTGATGGTTGAACTCGCAATTTCCGGCGATTGGTGCCCGCAACTGGAAGGAACCGATCGCCTCAGGTTTACGGATACTCGCGGTAATGTCGTTTTCGACTATCGCGACCTGCACTGCTGGGATGCGGAAAAATCACCTCTCGATGCGCATTTCGAATTGAAGCGGTCCTCAAATGGGTACTTGTTGCGCATCGTAGTGAACGATAAGGATGCTCGCTATCCCGTAACGATAGATCCTGTTTCAACCGCGCCAAACACGTTGCTTCTAGGTACGGTGGCGGGCGCGGAGTTCGGCTATTCTGTGGCCACAGCCGGTGACCTCAACGGCGACGGCCGTAGCGATGTGGTCGTAGGTGCTTGGCAGCAGACCGTCTCGGGGCTTTTGGTTGCCGGCGCTGCTTATGTCTATTACGGTAGCAATACCGGTATAAGCACCGTACCCAGTGTCACCCTCACAGTTGGCCAGAGCGGTGCGGGTTTCGGAAATGCCGTGAGCACTGCGGGTGATGTGAACGGCGATGGCTACAGCGATCTGCTTGTTGGCGCGATCGCCTGGGAAAGCAACACTGTGACCGAATTGAGCGAGGGGGCTGTTTTCGTGTATTACGGGTCGGCCACGGGTATCAACACGGTTGCCGATCTCATACTCCAGAACGATCATGCGAACGACAACTTCGGGAGTGACGTGGCCTGCGCGGGCGACATCAACAACGACGGGTACAGTGATGTGATCATTGGTGGTTTCCTGTCCTCCTATCCCACGTTGAACGAAGGAGCCGCATGGGTTTATTTGGGTTCTGCGACCGGCTTGAACCCTGTCGCGATCCACCGGTTGGAACGCAATCAAGGTGGTGCCTTCTTCGGAAGCAGCGTCGCCGGTGCCGGAGACATCAATGGCGATGGTTTCAGTGATGTGATCATCGGTTCATCCAAGTTCGTTTATACAAGCGGTGCTTCGGACCAAGGATCAGCATTCGTCTATTATGGATCGGCTATCGGACTGGGCATTGGTGTCAATCCCCCGTTCGGAACACAACTTTTTGGCACAGGTAACAATGTCGGCTATTATGGTTGGTGGGTTACTTGCGCTGGAGACCTGAACGGTGATGGGTTCAGCGATGTGGCTGTATCAGCCTATCAGGACGAGATCGGAGCGCAGACCGATGAAGGCTTGGTCCATGTGTATCATGGAAGTGCCGGTGGTATCATCACAGTGGCAGCAGCTGTTCTGCAAAGCAACCAGAACATCGGCTGGATGGGTCGTTGCGTGACCACGGCTGGAGATGTGAACGGCGATGGATATGCCGACCTGCTGGTTGGTATACCCCGGTTCTCGAATCCTGAAACCCAGGAAGGCGTAGCGCAGATCTTTCTTGGTTCGCCTACTGGCATCTCCACGGTACCCTCGTTCACCTTTGATCTGAGCAACGCAGGAGCCAACCTCGGAGAAAGCGTGTGCGGTGCCGGCGATGTGAACGGCGATGGCTATTCAGACATCATTGTTGGTGCCAGGATCTACGGACTTGGAGGAGCGGCAGCCATTTTCCACGGTGGCCCATACAGCACCAACCTCACCCCCACCACCACTCGCTTCGGCGGTGCTATTGGCGCATTGCTCGGCAGCAGCGTGGCCAATGCGGGTGATGTGAACGGCGACGGATATGCCGACGCACTTGTAGGTGCACCTGGTGCCAGCAACGGGCAAGCTGGTGAAGGACTTGTGTACTTGCATTATGGATCGACCACTGGTTTGTCCGTTGCACCTTCACTTGCACTGGAAGCAAATGTGGCAGGAGCTCAATTCGGAACGAGCGTATCCAGTGCCGGTGATGTGAACGGGGACGGCTATGCGGACGTTCTGGTGGGTGCGCCGCTCAATGGTACTGGTTCCGCTTATCTCTATTTCGGAGGGCCAGCCGGCCTTTCCGTGGTTCCTGCGGCCACACTTTCGGCCGGGTCGCAATTCGGATCTTCAGTAGCCACAGCAGGTGATGTGGACCATGATGGCTACTCCGATATCATCATAGGATCTCCAGGAACCGGTGAAGCCTTCGTGTACAAAGGCAGCACTGCTGGCTTGGTGTTGGCGCCACACATCATTCTTGCTGAACCACCCTCCTCCGGCCTTTTCGGTTGCTCGGTTGCCACTGCCGGTGATGTGAACGGCGATGGCTACAGCGATGTGATCGTCGGCGCGCGCAATGCGACCAATGGCCAGGCCAACGAAGGTTCAGCCTATGTGTACCATGGTTCCATCACTGGTATTGTAACACCGTTCGCGCGGCGTCTGGAAGTGAACCTTGCACTTGCCAATTTCGGGGTGAGCGTCTCAGGTGCCAGCGATGTGAACGGTGATGGGTTCTTCGATGTGGTCGTGGGTGCCAACTTATGGGAAAGTGGTCAAACGGATGAGGGTGCAGCGTTCGTTTTTCACGGCAGTCCATTAGGTGTCGCAGCTGCTCCAGCCGTCACTTTGCAACGCAACATTGTAAACGGCCAATTCGGCGTGAGCGTTGCGGAGGCCGGCGATGTGAACGGTGATGGATATGCGGATATCGTTGTAGGTGCGGCGCTTTCGGAAAACCCGGCTGGCACTGCGGATGAAGGACTCTCGTATGTGTTCCGCGGATCAACCACAGGTATCGGTGCAGCCGCGTTCGATCAGCTCGAATCGAACGTCGCGGGCTATCAGTTCGGCAGATCGGTAAGCGGTGGCGGAGATGTGGATGGTGATGGCTATAGCGATGTGCTGATCGGTGCTCCGAACGCCAACCCGACCTTGCTCAATGAAGGTGGCCACTACTGGTTCCGCGGCGCTGTGAACCGAGCACTGAACAGGCTTTCCCGCCAATACGATGCGGACCTTGTGACTCCACTGAGCACCAATAGTTCAGACTTCGGCAATGTGTATTTCTTCGGCATCGGCCACCGGGCGCGAAGTCCCATACAGCGATGCCGCTCACGATTGCGTTGGGAAGTGGTCTACGAAGGGCAGCCTTATTCCGGCGTTCCAATAACCAACAGTGTGCAACAATCCGGCATCGGTGCGGCATGGACATTCCTTCCGCTCGCTGGCGTGGAGATCAAACAAAGCATACCGAAAGTGCTTGGTCCCTTGCGCTATAAATGGCGTGTGCGCGTTGAATACGACTTGGCCAAACTGATCGACGGTCAGCGTTTCAGCCGATGGTTCTATGGCTTCGCCAATGGCATCGGGGATATCGGCATACTGCCTGTTGAACTGATCAGTTTCGAAGGAAGTGCCAAAGGCCAAGTGAATGAACTGGAATGGGTCACGGCCACAGAGCATAACAGTGATCGCTTTGAAGTCCTGCGAAGCGTCGATGGTTCAGAGTTCATGTCCATTGGCTCCGTGTCAGCGGCTGGCGAAAGTCAATCCTTGTTGAACTATGAATTCACGGACCATTCACCGCCTCGCGGTACGGCCTATTACCAGTTACGCATAGTGGATATTGATGGCCATGAAGAACTGAGCGATGTGATCGCCATTTCACGTGAAGCCGGTCTGGTTTCGTTGTTCCCCAACCCGGCCGAAGATGCCGTTCAAGTGGTGTTCGGACAACAACCGAATGGCGCTTCCCTCCTGCTCATCGACCTTGAAGGACGGACCCTGCGATCAGTGATCACATCCAATAAGAACTCGACAGAACTGATCGAACTGCGCGGACTGGCCCCTGGCGGATACACCCTGTTGTTGCGCGATGCACAAGGCTCTGTGCTTGGAGCGCTGCCCTTGATAAAGCGCTAGGCCCCGATCGTCTCCTTGCACGCAGCCAGGATCTTTCGGGCATTCTCCAAGGTGTCGCTTTCGGCATACGTGCGCAAAACCGGCTCGGTTCCACTTGCGCGGATCATCATCCACTGATCGTTGTCGAAGTGGTACTTCCAACCATCAATGGTTTCCAATCGGCGTACTACATAAGGACCGAAGCTCTTGTGCTTTTCACTTGTGCAATCCGCGAGCACACGCTGCTTCAGTTCCTCGGTAATGTGCAGATCACTGCGCTCGTACTTGAACGCACCAACAATGCTGTATACCTCGGCAACCAGTTCTTCCAACGTCTTTCCGCTCTTGGCCATGAATTCCCAGATCGTGAGGCCCATCCAGATGCCATCCCGCTCAGGGATATGTCCTTTGATCGCGATGCCTCCACTCTCTTCACCGCCCAGTAACACATCATCGGTGATCATGATGCCGCAGATCCACTTGAAACCGATCTTGGTGACCTGGTACTCCAACCCATAGTGCTTGCACATCTTTTCCACCTTGGGCGTGCAGCTTACGGCCACGACCACTTTACCCGTGAATTTCTTGTACTTCACCAGGTAGTGGATCAGCAGCAGGATGATGTGATGCGAATCCACGAACTCGCCTTTGCTGTTGTACAATCCGATGCGATCCGCGTCACCATCCGTGGCCAATCCGCAGTGGATGCCTTCCTTGGTGATCAGCTCACTGAACTCGATGAGGTTCTTATGGATGGGCTCCGGCGCTTGTCCTTTGAATGACGGATCGTTCACACAATGCAACAAGGTGGTTTTCGGCAGTATCCGGGGGATCACGTTCTGCCCTGAACCATACATGGCATCGTACCCCAACTTCATTCCGCAATTACGGATCGCCTCCAGGTCGAAGTTCTTCTCCACGTGCTTCACATACATCGTCTCCAGGTCCACGATGCTGATAAGACCATCCGCCTGCGCTTTCTTCAGATCGATACCAGCCAGGTTCAACCCGTGCTTTTCCGGAATGATGTCTTCCACCTCTTGCACATGCTCCGGGATCAACGGACCACCATATGAACCCTTCAATTTGTAGCCGTTGTAGCTCGGCGGGTTGTGACTGGCCGTAAGGATCACGCCCATGCTCGCCTTCAAATTGAACGCACCCAAGGACACCATCGGCGTGCTCACGAAGCCTTTGGCCAAATGCACCTTGATGCCTGCGTTCACGAATACTCTGGTGCACGTATCAGCGAAGAGCTCACCCGCGAACCGACAGTCGTGGCCCACAACAATGCTGGGGTTGTTGGGGAAATTCTTGTTCACCCATGCGGCCACGGCTACACTCACGCGCGCCACATTATCTACCGTGAAATCGTCCGCGATGATGGCCCGCCATCCGTCGGTGCCGAATTTGATCTTGCTCATGTGTTCTCGTATGACAGGCGGCGAAAGTAGAGTCATCGACATACCCGGCGCCAGTGAGACATCGGCACTATCAACAAGTCACCTGTGATACGTCGATCACCGGCCCATTTGAAACCCACTGGAACGGGAAACCTCAGTCCTCCAAGACCCCGAATTTGCCCGCGGACACATCCGCAAAAGCCTGCTTGATCTCGTCGTAGGTATTCATCACAAAGGGGCCATAGGCAGCGATGGGTTCGTTCAGCGGTTCGCCGCTCAGCACGAGGAGCGTGGCACCGATCGAACTGGTCACGACCACTTCTTCCCCATCATTCCGGAACACAACCAGGTTATCGGTAGGCGCATCATGCCCATTCACACTCGCTGCGCCTTTCACCACCAGCACTACGCTGTTGTAGCTCGCGGGCAAGTTGAACCTGGCCTCACCGCCTGCGGTCAGATCCAGCACTGCCGCGATCACTGGAGACCAGGTCTTCGCAGGGCCGGTTACCCCGAAAAGACTTCCGGCCACTACGCGCACTTCGCTCTTTCCATCGGGAAGCTGGACCTGTGCCATTTCATCACGTTTGATGCCTTGGTAGCGCGGTGCTTCCATTTTGTGTTTCGCAGGCAGGTTCACCCAGAGCTGCGCCATGTGGAACACACCACCCTTGCGGGAGAACTCGCGCTCATGGTACTCCTTGTGCAACACACCGCTTCCGGCTGTCATCCATTGCACATCGCCAGCATTGATCACACCGCTGTGGCCAGCGCTGTCATGGTGCGCAACACTTCCTTGGAACGCGAAGGTTACCGTCTCGAACCCGCGATGCGGGTGAACGCCAACGCCACGCGGTTCCTCTCGTGGCCCGAAATCCACTGGAGCATTGTAGTCCAACATGAAGAACGGACTGAGCCTGTCCTGCTCCATGTTGTAACCGCCGGGAAAGAAATTGTGCACTCGAAATCCGTCGCCCACCATATGCGGGGCGGGTGGGGCCAGAACGGCCTCTACACTGCGCTTGGTCATTTGTTCTCTGCCATATCCTTATGGAGTTAGGCGAGCGCCACAAAGATCCGAAGACTTGTTCTGCGCCAGCATGAAGTGGTTAAAGGCGAATGATCGGGGTGCTATCCTTGTGCACATGCGCTACTCTTTTACCCTGCTCACGCTCGCGCCTCTTGCGATGGCAACCCTCGCACAACAGCAGAGCACGGATGTGCTGCGCTACGTCGATCCGATGATCGGCACGCAGCGCATGGGCCACGTTTACCCTGGAGCCAGCGCGCCGTTCGGCATGGTGCAACTGAGCCCGGATACGGACACCTTGCCGTACGCGGTGAACGGCAAGTACAACCCAGATGTCTACCGCACCTGTTCCGGTTACCAGTATGATGATAGCACGATCGTCGGCTTCAGCCACACGCACTTCAGCGGCACGGGGCATTCGGATCTGGGCGACATCCTGCTGATGCCGACCTCCGGTGCATTACAGTTGAACCCCGGTACAGCTACCGATCCGCGCGGTGGTTTCCGCTCGGTATTTCACCACAGGAATGAGAAGGCGGTGCCCGGCAAGTACGAGGTGCTGTTGGAGGATCACGACATCAAAGCGGAGCTGACGGCATCCACCCGCGTGGGCATGCATCGGTATGAGTTCGCACGACGGGACAGCGCACATGTGATCCTCGATCTTGTGCATGGGATCTACGATCACGCCGATAAGAACGTATGGACCTTCGTTCGTGTTGAGAACGACACGCTGGTGACGGGCTATCGGCAAACGAACGGTTGGGGCCGCACGCGCACGGTGTACTTCGCGATGGTCTTCAGCGAGCGGATCACACACTACGGCCAGCAACCTGATGCACGCCCTTCGGAGTACAAGGGCTTCTGGCGAAAATTCGACCAGACGAAGGACTTCCCCGAGATGGCGGGCAAGCAACTGCGGGCGTGGTTCGACTTCGACCTGAAGCCCGATGCCCAGCTGCTGGTGAAAGTCGCGTTGAGCAGTGTGAGCACCGAAGGGGCGCTGAAGAATATGAAGGTCGAAGTGCCGCATTGGGATTTCGATCGCGTCGTTCGTGAAACTCAGGACAGTTGGCGGAAGGAACTGAACCGTATCTCGATCACAAGCAAACGGCCCGAAGTGCTCACCAACTTCTACACGGCGATGTACCACGCCTGCCTCTCGCCCACTGTTTACATGGATGTGGATGGCCACTATCGAGGGCTTGGCCAGAACAATCATCTGGCGAAAGGCTTTACGAACTACACGACCTTCTCGCTATGGGATACGTACCGTGCGCTGCATCCGCTGTTCAACATCATCCAACGCGAGCGGTCCAGCGACTTCGTGAACTCCATGCTCGCGCATTACGACCAGAGCGCGCAGCACATGCTGCCCATTTGGAGCCATTACGCCAATGAGAACTGGTGCATGATCGGCTACCATGCGGTTAGCGTGATCGCGGATGCGGATGTGAAGGGCATCGACGGATTCGACAAGCAGCATGCTTTGGATGCCTGTGTAGCCACCGCCAGGCACCGGTCGTTCGAGGGGTTGGGCGACTACATCGACCTTGGCTACGTGCCTGAGGACCGCAGTGGAGCAAGCGTGTCCAAGACCTTGGAATACGCCTACGACGATCACTGCATCGCGCGGATGGCCATACATATGCGCCAAGAGCCCATTGCGACAGAATTCCTGACGCGAAGTGGGAATTATCGTTGGGTCTCTGATCCGTCCTCCGACTTCATGCGCCCGCGCTTGGCCAGCGGAGAGTTCTCGGAAGAGTTCGATCCACTTGATACACACCAGAAGGGCTTCATCGAGGGCAACGCATGGAACTACAGTTTGTACGTTCCACATCGCCCATTGGATCTGGTGCTCTCGATGCAGGGCCCGAAGCGCTTCGGCGAGCACCTCGATTCGCTCTTCACCATGCGGCTCGATGACAAGTACTTCGCGAAGACCGAGGACATCACGCGCGATGGGATCATGGGCAACTACGTGCATGGCAACGAGCCCAGCCACCACGTCGCCTACCTCTACAACTACAGCGACCGGCCGTGGATGGGCGGCAAGCGCGTCCGCGATGTACTGGACAAGATGTACAAGCCCAAGCCCGATGGCCTCAGCGGCAACGACGATTGCGGGCAGATGAGCGCGTGGTATGTATTCAGCGCGATGGGCTTCTATCCGATGTGCCCAGGAAGCGATCGCTACGAACTGGGTGCGCCGGTCGTTGAGCGTGCCACGATCCCGCTGAACAACGGCAAGACCTTTACCATTATGGCCACGAACCAAGGCCCGAAGAACATTTACGTAAAGAAGGTAAAACTCAACGGCACCTTGCTGGAACGCATGTTCATCACGCACAACGAGATCATGGCTGGCGGCACCTTGGAGTTCGACCTGTCAGCCAAACCGCCCAAACAGTAACCGATGTCCTCCCCTGTTTTCCACCTACGTCCTTTCCGCACCGATGACCTCGCCGCGTTGGTGAAGCATGCCAACGACCCGACCGTGGCGGCCAATCTCACAGACGCATTTCCACATCCCTACACGGAGGATGCCGGGCACGCCTTCCTGGCCGAAGCCATGAAGCCCTTGCCCTTTCGTCGCTGTATCGACATCGGCGGCGAAGCGTGCGGCGCGATCGGCCTGCACCCGAAGCAGGACCTTTGGCGGCGCAACATGGAGCTGGGCTATTGGCTGGCGAGAGAGCATCGCGGCAAAGGCATTATGACCGAGGCTATCAAGCGGATGGTAGAACTGGGCTTCGATACCTACCCGGAAGTGACGCGCATTTATGCCACGCCCTTCGGCAGCAACATCGCATCTCAAAAAGCGCTGGAGAAGGCCGGCTTCACACTGGAGGCGAAGCTCATGGGCACGCTGGTGAAGAACGGCGTGGTGCAGGATGAGTGGATCTACGCGGTGCGGCGCTGAACAGATCTAGTCCTTCACGAAGCGTAGTTTTGGAAAGCCCGTTACCTCAAGCAAGTAGTTGCCTGGCGAGAGGAGGTGCACATCCACGAGTTGCTGCGGTCCTTCCTCCTGCATGTGATGAACGATACGACCAGACAAGTCGCGGATCGTGATCGGGCCATGCACCGGTGAAGCGAAATGCAATGCATCATGCGCAGGGTTGGGCGAGATGATGAACGTCGAGGATATTGCCGCATCAACACTTGTGGTGATATCCCCAAAGATCCGCTCGTAGTTCTCCGCATAGCTATTGGCACCGTTGCACGCAGCGACAGCATCCCAATTCACGCTCCACGTCATCATGCCGCGGAATGCGGGATAGCCGCCCGATTGTTCCAGCGTGTAGGATCCTGGTTGCGGCCCTTCGCCAAGCAGGTACTCCATCGCCGCGCGCACGGTCGCCGTATCTGTGTATCCACCACCGGCCGCGCTAACGCATGCCGGCAAGGCCACCGCGACTTGTTCCGGTTGAAGTCCATTGAAGAACCCACCACCCGTGCTGAATCCCTGGATCACCGCTTCGGTCTGGCTCACGATGAAATCGGCTGTGCCTTGCGCGTAGATGTTCCCATCGATGCCATACATGCTTCCGCTATTGTAAAGCTGTACATGCAGTATATCCAGCTGATCGCGCAACGCTTCGATAATTGGTAGATACGCGCCCCAGATGCCGCCGAACGCACCCTGCCCACCTTGTACGAATGCGGTCTCCGGCGCCATGGTCAGCATCATCGCGTGGCCGTTCGCCACTTCGAACTGCGAGGAGATCGCCTGCACCGCATCGATCAAACGCACGATGCGCGCATCCACCGGAGCTGCGATGGTGCCGCCGGTGATAGATACCGATGCACCTTCGAGATCGAGGTCAATGCCGTCGAATCCATAGGCATCAATGATCGTGAGCATGCTTGCCACGAACTGGTCGCGCTCCACATCGCTGTTCAACTGCACCGTAGCGTTCGCCCCCCCGATGCTGATGAGCACTTTGTGACCTGCGGCCTGGTGAGCGGCCACTTGCGCAATGAACGTCGCTGGCGCTGTGAGCGACGGCGTGAACTGCATATCATAGGTGGTACCAGCTGCAGGTTCTGCGAATGCCACCTCGATCACATTGTAGCGCGGATCCACTTGGTCAAGCTCGACGTACGGCGCGCTGAAGTCGTTCCAATTGTGCCAGTAGCCGATGAGGGCGGGGTTTTGGGCATGTGCAATTGCAGCACACGTGCACATTGCCGTGAAATAAATAGAGCGAAGGCTGGCGGAGACGATGAAAGAAAGCGTGGACATGGGTGCTCGGATTCATGGCGAAGATCGTCGTTGACCGCCGTGTTTCCAGAAAACCTTGTTCTTGAGGTGTATCGTTCAACACCCTGGCGTATTTTGATAACGATATGAATGTGATCCGTACCATCATCAAATGACACGCGCTGGCCCCGCTGCGCAGTTCAAGCAGACCATCGGCCTGGGATTGACTGCGAAATTCTGAGGAAAGGCATACCCTGGAATATCCGCATGCGCATTCCACCAGGATGCACGAAATGCTCACATCGAGCGCGCGATCGTTGCGTCCGTATGGGCATCAAGATCAGCGAAGAGCGCCTGTTCAAGTGCGTCCATTTCACCGGGCGTGTAGGTCCTACGGATGCTTCCGCCCTGCACCAAGTGGATCTGACCGCACAGCGCTTTCAACGGTGCCAGCATGTGTGATGAAATGAAGACCGTGCGGCCTTGCTCGGCGAGCTTGCGCACGATGGCCTCGAGGACACGCACCGCTGCAAGGTCAAGGCCGTTCATCGGCTCGTCCAAGAGCACCACGGGTCGGTCCAATTTCAGTACACCGAACAGGGCCAACTTCCGTCGCATGCCGGTGGAGTAGGCGGTGATCAACTCGTCCAACGGCACCTGCAACAGGGAGTTCATGCCATTTACATCGAAGTGCTGCGTGCCGGAGAAGAGATCCAGGTACTCGCGACCCGTGATGCCCGGATAGAAGTAGTTCTCCGATTCCAGGAACGCCGCGTTGTGGCGGCTCAGATCCTCACCATTGAACAGGACCTTCGCTCCTTTGGAACGACCAAAGCCATAAAGCGCGTTGAACAAGGTGGTCTTGCCTGCACCGTTCAGGCCAACGATGCCATGCACTCCGCCTTCTGCGAATGTGAACGACGGAATATCGAGCACACGTTTGTCGCCGTATGCGCAAACGAGGTCAGTGAGGGTCACCATGGAAATAAGTATCAAGGTTCTGCAAAGCCACACGTCGCTCGCGCAATAGCATGATCAGTAGCAACAGGAAGAGGCCAGGCATAACAGAGAACACGGCGGCCGTGGTCACCAAGGGTTCGGTGCCTGTGAGATGTTCGTTGGGAACGTAGGACCGGTACTTGAGCATGATCGCCAAGCCCACCACGCTCAATTGACCGGCGAGGAAAAAGAGGTGCACCCACCACAGTTGGGGTTGGAAGATCGTTGCACCGATCAACGCGGGGATGATGAGGAGAGCGATGATCGCCATGCCGCCGATGAGCTTGCGGCGCAAGAGCGTTGAAGCATCGGGACTGGTCGCGAGCAGCATTGCACGCGGCTCGCAATCCGCCTGTGTGTTGACCAAGAGCGCGATGAGCACCCAAAGGAGCATCAACGGAAGGATGGGCAGCCAGCAGAAGGCCAGCGAAAGCAGCCACAACAATGCGGGCAGTGGATGTGCATGTTGCAGTCCACCTTTCCACTCGAACAGGTGTGCAGGTATTCGGGAACGGATCCAGCGCAAACGCGGGCGTGCCAACACCGGCGGTTGAATGCGGACGATCACCGGGATCGCCGCAAGCACCGCTAATGCTTGGTACCACGCAGGCGTTCCCAACTGCCCGAGCGCGACGGGCAGTGCCACCAACAGGTATTCTGAACCGATGTTGGACAAGGGACGCTCGATGTGCTTCAACACGAAGTGGAGGTCCTTGCGTTGTTGATGCCAGCCCAGCAGGATCAACAACAGCAAGCCGTTCACATAAGGTTGCTGCGATGGATCATGCACCACCATGCGATGCACGACGAAGGGGACCAGCGCCAACGCTGCCAGCAACACCACCACACCCGCAGGTGAAATGGAGCGGCGCAATTGCACCAGGCGCAAGCGTAGCAGTGTAGTGGGCAGGTTCATGCGTCGTGAACGCAAAGGTGCTGCGCGACGGTCACGTGCATGGCACGGATCCATGGACGGTGCCTGGGTGATCCATTGCAAAGGGTCGATCCGTTGGTTCTTTCAGCCGTTTGTTGATCGGAAGGGGGCGGGGGGGGGGGGGGGGGGGGGGGGGGGGGGGGGGGGGGGGGGGGGGGGGGGGGGGGGGGGGGGGGGGGGGGGGGGGGGGGGGGGGGGGGGGGGGGGGGGGGGGGGGGGGGGGGGGGGGGGGGGGGGGGGGGTGCCTCGGTTAACGCCGTTACGGATATTGGTGCGAATGGACCGAACTTCGCGCTTGATCATGGACTACCTCGACCCCATGGATATAGAACAGCAAAGTCTGGTCGTTCGGCTGTTCATCGCCATAGGCATCGGCTTCCTCATCGGGTTGGAGCGCGAGTACGCCAAGCGCGTGGTGGACAAGGAGGAGCAGTTCGCTGGCGTACGCACCTATCCGTTCATCGCGCTCTTCGGCTTCCTTTCTTCCTTCCTCGCCGAGCGGTATGGTGAATGGGCATTCATCGCCGGGCTGATCAGCTTCATCGCGATCGTCGTCGTCACGTATGTGATGACGGCAAAAGCCGGCAGCTACGGCATCACCACGGAGCTTTCCGGCGTGATCACCTTCCTGCTGGGGGCCTTGGTGTTCAACAACCACATCCTTTTCGCGATCATCATCACCGTGATCGTCACCTCCCTGCTGTCGTTGAAAGTGAAACTGCACGCGTTCATCACCACACTCACACCACAGGACATACGCGCCTTCATCCAGTTCACCATTATTTCCGCGGTGGTACTGCCTTTTCTGCCGGACGAGCCTTTCGGGCCCGGCGGGGTTTGGAACCTGCACGACATCTGGTTGATGGTGATCCTTGTTACAGGGATCAGCCTGGCCGGCTATGTCGTTTCGAAGATCATGGGCGCGCGCAGAGGCACCCTCATCACGGGTTTGATCGGTGGACTGGTCTCGAGCACTGCCGTAACACTCAGCCTGGCCAAACGCTCACGGACCCATACCAGCACCACCCGCATGGTCGCGGCGGTGGGCATCGTTGCGGCAACGGCCGTGATGTATCCGCGCATCCTGTTGGAGACCTGGGTGGTGAACCCCGCTTTGGCCATTCATCTCATCCTTCCCATCGTCTTTATCACCGCTGTCGCCGTCGCAGCCGCCTTCCTCATCCACCGCCAAGTGGGCAATTCCGCTTCGGACACCTTGGCGTTGACGAACCCGCTCAACTTCCGCGTTGCAGTGCAGTTCGCAGCGGCCTATATGGCGGTGCAGTGGTTGATGGCGCTGGCCGCTGAGCACTACAGTGCACAAGGCCTCTATGGTGCCAGTTTGGTGTTCGGTGCCACGGACATGGACGCCATCACCCTGAGTGTTGCGCACAAGATCCCACCAACGGAAACACTTCAAGGCGCTACGGCCATCCTGCTGGCGACCCTTTCGAACACCGTGATGAAATTCCTCATCGTGGTCTTCTTCGGCGACAAGTCCTTGCGCAAGTGGGTGGGGCTTGGTTTCGGCGCGATCTTCATCGCCACGCTGGCCGCGATCGCGTTGGCGCGGTGGTCGTGATCCAAAGGACGGCCTCTTCCTGTATGGACCGATCACCTTCCCACGCGTGTGAGAACGTTCAACGCAGCGGACCCAGTGCGTTGCGCAAGTTCTCGAAGATGGCTGGGACGTCCTCCATATGGAGTACGCCCACCGAAACACGGAACCATGGGGACGAACGATCGGCGCCGAACGCGTAGAACGGCACCAGTCCCAGCTTCGCCTCGCGGATCAGGAAGAGCGTAACGTCCTCGGCATCGTTCAGCACTGTGCCATCGGCGAGGGTGCGTCCTTGCAGATCGATCTTCACGGTGAGGTACATGGCGCCTTCCGCAGGGATCGCATCCACCGGAAAGCCCTCGGCCTTCATGGCCATGAAGCCGGTGTACAAGGCTTCGACCCGTTGCTGGATCTTGGCGTTGTGACCGGCGATGATGTCGTCCACTACGGCATCCTGCTTCAGCAATCGCGCGGTGGCGATCTGCTCCGGCTTGGGCGCCCATGCACCGATGTGGCCCAGCAACGAATGCATGCGCTGCATGATGCGCTCCGGACCGAAGGCCCAGCCCACGCGAACGCCGGTCGCAGCGAAGGCCTTGCTCACGCCGTCGATGCAGATCGTGTACGGTCGCATTTCCGGACGCAGCGAAACGGGATCCACGTGGACGGTATCGCCCAGCGTGAGCGCCGAGTAGATCTGGTCGTAGAGCAGGTAGAGCGGCTTGCGACCATCGCGGCGGTTGTTCTCTTCCAGGATCAGATCGCAGATGGCGCCGAGTTGGTCCGCGGTGAACGAGGTGCCCGTGGGGTTCAACGGTGAGCACACGGCCAGCAAGCTCGCGTCGCCCAGGTGCGGTCGCAGGTCGTCGGCCGTTGGCAGGAAACGGTTGGCGGCAGACGTATCCACGGCTACCTGCACACCGCTGTTGAGGAAGGTGTAGTGGTTGTTGTTCCAACTCGGAATGGGGAAGATCACCTTGTCCTGCGGATCCACGATGGCGCGGAACGCCGCATAGATCAACGGCCTTCCGCCGCTGGCGATGAGCACCTCGTTCGCGTTGTAGTCGAGCCCCTGCTTGCGGGCGATGTGGCGCGCCACCTCCTTGCGCAGCACCTCCATGCCGTTGGCCTGCGGATAGTTCGTGTGCCCTTCGCGGTACGCGGTGATGATCTCGTTCACATACGCCTCCGGAAGCGGGAACACCTTCGGATCGAAATCGCCGATGGTGAGGTTGGCGATCTTCTCCCCGGCCGCGATGCGCGCGTTGAGCTGGCCTCCGATCTTGATGATCTCCGATCCGATGAGGTTCTCGGCGAGCTGCGAAAGCTGCGGTTCAGCAATGATGGTCTCGGTGCGCATGGTAGGGCGTTGCTGGGCAAAAGTGGCGTTTCCGCGTTACGCGAAGGTTGTCAAATGCGATGGATCCGCAGATGGCGCAGATGATCGATAGCTCGGTCCAGCCCGGGATATCTGTGCGACACCGATCACTCCCGCGCCGCCAACTCCTTGTCGATCATCCCTTGCAAGGCGAGCACGCGCTGCTCCACCTCGTGGTACTGTTCGACCATGTAACCGCGAACGAACATGTTCATGCGGAGCAGACCCTTGAACGAAGCATCATCCATCAACGCTTCCGGATCGATGGGCTGACCACTTTCCCACACGGTGTCCACCGCCACCTTGGCCATCAGTTGTGGTAGGAGGTGGTCGAATTGCAGCTTTCCATCCGCCTCGAACTCCAGGTTGCGCAGGTAGGTGTAACGTTCGGAATACAGCGTGGTGATCATCTGCCGCAGGCTGTCATTGCGGATCAGGTTGAAGCCGATGCTCTTCAGGTTGTCGTAGGCGGAGGTGTTCGCCGTGAGCTGCGTATTCCCGAAGATGTTGCCATAGTGGATGCGCAAGGAATCATGGAACGGTGTGCGCTCATCGAGTTGCTTCAGCACGGCTTGGTTAGCGCGCAGGAGTTGCCCGCTCCGTTCGATGTTGAAGCGGCAATCCGCCAGGTCGCGGTCCAGGTTGCTCCGCATCTCGCGCAACACCTTCAATTCTCTCACACCGTCCTTCCGGTCGTCGTTCCAGTTGTTCACTTGCAAGGCGAGCAGTATACCCACCATCACCATAATGATCTCGCCGATGCCGCCCACGAGCAGCTTGGTGAGGCGATGCTCTGGGCGCAGGTTGTTGCTGAGTGCTTTGAAGAAAGACATGGTGGTTGATCAGGAACGAATATCGGGGTATGGAGCGGACCGCGTGAGCGATCGATCCCGGTTCAAGTCAGGGAGGAAAGCCCGGATGCCGGTAAGGTCTGCGGCCGCGCAAGGATGCACGATCACCGATCCATATCAACGGCCGGTGAACTTCCGCAAGGGCCTCTGCTTGCCATGCCGAACACGGTAGACAACGATATCGTCCCCTTCCACCGCGTACCAGACGATGTACGGGAATCTCTCCAGCAGAACAGGACGGTAGGGGTCCTTCCGAATACCGAAACCTGGCGGGTTCTCCAACACGAACCGCAAGCTGCCGATCAGATCACGGCGGAACCGTTCCCCCAGCCCCGGCTTTTGCACTTCATACCACAACTGCGCTTGGCGGATCTCCTGGAGCGCCTCCTCCTTGAAGATCAACATCGCGCTCAGCGCTTCAGGTCGTTCTTGAGGATCTCCTCGACCTGGTCCCAGGTGTAGGAGCGGGACTCCCCCTTCAAGTGACGTTCACGTCGTTCATCCAGCACGGCCAATTCCTCCTCGGAAAGCTCCAGATCACCCGGCTCATGGCGCAAGGCTTCTTGCTGCGCACGGTCCTCCTCCAAGATGCGCTTCACCTCTTCCGATGTGTAGGTGCGTTCCGTTCCGGACGGATCCTTCACCACGGTCAGTTTCTCGTTCGGAATGCCGTAGTCACGCGGGGCATCAAGTACGCGCTTGATGGCGAGCAGGCGCAACTCATCGTCGATCAGCGCGATGCGTTCCAGCAGTTCGAGCTTGAGGGTCTTGAGGTCCATAGCCCAAAGCTAAACCGCAGCGAAGACTGAAATGCAATTGAACCGCCACGGCGCAACGAACGCAACGGTTCCGCCACGTCGCGTTGACTTTGCGTTCGTTGCGCCTTGGCGGTGAAAGACCCCTTGCATTCTACCTTGGCCACATGCAATTAGAGAACTACGCCAGCGGCCAATGGATCGCTGGCTCCGGCAAGCAAGCCGAGCTCGTTGATGCCATCACCGGCGAGCTCATCGACGCCACTCCTTGGTCGTATTCTTGTACTTACTGGATCAACCAACCCCCATCGTGCTTTCCATGAAACACCTTCTCACTGCACTCTTGGCATCCGTCGCACTCATGGCCGGGGCGCAAACTCCTGCGCAAATGCAGAAGATGCAGGCGGCCATGGACGCCAAGAAACCGGCTGGCTCGGACGCCCCTGCCGCCATCACCGAAGCCAGTCGGCCCATGCGAACCCCGCTGAAGGTATTCGCGACGTTCGAGGACATGGTGGCCGACAAGGCCATGGACGGTATGACCGTGGATGGCCAGCGACCGCACGACTTCCGCATGTCGAAGGAATGGATCAACGTGGTGGAGAACGGCGCGACGAAAGAAGTAGAACTGAAGGGCGCGAAGTTCTGGGGCTTCACAGATGGAAAGGGACACGTGGTGCGCGTATTCGAGGGGCAAGCGTACTTGTGCTATGCGCTCGGCACCAAGTGCTACTACCAATTGGTGGCCTACATGCAGCCCAACATGCGCGACTGGGTGAGCGATGGTCCTACGGCTGAGATCAAGGGTGGCAAGATGGCCGAGGACATCATCGAGGCCGCTGGTCTGAAGAGCGATTTCGAAAAGGCCAAGCCCAAGCGCGAGAAGTGGGACGATGTGGAGAGCTACAATGACAAACTGCGCGATCGCATCGTGGTGTTCTTTACCCGGATCAACGGCGATTCGGCGGTGAAGTGACTACTATGAGTTATCCGACTTATCTTCCCTTGTTCTCACACACCATGACATCTCCAGAAGATTCCCGGTGCGACCACACCTCAATAGCCCCATGCGATACACCAAGTTGATCCCACCTCTAGCACTGCTCTTCGCGGTCTTGCAAACCTCAGCGCAACCAGGGGCCATCGACCTGAGCTATGGCGATAACGGCTGGGCCATTGTGCCGCCACCGGATGGCCTCTGCGATGGTCGTGCGATCGCTCTGGCGGCCGATGGTAGTTCTTATGTGGTAGCCGATTGCAGTTCGAATCCGGACATCAAGGTGGTACACTTCACTGTTGACGGGGGCTTGGACATGAGCTACGGTGTGAACGGGTTCGCCAGTGTAGATGTGCCCAACGCCACCATGGACGACGAAGCACGCAGTGCGGTGGTTCAGCCCGATGGGAAGCTCCTGATCGGCGGTTCAACTTACAGTTTTGGCGTGGGCGACGAGTTCACTCTGGTGCGACTGCTCCCGGACGGAACTCTGGACAGCGGTTTCGGAACCAATGGCATAACGCGATTGCACATCTCGAACAACGATGACCAGGCCAACGGCTTGCTGCTCTTGTCGACCGGCAAGATCCTGATGTATGGTTTCTCAGAAGCCTCGGGCTACCGGCCTTCTGTGGCTCGTTTGAACAGCGATGGCACCTTCGACACATCATTCAACGGAGTTGGCTACAACAACTTTCTTGTACCGGGCCTGCTTACGGGGAAGGTGAACGACGCCATTGAACTACCGGATGGCCGTGTCGTCCTTTGTGGTGAGCGCTCCAGCAATATTGACGTACGGGCGTTCGCAGTAGCCTTTCTCACCAGTGGCACCATCGACCCCAACTTTCCGGCACAGACCTATATCATTGGAGACGGTACATGGTTGCGTGGCAACGGGCTTGATGATCTGCCCGATGGTCGCATTGTGATCACTGGCAACCTTGAGAACGGCGATGGTGAACTCTTCGGATTGCGCACCACGCCGACGGGTGCAGTGGACAGTACCTATGGCGTGAACGGCTTCTTCCGCACCAACACTGTGTGGGAGGCAGAGGGATACGATGTGCAGTGTTCGGCTGATGGCAGTAGTCGGCTGATCGGATGGGGCAAAGGACCAGACACCGCTGGCGTGTATGTCGTCAAGCACCTTACTAACGGTCAACTTGATCCGAGCTATGCGAGCGGTGGGATCGGGATATACCATCGGGCCGACTACGACATGGCCTTTGCGAGCGTCGTTCAGGGCAATGGGAAACTTCTCGTTGCTGGTGCCAGCGCCTTCGATATGATGGCTTTGCGGATCGAGGATGATCTGGCCACTTCCATCAACTCCACCCCTGCGGCTGATCGACCAGGCCTTGATGTTCGCTATGACCCCGCTTCGCAGAGCTACCTGCTGTTCCTTCCAAGTAAGGCGAGGGCATCGACCCTATCGATCACGGACCTTGCAGGTCGCACCATACGAAAAGTGATTACCAACGGGGAAACGCCTCTTCGACTTTCCGTTAGTGATATGACGCCCGGTCTCTACCTCCTATCAACTGTGGTCGAGGGCAGCGCGCTTTCTGCACGCTTGCTTGTGGCACATTGATATACGGCCGTGCAGGTTTTCGCGTGAGCGATCGTAGCGGCACCCCGCAAGCCCGGTAATCCGGGCGCGGAGTACAGCGGAGAGCGCGACGGCGAGTCTTCGAGCCGGCACGCCCAAACCATTCTTGCTTTCGCATTCATCTGCGAAATCTGCGGATAGCCTTCCCATGCCGAACTTCGCGACATGCAGCTAGAGAACTATACGTGCGGCGAATGGGTCAAAGGATCCGGGAAACAGAGTGAGCTCATCGACGCCATCACCGGCGACCTCATCGGCACCACGAGCAGCGGCGGCCTCGACTTCGGCCACATGCTGAACTACGCCCGCACCGTCGGCGGCCCACCTCCCGCTGATGCGGGACGAAGACGCCTGCTTCAGATGACCTTCCCCGAGCGCGGCAAGCATGTGTCTCATCCCGCCTTAGCGGGGCTCAAGGCCCTCGCCCAATACCTCTTCGACCAACTCAGAAGGAGTGGGCCGCAGGGCGCGAAAGCGACCGAGGACCGGGGAAGTACTAAGGTCAGCATTGGCATCTATCAACCGAACTGAGATCATGCAACTTCAGAATTACGCTTGTGGTGAATGGGTGAAGGGCTCCGGTAAGCAGAGCGAGCTTGTTGATGCCGTCAACGGCGAACTTGTCGCGACAACCTCAAGCACCGGGCTGGACTTCGGAAGGATGCTCGCCTACGGTCGCGAAGTCGGAGGACCACCGCTCCGGAAAATGACATTCCCGGAAAGAGGCCGAATGCTCAAAGCACTGGCCATGTGCCTGATGGAGCGGAAAGACCGCTACTACGACATCTCCTTCAAGACCGGCGCCACCAAGGCCGACAGCTGGGTGGACATCGAGGGCGGCATCGGCAACCTCTTCGCCAATGCGAGTTTGCGCCGCGTGCTGGGCAACATGCCCTTCTACGTGGACGGCGACGCGGTGAAGACCAGCAAGGGCGGCACCTTCATCGGTCACCACATCATGGTGCCCAAGGAGGGCGTGGCCGTACACATCAACGCGTTCAACTTCCCCATCTGGGGCATGCTGGAAAAGGTGGCCGTGAACTGGATGGCCGGTGTGCCCGCCGTGGTGAAGCCCGCCACCGTCACCAGCTACCTCACCGAGGCGATGGTGAAGGACATCGTCGCCAGCGGCATCGTGCCCGAGGGCGCGATCCAACTCATCGTCGGTAGCGCCGAAGGATTGCTGGACAGCGTGATGAGCCAGGACGTGGTGACCTTCACCGGCAGCGCCACCACGGGCCGCATGCTGAAGAAGCACCCGCGCATCGTGGACGAGAGCGTGCCCTTCAACATGGAGGCCGACAGCCTCAACGCCATCGTGCTCGGCCCCGACGCCACGCCCGGCACCGAGGAGTTCGACCTCTTCATCAAGGAAGTGGGCAAGGAGATGACGCTGAAGTGCGGCCAGCGCTGCACCGGCGCGCGGCGCATCCTGGTGCCCGCGAACGTGCTGGAGGATGTGCAGATCGCCTTGGGCAAACGCCTCGGCGGCACCGTGATCGGCGACCCGCGTGTGGACGGTGTGCGCATGGGCGCCCTCGCCGGACAGACGCAACGCAACGAAGTGAAGCGCGCGCTGGACGAACTGCTCAAAGGCTCGCAGATCGTCTACGGCAGCGCCGACAGCGTGGACGTGAAGGGCGCCGACGCCGCCAAGGGCGCCTTCATGAGCCCCATCCTGCTGCTCAACGCCGACCCCTGGAAGAACCAGCAGAGCCACAACGTGGAGGCCTTCGGTCCGGTGAGCACACTGATGCCCTACACCGACATCGACGATGCCGTGGCCCTCACCAAGCTCGGCAAGGGCAGCCTCTGCGCCAGCATCGCCACGTACGATGAAAAGGTGGCGCAGCAATTCGTGTGGGGCGCCGCCAGCCACCACGGCCGCATGCTCATCCTCAACCGCGAGATGGCGAAGGAGAACACCGGCCACGGCAGTCCGCTGGCCACGCTGGTACACGGCGGCCCCGGTCGCGCGGGCGGCGGCGAAGAGATGGGCGGCAAGCGCGGCGTGATGCACTACCTGCAACGCACCGCCATCCAGGGCAGCCCCACCATGATCACCGCCATCACCCAGCAATACCAGCAGGGCGCGCGGATGAACATCACGAAGCAGCACACCTTCCGCATGCACTTCGAGGAGCTGCACGTGGGCGATACCGTGATCACCGATATCCACACCGTGACCTTGCAGGACATCGAGGACTTCGCCCACCTCAGCGGCGACAAGTTCTACGCGCACATGGACGCCAACAGCCTCGAGGGCACCATCTTCACGGGGCGCGTGGCGCACGGCTATTTCATCCTCAGCCGCGCGGCGGCCTCTTCGTTGATCCGCCGAAAGGGCCGGTGCTCTTGAACTATGGCTTGGATGAGTGCAGGTTCGTCAAGCCGGTGTATCCTGGGCATGACGATCCAGGTGCGCTTCACGGTGAAGGAGAAGGTAGATCAGGAGAAACGTACACCTGAAGATGTTGCGAAAGGCATTGTGAAGTTCTTGGTGGATGTCTTTGATGAAACGGGAGAGACGGTTGCCATTGCGACGATCTTGACGATGGTGAAGAAACTGGGGGGGGAAACCCGGGGGGGTTTTGGTGTGGGTGGGGGTTTTTTTGGGGGGGGGGGGGGGGGGGGGGGGGGGGGGGGAGAGGGGGGGGGGGGGGGAGGGGGGGGGGGCGGGGGGGGGGGTGGGGGCGGGGGCGGGGGCGGGGGGGGGGGGGGGGCGGCCCCCATTCTGACGATGGTGAAGAAGCTGAACCAGAACTGATGGCCAAGCGCAAAGCACGAGGACTTTCGTTCGAGATCGACAAGCTGACACGGTCCATCGAAGAGGTGGCCACCGGCGAGAGCTTCCCCACGCTGATGCTACCTCTCACTGTGACCGACCTGAAGCGAGTGACCAAAAAGAACGGATGGTTGTTCAACTGGAAGACGGAGTTCATGACAGCAGGTCGTTCCACATACAAGCTTGTCATGGTCGCTGAACCGGATATGGTCCATGGGCTCGTGTGCTTCGAGGTGAAGGAGGATCACGTCGTCATGCACCTGGTGGAAAGTGCGCCCATCAACAAGGGGAAGGGCAAGAAGTACGATGGCGTGTTCGGCAATCTCGTGGCGTTCGGCTGCAAGCTGGCCTTCGAGGCCGGGCATGCTGGTAACCTGGGCTTTCTGGCCAAGACCAAGCTCGTTCAGCATTACATCGATAAGCTGGGCGCGGTGCATGTCGGAGGCAACCGGATGGTCATCAATACCCCAGCGGCACGTTACCTTGTGGACCAATACTTCCCGACATGAGGACCAAGAAGCTCGATCTGGACGGCCTCGATCACATCGTTGGCGAGCGCCCGTTCACTGATGAAGACTCGCGCGCGATCTCCGCGTACATACAAGCCGAAAAAGCCAAGGCCGCTGCGAAGCGCCCCGCTAAGCGCACTCCTGTTGCAGGAAAGCGTGCTCGCCCGGTGCGGGCCCGAGCCAAAGCGGTGCATGGCAAGAAGCGCTCGGCCGCGTAACACTTGAAGACAGTGGCGCACGGCTACTTCATCCTCAGCCTCTCGGCGGGCACATCCCGAGCAAAGCGAAGGGACGTTGATCCGCCCAAAGGACCGGTGCTGCTGAACTATGGCTTGGACGAATGCCGCTTCGTGAAGCCGGTGTATCCGGGGATGACCTGTCACCCCGGGCTCGACCCGGGGCAGGTCAGGTTCACGGTCAAAGAGAAGGTCGATCAAGAGAAGAGGACACCCGAAGACGTGGCAAAAGGCATTGTCAAGTTCTTGGTAGACGTCTTTGACGAGACGGGCGAGACTGTTGCCATTGCGACGATCCTCACCATGGTCAAGAAACTGGATCAGCGCTAACGCATGCGAACAACAACCTGTATCGCGCTCTTTTCCTGCGTTTCCTTGCAGGCACAGATGAACTTTCCGTTCCCGGATAGCGCAGCGATCTGGGTACAGTACTTCGAGGTCATGGTCACTCAACCGCCATTTCCCGAGTTCGAATGGGCAAGTTCATCCAACATCTGCATCTCTGGGCAGGACACGAGCATTGCGGGTCTTCAGTACAAGAAAGTTGAGCAATGTGGGGCCGTATACATGGGCGCGCTGCGGCAGGACAACGACCGGGTCTATTTCCTGCCCGCCGACTCCGTTCAGGAATGCACGCTCTATGACTTTGCCGTCGCCGTCGGCGATACTGTACACGATGTGTTCGCGGATGGCGGGCTCGCATTCGGTGGTGGTAGCGCTCCGAACTTGTTGGAAATGGTGGTAAGTGCCATCAACGTTCAGGGGGATGGGCGTCGAATCATCGAACTGAGCAATGCGGAGAACGAGTTCCTGCCCGGCCAAGCGTGGATCGAGGGTTTCGGTTCCCCATTTGGTCTTTTTTCGCAACAAGATCCTATCAATGTATCGGGGTATTGGGCAGGGATCGCCTGCATGAGCCACCTCGATACCATCTGGAACTCCAGCCCTGGCGGGGTGGCCGGCTATCCCGGTACATGCACGCCCCAGTACGTGGGCTATCCAGAAATGCAACGTGAGGAACCGCTCGTATTTCCGAACCCGACCGAAGGCATCGTTTACGTCGCTATCGCTACGGATCCGGGTATCTCGATGACGATCACAGATTTCCAAGGATCTGTCGTCAATGCGGCGACGGACCATACGAATGGGTTGTATCGGATCAACCTTGGGTCCTTTGCGGATGGTCCTTACCTGCTTCACCTACGAACACCTGACGGAACAAGCGTCCACAAGATCATCAAGAATGCTGGGCACTGACACCGATAGCCAATGCTGCTGAACTACAGCTTGGACGAATGCCGCTTCGTGAAGCCGGTGTATCCGGGGATGACCTGTCACCCCGGGCAAACCTGCCTCGTGTACCGAACCGCGGACCCGGGTTGAAGTTCCTTGTGAATGTGTTCGATGAGACCGGGGAGACGGTGGCGATCCTACCTACGGCAGGCACGCGCGACAATCTTGCGATCACTGAAGTTGGATCGGGATGCAGCTTGATGAGACCGCCCGACGTATTGTGAACGGAATAACCGGTCAAACCGATCACTGCTCCACGATCTTCCAGTAGGAGTCCTTCCGGGTGATCTTCCCATCGCGGAACTCCCACAGATCACAGCCGCGCACGTGAACGGGTACGCCCGCGACTGTGGTGCCGGTGAGGGTCCATTCCGAAACGCCGCGATCGCCGGCCATGAAATGGCGGTCGTCGCCGTAGTGGACATCAGGGATCCCTTTGAAGCGGCCGGCCAGCGCTGCGCGCACCTGTTCCTTGCCAACGAATCGCTGACCCCAGGGTTCAGGTCCTCTCGGAAAGTCGAAGGAGCAATCGTCGGAGAAGAAGGCCATGATGGCATCGAGGTCATGCCGGTTGAAGGCGTCCAGGACCTGCTCCAAGGTGTTCACGGTGACGGTTGTTTCCGGCATGTCGGTTCGGGTGTTTGAAGGACTCCCGGTCATCTGGGCTGTGCAAGCGAGATGGCCCAAGAATCCGATGATCAAGGCCTGCGTCTTCATCGGATGTCGGTATTCACTGCGACCGGATACGGCGGCGCGAGGTTGAATGTAACTCATGCATGCACCAGACACTTCCACCCACGCGCGCTCTACCATCCCCCACCCCCTCCGCCACCTCCGCCACCACCCGAAGAACCACCACCACCAGACCCACCGCTCTTGCTCGGCGGCGTGCTCGATGAGTTGACGCTGCTGCTGAGCGAGGATGACATGCTGTGCGAGAACGAGCCGTAGTGCATGATGGTGCCGCCGTACCAGCTGGACTTGTAGTTGGGATCCACCAATGCGCTGCTGATCATGTTTTGGAAACGGTCGCCCCAGATCTCCTCCACTTCGAAGGCGATGGCGTAGGGCAGGTATTTCTCGAACACCTCGGGAGTCATCGCGGGCGGGTTGAAGTGCTGGAGCTGCTTTTCCTCGGCCGCGCTCAGGTACATCTTGAACCCGAGCAGCCGTGCACGCAGCGCTTGCTTCTCCTCGCTCGGCCGCTTGATGAGGTAGACGTAGAGCAGAAAGAGGATCATGTTCGCTACGAGAAGGCGGCGATGTACAACACGTCGTTGTCGCCCCAGAACGAATTGTGCACCACGATCATGGAGATGACGCACACGGCTACGGTGAGCATGGGGATCCACCAGAACCGCCAGTTATTGCCCTTGTTCAGGAGTTCGTGCCACTGGTTCCGCAAGCTGCCGCGGAACGCACTGGCCATGCTCTGCACGCTGGGGTCGTAGGTGCCGTCTATCTCGTAACTCTCCTGATGACCACCGAACATGTGGCTCATCAGTTCCTGTTCCTCGCGCGGCAGACCGCCACCTCCTTTCAGCTTGACGATGGTGTACACCGTCTTGTGCAGCAGGCCCAGCAACACGTTCTCTTTCTTCTCATCGATGCGGATGTGACCCTTCACGGCCAGGCTGATCATCGCCGGGGTGATCTGGTCGTTGTCCTCACTACCGTGCATCACCATGGCCACCGATGCGGGTGACAGGCCATCGGGTGGCTCGAAGAGCGGGATCACCGTGGGCATGTCCGGATCGCGGCCGTGGCGGGCCCAGGTGCTGAAGTAGTACAGCAGCAACAGCAGCGTGATGATGCCGCCCACGAGCGGCACGGCGTACTGCTCCCACAGGGTGGGTGGTGGCGGTTCGGCCACCACGCCTTTCTGGAAACCGACGGCCACGGTGAGGCCTTCGTAGTAGTCCATGGCGCGCCCTTGGAAGCGTACCGTGTGCGCGTCGATGATGGAATCCGAGCAGGCGGTCTCCGTGCTGCCGTAGGATCCCGTGTAGCAGGCGGTCTGTTTCACCTGGGCGCTCGGCGGCAGGTGGATCACCGCCGAGATGCTGTCGACGGCGAAGGCCCAGCCGTTGCCGTTCACGTTCCAATAGATCTCGTCGTAGTCGGGGAAGAAGCCCACCTGGCCCTTGGTGGTGTAGGTGATGCGGTAGGGGTAGTCGCCGGGTTGCAGGAAGTTGCCCTCGCTCCCCACGTACAGCACGAAGTCGTCGCCTTCCGTTGCGGTGTGGTACGGCGAGGTGGCCCCGAACACCTGCACCGCGGTGAGCTCGTACTGCACACGGTGCTCCCTGCCGTTATGGTCGGTGAAGCGCAGCGGAAGCTTCCGGACGATGCCTCGCTTGAACTCGTCGCCTTCCGCATGGATGCTGATCTCCTCCATCACCGTCAGCTGACCATCGGCCGCCACGGTGAGGTCCGTGTGGAAGGAATTTATCCGCTCGTTCTGGCCGTACGCGTACGCCGCAACGACCACTGAAGCCCCCAGCAGCCAGCGCCGCATCAGTTGAACTTTACTGATGGAGCGATCTTCTCCGCAGGGTTCTCCAACTCGAAGAACGCTGACTTGGTGAAAACCATACGAATTGGCGATCAGGTTGCTCGGGAAGCTCTCGATCAGTGTGTTCTGCTCGCGCACGTTGCCGTTGTAGTAGCGCCGTGCCTTTTCGATGTCGCCTTCCACCACGGCCAGCATGTTCTGCAGCTCCAGGAAGTTGGTGTTCGCCTTCAGGTCCGGATAGCGTTCAGCCACGGCGATCAGGTTCATCAGCGCGCCGCTCAGCGCGTTCTCCGCCGCCTGCTGGCCCTCCACCGTGGTTGCTTGCTGGGCGGCCGCCCGTGCCCTGGTCACATTCTCGAAGGTCTCCTTCTCATGGGCGGCATAGCCTTTTACCGTTTCCACCAGATTGGGGATCAGGTCGTAGCGCTTCTTCAGCTGCACATCGATCCCGCTCCACGCCTCGGCCACCAGGTTCTTCAACTTCACCAATCGGTTGTAGATCCCGATGGCATAGAATGCCACGAGCACGATCAGGGCGAGGAGGATGGCCAATGCTATCATGGGGTTGAGGTTGGGGAATTAGCGCGCGACTGAAACCGGTCGGTGGACCATGATCGGTAAGCGTCGATGGCTTCGACACTTCCCCGCCCCGCCGGCCGTGTCCCTGAAGTCGCGCACCTACCTTGCCCGCATGAACACCGCCCGCATCACCACCATCGACCTGTTGCGCGGCATCGTGCTCGTGATCATGGCGCTGGACCATGTGCGCGACTTCTTCCACCACGGCTTGTTGTTCGGCGCCGATCCAACCGACATGGCCACCACCACGCCGGTGCTCTTCCTCACCCGCTTTATCACGCACTACTGTGCGCCGGTGTTCGTGTTCCTGGCGGGCACCAGCGCGTTCCTGTTCGGGCGCACACGTTCCAAGGCCCAGCTGAGCCGCTTCCTGTGGACACGCGGGGCGTGGATGATCTTCACCGAGGTCGTCATTGTCAGCTTCGGCTGGCATTCGATCCGCTTTTCACCTCACCATGCTCGCGGTCTTCTGCCATCGGTGAGTAGCATGATCGCGCTGGCCATGCTCGTGTACCTGCCTTGGCGTGCCGGATCTTGGGGATTGGCTTGGTCATCGTTCTCGGCCACAACTTGCTGGACCATGCTCCCGTGCAGGAGAACGGCTTCATCGGGACGCTGTTCGATGCGTTGCACCGCGGCGGCGAATTCCAGTTGGGACCCGGGCGCATCATCGCGTTCGCCTACCCGGTGCTGCCGTGGATCGGCACCATGGCCCTGGGCTATGCTTTGGGAAAGCTCTTCACGCCCGAGGTGACCAGCGCGAAACGCAAGCGCACGCTCGCCTTTGCTCAGGGGCCATCGCGCTCTTCATCGTGCTGCGTGGATGGAACATCTACGGCGACCTGCTTCCCTGGGTGGACCAGCCCACCATGGCCTTCGACCTCTTCTCCATCCTCAACACCACCAAATACCCGCCCTCGCTGCTGTACCTGTGCATGACGCTGGGGCCGGCGCTGCTCTTCCTGGCCTGGGCCGATGGCCGCGAATTCCGGTGGAGCGCGCCGTTCATCGTCTTCGGCCGTGTGCCCTTCTTCTACATGCTGCACATCTACCTGATCCACGCGCTGGCCACCGTAGCCATGTTGCTGCAAGGCCAACCCTTCCACGAGACCGTGCTCTCCGCTACGCTCGATCCTGGCGATTATGCGAACAATGGTTTCCCGCTCTGGGTGGTGTACACGGTGTGGATCGGTGTGGTGTTCGCGCTCTACCTGCCCTGCCGTTGGTTCGGGCGGTACCGCGCTGCGCACAAGGAGAAGTGGTGGCTGAGCTACCTCTAGAGAGAGGCAAGGGTTCCGGGCCGGAACGGACCTCGCATTGCATGGCGAACTTCTTGGCGCCGTATTGTTCGCCGTTGCGCACAGCCTTGACGCAGATCCCTTTCTTTTTTTCAAGGGCAGTGCAGCCCCGCTAAAGCGGTTCTGCTGTCAACGACAAGAAAGAACCACTGTTCAAAAGTTTTCTCTACATTTGTACGAACTTATACCTATATTTGACCGATGAAGAA
>JADKGB010000028.1 GCA_016717225.1 Flavobacteriales bacterium | reverse complement strand
GGCTCGCTGTTGATTGAAGCGCTTCATCATTCCTTCCACCAAGGCATCCACCGCGGGCTGTATCCAGCTTTCTTCGGCATCCACCAGAACAGGCACATCCGCATCGAAAGCGGCCTGGCAGATGCGTTCCATGCGTGCGGTGGCCCGCTGCCATTCGGCTTGTGCTTCGCTCGTAAGCGTGGTGCCTTCGCTCACGCGTTCCATTACCTCCATACGCGCAACGCCCGTGGGTTTGAACACGCAGAACGGGATCTCCGGTTTGCCTTTCGCCGCGGCGATGGTCCGCAATACTTCGTGAACGGTTTCGTCCAACGAGGCTTCGTCATCCTTGCCCTCCACACTGTGGTCCAGGATGGTGCCAATGCCGCTTGCTCCCAGCTTTTTCGCGGTAACGAGACTTTCCTCGATGGTTTCCCCGCCGCAGAATTGTTTGAAGATGGTGGCCTTCACCACGCCCTTGATCGGCAGGTGCAGCGCCAGGGCTGCTTTGGTGATCCAGCTGCCCACGCCGGTTATCGTGGGGTTGCCGATGATGCGGTACAACTGCTGGGCCTGCCAGAGCTCACGGTCGCTCTTGGCTGCGAACGCGATGCGTGTGTCGCCCAGGTTGGGCAGCGTCTTGGGGATCGTTGCTGAAGAAGTAGGCATTGCCGTTGGTTGGTCTTTCGTTCCTTTAGCACCGGTTCGGTGCGAGAGGACCGGGACCAAAGTAGCAATGGCGAAAGCGCGCGGGCAGGTGGATGAGTTCGTTGCCGGGGATCATCCGGTATTTGTGGGCGTTGGTGCGCTGGCCATGTTGCAGCGTTCATTGGGCCAGAGCGGGCATGGTGTGAAGTATTTTGTGCTGGGGGATGATATCACCTTGGCCGCGTGCCTTCCGGAATTGCTGGCCCATGTGCCGGCTCTCGCGAACGCGCCCACCATCGAAGTGCATCACGGCGAGCGTAGCAAGGACCTGGAGGTGTGCAGTAACCTGTGGAACTACCTGGTGGAGAACGGTGCCGATCGTAGTTCTGTGCTGGTTTGTTTGGGTGGCGGTGTGATCACCGATCTCGGCGGGTTCGTGGCCGGTGCCTACATGCGCGGCATACGCAGTGTGCATGTGCCCACCTCGCTCATGGGTATGGTGGATGCGGCGATCGGTGGCAAGAGCGCCATTGATCTCGCTGGGGTGAAGAACTTGGTGGGTCTCTTCGCGCCGCCGGTGGGCACCTATGTGCATCCGCCGTTCCTGCGAACATTGGGCAAGCGCGAATTGCTGAACGGTGTGGCCGAAATGATCAAGCATGGATTGATCCGCGATGCCGCACATTGGAACGCTGTGCGCCGTGCACCCTTGCACGATCTGGATGCCCTCTTGCCGCTGATCCTGCGCAGTGCGGCCATCAAGGCAGAAGTGGTTACTGAGGATCCGCGGGAAAGTGGACCCCGGAAGCTGCTCAACTTCGGCCATACCATTGGCCATGCGCTGGAAGCCTATACGCTGGAAAGCCAGAAGCGCTCGCTGTTGCATGGCGAGGCTGTGGCCATTGGTATGATCTGCGAATCGTGGCTCAGTTGGCGCCTCGGCCATTTCGATCGCGATAAGATGGACGCTGTGCAGGAGCACTTGTTGGGGCTGTACCCACCTGTCGTGTTGCAGGATACCGATCACCACCGCGTGGTGGAACTGATGCGCAGCGACAAGAAGAACCGCGAGGGTGTCTTCCATTTCACCTTGCTTACGGACATTGGTGCGGCCGTTACCGATGTGCCTGTTACCGCTGCACAAGCCTCTTCGGCCCTCGACCATTACCGATTGCTCGCAGTTGATGCACGCCCGCGTAACCGTAACGAAGCCTGAACGGCCCATCCACGTTGCCATCGATCTGCCCAGGTCGAAGAGCATTGCGAACCGGGCGCTGATCCTTGCTTCGTTGGTCGGTGACCTGTCGCTTGTGCAGAACATGGGCGATGCCGACGATACCCGCATTCTGCATGGTCTGCTTCGCGACCGTCCGCACGTGATGCATTGCGGCTTGGGCGGAACGACCTTCCGATTCCTGCTCGCCTGGGCCAGCGTTCAAGAAGGAGAGGAACACATCATTGCCGGCGACGCGCGTTTGCTGGAACGACCCCATGGGATGTTGGTGGATGCGCTGCGTGCGTTGGGTGCCGATATCGAAAAAGTCGAAACGGGATTCCGCGTTCGAGGCCGAAGGATGAAGGGTGGCGAGATCTCGCTCGATACGCCCATGAGCAGCCAGTTCGTTAGCGCGCTGTTGCTGATAGCACCGTGCATGGAAAAAGGCCTTGCCCTGCGTTGGGCGGGCTTGCGTTTGAGCGAGCCGTATGTGCGCATGACCATGAAGTGCCTTGAACATTTCAATGTGCTGCCAGCGGTGGAGGATGAATGGATCCGCGTTCAGCGTTCCGCACTTGTCGGTCGCGCTGTGGACGTGGAATTGGACTGGAGTGCAGCATCGTTCTGGTACGAGGTGGTTGCGCTCGCGAAGAATGCGACCGTTGAACTTCCGGGCCTGGTGTTCGACGCGGTTGGCTGGCAAGGCGATAAATGGGCTGTACAACTCTGGGGTTTTGCGGTGGAGAGTGAGGCGTACGCAAAAGGGATCCGCCTGAAACCTTCCGTGGCGGGTCGCGACCAGGAATCGACCCTTCGCCATACCCCCGATCTCTTTCAACCGCTTGCTCTAACGTTTGCAGGGCTCGGTCGCACCGGCTTTTTCCATGGGTTGAACAACCTGCAGGCGAAGGAGACCGATCGGATCGCCGCTGTGCATGATGCGCTCACCCTATTAGGAGTTGACTCTTCGAAACGTGAGGACCGTTTCGACCTCAGTGGTTCTATTACCAACCGCGTTCCGCCGCCGTTCGATCCACGTGGCGATCACCGCATGGCCATGGCCCTCGCGCCGCTCGCCCTGGTGTTGGGTTCCATCACCATCAACGACCCGCAGGTGGTTACCAAGTCATATCCCCGTTTTTGGGATGACCTGAAGAAAGCTGGGTTCGGGGTGGAGTTCGGGTAGGAGGTTCGCTTCGGCTTTTCTTTCCTCCCGGAACACCATCGAGTCGAACCGAGATCGCACTGTTTCGACGCTGCTGAGTTGCCTACTACCTTGGGCACCCAACCCGACTTCCATGAAGCGTTTACTATTTCTCACTTCCCTGCTGGTCGCTGCGGTGGCGATCATTGCTTCGCAGAAAAGCATTCCGTCGTTTCGACTGCATCAATTCCAGCAGCGCCCATGGGCCCCGGTGATCAAGAGGGGCGCAATGCACTGAAAGCATGGGATCTGGAACGCATGCGCGATCCTGCCACCGGCCGGATCCCGGATGACATCCGCAGCAAAGAGCTCGCTTTCGCACGTCATCTTCCTACACGCGCTGTAGCGAAGAGTTTGAACTGGGTCCAACAAGGGCCGATCAATCGCGGTGGGCGCACGCGTGCTTTCCGGGTGGACGCTACCGACTCGAACGTGTTGATCGCAGGTTCGGCCACTGGAGGTATCTGGCGGAGCATCGATCAAGGTGTTTCTTGGACGAAGACTTCGGCGCCACTGGAGATCCAGAACACGAGTTGCCTGGGACAGGACATCCGCGCTGGACATACGCAAACGTGGTATTGCGGAACGGGGGAGAACTACGGTGTGGTGAGCGGTACCAGTTTCGAAGCACTGCTGCCCGGTGATGGCATTTTCAAAAGCACTGATGGTGGCCTCAGCTGGAGCCGCTTGCCAAGCACGGTCAGCAATGATCCACAGGTCTTCGATCGCAAGGGTGCGTTCAAACACGTGAACAGCATCGTGGTAGATCCACTTCGCATGGACAGCGACATCGTGGTGGCCGCGATCTTCGATGGCATTGTGCGCAGCAATGATGGTGGCGCTACGTGGAGCACGGTGCTCGGGCTTGATACGAGTATCACAGCTACGAGCCTGTACACGGAAGTGCGTGTTAGCAGCACAGGGGTCTATTACGCGGCCATCGGAAATGGTGCCACGTATCGGGGCATTTATCGCAGCACGGATGGGTTGACCTGGGCCAATATCGGCGTTGGTGTGTATCCCGCTGCCGCCGAGCGAACGGTGATCGCCATCGACCCCAATGATGAGAACAGGGTGTGGTTCTTCTGCGAATCGCCGGGCGTGGGCACTCGTGGGCACAGCCTGTACAAATACGGTTACCTCAGTGGCGACGGGACCGGCACCGGTGGCTCTTTGAGCAATCGCAGCGCCAACCTTCCCAATGGATCGTGTACGGGCTTTTACAATTTCGATTTCGGGTACATCAATACACAAACGAGCTACGACATGTGCATCGCTGTGCATCCTACGGACAGCAACATCGTGTACATCGGTGGCACCAGCGTGTACCGCAGCACCGATGGTTGGACACAACCAGAGACCTACAAATGGGTTGGTGGATACCAATGCGATGTGGACGATCCGAAGAACTACGTGTGGCCCAACCACCACCCGGATCAGCATTGGTTGGAATTCTCGAATGGTGATCCATCCAAGTTGTACAGCGCGAACGATGGCGGCGTGCACGTCACCTTGAACCCGCTCGCCGACAGTATTCCATGGACCGTGCTGAACACCGGTTACTATACCTCGCAGTTCTATACCGTGGCCATCGAGGAAGGCAATTCCACCAGCCAGTTCATTGTAGGCGGTATGCAGGACAATGGCAGTTACCTGTGTACGAATACGGACCCGCTGCAACCGTGGGCCAATGTGCTTGGAGGCGATGGTTCGTATTGCGCGATACCAGAAGGCCGCGACTTCATGCTGATGAGTTTGCAGCAGGGCAAGTTGTTCAAATTGGCGGTGGATGATGCGGGTACTGTTTCAGCGTTCGAACGCATCGATCCAGACATCACCAATCCTTCCTACAATTTCATCAACCAGTATGTTCTGGACCCTGTATCCAATAACAAGGTCTACTGGTGCCATGCGAGCAAGTTGTACCGCAACAATGATGTGGCGGGCATTCCGCTCACGGGCAACTATTACGATCCGAATCCCACGAACTGGGAGCAGATCACCGAAGTTCTGGGATCACAACGCCTGTGCGCACTGGACATCAGTTTGGCCCAACCCACCACCTTGTTCTATGGTACCACCAACGGCCGGGTCTACCGCGTGGATAGCCTCGATACGAACCCGGACCGTTCGCTGTTGGCGAGTACGGAGTTCCCCTCCGCCAGTTATGTGAGCTGCGTGGCTCCCAACGATTACAACGCGGCGGAATGGTTGGTCACTTTCAGCAATTACGAAGTGCGAAGCGTGTTCCTTACCTCTGATAGTGGCGCGACATGGACAAGCGTGAGCGGCAATATCGAACAGAACCCCGATGGCAGCGGCAATGGACCCGCCGTGTATTGGGCGATGATCTATCCAACCTATGATGGAGTGAACAATCGTTACTTCATTGGCACCAGCACGGGCCTGTACAGCACCGCTGTGCTCGATGGTGACAATACGATCTGGGAGCAGGAAGACCCCACGGGGATGGGCAATGTGCCGATCAACATGATCACCTCGCGCGGCAGTGACGGGCTTATTGTTGTGGGAACGCATGGATCAGGTGTGTTCACCAGTCATCTCCCAGCCGCACCCATCGGTGTGGCGGAAGTCGCGGGGAATCTCGCGGTTGGCAACGCCTGGCCGAACCCAGCCAGCGACGTCGTGAACATCGATCTCTATTTGCGCGATGCATCACCAGTGGAAGTCAACGTGTATGATCTGAACGGTCGCCGTGTGTTCCAACGCTCGCTCGGTAAACAGGCCAGTGGCAACTCCCGCTTCAGTTGGAATTTGCGGGATGCGAATGGGGCCAGGATACCGCAAGGGACCTACCTCATGCAAGCAACTGCAGGCTCGGTTTCTCGCACAACAAAATTGGTGGTGAGATAGGGGCCTTTGATCATGTGGTCATGTGGACATATGCTCATGCGCCCCGTGCGACGTAACTGTTGTTGTGCTCAGGAGCAACAACATGGGCCGCTTTCGAACGGCCTGCGGGTCGCGGCACATACGTTGGCCGTGTGGACATGCCAGAGCGTACCATGCCCACATACCCGCATGTTCACACGGTCACATGGTCACATGGTACTTCTTCCCATCTTTAGCGCATGGCATTCCCTTCCGACCTCGAGATCGCGCAGAAAGCGCAACTGAAACCCATCGCACAGATCGCGAAGAACCTCGGTATCGATCCGGAAGTGATCGAACCCTATGGTCGCACCAAGGCGAAGTTGCCGCTGGACCTGATCGATGAGGCACGTGTCGCGAAGAGCAAGTTGATCCTTGTCACCGCGCTATCGCCCACACCAGCCGGTGAAGGCAAGACCACCACAAGCATCGGCTTGCACGAAGGGTTGAGCAAACTCGGCAAGAAGAGTGTGGTGGTCCTTCGCGAACCGAGCCTCGGTCCGGTCTTCGGTATGAAGGGCGGTGCTGCCGGTGGCGGTTACGCGCAAGTGGTGCCCATGGAGGACATCAACCTGCACTTCACAGGCGACTTCGCGGCGATCGAGAAAGCGAACAACCTGCTTGCCGCCCTCATCGACAACAACCTGCAGAACCGTAAGCGCACGCTGAACATCGATCCGCGCACCATTGCTTGGAAGCGCGTGATGGACATGAACGATCGTTCGCTGCGCGACATCACCATCGGCTTGGGTGGCCCCAATAACAGTATTCCCCGTCAGGATGGTTTCAACATCACGCCTGCGAGCGAGGTGATGGCGATCCTCTGTCTCGCGAACAGCATCGATGACCTGAAGGAGCGCTTCGGAAACATCTATGTGGGCCAGCGTTTCGATCGCACACCGGTGTATGCGCGGGACCTCAACGCACAAGGTGCTATGGCACTCTTGTTGAAGCAGGCCATAATGCCCAATCTGGTGCAAACGCTCGAAGGGAATCCTGCGATCCTGCACGGTGGTCCGTTCGCGAACATCGCGCAAGGCGTCAACAGCGTGCTCGCAACGAAGATGGGCATGAGCCTCGGCGACTATGTGGTGACAGAAGCGGGATTCGGTGCCGATCTCGGTGCGGAGAAGTTCTTCGACATCAAGTGTCGCGCAGCGGGTTTGAAGCCGAGCGCTGCCGTGATCGTGGCCACTGTGCGGGCGCTGCGTTACCACGGCGGGGCCGATATCAAGGAGGTGAACAATGCTGCTCCGGAGCGGTTGAAAGCCGGTCTTGCCAACCTCGGGCGCCACATCGAGAACATCGCCAAATTCGGCGTGAAGGCCGTAGTGGCCATCAACCACTTCCCGACGGATACCACTGAGGAGATCGATATGATCAAGGCGTACTGCAAGGAGCGCGGTGCTGAAGCAGTGCTCGCTCAAGGCTTCGCCAAAGGCGGCGACGGTATGACGGATCTTGCCGAAGCAGTGCTTCGCGTGGCGGACAGCGGAGTGAGCGATTTCAAACCGCTTTACGACCTCTCGCTTTCCATCAAGCAGAAGATCGAGACCATCGCCAAGGAGATCTACCGCGCCGATGGCGTGGACTACAGCGGCGATGCCGAGACCGCGCTGCGTCGCATCAGCAAGCTCGGCCTCGACGGCGTACCCATCTGCATGGCGAAGACGCAATACAGCTTCAGCGATGACAAAGCGCTTCGCGCAGCGCCCACCGGCTTCCGCATCACCGTGCGCGACATCGAGATCAGTGCGGGTGCGGGTTTCGTGGTGCCCATCTGCGGCGAGATCATGCGCATGCCGGGATTGCCGGAGATCCCTGCCGCCGAAGGCATGGACATCGATGCGAACGGGGTGATCAGTGGGTTGAGCTGATACTTGCGAGATCGCTGCTGCGCTGGTCCTTTCTCGCAGACCAGAGCTGGATGAGCGCGATCATCACGAAGAGCGGGAGTATCCACGTGGTGCGCGACAAGTAGCGGTCCTCGGTGGTGCTCAGGTTGGCGCATACGAACGCGTCGATCAAGAGAGCACCGATCGCGAAAGTGAGGTCGGTGCGCACCAATGCTCCTTTTGATATCCTGCGCGGGAGAATGATCAATACCACAGAGGCGCCGAGAATTACGGTCATGAACCACTTGTACAGATCGTCCGCGATCGACATGTTCAGTTCGCCCCGTCCTCCGTTCTGCATGGAAGAGAGATAGTCGGGTAGGCTGGAACGTATGGTGCCCTCGATCATGACGTACGGAGGACTTGTCGGCCTGCGGTAATCCGTGTTGATCAAACCGCGGCAGATCGTCCGTTTTCCGATCAGTTCGATGGTGGAGCGAACTCCGGCCTTCGCATACCAGAGGGCATACTTCGGATCCAGCAATGCGCTTCTTATGATGCGGTCATACTCCGGTTTTGTTGCCAACCAACCACCTTCGAGATGCATTGGGCTGATGGTATCGGTCCAGAGAAGATCATTGCCAGATGATGGTAAACGATCCCGATAGGCACAGATGCGATAACCACCTTCAGGGCAATGCTCGTCCATCCATGCTGGCAATATCCCGCTGTCCAGCAAGTGGGCGATCATGAACGCTTGTCCACCACGGGAGAGGTAGAACTCCTTATCGACAATACGATTAACCAATGCCAGCCCAGCCCACGAGGCAATGGTCGTAACAACCAGTAATGCCCACCGTTGCTCACGGAGTTTCTTCAGGGTGCCGGACCTAAGGGTCAGCAGAAGGCAACCGCTCAAGGGAAGGATCAGCAAATTGGACAAGTGCACCCAGCAGGAAAACACGATCACGGCAGCGTCTGCCAGCCGTACCCATTTCGATCCGTGACCGGAAAGGAGATGGAACATGGCCAGGATACCGATGCCGGTGAAGATGTCCGGCATCAATTGTCCGGCATACCAGCCGACGCTGGAAAACAACGAGAGCAATACCATGATCGCGAGCGCAAAAGCTGCTGCATGTAGCGCGACCAGCACAGCCACCGTTCTACGGATGTAGAGCGAACACAGCAACGCCTGACCAATGATGATGCCCCAAAAGGTATTCCCACCGAGACTCGAGATCCGCATGAAGAGGCCATACCAACAAGGCCTGTCCACCGGAACAGCACCGCGGAAGGCACTGTCCAAATAGGTTCCAGTATCAGGGTACACGAACGGAAATCCGTTGACCAAAGCCGGACCCAGAATGAGCATCGCACCGATGACAACGACGATCAGGTCGTTCCTCGAAACGCGGTTGTTCAATGGCCCTGCACTGTTCATGCTTTCTGTTGGGCGCTGCGGAGCTCCATCAACATGGCATTGGCGGTACGTCCTCGCTCGTCCGAACTGAACTCGGGCCGCAGACGGTCCACGAACCAACATTCCACATCGCCTTTTCCTTTCAGGTTCACCTTGCCTCTTGATTCATATTCAACGAATCGTTCCACTTGTGCGAGCACAGCACTGGTCACGTTCACCCGACCAGGGGCGCCACTGCTTTCCATGCGGCTCGCAAGGTTCACGGTATCACCCCAAATGTCATAGGCGAATTTCTTTTCACCCACCACGCCTGCGATCAGTGGTCCACTGTTCAAACCAATGCGGATCGGCCAGGCAGGATGACCCTCGCGCTCGCGTTGCGCGTTGATCGCGTCCACAACACTCAGCATTTCCAAGGCCATCAACACGGCGTCCAAGCCATGCGTACGTGAAGGGTTCGGCACACCACTGGCACACATGTACGCATCGCCAATGGTCTTGATCTTTTCGGTGCCGTATTTGTCCGTTATGCGATCGAAGGCACGGAAAAAGCGATCCAATTCCGTAACGATCCCGGTCGCTTCCAGCTGCTCGCTCAGCATGGTGAAGCCTTGGAAGTCGCTGAAGAGCACCGTGCATTCCGCATAGCTGCGAGCTTGGGCGGTGCCGTTCTCTTTCAGTTCCGCCGCTGTTGTTTCGGGCAGGATGTTCAGCAAGAGGGAGTCGCTGCGGTGCTTCTCATCGGAAAGTTCCTGGGTGCGCACCGTGACCATTCGCTCCAAACGTTCGCGTGTTTTTCGTGATCGTCGGTCGCGCAGGTATTGTAAGCCGAAGAAGGACAAGAGCAGCGCAGCACCACCGGTGATGCGGAAAGGCGTTGTCTCCCAATACGGCGGTGTGATCGCGAAGGTGAATCGGGCAGGTTCATCATTCCACACGCCGCTTCCATTGCGTGCTTTTACCAGGAACGTGTATGTGCCAGGCTCGAGCCCGCTCATGGTTACGCGATCATCAGAGGTGATCGGAGACCAATCCGCATCGCGGCCTTCCAGCTTGTATTGAAAGCGGACTTTTTCCGGGTAAGCGAGCGATAGGCCGGTAAAGGTGAAGGTGAGGTGGTTCTGATCGTGCGGAAGACGGAGGCCATTTGGCAATCCCTCTGGATCCAGCGTATCGCACCAAGGCCGCAGGTCGGGATGCTCGAAGAAAACAGCAAGGTCTGTAATGCGTGTTCGCGGCGCAACGGGATCTTCGAGAATGCGGCGCGGATCGAAGTGGATCGCGCCTCGAGTTGTACCGAACCAGAGTGAACTGTCCACATCCAGCATGCAGGCATTTGGCATGGCTTCGATACCAGGGAAGCCATCGGCGATGCCGTAATACCGGATATTGAGCACTTGCTCCTGCAATTCGTCCAACTCCATAAGGTTGAACCCGCGGTCTGTTCCCACCCAAAGGTTCTGGTACGCATCGAGCAGCAGCAGGCGGATGTGATCGCTTGCGAGGCCTTCGATGGTTGTCCAACGTTGGGTACCGTTCTTGTTGTATCTAACAATGCCTTTGTTCGATGTGCCCATCCATATGTTGCCAGCCAGATCGTGAACGAGGCATGTGATGTCTTCATTTCCTGCTGCGAAGGCAGGTGTCCAATTTGCGCAGCTATTGTCAAGTGGTGCCTTGAACAGACCTGCGTGCGTTCCAATAAGCACTGAATCCCCGGCGATGGCCATAGCAGTTGCTTCGATCGTATCGCGGCCTACTCGGATAGTGTAGCCTTCGGATGAATGATCGAAAACGCCATGGTCTGTTGCGGACCAGAAATGCCCGTTGGCAAGAAGGATCCGCAAATTCGTTTCCCCTTGTTCCGATCCTCCAGCATCAGTGCCTTTAACCCGGTTTTGGCTAATGTTGAAGCTCGTGTCGAGCACAGCGTTTCCATCACTTGTGGTGAACAGGATGAGCCCTTCAGCATTCGAGGAAATACCCGAAACCACTGAACCAGGCAGTCCATCCCGCTCGTCGAACCAAGTAACAGCATCACTCACCAAGCGACTGATACCATTATGTTCCGTGCCGATCCATACAATTCCGCTCGCATCTTGAAAGAGACACCGAACCGCATCGTCACCAAGCCCGTTCCGGGAGCGGATCCTACGAGGGGTTGTTGTCGGCCGCGTGCCGCGGTAGAGGAGAACACCTTCGCGTGTGGCGAACAGATCGTCGCCGTTCGACAGACGGATCGAAGCTGCCTTTTTGCTCGACTTTCCCAACAAGTCCCGATCCAAACGTGCTTCTTGAACGGAGTTCGAATGCCTGTCCAGCGCCTCCTTTGCAACAAGGCCAACCTCTTCCAAGGAAACGAACTGGGAGAAGTGCCTTCCATCGAAACGGGCGTAACCATTGGTGGTAACAACCCAAAGAAAGCCTTCGCTATCCTGCGTGATAGCGTTCACCGTGCTCCCTGGTAGACCGTCCTCCACACTGAACACGCGCAGGTCGTATTGTTGCGCGCCTACCGAGCCATGCCAAAGGGCAAATGCCGCTGTTACCGCTAATGGGAGCGCTCGCATGATCGGAATGCCGCTGTTCGAGGGGCAGCACGAACCTCCGGTTTTTTTTCAACCAAGCGACACTATTTTCAAAAGTCTGGCATTACCTTCGGGATACTTCCACACAAAACCCATAGCGACCATGAATATCACCTTCAATGAGCTCCGCGGTATCAAGGACAGCTTACCCGATGGCAGTATCCATCGTATTGCGAAAGAGTTGGACCTGAACGTTGAAACGGTTTGGAATTATTTCGGCGGTTACTCGCACCCTGAGGGCAGACCCATGGGTGTGCATTTGGAAGGCGGTGGTGGTGGTGGCGTGGTCTCGTTGGATGACACGCGAATTTTGGATATCGCGCGCCGTATTCTCAAGGACCAGCCTCAGCACGCTTGACCTTTTTTGAAATTCATGCTGAGAAAAGGGATCCACGAAACTGGATCCCTTTTTTCTTGGCCATCGGCTACTAGCGGTCCAGAACTCGGAACTCAACACGTCGGTTGATGGCACGCTCTGTTTCCGTGGTGCCTTCGGCCAGTGGTTTTGATTCACCATAGCCTTTCCATTCGATCCGTTCAGTATCAATTTTCTTGGTGATCAACCAGTCTGCCACCGCTTTGGCGCGGGCGTCGCTCAGCTTTTGGTTGTAGTCGTCGGTGCCTTGGTCGTCCGTATGTGCCTCGATCGCGATACGCATGAAAGGATAGTCCGTAAGCAGATCGACAACGGTGGTGAGTTCCAGCTCGCTTTCGGTTTTCAGTGTGCTTTTGTCGAAGTCGAAGAAGATCTTGTCCAGCCGGATGTGCTTGCCCACTTCAGGCTCCATCTCTACAAGAGCCACTTCGGCTGTGCTGGCGTGGTCCGCTACGCGTTGCTTCGGTGGAGGAGGAATGCAGACCATCGGTGGATCAGATACTTTCATGTTCGCAGGAGCAAGGCGCACATTCACATCATCGATGAAGTAGTAGGCTCCACGCTCGCCTTCGGGCATCTTCTTGTTGCGTGTTAGCTGGTCCGTACAGAAATTGCCGATGATGATGTATCGCTCGTCACCCTTGGCCTCGATCACGCCGCTCACTTTGTGCCAACCGCCCTCGATCACATCCTCCTCCCGCACTTGCGCCGGGTAATAGAGCGGCAGGCAATCGCGCGAACGCACAGGCACTCCACTCAGGTACATACCCAGGTTATTGCTCGCCAAATTGCTGAACACCGCGTGGAGGGCGAAGAATTCCGCCACATAGTGTTTGCCTGCTGTCAGCGGTTCGGGCAATTCGATCTGGAGGTATTCGTGCCAATAGGTTGGGGTGTTACCCTTGCCATACGACTTGATGCCAGCCATGCAATCGCCAGTGCGCGGGCTGGCTCGTCCCTTCGATTTTTTCGCCGGATTGCTCCAGCAGTCCGCATCGGCTTTGGTGGTGAAATGGTCGGGTGTGGTCTCCGTAGGTGAATTCCATCCGATCATCACCTCCTCGTTGAACTTGCGCGCTTTCTGTGTCCAAGCGCATTGGATCTTCTTGGTGAGCTCGAACCCTGGGTTCGGCACCAAGTTGGGCATGGTGTCGTTGTTCAACTTGCGCTGAAGCAGGTTCTGGGCCTGCACAGGAAGTGCATGAAGGAGCAGAACGACAAACGATATAAGAATGTGACGCATCATACAGCAAAGCTATCGGGGTTGTTCCGGGCCCTAACCAAGACCGAGCCAACGATGATCAACAACCTTACGGTGGAAAGCCGTTCACGTGTTGATCCAGTTCTCGATGATCCGCTCGCCGAATGGTGTCATCACACTTTCCGGATGGAACTGCACGCCGCACGTATTGAATTGTTCGTGCCTCACAGCCATGATGATACCCGCCTCACTGCGCGCTGTAACGCGTAGGGTAGGAGGAAGTGTTTTCGGGTCGGCGGCCCAACTATGGTAAAGCCCCACGTCGAAGATCCTGGGCATATTGGCAAAGAGCGGATCCGTTGGTTGTTCTGTTAGGCACTTGACCGAAACGCCATGTTGCACCTTGGCCTGGTTGAACAGCTGACCACCACAGGCTTCAACGATCGCTTGCATTCCCAGGCATACACCCAGGATCGGATGTGTTGGCATCAAACGGGCCAACAGTTCGGGCATGATCCCTGCTTCTGCCGGAAGCCCTGGTCCTGGAGAAAGCACGAGGCGATCGAATTTCGCGGCTTCGTCAACAGATATGGCGTCGTTTCGAAAGATCTGCACCTGGGCGAATGGTTCCAACAAGTGTTGCAGGTTCCACGTGAAGGAATCGTAGTTGTCCAGCAGTAGAATACGCATGTTGGTTTTCTTGCAGGTCAACGAAGAGATCTCTTCAACCTTCTACTATCCGATCTACTTGTTCTTCCCGATCCAACCGAGATGCGTGTGCTTGAAATCATCACTGTACTTGAGCCCATAGCCGAGCATGCGGTCCATGCTGGAGTGTCCATAAATGATCAGTCCAACAAGGAAAAAACCGCTCTGCACATTGGTTAGCATGTTGGCCACTTCTGCTATCAGGCCTATCAGCATCAGCACGATGCCGAGCCCTTTATGGTGCGTCAAATTGTAGCAGATGGCACCCACGCGAGTGTTCACCAAATAACCCACCATTCCAATGTCTGGTCCAAGGAGCAGTAGAATGTACATCCACCAGGCCACCCCTTTCATTACGAGGACCATTATCACGAACAGGAATTGCGCGAGCTCTTCCAAACGCAACAGGGTTTTCATGGTTCTTCTTTTTGTTCGTCACTCTGATTCACCATTCGATCCCCACAGGACAATGGTCACTACCCATCACCTCGTTCAAGATGAACGCATCTTTCACCTTCGCCTCGAAGCCTTTGCTCACCAGCACGTAATCGATGCGCCAACCCACATTCTTGGCACGGGCACCGAAGCGTTGGCTCCACCAACTGTATTTGACCGCTGCGGGATGGAAGTGTCGGTAGGTATCAACGAACCCTGCAGCCAACAATGCGCTCATGCCGTCGATCTCCTGTTGAGTGTAGCCACTGGTCTTGTTGTAATTCGCTTTTGGCCTAGCGATGTCAATAGGCTGGTGCGCCACATTGAGATCGCCGGTGATGACCACCGGGAGCTTGCCCTTGGCGAGCTTCGATACATAATTCCGGAAGGCCGCGTCCCATTCACCCCGGTAACCCAAGCGCTTCATGCCCTCGCCGCTGTTCGGGGTGTATACGCAAAGCACCACCACATCCTTGAAGGTGGCCGTCACCACCCGCCCTTCATCATCATGCCCCGCCATGCCGATGCCAAAGGACACCTTCTCCGGTGCCACTTTGCTGGCAATGGCCGTTCCGCTATAACCCAACTTCACTGCACCATAGGCGTTCACATGGTAGCCGTTCGCCCCTTTCAATGCCTCGGCGACCTGCTCGGGCGTTGCTTTGGTCTCTTGGAAGCAGACGATGTCCGCCGAAAGCTTTTGGAGCGTGTCGTGCAATCCCTTGCCCACGCTTGCCCGGATGCCGTTCACATTGAAGGAGATCAGTTTCATGCGGTGAGTATAGGGTAACAAAGAAAACCAAGTGGACCCGCGCAGTCGTTAAAAACAAAACCCCGACCGGCGGACCGATCGGGGCTTTTCATTGTGTGTTGCAGCTCGCTTAGGCGCGACGAACATCAATGGCGTTCAAGCCTTTTGGGCTTTGTTCCACTTCAAAGGAAACCTTGTCGCCTTCGCGGATAGGTTCCTTCAGACCTGTTTTGTGGGCAAACACGTCCTTGGTGCCGTCATCGGGCGTAATGAAACCGAATCCTTTGGTCTCATTGAAAAACTTTACAATACCAGTAGCCATCGAAAAAAGTGTTGGACAAGGGCATCGGAAATGATGCCTTTGCGGGTACAAGATTACGGCATTTTCCGATATCCTCATACAGGCACTCAAATGTGCGATCGGAGACCGGGGTGTCACCGCCAGTCCATAACGGATCCACCGCTTCACGAAAAATACCCAGAAGTGGGTATTGTAGGTTGATGAACTTCCACGGAATATTGTTGTGTCGTTGGGCTTGACGGCTGGAGAATAGGAGCCTCTGGGCCTCGCCGAACGGCAAACCGAGTTGGAGCTTGGTTATTTGGTGTAAGTGGGAGCCCCGGAGCACACCTCCGGGGTTTTCCATTGGGGACGTTCAAGTGCTCATCGATCAGGTCAGGTTGTTCCGTCGAATTGGTTGAAGATTTTACTTCGAGGGCATTGTAAAGTCACAGTCCTTCCACCAACTTCACGGCACATTTCGTGTTCTGGCACATACTACCATGGCGATCACACCCTACACCGGCCCGTTTGGAAGGCCTGAGCTACAACACCTGCTGCGGCGTTCCATCTTCGGTGCGACAACTGCGGATCTTGCCCATTTTGAGGGAATGTCGCTCGACCAGGTCATCGACGAGTTGCTCACCTTCACGAACGACACCTTGCCACCTGTAAAGGCATACGCCGACGCGAACAGTGACCCGAACGGGTTGGATCCGAATGTTGCGTTCGGTGATACATGGGTGAACACACCAAGAAATCCCCCGGATGATACGGATGTGATACAAGCCCGGTTGGAAAGTTGGGCTGCTTGGTGGGCTGGTCAGCTCGTAGGACAGCAACGCAATTTGCGCGAAAAGCTCACCCTTTTTTGGCAAAACCACATGCCTGCCCAAGTGGGCGTGGTCTTCCATTCCGAGGCCATGTACCAGATGAACCAGTTGCTGCGCACCCAGTGCGGCGGCAATTTTCGGCAGTTGATACATGACGTTACGTTGGAGCCAGCGATGCTGTATTACCTCAATGGTTACCTCAATGTGGCTGGAGCGCCAGATGAGAATTACGGGCGCGAACTGCTGGAACTCTTCACCCTCGGCCAAGGTTCGGGCTACACCGAGGAGGATGTGCAAGCCGCAGCTCGCGTGCTGACCGGATGGACAGTTCTGGAAGAGAGCGGTGGCATTCCCATTCTGCCGCAACCGATCTTCTTCCCCTTCAATCACACACCTGCGGACAAAACATTCTCCGCATTCTTCAACAATACCGTGATCGCAGGCGGATCCGGTCCCAATGCAGGAGAGAATGAATTGAACGCGATGTTGGACATGATCCTCGCCAACGAGCAATGTTCGAGATTCATGTGCCGCGAGCTCTATCGCTTTTTCGTGCACGGTGAGATCCAAGCGGATACGGAGGCCGAAGTGATCGAACCACTTGCTGAACTCTTTCGCGACAACGTGGCCGCGCCCGATCAGATCCGTGTTGTGCTCAGGGCTCTTTTGACCAGTGAGCATTTCTTCAATGACCAGGTGCGAGGTTGCATGATCATGAACCCTGTGGACCTTGTAGTAGGCAACCTGCGCATGCTGGGTATGCCTTTCCCGGATCCCAGTTTGTTCGAGGCCTTGCACATTACGCGAACCCAGGTCTACTGGCTGATCGATTACGCTGGACAGAATATCGCCGACCCTCCCAATGTGGCTGGTTGGCCCGCCTACTACCTCTATCCGAGTTACGACAACCTCTGGCTCGATACGGCCACCTATCCGTCGCGGAACAATTCCCAGTTGGGCATCATTTATGGCACTTTCGATACGCCCAGCAACACCGTGCTCCCTGATAATGCCAACCTGGTCTTCAGTGTGGATCTCGTGGCCTTCACGCAACAACTCCAAACTCCTACGGACCCGAACGCACTTATTGATCAACTCGCTGAACTCTTTTTTGTGAATCCTATTTCGCAAGGAGTAAAGAACCAGTTGAAGCAGAATTACCTGTTGCTGGGCCAACTGAACGATGATTATTGGAGCGTTGCATACGCAACCTACGTTGCCGATCCGAATACCACTGACATGACGGCCCAATTGGTACCCGACATTCTGCATTGGCTGGTCGGTGACATGCAACAAGCCGCCGAACGTCAACTTTTTTGATCACCGAAAATATACGACCATGCAACGTCGCAAATTCATTCGCTCTCTGTCAGCGGCCTCTGTCGGTGGTTTCGCGGTTCGTGGATTCGGCAACCCGCTCCTGGGTCCGGTTTTCGATCGGGCAGGCGAAGACCGTGTTCTCGTGATCGTGCAACTCTACGGGGGCAACGATGGCCTCAACACGGTGATCCCACTCGACCAGTATTCGATGCTTTCGCAGGTGCGTTCCAACGTATTGATCCCCGAGGACCAAGTGTTGGATCTGCCGGGCCTTAATGGTGCTACCGGACTGCATCCATCCTTAGGCGGGCTTCGAAACCTTTGGAACGACAACAAACTCACCATCGTGCAAGGGGTGGGCTACCCGAACCCCGATTATTCGCACTTCCGCAGCACCGACATCTGGGAAACCGGTGCCAATAGCGACCAGCTTTTGGACAGCGGATGGACTGGTCGTTATCTGCATTATGAATATCCCAATTATCCGCAGGGCTTCCCGAATTCCACCATGCCTGATCCGCTCGCGATACGCATTGGTGGGCCAATTTCAATAGGCCTGCAGAACGCCGGAGTGAGCATGGGTGCTTCGATCTACAATACCGAAGATTCACTCGACCTGACAGGTAATCTTTTCACGGATGCGATCACGCAGGACTGCAAAGGCTCGAAACTGGATTACGCACGCACGGTTCAGCGCCAAACCGATCTCTATGGCGATGTGATCCAAGCCGCAGCCTTGCCCGGCTGCAACATGAGCGCGCTTTACCCGACAGGTGTGGAGCCAGGGGCCAAGCTCGCGAGCGCGCTGAAGATCGTGGCCCAACTCATATGCGGAGGATTGAAGACGCGCATTTACTGGGTGAGCCTCACGGGTTTCGATACGCACTCTGAACAAGTGAACACCAATGACCATTTGCTGGGTGCGCATGCCGACCTGCTCAAAGGATTATCCGATAGCATTCACGCGTTCCAGGATGATCTGCACTTGTTGGGGATCGAGGATCGGGTGACTGGAATGACGTTCTCGGAATTTGGCCGTCGCATCAAGAGCAATTCATCACGTGGTACCGATCATGGTGCAGCTGCGCCCATGTTCCTCTTCGGCAGCAAAGTGATCCCTGGTATGTTGGGCCAGAACCCCGAGATACCGGTGGACACCGATTTCAGCACGAACCTGCCTATGCAGTACGACTTTCGTAGCGTGTATGCCAGCGTGCTGAAAGATTGGTTCTGCATTCCACAAACGAGCGTGGACACCATTCTTCTTGATACGTATCAGAACCTTGCATTGGTGGATCCAACGGAATGCCTGAATGTTGGTGTACATGAAGCCAACCAAGGTGCAGGAACATCGCTCCTGGAAGTGTACCCCAGTCCGTTCATAGATAGTACTACGATGCGCTATACATCCAACGGTGGGCGTGTGATGCTGCAGATCTCGAATGAGGCTGGACAACTTGTGCGAATGGTGATCAACAAGGATGTCCCTGCCGGTGAACATACCATTGCATGCGATCTGCATGAACTGCCTGCGGGTCTTTACTACTGCCGGTTGCAGAACGGGACCAGGCAGCAGGTGAAAAGCATGTTGAAGGTGAGGTAGGTGTTGGTCGTTGAACGTGATCGGTTCGTTGTGATCAACTCAGCGGATGCCTAGCGATCATCTCATACACTGCTCCAGGCCGCAGTTCTCTGCGCATCAGCACCACCTCGTTCACGTGATCGGTGGCGATGTACGAGTGGGGGTCCAATAACTGCCAGGCCTGTTTGAACTGATCATCCTTCAACCCCGCGGCGATCGTGAGGTGCGGCTGAACCGTTTCATGTACGTGTGAGCCCAGCACCGGATCGTTCTTTACCGAAGCGACGATCGCGTTCCTTACAGAAGCAATGGCCTCGTGTTGGACAGGGCTGATGTAGATGGTCTGTTGATCCGGGAAGTGTGTTATGCCCGCATATCCCAGAACGAAGGGCCGTTGCCATCTACATCCCTCGTGGATGGTATTTCGCAGTTTGGTTTCCTGCTCGGCATGGAGGTCAGCAAAGAACAGGGTGATATGAGGGATCACTTTCCTTCCGCTGAAGTTGCCGATACGCTCATGCAACCGCTCGCGCAGGTGCATTACCTCTTCCGAGATCTTCGCGCTGGGTTGAATGATCAGCAGGGATCGATGTGTGGGCTTCGCGGGTTCCATGCAGCAAAGCAACACCAGTAAACTTGCACAATGTGCTACGGAGTGAAGGCGCGAACGGAAATGTCGATCCGCATCGCCAAGTCGCGCGGTGACAATGAATTGGTGGAGAAGCTGGAGAAGTTGCTTCTGCCGTTCCCTGAGTTCGATCACCACTATGCCAATGGTTTTTCCCATCCCCAACTTGTGGTATACACCGGCGATAAGCCACGCGACCCCCAGCTCTCGATCTGGGGGTTGGTGCCATCTTGGGTCAAAGACGCTGGACAACAAAAGCAGATATGGAACCAAACGTTGAACGCGCGCGGTGAAACGATATTCGAGAAACCAGCTTTCCGACTTTCAGCGAAGAAGAAACGTTGCATCGTGCATGTGGAAGGATTCTATGAGCATCACCACTTCGGCAAACGCACCTATCCTTTTTTCATTCACTTGAAGGATCGTGACCACTTCGCATTGGCCGGCCTTTGGAATGAGTGGATGGATAGGGAGAGCGGCAAGTCACTCCATACGTTCAGCATAGTGACCACCGCCGGAAATGATCTGCTCCACCGCATCCACAACAATCCGAAGTTGGATGGGCCCCGTATGCCTGTGATCCTCACCGAGGAAGAAGAAGGGCAATGGTTAGCGCCGATCAACAGCGAAACGGATGAGCAAGCGATCAAGTCATTGATCAAACCCTTTCCTGCCGATGCCATGAAAGCGTTCACGGTAAGACCGATCCTTGGCAAAGAGGGTTCAGGGAATGCACCCAATGCCAGCGACGAGTTCGTGTACCCGGAATTGGCGCTCGCGGATCCTCTGGCTCCGAACTAGCTACTCCGTTTTCTTGAGCCAGGCCTGCACCATTCGCAGTTGGCCGTAGCTGAATTTTCCTTGGAAATTCTTCTGTGCTTCGTTCAATCCGTCCTTGGGATTCTCGCGCATCCAGTCCGCGATAGTGTCGCGTTCCTCGGCCGGCATCAGTCCGTCAATGTCTATCGCGCCTTCCGCGATGCCGCGCGCGAAGTGCCCTTCGATCGTGCTCTTCGCCATGGAACGCTCTGCAGCTATCTGGTCCAATGTCCAGCCTTCGCGGCGCAAGACATAGGTCTTTTCGTAGGTGCTACCCTTCTCCGGCTTCTCTTTCTTCTCTGCAGCCTTCCTCTTTTTGCCTGACTTGCCACTGGCTTTCGGCCGGTTCTCTTCCGCCCAAGCGCGCACGTCGCCCACCATCGCTGCGCGTTTCGAAGCGAGGCCTCGCTCCAGCTCATCCTGTTTCTTCACCTCTTCGTCGTTCAAGATGCACCTGGTGAGGTAGCCCACCTTGGCGATCGTGGCGATCTTCTTCATCAGCATGCCGTCGATCTCCTTCAGGGCGTTCACATACTCCTTTGGTCTTGCTGAGCATCTCTGCCTGTGCCATGTGCTGGAACAACACTTTCATCTGGGCTTGAAGAAGCTCACCGTAGTATGCACCGCCCTTCTCGATCCGCACAAGCAACTCGGCGCGTTTGTCTTCTTGCATCAAACGCACCAGCTGGTTGCGGAACTTCTGCGTGTTCTCCTCCTCGATGCGAAGTTTTTCTGTGAAGACCTGCAGGGCGGTCTTCATGCGCTCGTCTTCGAACTGTGCGGTTTCCGGATGGTCCTTCTGTGTGTACTCGACTTTCCGGAGCATGTCGCTGAAGTCGAACGTACCCCTGAGGAGCAGTTGGAGATACTCGCGTTGACTGGCCTTCAACTGCATCAGCAAGGGCTCCTGTTCGAAGCCGCGTTGCGTGAAAGCCACAACTTCCCTGTCGCTGCTCACCACGGATGGATCGATACGTGTGCTCAGGATCAATCCCTCCAGCGACCGCAATCGCGAAAGCGCCACATAGACCTGCCCCGGCGCGAAGGCCGAACCTACATCCATGATGGCCTTGCTGAAGGTCAGGCCCTGGCTCTTGTGAACAGTAATGGCCCACGCCAATTTGATCGGGTATTGCTCGAACGTGCCCAGTATGTCTTCCTTCTGCTCTTTCGTGTTCGGATCGACCACGTAGCGTTTGTTTTCCCACGTTTCTTTCTTCAGCACATACGCTTCGCCAGTGTCCATTTTCACTTCGATGCCGTCACCATCGATGCGTTCCACTTGCGCCAATTTTCCGTTGAAGTACGCCTTGTCCGTGTCGTTCTTCACGAACATCACTTGTGCTCCCTCCTTCAACTCCATCCGTTGTAGCACTGGGAACATGCTCTCTGGGAATTCGAGGCCCACGGTGGCGTCGAAGGTGTGTGACTTGCCAGGCAGTTTGGCCAACGAACGTTGGTTCAGCTCGTCGGCAATGCGGTTGTGCGTGGTGAGGGTGATCACGCCTTTCGACTCCTGATCGGTGATAACGGGTTTGTAGTGCTTGTTCAGTTCCGTTACATCTTCGGGTGTCACGGTATTGTTCCGAAGGTTGTTGAGGATGTCGATGAACTTCCCGTCGCTCTGCCGGAAGATCTTGTCCAATTCGATGTGGGCGTAGCCGTGCTCCTTGATCACCTTCGATTCGAAAAAGTGCGGACTTGCGTACCATCGTTTCAGCACGCGCAATTCGTCGTCCTTCACTACTGGCGGCAGTTGGTACAGGTCGCCAATGAGGAGAACTTGCGCCCCGCCAAAGCTTTGGTAGCGGTTCTGGCGAACACTGCGCATTCGGAAGTCGATCGCGTCCAACAGGTCAGCGCGTAACATGCTCACCTCATCAATGATCAAAAGGTCCACTTCACGCAGCACATTGCGGCGGATGGCATTGAGCGGATGCCGCCTCGTCAGCGTATCCTGGTCATGGAACGCCCCGTATTCGCCCAGGTCAGCGGGCAGTTGTTTTTCGGGAATGAACGAACCGAACGGAAGGAGGAACTGTGAATGGATCGTGACCCCTTTCGCGTTGAGCGCTGCGATACCCGTGGGGGCCAGGATCACGAAACGCTTGTGCGTACTGGCGGCAAGTTGATGAAGGAACGTCGTTTTACCCGTGCCTGCTTTGCCGGTAAGGAATACATGTCGTGAGGTTGAATTCACGAAGCGCGCCGCGAGCGCCGCCATTTCCGTGATCTCATGCGCGGCCGCCGAAACATGGGTGGGGTCAGGTTCCATCGTCGGCTGGTTGGGCCGAAAGATCGCATCTGCCGACGGCATTGCGCTTATTCCGTGGAATGACGGAGGGGTGGTAACGCGTGAGGCGGGTATTGCGTTGGTTAATTCACGAAGCATAAGTTGAAGGTGAACAGAACGGCTCCGGTTGTCACTGACAGAATAATTGTCATCCGGCACGGTGGTAACATATCACCATTTTGGGTATCTGAGATGTGAGGTGTAAAGGGTGCCGTACTTCACACCGTAGCCTTGTCACTTCGACCTTCACCTGTGGCATCACGCTATGACATCTCCAATACCTATATCATATCCGGCACCTTGCCGCGATAGGACAAAGGAACATCGGCTATCTCGGCAGCAGTTGAATACTCTACCTGCGCATTTGCACGACCAAGCACGGGAAGATCCGGTGCTCACCTTACTTTTCATGCCACCAAACATCCGCTAGTATGCGCACCTTACTCCTATTCATCTTGGTTTTTCTGGCGTCTTCGGCTGTATCCCAGCAATGGGTTTGGGCACTTACGGAAGGGAGTGCGTCCCAGCGGGATGAACAAGGTGATATGGTGATCGATGAGAACGGGTACGTCTATCAAACCGGCTACTTTGATGGCACGGAGATCGACCTGGGCACCTATACGCTTGAGTCGGATGGTGCTGCTGGGATCCGGCACATCTTTGTAGCCAAGTTCTCTCCTTCGGGTAGCGTGGTTTGGGCATTGACGAACCAGTCTGGAGGCCAATGCCAAGGTATCGCGATCGATGTGGACCAATCGGGCAATGTGATCGTGGGGGGAAGCTTCGGAGGGACGGACCTTCAGTTCGGTAATGTGGGTCTTACCGGAAATGGATCCGTGGATCTTTTCGTAGTGAAGTTCAATCCGAGCGGTAGTCCTTTATGGGGGTTGAGTGCCGGTGGTTTGTTCGGCTCTGCGTCCGAGTATGTCGATGACATCTGCACGGATGTTTCGGGCAACATTTACTTCACTGGATACTCCGGCAGTTCGACCTTGACTATCGGTGGACAGGTACTTGAGGATAGCGGAGCCAACCAGACCTTTCTCGTGAAGATGTCACCCCAAGGATCCGTGCTTTGGGCTGTGAATTCGACCAGTGAATGTTCTCATCGGACCTTCTGCGTCGAGGTCGATGCGTTCGGCAACCCTTACTTGGGCGGCTGGTTCTTCAATTCAACGTTGCAGTATGGCGGTGTCTCGGTAGCTACGGCGGGAAATGGTGATCAGGATGGTTTCCTCATCAAGTTCTCTCCCCAAGGAAATGCGGTTTGGGGGCGCAGTATCGGTGGCGTTGGGGTCGATATGGTCAATGCGATCGGGGGTGATGAGGTGGGCAACATGTACATCGTCGGCACGTCATCGAGTTCTCCAGCCATGTTCGGTACCCTTTCCGTACCATCCACCGGGCATCCGCTGTCCTACATTGCCAAGACCAATGGTAGCGGACAATTCCAATGGGCCACACTGACGGCCGATTCGGCCTACGCTGCTGACATAGCGGTGAATGCCGATGGCAGCAGCCTGGTATGCGGATGGTTCGAAACTACGGCTTGGCAGGCTGCGGACACGACGTTGTTGAACTCGTGGGACAGCCAAGGAGCTTTCGTGCTGGGAGTGGACAACGCAGGATCGGTGCAATGGGCCACTGGCGGCCAAGGAGAGCAGCTTGAAGCCAGCCGCGTTGTTTCTTCCAGCAGCGGCGCAGCTTACCTCGGCGGCACCCTGTACTTCAGCGATGGCGTGTTCGCACCGCAAACCGCAGCCCAATTCGAAGATGGCGATACGGATCCGGATGCGTTCATGGTGAAACTCGCCATCCCTCAAAGTGGCGTGGGCGTGGAAGAGCCAGCGGTCCCATCCAGCCAGGTAGCCGCACGATGCATCATCACTTCTGATCAAGTGACGTTGGATATACCGAGTGGTCCTGGCTCCACTAGTATCTCCGTGACTGATGGAACAGGCGCTGTGGTGCGCGAACAGATCATCACTACTCCCGGCCGACAGCAGATCGAGCTTGCGGACTTACCTGTTGGCATGTACTTGATCACTGTCGCAACGGCTGATGGCTTCGCGGCACAGCGGGTGATGCTAGTTCGGTGAGGTGCTCTCATACAGGAACCTTTCACACTCAACCGCGACGCTTGAATACAAGCGACCTTTATCCCGCATGAACTGGACCCCGCTCACGGATATCGCTCAATTCGATGTCATCGACCAAGCTTCGCAAACCAAGTCGATCCTGCTTTTCAAACACAGCACCGCCTGCAGCATCAGCCGCGCCGCATTGGACCGCTTGGAGCGCGCGTGGACGGCGGCCGATAACGAGGACTACACCGCCTATTATCTGGACTTGCTGAAGTTCCGCAGTGTTTCGAATGCGATCGCCGAGTGCTATGGTGTTACCCACGAATCGCCGCAAGCGCTGATCATCCGGGGTGGTCGATGTGCGCACCACGCCTCCCATTTCGGTGTTACCTATGCCGATGTGATCGGTGAATTGAAGAAGTGATGAACGCATCCCTGCTTCTTCGGTGGATGGGTCAAGGTATCATCGCGGTCTGTTGTAGCTTGGTTAGCGGAGCAGTGAATGCGCAAGCAGAAATTCCTTTGGTTGTCTCGTCGGAGCCGGATGATCAACCTTTTGTACGATGGACGGGATTCGGGGCTGCCATCGAACCAGAGCCCTATTTCACGCCTTTACTTGACTTCCGGCAATTCGTAGTGTCCACCATTTCGGGCACATCTGCCTTGCCCTCTCCCTATTCCTACCAACACCTCGGTATTTTCTGCAAGGCCGAGGTGAAGATGAACCGGTGGTTTCCCATACCCGTGATGCTGCGTCTGGGTGACGTTCGGCGGGCTGAGGAACTGGATGGAAAGGGAGCGGACCACGGACCTCGCTGAACACCAGGTAGATCTTGGTGCAGAAAAAAACGGGCCGACGAATGAACGCCGGCCCGTCGATATGGATGTTCGATGGACTACTTCTTCTCTGGAGCAGCTACTGGTGCCGATGGAGATGTTTCTTTCACAGGTGTTGCCGTTGGGGTTGCTCCTGCTTCCACAATGCCATGGATATTCACGACTTTGCTAGGAGCGTTCACAGCGTTGCTGGATACCGTTACTGTTTTCGTGAAAGCACCAACGCGGTTCGTATCATAGCGGATGTTCACCACTGACGTTGCACCGGGAGCGATCGGAGCTGTGTCGCACTTGGGTACGGTGCAACCACACGATCCCTGACATTGCGATATGATCAACGGTGCGTCGCCCGTATTGGTCACGGTAAAATTGCGATTGGGCTCGCCGCCTTGGGGGATGGTGCCGTAATCGATGCTCTCGGTGTCGAGGCTGATCATGGGGCCTTTTTGTGCAAAACCTCCAAGGAACAGGGCTCCCAGAGCGAGTGTGAGAATGCTGCGTTTCATGCGGTCGGTTGTGTTTGGGCAGTAAACGTAGAGAGGTGTCAAGATGCTCGCGGTTTCTTGACAGGACATTAACACCACGAGCGCGGGCTGCTTGACCGACCGCTATATGAGGGCAATTTTTCTAACCCTTCTTCCGATAGAGCACCTTGATCGTATCGCCTCGTTTCGAAAAGTTCAAGAGGCCATTGATAATGGCTTTGGCGCCCTTCAAGTACCACTTCGTTTCGATCTTCCTGCGCATGTCCTCGTCGGAATCCACTCCATTCACTTGGGTTGGTTTGCCTTTGGCGATGTTGATGCGGTGAAAACTGATCCCCGTTGTTCGTAGTTGGATCTTTTCCATGCCCAGCGATGTGAGCGTTCTATGCATGGTTCGCGGCGTGAAGAACGACAGGTGCTCCGGGTAACACACTACGTCCCATGTCTTGCCCAACAGCCATTTGCTTATCGAATTGAAATTCGGGGTAGTGATGTAAAGCACGCCGCCAGGCCTCAAGAGATCCACAAGCACCCGAAGGTCAGCGAGCGGAAAAGGGACATGTTCGATCACTTCAATGGAAACGACCACGTCGAAGTACTCCTTGGGCCAAGGATGTGTGGAGACCGGTCCTTGGTGCATCTTCAGGCCTTTGCTCCTGCAGCGATCAACAACATCAGCGGGGTATTCGGTACCATATGATTCCCAACCCGCCGCAAGGGCACGTTGCAAGAACATGCCCGCTCCGCAACCCATATCCAATAGGCGACCATTCATCCGATAGGGCTGGAACGATCGCAGCCATTCGTCATAGCGTTGCGCCGTGATAGGCGACAGTTTTTCCGGCATCGGGTAGTTACCGTAATACTTCGCCAACTCCTCGTTGCTGGGCTCTATTACAGCGTAGTGGAAACCACACTTGGTGCAACGCACCAAATGATGTTCCGCGTAATCCGGATGCGGTGTATTCCTGGTTCCACCGCAAAGAGGACACCCTGCATGCGTTTTTCCCATGGGGCGCCAATGTAATTGTATGAACGGAGCTCTTTGGGACCTGATCCTCCCTTCCGCTGGCGCTGTACAACAGCCCCCGGGCTATTTTCGCGGCGTTATGGAACTCCCTAAGCGCTACGACCCCTCCACCACGGAAAGCAAGTGGTACCAGTATTGGCTCGACAACGGCTACTTCCGCAGCGTGCCCGATGGCCGCGAGCCTTACACCGTGGTGATCCCTCCACCGAACGTGACAGGGGTACTGCACATGGGGCACATGCTGAACAACACCATCCAGGATGTGCTCGTCCGCCGCGCGCGTATGCAAGGCAAGAATGCCTGCTGGGTGCCGGGAACCGACCACGCGAGCATTGCCACGGAAGCCAAAGTTGTGCGCCTGCTGGCCGAACAGGGGATCAAGAAGAGCGCGATCGGCCGGGAGAAATTCCTGGAGCATGCGCACGCGTGGAAGGAGAAATACGGGGGTGTGATCCTGGAGCAATTGAAAAAGCTCGGCGCCAGTTGTGATTGGGACCGCACACGCTTCACAATGGAGCCGAAGCTCAGCGAAGCCGTGCTCGACGTGTTCATCGATCTGCACAAAAAAGGGCTCGTATACCGCGGCCAGCGCATGGTGAACTGGGATCCCGTGGCACTCACGGCTGTGAGCGATGAAGAGGTTATCCACAAGGAGGTGAATTCGCGGCTCTTCCATGTCCGCTATGCCATCGACTCCCTCTCCCGGGAGAATGGGCCGGGGAATGAGGTTGAATACATCACCATCGCCACAACCCGCCCCGAGACCATCCTGGGTGATACGGCCATCGCTGTTCACCCGGAAGATGAGCGCTACGCGCATTTGAAAGGCAAACGCGCATTCGTGCCACTGATCGGCCGCAGCATCCCCATCATTTTCGATGAATACGTGGAGCGCGAGTTCGGCACCGGTGCGTTGAAAGTCACGCCTGCGCACGATGTGAACGACTACGAGCTCGGCAAGAAGCATGGGCTGGAGACGATCGACATCCTGGAAGCCAACGGCACGCTGAGCGCCGCCGCGCAGTTATTCATCGGTGAGGACCGCTTTGCAGCACGCAAGAAGATCGTAAAGGACCTCGAAGAGAAAGGCCACTTGATGAAGATCGAGGACATCAAGAACAAGGTGGGCTACAGCGAGCGCACGGACGCGGTGATCGAGCCACGCCTGAGCTTGCAGTGGTTCGTGAAGATGGGCGAGTTGGCCAAGCCCGCGTTGGAAGTGGTGAAGGACGGTCGCGTGAAGCTGCACCCGCAGAAGTTCGTCAACACGTACACGTACTGGATGGAGAACGTGCGCGATTGGTGCATCAGTCGCCAATTGTGGTGGGGCCAGCAAGTGCCCGCCTGGTACAACGAAGCAGGGGATGCTGCCGTGTGCCGCACAGAAGCCGAAGCCATCGCGCAGTTCACGGCCGCTGGCCAAAGCACCAAGGGCATCAAGCAGGATGAGGATGTGGTGGATACCTGGTTCAGCAGTTGGCTCTGGCCCATCAGTGTGTTCGATGGTTTCGAGAACCCGGACAACGCGGACATCAAGTACTACTACCCAACGAACGACCTTGTGACCGCGCCGGAGATCCTCTTCTTCTGGGTGGCGCGTATGATCATGGCTGGCCTTGAGTACCGCGGTGAAGTGCCGTTCAAGAACGTGTACCTCACCGGCATCGTGCGTGACAAACTCGGCCGGAAGATGAGCAAGAGCTTGGGCAATAGCCCCGATCCGTTGGAGCTCATCGAGAAGTTCGGTGCGGATGGTGTGCGCGTGGGTATGCTGCTCACTTCGCCTGCGGGCAATGACCTGCCTTATGACGATTCACTGTGCGAACAAGGGCGCAACTTCAGCAACAAGATCTGGAACGCGTTCCGGTTGGTGAAGGGATTCACTATTGAAGACAAGCCACAATCGGCAAGCAATGCCGCAGCATGCGCTTGGATAAGGTCCCGTGTGCAACGTGCTACGGCCGAGATCGATGGCTTGTATGATCAGTTCCGCATTAGCGAGGCGCTCATGGCAACATACAAGTTGATCTGGGATGACCTATGCAGCTGGTACCTCGAGAGCATCAAGCCGCCCTACGTGAAGAACGCCGAGGGCGAAGGTGTGGCTGAACCGATCGATCGCGCGACCTACGATGCGACCATCGCCGTCTTCGAGGACGTGATGAAGTTGCTGCATCCCTTCATGCCCTTCCTCACCGAAGAACTGTGGAGCCACCTGAACGAACGCAAAGGCCCGAAGGACGCGCTGATCATCGCGCCATGGCCGAAGGCCGACAACGGTGACGCAAAACTGGAAGCCGAAGTGCAACACGCCTTCGAACTGGTGACCGCTGTTAGAAATATGCGGAACGAGCGTGGCATGAGCCCGAAGGAAGCGATCGAACTACAAGTAAAGAGCGCATCACCACTCGGTGCAGCCGCTGTTTCGTTGGTGGGCAAACTCGCGAACGTGTCCGCGATCAATGCGGTGAAGCAACCGAGCGAGGGGTCTATCACGTTCCTGGTCGGTACAACGGAGTATGCCGTGGATCTGGGCGGCAGCATGGATCCCGAAGCAGAGTTGAAGAAGACCGAGGAGGAGCTGAACTACGCGCGTGGTTTCTTGAACAGTGTGGACAAAAAACTCTCGAACGAACGGTTCGTTGCGGGCGCTCCGGCGCAGGGTGTTGGAGGTAGAGCGCAAGAAGAAGGCGGATGCCGAGGCGAAGATCAAGGGCGTTGGAAGAGCGGCTGGCGGTGCTTCCGGTAGGATCGACGTTCATAGAATGGCTGGACTCGGCACAAGCGCCGGAGTTCATCTGCGACGCTATCGCCGGGGGTCGGCAGTGCAGACCGAATCGCCTGATTTTCGAGCTGATCCTGATCTACCTCAGCGTAGCTTCGCTCCATCGACCGCTCGCTCACATACAGCGCCATTGACATTGGCTCGAACGCGGTGCGCCTGCTGATAGGCGAAGTGATCGAGCGCGATGACCACCCGATCATCAAGAAGCAAACGCTTGTGCGCGTGCCGATCCGCTTGGGTGAGGATGTGTTCGACAGTGGTGCCATCGGTAACGCAAAGCGCGACTACCTGATCAAGAGCTTGAAAGCTTTTCGCTTGCTGACGGAAGTTTATGGCCTGAGCTATATGCGCTGCTGCGCGACCAGTGCTATGCGCGAAGCCACCAACAGCGCAGAGATCCTGGCGCGTGTGGAAATTGAAAGTGGCGTGCACATCGAGGTGATCAATGGTAAAGTGGAAGCCGACCTGATCTACAACACCTTCTGGACGCAGGACCTACTGAAGGACCGCAACTACTTGTACATCGACGTGGGCGGTGGTAGCACCGAGCTTACCTGGCTGGAAAAGGGCAAGCGCGTGAAGAGTGCGAGCTTCAAGGTGGGTACCGTGCGCACGCTGGCAGGGAAAGTCGAGCCGCAGGCATGGGTCGACATCGAGTCTTTTCTGAACGAACTGAAAGAAGAGCACGGCGAACTGCTCGCGATCGGAACAGGCGGGAACATCAATCGCATTTTCAAGGAAGTGGCAAAGCCCTTCGGTGAGCCCTTTCTGTAACAGAGATCCACCAGCAGCGTGACCGCATCGCGAGCTACAGCTTTGAGGACCGCGTTAAGCTCCTGCGATTGCGCCCCGACCGCGCGGACGTGGTGATCCCTGCCGCTGACATCTTCCTGCGCATCATGAACTACGCGAACATCGAGGAGATCTTCGTGCCCAAGGTGGGCCTTGCGGACGGCATTATCTACGACCTGTACATGAAGCAGTACGGGAAGGTGCGGTACCCGAGGGTGGAGCCGGTAGTAGCTTAAAAAAACATTGCCTTGTTATAGGTGATCCGTGAGGAGACCACACCTCGCACTTCAAAGCCTGCCCGTCTTGATCTCCTCCACCACAGCGGGATCCAGCAGTGTACTCGTATCCCCAAGGTTGCTCATTTCCCCTTCCGCGATCTTCCGCAGAATGCGACGCATGATCTTCCCGCTGCGTGTTTTCGGCAGGCCGCTCACGAACTGGATCTTGTCGGGCTTGGCGATCGGGCCGATCACTTTTGCAACGGTAGCGAGGATCTCCGCGCGTGCTTTTTCCAAATCGTCGATGCGCTTCTCCGCGATAACGTATGCGTAGATGCCCTGTCCCTTGATGTCGTGCGGGTAGCCCACTACGGCGCTCTCCACCACATATTCGCTTTCATTGATCGCGTTCTCGATCTCGGCGGTGCCGAAGCGGTGGCCGCTCACATTGATCACATCGTCCACACGGCCGATGATGCGGTAGCGGCCCTCGGCATCGCGGCGTGCGCCATCGCCGGTGAAGTAGTAGCCTTTGTAGCTGCTGAAGTAGGTCTGGCGGCAGCGTTCGTGATCGCCGTACGTAGTGCGAATGAGCGATGGCCATGGGAATTTGATGCAGAGCAATCCTTCCACATCGTTGCCTTCGATCTCTTTTCCATCCGCCGTCAACAGCACCGGTTGAATGCCCGGTAACGGCCACGCGGCATGGCTTGGCTTCTCATCGGTAACACCAGCCAAAGAGGAGATCAGTATGCCTCCGGTCTCGGTTTGCCACCATGTATCCACCAGTGGACAATTCCCTTTTCCAATATGATCCTTGTACCAATGCCAAGCCTCTTCGTTGATCGGTTCGCCTACGCTGCCGATCACTTTCAATGACGCGAGTGAATGCGGCTTCACGAAGTCGAGACCCTGCGCCATAAGCGAGCGGATAGCGGTTGGTGCCGTGTAAAAAATGTTGACCTGGTGCTTATCGATCACCTGCCAGAAGCGACCTGCATCCGGGAAGGTGGGGGTGCCCTCGAACATGAGCGTGGTGGCGCCGGCGAGCAAGGGGCCGTAGATGATGTACGAATGCCCGGTTACCCAACCAATATCAGCGGTACACCAGAAAATATCCGTCTCCTCATACTGGAACACGTTTCGGAAACTGTAGTCCACGTATACCATGTATCCACCGCATGTGTGCACTACACCTTTCGGCTTTCCCGTGCTTCCGCTGGTGTATAGAATGAACAGTGGATCCTCAGCGTCCATTTCTTCAGCCGGACAATCAGCATTCACCATTGC
>JADKGB010000027.1 GCA_016717225.1 Flavobacteriales bacterium | reverse complement strand
ATCATGCATCCACAATTCCACCATCGGCCCGCTCGCCTTTCCGCTCATCCATATCATTCACGGCGCACGTTGCGCCGCTACAACTTCGTACACGATACCGCGAAGCCATGAGCCACTATACTATAAGGACTACCAAACGCCCGCGTGGGTTCGAGGTTGCAACTGCCGAAGGCCAAACACTGGCACAGATCCGCCAGCCCAGCGTGTTCTCACAGAATATGGAAGGCACATGCGAAGGGTCTGGAGTTCGGATCGTGGGCGAAGGCTTTTGGCGCTCACGCTACCGCATCGAAATGAACGGCGTTCCCGTTGGCACCATCGGCACGGGCACTTGGGGCAACTTGAAGATCGCCTTGAACGCTGCTGACCGTGCACCGGTGGAATTGGAATTCGCCAATGCCGGCCCGTGGTGGAGCCGTTACCAATTGCGATTGGACAAGAACATGCCCTTGCTGGAAGTGAGACAAGTGTTCCGCTGGTCCAGCTTCACCACCGACTTTGAGGTGGAAGTGAAAAGTGCCGGTATAGCTGCGGACCAAATGGCACTGATGCTGGTGGTGTGCGGCTTCTGCACACGCCTGAAGCGCGCGCGGGCACACGCTGCCGCCGCAGGGGAGTAAGGATACGGTTCAGCAGAAGCGGGCGGGTGCGGTGGTGATCACATCCCAGCACCAGCGCACGGTAGAGCCTGTTCGCGATCTCTTGAACGAAGTACCTCGTGGTCATTTTTCGTTCAGGCACAGCCTGAAAATCATTGCGTAGCGGTGCCTACGGGATCATTTTCAGGCGAAGCATGGGCGGAAAAGGGACCGAGGGACGAGTTTGAAGAGATCGCAAACAGGCTCTGGGCACGGTACGTAGATCCCTATTGTGGGTTGCCTCCAGAAGTTATCAACCAAATTGCTAATAATCCTTGTTTCGTCTTGTGCAACCTCGTAAGCTTGCCAAACGGATCGCCATAGCTCCCTCGCGACCCGACCAAAAGACCCACAAGACCGTTCGATGCTTTTTATCGTACTCGCTCGCACCACCACTACTGCCGCGTGTTCTACGTGGCTACCGAATGCGGCTTGTTGTCTTGCTACCAACACGAAAATCCAAAACGCGACCTGCCCTACCCGGTAGGTCGTTCTTGTTCCCGACCCTTCAACTAAACCCAAAACCAAAACCCAAAGTCATGAATTGTCGAAACTCATCGACCCCAAATCCACGGCGAACGTGGGCTTGGCTTAAAACCGGCTTGCTCGGGGCAGCGCTCTCGCTCTTCGGCATGCAAGCGGAAGCGCAGGTCAGCGCCTACACCTTTGTGCAGACCGCTGGCGCATACAGTTCACTCGCAGCTCCAACTGTGCTTGCCACTGCGACCGCCAACTCAGGCAACCCAAACAATTTGGATGACGTGATCTACCCGATCGCGCTTTTTCCGGGGGGCTTCTCGTTCACCTACAATGGGTTGGCGTACACCGCCTGCAACGTGAGTTCCAACGGATTCATCTCCTTTGGGGCTACAGCACCTGGGACTACCTTATACACCCCGATCAGCGGCACTACAGCCTATAATGGGGCTGTCGCCGCATGGGGAGGTGATCTCAGCGGAATGTTCAACGTTGGTGGCATCACCAGCGAGATCAGTTATGAACTGGTCGGCGTTGCACCTTTCCGGGAATTGGTGATCCAGTGGAAGGACATGCGCACCGCGTTCAGCACGAGCACTACGAATGCGTTCCGCATCAACTTCCAGATCCGGTTGCAGGAAGATGGCAACAAGGTGCAGATCCAATACGGACCCCGCGCCTTTGCTATCGGTTCCACGAACAATGCCTCAACCAGGCAGATCGGTTTGCGAGGTGCAACGAATGCGGAGTTCAACAACCGTACGAACAGCACCCTTGTCCTGTTCATCGCTTCCACGCCTGGAACGTTGAACAGCAGTACACAGGCCTATGCCACGGTCACTGCCACACCCGGCATGCCGAGCGTTGGTTCGACCTACACGTACACTCCTCCGGTCACCTGTACCTCATCACCCTCGCTTGCAGGTGGTACTGCAGCTGCTACGGTTTCCTCGGGCTGCGGCTCAGTGGCTACCTCAACACTTTCCGTTACTGGTGCAACGGCTGCGGCCGGTCTGACCTACCAGTGGTATTCCGGCCCAGTGGGCGGACCGTACACGACTCCCTTGGGAACGGGTCTCACGCAAGTGGTTACGGCCGTATCGACCACCACGGCTTATGTGCGCGACATCATCTGCGCCGGCGGTCCGGCAAGCGCTACCTCGGCACCAGTGACCATCACCGTGAACCCGGCCGTTACGGCCGGTGCAAGCGCATCACCTGCAGGTCCGTTCTGCGGTATGGCCGCCACCATCCTCACGGGCACGGGAGGTCTTACCTACGCATGGCTTCCGGCCACAGGCTTGGACATCGCCAACGTGGCCAGCCCCACCTGCACCGCCACCACCACCACCACCTACACGGTAACGGCTACCGGCGTTGGCGGATGCACAGGCACCGCCACCGTAACGGTAACGGTGAACGCCAACCCCACCATCACTTCCACCACGGCTACGCCGAACCCCACCTGCTTCAATGGCAACAGCCAGTTGCAAGTGAACTTGCCAGCTCCTGCGGCCTACTGCGCAAGCACGCACGCCAACGGTTGCAGTGGTGATGACATCACGAACGTTACACTGAACACCTTGGCGAACCCGACCACGGGTTGCGGTGGCGTGCCCCACTACACCTACTTCAATGGTGGCGGTGCACAGACCACATCACTCGCTGCGGGTAGCGGTTACACGGTATCCTGCAGCTTCGGAACCGACGGTAACCAGTACTTCGGTGCCTGGATCGACTACAACAACGACGGCACACTGGCCGCAGGCGAATTCTCGGTGCCTCTGCGAATGCGGGTGCGAGCGGAACGATCGGTGTGGCCTTCACGGTGGTCCTGCTGGCGCTGTTGACGGTGTACTCCGTTTGCGCATCGTAGGTGGTAATGATTCCCCTGTAACCGCGACCCAAGCCTGCGGTGCTTCGAGCAGTTCGTTCGGTGAGACCCAGGACTACGACGTTACCATCACAGGTGGCGTAGCCCAGTACACCTACCTCTGGACACCGAACACTTTCCTGGACTTCGACAACATCGCGAACCCATTGGCCAGCGCTGTGAACGTGGCCAGCCAGCCCTACTCCGTATTGGTTACGGATGCCGCTGGTTGCACTGCGACCGGCAACGTAACGGTAACCACCGCGGCGCCTATCACAGCCGCTACGATCAGCGGCAACTTGGGCTACTGCACGGGTGGCAGCACCACATTGACGGCTGTTCCTACGGACGGTGCGGGACCATACACCTACCTGTGGGCTCCCGGTGGCGAGACGACCGCTGCCATCAGCGTAACCGTTGTGGGCACCTATAGCGCCCAAGTGACGGATGCCTGCGGCGGCTCTGTGAACACCGGCAACGTGAACGTGGTGGAGAATTCGCTGCCTGTTGTAGCGGTTCTTCCTACAAGCAGCAACTACTGCACAGGTTACCCAGCCGTCGCGTTGGCCGCTTCGGGTGCCGACACGTATGCTTGGTTGCCTGCTTTGGGCCTTGATGCCACCAACGTGGCGAACGTGAACGCCAGCCCTGCTGCCACCACCACCTACACGGTGACCGGTACAACAACGGCCACAGGCTGCACGAACACAGCTACCAGCGCCATCACGGTGCTGGGTGCTGCGCCAGTGATCACGAGCACCACAGCTACCCCAAACCCTGTTTGCCCCGGCAGCACCTCGCAGTTGCAGGTGAACACGCCGGCCCCTGCGGCCTACTGCACCACGGTGAACTTCACCTTTAACATCGAGGCCATCGGCAACGTGACCTTCGCCGACATCAACAACACCAGCGCTTGCGTAGCGGGTGCTGGAGCCGGTGGAGCGTTGCAGGATTTCACCGCGGTGATCGGGCAACGTCGTTGCTGGCAGTGTCTATCCGATGACGGTAACGGGTACCACAGACGGTAACTTCACGACGTTCATGACGGCCTTCTTCGATTGGAATCAGGACGGTGTATTCAAGCGACTTGGTGAGCGGTCCGGTCCATCACCAACACGGTGCGGAATCACCGCCACGAACAACGGTGAACCTGTTCCGGCAGGTGCTATCGGCACCACGCGCATGCGGGTGGTGAAGAACTACAATGCCTCTCCAACCGATCCCTGCGGTAGCAGCTATGGTTACGCCAAGCCGAGGACTACACGCTCAACGTGACGGGTGGTGCTGCCGCATTCACCTACTTGTGGAACAACGCTGGCACATTGACCAGCGCGACTATCGCGAATCCTGTGGCCACGCCGATCGCTGGCGTTACGAACTACACCGTGGACGTTACGAGCGGAGCCGGTTGCACCACGCAAGGAAGCGTAACGGTGAACTGGGAGACCACGGACACGGACGGTGACCTCACCGTTGATTGCCTCGACGGTTGCCCTGCTGATCCATTGAAGATCGCTCCTGGCATCTGCGGTTGCGGCGTTAGCGACGTGGACACCGATGGTGACCTCACGGCTGACTGCAACGACGGCTGCCCACTTGATCCATTGAAGATCGCGCTCGGCCAGTGCGGTTGCGGCGTGCCTGATACGGACACCGATGGTGACCTCACGGCTGATTGCAATGACGGCTGCCCGCTTGATCCATTGAAGATCGCTGCCGGTGTGTGCGGTTGCGGCGTGGCTGATACGGACACCGATGGTGACCTCACGGCTGACTGCATCGACGGTTGCCCACTTGATCCATTGAAGATCGCTGCTGGTATCTGCGGTTGCGGCGTGGCTGATACGGACACCGATGGTGACCTCACAGCTGACTGCCTCGACGGTTGCCCACTGGATCCGAACAAGATCGCTGCTGGTATCTGCGGTTGCGGCGTAGCTGATACGGACACCGATGGTGACCTCACAGCTGACTGCATCGACGGTTGCCCTGCTGATCCATTGAAGATCGCTGTCGGCCAGTGCGGTTGCGGCGTGGCTGATACGGACACCGATGGTGACCTCACGGCTGATTGCAACGATGGCTGCCCTGCTGATCCGCTGAAGATCGCTGCTGGCCTTTGCGGTTGCGGAGTACCTGAAGGAACCTGTCAGGATTGCTTGGGAGTGCCTTCCGGCCCTGCCCAGCCCGGTACAGGCTGCGATGACAACGACGTGTGTACGATCAACGACCTGTGGAGCCCACTGTGCGTATGCACTGGAACGTTCCAGGACACGGACGGTGACCTTACCTGCGACGCGAACGACGGTTGCCCACTTGATCCATTGAAGATCGCTGCCGGTATCTGCGGTTGCGGTGTTAGCGACGTGGACACCGATGGTGACCTCACAGTTGACTGCCTCGACGGTTGCCCACTTGATCCATTGAAGATCGCTGCTGGTATCTGCGGTTGCGGTGTTAGCGACGTGGACACCGATGGTGACCTCACAGCTGATTGCCTCGACGGTTGCCCACTTGATCCATTGAAGATCGCTGCCGGTATCTGCGGTTGCGGCGTAGCTGATACGGACACCGATGGTGACCTCACAGCGGATTGCCTCGACGGTTGCCCACTCGATCCGAACAAGATCGCCGCTGGCCAATGCGGTTGCGGCGTGCCTGATACGGACACCGATGGTGACCTCACGGCTGACTGCATCGACGGTTGCCCACTTGATCCATTGAAGATCGCTGCTGGTATCTGCGGTTGCGGCGTAGCTGATACGGACACCGATGGTGACCTCACAGCTGACTGCCTCGACGGTTGCCCACTGGATCCGAACAAGATCGCTGCTGGTGTGTGCGGTTGCGGAACGCCTGACACCGACACCGATGGTGACGGTCTCGCGAACTGCATCGACAACTGCCCATTGGTTACCGGAGTGCAAGGTTCTTCCTGCACGGACGGCAACCCCTGCACGATCAATGATGTGCTTGACGCCCTCTGCGTATGCGTTGGTACACCAGATCCAGTAACGGCCGGTGTAACAGCCAGCAGCCCGGTGTATTGCACACCTGGTGCGGGCGTTACGCTTACAGCTACGGGTGGAGTAACGTACAGCTGGTTGCCTGCTGCTGGCCTTAGTGCCGTAACAGGTAGCCCCGTAACGGCTACACCAGCTTCGGCCACCACCTACACGGTGACGGCTTCGAACGCTGTTGGTTGCACGGGTACGGCTACGGTTACCGTGACTACGGGCACCACGCCTGCTACACCAGTTATGAGCGCAACACCGAACGGGTTCTGCCCTGGTGGCAACTCGCAATTGGGTGCACAGATCGGCGGCGCTGCACCGAGCTATTGCGCGGCTACGCACTCTACAGGTTGTGTTTCGGTGACGAGTTCATCTCGAACGTAACCTTCGCCACGATCAACAACTCGAGCACCTGCGCTCAGACCGGCCTGGGCCAGTACACCGACAACACCGGTATCAGCACCACGGTAACCGCTGGAAGCAGCGTTCCTGTGAGCTTCGGCCGCCTGAACTTCTTCACGGGTGACCAAGGCCGTGTGTACATCGACTGGAACCAGAACGGTTTGTTCACGGATCTGGGTGAAGAGACGATCCTCGCCTCAGCTCCCATCTTCACAGGAACGGTGAGCGTGCCTGCAGGCGCGTTGAACGGTAGCACGCGCATGCGAGTCCGCGTTACTTGGACGGGCGTTATAGCGGCTTGCGGTGTGGCCAGCTTCGGTGAGACGGAGGACTACACGGTGAACGTGACCGGTGGCGCTTCGAACTGCGCTGCTGGCATCAACTTCAGCTGGTTGCCTACCACCTACCTGAACAACCCAGCGATCTGCAACCCGCTCGCAAGTGCGGTGTTGGTTGGTACCACGTACACGGTAACCGCCACGAACGCGGCCGGTTGCTCCAGCACGGGTACGATCGCTGTAACGGTACAGACCTTGGATACCGATGGTGACCTGACCGTGGATTGCCTAGATGGTTGCCCATTGGATCCGAACAAGATCGCTCCCGGCCAGTGCGGCTGCGGCGTGGCTGATACGGACACCGATGGTGACCTGACAGCTGACTGCAACGATGGTTGCATCAACGATCCGTTGAAGATCGCGCCTGGTATCTGCGGCTGCGGTGTAGCCGATACGGATACGGACGGTGACTTGACTGCTGATTGCAACGACCTGTGCCCTATCGATCCGAACAAGATCGTGCCCGGCCAGTGCGGCTGCGGTGTAGCTGACACGGATACGGATAGCGACCTCATCGCGGACTGCGTTGACAACTGCCCATCCGTAGCGGGTGTGGTGGGTACACCTTGCAACGACAACGACGTGAACACGATCAACGATCAGTTGACCGCAGGTTGCGTATGTGCCGGAACGGTTCCAACGTGCGCGTTCAACACGGTGTTGATCGACCTGACCACGGACAACAGCGGTGGACAAACAACCTGGGATGTGGTGAACGTGGGTACTACCACGCAAGTGTGCAGTGGAAGCGGTTACCTGAACAACCAGGTGATCACACTGGATTGCTGCTTGCCGAACGGTTGCTATGAACTGCGCTTCTTCGACAGCGCGGGAGATGGTATGGCCAACGGTACAGTGGGTGGTTACGTGCTGCGTTCTACTGGCAGCGGTAACAAGCGCATCATCGACAACGGTGGTGATGGCATCTTCACCAGCACCAGCCAGATCGCGAGCAACTTGGGCTTCTGTGTGCCGATCAGCGCGGATGTAGTGATACCTAGCCATTGCGATAAGATCAATTGGCTGCCTACGGACATCATCCAAGCAACGGCCAACCCTGCGGTTACCGGCCAGTTCGGTGTAACCAACTCTACAAGCGGTTACTGGTTCTGGTTCTTCAACCCGGATGGTGGTTACACGCGTCGCATCCTGCAGACACACGCTGCACCTGGTAGCGTGACAGGAGCTCCAGCGAACGTGCGCTCGTCGTACCTGCGCCTCAGCGACATCGTTACACAACCGATCCCGTTCTTCACGAACCTGAACGTGCGTGTGCGTACTCAAGTTGCTGGTGTGGTAGGTGCCTTCGGCCCTGCATGCCGCTTCAAAGTGGATCCACCTTGCGCCACAACCCAGCTGACGAACTTGGCTGATCCTGTGGTGTCTTGCGGTGCTACCGGCCTTACGCTGAGCAGCACGATCTACGCGGCCAACGTGGTGGGTGCTACCAAGTACCAGTTCGAGTTCACACGTCCTGGTTACCTGCGCCGGATCGCTAATTCAACGCGCTCCACGATCCTGGGCTTCACAACACTGCCGTTGACACCGAACACCTGCTACAATGTGCGGGTGCGCGTTTCCTTCGACGGTGGCCTGACGTACTGCTCGTTCGGTACGCCTTGCACCATAACCTTGGGTGTCGCAACATGCCCTCCTCCAACTCCGTCCAATGGCTCACAAGGCGATGGCGAAGAGAGCGAGCACAGCACAAGCAGCACGAGCAACACCATCCTTACGATGTGGCCGAACCCGAACGATGGAACACTGGTGAACATCTCGCTCAACGAGTTCGATGCATCGGTGAACAGCGTAGGTGTTGAGGTGATGGACATGCATGGTCGCATGGTTTCCACCCGCACGATCCCTGTGGATGGAGGCACGCTCAACACAGTGTTGCCATTCGAACAAACGTTGGCTCCTGGTCTCTACTTGGTGAACGTGCAAGTGGGTGAGACCCGCTACACGGAGCGCCTGGTGATCCAGTAAGCAACGAACTATCATAGGCGAGACCCCCGGGAGAACCCCGGGGGTTTCGCTTTTTATAGAGGGCCGGGCATGAACGCATTGGAGGCAAGGCCCTCACTGGCGTACCTTCCCTCACTTTTTCGACGCACCATGACGAACCGATACGCACTCCGGATCCTCTCCGGCCTTTCACTGATCGCCGCCGTGCACATGGCACACGGGCAGATCAACACCACCTACACCGCTGTTGCATCACAACGCACCTTCAGCTTCATCACCGGTGGCCAATTGTTGGCAGGCCCCGTGTTCGACGATGTTGTGGTGCTTGCAACGGTACCCACGTTCTTCTTCAACGGATCCTATTACAGCGACATACAGGTATCGTCCAACGGGTTCATCACCTTGGGCTCAGCTCCTGCTGTAACGAACTATACACCGATCAGTGGTGCAGGAGCATATATAGGTGCCATCAGTCCTTTCGGGGCCAATTTGGTGAACGCCAGCAGCGGAACGCCGGAGATCAGATGGGAGCAAGTGGGTGCTGAGCTGATCGTGCAATGGCGAGATGTGACCCGTGTTGGCGCTGGAACGGAACGCTTCAGTTTCCAAACAAGGATCGGGCTCACCACCGGAGTTATCCGCTTCCGCTACTCATCGGTAGCTGCCCTGAACGCCATAACCACTTTGCAACCACAAGTTGGCCTGCGTGGCACAAGCAACAGTTTCCCCACTCAGGTGAAGAACGTGCTCGTGGGTACTGGCGTGGAAACGTGGTTGACGCCGCTCGCTGGCACGAGCAATGCGAGCGCGATGCGCTTCACCTCAGCCGCACCGGCGAAATCGCCTCTGGGAGGTGAAGATATAGCGTTCAGTCCTGTATGCCTTTCACCCATTGCCACCACCACTGTGGCTTCGAACTGCGCCGCGAACAACTTCACGGTAACGGTGAACATTTCGTCTTTGGAATCCGCGACCGCAGCCAACATAACGGCCAGCCCAGGTGGCACCTTGTTCACGAACGTGGGCCTGGGTAGTTACGTGTGCGGCCCATTCACGCTGGGTACGCCCGTTACGTTGAACGTTGTAAACAGCACCAATGCTGGTTGTACGAACATTCTGGGTGTGTTCAATCCCACACCCACCTGCACGACCATCACGAACGGCGTGTGCATCCTGGATCCACCGTATCCGGCCATTCCAGACAACGGTTGCTCATCTGGATCCATTCTGCAAGCCACCATTCCCATCAGCGGATTGCCCACGACCTTGGGCTTCCTTCCGGGGCAAACGTTCTTCCAAACATTGGAACTGGTGATCGCCCACACCTTCCGCGGCGACATTCAGGTGCGACTGACATCGCCTACTGGCCAAACGCGCAATATGTTGTTGAACGCACCTACCTCAACGGCCGCGGGCAGCAACTTCGGCAACCCGGGATCTTGCCCCGGTGTTGTGCTTCAACTGCAGGATGGAAGTCCGGCATTGAGTACCATGGATCCGAACCTGAACAATATCTCAGGCTTCTTCGCACCGGACCAAACCTTGGCTGGCTTCACGGGCAACCCCAATGGCAATTGGATACTCAGTATCTGCGATGGTGGTATTGAAGACGCTGGATCGCTTCGGTTCGCGCGACTTAGGCTGCTTGCTGTGGATTGTGGCGGCGTACCGGGCGGAACAACGCTTCCAGGCTCCGCATGCAACGATGGGAACCCCAATACCACGGGCGATGTGTACAGTGCGACCTGCGTTTGTGCGGGCACACCCACCTCAGGCATCACCGTGGCCGTGAAAGGCTTGCTCGAAGGACCGCTCGATAGCGGAACCGGCATCATGGCCGACGCATTGCGCAGTCCATTGATCATTCCGACCACCGAAACATACACAGCCCTTGGCTTCACGCAAGTTGGTGGTGGAGGTGAAACAGCGAACCCTTCGGTCTTCACCGTAACTGGCAACAACGCCATTGTGGATTGGGTGCTGATCGAGCTTCGTAACTCCGCGAACAACACACAGGTTGTGCGAACACGTTGTGGCCTTGTGCAGCGGGATGGCGATGTGGTGGACGTGAACGGCACATCGCCCCTGACCTTCCCGGTGGCTGCAGGTAACTACTTCGTTGCGATGCGCCACAGGAACCACTTGGGGATCATGACGAATACGGCAGTGGCCTTGTCCAGTTCTCCGGCAACCGTTGATTTCACGAGCCTCTCCACGGCGACATTCGGCACGGCTGCGCGCAAAACGGTTGGCAGCGTGCAAGCATTGTGGGCCGGTAACGTGCTGCGCGATGTGAACCTGCAGTACATCGGTGCCGGCAACGACCGCGACCCGATCCTGGTGAAGGTGGGTAGCACAACGCCCAATAACACGGTGGGGGGCTATTTCCCCGAGGACGTGAACATGGATGCATCGGTGAGGTATGTGGGTGCAGGGAATGACCGCGACCCGATCCTGATCAATGTGGGCAGTACCACCCCGAACAACGTGCGCAGCGAACAGCTGCCCTGATCAGGAACACACGAGCAAGGTCCTTCGGGCCGATCCGCACTTCTGAAAACAAGTGTGGCGGGTGCTACTTTGCGGCATGCCCCACATCAACCTTCCTGCTGGCCATTCGCCCGGCATCAGCGGCCTGCTGATGTACCGCCCCGAAACCGCCAAGCCCTTGCGCGAACTGGTGGAGATCCTGTTACGCGGTCCGTCTTCGCTTACACCCGGCGAGCGCGAGATCATCGCGGCGAGCGTATCGTGGTGGAACGATTGCCACTTCTGCCATACGAGCCATGCAGCTGCCGCGTGCGCGCATTTGGGCAAGGGCGCTGACTTCATCGATGAGATCAAACAGGGACTGCCGCATGAACCCCTCTCCCCGAAGATGAGGGCCTTGTTGAACATCGCACATCAAACCCAGCGCGGCGGTAAGCACGTGGGCGAAGCGGACATCGCGAAGGCTAAAGAGGCCGGTGCTACTGACGTGGAGATCCACGACACCGTGCTGATCGCGGCAAGCTTCTGCATGTTCAACCGCTATGTTGACGGGTTGGGAACGTGGGCCTGGCCAGAGAAGGAGAAGTTCATGGAGATCGGCGGGAAGATGGCGCACGAGGGGTACATGGAGCCGTATGTGCCCAGCGAGACACTGCGATCGATCGCTAGGCGCGGTATCCGGAACCACTTTGCGGATCAGGCAACAGGCGGGTCAATATCGGTTAGGATACACTCGCCTGACAGCCTCTGTCCGCGAGTGCACCTGCAACTTCTCGTAAATGTGGCGTACGTGGTTCTGCACCGTACCCACTGAGATCACCAGTTTCGAGGCGATCTGTTTGTACATGAGGCCGTTCGCCAGGGCGTCCAACACCTCCCGTTCACGCAGGGTCAAGAGCTCTTCCTGCATTGCCCCGGTCGGTTGCCCATGCATGGAATTCACGACCATGCGAGCAATAGATGGGCTCATCGGCGAACCGCCAGCGGCGATCTCCCGCACAGCAGCCACCAGCACATCGCTGTCCGCATCCTTCACCAAATAACCTGTTGCTCCAGCGCAAAGCGCTTGGAATATGTAGGTCGGGTTCTCGAAGACGGTGACCACGAGGAACTGCGTGGTGGGTCGCTTCGGCTTGGTTGTCCGGATGCCTTCGATACCGTTGGTGCCGGGCATATTGATGTCCATGATCACCACGTCCAATTCCAGCTTGGGAAAAGCCTCCAGGAAATCATCGGCGTTGGGGAAGGTCCGCACCACCCTCATATCCGGCTCGCGTTCAATAGTGGATCGCATGAGGTCACGTATCCCTTTGTCGTCTTCCACGATCGCCACACGCACCGGTCCAGTTGCCATGTTCCGAAAGTATGTTGTTGCCCTGGTATGCTCAGGCCCAGCTACCGGTCATCAACACCTCGGTACCTGAATCGGGCGCTGCCACGATGCTCAATTCCGCTCCCCAACTGTAGCACGAGCTTGCATGTTCCGCAGCCCATTGCCTTCGCGCGCCATGCGCACGGGGTCGAAGCCCTGTCCATTGTCCTTCACATGCACGCGAAAGGACCGCGCATCGGTGATCAATTGCACTGCCAGCCGATCCGCTGAAGCATACTTCACGGCGTTGTTCACCGCTTCTTTCAACACGAGGAAGACGTTGTTCTTCACGAGGGGATCCAATGGCCGATCCGCTCCCACAGAGGTGAACACGAGTTCGGCCTTATCACCGAACGCATCGAGCATACGGCGGGCAAAGCTCTCGGCATGCCGCACCAAACTCTGCACGGTGTCCTGCTGTGATCCACAGCCCAGACCACGTCGCTCAATGTGGCGCTCACTTGGCGGGTCAACAAGCGGATCTGGTCCAACCCTTCGTTGGCCGCGCTCTCCGATGGCGACAATCGGCGTTTCACTTCGCCACCGAGCATGCTGATCCGCGTGAGTTCACTGCCCACTTCATCATGGATGTCCCGCGCGATGCGTGTGCGCACCTGTTCGGCCTCGCGCTGTTTCTCGCTCTCGATCAGTCGCGTTTGAGCCTGGATGATCTCCGCGTTCTTGGTGGCAAGAACCTCCGCTTTATGCCGGGCACTTCGGAAGAGCAACAACGCCAGTACAAGCAGCAGGATCGAGGCTCCGCCACCCACGATGGCCAAATTCCGTTGCCCCCGCTGCATCCACCTGCGCTTCTGCAAGCGCCAATTCTTTTTCATGCACCATTTCCGCTTGGGTGCGCGCCAGATGGCGGATCTTATCGACCCGCATGACCATCTTCATCTCGTTCACCGCTGTGTCTGCATGCAACACCGCAGTAACCGGATCACCATTGGATGCGTGTGCGATCGACAGTGCCCGTTGGACCTTGTAGCGCAGTCGGTGATCACCGATCATCAGGGCAACCGCATCAGCTCGGCGCAAAGTCGCAATAGCCTCCCCGTACTCCCTGCTCAATGTCTGAAGACCGGCCTTGGCCAGAAGCCATTGGACCTCCATTTTCGGATACGAGCGAAAGTCCAGGTGCCGCTCGACCAGTTCAAGGTACTTCGCCACGGAATCCGTGCGACCTGCTTGCTGATGTAAAGCAATGATCCGGAACAACGGCTCGGTGAAGACCACCGGGGTCATGGAGCTATCGAGAACCGTGCGCGATAAACGCAAATAGTAGAACGCGCTGTCCTCCTTGCCGAGCGCGCCGAGCACATCACCCATTTCGAAAAGCACCCGCGTCCGGATCAGATGATCGGACGTATCCACGATGGCCAGTTTCTTTCGGGTCCACAGGAGCGCAGTTCCCCGATCATCCAAGCCCACATGGCATAAGGCCAACGACCCGTATGCATCTGCCAGAGCATCCGATGTTCCGAGCAGCTCTGCGTGTCCCAAGAACGTTCGCCCTACATCGACCGCTTCGTCGAATGCGCCTTGGTCACGAAGCAGCATGCACCGCATACCCTGCACATTGAACACGAGGTTGCGGACCACCTCCTTCTGCTCCATGTTATTCGTAGCCGCCAGGATCCTTTCACCAGCAAGCGCCGCATTTGTGGCGACCACCAACGCACTGTCGAAGTGCGACCGCATCATGTACATCACCGTAAGGTCGCTCATCAACTGAAGACCGATGGTATCACCGGCCGGATGTTCCGGGCGCTGCGACCATGCCTCGACCAGAGCCCGTTGCTTTTGGAGCCGATCGCCTTGGGCGTAGACTGGAACAGTGGATCCGAACACCAGCGCGAACACGAACATGAAGTGCTTCATGCGGCAAAGGTGAAGCGATGCAAGGCATTGGAATGTGGCGTCCCATACATATGCTATGGTTTCCATGGACGGGTTCATCGTGCTTCGCAGCCTGAACATTGAACCATGAAACACACATCCACTTTCCGTGCATTGATCTTCGCGCTATTCGCCCAGATCACACAGGCCCAGCTCTTCGACCCACCCGGAAGCTTGGACCTGAGCTTCAACCCTGGCACAGGCTTCAACGGACCGGTGAATGCACTGGCAGTGCAAACCGATGACAAGTTGATCTGCGTTGGGCAGTTCACCACCTACCAAGGAGTCTCGCGCCGTGGCATTGTGCGGATCAATGTGGACGGCAGCATCGACAATACGTTCACTACTGGAACCGGCTTCGCCTCCGTAAGTCCACCGAACTACGTGATCAACGCCGTGGCCCTGCAGTCGGATGGAAAGATCCTCTGCGGAGGTATCTTCAACAGCTAAATGGCACTGCGCGCAAGCACATCCTGCGGCTGAACGCGAACGGGACCATCGACGCCACATTCGGAACAACAACCGGCGGCCCCAATGGAAATGTGTTGGCGTTGCTCGTTGATCCTTCCGGAAAGATCTTCTGCGGCGGGATCTTCACAACCTATGATGGTCAACCAAGACACCTCGTAGCGAAATTGAACAGCAATGGCCTGGTGTCCAACAGTTTTACAACAGGTTCCGGTTTCGCAGGAACAGCTCTTAGCGTCAGCAGCCTCTGCTTCGGCCGCACTTCAGGCACCTTGGATGGTGGTGTGATCTGCGGTGGAACCTTCAATAACTACAGGGGGCAAGCGGCCAAATCGCTCTGCAAAATGAACAGCAGTGGCGAAACTTCGACGAACTGGTACGGTGGCCAGATCCAATTGGGGCCAATGGGAAGTACGGGGGTCAGCGTGATCACAGAAGTCCCCGGGGGCAATGGTTACTACATCGGCGGCAACTTCACCACGCCTGCTAACCGGATCTGCAAGTTGGACCTCGGCGGCAACTTGGTCGGGAGCTTCGGCTCAACTGGATACGACGGGCAAGTGCTCAGCATTGTTCCTTTCTCCTCCGGCAGCGGCTCGATAATCTGCGGGGGTGGGTTCCAGAATTACGCAAGTACGCCGAGCAACCGCATAGCACGATTGAGCACTACAGGTCTGTATGATGCATCCTTCATTTCAGGTAGCGGGTTCAATGGACCAACGGTCCTGGCCAAGGCGATCAGCGGCAAGGTGTACTGCGCTGGATCCTTCACCTCCTACAACGGTGTGGCCAGAACTGGGGTAGCCAGAATAAATACCGCTGTGGCAGCGATGATTCTCGGTAACACAGCAGCAGAGACCCTGTCTACTGACTACAGCACGAACTCGCGAATGACTATTTGGCCCAATCCCAATGAAGGCATGTCCATCACCCTCTCTCTCTCCGATCTCGACCCGCGTATTGAGCAGGCCGGGATAACACTATTCGATGCCTTCGGAAAGTTGGTCCATCACGAAGTCATCGCGCTCGCAGCAGGAAACGCTCGCACGGAACTCAACCTCGAGAAGACATTGACAGCTGGCATCTATCTGGTAAGCGTAACAACAGGAGATGAGCAACGCACTGAGCGCTTAGTGGTCCAGTAAACCTGGAAGCGCTCTGCCGGGAGGGGCTGCTTCGCGAAAGCGAGGTGGCCCCTTTCTGTTTTGATGCTCGTGCTGTGAACCGCCTCATCTTCGCCCGCAGCGGCGCCATCGGCTACTACCTGTCACTCCTCTTCATATACGGCATCGCCTGGCTGCCGTTCCCGGTGCTGTTGTACTGAGTGACGGGCTTTTCGTTCTGCTGTTCCATGTTTTCGGCTACCGTAAGGAGGTTGTGCGCACCAATTTGCGGAACAGCTTTCCGGAAAGAGCGAAGCGGAACTACGCACCATGGAGCGCGATTTCTACCGTTGGTTCTGCGACCTGGTGCTGGAAACGCTGAAAACACTCACCCTCTCACCAGAACAAGTGAAGGAGCGTGCAGGTTGCCGGCGAGGCCGTGCTGCGGAACTATTTCGATCAAAAACGCAGCGTGATCCTGGTCATGGGCCATTGGGGAAATTGGGAGTGGGGTGGTGCGCGTTTCAGCCAGCTTGGGCTGCACCAACTATTCGTCATTTATCATCCTTTGCAGAACAAATGGTTCGATGCACTTGTCTATCACATGCGCACCCGGCTTGGCAACAAGCTCTACGCTATGGACAACACGCTAAAAGGCATGCTCACTGACCGCCACCTGGTAAGCGCCACCGCGTTCATCGCCGATCAGACCCCACCCCCGGAGCGGGCCTTCTGGACCACCTTTCTCCACCAGGACACACCGGTGTTCTTTGGAACGGAAAAGGGAAGGCGAGATCACGCAGTTGCACACAACGGCTGGAGAAAGACATTCAACGACTTCCGTCGAACTGGCTGTGGACGCACCGCCGGTGGAAGCATCGTCGGCCGTCTGGTTCCGGCATATAAATTCGCCCTTCATGCTCCAAGGAAAAGACCTCATTCTCGCTACCTGTCCTTTCGCCAACGAGATCCGTTGGAAAAGCTGGTGGCACCTGTTCACCACGTTGGTGGTACTGGGCGGTTCATATGCCATCGTCTTCCTCAATGACGCCTGTGGATAAAAAGCGGCGGGAAGCGTGCTCTTGGCCCTGACACTGGGTCGCCTGTTCATGATCTACCACGACTATCTGCACCATGCCATTCTCAACACAGCAAACTGGCGAAGGCCTTTTTCGTGGTATTCGGCATGTTCATGTTGGCTCCTGTGAGTATTTGGGAACGCAACACAACTACCACCATGCGCACAACAGCAAGTTGTACACCAGCAGCATCGGGTCCTTCCCCATTGTAACCAAGGAAAAATACCTGAGCAGCAGCACGGCGGAACGTACGCTGTACATGTTCGTGCGACACCCTCTCACCATCGGCTTCGGCTACATTTTCATGTTCCTGTACGGCATGTGTATCCGATCGATCATCAGCAACAAGGACCGGCACTGGGACAGTATTGTTGCCATGGCGGTGCACTTCGGCATCGGTGTGGGGATCTACTTCCTCGCTGGCTGGAGCGGATTCTTCTTCGGCTTCGCCTTTCCGTTCCTGATGGTTCTCGCGCTCGGCTCGTACTTGTTCTATGCCCAACACAATTTCCCTGGGGCCACCTTCACTGAAAAAGATGGCTGGACCTACGCCGATGCCGCGTTGGACAGCAGCAGCCACATGAAGATGAGCGCCATGATGCGGTGGTTCCTGGCCAACATCGGCTTCCACCACATCCATCACCTGAATCCACGCATCCCGTTCTATCGCCTGCCGGAAGTGCATCGTTCCATTCCCGGAGTTGCAGAATGCCAAGACGACCACCCTGCTTCCATGGGATGTCGTGCGCTGCCTGCGCTTGAAAGTGTGGGATCCGTGCAACATCGCATGATCGGGCGTCGGGAGATCTACGCATAGCAACACTTGTTGCCGCAAGCCATAAGCCTCAGGCTTGTTCGCTGTGCCCAACGGCCTGTGCAATGTTGCGGGAGCGACTTTCGAAACTCGAGCCTACGGCTTGAAGCCTAAAGCTTGTGGCCCATTGAACGAGAGTTCTACCAACGGCAGCCGGCCCTCACGAACGGCTCGGCGCGCATGAAACCTCGGGATACCTTCGGCCCCGATCCTGAAGCCCATGTTGATCTGTGAGAACATCGTAAAGCGCTATGGCGCCCATACCGCGTTGAACGGTGTGAGCGTGGATGTGCCGGAAGGAACCGTTTTTGGATTGCTCGGCCCCAACGGTGCAGGAAAGACCACCTTGATCGCATCATAACGCGCATCACCGGCCCCGATGAAGGGCGTGTGCTTTTCAATGGTAAACCCATGACCGCTGATGACGTGGCGCAGCTCGGTTACCTGCCCGAAGAACGGGGGCTTTACAAGAAGATGAAGGTGGGCGAACAGGCTGTGTACCTGGCGCGCTTGAAAGGCATGACGAAGGCGGAAGCCGTATCACGCCTCAAAGACTGGTTCGAGCGGTGGGAAATGACGGGGTGGTGGAACAAGAAGGTCGAGGAGTTGAGCAAGGAATGGCGCAAAAGGTGCAGTTCATCACCACGGTGATGCACAACCCGAAGTTGTTGATCCTGGATGAACCCTTCAGCGGTTTCGACCCGATCAATGCCGACCTGGTGCGCAATGAGATCATCCGCCTGAGCAAGGAAGGCACCACAATTCTGCTCAGCACGCACGGCATGGCCAGTGTTGAGGAATTGTGCGACCATATCGCACTCATCGACAAGGCCAAGGTGATGTTGAACGGCAGCGTGAAGGACGTGCGCAAGCAATTCAGCACCCAGACGTACAAGGTGGAATTCACGGGCTCGCGGATCGCTTTTACGAATGCCCTGGCATTCCACGGCGAACTGCTGGACTGCGTTGAAGATGGTGCGAACTGCACCGCCCGTGTGAAACTATTGCACGGTGCCGACCTCAGCACTGTGCTACGCAACGTGCTCCCGGTGGTAAGTATAAGAGGCGCACAGGAAGAAATTCCCCGCATGCACGACATCTTCATCCGTGTAGTGAGCGAGCGGGAACCAGAGCTGGTGCGATCTGGAATGACCGAATGAACCCATGAACAAGATCGGACTCATCATCTGGCGCGAGTACATCACACGTGTACGCAAGCCGAGCTTCTTGATCATGACGATCCTGGGGCCTGTGTTGCTGATAGGCGGCACCTTCCTGGTGATCTTCCTGACACTGCAGGAGAACGGAACGCAGGAAGTGTTGGTCGTGGACGAGTCGCATCTCGTTACAGGCCAATTGAAAGACACCGAGACCATCCACTATTCGTATTCACCGGTGATGATCGAGGACAGTGTGTTCGCGAAAGGTCCGCACACGTTGAAAGTCTTTGTGCCCAGCAACGTGACCGTGGCACCGAAGCTGGAGATCACCTACAAAAAGAACCCGAGCGCCAATGTGCAAGAACAGATCACGGGGGCCATCGAAAAGATCGTGGAGGGCGAACTGCTGAAGCTGAACAAGATCGATCCGGACACTTACACCAAGATCCGGAAGCGGATGAAAGTGCAGTTGTACGATATCAAGAACACCGGGAAAGAATCGCATGATCAGGAGAAAGCCGCCATCGGTTTCATATTCGGCTACATGATCTTCTTTTTCATTTTCCTGTACGGCATCCAAGTGATGCGTGGGGTGATGGAAGAGAAACAGAACCGCATCGTGGAAGTGCTTGTGAGCAGCGTGAAACCGTTCCAGTTGATGATGGGCAAGATCATTGGCATCGCTGGTGTTGGCCTTACGCAATTCCTACTGTGGGTGGTTATTTCGGGGATCATTACCATGGTGGGTGTTGGCTTGCGAAGGACAAGATCGCGGCGTTCGCGGAGCAGCAGGGAACGGGAATGATGAGCACCCAATTGAAGGAACAGATGTCCCAGGATGGTCTCAGCAGCGACGATAAAGAGACCATGGACAAGCTTTCCAGCGGCGTCGAGATACTGCAGGAACTGCCGATCGCCGCGATCCTGGGCCTCTTCGTGTTCTACTTCCTGGGCGGCTACCTGTTGTACAGTTCACTGTACGCGGCTGTAGGATCAGCGGTAGATAGTGAAGCCGACTCGCAACAGTTCATGATGCCGGTAACGATACCGATGATGCTCGGGATCTTCGTGGCGCAAACAGCGATCGTGAACCCGGATGGGCCAGCGGTGTTCTGGTGCTCCATTATCCCGTTCACCTCACCCATCGTCATGATGGTGCGCGTAGCGATGGGCAATGCGTTCGAGCATCCCTGGCAACTGGCGTTGAGCATGGGGCTCTTGATCGCCACGTTCATTTTTACCACATGGTTGGCAGGCCGCATCTATCGGACCGGCATTCTGATGTACGGCAAAAAGGTGACGTGGAAAGAGTTGGGGAAATGGCTGTTCTATAAGGGCTGAAACGCGGCTTCAAGCCATATGCTCGGGCCACAAGCTTCTGGCCCAGCTGTTCGCAAGACCAAGAACTGAGCGATGGCCACACGAGCATAACAGCGCTGCGAAGATCCAGTGTGCGCCGAACAGATGACCCTGCCTGTAGCATGTGGCGAACGCAGGCCATGCTAGTAGCGATCATCGACATCGGCACCAACACATTCAACCTGCTGGTATGTCAGAGCCAGAATGAACTTCACGTAATTCATGGTGAAGAGGTTTCCGTGTTTCTAGGGCGCGGGGGCATCGAACGAGGCATTCTCACGGATGATGCGATGGAACGAGGGATCATTGCGCTTCGATCCCTGGTAGAGAAAGCCCACGAACTCGGCGTTGAACGGATCGATGCCTTCGGCACATCAGCCCTCAGGAACGCACGCAATGCCCACGTCTTCGCTGGCCGTGTGAAGAACGAGTTCGACTTTGACATCAGGATCATCACCGGAGACGAAGAAGCCTCCCTGATCCTTGATGGTGTTCGCCAAGCCGTGACCTTCACCGCCAAACCGATGTTGGTGATGGACATCGGTGGAGGCAGCATCGAATTCATTCTGGCTACGAACAAGGCGCTGATGTGGAAACGCAGTTTTGAGATCGGCGCCACGCGCTTGTTGGAGCGATTCTCCCCTTCCGATCCCATCACGCTCGAAGAACACTTCCGTATCGCCAGCTATCTCGACGCGCAATTGGAGCCGCTTTTCGCCATGATGGACCGGCATTGGCCCCATGCACTGGTGGGCAGCGCGGGTTCCTTTGATACGATCGCGGAAATGATGTCTTCGGAAAAGGGAACAACCTTGGCGGACACAGCCATCACCTGCTCCTTCACCAACACCGAATTCGATGCCGTGAAGGAGCGCTTGCTCGCCATGGATCGCAGCGAACGTCAAGGAATTCCGGGGCTTCCAGAATTCCGGGTAGATACGATACCCGTGGCGCTCATCGCCATCGAGCGTGTTCTCCTGCACGGCATCGAACAACTTCACTGGAGCAGATATTCTCTGAAGGAGGGTGCGGCGATGCGTGCGATGAGCGAGGCTGTCTGATCACATCCTATAGCCAACTACCTTGCCTCCGATGAACCGCACGATCCGCAGCCTGGTGATCCGCTTCGTGGTGCGCCCGCACCATCCGGATCTGCCTGAGGAAGGGATCAGCGCGTTCGTTATCGCGAAGGGATTCCGAGAATTGCGCATCACGCTTTGGCACATGGTGAAGGACGCGGTGCTGATCGGGCTTGGCGTCGCTTCAGCGGCATTCGGCCTGGAGAGCTTCCTGCTCCCGAACAACTTCATCGATGGTGGCGCCACAGGTCTCGCCCTGATGATCACCACAATTGCGCATGTACCGCTGCCACTCCTTTTGGTGCTGATCAACGCACCGTTCGTATATCTGGCCTACCGCCTTTTGGGAATAGGATTCGCGATGCGAACGGTAGCTGGGATCGGGGCGCTCGCATTGGTGGTAGCCACCATCCACTTCCCGGAGGTTACGCACGATAAACTGTTGGTCGCTGTGTTCGGCGGATTCTTCTTGGGAGCTGGCATTGGCCTTGCGGTGCGCGGCGGCGGCGTGATCGATGGCACAGAAGTACTGGGGATCGCGGTCAGTCGGAAATTCCGCACATCGGTAGGTGATGTGATCACGGTGATCAACGTGATGATATTCGGAGCGGCGGCCTGGCTGTTGGGCGTTGAGGTCGCGCTGTATTCGATGATCACCTACCTGGCGGCAAGCAAGACGATGGACTTCGTGATCGAGGGAATCGAGGAGTACACGGGCATCACCATCATCAGTTCGCACCACGAAGAGATACGCTTGATGATCGCGCAGGATCTGGGCCGAGGCCTAACGATCTATCGCGGCAAGCGCGGCTTTGGTAAGCACGGCGATAGTCATGATGTGGACATCATTTACTGCGTGATCACCCGGTTGGAAGTGAGCAAGCTTACCGAAGCCGTAGAGAAGATCGACCCGAACGCTTTCGTGGTAATGAGCAGTGTGAAGGACACGACCGGTGGGATCGTGAAGACCCGGCGGCATAAGCATTGATCGATCAGAAAGAAGGGGCAAGAGGAGAAGGAGCGAGGGGCAAGGAGCAAGAAGAGGAGAAGCAAGGAGCAAGTGGTGAGGGATACGGGGGCGGCAGAAAAAACATGAGGATCTGAGCAAGCGTTTGCGCGAACATCCGACTATACCAAGGTCTTATGTCTTTCGGTCGGTGAATTTTTCGGGATTCTCCATCATGCTCGCCAACATGTAACCGACTTCTTCGGATAAGGCAACAAGCGGAGCAATATCCGCTTGGGTCAAATAGCCGCACGCAACCGCGAAGTCAAGATGTACTTGGGTCTCCGTGTTCTCGGTATCGGCATCGGTAAGTTTCGAAACGAAATGTGCCCGGTAGCGTTTTTTCCGGTACGCCTCGGCCATGTTCACCGCTGTTGATCTCGAACTTCGGCGCACTTGATCTGTCAAGGAATAGATCTCTTCCTTCGGGAAACGCTTAGTGATCGTGAAGACCAGCATAGCAAGCTTGAAGGCCTTCTGATAAACAATAAGGTCGCGAAAACCAGCCATCAGCTATAAAATTATGGCACGTGCAAGACCAACTTACTCAACACTCCCAGCTCGCACCTCGCCACTTTCAAGCTTGCCCCTCGCCCATTCACTCCCGATCGTCGTTCTCGCTGAAACTATCCGGTTCCGGTTTGGGCTTGGCGGTTAGCACCAAATAGAAGAAGTACACCGTGAAGGCCGTTACTATGCCTTCGGAAAGCAGCATCAGGGTAAGCGCGGATGAGTTCATGGCATCAGGCGGTGTATGACTTGGCGTGGCGTTTCTTGTAGGCGACCCAGACGAAATAGGAGGTGCCCGCGAACAGGGCGATCAACAAAACCCGGGCGCCATGCACCTGCCAGGGCAAATTGGCGGCGGTGATCTTCTCCCAAATACCGGGTAGCGAAGCGAAGAACACAAAGCCCAAGAACAGCGGCGTAACGTATTGGATCACGTACCGGAACGCAGTAGGCACTTTGATGTCAGCGCCTGAGTTGATCTCCTTCCACCCTTTGTCCATTCCGAAGATCCACGCGAAGAGAATGATCTCGAAGAGCGCGAACACCACCAGGCTCACGGTGCCTGCCCAATAGTCGTACTCATCAAAAACCCCTTCATTGAAATACAGCACGGTGGGTAGCCCCAACACCAGAATGATCAGGCCGAAAAACCAAGCAGAGGGCTTTCGCTTCCAGCCGAACTCATCTTCCAAGAAGCCCATCACCGGTGTTCCCATGGCCAACGAAGAAGTAATGCCCGCAAAGAACAGCAAGCCGAACCAACACACGCCAGCGATCATGGCCATGGTAGGCCCCCATTGCGTGAACAGGTAGGGCAGCGTTTTGAAACCAAGCCCCAGCCCACCGCTCTTGGTGAGTTCAACCACACGCTCGATACCGAGGTAACCAATGCTTATGGGGATGATGATCGCACTGCCGAGCACCACTTCCACGAACTCGTTCATCCAGCCGGCGCTCATGGCGTTCAGGGCGATGTCATCCTTCTTCTTCACATAGCTCGCATAGCAGTGGATGCTGCCCATGCCCACGCTCAACGTGAAGAAGATCTGCCCCGCGGCAGCAAGCCAAACGCTCGGTTTCCAAATACTGCTGTAGTCCGGGGTCCAGAGGAAATTGAGGCCCAACGTACCGTCGTTCACCGCACCATGTTCACCGGCTTTCAGGGTAACACCCATGTAGGCGAGTACGATACCGAACAGGATCAACAGGGGCATTCCGATCTTGGCAACTTTCTCCACGCCTCCACTGAGGCCTTGCGCCAGGATCCAGGTGTTCATAAGCAGGCAGATGATCCAGAAGATCACCGGTTCCATCGTTTCCAAGGAGACATACCTGCCGAAGAACCCGGCGACGTCTTCGCTGCTTTGACCATTGAACGTGCCGGCAACACTGTGCCACACATAGCTGAGTGTCCAGCTCTCAAGATAGCAGTAGTACGCCGCTACAGCGATGTTGGTGAAGATGCCGAACACACCGATGTACTTCCACAACGTTCGCCGTGGATCCATCTGGTGCAAGATGAACGGTGTGCTGTGGTGGCCATGTCGCCCACCGAACCGGCCCATCGCCCATTCCACCCACAACAACGGAATGCCCATGAGCAGGAAGCACACGAGGTACGGAATGATGAACGCGCCACCCCCGTTCTGGATAGCCTGTACCGGGAAGCGCAGGAAGTTGCCCAAGCCCACAGCGTTGCCCGCCATGGCCAAGATCAGACCTACACGTGACCCCCAACCTTCAGAAGTGCCTTTGCTCATGGTTCATTTGATCGGCCCCGAAGCTAACCGAAGTCATTTCGTGTGCAAGTTTTTTTCACCCACCTTTGGACCTGATGCGCTTGACAGCGAATATTCTGCTCCTTGCCCTCTTGGCTTCGGTATTCGCACCAGCCATCATTGTCGGTGAGTTTCTGGTAGATCGGGATCGCATTACGCGTGAATTGTGTGTTCAGCGTTTGGTGCCCGAGGAAATGCGCACGTGCCACGGCAATTGCTACCTCTCAAAGACCCTTCGAAAAGTTGACCAACAAGAACGCACGCTTCCCGATGAGCTGCGATCCATGCGTTTGCCAGAAGTGGTGATCACCGGGTATTCGCTGCGACTTTCCGCATCTGGTTTTCAATGCTCCCTAACCGCGATCCCTGAGCAATGCGCGACCTGTGACGGTTGGGCGTTTGCGAGCGACCCGGTGCCTTGGTGTTGATCGATCACGGGTCCATGTGACCCTTTGTCCCGATCCATCAACAACCTTCACTCATGATCAGATCATTCGTGCTGGGAGCTCTGCTTATGTGCACGCTCTTGGCCTCGGCTTGCGACCAATGCGGTTGCGGCCCACTGCTCGGCATTCAGCCGTTCGACCGCAGCAACAATTTCGGGCTGCAATACCGCTTGCGCTATTTGCGCGGTGACTTCACAAGCGCTGGCCCAGTCTCGCTTGCGAAACACGGCGATGAAGGACTTGCTGGCCGCGCATCGACAGACACCACACGCTACACGGAGCTCTATGCGGCATTGGACGTACGTGGCCAATATTGGCTCGGCAAACGGCTCAGTCTCTTCGCATCCATTCCGCTGGTGAACAATTACTCGTCGGCGGACCATGTGACCCAAGCCGATATCTACGCAATGGGTGATCCACAATTGATGGCGCGCTATGTCGTATACAACACGCGCTACAGCTTGGACACCACCGGCACCCGCCACCGCATAACGCTCGGTGGTGGTTTGAAACTTCCGCTGGGGCAGCATCATGCCGAGCAATTCGGAGAAGAACTCCCGCCGGATCTTCAACCCGGTACCGGCACGTGGGACGGCCTGTTGAGCGCGGAATACTTGATGCGCTCTGGCCAGTGGGGCCTGTCCGTTGGAATGTTCGGCCGGTATAACGGCACCTTGTCATCGGGCTTTCGCTTCGGTCACAGCGGAAGTATTCAGTCGGAGATCTTCCGAACCGTGAAAATAGGCGCTGTGCAGTGGTTGCCGAGCATAGGCGGTTATGCTGAATACGCGGCGAAGGACCAGCTGGACAACACTGTTCAAGAAGGCACGGGCGGTTCCGTGCTGTTCAGCCACATGGGCTCACGACTGTGGTGGCGTTCGTACGGTTTCAACATAGCCTGGCAACATGCTATGGCGCAGGACCTGGGTGATAGCATGATCCCGAACCGTGAACGTTTCATTGTGGGTATCTCATACAACATCAACAAGAACTAAAACTCAACGCCTTCAGTGGCGAACAACACATGAACACCAAACAACTGATGGCCGCCATGGCCTTAACCGCACTGACCATTACGGCGTGCAAGAAAGACAGCGAAGAACCAGCCCCGCCAACCGTTAGCACAACGGCGAACGTTTCGCTCGAATTCCGTTTTGTGAACGGCGAGAACGGATACACCATCGACACATTGTTGGCCGATAGCCTGGGCCACGCGATCAAAGTGAGCAGTGCCAAATTCTATGTAAGTGCCATACATGCGGAGAATGATGATGACGTGATCGTTGGCGATTGGGACGATGCGTTCCTGTTGGTTGATGCTTCGGCGACCACGAACACCTTCAGCATCGGCACCATGTCCGCGCCTGCCCACATTCACCAGTTCCATTTCGACATTGGTCTTGACAGTACAACGAACCATGCCGACCCAACACTGGCCGAAGCGCCACTGAACGATGCGACCATGCACTGGGCTTGGAACCCAGCTGCCGGATACAAATTCTTGCTCCTCGAGGGAAGGGTGGATGATGACGGCGATGGTGTTGTGGATGGAAGTGACCCTGAATTCGTCTACCACTGTGCCACAGACGCGCTGCTCAGCGAAGCCCATGCCCACCAGCATCACGACGTTACATCCGGCGAGAACTACAGTGCACCCGTTCTGGTGAACATGGCGTTGCTTTTTGCCGGTATCGATGTGGTGGCCACCCCAAATGCCATGGGCGGTGAAGCCGTGAACGTTCGCGTGATCAGCAACCTTGCGGGAGCGATCGACGGCGAGGAGTAAAACCGAACGAACTGAACAGAAGATCCCCGGTCTTGCACCGGGGATCTTTCATTTCATAGCTCAAGGAACTGAGGGCCCGCGATCATTTCACTTGGTAGTGCGATGGAAATGATCGTACATGCACACCATTTCACGCACGCGAATGAACGTCTCGGAGCCCTTGCACGGGCCGTGTTCAACCAATGGGGAAGAAAAGAAGCGCGGCAACGCCAACAAGGTGATCGCGCGTTCCACGTTGCCCTCCCAACGCTGCGGATCGAGGTGCATACGTAGTGCGATCGCCCGGGCATCTTGCACATGGCCAGGGCCTGTGGTGTACGCCGCAGCAATAAAGCGCAAACGCTGGTGCGCATCGGGAACGAGCGGTGCCCACAGACTATCGAGCTCGGTGAAATAACGGGCGGCAGCGCGCACCTGGGCGGCGGCAAGTCGAGGATCCTTCGCACTCGGATCAACAAGGTCGGTGATCCCCTCGTTAGTCCTGGCCAATTGTGCTGCGCTATCGGCACGTGCATCCTGAAAAGCGATCGCCGCTAGCAATTGCCAATCGCGGTTGAACCCATTGTCGTGGTCATGGTGCGTATAGCCGGGCAACAAGGCACCCTCTTCCGTAGTGCACGGAACCGCACCCAATGGCCCATGTTCCGGAATGCGACTGCCATACGATGTCATCAGCATCGCCATGGCTTCCTTCTCCTGGGGATCCTTCAAGCGTTGATCGATAGCGCGTTGCAACACATGCGCATTGGAACGCAAGCCGAAGACCAGCGGCACAGGCACATCAAAGGCTTCGCTGAAGGCAAGTTGTGGAAAACGCATAGCGAAATGCACCGCTTCAGCATCGCTGATGATCGCCGCACGCATGCGACCGAGCGCCGTATTGATCACGGGATCATCGCCATAACGCGCGGTGTCGGTGAACACCGTTCTACCCTTCAGATCCGCGTTACCATCATTACCGGGAAAACGCAATTCTCGCGGGGCGAAAGGCGACCATGCGCTTACCCAGGCTGTGTCAGGCGCAAGGGCATCGCCCAAGTTGACGCCCAGCACATGATCCGCACGCAGGGTAACGAACACGGGCGAAACATTGCGGTACGCGACCGTGTGACCGATCCACCGATCGAACGGGTTCTTCAGCCCCAATTGCGCTGCGATCACATCACCGGCACCGCGTTGCAAAAGTGGCAACAGGCTATCGGCATGCTGAACGAGCACCGCACGGATAGGCACACCGATGTCTTTCGCGATCCGTTCCAACAATTCGAATTCGAGACCGGTCTCAGCGCCAGCCGTTCGCTGGTACGTCAAGTGATGCTCGATCACCAACACGCGCAAGGTGTCTTTGCGGATCGCATCCAGATCGCGATCCACGGGTTGGCCATGACCACTGCTGGCATCGCCACCACCGGCATCGGGCGCCAGGAGCATTATGGCGGCACCTACCGTAGCAGCAGCAAGAGCACCGGCGAGGTAGCGTTTCTTCATGGAATCAATGGCCGAACGGTCATGCAACCGAGGGCAAGTTGGTAAAGAAACTCCGATAGGAACAGATCACGAAGGACGAGCAGAGCCCAATGGTCTGAGCAAAGACCAACGAAAGCTCACGGCAACTGCTGCGTCCGTGTGTTGTTCGGCGTGGTGCTGCCCACGTTGGTGAGGATCGGGTCGCGGTCGTTGTCCGCACCGATGTACTTCACCACGCCGTCCATGTTCACATCCTCGGCGCTGTAGCCGGTGGTGGTATTGTTCGGTGTAGTGCCTCCCACAACGGTGAGGATCGGATCACGGTCGTTGCTCGCACCGATGTATTTCAGTTCGGCATCGCCCTGTGCGTTGCCCGCCCACAGTACGCGCACACTTCCAACCGTCTTCTGTGCTTCTGTGCCATAGGTGCCAAAGGCGACCGACCGGAAATCAATGACGGTGGCGCTGCTTGACAGCGATACCGGAGCTCCGGTCATGGCACTGAAGTGGTTGCGGTGGCGGATCGCCACGTTGTAGTTGCCGGCGGGCTGGGTGAAGCTTATGAACGAGGTCCCATCGGTAGTCACAACATCCCCATCGCGCTGCACGAGGGCCGTCCGCGAGGCGAGCACCTGGGCCGGGGTGGCGGCGGAGCGCAGTTCCACCAAGACCCAATCGACGATGGCGTTGTTGCCGGTGGTGGCCAGTACCGGTGCCGTGGTGGACGGCGTGGTGTTGCCTACCAGCGTGAAGCCGCCTGCGCTGTATGGTTCAGTAAGTGGGATCAGTCCCAGCGCACGCAGGTCATCGCGCATAAGGCCGGAGGCCTCCACGTACGCGCCTTCGAGCAACACCTTCACATCCACGTTGATCACGGGGCTGTAGGTAGCGCAATTGTTCACGATGTACTGCACGCTGTTGTTCGCATTGATGCGGCCACCGGTCACTGTCTGCCCAGGCAGGTTGCCCACTTGTTCAACGCCCGCAAACAGGGCGGTGCGCATGGCGTTAGCAGCGCCCTGCGGGTTGGAACGCGCGAGTTGGGCGAGACCGACGCATGGTGTGCTGTACATCAAGGCGAGCACCCCGGCGGTGAGCGGTGTGGCGAAGCTGGTGCCGCTGGTGGTGACGTAGGTGTTGCTCGTGGTGGTGGTGCGCACGCTGGCGCCAGGAGCCCCGACATCGATGGTGGTGAGGCCGTAACCGCTGAAGGTGCGTTGGTCGTTCGCGTCGGTGGCGGTGACGCTGATCATGTACGGGCTGCTACAGGCGGTGGGCATATCCCCCACCACGTCCACGTTCACGTTGTTGTTGGCGGTGGCTCCGCAGCTCAGAATGCCCGCTTGGCCCATGGTGTCGTAGAACCCGCACCACAGCGGATAATTGGCGGGGTTGGCATTGTCGATGCCCCAGCTGCTGCTGGTGGCCACTACCAAAGCGCCTTGCGCCCCGTTCGTCTGGTTCCAGCGCTGGCGCTGTACCAAGGGATAGGTGTAACTGGCGATCACGTTCGCCTCCGTCAGTGACGAATAGCGCACGGGCATCAGCTTCACGTACCAGTTCGCACCAACCACGCCGTTCGCGTTGTTGCCGCGCGCACCCACCATACCTGCGCAACTGGTTCCATGGCTGCCACTGAAGAGCGTGTTGTCATTACCGGCCGCCGGGTTCCAGCCGAACACGTCATCGATGTAGCCGTTGGCATCATCGTCGATACTGTTGCCATCGATCTCCGCGCGGTTCACCCAGGAATTGTCGATCAGGTCGCTGTGGCTGCGGTCGAAGCCTTCCACCACGCAGACCACGATGGTGTCGCCAAGCGCGGTATTGCCGCCGGTGGTGGTATTCCATGCCAGGTCGGTATCGATGTCGTTGTCCTGCGGATCCACGTGATGCCATTGCTGATTGTACTGCGTGTCGTTCGGCGTGATGCGCTCCTGCACCGTATGGTTGAACTGGGCCGCTTCCACCGCAGGATGGCGGCGCACACGTTCGAGCATCAGTGCGCCCGAGAATGCCGGGTCGTGCTTCAGCAGCCAGATGTGGGCGGGCGGGCTCACCTCCCACGAAACGGCGAGCGCTGTCGGCTGCCCATCAATGCGGGACAGGTCGCGCACCAAGGCCTTCACATCCGCACCGGGCACTATGCGGATGAGCACGTCACCGGCCACGTGCTCGGTATCCCCTCCGGAAAAGAGGGATACCTGGGCGAAGGTGGCGGTCGCGATCAGGGCAGAACAAAGGATCGATAAGAGTCGCATCGTCAAAAAGGTTGGATCGGTAACAGAAAGGTCAGGGTACTTGTTCAGCGCGGGTGCTGTTAGGCGTGGTGCTGCCTATGTTCACCAGGATGATGTCGCGATCGTTGCTCGCACCGGTGTATTTCACGACCCCGTCCATGTTCACATCCGTGGCCAGATAGCCGGGCGCCGTGTTGTTGGGGGTAGTGCCGCCCACCGCAGTCAGGATGGGATCACGGTCGTTGCTTGTGCCGATGTATTTCAGCGAGGCATCGCGGAGCACATTACCCGCCCACAGTGCACGCAGGCTGCCGATGGTCTTCTGCGCTTCGGTGCCATAGTTGCCGAAGGCTGCGGATGTGAAGTCGAGGGAGCTGGTGGTCACCGAAAGCGTTACCGGATTTTCGGTCATAACACCGAAATGATTGCGGTGGCGTAAGGCAATGTGATAGCTACCGGCGGACAAGGAGAACAGTACGGGGGAAACACCATCCGTGGCCACCACATCGCCATCGCGCTGCACCAATGCCGTGCGCGACTGGAGCACACCGAAGGGCGAGAGCGTAGCGCGTGCTTCCACCAGCACCCAATCCACGATGGCGTTGTTGCCGGCAATGGCCAGTACCGGAGCCGTGGTGCTCGGCGTGGTGTTGCTCACCAGCGTGAAGCCCGCTGCTGTGTAGGGTTCCGTGAGCGGGATAAGCCCTTGGACACGCAGATCATCACGCATCAACCCGGTGCCTGTGTCGTACGCACCTTCAAGGAACACCTTCAGCGACAAGGCCACGTTCGGACTGTTGAGCACGCGGAAACGCCACCAGCCTTGCGGCGCCGTGATGGGCCGCACCTGCACCTTGCCGTTGTTGGCCACCGCACGGATGTAGTAGTACACCAAGCTCCCTTGGGTTTGTTCCGGGATGTTCGCGCTCCAGCTGTTGCTACCCACGCTCGTCATCGCCACCGACGTGTAGCCTTGCGTGGTGTCTGTGGTCCAATACACCTGCGCATTGGCGATGCCGCTCGCATGGCGGAGGTAGGCGCTCACCGGATACCCGGCTCCCGTGTTGAAGCGATCAGCCAACCGTTGATGGCGCATGAGCAATGGCTTGCTCGCACCAACCGCTTTCGTGATGCAATGCAGCGCACCGCTCTGGCTGATGATGTTGCCGCTGCTCTCGTCGCAGTCGATGGCGATCACGCGGTAACCCGGCAGGTTCTCGCGGTAGATGCGCAGTGCCGTGGTGTCGTATTGCTGCCGATAGGTGGGTACCAGGATCGTCTTGTTGATGAAGATGCTGTTGGTGAAGGTGCGGTAGTCCGCACTGGGCGCATAGGCCCCGCCGGTGCTGGGCGGCATAGGAATACGCACGATGCGGTAGGGCGTGCCGAACACACTGGTGAAGTTGTTCTGGATGTAAGTGATGTTGCTCTCGATCTGCGGCCCATCGCTCACGCCGGTGGGGAACTGCCCGATCAGCAAGGTCTCCTCATCCAGCAGTTTCATGTGCATGTCGATGTGGTTGATGGCGTCGAAGGGCAATTGCGTCATACGCACATAGCGGCCGGGGTTGATACCCATCCAAGTGGTCATCAGCGCGTCCACTTGCGCAGGGGTTTTGTCCGTCTGGTTGTAGCTACCACCAGTGCCGTTCTCATCGATCACCAGGTTGCTGCTGAAGGCGGTACCGAAACCATCGGCCATGAAGTTGCCGCCCGTGTGCACCAGATCGTTCGGCGCGTTCGTGGTGTTGTACACCGCCTTGTTCTTGAAGGTGCCGATAGCGTCCGGGCTGGTGTCGTCGCTGGGGCGCGGCCGGTTGTAGATCCAGTCCAGCAGGTAGAGCGAATCCACCTCGTTCTGGTAGATGCACTCCGCCCCATAATCGCGCATCCAGATGCTGTTGTAGGGGGTGACGAGGAAACTGATGTTGTTCAGGTTGGCCAGGGCCGGCCCGCCGGAGTTGCTCGCCTGCAGGTAGGTGGTGATGTTCGCCTGAGAGTTGGTACCAGTACTTGCGCAGAGGATGAGCACCTGGCATTCGTCCTTCGCATAACGCACGATCTGCTTCAGGATGGTGGGGAAGCTGATCCAGCTCACGCAGAGGGTCTGCACCTCCTCCCATTCGGCCATGGTGCGCGGGGCGAAGGCGGGGGCGCTCGTGATCCCGCGGTCACCGGAAGCGCGGCTTTCTCGGTAGGCCGGGATCAGGTGTAACTCGTTGGGCGAGAGCGCGTGCGGCAGGCCTTTCTGGGCGGCGCATTCGGTTAATAGAAGGCCAGCGGCCGCGAAGGCCACAAGGTTGCGTAGGAGCATTGGTCGGCTATGGAGCAACGCGAAAGTACAGGACCGGGGATCCTTGTTCAAGGCGCGGTCACTTGGGCTTGTGCACAAGACCATTATCCAGATCCCCAAACAAACTGTTTCCCCTCAAGCGATCGGCGCGACGCCCTGCGAAGCGAACTTGATCACCAAACCCAAGGAGGGGCAGGCTGTGTTCGCTTGTACCGATCCGCAGAAGCGAGCGTGGTATTGATAGCAAGGAGCAATTGGCATAGACGTGAACCTCGCAATGGATCAATTGATCCAGTGAATACCTAATTCGCCTTTCGCCGCATCCATTCTGCTTGCCCTTTTCCGCCTGACTTCTTCGTCGAGGTCGCTCCGTAGGCCCCGCTACGCAGCGATCTTCCCGTATCGTCATGCACAAAAAATGCGGCGCATCTTCAGGTGTCTCTGTATGGCGAAAGGATACCTAACGCGAAAAGCCCCGGCCTGAGGGGGCCGGGGCTTTCACGTGGAGAGGAAAAAAGGATCAGGCGGCGCGGCCCAATGCGGCATCGCTTGGCAGGCCCTCACCGTTCACGCCTACAGCGCTCACGCGGAACCAGAAAGCCTTGTATGAGGCGAAGCCAGAGAGCACGTTGCGCACACGCGTGGTGGTACCCAACAGCACCCAAACCGCATTACCGGTAGTGGGGTCCACCTCGCTCTTGTACATGCGGTAGTAATGCGCACCATGCACTTTGCGAAAGCGGAACTCGATCTCGCCGCTGGCCTTGGTGGCGGTGGCCACTTCGCCTTTGGGAGCATCTACCATAACAATGGGTTCGCGCGGCTTGGACAGCTCGAAACCGCTGCTGCCCAAAAGCACCGCATCACCATTACACACACTCCGCACATAAGCAGCCTGCTTGTTCAACATGGCTTCTGAATCCGCCACTACCTTGTTGCGGTTCAACTTGCTTTGGCGGCTGCCGTTGGTCGCCTCCTCAATGGCGTCCTCCAGCGTGTCGGCCTGCGTGGTCATCGCCGCAAGGGTGACCGCAGGGGTGGGAAAGATCGCGTTGCCCGTCAACTTGGCAATGACAACACGGAACAGGGCCAACAACTTCATTGGCGTTAACAGAGAAAGAGAAAGTTTGATGTTCGCCTTCATGGCTATTTGTTTTAGTGGAGGGCTTAAGTGCCGTTCCGGGCCGCTGCAACGATGAAGTTTTCCATCGGTTCACGAAAACTTCGGGCAGTGCCTGAAAGGGCGATAACACGTTTCTGTAAAAGCCTGAACACCAGCGCCACACAAGATCCATATCCACTAATGAATGAAATATGCATTGGTGCATAAGGCTTCATTCTCCAGCATTTACGGGCCTACGGGGCGATCACCAAGCACTGGGTCAGGGTACATCGAGAACTGGGTCAAGGGGGTCACTCGAGCACTGGGTCAAGGTCACTCGAGCACTGGGTCAGGGTCACTCGAGCACTGGGTCAAGGTCACTCGAGCACTGGGTCAAGGTCACTCGAGCACTGGGTCGTGGTCGGTCGAGCACTGGGTCAAGGTCACTCGAGCACTGGGTCGTGGTCGGTCGAGCACTGGGTCAAGGTCACTCGAGCACTGGGTCAAGGTCACTCGAGCACTGGGTCGGTGACTATCGAGCACTAGGTAAGGCACACTCGAGCACTGGGTCGTGGGCACTCGAGCACTCGGTCATGAGCACTCGAGCACTCGGTGCATGGGCATGGAGTCCTCGATGCATAGCACACAAGCCCTCAGTGCTGGGCAACCCAACCCTTGTGAACGGGCACTATGCACACCGGAAACCCCTCGGCCTTGGAAGCTGTTTGAATTGTGTCATATTCGGCGTGGTTCAAATTCAAACACAAAGGCGCGAAGGGCCCAGAGTTTGAAGCGGGGCAAGAGCGTTTGAGAACGCCGCTTCGGGATTGCCTCCGCGCACGGACCGTTATCCTTTTCAACCCTGCCTCTGCGCAACTCTGTCTCTCTACGCCTCTGCGTTGGAAGGGACTTTGAAAAGAGGTTCTTAGGCTTGGGGCAGCAACTGGTCCAGGTCGCCCAAGGACCGCTCGCAATCGAAAGCCGCCAAGGTGCAGCGGTACAATCGGGCGAAGCGCAACATCTCATAGAACGAAGGCCGCCCCAGCCCATTCTCATACCGGCTCAGTTGGCTCTGTTTAAGGCCCACATCCGCGCATACCTCTGCCTGTTTCAGACTACGCATCCGCCGGATAAAGCGCATGCGCTCTCCCAATTGCTTGTGCCATTCCTTCATGCCTCATGCTTTGGGCGCAAACCAATAGGAGGGGAAAGAGGTGGGCAATACCCGGTTCAGGGTATTTTTAGGGGGG
>JADKGB010000026.1 GCA_016717225.1 Flavobacteriales bacterium | reverse complement strand
GCGATGTCCTTTCGTGAACGCGCTCCTGCCCTCTTGGAGCAGGGCGGCCACGGCCTGATGTAGTCCATCTTCTTCGCTGCGGGTGAGCATGACGGTCTGCGGCGAATGTAGAAAATAAAATTAGGGACGCCTAAAAACGCATCTACTTTCGCCGGCAGAATGCTTCGCTCCATCCTCATCGCCTTCCGATCGCTGCACATGTCTCGGCCCAGAGCGGCACCTCCGTGGCCGGGTGATGGATGCAGCAGGCCTGGTTCCGTTCAAGTGAGTGTCGCGGATACCTGAGGCATTATAAAAACTTCCGGCAGCAACGGATCAGGAAGGACGATTCACCTTGATGGATGTCCCGGCAGGGCGGCGTGTCATGGTAGTCATGGCCATCGGTTTCGAGCGCTTGGAAACCACGGTTCATGCCGTGGGTGGTGGCACGACTTCCCGATTCGGGATGGTCGGCTGGTGCCCACATCCGGTGAGCTGGAAGAGGTTGTCGTAACCGGCACGCTGGAAGGAGGTGAGCCGCAGTGAGAGCCCCGTTCTGGCGGAAGTCCTTTCCTCCGCGTTCTTCCGCAAAGAACCCCAGCCCAGCGCTGTTCGATGCGGTAGGCATGGTGAACGGCGTGCGACCGCAGATCAATTGTAGCGTGTGCAACACGGGCGATATCCACATCAACGGAATGGAAGGTCCGTACACGATGGTACGACCCACGGCAAGTCGACGCGTGAGCGGGCTCAGCACCGGGTGTACGGCTTGAGCAGTATCCCCAACAGTTTGGTGGAGCGCGTGGAGGTGGTGAAGGGACCCGGGTCCGCGCTCTACGGCAGCGAGGCCATGGGCGGCATCATCAATGTTATCACCAAGGACCCCGTGCTCGCGCCACGGTTCAGCGCCGATGTGTTCGGCACCACGTGGAACGAATGGAACGCGGGACCAGCATGCGCTTGGGCAAGCGCAAGGTGCGCGCGACCTGCTCCTGGGGCGAACCTGTTCCGCTGCTGAACGACCCGCGGGACATCAACAACGATGGCTTCACGGATGTCACCTTTGCAAGAACGTGGTGTCCGTCTTCAACAAATTCGACCTGGTAGCGACACCACAGCACCGCTTGGCGAGCTTAACCGCGCGGTACGTTACCGAGGACCGGTGGGGAGGCCAGTTGCAGGGGACTGATGCCGACAAGGAGCGATCGCGTAAATGGCGAGAGCATCACTGAGCGCTACGAACCCATCGGCCAGTATTAATTACCGCTGCGCGAACGGGGCGAACACGCAGCTCTTCAACAGCCACGAGCAGGACTCGTGGTACGGCGTGGCACCGTTCCGCGCGCAGCAGAGGGTCTTCTTCTCGCAGATGCACTGGGCCCGCGATGTAGGCCTCGGCATGATATTTCGATCGGGGCCGCTTACCGATACACCCGGTATGATGACAACACGGTGGCAACGCGCGATGAAGCCTCCCGCGCACGCCACTGCTCGGCCTGTTCGCAGGATGAATGGGCGATGACCGATGCCCAGAAGCTCCTGCTCGGTACTGGGGTGACCACTATCAGGAGCATGGTCTGGTGCATTCGCCGCGCGTGGCTCGCAAAGTGGGATGCCCACCGGGCGCTTCGCTGTGCGCGCGAGCTTTGGCACCGGCTATCGCGTGGTGAACCTCTTCACCGAAGACCACGCGGCGCTCACCGGAGCGCGGGAAGTGGGGATCGCCGAAGAGCTGCAGCCCGGAGCGTATCGCTGAACGGCACATTGAACTTCGTGCGCAAGTGGCCCGGCGCGAAGCACTTCTTCGGCCTCGACCTCTCCCTTTCCACACGCGGTTCAGCAACCGCATCCTGCCGGACTATCTGGTGGACCCCGACCTGATCGTATACGACAACCTCAACGGCTTCGGCTCTCCCAAGGGGTCAGCCCCAACGCCGAGGCGCGGTTGGGGAAAAAACCTGCGGCTGATGGCCAGCAACGTGGATGGACGTATACGCAGGAGGATCTCGCCGATGGCATTTCGCAGCGGGCAGGACGCGTATTTCGCCCCGGACTGGTCGGGCACCTTCACGGTCAGCTTGGCGCTGCCGAAGCGCTGGAGCATCGACCTCGCCGGCCAGTGCTACGGACCGATGCGCCTGCCCGTGCTGCCGAACGATTTCGGGTCCGATCGCTCGCCCACTTACGCTATCGTGAACCTGCAGGTGAAGCGGCCGATCGGCGAACATTCTGAGTTGTACGGCGGGGTGTGAAGAACCTGCTCGACTTCGTGCCCAGCGATCCGTTGATGCGGCCGTTCGATCCCTTCGATCAAGCGGGCGACCCCACAACGAACCCGTACGGCTACACCTTCGACACGTCTCTATATGTACGCCCCGGTGCAAGGGGCGCGAGGGTTCTTCGGGGTGCGGTACACGCTTGCGGACTGACCGATTGGTTCCGCTTGCCCGGGTAACCGCCGATGGAAAGGATGATAGGGATATACGCTGAAGGGCTCCCGTAAGCCTGTATGTGTCGGACTTTGCAGTCGCGGGTACTTTCGCGGGCCCGATGTACGCCTGATTCGACCACTCCTCTTTCTGCTCTCCCGGAGCGCGCGCACAAAGTCACGTTCTCAATACTGGAGCTTGCGAAAAATGTGCCCGGAGCGCTGGCACTGGTAGGCGGTATGCGGCCACCGAAAAACGCGGCCGTGGATGTCATGGGCCTGAAATTCCCGGGCCCTGCTGGTCTCGCCGCTGGCATGGACAAGGATGCGAAGCACGTCGACGCGCTTGGGCATATCGGCTTCGGGCATGTGGAGATCGGCACGGTGACGCCGCTGCCGCAATCCGGCAATGATCGGCCGCGCTTGTTCCGGTTGAAAGCCGATCGCGCATTGATCAACCGCATGGGGTTCAATAACGAAGGAGTGGTTGCCGCGGCCGCACGTTTGAAGAAGCAAGTCCCGTGCATCATCGTCGGTGGCAACATCGGAAAGAACAAGGTGACGCCGAACGAGCAGGCGGTGGATGATTACGTGAAGTGCTTCGAGGTGCTGCATCCTGTGGTCGACTACTTCGTGGTGAACGTGAGCTCGCCGAACACTCCGGGGTTGCGGGCATTGCAGGAGAAGGAGCCACTGCTGGCCCTGCTTTCCGCGCTCCGGACCAAAGCCCAAGTGATGAGTGGTGAGTGGCGAGTGGCGAGTGCTGCCTTTGTCACGCCGAGCACAGTCGAGGCGGAGCAGCACTCGCCACTCGCCACTCGTAACTCGCCACTCAAACCCATCCTCCTCAAGATCGCTCCGGACCTCACGAACGAACAACTTGATGACGTGGTGAGCGTGGTGAAGGAGAGCGGCATTCAAGGCGTGGTGGCGACCAACACGACGATCTCGCGTGAAGCATTGAAGATGCCAAAGAGCGAACTTGATGCGATCGGCGCAGGAGGGCTGAGCGGTGCGCCGGTCCGGGCCAGAAGCAATGAGGTGCTGCGCTACCTACGCGCGCGACTACCCAGACCCTTCGTGCTCATCGGCGTTGGTGGAATTGACAGCGCCGAAGCCGCGATCGAGAGATTGGAAGCTGGCGCCGATCTTGTGCAGGTGTATACCGGTCTCATTTATGAGGGTCCAGCGTTGTTGAAGCGCATCAATGAAGCATTTGTGACATGGAAGGCAAACACGTAAAGCGATCGAATGTCCGCGTGATGGGATGCAGGCATCGTACCGTTCATTCCCACCGCGCTGGAAGATCGAATACATCAACGCCTTTGTTGAAAGTAGGATTCGATACCATCGATTTCGGCAGCTTCGTTTCACCCAAGGCCATTCCGCAGTTGCGCGACACCGCAGAGGTGCTTGCTGGATTGACCCGGGCGACACACGTCCGAAGTTGCTCGCCATTGTGGCCAATGAACGCGGGGCTGAAGAGGCTTGTTCGCACATGGAGATCGACCAGGTAGGGTACCCGTTCTCCATCTCCGAGACGTTCCAAATGCGCAATACCAACACAACCATCGCTGGTTCGTTCGATCGGGTGCAACGGATCGCTGAGCTGTGCGCGAAGAGCAACAAAGAGCTGGTGATGTACATCAGTATGGCTTTCGGAAATCCGTATGGTGATCCCTGGAGCCCAGAGTTGGTGTTGCTATGGGCCGAGCGACTGGCTGACGGTCTGAACGTTCGCACAATTGCCCTTGCCGATACCGTTGGCAATGCTTATGCGGTCCACATGGATGCGTTGTTCCGGACGGTGATACCAACTTTTCCGGAGATCACGTTCGGTGCGCATTTGCACGCACGCTCTGATGGTCTCAATGAGAAGACGATCGCTGCACTAGAGGGTGGGTGCCGCCGGTTCGATACCGCTATCCGCGGATACGGTGGTTGCCCGATGGCGGAAGATGATCTCGTTGGGAACGCCGATACCGAAGCTGTCGTGCGATGCTTGGACCTGTTCGGGTTTCCGCATGGGCTCGATATGCAGGAATTGAAGCGCTGTGTTGAGATCTCAAGCAGGGTGTTTCCGGGGTGACCTGATCACGCGCAGTTCAATTCGATCACCGTTATTTCAGGAGGCATGCCTACGCGCCCCGGAAAACCGATGAATCCGAAGCCGCGGTTCACGTAGAGGTTCATTCCATCGTGTTCATACAGGCCGGCCCAGTGCTTGTAGATCCATTGCGCCGGGCTGTAGGTCTGGCCAGCGATGGGCATCCTGAATTGTGCGCCATGCGTATGTCCGCTCAACGTATCTATCCGCTCCTCCCAAACCTGTGCTTCCCAGTGACTGGGATCGTGGCTCATCAACAAGCGGAACTGTGACTTGTCACTTCCAGCAACCGCTTTTTCGTGATCACCATATTGTTGGAAACGGCTTCCCCAATTCTGCACGCCGATCACGGTGAATTGTTCCCCGTCCTTTCGAATGACAAGTGTTCATCCAACATCAGCCGGAAACCCAGCGTTCGGTGGTGCCCCTTCAGGCGTTCCAAATTCGCCCGTTTCGCCCCGGCGTCAGGCCAACTGGCGTAATCGCTATAATCGTGGTTGCCGAGGATGGAGTATTTACCCAGTCGTGCGTTCAATCCTTTCAGTGCGTCCAGCCACGGTTCGGCTTCTTCGCTGTAATCATTGACCAGGTCGCCGGTGAAGAGAATGAGGTCCGGATCCCGCTCATCGATCAGGTCGATACCTCGCTGCACAATGTCGCTGCTGACCGGAAAACTGCCCAGGTGCATATCGCCGATCGCACGATCCGAAGCCCGTTGAAACTCTTCGGCAGTTTTGATGAGGTGACGATCTCGCGCTGAACATGGAAGTTCCGTCGACCCTTGGCTGATCCCGTAAAGCACGGCTCCGAAAGGGATCGCGGCTAGCGCGAGACCTACTTGGGAAACGAACCGAAGCCGACTGATCTTGTCGCTTTCCTCGGCGCCCCCTCCGGGAGCCATTCTGCACCACAACCAGCGCAATCCCTGCAATACATCTTCCATCCCATGGAATATGACAACCACCAGCTTGGGCAATAGGAAGAGCATGAACAGCGCCGCCAGTGAGAAAACGAAAGAGTAGTTTCGATTCGCCCGCAGCTCCTGAATGCTGATGCTCACCCAAACCAGCAAGGCGAACATGCCAATGCTTTCTGCCCAGTATACCCAGCGCACCCAGCGTCGGGTTAGCACGGATGAGTTCCCCAAGGCGGTGCTGATCCCCTTCCATGCGTAAAGGTCGATGATCACCAAAAAGCCGAGGAAGAGAGCGAAACCGAACAATGCGCGGGAGGTCATGGGATCTGATCAAGGATGCTTGGGTAATCGGTATATATCAACATTCTTAATTGACCCCACACGCTCTGTCAGGAATGGTTCCAATGCCGAATTCGAATACACCGATGACTTATAGATCATCAAATATTTTGCACCCATGTCGATAAGTCCCCGTATGCGATCAGGGTGCGTTGAAAGGCTATCATAATCAGTCCAGCCTTTTCGATCCATGAGGTACAACGTAATGTTGGGGCTTGGATCCGGGAGGCAGATAACACGGTCTTCCTTCATGATGCCGAGCTTTTCCAACTGTGGTTCGATGCTGGTAAAACTCGAAGTGTAACCGTTGTACTCCGAGTTCATCCAGCCAGAATATCGATCGATCATCCGTCGGCGAGTAAAATCCGCACAATGCACGAGAATTACCAACATGATCACTTGTACCGATCGGGTTTGCATAAGACCTGGGAATCGGTGACCAATGGCAAAAAAGCAACAAGCCAGGAAAAATGGAATGAGGATCAGCTGGTCAATGGAATAGTAGTCATGTTCTCTTAGTGCCTGAAAGAACAACACAGCAATGGCGGAACAACCAAGAAAGAGCATGCATGTGATCGTGCACATCACCTTTGGTATTGTGCGCCAGAACCAGATGGAGAATAAAAGAAGAAGCGCGAGAACAGGGTATAGGAATGGCCTGAAATAATCGCGTTGAAAGTGGATCTTGATGCCTTCAAGCACGGATCGGATCCCGGTTGAATCCAATTCCCATATTGGAAGTACCCCGATCAGAAAAATCGAGTTAGCATGAGACACGGTATAGTCATGCGAATACTTGTACCAAGTCGCCAAAACAACGAAAGAAGCCATGCTCGTGCTGAGGCCGAGCAGCCGATAGGGAACATGTGGAATTCCAAGAAGGTTCAAACTCCATTTTGTCGATCTGATCAAAAACAGGCCGAAGACCACGATCAAGCTTAATCCAGCGGAGGCCTTGAGTAACCCAGCTATCATAAAGAACAGAATTCCAAGAACAAGGGGCCAAGGCCTGAACGACTGTGTGTAGATCTGGACAAGTCGCCAACCAATGAAGACCATGCTTAAGGCTGGTACGTTCATCAGGAAGTTGTTCGCATAGAACGCCAGCATAGGTGATGTGAACATCAACGTCGTGATGAATAGTGACAGCATCCTGTCTTTCAATATGGCGCTGAGTGAAGCGAACAGTGCGAACATCGCAACATAGAAGAGTATCAGAACAACGCACCGAAAAACGACCTCATTTCTGCCGAATGTGCTCCATACTCGGCCTATGAGGTAGTAGAATACTGGAAATTCGCTCATTGTTTTTCCGCTGCCCATCCCACCACGGTAGTGGATCTCGCCTTCCAGAAAATGGGCGTCGTCATCACTGTAATTGTCCGTTATCGACAAGCAGTCAGCTTGACGCCATTGATGCAGTCCTTGTGGTGGCTTGAACAGAATCTCCTGGTAGCCATAGACAATCGACATCACCAGCATTACTGCTGCGAATGCCACGTAAGAGATCATCCGGGACATTTTCAAACCCGGCAGATATACCCAGGACCACTTGCTCATTTGTTGCCCAATTGGAATTGCGCACGACCTTTGAGTCTGACCATATTTTTGGCAAACAAGGCCTGTTCAAAGCCAGACGATCTCCATTAGGTTGGAAGCAACATTGTCTCTTTCGTAGGCGTCAAATGTATTCAGGCCCTCAGGCCGCTTCTCACAGATAGCTTCGCACTCCATGTTCCCTAAAAAATTATCCCTTGTTGCTATGACAGTAGCAGCTATCTGTTGCTCGCAAACGTTGGCACAATCACCGTGGCAGCGCACATACGGTGGTTTCGGCTCGGATGAGGGAATGAGCGTGGATAACACTTCAGACGGTGGATTCATTGTGCTCGGTTCTACCGGAAGTTGGGGTGCGGGTGGTGGGGATATTTACCTTTTGAAATTGGATAGTACCGGTGAATTGCAATGGTCCAAGACTTTTGGTGGGATCGGCGTTGAACAAGGGGCAAGTGTCAAAACCTTGGAAGATGGTGGGTTTGCGATCGCTGGAACGACGGCATCTCCGCCCGCTACGGGGTACGACGGCCTGCTGATCCGCACTGATGCTAGCGGCAATGTGCTGTGGGAAAGAACTTATGGCGGCGAGGGTTGGCAGTTTATCAACGGATTGTGTGTGTTGTCTGATGGGTTCGCCCTGGTTGGCCAGTCTTTCAACAGTGGGAACAATGCAGGAGATGTCTGGCTCATTCGCACGGACATGGGTGGTGTGATCGCTTGGACCGAGTATTATGATTCGCCGTTTATAGATGAAGGGCGTTCTGTTTCGCTCACCGCAGACGACGGTTTGGTTGTCACTGGAAGTATAGAAGATGCCGATGGGGATAAAGATGTGCTTGTGTTAAAGTATAGCTCGTTAGGATCGCTTCAATGGTCTGCACCACTAGGCGGCTCGGAGCGAGATGCCGGGTATTCCATAGTAGCTGCGCAGAATGGTGATTTTGTCGTTGGTGGATTTTCGGAGAGTTTCACTCCATACAGGGCCATGTACTTGGCTCGACTAACCGCAATGGGTGATTTCATATGGGAGGCAACTACATTCGGTCCTATGGGTGATTGGGAAGGCAGAGGAGTATGTGAATTGCAGAATGGCGACCTCGTTTGTGCTGGATATACTGAGGCTTTTGGCAGCGGAGGTCGCGATTTCTACATGTGGCATACCGATGGATCAGGAGGTTACATTGAGGGTCCTACGTTTGGGGGAATTGAGGATGAAGTTGCTTTTGCTATTACCCCGACGAATGATGGTGGCTATTTGATGGCCGGTAGCTCTATGAGCTTCGGCCCTGGTCTTCAAGCCGTCTATGTTGTTCGCAATTATGGTGATCCCAATATTCCTCCTGTAGTTAGTTTGTTTGATCAGGTTGGTATCACTGAATCGCACTTAGCGAACGATCCCATCCAGATCCCTGTCATTTTCCCCAACTCTGCGGCTCCAGGAGCATTCATTCGAATAGCTGGATCGATCTGCGATGAGGTGAACATTTCTGACCTGAGTGGAAGAGTTGTTTCTCAAACGAATACGATGCATACACCCAACGGTTTCGAACTCCCAAAATTGACATCGGGTTCTTACGTTGTGATGATGTTAGTTGATGGACGAATGCGTGGTTCGGCTCGTTTGATGATCACCAGCGAATAAATCGACCCCTCACCCCAAAAGGTGAATTGTATTTCGAGCCAACCAAACAGCCTTATGTTCGTCTTCGGTAGGGAGAGATATCTTTCTGCGACGCGAGAATGAACTTGGACCAAGAAGTCTTGCCATGGGTACTTCGGTTGCACGGAGCATCTGGTGCTCTGGCGTTGTTCGTTGCTCCAATGGCGATGTTCGTTTACAAAGGTGGCTTGTGGCACCGCCGCTGGGGAAAGATCTTCTTCTACAGCATGATCCTTGTTTGTGCTACGGCTATTATCATGGCTGTCGCTGTTCCACGGAATTTCTGGTTGGCATTGGTCGCTGTGTTCAGTTTTCATATGGTGGCCAGTGGATACCGTTCGCTGTATTTGAAGAAGTTGCATGAAGGCCTGAAGCCTGAAAGGCTGGACAAGTGGTTGCATGGTGTGGCGGGCGTTTTCAGCGGCGGCTTGCTCATCTGGGGTTGTCGCATTTGTTCATGGGCGTTCGGAATACGCAAGCCATACTCTTTACGACATTCGGCTTTATCGGCATGGGCATGGTGGCCATGAACTTTGGAAAGTTCTTCAAACGAAAACACGACAAACGTGAGTGGTTCTTTGGCCACATCACTGGTATGCTGGGCGGCTACATTGCCACGGTAAGCGCGTTCAGTGCAGTGAATTTCGGCAATTGGTTCCCGTGGATGCCGGCATGGCTGGTGTGGCTTTGGCCAACGTTGATCGGCGCACCACTGATCGCGTTGTGGTCAACGTTCTACCGCAGGAAATTCGCAAAAGGCACCAGGATACGCGAAGTGGCGGAGGTCAGGATCCGATAAGTCACTTGATCCGAGCGCACGGCAGTTCCTTCACCCGGGGATCACCCGTTCTGGATCGATCCGAAAGGATATTCCTTTCATGGCAGGATGCAGGTTCGGCGAACTTGACGGATCCTTCCGCATCTTCACCGTCCCTTAATTCGAACCCATGTCGAAACGCTTTCTCCTGATCAGCGGCCTTCTCCTTCTGGCTGCGCTTGCCTCCGCGCAAAAGACCTACACGTACACATCCGTTCCAGGGGACCCACTGGAAGCGCGTATCTACACGCTGGACAATGGCCTGCAGGTGTGGTTGAGCCGCAACACCGATGCACCGCGTGTGCAGACGAACATTGCTGTGCGCGCAGGCAGCAAGAACGATCCCGCTGACGCCACGGGCCTGGCGCACTACCTCGAACACATGCTTTTCAAGGGCACTAGTAAGATCGCCACCACGGATTGGGCCAAGGAGAGCGCGGTGCTGAAGCAGATCAGTGATCTGTACGAACTGCGCCGCACCACAACGGATGAGGCCAAGCGTGACGCTATCTACCATGTGATCGATAGCCTCAGCTCTGTGGCCGCAGCACTGGCTGTGCCGAACGAGTACGATAAGATGATCAAGAGCATCGGCGCTCGCGGCACCAACGCTTATACCAGCACGGAGCGCACTGTCTACATCAACGATGTGCCGAGCGATGAACTCGAGAAGTGGATGATGATCGAGAGCGAGCGCATGCAGACCTGCGTGTTGCGCCTCTTCCATACCGAGTTGGAAACGGTATATGAGGAGTTCAACCGCGGCCAGGACAACGACGGACGGCAGGCCGCGCAGAAGTTGGACCAGTTGCTCTATCCCAACCACCCTTACGGAACCCAGACAACCATCGGCACTGGCGAGCACCTGAAGAACCCCAGTATGGTGAAGATCCACCAGTTCTTCGATAGTTGGTACAGGCCCAACAACATGGCCGTTATTCTCGCAGGTGATATTGATTATGACAAGACCATCGCCATGGTGGACACCCATTTCGGTAGTTGGGTGAAGAAGGATGTGCCCGGCTTCTCCTTCACGCCGGAGAAGCCCATCACCGGGCCCATCACCGCTGATGTCTTTGGTCCGGACCGAGAATGGGTGAGCCTTGCCTGGCGATTCGGTGGTGTTAAAAGTGAAGATCCGATCATGGTCGAGCTCATAGCGGGTATCCTGAGCAATGGCAAGGCTGGTCTTATTGACCTCAACTTGCTACAGAACCAACAGGTGCTCGACGCGAGCGCCTACGCCGGAGAGCAGACCGATTACAGCGAGTTCGGAATGCGGGTGGAACCGCGCGAGGGCCAGTCCTTGGAAGAAGCGCGGGACCTAGTGCTTGGCCAGATCGAATTGTTGAAGCGGGGTCGGATCGATGACTGGTTGATCGAGGCTGTGGTGAACGATAACAAACAACAGCAGACCCGCTTCTGGAACGAGAACAACAGCATGCGCGCTTCCGCCATGACCGAGAGTTTCATCCTGCGCAAAGACTGGAAAAGCATGGTGGACCATTACGACCGTATGGGAAAGATCACCAAGGAACAAGTGGTGGCCTTCGCCACGAAATGGCTCGGTAACAACTACGTATGCGTGTTGAAGCGCACCGGCGAGAACAAAGAAGCGCACAAGGTGACCAAGCCCAAGATCACCGCCATCGACATCAAGCGTGATGGGAAGAGCGCTTGGCGCGCCGAATGGGAGAAAACATCCAGCGCCACGATGACCCCGGAGTTTGTGGACTTCAAGACCGCCATCGTGCGAAAGCCCTTGGCCAGTGGTGTCGAACTCGCCTGCGTGAAGAACCCCACCAACGACCTCTTCAGCCTGCGTTACATTCTGGATATGGGCACCAACCACGATCGTGAACTGAAGGTGGCGATCGAGTACCTCAACTACCTCGGAACGGACAAGTACACCCCGGTGGACCTGAAGAAAGAACTGTTCAAGCTCGGATTGAGCATTGATGTCTTCGCCAGTGATGACCGCTCGTACGTTACGCTCAGCGGCTTGGAAAAAAACCTGGAAAAAGGGATCGAACTGCTAGAGCATGTGCTCGCGAGTTCCCAGCCGAACGAGACCGCGCTGCCCGGACTGGTCGCCGATATCCGCAAGAACCGCCAAGACCAATTGAAGAACAAGGGTGCGCTGCTCAACAGCGGCCTTGTGAGCTACGCCAAGTACGGGCCCGTATCGCCCGCTAACGACATTCTATCCCATGAGCAGCTCGCAGGACTAAAAGCACAAGCGCTCGTTGACCGTATCCACGCGCTCACGGGCTATAAGCACAAGGTGTTCTACTACGGCAGGAAAGGTGCCGATGAGATCGCCGCATTGGTGGCGAAGTACCACAAGACGCCCGCAGCGTTGAAGGACTATCCCGCTGAGCGGAAGTATCCGGAGCTGCCCACCATGGCCAACAGCGTGCTCTTCGCCGAGTACGACATGGTGCAGACGGAGATGGTGCTGAGCAGTAAGGCCGGCCCGTTCGATGTGGAGAAGCTGCCCTATGCTTCACTTTTCAACGAATACTTCGGAAGTGGCCTGAGTAGTATCGTATTCCAGGAGATCCGCGAAGCGAAGGCCCTGGCCTATGGTGCGAGTGCCAGTTACACCAGCCCTGTGAAGAAGGAGGACGCCCACTATGTCCGCGCGTTCATTGGCACTCAGGCCGACAAGCTGCCCGACGCGATCGACGCCATGCTGAAGCTCATGAACGACATGCCCATGGCAGAGGCCCAGTTCGAAGGTGCCAAGACCAGCGCATTGAAGGTGATCGCCAGCACACGCATTACCAAAGAAAACATCTATTGGCAGTGGGACGCCGCACAACGTCGTGGTCTCGACTACGATGTGCGCAAGAACAACTACGAGCGCATCCCGACGATCACACTGCAGGACATGAAGACTTTCTTCGACAAGGAGATCAAGGGGAAGCCATACACCTATTGCGTGATCGGCAAGGAGAGCGGTATGAACATGCAGGCGCTTGAGAAGCTCGGACCCGTGCGCAAGCTGACCAAGAAGGAGCTTTTCGGATACGACGAGGAAAAGTGATGAGTAGTGAGTGGCGAGTGGCGAGTGCTGCTTCCAACATGCAGCACTCGCCACTCGCCAATCATCACTCGCTACTCCCATGAAACAATGTGTTTTCTCGGTTGATGTGGAGGATTGGTTCCACATCCTTGACCTGCCGAACACACCAAAACTGGCCGAATGGCCGGCCCTGCATAGCGATGTCGTGAAGAACACGCGGCGGATGCTCGCGATCTTCCGACAGCATGATGTGAAGTGCACACTTTTCTTCCTCGCATGGGTCGCTGAGCGTTGGCCCGATCTGGTCCGCGAAGCGATCGATGATGGCCACGAGATCGCCAGCCACGGTTATGCGCATGAACTGGTCTACACAATTTCGGAAGAACGCTTCTACAACGATATCCGCAAAGGCAAAGACATCATTGAAAAGGCAGGTGGGGTGGAGGTGAAGGGCTACCGCTGTCCTGGTTTCAGCGTTACGCTGGAGACGCCTTGGTTCTTTGATCGCGTGCGGCAGGCTGGCTATGTCTACGATAGCAGCGTCTTTCCAGGGAGCCGCAGCCACGGAGGGCTTCCGAACGCCAATCCCGATCCACATGTGTTGACTACGGCATACGGGGACCTGGTTGAATTCCCGATATCCTTGGTCAATACGTTCGGTAAACAGATGTACTTTTTCGGTGGTGGTTACTTGCGTTTCTTTCCTTATTGGCTGATGAAGCGAAAGGTCCAACAAGTGATCCATGAGAAGAGGTTACCTGTTTTCTATCTCCACCCGCGCGAGATCGATCCAGGACAGATGAGGCTTCCCATGAGTGCGAAGAGGAATTTCATGACGTACGTGGGATTGAAGTCCACCGAACCGAAAATGCATCGGCTCTTCAATGATTTCCAGTTCACGACATTCGCGGAGTTGTTGCCAACCTTGCCAGATCTGAAGGGTTAGAAAGTTGGTGGGCTGGTCCATGATGTGACTCTCGAACTTTCTAACTCTGCAACTCTACAACTGCATTTCGAGAAGTGAAACAAAAGGTCCTCTTCCTCTACACTGAACTCGCGCCCTACTTCTTGGCTTGTGTCGAGCGGCTTGTGAAAGACTATGAAGTGGAGGTGCATATCGTGCGCTGGCCGGTGAACAAGGAGGCCCCGTTCGAATTGAAGTTCCCCGAGCACGTTCACGTCTATGAGCGGGACGCGTACGATGAATTGCCGCTCTTCCGGTTGGTCAACGGCATCAACCCGGATATCGTTTTCGCAAGTGGTTGGGTGGACAAGGGTTACTTGAAGATCTGTAGAGCCATGCACAAAGCGGGTAAGCCCACAGTGATGTGCAGTGATACGGCCTGGCGAGGAAGTCTCCGGCAATGGGCCGCGGTGAGCACCTCGCGGTTCTGGCTGCGACGCACCTTCAGTCATGCATGGGTGACCGGAGACTCCCAAGCTCTATATGCGGAATACCTCGGATTTCCGGTCATCAATATCAAGCGTGGCTTCTATTCCGCGGATGTCGATCGCTTCGCACCGCTCGCTGGAAAATTCGAACGAGCGAAGGCTGCGAAATTCCCGCACCGGTTCCTCTGTGTTTCCCGGTACATCCCAACCAAGGGCCACCAAACCCTGTGTGATGCTTTTTCCGAATTATGTGAAGCCGGTGATGCTGGTGATTGGGAACTCTGGTTCATTGGAACCGGCGAATTGCACGACCACGTGAAGGCTTCTGTTCACGGTGCTCACAAGCGGATCAGGCACATTGGATTCGTGCAAGCCGATGAGATGGCGACCTACTTGGAACAGACCGGAGTTTTCATTCTCGCGAGCACGTACGAGCCATGGGGTGTTGTGGTGCATGAGCATGCAACGGCAGGTTTTCCGCTCTTGCTCAGTGATGCGGTGGGTGCAGCGGATCGTTTTTTGAAGGAAGGGCACAATGGCATGCGTTTCACGGCGGGAGATAAACGAAGTCTGAAGGAAACGTTCCGCAAACTCATCGCGAAAACCGATGATGAACTGAGGTCCATGGGCTATGTGAGCGCGGAACTTGGCAGGAAATGGAGCCCCAAGGAATGGGCGGCAGTGGTGATGGACCTTATCCATGCGCGACGTGCCTAAGCCACAGGTACTTGTTTTCCTGGATTGGTATGCTCCCGGTTTCAAGGCAGGCGGACCTGTTCGGAGCGTCCTGAATTTGGTGGAACATCTCCGAGATCGCGTTGACTTTCACATCGTAACAACGGATACGGATTACACCGAAAGCGCGCCATATCCAGGCATCATGGTTGACCGTTGGGTCACGCTTCCCGGCGGGGAGAAAGTGTGGTACGCCTCGCGAACGGGTATCAATTCAGGTGTTTGGAAGGACCGCTTGGCAGAGAAGAAATGGGATGTGGTCTACGTCAATGGGATCTATTCACGTTGGTTCAGCAGCATGCCTCTTTGGTTGCTGCGGGGAACCGCGCAACGACGCGTAGTAGCGGTTCGCGGCATGCTCGCCAGCGGAATGATGCAACACGGACGCCTGAAAAAGAGGCTGTTCCTTGCAGCAATGAGGGCGATGGGTTGTTATAGGGGAGTTGAGTTCCAAGCGACCAATTCCGATGAGTTGGAGGATGTCAAAAAATGGATCTCACCAAATGCTCTTGTTCACTTGGCTCCTAACCTCGGGCGCAAAGCGCACTCCGATGGACCGGTAAAGCGCTCGAAGGAACCCGGAGTGCTGCGACTGGTCAGTGTAGCCCGTGTAGCGGTGGAGAAGAACACGTTGTTCGCCATTCAGTGTTTGCCCAGAATGCAAGGTGATGTGATCTATGACCTCTACGGATCCATCTACGACGCTGAATATTGGAGCAAATGCAAGGAAGTGATCGCGGGTTTGCCCGCGAACATCAGCGTCACGCACAAGGGTGTCCTGCCCACGGAGCAAGTTCCTGCGGTGCTCGCAACATACCACAGCCTCTTTATGCCCAGCCAAGGCGAGAACTTCGGGCACACGATGGCCGAAGCTTTGGTTGCAGGCCTCCCTCTGGTGATCAGCGATCGCACCCCATGGCGCGGGCTCGAGGCGGAGATGGCCGGATGGGACCTCCCACTGGCTCAACCTGAAGCGTTTCACAGGGCTCTGCAGCAACTCGTGCATATGGACCAGGCACAATACGATCAATGGGCCGCTGGGGCATTCACCGTGGGCGCCCGATATTTGAACGATCCCAAGCCCGTGCAACTCAGCCTTTCCCTGTTTACCCGATGACCATCAGAAACAGGGTCGACCTCAGCCGTTTCGACAACTCTGATCTCCCCAAGGGTGCCGGGGCGATCAAGCGGACGCTCTGGTATTTCACGAACGCGATCTTCTTTCTCAATCCATGTTTTCCCTTCCGTTCCGTGAAGCCCGGGCTCTTGCGATTGTTCGGTGCCAAAGTGGGCAGGGGAGTGGTTATCCATCCGGGAGTCAATATCAAGTTCCCTTGGAAATTGAGCATTGGTGATCATTGCTGGATCGGGCAGCGTGCTTGGTTGGACAACATCGATCAACTGACGATCCATAGCCATGTGGTGATCTCCCAAGGCGCCATGATCATTCAAGGAAGCCACGACTACAAGAAGCCCCATTATCCTACATACAGCAAACCCGTGGTGTTGGAAGATGGTAGTTGGGTAGGTGCTGGAGCAATCGTAACACTAGGTGTCACCCTTAGGAGCCATAGCGTGCTCGCAGTAGGAAGTGTGGCTACAAAGGACTTGGAACCGTACACGATCTACCAGGGCAATCCGGCAATGCCTTTGCGTGAACGTGTGATCGACCCATCGTGAAGATCTCGATCATCACCATTTGCTTCAACGCGGTCGAGCATATCGACGAGACGCTTCGCAGTGTGGTGATGCAGGACCATCGGGATATCGAACACATTGTGGTTGACGGCGGCAGCACGGACGGCACACAAAAGAAGATCGAACGGTACCGGGAGGTGATCGCGCATTACGTGAGCGAGAATGACAAAGGCGTTTACGATGCCATGAACAAGGGCCTCCGTGCCGCAACCGGCGAGGTGATCGCTTTTGTGAACGCCGGGGATATGATCGCTCACCGCAGCTGTGTTTCAGAAATGGCCGCTGCCTTCGCCGGATCCGATGCCGAGGCCATCTATGGCGATGCGTACATGGTGGACCCGAGCGATATCAAAAAGGTGATCCGCTTTTGGAGAGGCGGTGAGTACAGAAGGGAAGCCTTTCGCACCGGGTGGATGCCTCCACACTTGGGAACGTATATCCGCAAAAGCGTGTATGATCGGTTCGGTCATTTTCGCGATGACCTGAAGGTGAGCGCAGACTATGAGTTGATGTTCCGCTTCATGTACAAGCATCGCATCAGGGTCCGTTACATACCCAAGGTGCTTGTGCGATTCCGATTGGGCGGTGTGAGCAATCGTTCATTGGGCCATATCTGGCGGGCCAACTTGGAAGTCTACAAGGCGTGGAAGCTCAATGATGAGCGGGTCAGCCCACTGATCGTGCTGGCCAAGCCCCTGCGTAAAGTCGCTCAGCTATTCGCCCGCAAGGCATAGCACACTCATCTTTTGTCTGGATCGATCCGTGAACGTGCCTTTGCCGTAAGTGATGCCATATCCGGGCCTTTGGCCGATCTTCGCGGCGCGATGACCCCTCAGGAACTCATAACCTCAGACCTGCTCGAACAGCTCGCACTGGGTCAGTTGTCCCCGGCGGAAGCACTTCGGGTGGAGGGTTTGGCGCATGCCGATCCGCAGGCTGCCGCCATCTTGAACGAACTGCGCAGTGCCATTGAGCGACTTGCACAAGGTGCTGCGTTGAGCCCCGGTGCCGGTGTGAAGGACAAAGTGCTTGGGGCCATCAGTGCTGCATTGGAAAAGGATGCACGTGAAGGTCATCCGCCCGTGCTTCACCCCGCTAGCAAACTCGCGGAGTTCGCCCGTTGGATCAACGATCCAGCCTTGGTTCGACCCGCGGATGCCGGTCCTTTCTTTATCATTCCCATTCATCAAGAAGGGAGTTCTGGCACCGCTCTCCTATGGCTCACGCTGGGCGCTCCTGAAGAGACCCACACCAACGAGATCGAGAAATTCCTCATCGTTGAAGGGACCTGCGAGATCTCCTTGCCGGATCGTAGTCACCATCTCAAAGCTGGTGACTATCTGAGCATCCCCCTGCACACCCCGCATACCATCAAAGTGACCAGTGATGTGCCCTGCAAGCTCGTCTTGCAGCGCTTGGCGGCTTGATCGTTAGGAGTTTCAGGTACAGGTTTCCGTGATCCTTATGCAGGTATCGTCCAACTTCGTTGCGGCCCCACCCTCTGCTTGACCCTGCTTCTTTCGGCCTGTGCGTTTATCAGTCATAACAACACGTATTGAACGAAAAGGGGCCACCCCACCAGGCAGCCCCCTCCGTCAAAATGCCACCGGTATCAGAACCGGTAGCTCACTATCCCCTTCAGGAAGAACGGCGTACCCGGCGTGAAGTGCAGCTCGCTTACGGGTTCGGCCTCGTTGCTCAGACGGCTCTCCGTATCGAATTGTGCTTGGTTCCATTCGGTGTTCAAGAGGTTCTCAGCGCTCACGCCCACTTCGAGGTTCATCAGGCGGTAACTCGCCACAGCATCCAGCAGGAAATAACCTTGGGCCACCACGGTGTTGCCCTCGTTCGCGGGCCGATCGGCGATATGGCGATAGCGCAGGCTCGCGTTGAACCCTCTATCCTGTTTGTAGGCCAATCCACCGATGGTCGTGAAATTCGGTGCCAACGGAATGAGGTTCTCCTCTTCGGGCACATCCAGTATTCTGCCTTGTACCGCGTTCACATCGATGTCGGCGAACAGCTTGTTGGCGATCTGGTAGCGCAAACTGAAGTCGATGCCTATGCGTTGGGTGGCATTGCTGGTCTCCACCACGCCGCCGTCGCCCACGAAGACTAATTCGCTTTCCAGGTAAAGACCGAACAACGCCAGGTTCACCAGCATGCGCGGTATGGGTTTGAAGTTCGTGCCCAGGTCCGCTCCATATGCCCGGGGCAGGGTCTTGCTGGCCTTGTCCACCACCACCGCGCGCGCATCGTTGCTGTGGAATCCCATGCCGGTGCGCAGGTAGATCTGCACGCGGTCGCTCGCGTCAAATGTGAAGTTCAGTTTCGGGCTCACTCGTTGTTGGGTGGCATTGCCACTTACGGAATCGATCCCTTGCGCATCAGTGTACTTGAAGTTGAACACATCGAACCGCGCGGCCGCGTTGATGCGGAATTTTTCCGTCAGGCTCAAGGTTCCGTCCACGTAAGCATTCGCGTTGAGCTGGTCCAGTTCACCGGCCACGATGGTATCGAAGACCACGCGCTCAATAGCGTTCTTCAACGAGATGTCCGACTGGTCATACCGCGCGCCAAGCCCGGCGTTGAAACGGAAGGGAAGCCCGCCTAGCGTGGTCGTGCGCCCATACGTGCCCGTGTAGCCGTAGATCTTTCGGTCGTCTGTTTGCGCGATCATGTCCCCGTTCACGCTGTCGGCGGCGAAGAAGGTGAAGTTGCTGAAGAGGTTGAAGTCGTACTTGACGAAATAGAGCTGGTTCTTGAATAGTCCGCCGTTGTTCATGGCGTTTGTAAGGATGGCGTAGGCATTGGTCCGCGTAGTATTGCCACCTTCATTGTCATCGATCGCCCCGAAGCGGTCGATCGTGCCATCGTCGATCGCGCGCTGGGGCACTTGGCCACTGGCGTTCCAAGCCGCGCCGAAGGTGCTGGCTGACAATGTGAGGTTCGTTCGTTCACCCAGCTGACCGACGTACTTGCCGAACAGGTTCATCCGGTTGAAGTCCTGCTTGCTGTTGAAGTAGGCATCCGTGAACGCGTATTCGCCGGCGATATAGGCGCTCTCTTTCCGCTCACTGAAGAGGTGCTTCTTGTCCAGTAGTTTGATCTGGGCCACAGCACGCCTTGTATTGAACATGCCGGCCTCCACCTTCACGTCGCTCTTGTCGATGCTGTTCTTGGTCTGGAACTCCACGGTGCCGCTCGTCGCGAAATCGCCAAAGCGCGCGTCATAAGGACCTTTGTGCACGTAAAGCTTGTCGATCGTTTCGGGGATCACGAAGTGGAGGTCGGCATAACCCTGGCCGTGGGCGTGGCTCACCATGTTCACGGGCATCCCGTCCGCACTCACCTGTAGGTCCGTGCCATGGTCGATATCGAAGCCACGGAAGAATATCTGTTCGGCCTTTCCCCCACCTGCGTGCTGGGCGATGAACAGGCCCGGTACGAGTTGCAGGAGCTCTTGCGAATTGTTCACCGGTCGCGTGCGCACGTCGAGCGCCTGGATGGTCTCCGTGGTGGAACTGGACTGCTTGGGCGCCACGGCTACTTCCTTCAGGTCGATGGCGGCCAGTTCCAGCTTGATGGGAAGGTCGGTGTCCTTGTCCAGTTTCAAGCGTTGGTCCGGCATCGCATATCCGAGCGTGGTCGCTTTCACGGTATAGTCGCCAGCAGCCAATCCATCGATAGCGTAGCGCCCAATAAGGTCGGTGGTACTGCCTTTTCCGGTTTCCACAACGGTCACGTTCGCGCCTACGAGTGGATCGCCTTCAGCATCGGTCACCGTTCCCGTAAGGCGAAAGGTCTGCGCCATCGAGAGCATAACCAAGGAGAAGAACACGGTCAACAAGGAAAGCCGTAGGGGTAGTTCCTTATTCATGTGCAGTGGCTCTGGTGGGTTCATCGCTACTTACGGAAAGTCGTAATTGGCCGGATCGCGTCAAGTGAAAAAAATGCGTTCAACGGTCCAATACCCAGCCATCAGGACCACAGCCAAGGAGATCGGTACGACTATCCGCTTGTGGTAATACTCCTTTCCGCTGAACCAATAACCGAAGAGCAGGTACCCTAACAGGATCACTGCGATCTGCCCTAGTTCAACACCTATGTTGAAGGTGATCAGCGTGGTGAAAAAGTGCTTCTGGGGTAGGCCCAACTCGCTCAGTGCGCCGGCGAACCCTAAGCCATGTACCAACCCGAACAGAAAGACGATCCCGATACGGGAAACCCGCAGCTTCGGCCAGAAAATATTCTCGATAGCCACCACCACGATGCTAATGGCGATCAAGGGCTCGATCACGCTGGATGGTGGGTTGATCACACCGTACATGGCCAAGCCCAGGGTGATCGAGTGAGCAACAGTGAAGGCGGTGGCTTGCACCATGATCGTCTTCAACTTCGGGCTGAGCAAGTACAGGCTCAGTACGAACAGGATGTGATCGAAGCCCAGCGGAAGGATGTGCGTGAAGCCCATCCAGAGAAAGTGCCATCCCGCCTCGTTCTTGGTCATCAGGTCGAACTCGTTGAAGACCACGTGCGCACTGGCAGGTAAGCTGGCAACAAGCAACGACAGGGTCCCCATCGTAAGTCGTGAGGCGAATGTCCGTGACATGGCGAACCTCGGGATCAGCCCTGGACCAGCTTCTTCGCTTCCGCAGCAAAGGCATGGTTCTGATAGGGATCGGCCTTCAGACTTTCCAGGATCAGCTGCTTTCCCTTGGCCGCATCGCCCTGCTTCACCAGAACCAGCCCGTTCAAGGTCATCAAATAGGGGTCCTTGCTTCCAGTGCGTTGTGCTGCTGCGATGAATTTCGCGGCTGCGGTCAGATCTCCCTTGGCATAGTTCACGGCTGCCAACGCGGTGTTCACGTCATTGTTGGTCGGACGGTGGGTGAATTCGTGTTCTGCGTTGGTCATGGCGTTGTCGAGGTCATTCATGAATTCCAACTGGAACCGCGCCATTTCCAATCCCACTTGGTGGGTGTGTCCTTCACCTCCTTTCGTTAAGCCTACTAGAACTTTGCCGGCATTTCGAACTGCCTCGTCGCGTTGCTCTGTTTTTCCTTGAGCAGAGTATACCCGGGCCAATTCCTCATAGAACGATGCATCCGGGGTAACAGCAACTGCGGCCATCAGTTGCTTTTCAGCTTCTGGGTAGTTTTTCTTTTTCCCTTCAAGGCGACCAAGTCCTGCTATTGCGAAAGCATAGTTTTTCCGTTCCGAAAGTGCGAGTGCATATTGCTCGCGTGCCTTTTCCAATTGGCCGCTACGCTCATACAATCCGCCCAGTTGCACACGGCACCAGCTCGTTTCCTCCAGCCCTTGTGCGCCTGCCTTTACCGCCAGGTCCATGGCTTCGATCGCGCCAGGAACATCCCCATGGATCTCGCGTTGGTAGCTCACGCGGCTGTAGCTCCGCAAGTCCGGGCGTGTAGAGACCATCTTGTCGCACATCACAACCGCGCTGTCGTAGTAGCCCAGTTCCGTGTATGCATCAACCAACACGCCATAGTTGTACGCCCGGTAAGGATCCAGTTTCACAGCTTCCTTCCCCAGGACAAGTGCGTCGCTGAACTGGTGTTGGCTGAGGAGGATCGTGGCCTTCAGCGTGATGCCTTGCCCTTTGACGTCCTTTTTCAAGCCTGTTTGTGCAAGTACATGGTCCAGGATATTGAGCGCTTGATCGTAGTTGTAGCCGTGAGTGCCGGTAACGCGTGCTTCGGTAATGAACGCCTCACTCATTCGCAGCCAAGCGTCCCAATCCATTGGGTTCTTTTCTAATTTGATCCGAGACTTGTCGTACACATCCAGTAAGTGGTCGAGCTCTTCTGGCGCGCCAATGTCAACGGTGCGATCCTGCATTTTGGGGATCGCGAGGGCTCCTTTTTCGCTAAGTGCCGCAGAAGCAACAGGCTCTTTGCCTTGGGACTGAGTGCAGGAAGAAATGATCGCGCTGATCGCGAATATCGAAAGGGTGGTTTTCAGGGTATTCATGGTGGTGAATTTTCCGGGGTGGATGTTCAGGTTCAGTTGGATCATCGCTCGAGCATCCGGACCTTACGGGGTTCGCAATGCTCAAGCAACGACGGTTGTTCAGTTCTTCAAGAGTTTGATCGCTTGCAACAAACGGCCTTGGCTATCGGAGGCTTTCACCAAGTAGGTGCCCTTGGCTATGGTGCCCGCGTTCCAGGTGAGTTGGTGTTGGCCTGCGCTCAGGGGTCCGTTCTGAAGTACCTCGATAGTCTTGCCTTGCACGGAGTAGACAGCCACGAGCACATCAGCACGCGCACTTAGAGAAAGGCTGATCGTCGTGCGATCCGTCAACGGGTTCGGAGAAGCCTGAAGCAGGGAATTGGAACCGGTGACATTCTCCGAAAGACCTACGCTTCCATCACTGGGCAGAAGCACTTCGGGTTGAGTGTAGGCCACAGCTTGTCCGCCACACGCGCTCGTTCCGCTCCAGGGCATTTGTACGTAAGGGAAAACATCATTGAACGTGGTGTCGTTGTTCTCAACGCCCGTGCTGTAGCTGAGCACGTTCACCAGGTTCGCGGTTACAGGGTTCGGTCCACCAGCGGTATAGTCATCGTACCAGAGCCCGATGGCCGCGAGGGCAACACCTCCAACTGCTTGCAGTTCAATACGCGTCACATCATCTTCCAAGCGACGGCCATTCGGGAAACCATCCATGTTCGGAATGAATTGCAGGGATGCACCCGTGTTGTACAAAGGGTCGGTCAAGCCGGCAACGGCGGCCGCGATCAGGCCATCGCTGCTGAATGCAGGGTCGTTGCGTGGTGTAGGGGGAACGGCCATGTTCAAGCGAAGCATGTCGCCGAACGTGGGGAGGAAGTTGTTGATGAACGGCTTTCCAACAGCCAAGGGGTTGCCGCCCTTGCCGGTCGCAAGCTGGTATGGAGCAAGGTTCGGTACGCCCGTGTAAAAGATCGGAAGGAGATCCACGGAGCGAGGCTTGCCCTGGCGGAGCAAATAGTTGCCGAACAAGTTGGTGTCGAGCGCCGTGCCAGCACCGCCGTTGGTAGCGCGAATTGGCCAGAGACCATCATGGGTGTTGCCAAAGTCGAACGCTTGCAGTGAGTTGCGTTGGATCCGCAATGGAGCAAGTGCCGGAACCGCCCCACCGAACAAGGAATTGTCCATGTACAAGCCGAGTTCCGGGTTGCAGAAGTACTCGTCCATATTTGGGTCTTCACTGTAAGGCGAGAGTGAATTCCACTTGTCCTTGGAGCCGATGGGAATAACCACTTCGTTGGTAAGTGGCATGCCAATTCGCGACACTTGGATCCAGTTTCCCGTGTAGCCCGTGGTACCGTCCGTATTCAGCGTGCGCACTTCCTGGCGGCTTGCGCTGGCCCAAATGCCGACCACAAAGTCCGAGTCCAGGATGTTGGCGGCCATGCTCACATCGAGTCCGCTCTTCTGTAGCGTGCTGATCGGCACTTTGATCACGATCGCACTTACGTTCAAGCAAGCCAAGTTGTCCTTGGGAGTTCCGAATTGCCGAGGAAGATCACCTACGTCGAAGGCACCGGCAAGGTCCACATAGAAAGGGTCATCGACCGAACCGCAGAACACTTGTTCTCCGGAAGATGCCGTGTTGATCGCATTTGTGAAGAGGGTGGCGTATGTCGTGTTCAGTCCAGCCGCCCCTGTGATGCTTCGTGTACCGACATTCGGCGGTGGAACAACACCATTGCTGATCACCGTTTGGAACGAGGAGCCCCCATCGATGCTGCGTTCCAGGATGTAGTTCGTTTTTCCGTTTTCCTGGCCCAATCGGATGTCGAAGAAGGTGGTCGGGTCCTGGTTGGTGCGTGTGAATGTGAAGCGGTAGATGATGTCATCGCCGACCGTGCTCGCGTCATTGTCCACGTGTATCTCATAACGGACGTTCTGGCCGAACGAATAGTAGTTCGGTCCGCCTTGGGGAAGTTGCATAGGCACATAGTTCGCGATGATCGTTATGGTGTTCGGGTCATCCGGGCTACGGAACGCGTACAGATCGGTGTTGTCCGCTAGCGGATCGTTGCTGATCAGGGGTGCTTCGCGATGGCTGCTCGCTTGAACGGTAAGTAGCGAGCTGCTCAGGATGATCGCGGCGCTGCTTGCCGCACGTAGTAGCGTATTCAGTCGGTTCATGGTCGGCGGTTTTGAGGGTCAAATAGCCCACGGGTTGATGAGCACAACTACCTACGGTGTTGTTACCTCCGTTGGATCATGCACGTGATACTTTTTTCACGGGCCCAAGCGAAAGCCCCCTCCGACTGGTCGGAAGGGGCTTCCCTATGTTATCCCTCGGGGAGGAGGAACAATGAAGACACGGGCTTACTGCACCATCAGTCTTTCGCTGTGCACAGCGCCGTTCACAGCGATGCGTACGGCATAAGCTCCTTTGGCCAGGTCACCGTTCAGGTCAAGTACAGTATTCACCACGTCGCCATCATTGCTGAAGGCATTATGGTACACACTGCGACCAACTGCATCGTACATATCGATCTCGATCCGCTGTTGTTGGTCCTGCAAGTTCTCCATGACCAGATAGACCTTGTCCCCTTGAGTAGGGTTCGGATACAGGCTTATGGTCGCATCATTGATCATTGAGTTGATCGGTGAGCGCTCCGTAGTTCCGCCAATAGCAGGTAGGAACAACTTGCACGTCCTGCCAAATGGGCCGAAAACATTCGCCACTTTCACACGCACTCGCACGTTCAGGGCCAGGTTCAACGGCAATGGCAGAGTGACCATTTGGTTGGGCCTTATCGTGTTCGGTGTGCGCACGATGCGACGTGAGTATGACCCATGCGGATCGAAGAACCAGAACTGGTAGCTCTGTGCGCCCGGCTGGGTGGCAGCGTAAAGCGTTGTGTTCGCCATCACGTTCATCCGGTCGCAGCTGGTGATCTGCAAGCCTTGGTTGCTAACAGGTACGCAGAATGGCAACGCCACCGCACTGGTGGTGGTGAACAACCCGTTCGCATCAATAATGCGACGGCCACTTGCATCAGCGAGTATGTAGCCACCAGCCGTGATACCATTTCCACCGGCATCCGTGACGGTCAGGCGGTAGCAATCAACAGGTAGGCAGATGTTCTCGACGATCGAGTTGTTGCCAAGGACATTGACATAACCACCGCCGCTGGCGGTCACGCTGTTGTCCACATCCCGTCGGATCACCCAGCTGATCTCGCTATCGAAATCGTCCGTTTTGAACGTTAGCGTCAGATTTTCTGTGCAAGGCGAACCGTTGCTTGGTGGAAGCACGGTAGGTTGTGTATAGGCCACCGCATCGCCGCCGCACGCACTGGTTCCGCTCCAAGGCGCTGCCTCGTAAGGGAACGTGGTGCTGAAGGAGATGTCGTTGGCGTTCACTCCAGTGGTGTATCCGAGCACATCGAGCAGATCCTGTGTAACCGGGTTGGGGCCGCCTGCCGTGTAATCATCATACCACAAGCCGATCGCAGCGAGGGCGATACCGCCAACAGCCTGCAATTCAATGCGCGTAACATCATCCTCCAGTCGGCGACCATTGGGGAAGCCATCCATGTTGGGAATGTTCTGCAAAGCCGTGCTTCCGTTGTAGGCTGGATCAAGCAGACCTGCAACTGCTGCTGCAATGATCCCTTCATTACTGAAAGCTGGACTATTCCGCGGTGTTACAGGTACGGCCATATTCAAGCGGAGCATATCGCCACCGTTAGGCAGGAAGTTGTTGATGAACGGCTTTCCTGCTGCCAGCGGATTTCCGCCCTTGCCCGTTGCCAATTGGTACGGCGCCAGGTTAGGTACCCCCGTGTGGAATATCGGCCACAGGTCCACGCTGCGCGGCGAACCGGCACCGGGGAGCAAAAGCGTACCGAAGATCGCATCATCGAGTGCGGTGCCGACTACAGCTGGTGTGCCCTTCAACGCGAACAGGCCATCGTGCGTGTTACCGAAGTCGAACCCTTGCAAGCTGTTGCGCTGGATCCGTAACGGTGCAAAAGCAGGCACGGCACCGCCGAACAAGCTGTTGTCCATGTACAAGGCGAGCTCCGGGTTGTAGAAGAAGTTCCCGTAGTCGGCGAGGTTCGCGAGGTCTTGGTAAGGCGTTTCGCTGTTCCAACGGTCCTTGTAGCCGATCGGGATCACTGCTTCGTTCGTGAGCGGCATACCGAGACGACTTACCTGTATCCAGTTGCCCGAGAACGCCGTACTTCCGTTCACGTTCAGCGTGCGCAGTTGCTGGCGGCTAGCGCTTGCCCATACCCCGATCACGAAGTTCGGATCAAGGATGTTGGCAGCCATAGAGACGGCCAGTCCATCTTTTTGCAAGGTGCTGATCGGCACTTGGATCACGATCGTACTGACGTTCTTGCACGCAACACCATCCTTCGGAATGCCCATTTGGCGGGGTGCATCCCCAAGATCGAAGATGCCGCCGAGGTCCACGAAGAACGGATCATCCACTGGCCCCGCGAACACTTTTTCACCGGTGGTGGCGGTGGTTACAGCACTTGCCATAAGCGAGGCATAACTGCTGGCACCGAGACCCGCACCGCCCATGATGCTGCGGGCACCGATGTTCGGTGGAGGAACGACCCCATTGCTCACGATCACCTGGAAAGTCGCACCACCATCGATACTGCGTTCCATGGTGTACGTGGTCTTGAGATTCTGCTGGCCCAAGCGGATGTTGAAGAAGGTGCTCGGGTCCTGGTTCGTCTTGTTGAAGGTGACGCGATAGATGATGTCATCACCTGTCGTGCTCACATCATTGTCCACGTGGATCTCGTACCGGATGTTCTCTCCGAACGAGTAGTAGTTGGGACCACCCTGTGGCAACTGCAAGGGAACGTAGTTGGCCACGATCGTAATGAGGTTCGGGTTGTCCGGTGAACGGAACACATAAAGGTCCGTATTGTCCGCTAGAGGATCATTGCTGATCAGCGGTGCTTCGCGGTGGCTGCTGGCGGATGCGCTGATAGCGCACAACAGACCACTGGCGAAGACGAATGTCTTCAGCTTGTTTGTCATGGTGATATGTTGTTGGGCCTATACGCCAGTACCCCTCCAAGGAGCGGCCACGTAAGGGAATGTTGGTTGGAACGGAGCGTCGTTGGATTCAACACCGGTGCTGTACTGCAGGTTGTTGATGAGCAGGTTGGTAACAGGCGATTGGTTCGGATTGCTCGCGTTGTAGTCGTCCATCCACAGACCGATCGCGGCGAGGGCTACACCACCCACTGCTTGAAGTTCGATGCGGGTCACATCATCCTCCAGGCGACGGCCGTTGGGGAATCCGTCCATGTTCGGGATGAATTCGATGTTCGTGTTCGCGTAGATCGGATCTGTCAATCCGGCCACTGCTGCGGCTACGATGCCCTCGCTGCTGAAGTCTGGGCTGTTACGCGGGGTTACCGGCACGGCCATGTTCAGGCGGAGCATATCACCACCGTTCGGCAGGAAGTTGTTGATGAACGGCTTGCCAGCTGCGAGTGGATTTCCTCCTTTGCCCGTTGCCAATTGGTAAGGCGCCAGGTTCGGAACCCCAGTATGGAATATCGGCCACAGGTCCACGCTACGTGGGCTGTTCGCTGCAGGAAGCAACAGTGTTCCGAAGATCGCATCATCCAAGGCAGTGCCTGCCACGGCTGGTGATCCCTTCAATCCGTACAAACCGTTCTGACCGTTGCCGAAGTCGAAACCTTGCAGGCTGTTACGCTGAATGCGCAAACCAGCGAATGCTGGAACCGCGCCTCCGAACAATGCGTCATCCATGTACAACGCCAGCTCCGGGTTGTAGAAGTAGTTCCCGAAAGTCGCGATGTTCGCGAGGTCCTGGTACGGAGTAAGCGCGTTCCATAGATCCTTGCTTCCCAGGGGCACAACGGCCTCGTTGGTAAGGGGCATTCCGAGGCGGCTCACCTGCACCCATGCTCCTGCATTGGTGCTACCACCACCGCTTGGGTTCAAGGTGTTCAGTGTCTGGCGGCTGGCGCTTGCCCATACTCCGATGACGAAGTTGGCGTCGAGGATAGTTGTAGCGCTTGCCACGCTAAGACCATCCTTCTGGAGCATGCTGATCGGGATCTTGATGCAGATGCTGTGGATGTTGGTTTTGGCTAGACCATCTCGGACCGTGCCACCATTCTGGCGAGGCGCATCGCCCAGATCGAAAATGCCTCCGAGGTCCACATAGAACGGATCATCAGCAGGACCGGCGTACACGGTTTCGCCACTGCTGGCTGTTCCGATCGCGGCGGTCATCAATGCGGCATAGCTGGCTGCACCCAATCCAACGGTTCCATCTTCGATGCTCCGTGCACCGATATTCGGTGGCGGAACGATACCATTGCTCAATACCGTCATCCACGTGTTACCACCATCCATACTCTTCTCCATGGTGTAGGTCGTCAGCAAGTTCTGCTGGCCCAAGCGGATGTTGAAGAACGTAGTGGGGTCCTGGTTCGTTTTGGTGAACGTGAACCGATAGGTGATGTCATCACCAGGGGTAGTGGCATCATTGTCGATGTGGATCTCGTAGCGGATGTTCTCACCGAAGCTCGCATAGTTGGGCCCGCCGAAGGGTAACTGTGCAGGGATGTAGTTCGCGATGATCGTGATCGTGTTCGGATCATCGGGACTGCGGAAGCAGTACAGGTCCGTATTGTCCGCCAAGGGATCGTTGGCGATCAGTGGTGCTTCGCGGTGGCTGCTTGCCCAAGTAGGGGAGAGGTTCCCCAGCCCGATCACGGCTGCACCCGCTACCACTGCTCGCGCAAATTGGTTTCGGTACTTCATTGTTGAATAGGTTTGGTGTGCTGCTGAAGTGCGACACGCCAAGACATACGGTCAACTGTTGGTGATCGGATCATCGATCCGCAAACTAAAAGGGTGACCTCCCGATCACCCTTTTAGCCGCCATGCGGTAAGGCCCACCTGATCGGATCCCAGGGAGCGTAAGCACGCCAGATCGATCGCCCCATAGTTTGAAGCATGGCTTTTAATTGCTGCAGTAGAAAGCCTGCCGATCACATACGCGAATTGGCCATGGTTGGATCGCCTATTGAAAAAAACGACTAAGCGTGGTCGACCAACGCTTCTTTCAGTTGCTGCAGCGCAACGCGCGTTCGCGACTTTACCGTGCCCAAAGGCAAGCCGGTTCTTTCAGCGATCTCTTGTTGTGAGAAACCTTGGTAGTACGCCAATTCGATCAGTTCGCGATGTTCCGGCTTCAACCTGCCCAGCACGGTATCCATTCCAAGATTGTCCAGCCGGAGTCGCTCTTCATCCGAACCCAGCCGATATACGTGTTTGTCGATGGCTTGGAGCTTCTCCGATCCGCGGAACTGGGCGGTGCGCACAAGGTCGATCGCGGTGTTGCGCGCGATGTTCAACATCCACGTGAAGGTGCGGCCTTTGCTGGGATCGTAAGTTGGTGCCGATCGCCAGATCTTCACGAAACTGTCCTGGAGCACCTCTTCCGCTTGATCAGTGTTTCCTACGATCTTCATGATCGTTCCGAACAACGCTGCGGAATACTGGTCGTACAACTGCTCCAAGGCCTTCTGGTCGCCGCGCTGAACGGCTTCCAACAGGACCAGGCCACTATCGGTTGCAGGTGTATCCAAGGTGGCCAAATGTAGTTGACGTGTGATCCGGTGAAGTCCGTTGTCGTTGGTTCGAACTTGATCAGCTCAGGCGCATTGAAAAATGAGCTGTTCGTGACTATTCCGTGATAAACGGTTCACTGATCGGATCGATCCCGAACTGCTTATAAGAAGCCTAATGCAGCCACAGTTGTCGCCGCATTGCTGAGCAAGTTCACTACGTCATTGGTCATCCACCTCCAACCGCGCACCAGTACTTCACCTTGGTCAGCCAACGATCCTTCCGAAGTGCGATATCGTGCTTGGAACGCGGACCCCAGTAAACTATCGAGCAGCATGCCGATAACCCCAACGGCGGTGGTGAAAGTCAGGCCGACTTCCAATATGGTGTCATGCCCTTTGATGAACTGTGCTGACCAAACCGCGGAAAACAAACCGATACCTCCCGCTACTCCGCCAAGCGTTCCTGCCCAGCTGATCCCGCCGGACAAACCAGGAGCAACCCGCTTGAAACGCAGAATATCCCATGTGGAACCCTTCACCGCTATTCCGATCTCGCTGCTCCATGTATCCGAAGTGGCAACAGCCATTGAGATCAGCATTCCTGTGTAGCCGGCTTGTTCATGTCCAAGTGGGATCAATGCGGCGCATAGCCCGTACACGAGCCCATTGCATAAGACCTGCATCGCATCACGCGGCTTTCCTTGTTTGACATCGCTTCGGGTTGTTGGCTTATGCTGAAGCAGTTTCCCGAGCAAAGTGCTGCTGCCGAAGAAGAAGAAGAGCGGTGCGAGCCAGAAAAATCCAGCGCAGATGACAACGCATGCGCCCAAGGCTGAGGCCGCGATCGCGCCACTCAGCGCAAGCCAGCCTTTGCTCACCGTTACCCAAGAGAACACTAGAATAGCCGCGAGGACAACAAGAACTGTTGGCCATTGCAGATCAATAGATGAATTGATCAAGACATTTTCTGAACCCATCATGCGATCAAGGTCTTGCAGCGTGAACAACTGCGATCGACAGTGCATCGCGGAACAATTTTTCGTTCACCTTTCCCAAATGCATGATCGTAGCGCCTTTCTCGCCCCACTTGCTCGGGTGCGGCTCGAACTGGCCGGGATGCGCATCGATCAGTTCGATCTGCTGCTCGCTGTTCAACATCAATACAGCAAAGCCCTCCTCCAGCCATAGCGTCATGAACGTTCGACCCGGCTTGGCTCCGGTCTTTTTCGGACCGATCCGAAAGGCCACTTTACCGAAGTGATCGTACTCTTCGGCGTTGAACCCTTTCAACACGATCGCACGTGCCCCTTCAACATCCATGGCTGCCAAACTACAGCGGTATCCGCATCATCTTCGCGGTATGCGAACCCTTTTTCTGCCGGCCATATTCGGTGTTGTGTCGGGATCGGCCCAGCCCGTTCCACCGCATTTGCCATCGCCCGCAATGGCCTTGGTGCTTGCGGACAGCAAGCCCTTCATTTTTGGTGAAGTTCTCCAGTTGAATTCGACCGTGCTCGGGCAGGATCGCGTGCTGAACGTCCATTTGCCAGAGGGTTATTCTCCGGACAGTTCAACCACGTATCCGGTGATCTATGTCCTCGATGGTTCGGCGAACGAAGACTTTCCGCATATCGCGGGACTCGCACAGTTCATGAACATGTACGATCTGTTACCGAAGAGTATCGTTGTCGGGGTCGCCAACAAAGGGCCTTCTCGCTATCACGACTTCACATCACCGAGCAAGGTTGATAGTGATATGGTTTGGATACCCACCAACGGCGGTTCAGCGGCCTTCATTGATTTTCTTCGGCAGGAAGTGCAACCGCTCGTGAACCAGCGCTACAAGGTGAACGGAACACGCATGGTGATAGGGCAATCGCTCGGAGGACTGCTTTGTGCGGAGATCCTCTTCAAGCGACCGGAGCTCTTTGACGATTATGTCATTGTTAGCCCCAGCTTTTGGTGGGACAACGGTTCACTTGCGAACGGGTCCGAGGCGTGGGTGCGAGATCACAGCACCTTGCAGAAGAAGATCTTCCTGGCTATGGCGCATGATGATGATATGATGCAACCTCAAATGGACAAACTGGTCGCTGCTCTGAAAACGTACGCTAAAGCGCCCCTGCAGTGGACCTACGTTCCGTTCCCAGAGGAAAGTCACGCAACGATCCTGCACCGCGCGGTGTACCGTGGGTTCGAGTGGTTGACGAGCGGGAAGTAGGATCGGTCCGGTCCGCTTCCTAGAGCAGTTCGATCTTCCGCAGGATGCTGCGAGCAGCGCGGTGTCCCATCGCAAAAGATCCTTGCAATAAGAAGCCACCAGTTGGTGCATCCCAATCCACCATTTCGCCGATCGCGAACATATGCGGGTGTCTTTTGAAAGCGAACTCAGAGGTCAGATCCTCGGTCCGAATTCCCCCTACCGTAGAGATCGCTTCGGGCAGTGGCCTTAGACCCTTTACCGGCACGCGCAACATTTTGGTATCCTGCACGAGATCAGCAGGAGAGAAGAATCGCTCCTTTGGGGTCATGGCTTTTACCATGGCCAACTGGGCGCGATCGAGGTGCAGCGCCTTTGGATAATCCTTCGGTGTACTACCCGATAATTTGTTGAGCAGTTGCTCCGGCGAATTGTTCGGCTTCAAGTCGATGTTGATATATGCTTGTTCGCCTTTTTCCATTGCGGCCCGTAGCGCAGGAACGACCGGATAGATGACGTTCCCTTCCAAGCCATGTTCGGTGATCGTGGCTTCTCCCATCACGCTTTTGTCGCCGGCAGTAACACGTATGTTTTTCAATGGCTTGCCGGCGTGTGCTGCGATGAAATGCGCTGGCCAATCCACATTGATCCCACAATTGGACGAGCGGAACGGAACGGTCTCTATTCCGATCGGAGCGAAGAGCGGAGGCCAGATCCCCGTTGAACCGGTGATCGGCCAGCAGGCCCCGCCCAATGCGAACAATACGAAGTCCACTTCCAGAGCAGAACGACCATTTTCGTTCTCGATGATCGGTCGCACCTTCTCATCGAAGCCATCGAACACATGCTCCAAATGGAATTGAACCCCGCGGGTGATCAGCCGATCACGGATGGCTTGCAACACTTCAATGGGTTTGATGCCCTTGGTGGGGAACACGCGCCCACTGCTGCCTACGAATGTTCCAATGCCCATCTCCTGGAACCATGCCCGTAACTCGATCGGGCCGAATGCGTCCAGCGCTTCATCCAGAAAGCCGGTTGGCGAATACATCGCTTTCAGTTCAACTCCCTCCGCGCTATTGGTCAGGTTGAAGCCGCCTTGGCCAGCGACCAGGAATTTCCGCCCTATCGATCGTCCGTGTTCGTAAACATGAACGTCGTGGAAAGGGGCAAGTATATCTGCTGCGATCATTCCGGCCGGCCCGCCTCCGATGATCGCTATTCGCTTCCGTTCCATGGGTGCAAAGGACTGGGATCATTGTTCATTTTGCACGCGATCGCATCACAAGGCCTGATCGGAAGCTCCGTTCTTGGAGCGCTCCGGAGCTGTGGGTACCCCCGTTTCGAGCCTATCCCTTCGGTGGCGCCTGCCGCGTAGGGATCAACCACTTCGGCGCCACATTGCGCCACGCCAGATCCAGGGTGTAACGGAAGAGCCGCTCACTGATGTGGATCATGGAAACGTTCGTCCAGCCATGCTTGCCCAAATTGGTTGGAACCGGTGCGAATATGTCCGGATGTTCCTCTCCGAGCGCGGCCTGCTGGTCCAAGGTCAACTTCAGCACAGAGCGCTGCTCATCTACCCATAGCGTTAGGTAGGTCTTCTTCTTCACACTGAAACTCGGGCGGCCATGGCGCTCTTTCTCCGCGGTGCCCGGCATGTCCAATGCCATAGCGCGAACGGTTCGGGGGTCCATGGCGAGCAAGCGGAAATGAAGGTCAGTGAAGACGTGTTGGCGGGTCAGGATCGCCCAATGGCCAACTTCTCGAACCGGTGGTCAGCGAGCGGCTATGCCACTGATCATCACGTTCACGCCGCGCGGCAGATCCTTGATGCTCATCGTTTCGCGCGCGGGTGGATCGCCAGTGAAAAAGGTGAGGTACACGCGGCTCACTTCAGCGTAGAACTGCAAATTGGTTACGCAAATGGTACACTTCACCAAGTGGTCGTATCCAAGCTCGGCAGCGGTGAGTATGGCACCGATATTCTCCATCACCTGTTGCGTCTCCTCGGTAATGTTGGCTGTACGCAGCTGGCGCGTATTGCCCACGTTCGCAATTTGCCCACTGATGAAAATGAAGCCATTGGCTTCCACCGCTGGTGTGTATGGTGTTCCAGAGCTTTGGTCGTCGGCTGGGCGGATCGAGCGCTTCATGTTGGTCGGTTGGCTATGTGCGAATTTGGAGATGCAGGGGCGAAGATGCGCAGAAGTGGATCAAAACAAGTCGCGACAGGCGACAACATTTTAGCGGCATTCAGCAATTCTTGTTGGATCCTGAAGTAGGCGGCTCGGTCCCGAATTACTTCGGTTCAGTTGCCAGACCGGCATCCTGCCAGCCTGTTATCCCTTCCACCATGCAATGCACATCGGTATAACCCAATGCGATCGCCGATCGCGCCGCCGATCCTGCGGCAGGACATTCCGGGCTGTAGCAATAGAAGACCAGCGTGGCGTTCCGGTCCGGAGGGAGTTTATCGGCGGTCACCTCATCATAGACCGTAAGCTTCGCACCGGGAACGTGCGCTTCCTTGTACATGTCCTCCTCATTGCAGTCGTAGATGAAAAGCACAGGTGAACCCAACATTGCACTCAACTGTGGAGGGGTGAGGTTTTTCACAATGACTTTCCCCGTCACCGGGTCCTTATCAAGTGATGTAACAATGGCCGTCGATTGCCCCCGGCAAAGAGCGAGAACAAACAGATGGAGGTGGTTAGAACTAGAACGCGCATGGTGCGAATTGGTGCTGATCCGGCATTAAATCTAAACGGAATAAGTTCGATCGTTTGGCGCCGATCCTTACTTCTTCGCCACGATCAACACATCCGACACGATCTCGCCATTGCGTCCCGTATACACCTTACGGCTCAGGTCCAGCCACGTGAAACCGCTTGCATATAACGCATCGGCCAAGAATTCGGCTCGGTAGAATTGGATGTAGGCTGCTTCCCCTTTGCCGGAACTTGATGGTTTGAACCCCGACTTTTCGGGATCATCTTCCATGGTGCTGAGGTACAATACACCCTTTGGGCGAAGCGCAGCCGCCGCATCGCGGATCAAGGTTTTGGCCTCATTCGGTGTGAGATACGGTAGGCAAAAGCCGCACATGATCGCATCAAATGATCGGCCGAGACTACCGATCGCGCGTGCATCCAACAATTGGAATTCCGCATGGGCATTGTTCGACCGTGCCAGATCCAACATGTTAGGGGCAAGGTCGGTGCCCAGGATCCGGAGATCGGGACGCTTGTTCAGCAGGTAGCGCGTAATGTTCCCTGGTCCACATGCGAGTTCAAGTACTTCCGCATTCCGCCCTTCGATGGCGTTGCAGAACAGGTCGAAGGAATCATGGTACAATGTGGTGTCCATGAACGCGTCCTGATACGCCTTCGCTCCGGCATCGAACACACGAATGGCGATCGGGTTATGGTCCATGATCAGAGATAGAACGAATTACTCCACCCACGCGATCCCGTCCTCTTCGATACGCACCTTGCGTTCTTTGTATAGCGCGCCCAATGCCTTCTTGAAGGCCTTTTTACTGATGCCGAACTCCGCGTAGATCGCCTCTGCGGAGCTTTTGTCGTTCAACGGAAGGAAGCCGTTGCTCGATCGAAGGCGCTTGGCCAATAGAGCCATATTCACATCATTGAACTGCCGGTAACCGATGGGCTGCAATGTGATGTCCAACTTGTTGTCATCGCGCACTTGCTTCACGTAGCCCGGAATACGATCACCGATGGATACGGGTTTGAAGATGTCGCTGGTATGCACCAATCCTTGGTGCGCGTTGTTCACGATCACCGAGAGACCCAATTCACTTTTGCCGAATACGACCAAGGCCACTTCTTCACCTTGCTTAACGGTGAGTTGGGCATTGCTCAAGAAGTTGTCGATGCGGGTGCTGCCGTACAAGTGGTCGTTCTGTTCGCTCACCGCCACGCGTACCACGTACCATCGGCCTTCCTCCAACGACTTTTTCTGCTCGCGGTATGGCACGAACAAGTCGGGTTGAAGTCCCCAACTCATGTAGGCTCCATCGTCGGTCACCAGGCTCACACGCAATTGCGCGAATTCCCCTGCTTGCACCTTGGGCGGCCGGGTAGTGGCGACAAGGCGGTCTTCCCGATCACGGTACACGAACACGCGCACGGCGCTTCTGTCAGTGGCATTCGCCGGACACTCGGGTGTTGGTAGCAGAACCTCTGCGGTGTCATCGTTTCCGAGGATCAACCCTTCGTTGGTGCGGCGATGGATGATCAGCTCTTGAGTGCGGCCGGTGCGTATCACGATGGCCGAAAGGTACGTGAGAGCTTACGGCACACTTGAAGCGTTACTGGGCCTTTGGTCTCGCCAACTTGTGCCCCAGCCACGCCATGGGCAGGTAGGCCACACCAAGATCCAGCACATTGAACCACATGGGGCTGTTCGGGATCATCGTTACAGCCATGATACCACCGAGCATATTGAGACCGCCGATCACAAGGGCCAGAACCAACTGGTAAGAGGCGGCGAGCCGCGCCACTAAAAAGGCACCTACAAGTGTGCCGATCGCATGGGCGAAAAAGGGAACCATCAATTGCAACACCGAATACTCACCGATGTGCGCGTTGATGCTGGTGATGTCGTTCACATCCACACCGGGTGGCGGTGGGAGCAGGGCGCCGCCTGCATAGATCAGGGCCATGTTCACGAGGCCACCAGCGAAAAGTCCGAAGAGAAAGGCGAGGATGTTGCGGAGGATAGGATGCATGAGATGAAGGTTTGGTCGAAAACAATAATAGTCGATGAGGGGATCGGATCCGGGGATCTTCTGCGAGTCGTAGTAGCCGGTTCTTACCACTTTCCGGCGTAATCCAGCGGCACACTCGCATGTGCTTTCACGTATGCGTAGCGCAGGTTGTTGAATTGCCGAATATGGTGCAGGTCATGCGCCACCCAATTGGTCAACAACAGGTCGCAACTCACCGGCCCCACTTTCGGATGGAGGTATGCGTTGCTCCAAGGTGCATCTGTGAGACCGCGCAACCACTCCACCGACATTCTACGCTCGTCGAGGAACTTGTGCAGCACCGAGCTGAAGTCCTGCTTCACGTAATTGCGCTCCGTTACCCACGCCTGCGGATCGATCTTGGGCATGGGCTCGTCAGGTGTTTCGAGCACATGCTTCAAACGGGCTTTGAAATCCTCGCGCTCTTCGTCGTGCAAGTGGCAGATGATCTCCAGCGCGCACCACTTATCCGGTGCGGATCTCCATGTGATCTCGTCTGGCGCAAGGCCCGTGAACAATGCTCGGAACACGTTTCCATGGCGAGCGAGCTGGTGGAAAAGATGGGTGCGGTCCATAACCCAAAGATCGCAGAATGGCTGAACGGGAACAAGAGATCGGTTCAAACAACCTTCTTAGGAAGTCGCGTCCAGAACAAGGCTGAGAAGGTGAGGCCAGCGAAGAAGGTAGTAGCCGCCCGCGCGGTATGGCCGGTACGCAAACTGAGGATCGCTGAAGCCGTGCAACAGCACATGATCACCAAGATCAAAACGATGATCACAACGCGTAGGCGGTTCGGGGTGAACATGCCGTGAAGGTAGCCCGCGATAGCCGCGACTTTACAACCAATGACCAGATCCGCGGATGACCGAAGCCTTCGAACGTTCCTAACGGATCCGGGAACGGATAGCTTCGCGGCCCATTCACTATTTCAATGATCGATCCACCCGCCTGTCCTACGTGCAAATCCACCTTCGCCTATCCCACAGGCACTTCGTGGATGTGCCCCGAATGCGGCCACGAGTGGAACCAGGATGAGATCGACGCGGAGAATGCTCCGGCCGTGGTGAAGGACGCCAATGGCACCGTGCTGAAGGACGGCGATGATGTGGTGATGGTGAAGGACCTCGCCGTGAAGGGTGCGATCAAAGCATTGAAGGCCGGCACCAAAGTGCGCAGCATCAAACTCGTTGAAGGCGATCACAACATCGACTGCCGCATCGAGGGTTTCGGTGCCATGGCGCTTAAGAGCGAGTTCGTGAAGAAGGCGTGAGGGCCTTAACGTATGCTGCGCGGATCCAACATGTCATCCGCGCCATCATGGGATGTGATATTCGCAGCATGTATAAGTCGATCTTCCTGCACGCTGCGCTCCTAACAACGGCATCAACCAACGCCCAATGGCTCGGTGGTGGCCTGTTCTCCTCCACGCTCCACTTCCAGGCCTGTGCATTCCAGGATGTGGACAACGGCCTCTTCGTCTACGGTGCGAACAATCCCGGCCCGAGCTCTCCCGGGACTGAAGGGGGGATCATCCGCACAGACGATGGAGCGAACTCAGGCGGCTACTACATCTGGTACGAGCCAAGCTGCAACATCGAGGACATCGACGTGAAGGTGGTGGATGGCTTCCCGTACTACCTGGCTGCCGGGCACCAGCTCTACGGTCAGAGCATTGTCCTGAAGCAATACCTGGCGTTCGGGAACGAATACCAGTTCGACAGCGTGCGCACCGGCAGCAACCGCTACTACCGGGCCGTCCGTATGCGCAGCGATCTGGTCGCGTTCACCGGCGGCGCAGACTACCTCGGCAATGGCATCATCGATATCAGCGTTGATACGGGCGCCACGTGGACGAACATTGCTGTGCTGCCTGGACAGCCCGTTTCGCGGCTGCACTTCGTGAACGATCAACTGGGCTTCGCAGCCACAGGTGGTTACAGCCGGTTGGGCAACAACGGCGTTCTGCTGCCCGACAGCGGCGCCATCTATCGCACTATCAACGGAGGACAGGATTGGGAACAGGTCTTCGCTGATACGACCACAGGTTTCTCCGATGTGGAGTTCCTCAACACGAGCATTGGTGTTGCCACACGCAACGACGGAGCGATCATGCGCACCACTAACGGCGGTGATACCTGGAGCCCTGCCACCGTGACCTGGCCCGGGCCGTACGTGATGACCAGCGTGGTGTTCCGGCCCGATGGCACCGCCTTCGCCAGTTGCTACCGCACTGATGGCACCAGCGGCTACATCCTCAGCAGCGAGGATGCAGGTGCCACCTGGGGCTTCAACTTCTCCACCGCATCATTCAACCATTCCCGCCGCATCTACGACCTCTACTTCTTCGATGATGCACACGGCTATGCGTGCACACACATCAAGCCTCTCCTCACGGATGGTATCATCACTGAGGTTGTGGAGCAGGGGAGTGCAGCCATTGATTTGTTCCCGAACCCGACTTCCGATGTGGTAAGCTTTCGTCTGCGCGAAGCCGGAACGGCTCAGGTCGAACTCGTCGATGCAACAGGTAGGACGGTGCGATCAATCTGGACTGCCGGCCCGAACGCGATGATCAACGTGGACTTCCTCACACCGGGTATGTACAGCATCCGGGTCAAGGAAGATGGCCAACAGCACAGCGCGCGTTTCCTGAAGCGGTGATCGCTTCTCTAAGAAGTAAGTTCAAATCTGTCCGAGAAAGGCGCTCCCATGACCTTGAAGAGCGAGTTCGTGAAGAAGGCGTGAGCGTGGCGTGATAAGGGCTCAAGCCAAGCTCTCCGCATACCCCTTGAACCGGTCCAGGATCGCCTGCCATCCGCCGCGCTGCATCTCCACCGGGTTCTCGGTCTCGGCCTCGAAGATCACGGTGACCGCCGTGCCGCCACCTTCAGGAGCGAAGCGTACTTCACATGTCCGGCCGTCGTCCATGGTGTAGGCAAAGTGTTCTTTCGGCTTCACCGCCGTGTAGGTACCACCGAAGTCGAAGCCGAAGCTGCCATCGCGTGCTTCCATGCGGTAGCTGAAGCGGCCGCCCACGCGCAGGTTGTTCTCGGCGCGGGGACAATGCCAGTCGTCGCTGGCGGCGTTCCATTGAGTGATGTGCTCGGGCCCGGTGTAGCAGGTCCAGACATGCTCCACAGGCTTGGCGACCTGAGCGGAAACGGTGATGCGCGGAAGGGTTGTCATGGGGTGAGTGGTATGCGGCCATGAAGATGGGCGTTTTCGATGGGTCATTCCACCGCCTCTTTCCGCAGCACGAACTGGCTCACGTTCACCCCGTCGCGCAAGTGCAGCCGGGCGAAGGTGAACGAAGACACGATGGTGAAGCCGCCCAACACCAGGAAGGTGCTGTGCAGCCCTGCGATGTAGCGCACATGGTCCGCCTGCGCCACGCTGCCCAGGAACAATGCGGCCACCAGGGAGGCACTGGCCACCCCGAAGCTCAGGGCCATCTGCTGCGCCGTGCCCGCGATGCTGCTGGCCTGGCTGGCGTGCTCGTCCTTCACATCGGCGAAGGTGAGCGAGTTCATGCAGGTGAACTGCAGGCTGCTGAAGAGACCTTGTGTAAGGCTGAGCAGCACGATCAGCGTCACCGGTGTGCCGATGCCGATGAAGGTGTAGAGCATCATGTTGGCGCCCAAGAGCACGGTGTTCCAGATGAGCACACGCTTGTGCCCGAAGCGCTTCAACAGCGGACGGCTCATGATCTTCATGCCGATCGCGGCCACGGCCAGGGGCATGGTGAGGAGACCGGCCATCAACGGGCCATAGCCGAGGCCGATCTGGAAGAGCAGCGGCAACAGGAAGGGAATACCGCCGATGCCCAAGCGGGTGATGAAGCCGCCCAGCACGCTGATGCGGAAGGTGCGCACCAGGAACAGCGGCATGTACAGCAAGGGATCCTGGATGCGGCGGGCGTAGAGCGCGTATGCCAGCAACAGGGCCAGCGAGGCGAGGAACATGAGCACGATCTCCACCAGCGGCCAGCTGTGTTCGCCGAACACTTCCAGTACATAGCTGAGCAGCGCGATGCCCGAGCCGAAGAGCAGCATGCCCAGCCCGTCGAGCGGCGGCACATCGGCCCGGCGGTAGTCGGGCATGTAGCGGCGGATCATCCACCAACCCACCACGCCGATCGGCAGGTTCACGAAGAAGATGGTGCGCCACGGCAGCCAGTGCACCATCGTTCCACCGATGAAGGGACCCACCAGCGGAGCCACCAGCGCGGGGATCACCACGTAGTTCATCATGGTGAGCATCTGCGAGCGCGGGTAGGCACGGATCAAGGCGATGCGGCCCACGGGCACCATCATGGCGCCGCCCACGCCCTGCACGAAGCGCGAGGCCACCAGCATGGGCAGGTTCACCGAGAGGCCGCACAGCAGCGATCCGATCGTGAAGAGCGCCACGGCCATGCGGAACACGCGGCGTGTGCCGTAGCGGTCCGCCACCCAACCGCTCACGGGGATGAAGATGGCCAGTGCCAGGGTGTAGGTTGTGAGTACCGACTTCAGGCTCAACGCCGTGGTCCCCAAGTCGCTGCCGATCACCGGTACCGCTGTGTTCAGGATGCTGATGTCCAAGCCCTCCATGAACATAGCCACGGCCACCAGCCACGGCAGCACGCGAAGCACGTGTGGGGAAAGGGTGGGGGCGGATCGATCCGGCATGGTGCAAAGGTCGAGCGACCTCGAACCACTGGCGTTACACCGCCTGCCCGAAGGTGAGCAGGTTGTGATCGGGATCCAGCAGCGCGAATTCCTTCTGGCCCCAAGGCTTCGTGCTTAGCGCACCATGAGGGTGGATGGCCACGCTGCGGTCCACCAGCGAACGGTACAGTTCCTCAATGGCGTCGGTGCGGAAATACACTTGGCCGTAGTTCTCTTTCGGGTCGAGGTCTTTGTGCGCGAAGAAGTGGAGCTGGAGGCCGTCACGCTCCAGCATCAGGTAGTCCGGATCCGCGCTTCCGAACACGGTGAAGCCGAGCTGGTCCACGTAGTAGGCCAGCGTGGAAGCCTTGTTGCGCATGGGCAGTTTCGGGTGGATAGCGGTGAGCATGCGGAGGATCGGATGACGTTCGGTGCCCGAAGATCGGTGTTCGATGATCTGCAAACGGTCGTGCTGGCGGGCGAACTTTGCGGACCGCACAGATGCTCACCATCAAACTTTCCACATTCCCGATCCTTACCACCGAACGGTTGGTGCTGCGTGAACTGCGCCGTTTGGATGCTGATCAGGTCTTTGCGATGCGTTCCGATCCGCTGGTGATGCAACATGTGAACCGGCCATTGGCGAAGACCATCGTGGATGCAAATGCGCTTATCAACCTCATCGTTGCAACGGTTGCTGCGAATGATGCAGTGCAATGGGCCATCACCGCAAAGGGTGATGACACCTTCATCGGCCTCATCGGTTTCTGGCGCATCGTGAAAGAGCATCACTACGGGGAACTGGGCTACACGCTGATGAGGGATCATTGGGGCAAGGGCTACATCAGCGAAGCGATCGGTTCGGTGGTGCCCTTCGGGTTCAGCACGCTTGGCTTCCACCGCATAGAGGCCATCACACGACCGGAAAACATAGCGTCGATAAGGGCATTGGAGAAGAACGGCTTCGTTCGCGAAGCACATCTCAAGGAGAATATTTTCTCGAATGGTGCCTTCCACGACTCGGTGCAATTCGGACTTCTATCGCGCTGAAAGCGAACGACCCATCCGATGTCGACCCGCACTTGCAGCCTCGTTCGACCTTCGAGGTCAATTGCCATTCAAGGCAAACTCGTGCACAGGCATCCAATCGATCTTCGATCCGCGTCATGTCACCAGAATCGACCGTACATGCGATACATCACTACCATCCTTCCCGTTCTTTTGGTGAACCTGATATTCGGCCAGGGAACCCTGTGCGATCAGGTCCAAGCCGGATTCGCAGCCTTGCCGAATGGCACCACCGTTCAGTTCTCCAATGGCACGGTTGGCACGGGTCAAGGGACCCTCTTCTTCTGGACCTTCGGCGACGGGACCAACAGTCAGGACGCGCAGCCATCGCACACCTATTCTGGCCCAGGCACTTATGAAGTTTGCCTCAATGTAGTAACGATCCTCACCGACCAGAACGGACAACCCCTGACCTGCCAGGATGTTTTCTGCGCACCGCTTATCGTAGAGGGTGGTCAACCCTGTAGTCCTAACTTCTTGGTAGAGATGGACCACCAGGACCTTGGCAACGGGCTCTTGAACTTCATAGCCACTTCCACATTCCCCAACACCAACTTCATCTGGTACTTCGGCGATGGATCACAAGCTTATGGCCCAATGGCGAACCACCAATACGCGCAGACCGGCACATACACTGTCTGCCTGTTCGGTTGGTATTACAACCAGAGCAGCCAGGATACCTGCTGGGTGGAAGACTGTGAGATCGTCACGGTAGGCAGCGGCGATCCATGCGACAGCCTTCAGTCCTGCTTCCAACCTTCACAGTTGTCCTCTTCATCGTTCTTCTTCAACAACTGCTCTAGCGCTCCGTTCGGAAGCAACCTGCAATTCCTTTGGTACTTCGGCGATGGAACTTCGTCCACCGAAACCGCGCCGATCCACACTTATCAATCCGGTGGCACCTACTCCGTTTGCCTGACGGTTTTCTGGGGTAGCTGTCAGGAGACTACCTGTCTCACTGTGGTAGCCGAAAGTGGCAACCCCTGCGATGAACTCAACGCGGCGTTCAATCCGGTCGTTGGGGGGTTGGGTGTCAACATCCAGAACGCCGTGATCGATAATTCGTGGACCTATCTCTGGAGCTTCGGGGATGGCACAACCGGTTCCGGGCCGAACACTGGGCACCAGTACAGTGCACCAGGGGTTTATGATATCTGTCTTACCGTGTACACTTGGGATCCCGTTGCGCAGGATACCTGCTTCGCAGAAAACTGCGAGGTTATCACCATCGGAGGGTCTGGTTGCGACCCCAACTTCGCTGTAGAGATGAACTGGACCGGGGGTGCGGACAATGTGGTCGTCTTCACCGCTACCAGCAACCTGCCCAACATCAACTTCATCTGGTACTTCGGCGACGGATCGCAAGGCAATGGCTCCACGGCGACGCACACATACGCGTTGAGCGGCACCTACAGTGTGTGTGTAAGCGGGTGGTACTACAACCAGATCAGCCAGGATACCTGCTGGGTGGAAGATTGTGACATCGTCACGGTAGGCAGCGGTGACCCGTGCGACAGCCTTCAGGCCTGCTTCCAACCTTCACAGTTGTCCTCTTCATCGTTCTTCTTCAACAACTGCTCTTCCGGTCCGTTCGGAAGCGACCTGCAATTCCTTTGGTACTTCGGTGATGGAACTTCGTCCACCGAAACCGCGCCGATCCACACTTATCAATCCGGTGGCACCTACTCCGTTTGCCTGACGGTTTTCTGGGGTAGCTGTCAGGAGAGTACATGTCTCACCGTCATCGCCGAAGGAGGCAACCCGTGCGACGAACTCAACGCGGCGTTCAATCCAGTCGTCGGAGGGCAGAGTGTCAACATCCAGAACGCCGTGATCGACAATTCGTGGACCTATCTCTGGAGCTTCGGGGATGGCACAACCGGTTCCGGGCCGAACACTGGGCACCAGTACAATGCACCAGGGGTTTACGAGATATGTCTCTCGGTGTATACCTGGGATCCAGTTGCGCAGGACACCTGCTTCGCAGAAAACTGCGAGGTTATCACCATCGTAGGGTCTGGTTGCGATCCGAACTATGCCGCCAGCTTCACCTACACGGTGCAGAACAACGCCGTGATCTTCGTTGCCAACATTGACACGCCCACCAACGGCGTGATCTGGACCTTCCCTGATGGCATGCAGGCCACTGAGCCCTTCCATACCCACCTCTTCGAGCCGCCCGGGCCGTTCGAGGTTTGCCTTTCCTCCTGGTACTGGAACGAACAGACACAGGATACCTGCTGGGCATACACCTGCCAGTTGGTGGACCCCTTCAACACGACCACCGCAGTTCGTGAGATCGAAAGCGATGTCTTGCGCCTCTATCCGTTGCCAACGCACGATCTACTCACCATCGATGGGCTTGCTAGTGGGGCTTCTGTGCAACTCTTCAGCGCGGATGGAAGGTTGGTTACCACGGCGCGGGCCACAAACACGTTGCATCACCTGGATGTGAGCTCGCTCGCTTCGGGCACCTATCTGCTTACTGTGGATCAGGAGGGCGCGCGCACGCATCGCAGAGTGGTAGTGGAGTGATCGCGCGGTATATACCGTTCAAGAAGTCGCCGTTATCAGGGATAGTGCGTCCGTGCATCTTTGTCCACCATACCTGACCCATGGCGAAAGCGGAACTCAAGACCAAAGTGAACGAGGCCAGCGTGGAGGCCTTCATCGACAAGCAATCCGCCGATGTGGCCGCTGACTGCCGCATCATCAGCAAATTGATGAAGAAGGCCACCGGCGAGGAGCCGAAGATGTGGGGCGCCAGCATTGTGGGCTATGGCCGCTACGCGTACGAGGGTGCGAGCGGCCGTTCGGGCGAATGGATGATCACCGGTTTCAGTCCGCGCAAGACGAACCTCACTGTGTACATCATGATGGGCTTCGAGAAGGAAGCGGCCTTGATGAAGAAGTTGGGAAAGCACACCACGGGCAAGAGTTGTCTGTACATCAAACGGCTGAGCGATGTGGATCTGAAGCTGCTCGAAGAACTGATCGTAAAGGGCGTGAAGGCGATGGCGAAGACGCGGATCAAGTAAGGGGCGGAGAAACGTATGGCGCCTCGAAGTACCAGACGTCCCGCTGGATCACACCGGTGGGTGGGTCACGCGCCAACATTGTGTACCGTTGGCCAAAGAGCACCGGAGGCGAGCCGACCGGGAAACCGGTGATGTCGAGGCGGCCGCCAGAACTCTGTTCCGCGCACGCATCTTTGACAACGACCCCGATCACATGCCTCCTGTCGTTCCCGATCCCAAAACGATCCGCGCGTTCCGATCGCAGAAGCAGTTCGAGCAATGGCTCGCCAAGAACCACGGCACCGCCACCGAGGTCTGGATCAAGATGCACAAGAAAGGAACGGGTCTCGCCAGCATCAACTGGACCGAGGCGGTGGAGGCCGCGCTCTGCTGGGGATGGATCGATGGCATCCGTAAGAGCTTCGACGACAAGTCATTCCTGCAGCGCCTCACCCCGCGCAGGGCAAAGAGCATCTGGTCGCACATCAATACGCGACATGTCGAGCGTCTCATCGCCGAAGGGCGCATGCAACCCTCCGGCCAGGTGCACGTGGATGCCGCGAAGGCGGACGGACGATGGGACCGTGCCTACGCGCCGCAACGCAGTATTGAAGTACCGCCCGACCTTGAGGCTGCGATCAGGAAGAACAAGAAAGCACTGGCCACCTTCGGCACGCTGAACAGGAGCAACATCTTCGCACTGGCGTTCCGCGTGGGCAATGCGAAGCGGCCGGAAACGCGCCAGCGACGCATTCGCGAATTCGTGGCGATGCTTGCTCGTGGCGAGACGCTGCTTCCCAACGGCCGACCGAAGAAGGCCTGAACGGGGCGATCGCTTGCCCGAATGTCGGAGCCGGGGCATTGCGTTCTGGGCGCATGAGGCCCCGGGCCAAGAGCGCATCGCTCGCCTTATCCGTATGCCCGGGTCCCAGCAGATCCCTCACGCGAAATGCGGAGCTGACGGGCCAGAGGCCCTAAACAGAGGCGCACTCGGGAAGACCCGAGCGCGTGCAGTACGCTAGACGAGCGTGTGCGGGGTGCGGCTGATCGCAAAGGGCGTGAAGGCGATGGCGAAGACGCGCATCAAGTAAGGGGCGGAGAAGCTCACGGCGCCTGCACCACCACGTTCCTTCCCAAGGTCTTGAAGCGCACACCGTCCGCCTGCACCACGGTGATGGTCACGTGGCCGGTCTTGCTGATGTTAAGGTCGCGGGCTACGCCGCACTTGCCCTTGTGCGTTCCGGCCACCACCTGGCAGTGGTCGCCATCCTTCAGTTGTGGGGTCTTTGCGGTGGGCATGGGGTGAATTTCGCTATGCAATATGGGACGGCCTGCGTGAATTCATACCTAGGGAAGATCGACCTGCTTATTCCGCACGGCTTGCCCGCTTCGTATGAAGGATCACCATCAGTTCATCATAGTAATCGGCCACGGCGCCACCGAAGCGATACGTCTCGCGTAGCTCGCTGAACCGGCGGAACCACTCGACGTCGGAAACGGCGCACAGGAACACCTGCCCCAGCAGCTCCTGATCCGTCCAGTAGACGGAAGGCCGAAGGGCATCCAGGCGGGCCTTGGCGCGGGCGCACTGTTCCGGTGTTGGCTTCGGCAGGTCGGCGATCAGCTCCTTCATTTCGTTGATGGCGTATTGCGCGGTGTCCTCATGCGTGCGCAACACGAAGTAGCTCCGCCAGCACGGCTTCGCGGCTAGCGACATGTCCGGCCCGGTGGGCAGCGAACGCAATTCGTCCACCACGAGCATGCGGCCGGAAACGGTGATGTGGCAATCGTGCGCCGGGCTTTGTATGCGCAGCGGTGTTTGTGTGACCGTAATGCAAGATCGAAGCGTGAATTCGCTGTAGACGAAAGGGACAACAGACCGATCGATCTGCCCGCAGAACGCGGCATCGAAACGGTCAACAATGTGGAAGATCGTGTCCGGTTCGAGAACGACTTCCGCGCCGGGATCCGAGCAAACGCACGCGCGTGTCGGTTGGGCCATGCCGTGTGGAGCCGTGCCGATCAACAACGCGATCATGACCAATGCGACCTGCAGAAGTGATATTGCTGATCTTCGGTATGTGTCGGGCATGATCGTGAAAAGGTAGATGTTTCTCTGGCCCAACCTGATCGGCCCTAACGCCGACAACCGCTATTCACAAACCGGGGCAGGCCCCGCCAATTGGAAAGGGGAGCCCCGGACCACGAACCGGGGTTCAACGGATGATACCGATATTCGGGATGCCATGCCCGAATTGCCGAAACGCGCCACCATCCGATGGCAGGGATACGATTACGCCAACGTTGGCGCGTATTACCTGACCATCTGCACGCAGGACCGGTTGCACCTGTTCGGTCTGATCGCGGACGGCGTGATGCGTCCATCGCCGATCGGTGAATGGGCGCAACGCTGTTGGGATGCGATACCGGAACACATGCCGCATGTGGATGTGGGCGAATTCGTGGTGATGCCGAACCATGTGCATGGGATCGTGGTGATACGGGAACGGTTGGGGATGCGGGTAGGGCTGACGCGCCCGGCATTGGTGCGGGGAGGTGCCCGGGAACAACGACTGCATCCGATGCGCACCGGACGATCCACGAACGCCCGGCGGTGGTTTCGACACGCCGACGCGCATGGCCCACACACACGGACGTATGACGCGCCCCGATCGCGGAAACCGCCGGGCATCCCGCGTGGCGCGTTGGGGCAGATCGTGGCGTCGTACAAATCCGCGGTTACGCGCATGGCGTACCGCGATGGGTTGTTGCCCCTTGGCACGCCCGCATGGCAACGCAATTATTGGGACCACGTGATCCGCGATGACGCCGAACACGAACGCATTGCGAAATACATCCGCGACAACCCCGCCAATTGGAAAGGGGACCGGTTCAACCGGTGATCACGTCGAACACCCCCAAATTGAATTCCCGTGTCGCAGATGCCTGGCTGCCGCCGATCCCCTATCGCGTTTTTCAATCCGTGAAGATTCTCTTCGCTCTGACGGGAGACGTGCGACCAATCTGCCCGATGGACTTCCTCGCTGCGGCGCTGCAACCACCAGCTCTCTGGCCACGGTCATCCGAAGACCCCCCGGGGGCGGGGGTCGCCCCGAATAACGCGAACCTGCCGACCTCCGACGAACATGATTGATAGACCCATGCTGGATAGCATAAAAACTAACCAAGTGCTGCGACCGTCTTCAACGAACGAGAAGATCATAAACGCGATCAATAGAATCAGGGCGCCCATGAAGACCCCATCAAGACCCCGCCCGCGCTGCAACACCCCTTTATTGAACTCCCACGTCGCCGGTGCCCCGCTGAATATCGAACGATCAACACCGAATGATAAATGTAGAAGTGAATGCGAGCGCCGCATTTCACTTCGCTGTTCGGTGTTTTTCATTCGATGTTCGTTAATCAGGTTTTGAACACCCCCATGTTGAACTCCCGCGTCGCTCGGTCGCCACTCCCCAGATCCATGCCCGGACAAGTTCCCGGGCATCCAGCGGATCGATCACCGAACTGGGACCGGTTCTACCTTTTCACGACGCTGAACGCGTAACTGGAATTCCGGGTTGTCGCACGCAATGTGTACACGCCGCTGCTCAGTGTAGAGATGTCAATAACACCCGTACGGTTACGCACGGCCTGCTGAGCGACTTCCTGTCCTTGTGCGTTGAACAGCGTGACCGCGTCAACGGTCTTCGAAGACTCGATCCTCAGGATATCATCAGCCGGGTTCGGGTATACCGAAATGGTCGGTTCTTCGTTCGCCTCCGTCCCAATGCCGAACGGCGTGGTGAACAACATCCCGTCGAAGTACACCACCCAGCCGTTCGCGCCGAAAGGCGCCTGATCATCCCAACCAGCAACGTACTCTCCGTTCGGTGAAATGGCGTAGGCCGTGCCCATCCGATCGTTCGGCGCGTTGATGTCGATCCCGTTGGTCAACAGGATCTCCCTCAGGAACAGGGGCTGGCTCCCCAGCAAAGGGTGGTAGACGATCGCATCTCTCAAGAGGTCTCCGAAGTCGCCGAATTTCTGCGCATAGCCCACGGCAACGCCGGTGTTGGAAACGCTGGTGAATGTGGCGTTGTCGTAGCCTGCGGGAATAGCGAAGGTGGTGAAGGTGTTCGTGATCAGGTCGTACACGAAGGGTTGGTTGTCGAAGTCGCCCACCATCAGTGATGATGCATTGATGTCGTTCACCGCGTTCGTGGAGAACTGAGGCAATGCGGTGCTTACTTGGATGATGTCCAAGGCAGGTGTGATGTAAACGGGTATCCGTCGCGTACCGCCCGTGCCTTCATCATCGGCCCAGCCACCGATGGTGCCGTCGTTGGTGATCACATAGCCCGCCACGGCAACGTAGTCCGGACTGAAGATCTCCGTGAGCACGTTCGTTTCCGTGTTGTACTTGAAGGTCCCGAAATCGCAGCAGCCCATGGACATCTGCCCCGTGACCCATACGCCATTGGGCGAAATGCTGTACGTGGAGAAGGAGGACTCCTGCGGTATCGAGCCTGGGAACCAACCGATCGGGTTCCACACGCCATTCTTCTTGTATGCGGGTTGAAAGATGAAATTGGGCTCATCGAAGAACATGGATCCGGCCACCTCGCCATTGTTGTTGATGGAAACCATTTCGGTCGCCTCGGGTTCCATGAAGGTCCACGTTTCGGTGGCGAATTCGAAGTACGCACCACCGCTGATCGCGATCCCGCTGTCGTTCACGTCGTTGAAGCGGCTACCGAACGAACTGGCGATGTAGTAATCCATTTGCGCGAAGCCGGCGGCCGGGAATGCGCAAGCAGCAAAAAGCAATGTCCTGATGGAGTACGGAATCTTCATGGTGCGAGTGGTTGGTTCGGTAGGGGTGGGGTTGAACAAATGTAGGTGCCCCTTCCTGAGCGTGACTTGGCAGCGCTGGCGCACCCGCAGAGGATCACTGCACAACGCAGCATTGCGCGTTTGCCGCCAATTGGAATGGGGTCCGGTTCAATGGGTGAGGGACCAGATGATATCATTCAGTCCTTATCCTCTTCCTCCTTCTTTCCTTCTGTTCCATCCGCATCGCCAGCGCCTTTTTCACCAGTGCCAACCACGTTCGCTTTGAACCACCCGATCAGTTGCTGTTTTTGCGCGTCGCTCAACTTCGCATGGCCGTGCATGCCTGCGTAGTTCGGCGGCGGCATCTCGCCTTCCGCGATGGACTCGCCGCTCTCTGCTGCCTCCTCGTTGCCGGCGTAGATGTTCCAGCGGGAGTAGTTCACGACCTCTCGCCCCTCGTTGATATGGCTTTGGATCCAGAAGTTCATCGGGGTGATGTAGGCCCAAACCGGGTACTCGGTCTTGTCGCTGTGGCAATCGTAGCATGCACCGATCACCATCTGCTGGATGTCCGCCGGTGCACCGGTCACCTGCAGCATGTCGTTGGCGGGATCCACAGCAGGTACACTTCGATCCGGCTGTGCCAATTGGGCCAGCAGGAGGATGCCGAATGCAATGAGGAGGATGCGCTTGATCATGATCGGTTGGAATTGGATGGTGTGAAGGTCACGACCATTCGAGTGCCACAACCTGTCGGTCGTCATGTGCGGACCAGTGGTTGAACGCAGGTACTGGCCGACATGAGCAGGGCTATGCCCAACGTGGGCACCGGAGGCTACGGTCCTCCTCGCCGTGGTCTTCCTCGGTCAGGTGTCTCGTCCTGAAATGGGTTTACACGAACGAGAGTGGGCTGGTGCGCTGGTGCAGCGGTACCGGCGCGGTCACGGCATGGCTGGCATCTTGGGCATGGCTGCCGCCCTGTGCAACACCTACGTGGTGTTCCGGCTACTGTATTGGCCCGGTGCGGTCATCGTTGGTGTGGCCACACTGGTGTTCACCGCATGGGCGGTCCTGCTCTGGTGGCACCACGGGCGATCGCCCAGTACACCGCTCGCCGCTGCGGGCATCGTGCTCATCTGCACCATCGGTCTCATGGCCGTGCCCGTGCATGCGGTATACCACTATATGTTCTTCGAAACGCCCGGCGCCCAGCGCTTCATGCACAGCGGTGTGGGCCATTGGTACCGGTACAGCTGGTTCCTTTACCAGGATGGGCAGCACGCCCGTAGCGCGACCATGATCGATAGTGCGATGGCCGAAGTGGTGCGGCACCATGCCCGCACCGGCAACGATGGTGAATGGCTACTGGGCCAGTTGCGCGAAACGCGTTCCAAGATCGAGGCGCAGGACTGGGGGGAATTCGAGCAGTTGCATACACCGGACGAAAAGCCTCGCTAGCGTGGCATCGCTCCCGCCCAACTCATTCCTCCACGTAGTACCAGCATTCTCCGGCAGTGGAGAAGGTTCAGAGACGAACTCGCAGCTCCAAGGAACGAGCCCCGAGCGGCCGTACTGCGCCTCGTTCTGCTTCGCCGCTGCGCAGACCCTCCCGGCCTGTGGTGCTGTGAGTGTCATCGGCTCCGAGTGCCCATCGACGGAGTTCCAATGAACGTCCGGAATGCAGCTGCTTTCCGAGCGCCGGCTAGCGCAGCCTGCTCGTCCGAGGCTGGGCGAACGCACGGGCACTCCCAGGTCTAAGAGGAGCGGGATGTCTCGAAGAGCCAGGCTCGAACCTCCGCTGTGCTGCCGTCAACTTTCCAGTGGGCCTGGCAGGCCCCGCTCCCAGTTGTGGGGAGACCCCGGTCCCCGTCCGTCGCGAGTTTCTTGGTGCTACCTCGCGAGAGGCTCCGTTGAGGGCCCGGGTAGTGACGTTACCCCCCCGCGTGGCTGTGGTTCCGGTTCGTCCGCTTCGAGCCGTGGCTGCGCGTTAGTCAGACAGAGGAGTCAGGGGTTTCTGTCGGACTTCGGTTGAGATGAGGAGGGCTGGTGTCGGGTGCCTGATTTCAGGAGTCTGAGCTTCGTCCGGGCTGTGTAGTGTCCGAGGCGGGGGGGTGGGAGAGGGTGGTTCATTCCTCCACGTAGTACCAGGCATTGCGACAGATCAAGCCGCAAGGGATCTCATGCACCACCAGCACACCGCGCCGTCCATCTGCGGTAACAAAGGGACCGCCCATGAACGGGTCCAGCGACTCGTATTCACGCGCCTGCCACACGCTACTGTCCCCGCGGCTCACCGACCATAGGCCACCGTGTTGATCTTCCCTCCACACCATGCGGTACTGCACCTTCGTCGTGTCCTTGGTGCCGGTGGGATGCACCGACCGCAGCCCGTTGCGGAAATGCGAAAAGTCGGCGCTGTCGGTGGCGTTCGCGTACCGGGCTGGTCCGAAATACGCGTGGTCGGCCATGACGTTGGGCAGGGTGTCCTGCGCATGGCCGATGAACGGCACGAGCAATAGGAGGCTCGCAGGTAACAGGGTGTGCATCATGCTGTGCGGTACACCATGGCAGAGGGAAGGTTCAGCGGAAGGTTTCTGGTATTCGGCCTCAGCCGCCGCCCCCGGATGGGGCGCCGGGGCAGGCCCGGCGGAAAGGCGTTTGGCCGTTGAACTCTTTCGGCTGTCGCTGGCCTATGGCTCCGTACGCGAGACTATCGCAGGTCCGGGAGCACGGCCTCCCGCACGCTGGGCCTGCACACGCCTAACGCCCGAACCAACAGAAGAGAAGATCCGCGCCAGCAGGGGGTTGACCAATGGATCGCTTACTCGATCACCACTCGTGCGATCGACCCAGAATCACCGCGCGTTATGCGCAATTGGTAAACGCCCGATACCAGATCCGCCCTATCGAATTGGAACTGGGGTCCCAGCACTCGTTGCGAGGCTACGAGACGCCCGGTAGCGTCATACATATCAACTCGTTCCGCTGCCTGCGTGAGTTCCACAACGAAGGACCCCGACGATGGATTGGGCCGCACGACCATGTGCTGTTCGTCATTCGACGGTGTGCCGAGTACAACGTCGCCCATCACACAGAACCACGCATCGTAGGTGCCTAAGGTGAAAATGTATTGGTCCCCCGCACCTGGATCCATGTCGATGTAGTCGTTGAAGGTACCTGTGCTCACCAGGTTTCCAACGAGGTCCACGGCAAGGTCGGCTTGGTTCGTTAAGCCGTATGCGTATTGGCCGTAAAGGCCCAGAAAATTGAAGTCGGTGTCGTACTTACAGACATAGATCGTATTGTTATAGGTCATCTCCGCCACACCCGGCCCAAGATCATAGTCCTCCGTTAAACCAGGCTTTCCGGACAGGTAGAAGGTGCCATCGGCGGCGTGCACCAGTTGTGTTACCGTATTGGGCACGTTGGCCATACCGTCGTAATGGACGGTTTGCAAAGTGGTTCCATCCCCGTTCGCGAGTTTCAAGAGAAAGCCGTCGAGGTTGGGAGTTCCGGCGGGAGTTGCGTTCTGAACCCCCACGCCGGGATCGAGATCGCAGGTGCCGTAGAAATCGCCCCCCAACACCACATCGCCGTTCGCATCGAACATGGTCGCGCGCACCCCGCACCAACCCGTTGTCGTGATCTCTACCGACCACAGGTAATTGCCATCGGTATCGAGCTTGGTGGCCCAACCGCTCTTCACGTTGTTCGCTGCGGTGTAGATCACCGTTCCAGGTCCGGGATCCATGTCGCACGATCCGGATCCATACTCTCCTCCTACGATGATCGCACCGCCATCATCCACGGTAATGCTGAGTGCCAACGTTTCTTGCGCATCGCCGGAGAATCCTTTTGCCCACTGGAATTCACCGTTCGCGTTGAGTTTGCAAACGAACGCATCCAGCTCGTTATCTCCCGTGTGCATGAAGAATTGATCCGCTGAAGGGTCGAAATCAACGGAACCCTGGAAAGCACCAGAAATATAAAGGTTCCCCGCTGCATCGCGGGCCATGGTGTACGGTACGCAGTGACCGGTTATTCCGCCGAACAGCCCGGCCCATTCAAGTGCCCCGGCATCCGTGTAACGTGCTACGAAGCAGCGACTCCCGAAATTCGTCCCACCCGGCACGGTAAGGATCGTTTGTCCCGGTCCCGGATCGAAATCCACGCTAAACGCGAATCTGCCCGTAACCACCACATCGCCATCGTCCATGGTCACGAGCGCGACACCTTCATCCAGCCAGCTTCCGCCCAGACTGAATCCCCATTGGTACACACCAGAAGATGATCGTTTTACAAGAAAGGCATCATTCTCCGCTACGGCCGTCACGCTGCCCCCGGGACCGCTGATGTCAAGATCCGCTGTGCCGCTGAACGAGCCAGTGAAATAGTGGGAATTGTCGGGTCCTATAGCAACTCCGGTTCCGCGATCGGCCGCTGTGCCGCCCATGTTGCCATAGTAGAGAGGTACTTGAGCGTGAAGGCCGAGACCAACGAGTGCGAATAGCAAGACTGACGAGCGCATGGTAGACAGGTTGGAGGACCAATGTATGCTGATCGATGGTTGTGATCTGATCGACGCCCCGCCGACTATGGCCAAGTTCAAGGGAGCCACCATCACATAGGATTGACTCGTCCTGAAATGGGTTTGCATGCACGAGAGATCCTGCGCAGGTATAAAGAGCGTGAAGGGGCACGGATCATAGATCCACACCAGAAGGGGCGCCGTGCGCCAACAATGGACGTACCCGGTCAAGCCTTGTACTTATCCCGGGTGTGCGATCATCGATCATGCGCAACCACAACTTTGGTGGTGACCATCCCTCCATCGGTTCCGGCACGGAGGAAGTAGGTGCCCGCAACGAGAATGGTCGTGTCGATCGTGCGCGCAGTGGTGCTCAACTGAAGGATCTCCTTTCCGTGAATGTCGATGAGCACCAGGCTCCGCAACGCGAGCGCAGGATCCGCATCGATCCGTGCAAGACCGGTCGCCGGGTTGGGATGAACGCTGATGCCAGGGCCGCTTCCTTCCAATTGCTGCACGCCGGTGAAGCCGCCGTTGCTGGTGTACAGCACCTGAACGTTCGATACCGCGATACCGAGCTGATCGTTCGCGAACGAAATGGAATGGAGCGGGCCGAGGGTCGGTGTGGCCTGCGCTGTCCATGAAGTGCCTTGGTTGGTGGATCGGAAGATCTTGCCGTACAGGCTGCTCGCGTACAGGTCCGTTGTATTGAAGGTCATGTCCAGCACAGGCAGCACGCCGAAGCCGTCCAGGTCGATAGGGAAGTGGAGGATGCCGCCCCACCAGGTCCAGCTCGGTTGCGATAGTGAACCCCACGAGCCATAGAGGTATCCGTAAGTCGTGTCGGTAAAATGGAATTCCTCCTGAAGCACGATGTCGCCCATGAAGCTCACGATCGTATCGATGGTGGCGAACCCATCGCTGGTCTTGTACAGCCGATCCAGTTCATCGGGTTCGATGAAATACGCGTTCATCGCGTCGATGATCGAGAACAGATACGGCTCGCCGCCGGGATGCGGATGCGCAAAGTGGGTAGTCCAGCTATCGCCGAGATCATCCGATCGCAGGATCCGCGTAGTGTCGTTCTCGGCGGTGGAGGCGAAGAGCGTTTGCCCGACGATATCCAACTTCATTCCCGGCCCGAACTGGATCCAACTCGCGCCACCATCGGTCGTGCGGTAGTTGTACGCTTGCACCGAACGGACGAAGCCCGTATCGGCGTTGATGAACTGGAGATCGCTGAGGCTCGCGAAGGGTCCGAACTCGTACTGCACGTTCCACGAGATACCGGCATCGGTGCTCTTGTAGAGGTAACCGAAGTCGCCAATGATGTACGCTGCGTCCGGCCGCGGGAATTCCACTTCATATAGCCCACCAGACGGCACGAAGGCGGATGCCGCCCATTGGCCAAGTGATGCGCCGTGCATGCATAGGACGAATGCCGATGCGAGGGTCGTGCGGGTGCTGTTTATCATGGCTTCATTCGGTGTTGGGCTGGTCTTGATCCGATGCGCATCAGTATACGATGAACCGGATCGGTGGTGTAGTGGAGGGGTTCGGAGTGGAAAGATCGGAGCAGACAGTTTGAGCGATCGCGGATGGCGCGCCGAACGCACCAGCGCCCAAGATCATCGTTACGCGTAGCTGGATCATCATGGGTTCTGCTCGTAAGGCCCAAAGGTCCATACCCCATTGGAAGGCGCAATGCACAGAACCCGTCGAGCCTTGTACATATCCCGGATGGCTTCGCTGGACTCATCCTGAAATGGGTTTACACGAACGAGAGATCCTGCGCAGGTATGAAGAGCGTGAAGGGGCACGTGATCGCAGGACCTGTCCCGTCATAGCTTGGTCCGCGCCAGCTGGCGACACCAGGGGGAAGAACAGAAAGGAAGACCCGCGCCAGATGGGAGACGGGATAATTTTGCCTCATGTCCAGCTTCTTCAGCCGCCTGTTCCCGCCCAAAGTGATGTTCCATGCCGGAATGCCTTCGCGCGAGCGCATCGTGAAGGTGCTTGAAGAGGAGTTGATGCCCGTGCTGGGTCCGCTCGGCTTCACGTTCAACGCGAAGGACATCGTGTTCCGAAGGGATCGGGGGGACTTCGTGGATACCATCGAGAACGGCACCAGGTGGCGCAACGCCAAGGATCTCATTGTCTGTTTCGGCCCTTTAGTGACCGTTCGGTATACCCCCCACGAGCGGTGGTACAAGAGCAACTATGGGAAGGAGGCGAAACCCTGCGTATGGTCAGGGCAGTTGAGCGAACTGAAGGGAATAAAACATACCGGTCTGGTCGGGCCTTGGTACGATCTGGCGAAGTGCGACAACCGGAAACTCATGGATGCCTATCGGTACAACCTCCTCCAGGTGGTGATCCCGATCATGGACCGCGCCCACTCCTCCAT
>JADKGB010000025.1 GCA_016717225.1 Flavobacteriales bacterium | reverse complement strand
GCCCAACCCATCACTTTCTCACTCTCGCACCCTTTCGCCTTTCTACTTTCGCCTTTCAACTTTCCTTCTCATGCGTTACGCCCCCCTTTCCGCCGCCACCTACCGCGAGCACCGCGCCCGTTTCCGCCAGCATCTGGAGAAAGGCGGCCTCGCCATCTTCCACAGCAACGACATCATGCCCACGAGCGCCGATGGCTCCATGCCGTTCAAGCAGGCCAGCGACATCTTCTACCTGAGCGGCATCGACCAGGAGGAGACGATCCTGCTGCTCTTCCCCGATGCGGTGGACGCGAAGGACCGCGAGATCCTCTTTGTGCGCGAGACGAGCGAGCTACGATCGCGATCTGGGAGGGCGCGAAGTTCTCGCAGAAGGAAGCGACGGAGCTGAGCGGCATCCCCACCGTGCTGTGGACGACGAGCTACGAAGCGACGATCAAGCGGCTGGTGCCGCAGTGCGAGCACCTCTACCTGAACAGCAACGAGCACCTGCGCCAGGGCAACGAGGTGGAGACGCGCGAGGTGCGCAAGAATGCGGAGACGCGCACGCAGTTCCCGTTGCACAGCCTGAAGCGCAGTGCACCGATTATGCACCGCATCCGTTCACGCAAGACGAAGGAGGAAGTCGCGCAGATCCAACGCGCGATCGCGATCACGGGCAAGGCATTTGAACGCGTGTGCGGTTTCGTTAAGCCTGGCGTGAAGGAGTACGAAATCGAAGCGGAGATCACGCACGAGTTCATCCGCAATGGCTCACGCGGGCATGCCTACACGCCGATCATCGCCAGCGGCTACAACGCCTGCGTGCTGCATTACATCACCAACGATCAGGTGTGCAACGACGGTGATGTGATCCTGATGGATTTTGGCTGCAGTACGGTGGCTACGCGAGCGACCTCACGCGTTGCGTGCCGGTGAACGGACGCTTCACGAAGCGCCAACGGACGTGTACAATGCGGTGCTGCGTGTGAAGAACGAGGCGACGCAATTGCTGCCTCCCGGCACATTGATGGCCGACTACCACAAGCAGGTGGGCAAGATCATGGAGAGCGAGCTGATCGGCCTGGGCCTCATCGACAAGAACGAGGTGGCGAAGCAGGCCGCAGGTCCCGTCGGAGACGGGAACCCGCCCTATACAAGAAGTACTTCATGCACGGCACCAGCCACTTCCTGGGCCTGGACGTGCACGACGTGGGCCTGTGGAACGAGATGATCCAGCCGGACATGGTCTTCACCGTGGAGCCGGGCATCTACATCCGCGAGGAGAAGCTGGGTATCCGCCTGGAGAACAACATCCTGGTGACGCGCGATGCGCCGATCGATCTGTTCGCGGACATCCCTGTGGAGGCGGATGCGGTGGAGGAGATGATGAACCGGAAGGTGGTGATGGCGTAGTTCGTTTCACCGCTGAGACGCAAAGAGCGCAAAGGCTAAGACTCGCGGGGCCCAAAGCCCATATCGCATTCTTGGCGCCCTTGGCGTCTTTGCGGTGGAGTATTCAAGCACGAAGGCGAGTAGGCGGATCGTTACCTATTCGTTCGCCCTGCATTCAGCTTCCAAACACCATCACCATGTACATCCGCTCCATCGCTATCGCCGGTCTCATCATCGGCATCCTGTTCAAGACGCTGCACTGGCCGGGCGCAGGCGAAATCGTCGTGGCAAGCAGCGTAGTGGTCATCGCCACCTTGGCGCTCCTGCTATTCCGCAAGCCCGGGCCTTTGTCCGTGCAGTTGCAATGGCCGGGCATGCTGGTCGGGTCGGTGATCGCGGTGGTCACCGGCGGGATGTTCAAGGTCATGCATTGGCCCGGTGCCAACATGTTGCTGCTGGTAGGCCTCTCCGTCTGCGCGGTGTGGTTCCTGCTCTTGCCGATGCGCTCGCTGTCAAAGGGGATATAGGTGTGTACAAATGCAATGCCCCTCGATCGCTCGAGGGCTTCACGCATATTGAGACATATGCGCTTCTACTCCTTCACCAACCGCCCCGTAAAATGCGCATATGTTGAGTGTACCTCACAACTGTAAAGGCCGGGAGCGAGTGAGCTGATATTGAACTCGTTCAATCCTTGTGTGATTCGATGTGTAGCCACGATCCGACCAGTTGCGTCGTGCAGGGTAAGCAGTTCACCGGCGATTTCCTTGGTCGCGTTCAGTTGAACCTTATCAAACGCAGGAACGGGGAAGAGTTGAAGTTGGCCGATGCTCTGTGCTTCTGCGATCGCCGTGGTGGTAATGCCTTCGCAGGCACCTTGGAATTGAAACTCGAAGTTGTTCCACAGAGGAAGTGAGTTCGCGAATTCGCGCACCGAATCAACGCGTGCTTGCAAGGCTTCCACGCTGGCCAAGGGATCGCCGCTGCCTGCACGTGCGAACACGTAGGCGAACAGCGATCAACATGTTCGCCAGGCTCCAACGTGAACGCAGCGGTTGAACTCAACCCCCGACGATCCGGGGTGACTTGCTCAATTTCGGCCCATGCAGGCTGCATTGGCCACTGGTTCCGGCGCCTACAGGATCCGTATTTCCAGGGTACATGAAAGCACATGGTATTGCGTTCGAGTCCAACGAATAGCCTGATCCCCCATAGGTCATTGGAGTGCCATCCTTCCAGATACCGCTCAGGTAGCTCATGTAATGCTGCGCCGTTTCCGGATCGGTGCAACAAAACGCATTTTCTCGATTGAAGTAAATGAACCTGTCAAGGCCACTCCGTTCATTATCGACTATGGCATCATCGAACCCCTGACCATTCCATGCGGATAAACTATTCGTGGCTGGGTCATCCAAGGCATTTGCATCCAACAGGGGCCCCTTTAGCAAGACCTGCCCGAATGCAGGCGGCTGGCTTCCGTAGCCAGTTGAACCATTGCAGTCCTCATCAAATTCATCCCAGTTGTACACGTATCCCAAGTTGCGCGAAGGATCGGACCCGATGAAATCGTCATTAGCACAACCGAGATCGAAGTCACTGAACAAGCCAATGCGGGCCCGGGTAAGCGTTTGGCTACCTCTGTTCACCAAGTGATAATGCACGAACAAAGTCTGGTCCAAATAGGGTGCCCCGCTGTATGCAAAAGGCATGGCCTGTACCTCGGCACGCAAGGGCAGCCCGCCAGACAGCAAGTGCGGTCCGCCCACATCGTTGAACACGAAGTAAAGCGCCTTGTCTCCCAAGATGCAGGGGGCATCGCCGTCGGTGGCTTGGTAGTCGCCGTCGCCATTGAAATCGTAGAACGGTGCCAAATAGGTATTGAACCCCGAGTTGTCGTTGATGGCGGGCCATTCCAGGATCTCCGTTGGGATCAAATAGCCGTTCGGATACTCGACGGACACGTCACAATTCACATCGGTCAAACATTGGTAGTAAGCGATGTGGGCCTCGATCTGTTGCCGGGTAACGGACCACACGTGGTTGTACTGGTCCATAACCGATGCGTTCGTACCTCCGTTGTTGTTCAGTGGCCCCGGATAGTAATCGCCAGCGCCAGCGCCTTCGAACATCATCGCGGCCTGTCTCAACTGGGTGTTATTGGTGTAGCCGCCCATCCAAAGCCCAGCAGAAAAGAGGGCACTTGTTCCACTGCCCTGTGGCACCTCGAACTCGGCAACATTCGCGCTGTAATTGTATCCCACGAGCCCATGCGCGTAGAACCGCGCGCGCATCGTTGATCACCCAGTTCGTCAGAAGCCTGTGCGACTGCTTGGCGACCCGTTAGGGCGAAGAACAATGACCATAGGGTGTATCGAGTTTTCATGACCGTTGTGTATTTGGTTATGCAGCGCGAACGAAACTATCCGCACCACCATTCATCACATCCGCGCGAACGAGGTGCGGCATGGTTCAATACACGAAAGGTGCAAAGGAGCCGAGTCGTCAACGGTTCTGCCCGGTCCTTCGGCTTATCCGGGGAATGATATGGGTACCTGACACTTTCGTGACCCGCACCCATGACTCCGGGGGGAAATTTGCACCATCCCTATGGAGACCGCACGCATCCACGTTCTCTCGCTAAACCACCAGCGCTTGCCATTGGAAGTGGTTGGCGTTTTTCATATGGATGCGGACACGCTGCGCGATGCTGGATCGCGCTTGCGTGAAGCAGGACTGCTGGAGGAGTGCTTCTTCATCACTACTTGCAATCGCGCAGAATTGGTGTTCGTTTCCGGCCAAGGCAATAGCCCGGGAATAGCTGAACTGCTGCGTGCTTGGAAGCCGGAACTTGACATAGACACCGCCGAGCTTGCTCAACGCGCTGCTCTTTTGTACCATGGAGATGAAGCTGTTCGCCACCTGATGAGCGTGGCCTCTTCGTTGGAAAGTCTTGTGGTTGGAGAGCGCGAGATCCTGGCACAGGTGCGCGATCAATACCAGCATTGCAAATTGCTCGGCCTCACCGGCGATCGCCTACGTCTGCTCATGCGGCAGGTGGTGGTAACGTCCAAACGTGTGTATACCGAGACCACGATCGCTGACAGACCAGTAAGCGTAGTAAGCTTGGCCTACCGCGCCTTGCGCGATCACGGCGTGAAGAAGGACGCGCGTTTCCTCGTACTCGGTGCGGGCAAGGTTTGCGCGGACATGTGCCGTTACCTCAGCAAGCACGGCTTCAAGGACCTGCACATCTTCAACCGCACCTTCAGCAAAGCCGAAGCGCTGGTGAAGGAAGTAGGCGGTGAAGCCTACCCGCTCGATACGCTCGTTGCCTTCGATGAGGGTTTCGATGTGATCATCAGCGGCATTGGTCGTGGAACCCCGATCGTTGATCGCGAACTCTTCGCCACGCTTATGAACTCCCCTTCTCCCCGGGAGAAGGGGCCGGGGGATGAGGTCCTTCTTGTTGACCTCGCACTCCCGCATGATATCACCACGGATTGCATGGGCGAAGTGCCCGCGCATCTGATCCGCATTGAAGATCTGCAGATGCAGGCGGAAGAGAACAAGGCTGGTCGCCAGCAGGAGATCGGTGCGTGCATGGCCATTGTGGATGATGGCGTGCTGGAGTTCCGTGAGATGGCCAACGAACGCCATGTGGAACGCGCCATGAGCAGTGTGCCGGAAGAAGTGAAGGCGCTGCGCGAACGTGCGGTGAACGAGGTCTTCGCCAAGGAGATCGCCACATTGGATGATCGTTCGCGTGAGGTGCTCGCCAACGTGCTCGACCATATGGAACGCAAGTACATCAGTGTGCCGATGAAGCTGGCCAAGCGCATCATCTTGGAAGAGCGACAGCGTTCGACCAAGGTGGAAGTGGCTCGCTCATGAGCGCTCGTCCGCTCGTGATCGGTACGCGTGGAAGCCGCCTCGCGCTTTGGCAAGCGGACCATATCGAAGCACGTCTGAAAGTGCTCGGCCATCCGAGCGAACAGCGCATCATCAAGACGAAAGGTGATCAGGTCCAGGACATCGGGTTCGACAAGATGGAGGGCAAGGGCTTCTTCACCAAGGAGATCGAGAACGAGCTGCTTGCTGGTACAATAGACCTTGCCGTACACAGTTGCAAAGACTTGGAAACGCGCGATCCTTCGGGCCTGCACATCGCGGCTATCGCGGGGCGTGCGGCATGCGAAGAGTTGCTCATCATCCGCCGTGAAGCCTTGGATATGAAGCGTGCACTCGAGTTGAAGCAGGGTGCGATCGTCGGTACTTCTTCCGCACGTCGCAAGTCGCAGTTGAGGATGTTCCGCCCCGATGTGACGATCAATGACCTGCGCGGTAACGTGCCCACGCGTGTGGAAAAGTTGCGTACCGGCACGTACGACGCGATCCTGTTGGCGAAAGCGGGGATCGATCGCCTGGAGCTCGACCTGTCTGACTTCGTGGTGCGCACGCTCGATCCCCGGTGGTTCGTGCCAGCACCCGCACAAGGCGCTTTGGCGGTGCAATCACGCCGCGATGACGCGCATGCCAACGAGGCTGCGGAAGGCCTGCATGACGATCGTGCCGCATTGTGCGTTGGATTGGAGCGCGCGGTGCTGTTCGGCTACCACGGCGGTTGCCAAGTGCCGCTGGGGGTTCATGCGGTGAAGAACGAGAACGGCTTCAGCCTCTGGGCTTCTGCGGGGCGCACGTGGGAGGAGATGCCCAAACGGATCCACCTCGGCGGAACCGACGCCAATGCGTTGGCGGAAGAAGCTGTGCGGCGACTGCAGGGACCAGTGCGTTCCCTCAACGTACTGATCACCCGCGAACTGAAAAGCGATGCGTTGATGGCACGGGTGCTCAAGGCGCACGGTGTGCGCTTGAACGCGGTGCCCTTGTTCACACCGGCGGGCGTTCCATTCGCATTGCCGGGTGAGTTCGATCGTCTGTTCTTTACCTCACGCAATGCGGTGCGCTACTTCGTTGAGGGTGGCGGTTCGCTCAGTGAGGCACCCTGCGATGCGATCGGCGCGGGTACGGCGGAAGAGCTCCGCACACACGGAGCCGAGGTTGTGTACATCGGTGATGGCCCTGACACGCCCATCATCGCTGCGGATTATGTTGGACGTTTTGGATCGCAGCGTGTGTTGTTCCCGTGTGCCACCGAAGGCCAACGCACCGTGCAACGCGTAATGCCCGCAGGCAACGCGATCGACCTGCACGTGTACCGCATGCAGCCGATACATTTCGTGAAAGCCCCGGAGGCGGATATCGCCATAGTGACCAGTCCCGATAACGCCAGTGCCTTGAACGCTATCGTGAAACTGGACACCTTCGAGGCGTGCATCGCCATGGGAACAAGCACCGCGCAACGTATCCGGGAGCTCTCCGGGGTAAGCGCCATCATCCCATGGGCCAGCAACGAGATGGCGTTGATGGATGCCGTATTCAACCTTTCAACCTGAACGAACCATGGAACTGTTGAACCGGCCACGACGCCTTCGCAAGGATCCTGTGATACGCGAAGCCCTTGCGGAAACACGCGTAAACAGAAACCAGTTCATCTACCCGTATTTCGTGAAACCGGGAACAGGTATGAGGGATCCCATCGCTGCGATGCCGGGCATCCATCACTTCACGGTCGATACGTTGCTCACCGATGTGGAATCAGGATTGAAACTCGGTATCAACAAGGTCTTGCTGTTCGGGGTGCAAGGGCCGAAGAGTGAAGAAGGGGATGCCGCATGGAACGATCGCAGTGTGGTGCCCACCGCTATCCGCGAACTGAAGAAGGCGTTCGGCCGGGATCTCTACGTGATCACCGATGTCTGCCTATGTGCCTATACCACACACGGGCATTGTGGCATCGTGCACGATCACGAAGTGGTGAACGATGCGAGTGTTGAACGCTTGGTGAAGATGGCACTCGCGCACGCACAAGCCGGAGCGGACATGGTAGCGCCCAGCGACATGATGGACGGGCGTATCGGAGCCATGCGCAAAGGACTCGATGCAGATGGCTTCACGAACACGGCGCTGATGAGCTATGCTGTCAAATTCGCTTCGGCCTACTACGGGCCGTTCCGGGAAGCCGCAGGTTCCGCACCGGGCTTCGGCGATCGACGCTCTTATCAGATGGACGCTCGCAACGGCCGCGAAGCCATGCGCGAAGCATTGCTCGATGAGGACGAAGGCGCCGATATCCTGATGGTGAAACCTGCGCTCGCGTATCTGGATATCATCTCCCAGCTACGTCAACGCACCGACCTGCCACTCGCCTGTTACAACGTGAGTGCCGAGTACAGCATGGTGAAGATCGCTGCCGCCGCAGGACTGATCGATGAACGTTTGATGACCTTGGAGAACCTGCACGCCTTCGCACGTGCCGGCGCCGATGTCATCATCACCTATCATGCGCGGGAGGTGGTGGAGAAGGGGTGGTTGTAGGTCGACTTTGATCAAGTCCCCGAGTCCCGCTTCTTTGTTGTTGGCTTGAACTCCGCCCGGCAGTCGAAGCAGAACCAGTTGGACCCCTTGACCGGTAGGGGAACGCCGAAAAGCAGCATTGCCCAACCGAATGCACGCTTGGCATACCGCTCCCTCCGGATATTGTCAGAACCGCACTTTGGGCATCTGGGTTCTATCGGTTCAGGAGACATGTCTCAGGCCAGAAGAACAAGCAGCACAACTACCAGAGCGATGAGACCCCATGCGACCAGTCTCATATGTTTGGCTGGAACAGAAGGGAATCGAAGTATATCGGCCAGTTGTTGGGATACTTCTCTCCCCAGGTCCACGGGTTGTTCGTCTTTCAATAAGGTCCCAGCTTCAAAGAGTATTTCTCTCGCGCGGGCAACATCCGAGATCCGCACTTGTAATTTGATCCCACCGATCACATTCGAATACAACGGGTGCGCTGCCACAGTGTGTTCATCTTTCGCGAAGCATTCTATCCCTTCCCATTCCAACCGGGCACGGGACACGGCCATTTCATGGGGCAGGGTGAATATGGCAACCGTGATGAATTCCTCGGAAGCCATGTTACTTCGTGATGTTACAAGAGTGGATCAGGCGTTCGGTCCCTGTCTGTAGCACCCGCAACGACAACCACGAATTCTCCTTTCGGATCTTTCGCACCGAAATGCGCGATGAGTTCCGCCAAATTTCCTTGCGCGTTCTCCTCGAACATCTTGCTCAATTCCCGCGAAACGCTCGCTTGGCGATCACCGCCGAAGGCCTCCGCGAGATCCTTCAGCGTGCGCACGATACGGTGTGGGCTCTCGTAGAAAACCATGGTGCGCGTTTCCGTTCTCAATTCGGTCAACCGCGTCTGCCGTCCCTTCTTCACAGGAAGAAAGCCTTCGAACGTGAAGCGGTCACATGGCAATCCGCTGTTCACCAATGCGGGTACGAAAGCGGTAGGCCCCGGGAGTGTTTCAACAACGATATCTGCCTTAACGCAAGCGCGCACAAGCAGAAAGCCCGGGTCGCTGATCGCTGGTGTACCTGCGTCGCTCACCAATGCCAAGGTGCCGCCCTGTTGCAGCCGGGCGATGATGTTCTCCAATACGTGATGCTCATTGTGCGCATGGAAGGGAATGAACGGCTTGCTGATGCCGAGGTGCTGCAACAAACGTCCGCTCACGCGCGTGTCTTCAGCGATCACCGCATCCACTTCGCCAAGAACACGGATCGCACGGAGGGTGATGTCCTCCAAGTTGCCGATGGGCGTGGGGACCAGAATGAGTTTACCTGCGGACATCAGATCGTCTTCAGCGCTGCAACCAGCAAACGATAGAGATCGTCAAATTCCGTGAGGGGTAGTGTCTCCGGTTTATCGAACACATCGTGGTACGCACTGATGCCGCCCATGGTGTAGATGAACACCGCTGGTACGCCTTTCTGCACGAAAGGGCAATGGTCACTATTGCATGCCGGACCTCGCGGTTTCACCACTGTCAACAGCTTCTCTTTCGCGTTGATCGCCACCAGTTCATCGAACAGTTTTTGCTGCTCGGTGCTGTTCACCACCGTGATGCCTTCTTCTCCTGTTCCGTTCAGGTCCAGGTTGATCATCATGCGGATACTTGATAGGTCGATCGGACGATCGGTAACACACCAGGTGCTGCCTTGCAATCCCGCTTCTTCGCCCGCGAAGGCGATGAACAATACGTTCTTCTTCAGCGGGTGGTTCTTGATCTCTTCGGCAAGGCACAACAGCATGCTCATCCCGCTCGCGTTGTCGTTCGCGCCGGGGAAGAGCACATCGGGTCCCATGTGGCCGAGATGATCGTAATGTGCAGAAACCACGATCCAGTCCTTACTGCCGCCCTTGGCTTCCACCACACCGAAAACGTTGCGTGCGGAGTGTCGTGGAATGAACGTGTTCCTCACGTGGATCGACACGGTCTGCGAACTATCCGGAATGAATTCCGGTTTCACTTCGAGCACCGCGTTGCGTTTTTGTTCCCCGGCTACGCTCCACGTTAGCTTGCCTTGAGCCTTGCGCAATACAGGTGCATAGCGAACTACTTCAGCCTCCAATTGCTCATAAAGGGCGAGCGTATCACGGTTCGTGGTGAGCGGGAAATCGAGATATGCCAAGTTGCCCACCAACACACCCATGGTCATGGCTTTGCGTTCCGGGCTCAGCAGGTCTTCAAGCACCAGAGGCACCAGATGGAACTCACCTTCTGAAGAGCCACTCGCCGGGTCCGTAATGAAATCCACACCCGGAACAAGGGCTTTGCCATCTACGGACAAGCGCACGCTGTCGGGGAACGTGTTCACCGGGAACGTGAAGGGCTGGAAACGATGCTCATGGAGCTTTTCCAAACCGAGCCTGTCGAACTGTTGCTCGATCCAATCCGCCGCGATCCGATCCCCCTCCATCACATAACCGCGCCCATGCATCTCTGGACCTGCAAGCGTGTTCACATACGCCCGGGCCTTGTCCTTTACAGAGGGTAAGTTCTGTGCGCTCGCACAGGAGGTCAATGAAAGACCGGTGACCAGGATCAGGACGCACTTGCTCATTCCGGTTCAGTTATTTGAAACGCCGTTCCACCAGTTCGCTGAATGCTTTGACGGCATCCTCGGCCGGTGGCTTACCAGTTTTACTGAGCACTTCCGTCGCTACGAAAGCCGTGGCATCTTCGAGTGTTTTCAGGCCATTGATGCTGTCGATCGCCTTCTCATAGCGCTCACGTTGGCCAGCAAAAAGTTCTGCTACGAACCAGAATTTCTGGCTCAAGGCGATCGCCTTGTGAAGGTCCGTTACGGGTGCGTGCTCGAGTTTGTCTGCGAGGGTGGGGCCCTTGGGCGTGGTCTTCTCCGCAGGCTTGGTGGGCTTCGATCTCGGCGGTGTATTCCCACCCATGTCGAAGCTCTTTACCTCGATAGAAATGGGTGCCATGGGTGGCTGTGCAATTGGCTTCTCTTCGCTGACAGGTGCCGCTGGAGTTTTCTCCGCGATCGCTGGTACGGCCTTTTTGGCTGGTTTTGTTTCTGTCTCCGCGATCGCATCGATCAAGGATGTCTGGCGCGGAGATGTCTCAGAAGGCCGGGTATCCAATCGCATGGAAGGTAGTTCGGCAGAAATGGCCTGGGGTTCTTTCACCACTGAAAGCGGTGTCGACGATGCCTTAGGCCGCTGCCCTTCGCGTGCCTTGTGCCGAAGAACAACGAGACGCTCATACAGCGATTGAGCCTGTTTGCTGGCTTTATCAAGCCCGTCCAGATCCAAATTGCCGGCATCCAGGTCTCGAAGCGCTTGCTCCAAGTTGGCCAGCAGTTGATGCATGTGCTCTGTAGGTTGGGCGTCGTTCATGCGGGCGTTGGCGATCCTTGGTGACCGTAAAGCATTGCGCGAAGATCCATCTAACTTCGCACCGACCCAAAAGTAGCTGGAACTCAGGACCAGCCTCACTTCAGGGCTTTAACCCGACCAATGTTCCTGGAACGTGCTGCCAGCCGCTCGCAACGCAAAGGCTGGGTGGAAGTGATCTGTGGCAGTATGTTCAGCGGTAAAACCGAGGAACTGATCCGCCGTTTGCGCCGGGCTGAATTCGCCAAACAGAAGGTGGAGATCTTCAAGCCAGGGGTTGATACGCGCTACGATGAGAACAATGTGGTAAGCCACGAAGGCACCACCATCCGCAGCACACCTGTGCCCAGCAGCAGCAACTTGCTTTTGCTCGCGGGTGATATCGAAGTAGTGGGTATCGACGAGGCGCAGTTCTTCGATGATGGCTTGCCCGCGGTGTGTGTTCAGCTCGCCGGCCAGGGCGTGCGCGTGATCATTGCTGGGCTCGATATGGACTTCCAGGGCCGCCCCTTCGGCCCCATGCCACAGTTGATGGCCATGGCCGAGTTCGTCACCAAGGTGCACGCCATCTGCATGCGGTGTGGTGAGCTGGCCACGTTCAGCCACCGCACCACGGCGCACAAGGAGTTGGTGGTGCTCGGGGAGACCGACACCTATGAACCGCTCTGCCGTGGCTGCTTCGATCTGGCCATTTCCGCTCAGCAAACTGCCAACGGATGAGCGCCTTCCGCTACTCCATGGCCACCATCGCCGAAGCATTGGGCGGAAGGCTTGTGATGGGAGCGGCTGCAGGAGCCGAAATCGATAGGGTGATCATCGATTCTCGCCATGCGGATACATCACCAGGCGCTCTTTTTATTGCTCTCCGTGGACCAAGGAATGATGGTCACGACCACATCGCCGAATTGCGGAGCAAGGGCTTGCGCGATTTCATGGTGCTTCAGGATCGCATTTCGGAGGTGGACGGCGTGAACGCCATTATCGTCGAGGACACACTTGTGGCGCTCCAGCGATTCGCCGCGTGGCACCGTGCGCGCTTCAATATTCCGGTGATCGGCATCACGGGCAGCAACGGCAAGACCATCGTGAAGGAGTGGCTCTGGCAGATGCTCCATCACGAAGAGAACATCGTGCGCAGCCCGGGCAGCTGGAACAGCCAGGTGGGCGTGCCGTTGAGCGTTTTGCGTATGGGGCTCGAACACACACTGGGCATCTTCGAGGCGGGCATCAGCAAGCCGGGGGAGATGGAGAGGTTGGAAGCCATCATCCGGCCGACGATCGGGGTGCTTACCAGCATCGGTGATGCGCATGACGAGGGTTTCCACGGTGATCGTGCGTTGAAGTTGTCGGAAAAGCGAAAGCTGTTCAGTGGTGCGGATGTCGTGGTTTCACGCTCTCTTGACGCCCCACGGTCGATCAAGGAACTGACCATCGGAGCTGATGATGGCAACTTTGTCACGGTCGAAGAAACCCAGGTGCTGGACGGTTCGTGCGGCATCGATATCACGCATGATGGCGTTGGGTCATCATTCACCATCCCGTTTGACGATAACGCGAGTATCGAGAACGCCCTCACGTGCATCGGGGTCTGTCTGCATCTCGGCCGATCTCCGGAATGGATCCGCGAAAGACTGGCACTTCTGGTGCCCGTGGATATGCGCATGCGCACCGTGCAGGGCGCACACGGGACCACGCTCATAGACGACACTTATAGCCTCGACAAGAGTTCACTTCTTTCCGCATTGGACCACATGCGACGCGTGGCGCATGGTCGGCCCATGGTCGCAGTGCTGAGCGACCTAGTGGAGAACACCGGTGATGCTGGCGCACTCTATCGCGAAGTGGCCCAGGCACTGGCCCAAGCTGGCGTCGAGCGGATCATCGCCGTCGGGCCCGTGATCGGTTCGCAGCGCGCGTCATTCAGCGGCAAGGCGAGCTTCCATGAAAGCGTGGAGGCGCTCCTTCAGGAAGAAGGCATCGTTGGCTTGGCAGGGGCCGTCGTGCTCATCAAAGGTGCCCGACGCTTCGGTTTTGAGCGCATCGTGGAGCGCTGGCAGCAGCAGGTGCACGGCACCGAACTGGAGATCAACCTAGAAGCGATCCTCCACAACCTGAACCACTACCGCGCGTTGATCTCTTCAGGCGTGCGCACGATGGCGATGGTGAAGGCCTTTGGGTATGGAAGTGGCGCAGTGGAACTCGCGCGGCTCTTCGAGCACGAGCGTGTACATTACTTGGGTGTGGCATACGCTGATGAGGGCATCGAGCTGCGGTCGCACGGCATCACCATGCCCATCATGGTGATGAACCCGGAGCCGGTTGCCATGGAAACGCTGCACCGTTTCCGCTTGGAACCGGAGGTGTACGACCTGCGTTCACTGAACGAGGCCATCGCCTCGGCAAAGCAAATGCACGAAGCCCCACCGGTTCATATCAAGCTCGACACAGGTATGCACCGGCTGGGCTTCATGGGGTCGGATATGCCCGCACTGTTGGAACAGTTGCGTTCCAACGACCGATTGCGCGTATCGTCCATTCTCAGTCACCTGGCCGCGAGTGAGGATCCGCAACACGATGTGTTCACGCGAAAACAGATCGCTGACTTTGCGAGCATGGCTTCACGCATCTGCGAAGTGCTCGGTTACAAGCCGCTGTGGCACATTGCCAACAGTGGCGGTATCACCCGTTTTCCAGAAGCTCGTTTCGATATGGTGCGATTGGGCATCGGATTGCATGGTGTTGGATCAAGCCCGGCCGAAACCGCTCTGCTGATGCCGACGGTCACATTGCGCACCGTGATCGCTCAGGTTAAAAGAGTACCGAAAGGCGATAGCATCGGATATGGCCGTCGCTTTATCACAGAGCGCGACACGCGCATCGCTATTCTGCCGATAGGCTATGCCGATGGTCTCTCCAGACGACTCGGTAATGGCGCGGGCAAGGTGTGGGTCAAAGGGATCCCCGCCCCCTTTGTGGGAAGTATCTGCATGGATATGTGCATGGTGGACGTCACCCTGATCGAGACCAAGCCTGGTGATGACGTGGTTGTGTTCGGGCAAGGCCACTCCTTGCAGGATTATGCGAATGATCTGGGCACCATTCCCTACGAGGCACTTACGAGTATCAGTTCTCGAGTGAAAAGGGTATACACGCAAGGCTGAACCAGTATAGCCGAAGGGACTGAATGGCACTTGAATGTGTCGGTGGAGCGAGGGACCTGTCGTTATTTCGTTTTGAACTGAAAAGTTGCAACGCGTCTTCTAGAAGACCAAGAACTACTACTACGATCGAAGAATGAGCAACGGGCTTCTTATGCGAACCTTGGCGGAATTGCTTCGATCTGTAACTAAACCAGGCCTGTTCATAGCATGCACGCTTGGCGGCATTCACACCGAAGCATCAACTTGCAATACAATAACTAGTGGCGAGATCTCCAACCCACTGATCTGGGATTGCGGCTGCGCACCAAGCACCTGCGATACGTTGTTTATCGATCATGCTGTCAGTGCAAACGAATCGTTGACGTTTTCGAACGCGTTGGTGAATGTGACTTTCACGGGTTCGCTGGCCTCTACGGATACGTTAACCTTCACCGGCCTTTTCCAAAACGACGGCGCAGTGGATGTGCGCCGAATTGTACAGCCATTCGGAACGCACTGGTGGGTGAACAATGGCACAATCACAGCCAGTGTGCTTTGGCTTTGGGGCGATTCTGCTTTGAACACGGGAACCATGCACGCGATCGATACCCTCAACCTTGGGCAGTACTCTATTGTCACCAATCATGGCCGGATGGATGGTGATTTTTTCTGGGCGGGTGGATTCTACAATTTTGACACCCTTGCTTTTCAAGGGGCCAATCTTGACCTTGTATTTGTCAACTTGGCTTACGCACATTTCGGCGCATGCCTAGTAAGCGTTGGAACTTTGTTCAATGAGCCAAGTGCGTACCTCGAGGTTGACACGCTGCTCGATCTCAATTCGATTGAAAATAATGGTTTCATGAAGGTGGGCCGACTATTACAAATAGGTCGCTCCGATCTACCGTTCCAATGTAACCTCGACCACTTCCCTTTCAACGCTCACATTGAATGCGGTAACCTGAAGAACTTCGGCCACATACAAGGCCATGGCGATATCTGTGTGCAAGATTCTTCTATCAACTACGCGACTGGTCTTATTGATCTGGGTCCGGATATATGTGATGCTACGTTGTCCACTTCCGTTGAACCCTTTTTGGATGTGAACCTTGGAACAGTGGGCAGTGCGGTTGGCTGGTGCGCACAAACAAGTTGCATAACAAGTATATTTCCGACTACGGTAAATGAAGTTGTGTTGGTTGCATTCCCAGTGCCAGCTAACAGCCAAGTATCGGTGCAATTCCCATTCGCATGGTCGGTGGCCTCCGTTTCGCTTTTCGAGACAGCAGGCAGGTTGGTGCGCACTACTGCGCATATCAGTTTGCAAGAAGTGAGCATCGAACGCGGCTCCCTTCCGGAAGGGTTCTACTTCGCTCTTCTTCGCGATAACAGCGGTATGGTCCTGGGCAAAGCGTCCATTATTTTTTCGAATCGCTGAACAGCCCTCCAACCCCGGCGTTCTTCGGGCATCGCGCTGGTCGAAAAAACCGTCTATCCCCCGAGGCCCCCTCTACATTTGTGCTTCGCCCATGGAAGTGCCTTTTTGGAATGGGGCTTCGATAACCGAACTTTTGAACTCATGCGTCTTTTAAGTACTCTCTTTTTCTCGCTTGCTCTTTTCTCCTTCGCCGTTTCGCAAGCCCAACGCCCAGAGGCTATTCCAGGTGATATTCTCGTAATGCTCATGCCCGGCGCATCTCCCCAACAGATCGTGGATGATGTGGCCCGTCTCGACCGAGGTGCCAGCGGCCTGCACGTGGAGCGGGAGATCAGTGCCCCCATGCGTACCTGGTTGTTGCAGTTCGATGCGAGCGCGGTATCCCAAGTGGAAATGTTGCGAACGGTTCGCCAGCACCATGCCGTCCAATTGGCGCAGAACAATCACCAATTGAAGCTGCGTGTACTGCCCAATGATGATGGATTCGCTGCGCAATGGCACCACACCAACATCGACAGCCAACAGGCTTGGGACATTACTACCGGAGGGATTACCGCTACCGGTGACACGATCGTGGTGTGCATAGTTGAGAACGCTAATCTGCCGCATCCTGATCTGCTGGCCAATGCGTGGTTCAATCGTAACGAAGTGCCGAACAACAATGTGGATGATGATGGCAACGGGTACGTGGACGACTACCAAGGATGGGATGCGGATGCCAACGACGACCAGATCTACGGAGGAAGCCATGGAACTCAAGTGGCCGGCATGATCGGTTCCGTTGGGAACAACGGCAGCCAAGTTGTAGGCGCCAATTGGGCTGTCAAAATGATGGTGGTGGCCAACACTGGTGCGAGTGATGCGGGGGTGATCGCCTCACATACGTATCCTTTGGTGATGCGCCGGCTTTACAACCAAACCGACGGCGCTCAAGGAGCATTCGTTGTGGCTACGAACGCGAGCTGGGGCATCGATGGTGGCCAGCCGGACGATGCCCCGCTCTGGTGCGCGATGTACGACACACTTGGGACAGCTGGCATTCTGAATTGTGGCGCAACCGCGAACAACAATGTGGATATCGATGTGGTAGGTGATCTGCCCACGGCTTGCCCCAGCGATTTCATGATCAGCGTTACCGCGACGAACATCGACGACCAACGAACGTTCAGCGGTTATGGGCTCACCACCATTGATGTAGGAGCGCCGGGGTCTTCCGTAGTAACCACCAATATCAACGGCGGAACCGGGAGCACAAGCGGTACTTCGTTCGCAAGCCCGCTTACTGCTGGCGTCATCGCACTGCTGTACAGTGCTCCATGCGCGAGCCTTATGGATCTGGTCCAAAGCGACGCACAGGCGGGTGCGTTGTATGTGCGACAAGCGCTCTTCAATGGTGTTGAACAGGTGGGCAATTTGCCGGGCAATACGGTTACCGGCGGCCGTATCAACAGCTACAACAGTTTGCAATGGATCATGAACGGGTGTGGTGCTTGCCCTGTCCCGTACAATTTGAACGCGACCGTGAACGACCTCAGCAACGCTACGCTGGCGTGGAGCAATTCGACAGGCGGTCTCGTTAATGTGCGTTATCGGCAACTTGGATCCACGGATTGGACAACCGTGTTCAATTGGAACGAGAACGTGTTGAACCTTGGTTTTCTCATCGCATGTACGCCCTATGAATTCCAGGTGGAGTCTATCTGCGATAACACCACCAGCGGGTTCAGTGCCTCATCCGTTTTCACGAGCGAAGGCTGCTGCACGGCCCCGGCTTCTATCACTGCTTCCGCCGTGGACCCTGCGAACGCGAACGTGATCTGGAATACCGTCCTGGCCGCATCAACATACGACCTGCGCTACGGCCTGTTAGGATCCAACAATTGGACAGCGCTGAATGGGCTTACTGGCTCAGCAGCATCGCTCTCAGGCCTTTCGGGTTGCTCGAATTACGAGGTTCAAATGCGCTCCACCTGCAACGGGATCACTACGAGTGATTGGGGAACTTCTGCACTCTTCAATACGCCCGGTTGTGGGCAGTGTGTGGATGCCACTTTCTGCCCAAGTGTTGCCGATGACGCCACTACAGAATGGATCGACCGCGTCAGGCTGAACAGCATTGACAATGAGAGCGGGAACGATGATGGTTATAATGCGTTCACCGATCAAAGCACAACATTGGTCATTGGGCAATCATACCCGATCATACTTACACCTGGCTTCTCGAACTTCAACTATCCGGAATATTGGAAAGTCTGGATCGATCTGGATGGTGATACCCAGTTCGAAAGCCCCAGCGAATTGGTGTTCGATGCCGGACAAACGGATCAAGCGGAGATCACAGGATCACTTGTCGTTCCGGTCGGATCACCAGTTGGCGCTACTCGTCTCCGCGTGATCATGAAGTACAATGCTCCAGCGACCGACGGCTGTGAAACAGGCTATGGTTATGGCGAGACCGAAGACTATTGCGTGAACCTGGAAACGGCGCAAGGGATCAATGATGGGCTTGCATCAGCCAACGTGATGCTATTTCCCAATCCTGCGGACCAGCATATTGTGATCGAACTGCCCCTTTCACTAGCCGGGGTCTATTCGATCGAGGTTCTGGATAGTGCAGGCAAGTTGGTGGCGGCGAAAAACCTGACAGGGGCTCGCATCAACCTTTCTACGACCAGCTTTGGCAACGGCCTTTACCTCTACCGTGTGCTCAACAATGGCTCGGAAATAGCCCGCGGAAAGTTCGAAGTAGTCCATTTCTGAGTCCGCCCATTCGTCCTGTTGAACAGCCTTGTGAGAACGAGGCTGTTCTGTTGTTGGGCATACCTTCGACCGCATCGCGCATGGAGATCAGCGTAGTCATCATCACCAAGAACGAAGAATGTAACCTGGCGCGTTGCCTGGCTTCCGTGGCAAGCATCGCTGACGATGTCGTGGTGGTGGATTCGTTCAGTACGGACGCAACAGAACGGATCGCGAGGGAGCACGGTGCCCGCTTCGTGCAACATGCCTTCGAGGGTCATATAGAACAGAAGAACTGGGCGATCACACAAGCGAAATTCCCATGGGTGCTTTCGTTGGATGCCGACGAGGCACTGGATGAGAAGCTCCAACGGTCCATCGTGAAAGTGAAGCGGGATAGTGACGCGACCGGTTATACCATGAACCGCCTGACCAATTATTGCGGAACCTGGATACGCCATGGCGGGTGGTACCCCGATGTTAAACTGCGTCTATGGGACAGTCGGAAGGGGCGTTGGGCGGGCACCAACCCGCATGACCGGTACGAACTTGAGGCAGGCGGCCAAGTAGTGCATCTTGATGGAGACCTGTTGCATTTCAGTTACAACAGCGTGAGCGATCATGTTCGGCAAGCGGACTATTTCACAACCATTGCCGCGAAGGCATACTTTGAGCAGGGAAGAACAGCGCCAGTCTGGAAGCTCTTGCTAAGCCCGATCGCGAAATTCATCGGTAGCTATTTCGTACAGCTCGGCTTTCTTGACGGCTATCACGGGTTCCTGATCGCACGCATCAGCGCGCACGCGACATTCCAGAAGTACAAGAAACTTCGATCTCTCCGCCATTCGGCGGGATGATCGAGGTTGGCCTCTCCTCGTGTTTATTGGATCAACGGGTGCCGATCGGCGGGTCAGCTGCGGGTGTGATCGGAGCAGCGAACACCAGCAGCGCATAGTAGAAGGCAAAGAATGTCGCGCCCATTTGTGTTTCCACGGTATCCTCGCTCAGGCACGAAATGCCGAACACGATCGCCCAACAAACGAAGAGAGGGGTTTTGTTGGCGCTCACCTTCCACGCAGGCCAGAGCCACGCGAACAAGCTCCACAGCAGGCCAAACGCTCCGAAGCTGATCAACAACGTGAGGTATTCGTTGTGTGCGCGCAGTCGCCAGCGCTCATCCAATGGACTGTTCATGCGTTCGTACTGTGCCGCGAACGCTGGGCGGGTATCTCCAGTACCCACTCCTACGAGCAGGTGCTCTTTCGCGATCGCCCAGCCTGCTCGTAGAAACTCGTAGCGCATGGCAACCGAATAACCACTGGCATTTCCCGTTGCACGGAAACGCTCCACTTCATACAGCACCTGATCGATACGGGCCCGTATCGGATCGCGCCGCCCTGTGCGAACACTGCTCACCCCAAGCTCGATACGCTGTATATCCGCATCCGTAAGGGCCAACGCTCCAATGGAATCCTTGCGCAGCCCCAGGCTGCTCATATAGCGCACCAGTGTGGAACGCAATGGCTGGCCAGCTTGGTCCAGGTGCTGATAGTCATAACGGCTGCGCCTGCTCCATGCCCGCTCGAGTTCGCCATCCGCAATTTGGATCCACACAAAATGCCCGTTCTCATGCTGTGGGTTCAGCGTGTCGTTGTAGTAACGCTCTCCACCGGCGCTGGTGGTTTCCAAACGGGAAAAATCCATGGTCTCAGAAGCGTGGTACTCGAAAGCGCACCATCGGGCGTATCCCAAACAAGCGATCGGTACAGCAAGCAGGAAGGTGCGCAACATCAAGCGCATGGGCCTTGGTTGGGATGCACTCCATCGCCAGATGATGTAGATACTGATCAGGCCGAGAATGGCGAGGCCCAAAAGGCTGCTCAAACGATCCAGGAAGAAGACACACCAGCCTATCCCCAAGACATGTGACACCCGTTTCCAGAGTTGTCCTGGCCAATGCAAAGCGAACACCGCTGCACTGAAACAAAGCAATAGGGCGAGCCGAATGTGGCTGATGAATATGGAAAGCTCACGGTAACCTCCCCGTCCGAGCACATCATAGCGCAGGGCCAAACAAACAATCGTGCTCACTACAGTGCTCCATGCGCCTAAAAGCAAAATGGTTCGGAATTCCTTGTTCGACAGTCGCGACGATGAGGCCAATACCGGTGCGAAAGCAATTACCGGCAACAGAATGCGGCAGAGATCGAGGCCCCAGCCAAGGTCTTCGGTCCACAATAGACCGAAGACATGCAGTGCGAAGAACGAGATGAAGACCAAGCACGGGGGAGAAGTGAACGCGCGCTTGAACCGTCCCGCAAGATCCTTGCGCACAATTCCTTCGAGCAGCCAATTTCCGATGAGCAGAAACTGGGCATTGCTCAACAGGAATTCACTCCACGGCAGCATGATCGCCGCCAGTGCGAGTGCGCCCACATGAACCTGGCGGAAGCGATCCCCGGAACCGATCATCGATCGCTCAACGCACGCAGGTGCCTGTCAATTGCCCTTTACCGTACCGTTCAGGATGCCAACGTAATCGGTGCTGTTGAGCACCTCGATGGCCCGCTTTACCAACGGGTCGGTTGAAAGCACCGACTTCGCACGACCTGTGGTGTGGTAATACCGCCCTGCGATCTCGCTGCGCAACACCTCTTCAATATCCGTGCGGAAGCGTTGTAGTTCTTCGGTGCGATCGGGATTCAGTTCGGCACGCAGTGCGTCGATCGCGGTCTTCGCGTGCTCGTAGTAACGTTCCTTCTTGGCGGCTTCCTCCAGTTTTTTCAACTCGTCGTTGCTCTCGGTGCGGTATTCGATCTTCTTTCCTTTCGCGAAAGCCGTGAATTCCGCCCATAACTCGTCGCTGATCCTGAATTTTTCAGGTGCTTCGATACTGTCGTGGCTCCAGTAGAACTTGTTGCCAAAGTCGTAGAAAACATCAGCGAGGTAAAGACCACCAACGATCTTCGGCATGTCGGGCTCTTTCACCAGAACATCCGGTGTAATACCACGCCCATCGATCACCGGCCTTCCCGCTTTCGTCTTGAAGTCACGGACCAATGAATCGGCCTTGATCACAGCATGCCCGGTGCTATCGTGCTGAGCATAATCGAGCTTCTGGATGCATCGTCCGCTGGGGATGTAGTACTTCGCGACGGTCACCTTCAGCTTGCTGTTGTAGAACAGGTCACGCGTTTGTTGCACAAGCCCTTTCCCATAAGTGCGCTGCCCAAGGATGACTGCCCGATCCAAGTCCTGCAACGCACCGCTTACGATCTCGCTCGCGCTCGCACTTCCGGTGTCGGTTAGTACCACCAATGGCATCGTTGCGTCGAATGGTTCGCTCAACGTCTTGTACGTCTTGTCCCAGTCGGCCATTTTGCCTTTGGTCTCGACCACTGTTTCGCCTTTCGGGACAAAGAGGTTCACGATGTTCACGGCTTCCCGCAATAAGCCACCGCCGTTCCCTCGCAGATCCAGGATCATTTTCTCGGCGCCTTGCTCTTTCAGTTCTTTCACCGCATTGCGCACATCCTGTCCAGCGGTCTGCGTGAAACTGTTCAATTTCAAGTAGCCAACCTTCTTCGCGTCATCCACAAAACCCTTGTAGGGCACGTCGGGTATCTTGATCTCCTCGCGCATGATAACACGCATTTCCGGCACGCCCCCGTTGCGACTCGTGAGCACTTTCACCTGTGTGCCAGCCTGTCCCTTCAACATTTTGCTGACGTCTTCGGTTTGAAGTCCCTTTACAGGACGCCCGTCCACCTCGATGATGGCGTCGCCGGCACGGATCCCACTCTTCAGTGCAGGTGATCCCTCGTAGGGTTCGCTCACCGCAATACCTCCGTCTTTCACCCGGATCAATGCGCCAATGCCGCCGTATTGCCCGGTGGTCTGGAAGCGATAGTCTTCCATATCCGTTTCGGCAATGAACTGGGTGTATGGATCCAAGCTCTCCAACATCGCGTCGATCCCCACCGTCATCAATTCACCGGGATTCGTCTCATCCACATAGTAGATGTTAAGCTCCTTGTAGAGCTCGTTGAAGATCTCCAGGTTCTTACCGATCTCAAAGTAGTTGTCGCCGGCAGCGAGGCCAACGCCTGCGCCGGTGGCAATGATGCCAGCGAAAGCGAACGACTTCCAATAGTTGCGGAGCATGTTCATGTTCAGAGGAATTCAGGGAACGGGATCGTGGCCGTGACCGCCCCACGGATGGCAAGATAGAAAGCGCTTCAGCGTGAGCCGACCGCCGCGCCATGCACCGTGTTTCCGCAAGGCATCAATGCCGTAGGCGCTGCAGCTTGGCGTGAAGCGGCACGCGCCAGGGAGCAGCGGCGACAACGTGTATTGGTAGATGCGCACGAGGCCTATGAGGAGTTTGGCGATCACGATGGCATTGGCTTGTCCGTGGCGTTCGGCAGGTACTTGTTCAACCAACGAGCCATGAGCAAAGAAAGTTTGGCGCGCACCTCCGCAAAGGCCAAGGTTTGTGAAGATTGATAGATCAGCAACCAAGCACATTGTTTGTCGGCCACGCGCAATGCAGCGTACCACTGCTCCTTGTCCTGCCGGTAGGCTTCGCGTACGAGGCGTCGAATACGGTTGCGATCATTCGCCAGGCGTACATGTCTCTTCGGCACTGCGAAGGCGATCTGTGCTGGCGACGTGGTATCGATCTTCGTGATCAGGCCTACCAGCCGGAAGGGGGCTTCGTTAAGAGCGGATCCTTGTTTGACCACCGCGTTGAACGCATCGCGACCTGTGAGCCGCTCATGTTTGCGGAAAGTAGATCGTGGTGATGATGTCGTCACCTTTTCCAAGGCAGGAAAGTGCTGGAGCGTTCTGGGGATGACCAGCGGGTGGCCTATTTCTTTTTGGCCTCCTTCGCGGCCTTCTTCAGGTACAGTTCGATCGCACCTGTCATGCTGGGGGCCTCAGGCATCGGAGCTTCGATGTCCAATCTGAACCCGGCATCCTTGACCGCCTTCGCAGTTGTTGGCCCGAACGCGGCCATGACTGTACCGTTCTGTTTGAACTTGGGGAAGTTCTTACGCAGGCTTTCTATACCGCCGGGGCTGAAGAACACCAGCATGTCGTGGGTCAATGCCTTCATGTCGCTCAGGTCGCTGGCAACTGTTTTGTAGAATACCGCATTGGTGTATTTCACAGCAGCTTTGTCAAGCAGAACAGGGATCTCCTGCTTTTGGATGTCACTACATGGCACCAGGTATTTCTCGTCCTTGTGCTTCTTGATCACATCCATCAGGTCACTGAAACTCTGCTTGCCAATGAACACTTTCCGCTTGCGGTACACGATGTATTTCTGCACGTAGTACGCGACGCTTTCACTCACGCAAAAATACTTCATGCTCTCCGGCACAGTGAGGCGCAATTCCTTGCACATGCGAAAGAAATGGTCCACTGAATTCCGGCTGGTAAGCACAATGGCCGAGTGCTCCAGGATGTTGATCCGCTCTTGCCTGAAATCCTGTCCGTTCACCGCTTCGATCTTGATGAAGGGACGGAAGTCGATCTTCAGGCTGAACTTCTTTGACAGATCGACGTACGGATTCTTGTCGTCTGTTGGCTCAGGCTGCGAAACGAGGATGGTCTTGATCTTCAAGGCCGCTTCGACTTAATGGGTGAGGGAAGGTATCGTGACAGTGGAACGCAACTGCTGGAGTAGAAGTGCGACCGGCAAAATTTCAAGCGCGCAAAGGTAGATGAAAATGTAACGGACCGGTACCCCTTCCCCCACCCCTACCAGGGCCGCCCGCACCCATCGGAAGAGAGTAGCCAAGGAAAGGATGCCTAGCCCCAAGATGATCAGCCAGCCGCGCCATGCCAGCTGATGCGGAAAGGCTACCATGCTCGTGATCGGTAAAAGCAACAGGCCAGCAACAACATGGAAGACAAGCAAAGTGTAGAGGTATTCGGTAAGCCCACCATCCCCTTGGAAAACAGTTCCAGTGAGCCGGACAAGTGCTACTTGCAGAAGCACTACTCCCAGCCCGATCCCGAAAAACCGCGCCCACAAAGCTGACCCACCCGTAGCGCCCCCATGAAGGACCGCCACCTGGCTGGCGAACAAGGCAAAAAGGGCACAAGCCACAACCACCAATCCAACCAATGTGCGGTCCTGAATGTCCAATTCGTCACGTAGACTTTGCCTGCCCAGCCGATCAGTGAGGAAGGAACGCCGAAGTAGCGCCCACTTGCGAGGCGATACCAGATTGACCCAGCCCATAGCGCCAAATGCAATGAGCAGCACTATGACCACCCAGTTGGCGGCAAGTGGGTCCGTTGCGCGAAGGCTGTCCATGTTCAAGTTGCAAAGTTGGATCGGTAGTTTGGAACCCGGCGCCGTCTCCCAACCTACTTTTGCACCCCCCCTTCAACAGAGAAATTTCCGACCTGATGAGCATCACCAAGACAGCGCCAGCTCAAAAGAGCTCCGCCACAGACCAGTTCCAAGCCCACGACCACTATCTCGTGGATGAGCTTTTGACAGAGGAGCACAAGCTGATCCGCGACACCGCGCGAAAGCATGTTAGCAAGCACCTGAAGCCCATCATTGAAGAAGCGTTCGAAAAGGAACTGTTCCATCCGGAGATCATTCCTGGCCTTGCGGAGATCGGTGCGTTCGGCCCCATGGTGCCCGTGGAATATGGTGGCATGGGTCTCGACCAGATCAGTTACGGATTGATCATGCAGGAGATCGAACGGGTGGATAGCGGACTTCGCAGCCTCTGTAGCGTGCAGGGGTCTTTGGTGATGTACCCGATCTGGAAGTACGGGAGCGAGGAGCAAAAGATGAAGTGGTTGCCCCAACTCGCCGCTGGCAAGAAGATCGGATGTTTCGGCCTTACCGAACCGGACCACGGCAGCAACCCCGGGGGCATGGTCACCACTTTCGTGGACAAAGGCGATCACTACCTGCTCAATGGTGCGAAAATGTGGATCAGCAACAGCCCGTTGGCCGACGTTGCCGTTGTTTGGGCCAAGGCCGAGAATGCGGAGGGCCGGATCCATGGCCTTCTGGTGGAGCGCGGTATGCCGGGTTTCACTACGCCAACCACGCATGGCAAGCTTTCCTTACGTGCAAGCCCTACAGGCGAGCTGGTGTTCGACAATGTGAAGGTTCCCAAGGCCAACTTGCTTCCGAACAAAAGTGGCCTTGGCGCTCCGCTGGGTTGCTTGGATAGTGCCCGTTACGGCATCGCTTGGGGAACACTTGGTGTGGCCATGGAGTGCTACGATACGGCACTTCGTTATGCGAAACAGCGCATCCAGTTCGATAAACCCATTGGTCAGTTCCAACTTACGCAGAAGAAGCTCGCAGAGATGATCACGGAGATCACCAAAGCGCAGCTGCTCACTTGGCGTCTTGGTGTCTTGCGCAACGAAGGCCGCGCCAGCACTGCCCAGATCAGCATGGCGAAGCGCAACAATGTGGCCCTTGCGATGAGCGTGGCTCGTGAAGCACGCCAGATCCTGGGGGGCATGGGCATCACCAACGAGTACCCCATCATGCGACATATGATGAACCTCGAAAGCGTGGTTACCTACGAAGGCACACACGATATCCACCTGTTGATCACCGGTATGGAGGTGACGGGCTTGGCGGCGTTCAAGTAGCCGATCAAATATGCGAAACCCCGGCGGGAGAGTGCCGGGGTTCGCCATTGCAGGCCATCAGGGAAGTGAGAGCCTGGGTGGATCATTCTTCTTTACGGATCATGATGGGTTCACCAATTACTTCGACAGTGCGCTCATCGTGCCGTATGCGCATGATGCCTGTGCCATTCACGAATTGGATGTAGCCCACGGGGCCGATGTAGGCTTCGAACTTGCGTTCTTCAACGGATTCCAGCACCACAGCGAATTCAACGTTCTTGTTCGCTTTGCGGGCTTGTGGAGTGTTCAAAGCGTTCTTGGTGTCAACCAGTACCTCTTTGGTTTTGTAGCCTGGTTTTTCAAATACCAAGCGTGCCTTGGAACCGACCGGCAGCTTGAACTCGAATTTTCCGTTGGGCAGCAAGGTGCTTTCTATGCAGAGGTCTTCGTTCAATTCGACAACCAGGACCGCGTCGGTCATGGCCAGTTCATCGGCAGAAAGCCGCCCGGAGATCGTCACTTCATCGGCTGCGAAAGCAGCAGGTGCGGCTAGTGCAAAGCCGAAGAGCATCATCAAAGCAGAAACGTCGGCTGCTTGAAAGTTGAACAGGGTGGGCTTTTTCATCGTCGTGCGAGTTGTGTTGTCTGACGGGTCAAAACTCCCGTTTCCCATGGGCTGTCGCAATACCCACAAAGGGGTATTTTATAGATGGATGGCCCCAAAAACCAACATCCGGCAACCCTGACCCATACCCGCTCCGATGCGCTCAGATCCAGCGCCGGTCCACGGCATACTTCACCAGACCAGCAGCACTGCGCACGTTCAGCTTGGTCATCAAGTTCTTGCGGTGCGTTTTAACGGTCTCAAGGCTCAAAAAAAGCAAAGCACTGATCTCCTCGTTGGTTTTCTCCTCCGCGATCATGCGGATGATCTCGCGCTCCCGATGTGTTAGGCCCACGTAATCACCATCCATCCGCTTTCCGGTGAATTTGTATCCGGCGTCCAGACTTGCGCTCACCGTGGGGCTCAGGTACTCTTCGCCGCCCATGATCACCCGGATGGCATGTATGATCTCCTGCACCGGTGCGCTTTTCGCCAAATAGCCTGAGGCACCTTCAATGCGCATGCTGTTGACGTACTCTATGTCCGTGAGGACTGAATGGGCCAATAGTTTCACGTTGGGATATCGCTTGCGCACTTCCCGGGTGGCATCAATACCATCCATGCCGGGCATGGATACTTCGATCAACACAAGGTCTATTTCCGCTTCAGCGAGGTGCTCCAACAATTCTTTTCCCGTGGCGGCGTAAGCGACCACCTTCATGTCGGGGATATCGGCCAAGCGGGCACGCAGGCCGTCGGCTATCAGTTCAACAGGGTCGGTTACGAGAATACGGATGTTCGACAACGTGGTTCGGATAGGGCGGACTGCGAAGATGATCGATCCCGTCGTTTTCTGGCCTTCTGCCAAGGACTATCGGCGAAAGGACAAGTAGGTTGCAATAAATTGGACATGTGTTCATGGATCGACCACCTTGTTGCCCTTATCAACTCCCCTTGATAACATGTCATTGCGATCGGAAACCCGGCTGGCCGTTCTGGAGATGAACGGGAAAGACCGTTTGGAGATCAGGGTGAAACCTGGTGCCTTTTTCGACCTTGTTGGTATCAGTGAGCTGATCGCTGAACGGCGAAGATTGGCTGGCAATACCCCGGTGGGTGTTTTGCTGGTGTTGCCGAACGATGTGGACTTGGATCCCGTCGTGGTGAGTGTGAACCATTATGCCGACCCGGAGATCGCAAAAGGACTTCGCGCGCTGGCCGTTGTTGTGGATACGACGCTTTTGGAAACCATGTTCAGGCTTTTTCTGGCATACTACCCGCCGCGTTTCAGTAGCGGTATTTTCAGAACAAAGACCGAAGCTCGGAATTGGCTTTCGCTTGAACTGGAAAAACCGGTGGATCAACCTTGACCCTTTCCACCGAACAACAGTCGCAAGTAGAAGGCGGGCTTTTTGAGTTGCGCACGCATGTCGAGGTCGTTGAACATGCTGCTGATGGTATCCGCAAGCGCCGGATTTTTGATGGCCTTGTTCACTACCAGGTTGAAGAGCCACGGGTGGTTCGCCAATTGTTGTAATCGTGTGCTTATGGCCAGTTCCTTCCCGAGCCGCTTCCACACACGGATGTCATGATCCGCCAGGTGCGCATTGCCGTTCAGCCATTCCGCCGCCACATCACCTGCGTGCATTCCGCTGATCATCGCATGGCTGATGCCTTCGCCAGTGAACGGGTCGATCAAGTGCCCAGCATCGCCCACGAGCAAAAACCCTTTGCCACTTAGCGCCCTGCGTTTGCTAGCCAACGGAAGACCGAGTCCTTGGATGGGGCCCTCCATGCGTGCGTTCGCGAACCTGTGCCTCAATTGCGGATGCTCGGCGATCAACCGCTTCATGGTGGCCTTCAGGTCCGTGCGTCGCTTGCGCACAACATCGCTGCGCAGACCCAAGCCAACATTAGCGCGGCCATTTGGCAATGGAAAGATCCACAAATACCCGGGCAGAAGTTCCTTCAGGAAAATGAGTTCGATAAAACCTTGTTGATCCAGGTCAGTAACCCCGTTGAAGTAGGCACGCACTCCAGCGCAATGATGTTGTGGGTCCATTTCGAGGCCAGCCACATGCCGGGCGAAATACGAATTGGCGCCATCGGCAGCGATCACCAAGCGACAGTTGATCTCGATGGATCGCTGCTCGTTGGTCACTCGCCAGCCAGCATTGGTTCGTTCGAACCGGTTCAGGGCAGTGCCGGTGATCACAGCAATACCAAGCGTTGCGCGGACTTTGTCCAGTAATAGTTGATCCAAATCGAGGCGCGCCATGATCGCTCCAGGCGCATCACCGGTACCCGTGTTCCGGCTGAACGGCACACGCAAGGATCGGCCGCTGGGCGCAGTGAACGTTACACCCCAACTCGGGAATTGACGGGCATCAGCCCTGAGCGCCACACCTACATCGGGAGCAAGCCTGTCCAACACACGCATCACTTTTCCGCTCAATGCATCTCCACACACTTTGTCCCTCGGAAATGTCGCTTTGTCAACCAGAAGCGTTTTCACGCCATGTTTTGCCAACGATAAAGCGGCAGCGCAACCCCCAGGCCCTGCTCCCACGATGAGCACATCAGTTTCGAATGGATCGCTCATTCAATGTTGGGAGTTCATCAGCGACTTCGCTGAATGGCGTTCCTACGCCCGAAACGCACCGTCCGAGAACTGCTCCAGGAAACGAACATCGTTCTCCCAATACAAACGCAGATCCGGAACGCGATAGAGCAATTGCGCGATCCGCTCCACGCCCATGCCGAATGCGAATCCGGAATACACGTCAGGGTCGATGCCACAATTCTTCAGCACAGCTGGATCGACCATACCACAACCCATGATCTCCACCCAGCCGCTGTGCTTGCACACGTTGCAGCCTTTGCCCTCACAGATCGAGCAGCTCATATCTACCTCTGCACTGGGTTCGGTGAACGGGAAATAGCTGGGCCGCATGCGGATCGCCACGTTCGGGCCGAAGATGCTCTTGGCGAAATAGTCCAAGGTGCCTTTCAACTCCGCGAAGCTCACGCCCTTGTCCACATAAAGCCCCTCTACTTGGTGGAACATGCAGTGGGCACGCGCACTGATGGCTTCATTGCGATAAACGCGACCGGGTGATATGGTGCGGATCGGCGGTTTGGAATTCTCCATCACCCGCACTTGCACGCTGCTCGTATGGGTGCGCAGTGCGAGGACTTTTGCAGGATCGATTTCTTGGTTGGAGCGGTCCAATGGCTCAACGAAAAAAGTGTCCTGCATGTCTCGGGCAGGATGGTCCGGTGCGAAATTCAGCGCGCTGAAGTTGTGGTGGTCGTCTTCTACCTCGGGGCCCTGGCTAACCGTGTAACCGATGCGGGCGAAGACATCGATGATGCGCTGGCGTACAATGCTGATCGGGTGCAAGCTGCCGACGCTTTCGCCAAGGGCCGGACGCGTTGGGTCGGTCTCGCCTTGTTCGCTCGCAGGCCCTTGATCAATGCCGGACTTCATCTCTTCCCAACGTGCTTGGGCGCTCTGCTTCAGCTTGTTCATCCGCTGCCCGAACTCACGTTTCTCCTCGGAAGCGACCTGCTTGAATTCTTCGAACAGCGACGTTACCGTGCCATTGCGCCCCAACATGCTCACGCGGAAGCGCTCAACTTCCTCAGCGGTTTTGGCTGCGGCCGCGGCGATCTCCGCTTCCAGTTTTTCGATCCTGTCTTTCAAGCTCATGGCAGTTCGCGCATCCAAATGCGCACATCGGTAAGGGGTCTGTCTTCCTGGTTGCACGGTTGGTTGGCTATGGCATCCAACACGTCGAGGCCTTCCAACACCTCCCCGAAAACGGTGTAGTGGCCGTCCATGTGCGGAAGGCCGCCAATGGATCCGTAGGCGGCTCGACTTTCTGCGGAAAAAGTCAACTCTTCGCCCTGCGCTTTGGCCCGTTCTGCCAGCCGGTCCAGATCGGCGTTCTCGTAGTTGCGGCCCAATACAATGAAGAATTGCGAGCCATGGGTGCGCTTCAACGGATCCTCTTGCCCGCTCGGGGGCGCTGCCGCCAAGGCCCCCCGGAACGGGTGAAGGCTGGTTCGGGGTTCGCTTTCCAGGGTATACCCGGGGCCGCCTTTGCCCAATGGCGCACCCGGAGCGGCAATTTTGCTTTCCGGATCGCCGCCCTCGATCACAAATTCAGGCGTGGCTCGGTGTACCAGCGTGCTGTCGTAATAGCGCGTTCGCACCAATTCCAGGAAATTGTCGCGGTGTTGGGGCGTTTCATTGAAAAGGGCCAGTATCATGCGACCCTGCGGGGTATTCAGCTCCACCAAGGAGCGCCGGGCGGCCATGCCCTCTTGTGCCCACAAAGCCCCTTCCGCAGGCAGTAATGCCAGTAGAAAAACGAGTTTGTGCGTTAATGCGCGTGCAATCATACGGCTGGGCAACTATTTTTGGCTCCCTTGAATCAAGGCTTTACCGCAAAGGCGGGCCAAAGTAACCCAACCCAATACCATGATCAGCAACCTCATTGTCCGCTTGTTCTGCATCGCCACGCTTGTTGTGGTTGGTACAGGTTGCAACAAGGAAAAAGACACCGTCGCTTTCGTGATCGTAAAGGATGCGGACGGGCGCCCCGTGGAAGGTGCATACATCAAGCTCTACGCCAACCTGGCTTATCCTATTGGCGACCCAAGCCGGTTGTTCCGTGAGGACCTTACCAATGCTAAAGGGGAGGCAACGTTCAATTACACGGACCAGTTCAAGCAAGGCCAGGCCGGATTCGCGGTGCTGGATATTCTTACCTACAAGGACACGCTCTATGCCGAGGGTATCATCAAGGTTGTAGAGGAGGAGACCACCGAAGAAACGGTGACCATGGAATTGATCCCGCAGTAGACTCAGGGTTATCGGGTCTTATATCATTTCGACATACAAAACCACCCATTCCATTTTCCCCTCCTGCGATGCCGCCACCCCCGGAATGCGCAAGCTTATCCGGGGGGCTCGCTTGTGCAAAGGAGGGGTTGGGGTGGTTTCCGATCGGATGTATCTCTATTTCGAAATGCTATTATTTCTTGCTGACGGCACAGGCCGGATGGATGTGCGATTACAACCATCTTCGTCCACCAAAGCACTCGCCATGGCCGCCAGTGCCCATCGCATCACCTGAATTCATCTGTGCGACCGGCGTCATCAGTGGCTGACTTTGGGCGATGTCCTCAAGACAACCACTTGTTTGCTTGGTCTTGAGTCCCCGATACCCCTGACAGCAGGTGGTGTTGGCTCAGCTTACTTCGAAGTATCCCAGTATCGCTTCTTTCATCAGGCGTTCTTGTTCCTTGGCGTCGAGCACCGGCAGGTCTTTCACGCGCTCGAAATGCGGCCAGCCATCAGCATCGCGCCCCAGTTCGGCGTAGTAGCCAAATGGCTTCAGGAGCACGCAGATGGCGATGTGCATCAGTGCCACTTTTTCATCCTTCTTGAACTCGCGGGCATGCTGCCCCAATTCCTGCACGCCGATCAAAAAAATGATGCCGTTCAGGTCCACCGGTCCCTCGAAGCGCGTTTCCATCTTCTTCAACAGGTCGCGCCAACGTTTTTCGAATGAGAGGTCCACGGATGATTGAGAGGTGAAAGGTGGATAGGGTGGAAAGTGGAAAAAGTGCGGAGCCGGCAAAGGTCGTTGGTAGACCCTGCTTGCAAATTCCTTTTCAACGCAGAGGCCCAAAGAGTGGGCGGGGTTGCGCTGAGGAAAGCTTGGCAAAGAGACCGCTCAGCGCTGAGGAGATCCGCCATAGGCGTATCCTCTGAGACCTCATCAGGTCTTTTCGCAGCACCATCTCCGCGTGCTTCCCGCCTTAGCGCCTCTGCGTTTGGTTTCAGAGAGGATCCTGAACAGGCTCTACGAAAATCTACAATCAGCGTCGACGAAAATCCCGCACCTTTCCACCCACACACTTTATTGCCGTTCAATGAATTGGATCGATTGGGCCATCATTGGCCTTCTGGGCTTCGCTGCTGTGCGGGGTTTTATGCGCGGCTTCATTGTGGAAGTATGCAGCTTGGTGGGCTTGGTGCTCGGCATTTGGGGTGGCATACACCTCAACGACAAGGTCGCCCAGTTGCTTGGCATGGATCCAGCGAAAGAGGCCCTGTCTTTTCTGGCTACCCTGGCTATCATCATGCTCCTCGTTCACCTCATCGGGCGCATGCTCACCACCGCGGTCGATGCCGCTCAGCTCAGCCTGCCGAACAAATTGGGCGGCACCCTCTTTGGCCTTGTACGCAAGGCTTTTGTATTAAGCGTGTTGCTGAACATCGCTTTCGCAACCCGCGACAGTACATGGGTGCCATCGGTGGGCACGCAACAAGCCTCCGTGTTGTTCTCGCCTTTGCGAGCGTTCGCCCCCATGGTCGTTCCGGCCCTCAAAGAAACCAAGTGGGTGAAGGGTGCGATCGAAAAGGTGAAAGCAGAAGTGGGGAAGGTGGGGGTGGAGTGAGTCGTTAACGAAGAAGGGATTAAAGAAGTAAAAAGAAAGGGGTTATAATCTCAAATGCTCGTTAACATAACACTTATTGTTCGAATATCAACTCTTTATTACCCAACAAAGCCCTTCTTTTTTTATTTCATTTGATCAAATGTTATCAGTTCTTGCTATTGTTGATTTATCCATTCAGTAAACAAAGAAACTCTGGTCCAGCGCATTGTCTGTCCATAATAACCTGTTTTCATTAATATAGTAATGTCAACATTACTCCCACTGCAAACACCAATTAATTCCCATGTGTTATTTTTTTGTCTGAAGAGACCACCACCACTGTCACCACCACTACAAACATATTCTAATGGTTTTGGTTGTGAACTTCCCATCTTATTGCATTCTTGTTTTGATGGATGGTCAAGATCACATAGCATCAGAGTTTCGAATCCTGAATATTTCGCACCGCTTAAACTGTCAACAACATTTTCGCCTGCGATCTTTTTATTATGAGGGGCTACCAAATCAGGTCTATCCGCTGGTCCGGAAACACCATAACCAACACCGACAACATTTGAGTTTAATTCATCAAAGGCAGTATTAAGTTTTGCAGGTAAAATATTTTTTAAGGGTTGCTCTAATTCAATTAATGCTATGTCACATGAACCTTTGGTCAAACTATCAAGGTAGGCAGGATGAAGTGTCAATTTTTTTGCTTTTACTTTCTGTCCCTTTATGAGTATGTATATTTTAGAAACATCTGTCACTCTTATGTTGAGAGGCGAAAAAGTGATCATGCTTTTACCATCCACTTTTAATGTATCAGCCTTCGTGTCACTATCGAGAAAAATGTGCGCAGCGGATAGAACAAATTTGTCAGTAATCAATATACAAGAACCGCCTGATGTCCCAGTGAAAATTTCTCCTACACAGTCAAACTGTTTCTGTTTGGCTAATCTCAAATATTTGTTTTCAGGTATATCGTGTCTGATGATTCCAGAAAAATATGTTAAAAACGACAAGATGCTTAATGTCAAAATTATTGTCCTGTTCTGCTTTATCTCAGTTTTCATTCCTAAAATATTTTCAGTGCGTTTGTAAATTTTTTGCAGTCAGGTTGAAGTTCCGATGCAGTCAAGCATGACAGGTAACTGCGGTGTTACGAAAATCTTCGTAACGCCAACCCGATCGGAGGGATTTACGAAACGCTGCCGCCACCTGCAGGAACCAAGGTAGGTGCATACGCCTGCCATGGTTCAGCTGTTCTGCACCGCTGCTATCCCCGGCAACACCTTCCCTTCCAAGTACTCCAGCATGGCTCCGCCGCCCGTGCTCACGTAGCTGATCTTGTCGGCTAGTCCGAACTGGTTAACGGCGGCCACACTGTCCCCGCCGCCCACCAAACTGAAGGCTCCTTTGCTGGTAGCCTCGGCCACCGCGGTCGCAATGGCGATGGTGCCCTGTTGGAACGGTTTCATCTCGAAAACGCCCATGGGGCCGTTCCAGAGCAATGTTTTGCTGCGCAGCACGGCTGTGCGGAAGGCTTCGATGCTTTTGGGCCCGATATCCAGGGCCATCCAACCATCGGGTACGGCATCGCCCGCGCATTGGTCGGTGTTGGCGGTTTCGGCAAAGGCATCGGCCACCACCGCATCGGTAGGAATGTGCAGTTTCACGCCTTTGTCCGCTGCTTTTTTGATGATGGTGCGCGCGGTTTCCAGCAGGTCCTCTTCCACCAAACTTGCACCGGTCTGCCCGCCTTGGGCTTTGATGAAGGTATTGGCCATGCCGCCACCGATGATCAGCTCATCGCACGTGCCAATGAGGTTTTCCAGCACCTCGATCTTGCTGCTCACTTTACTGCCGCCCACGATCGCCGTCATTGGGCGCGCTGGGTGGCCGAGCACTTTGCCCACGCTGTCGATCTCGGCCTGCATCAGGTAGCCGAAGAGCTTGGCCGTCGGGAAGAACTTGGCCACCACCGTTGTGCTGGCATGCGCGCGGTGGGCCGTACCGAAGGCATCGTTCACGTACACATCCCCCAACTCGCTCAGGGTTTTGCTGAAGGCTTCATCACCCGCTTCTTCTTCGGGATGGAACCGCAAATTCTCCAAGACCAACACTTGGCCGGGTTTCAGGGCCGCGGCTTTTGCCTTGGCATCAGGGCCCACGCAATCCGTGGCGAATTGCACCGGCACGCCGAGCAAACCCTCCAGGTAAGCGGCAATAGGCTTCAGGCTCATGGCAGGGTTCACCTTGCCCTTAGGGCGGCCCAAGTGGCTCATAAGAATGGCGCTGCCGCCGTCGCTTGTGATCTTCTTCACCGTGCGTAAGATGGCCATGGCTCGGGAATCGTCCGTCACATTCCCGTTCGCATCCTGTGGCACGTTCAGGTCTACACGCACCAGCGCCTTTTTGCCGTTGAAGTTGAAGGAATCCATGTTCAGCATGGGGGCGAAAGTAGAAGGGGCGGTCGCAAAGTGCGTTGCGCGTTACGTGTTGGCGTGTTGCGTGTTTGGGCATCGAAAAATACGTAACCAGTAACCCGCCAACACGCAACATGCGCGGCTACTTTCGCCCCGTGCAATTCTCCCACATAATTGGTCATGCACCGCTGAAGGCCAAGCTGATCGGCAATATCCGCGAGGGTCGTATTCCGCATGCGCAATTTTTTCTGGGACCTCGCGGCAGCGGGACCTTGCCGTTGGCGCTGGGCTTTGCGCGCTATTTGTTGTGCTCCGAAAAAGGCGCTGCGGACAGTTGTGGCACGTGCGCCAGTTGCAAAATGGTGGAGAAGCTGGCCCACCCTGACCTGCATCTGGCCTTCCCCATTTTCCTGAACGAGAAGCAGAAGACCTGCGACATCTTCATCACCGAGTGGCGCGAGGCCGTGTTGAAGGAACCCTACTTGGACGACGAACTCTGGCGCACCAAGTTGGAAGGAGAGAACAAGCAGTTACGCATGGGCGTGGACATTGCTGCGGAGATCTCGCGCAAGCTCAGTCTGAAATCGTACCAAGGCGGCTGGAAGGTGATGTTGGTGTGGTTACCGGAATTGATGGACCCCAACGCGGCCAACAAGCTGTTGAAGATCCTGGAAGAGCCCGAACCGATGACAGCGTTCCTTTTGGTTGGCCACGCCAACGAGCGGATCTTACCCACCATTCTCAGCCGCACGCAACTCGTGAAGGTGCCCGCATTGAACCCCGGCGAGGTGGCCGATGCACTGCGCGAACGCTACCCGGAACTATCGCCCGAAGACACCCGCGCGATCGGTGCCCGCAGCGAAGGTGATCTGTTGGAAGCGTTTGCCATGGCCGAGAAGAGCGAGGAAGAGTTGTTCGTTTTTTTCCGCGATTGGCTGCGCGCATGCTACGGCAACAAGATCCCCGATGCGGTGGACTTCGGTGATCATTTCGGCAAAATGGGCCGGGAGAAGCAGAAGGCCTTTATGCGCTACGCGCTCTACCTGATCCGCCAATGCATGTTGCACTGGCAACAGGTGCCGCAGTTGGTAAGGGCCTACGGTGAGGAACTGGAATTCGTGAAGAAATTCAGTACTTTATTGAACGAACGAAATGTGTCCGGCATACGCGAGGAATTGGAAACGGCGCATGGCCACTTGGAGCGCAATGCGAACCCCAAGGTGCTTTTTCTGGACCTGAGCTACCGGGTGGGTGGACTGCTGCGGTTGAAGGACTGAGCGCCTTTCGGGAAGATCCGGAAGTTGTTCAATGGGCCAGCGTCGAAAACCGGCTTGGGGCGCTGTGAAACGTACCGATAGTGTAATTCTATCTTCGCCACCCGCCTCTTAAGCCCTTGAGCTTTGGTGGGAACTTCAAAAAATGGCCTGCGGAAATTGTGGAACAGGAGCGGACGGCAAACCGGCCGGGTGTAAGAGCAACGGCTTTTGCAGCACCAGTGGTTGCAATAAACTGCCCGTGTTCGATTGGCTGGCAGGGGTTCCGTTAGCGAGCGGCCAATCACCCTTCGATGCGGTGGAGGTGCGCTTCAAGAACACGCGCAAGAGTTTTTACCGCAATGCCAATGCACTGCAACTGATGCCCGGCGACCTGGTAACAGTTGACGCTGCTCCCGGGCACGATGTGGGCATGGTGAGCCTGGTGGGAGAGCTGGTGCGCGCGCAAATGCAACGCAAAAGCACCATTTCGGTAACGGATACCTACGAGCTGCGCAAGATCCTGCACAAAAGCACGCAGGAGGACATCGACCGTTGGCATATCGCACGCAAGCTGGAGGATGAGACCATGCTGGCCACGCGCACCCTGGTGCAGGAGATGCGGTTGGACATGAAGGTGACGGACGTTGAGTATCAGGGCGATGGGACCAAGGCCACGTTCTATTACACGAGCGAGCAACGCATCGATTTCCGGGACCTGTTGCGCAAACTCGGTGACCTCTTCAAGGTGAAGGTGGACATGAAGCAGATCGGTGCACGGCAGGAGGCCGGGCGCATTGGCGGTATCGGAAGCTGCGGACGGGAATTGTGTTGCAGCACCTGGCTTACTGATTTCCGAAGCGTGAGCACCAGTGCAGCGCGTTACCAGCAGCTTGCTTTGAATCCGCAGAAGTTGGCGGGCCAATGCGGCAAACTGAAGTGCTGCCTCAACTACGAGCTGGATATGTACATCGAGGCGGTGAAGAGCTACCCCTCGGCGAACGCCAAGCTGAAAACCAAGCAAGGCACAGGATTCCACATGAAAACGGACATCTTCGATGAGAAGATGTGGTACTTGTTCAAGACACCCGGGAGCGCTTCCATCATGGCGGGCTTCCCTATTGAACGGGTGAGGGAGATCCTAGCGCAGAACAAGGAGGGCATTGAAGTGGATGTGGATTTCGTGAAGCTCGCGGAAGAGGCAGAAGAGCCGAAAACCGAAGAGCAGGAGCCCGAATATGAGAAAGTGGGTGGTGAGGACGAATTGACGCGTTTCGATAGCAAGGGCAAAGGGAACAAGCGTAAACGTGGAGGGCGTGATCGCGACAGGGACCGACGCGGTGGCGGTGGGCAGCAGGCCGGTTCGGGAGGGCAGCAGGGTGGTGCACAGCGCGCCGGACCAGCGCGTGGTCCTGGAAATGCTGGCGGTGGGCCATCGCAACCGCAACAGCCTCGGCAACCTCAGCAGCCAAGGCCTCCTCAACAGCCACGAGGAGATCGCCCTCCAGGAGAAGGTCGCCGCGATGGTAACCGTCGTGGTCGTGATCGCCGTGGCCCACGGCCAGATCGGCCGCAAGGTGGAGGTGATGGAGGTGGTCCTTCTTCTACCCCGCCAGCTGCGTGAATCGACGTGCGCTATTGATCCTGCCGGTCGCGATCCTCTTTGGGGGCTGTGCGAAGGATGTTGTGTTCCAAGAGGATGCACAGACACCCAGTGGTGTTTGGGAGCGGGGATGGAACCCGGCTTTCGCTTTCGACATTGCCGATACGATCACGGCTCACGATGTTTACCTCGATGTGCGACATACCGGCGATTATCCTTTCAGCAACCTTTACACCTTTGTAAAGCTCACGGGTCCGAGTGGGGAAAGTCTCACCGATACAGTGGAGTGTACGCTTGCAGACCCTAGTGGCCGCTGGTACGGGAAGGGCTTGGGCTTTATCAGCAGCGACCGCTTTCAAGCGCACGTATTGTACAAGTTGCGCAATAGGTTCCCCCGGAAGGGCCGTTATACGATCACGCTCGAACAAGCCATGCGCACCGAGAAGTTGCAAGGTGTGATCGATGTGGGGGTGAGCGTGGAGCGTTCGAAAAGCAAATCGTAGCATCAGGTAATGGCGAAGAAAGCCTCAGCGAAGGGCAGGGTCAGCAAGGGCCGAACATGGTGGATGATTGTGCTTTCGCCATTCGTTCTCTTGGCGTTGTTGCTCGTGATCGCCGCTACGAGCAAAGACCTGCCAAGTACTACGGAACTTCAGAATCCTCGAAGCGATCTGGCAACCGCCGTGCTCTTCAGCGACGGTAGTCTTATGGGCCAGTATTATCGCGAGAACCGTATTCCGGTTGACTATGATCACATCAACCCGAATGTGGTAAACGCGCTTATCGCTACTGAGGACGAACGTTTTCGTGATCACAGCGGCATCGATATCCGGGGAACCGCCCGGGCCGCTGTGTTCCTTGGGAAGAAGGGCGGGGCGAGCACCATCACGCAGCAGCTTGCCAAGATGCTCTTCCACGAGCGGGACAAGAACTTCTTCAAGGCAGTGGTCCAGAAGGCGCAAGAGTGGATCATCAGCGCCAAGCTCGAACGCGAGTACACCAAGGACGAGATCATCGCGATGTACCTCAACCGCTTCGACTGGATCAATCAAGCGGTGGGCATCAACAGTGCGGCGCGGGTGTACTTCAACACCGTACCGGATTCGCTGAAGCTGCACGAGGCCGCGATGTTGGTGGGTATGTGCAAGAACCCCGCGCTGTTCAATCCCATGCGCCGGCCGGAAACGACGTTGACCCGCCGCAATGTTGTTCTCAATCAAATGGAGAAGAACGGGATGCTTTCACAAGGCGAATGCGATTCGCTCAAAGCACTCCCGCTCGGGTTGGATTTCCAGCGTATCGATCATACCGAAGGCCCAGCCCCATACCTCCGTGAAGCGCTGCGAGCGCAGGTGCAATCACTGCTGAGCGAGAAGGATCCCAAGACGGGCAAGCGCCGTATCGCCAAGGCCGACGGCAGTGCTTACGATATCTATACCGATGGCCTCAAGATCTACACCACCATCGATAAGCGCATGCAGAAAGGTGCCGAGTTCGCAGTGCGTGAGCATTTGAGTGCTGAGCTGCAACCCCAGTTCTTCAAGGATATCAAAGGGAAGAAGAACAGGCCGTTCGACTTCCGGGTGACCACCGAGGAGGTGAACACCATTATGGTAACCGCCATGAAGCGAAGCGAACGCTACAAGATGCTTACCGGAAAGCTCTGTGGCAATTGCCAACGCCCGGCCAGCTATATCGAGACCATCACTGTTGGTGGCAAGAAGTTTTTTCATTGCGATCCTGACAAAGGCGGTTGCGATACCCAATGGCCTGTGGTGAAGGAAAGCGAGATCCCGGCCTTGTTCGAAAAAAAGTCCAAAATGCGCGTGTTCAGTTGGCGCGGCGAGATCGATACAACGATGAGCCCCAACGATAGTATTCGCTACTACAAGAGCTTTTTGCTCAGTGGTCTCTTGAGCATGGACCCGCATACGGGCTTCATCAAGGCGTGGGTAGGTGGCCCGGATTTCAAGCACTTCCAATACGATCACGTGGCTCAAGCGCGCAGGCAGGTCGGTAGCACGTTCAAGCCGTTCATCTATGCGACCGCGATCCGGGAAGGCATGGATCCATGTATGCGTATTCCGAACCAAAAGACCTGCTTCGATATGCCTACAGGCCAAGCCGATTGGTGTCCAGAGAACAGCGACAACAAGTATGGTGGCATGCTCACCATCAAGCAAGCCTTGGCCAACTCAGTGAACACGGTTACAGCATACTTGATGAAGCAATATGGTCCGCAAGCGGTTACAGTGCTCGCCCGGCACATGGGCATCAAGAGCCCTATGGAACCTGTGCCGTCGCTGTGTTTGGGCGTGGCCGATCTCACACTGGAAGAGATGACGGCCGCTTTCGCTTCGTTCGCGAACGAAGGCGTCTACATTGAACCAGTGGTCTTCACACGCATCGAGGACAAGAACGGCAACGCGATCTACGATGTGACACCGAAGACAGAAGAGGCCTTGGATGCGCGCACCTCTTACATCATGCTCGATATGTTGAAGGGCGTTGCTGATCGCGGTTCGGCTATGCGCCTTCGCCATGGCTGGGGAAATCGCGCCAAGTATGGCAATATCAAGTATCCGACCGCGTGCAAAACAGGCACTACGCAGAACAACAGCGATGGCTGGTTCATCGGTATCACACCGGATCTGGTTACCGGTGTTTGGACCGGAGCGGAAGATCGAAGCGTGCGTTTCAGTCGCACCGATCTTGGTCAGGGCGCCAACATGGCCTTGCCTATTTATGGCTACTACATGAACAAGGTGTACGCCGATAGTACCATCAAGATCAGCAGGGGTGACTTTCCGCGGCCAGCAGACATGCAGGGCATTAGTCTCGAGTGCGGAAAGGTTGCTGGCGACACGGATATTTTCGAAGAGGAGGAAGAGAGCGGCGGTCCGGCTTGGGAGTGAACCTCCATATGCTGGAGGGGTATCTTCGGCACCCTTTCTAAAATTCCCATGTCAGAACAACTGAGTGAACAGGAACTGATACGCCGTGATGCGTTGACCAAGTTGCGCGCCCTCGGCATCGATCCATTTCCGGCCGCTGAGTTTCCTGTTTCGCATACCTCAGAAGCGATCAAAGCCACGTTCGTTGACCAGCCATTCGATGTGGTCTTCGCTGGCCGGTTGATGACGTTCCGTGTGATGGGCAAGGCTTCGTTCGCGGTGCTGCGCGATCATATGGGCGATCAACAGATCTACATCGCACGTGACGAGATCTCGCCGGGTGAGGACAAATCGATGTACGACGAAGTCTGGCGCCACTTGTTGCACTTGGGCGATTTCATCGGCGTTGAAGGACATGTGTTCCGCACACGCACTGGGGAGATCACGATCCACGTGAAGAAGATGACCGTATTGGGCAAGGCATTGCGTCCGCTGCCTGTAGTGAAAACAGATGAGCAAGGCAACGTGCATGATGCCTTCACCGACCCAGAGCAGCGCTATCGTATGCGCTATGTGGACTTGAATGTGAACCCCGGTGTGCGCGAAACGTTCCTCAAGCGGTCGCGCATCGTTACCGCTATGCGGGTGTGCATGACCGATGCCGGCTACCATGAAGTCGACACGCCAGTTCTGCAACCGATCCCCGGCGGTGCTGCCGCACGTCCGTTCGAGACGCACCACAACGCATTGGACATGCCTTTGTATTTGCGGATCGCGAATGAGCTTTACCTGAAGCGCCTCATTGTCGGGGGCTTCGAAGGTGTGTTCGAGTTCAGCCGCAACTTCCGGAACGAAGGCATGGACCGTACACACAACCCGGAGTTCACCATCATGGAGCTCTATGTCGCCTACAAGGACTATCGCTGGATGATGGGATTCATGGAGGGTATGTTGGAGAAGGTTTGCATGGCGGCAAATGGTTCTTCAAGCGCGACGTTCAAGGAGAACAAGATCCACTTCGCGGCGCCGTTCAAACGCATCACCATGTGCGGGTCGATCCAGGAGAAGACAGGCAAAGACGTTCTGGAAATGGACGAACCTTCGCTGCGTTCACTGTGTGCTGGGAACAACATCCATATTGAACCGAGCATGGGCAAAGGCAAGTTGATCGATGAGTTGTTCAGCGCGTTGGTGCAACCGGAACTGATCCAGCCAACATTCGTTTGCGACTTCCCAGTGGAGATGAGTCCATTGTGCAAGAAACACCGTGATGATCCGCGGTTGACGGAGCGGTTCGAACTTTTCGTGAACGGATTCGAACTGGCCAATGCCTATAGCGAGCTGAACGATCCGATCGATCAACGCGAACGATTCGAAGCGCAACTGGAACTGCAAAAACGTGGAGACGACGAAGCCATGTTCATCGATCAGGATTTTCTGCGAGCGTTGGAATATGGCATGCCGCCGACTTCTGGTGTTGGCATTGGTGTGGATCGCTTGGTGATGTTGCTCACGAACAACCCGGCGATACAGGAAGTGTTGTTGTTCCCGCAAATGCGGCCGGAGAAATTCGATTGACCGTCATCGCGAGGCATTGTGCATTCAACAATGCCAAAGCGATCTGTAATTAGTCACGTGGTGAATTACAGATCGCTTCGTCGCGGAGCCTCCTCGCGATGACGTTCAAGGATACTCCTGCGCAACCTCAATGATGCGATCACCTACACGAAGCTTCCACGCTACTTCCATACCGCTTACCACATGCGCGAAACGCGTGTAGCGCCCATCCAAGTGCGGAGCATCAGCCAGCATGATGAAGAACTGGCAGCTCTCGGTGTCTTTGCCTGCGGAAGCAAGCCCGACAGCGCCTGTGGTGAAGCCTTCAAGACCGATCTCCGTGCGCAACGTCCAATCCATGGCGCCATAGCCATCGCCTCGGGGGCAGCCACCTTGGGCAACGAAATCCGGCACCACGCGGTGGAAGAATTTGCCGTTGTAGTAGCCTGTGGCCACCAGTGAATCGAAGGCGGCGCAGCTTCCAGGAGCGACTTCTGGTTCAAGCGCGAGGATGATGTCGCCTTGACTGGTCTTGATACGATACTGCTGGCCGAGCTGGAGCCCGGCGGACCGGATGGGATGGTTGAAGGGTGGCGATACATGCTTCGGAGCGGGCTTGCCATCGCGCTTGGCTATTGCGGCATCAAGGAGTTGAATGGCTTCGAGATCACGAATAGGATGAAGTGCCATTCGTACCGTTCCGATTGTCTTCGAATCGAGCAATTCCTTCAGATAATCCGAGTCCTCGTCGTTGATCTTCTCGCAGGCCGAAGCGATAAGGCCAGCGTCACCTGATGTAAGTGCATCGCGCATGAAAGACGCATGTGATCGGTCGAGCATAGACTTGGACACCTCCACGCGCTCCGGCAAAAGTTCAAAATGTTCCAGCCACGTATCCATCGCGGCTTGCCGCACAACAGCAGGCGAATTACCGAGCATGATCGCACGCGCTGTATCACTGTCGGCCCAGAGTGCTTTTGTCAATTCCGCGTTGAGGTATGGCCCCAGATCCTGTTGCGCCATGCTCTTCATCAACATCCCACAGGTGGTGCGCGTATCGCCGTCGCCGTATTTCATGACCAAACCGTAGAGCGGGAGCTTCACCGCGTAATCGAAATGCTCTTGAGCCAGTGTCCACAGGATTTGGCCGTCCGGGTGTTCGTTCAATGCGAGAAACTGCTCCACGGCAATGTCACGGACCATGGCACTGGAATCCTTCAATGCAGCCCAGATCACTTCGTGCTTTTTCGGTTCTTCATATCGGCCGATCCCACGCAATGCCATCACTCTAATGCGTGGTTCGGGATCATTCACAAGGGACTCTTGTAACCGAATGAACGCTTCATCGTTTCCCGTTTTACCCAATGCGGAAAGGAGCGGGAGGCGAAGCTCTATGGATCCGGAGTCCGGCATCATTTGCGCGATCTCGAGCAGCCGCTTCGTGAATGGCTGGACTGATCCGGATTTGCTGCGAGCACAGATCTGCAGAGCGGCTTCGTCCAGGTCAGGATCCTTTGCGGTGAAAAGAGAAAGTGAGTAGCGTACATGGCTTGTGTCCGTGCTTCCGGTCGCGGTGGCGAAGAAGAGGCCACGCAGCACGCCGAGCGAATCGGCTTTGGTGGAGAGCGAGCGGCGCAGGAGAAGATCGGCACCAGCCCTTCGTCCGCAACGCCCGGCGGCTTCCGCGATACGACCACGTACCGCAGCATTTTCTTCCGGTGAGAAACGTTCGATCAGTTGATGCACGTTCACGCTGTCGCCACAGAAGCCGAATGCGAACGCTGCGTTCGCACGAACGGTTGGATCAGGGTCACCAAGTGCATGCAAAAGATCCGGAACGGCTAGACTATCCCCCACCGACGCGAAGGCCAGCGCTGCTTTCGCGCGGATCGATGCGGAAGTGTCCGTCAGTAATTCGAGCAGCCGCTTTGTGTCGCGGTGGTCTTGTGCATCGATAATGGACCAGGTCTTTTCATCAGGCCACGTTGTTGCGGTAGGCTGTCGTAGATCCGGTTTCTGGCTACCGGTTCCGCAGGCTTGGAGCAGCAGCATCGCGAACACGAAATATTTCATGCCGCAAGTTGGTACAGCGATCAATTGGTTCGCACTTGTGCCGCGTTCTTTCGTTTGAACAGATCCGTGAGGTCGTAACCGAAATAGCGCAAGGCACCGAGCAGAACCATGCTGGCCGTGGCTTCATCCACGTTGCCCACCAAGGGAATGTTGTCCGGCAACAATTCGAACACGCCGAACGTGGGATTGATCAGGTAGAGAAAAGACAGTAGACCAACGAAGGCAACGAACAGGTTTTTCATGGCGTGGGCTTTCTACAATTCACATGCCTAACGATTGAAGCGCGCTGCAGGTATGTCTCACGAATATCTTCGGGCCCTGATGAAAACGATCCGCCTAGGCCTGCTTTGCATGGTCGCTTGTTTGCCTGTTCTGTTGGTTGCCCAACTCCAGCCTGATGATGTCGCCAAGGCACAGATGAAAGCCGATATCCAATTCCTGGCAAGCGACCGCTTGGAAGGGCGCGAGACCGCTACGCCTTTTGAAAGTCTTGCATCGGACTATATCGTGAAGGAGTTCATGAACGCGCAGTTGTTGCCGAAAGGGGATGAAGCTTCATTCTTGCAAGCATTCACCTTCGAAACGGCCCCTGTACTTGGTCCACAGAACAGTGTTCAGGTTGGTCGAAGCCAGCTGAAGTTGGGTACGGAATACTATCCGGTGAGCTGGTCTTCCTCGGGCACGGTGTTCACCCGATCAGCGAAGTGTGGTTACGGCATCAACGCACCGGAAATGAACCGTAACGATTTCAATGGGGTGGACGTGAAGGGGCATGCAGCCGCGATCTGTGTCAGTTCACCGGATGGTATTCATCCGCATAGCAAGTGGCTGGCTTACCACGACATCGGCAAGCGCATCAACGACGCCATCAGCCTTGGGGCCAATGCCATCCTCTTGTACAACGACGACAAGACCGCCGATGATCCAGACACCACCTTGAGCAAGAAGATCACGCCGTGTTCGGTCCCGGTGGTGTTCCTGACGAAGAAGGGATTTGACAAGCTCGGTCTCGACGGCAGTCCGGTGGTTGTTCAAGTGGATATTCAACGACCCGTGCACACAGGTCACAACGTGGTGGGGTATCTCGACAACGGACAGCCGAATGTGGTGGTGATCGGTGCACACTATGACCATTTGGGCCATGGCATCGAGGGATCATTGTTTCGTGGCGAACCTGCTATCCACAATGGAGCCGATGACAACGCAAGTGGTATTGCGGTGATGCTGCAGTTGGCGCGCGACCTGCAGCAAATACCCGGAACGAAGAACAACAACTACCTGTTCATGGCCTTCAGTGGCGAAGAGCTTGGGCTTTACGGAAGCAATTGGTGGACGAAGCATCCGACCGTTTCGCTCGATCAATTGAACTACATGATCAACTTCGACATGGTGGGGCGATTGGACACCAGCAATACGATCGGCATCAATGGAGTCGGTACTTCTCCTGCATGGGCGATCGTGAAGCCGGAACCTGTTATCAAGGGCAAGCCGACCAAGAAGGACCCAGCTGCGTTGTTGGTGAAGACAACGGAGAGCGGCGTAGGCCCCAGCGACCATACCAGCTTTTATCTCAAGGACATCCCTGTTCTGCACTATTTCACTGGAGCGCACGAGGATTACCACAAGCCCAGCGACGATGAGGAGAAGATCAACTACGGCGGTATGTTGCGCATCACCAGGCACGTGGAGGACCTCATCACCGAACTCAATGACGACGGAAAACTGGCGTTCACAAAAACCGCTGCTGACACAAGTGTGACGCCTTCCTTCAAGGTGACGCTCGGCGTAGTTCCTGACTATATGTTCAGCGGACAAGGCATGCGGATCGATGGCGTTACAGATGGTAAGCCTGCAGCTGTGGCCGGGCTGAAAGTGGGTGACGTGGTCGTGAAGCTGGGAGACAACACGGTAACCGACATGATGAGCTACATGAAGGCGCTCGGTGCTTTCAGCAAGGGCGAAACCACCAAGGTCACCGTGTTGCGCGATGGAAAGGAAATGAAGGCGGACGTCACGTTCAAATGAGCCTCGGACAGGTCGCTGTGATCGGTGCAGGGAGCTGGGGAACCGCACTGGTGAAGTTGCTTTCGGGCAATGCCGAGCGCGTTGGTTGGTGGGTGCGTGGCGAGAAGAACATCGCGCACATTCGGAAGTACGGGCACAACCCGAACTACATCAGTGCGGCGCAATTCGAAGTGGACAGGCTCGCCATGAGCGACGACTTGCACGCCGTAGTGAAAGAGGCCGACACGCTCATCGTGGCAGTGCCTTCCGCGTTCCTCAAGAACACGATGGAAAAGCTCGACAAGTCTGAGCTGGCCGGAAAGACGCTCTTCAGCGCGGTGAAGGGGATCGTGCCGGAGACCAACCAGATCGTGGGTGAATACCTCTTTGAGCATTGGGGCGTGGCCAAGGAGAACTTCGGTGTGATCTGTGGTCCCTGCCATGCGGAAGAAGTAGCGATGGAACGGTTGAGCTACCTCACCATCGCCAGCCAGAACACGGCCAAGGCCGAAGCGATGGGCAAGGCGCTGAACGGGCGCTTTATGAAGACCACGATCAGCGACGACATCTACGGAACCGAGTACGCGGCGATCCTGAAGAACGTGATCGCCGTCTGCAGCGGGATCAGTGTTGGGCTCGGCTATGGGGACAATTTCCGTGCAGTGCTGGTGAGCCGCGCCATCCAGGAGATCGCTCGCTTCGTGAAGGCCGTGCATCCGATCGACCGCGACATCAACGAGCCCGCCTACCTCGGCGATCTGCTCGTGACAGCGTATTCCACCTTCAGTCGCAACCGCGAGTTCGGCAACATGGTGGGCAAGGGGTATAGCGTGAAGGCCGCGCAACTCGAAATGAACATGGTGGCCGAGGGCTACTACGCGGTGAAGTGCGTACACGAGATCAACGGCAAGCTTGGGGTTGACATGCCGATCAGCGAGGCGACGTATCGGATGTTGTACGAGCGCATCGCACCGATGATCGAGATGAGGTTGCTGAGTGATAAACTTGCGT
>JADKGB010000024.1 GCA_016717225.1 Flavobacteriales bacterium | reverse complement strand
TTCCCCTGCTTCCCTTGCGATGCGGCGGACACACGGGCGGAGTCGCGCATCGCGGACACGGCCGCGGCGAACGGCATCGCGGTGCTGATGATGAACTTCAACCGCCACATCATGATGAGCGAGGCCGAGAAGGAGGAGGTCATCGGCACGATCGCGGGCGCGGTGAAAGAGCACGGCGTGGATGCGTCGAACACGTTCATCGGCGGCTTCTCCTCCGGCGGCAACGTGAGCGTGCTGCTGGCGAAGGCGCTGCTCCGATCGGCCGATCCGCCGGTGAAGTTGAAAGGCGTGTTCGCCGTGGACAGTCCGCTGGATCTGGTGCTCCTGTACGAATGTTCGCAGCGCGACCTGGCGAAGACCACCTTCCCCGAATACAAGGGCGAAGCGCGCTATGTGGTGGCGCTCTTGGACAGCACACTGGGCCCACCCACGGACAGCCTGGCCAACTACGAGCGCTCCGCTCCCCTGCTCAACACGGCCTCGAGCGTGGCGCCGCTGAAGGACCTGCCCATCCGCTTCTACACGGAGCCGGACACGGCGTGGTGGCGAGCCAACCGCGACGATGGCTATGAGGAGTTGAACGCCTTCGGTTTGAAGCGGATCCACGCTACGCTGGTGAGCAGGGGAACGTCCGGGCGGAGTACATCACCACCGAAGGGCGCGGTATCCAGCACGGCAACCGCCACCCGCACGCGTGGTCGATCGTGGATGAGAAGGAATTGGTGAAGTGGATCCATCGTTTAACCAACTGAAGTCATGCGCACCATCATTTGCCAAGCCCTCGGTTCGTTGCTCCTCCTCTCCTGCAACGGCCAGCCCACGAGCAAGGCACCCGTGCTGATCATGAACGATACGGTCCCGATCCCGACCGAGTGGTTCTTGAAACTCGACTACCCGGAACAGCTCTGCCACTGGGTACGCCACATGCGCGAGGACAGGAGCGGAACGCTGTGGTTCGGCACCAACCACTACGGACTGATCCGCTACGCGAACGATACGCTGGAATACCTCGCCGATAGCGCAGGCATCACCAGTGGCCGCATCAACGGGATCGTGGAAGGCGCGGACGGTATCCTATGGGTTGCCACCCAGGATGAAGGGCTGTTCAAATACGACCCCTCGACGCGCTACTCGGCGCGCCATGGCTTCAGTCAGTTGACCACGAAGGATGGCCTGCTGCACAACGATGTCGGGAACATGGCCATGGGCCGCGATGGCGTGCTGTGGGTGGGGACGATGAACGGGCTGTGCACTTACGACGGCCGCACATTCACAGCGATCGACCTGCCACCGAACACTGCGATGGACTCTGTGGGCGGACTATCGCCCACACGCATCACGTGCGTCATGGCGGACAGTCAAGGAAAGATCTGGTTCGGGCGCGAACGGGATGGGCTCTTGATGATCGATCCGAAGGAGACCGGACCGCGCAGGATACTCAAGCACTACACCGTGGAAGATGGCCTGCCCGACAGCAGCGTCTCCGGCCTGATGGAGGACAGCAAGGGCAGGCTCTGGCTCGGGAGCATGTTCGGCGGTGTGAGCCTCTTCGATCCTTCAGCAGTTGATGAAAAAGGCAGCAAGGCGTTCACCAACTTCACGAAGGACGGCGTGATCCAAGGGGTTGAAACAGGTGCGTTCTATGAAGACCGGTATGGCCACATCTGGTTCGCCGCGGAGCACCAGGGCGTTTTCCGCTACGATGGGACGAGCTTCACGAACTACGGCCCCAAGGACGGCATGAGCTCAGGCGGGATCCTGGCCATCATGGAAGACCGGGAAGGTCGTTTCTGGTTCGGCGGTTTCGGTGGGCTCTTCCGTTTCGACCGGAAGACCTCGCGGTTCACGCCGGTGGGGAAGCAGGGACCGTGGAACTAGGACGAGGGATCATGAACAACGCACGAACACCCAACTCCTTGAAGTCGGCGACCACCATCCGATCCGCTTGTGGAAATTCACTCCAGCGCGAAGGAGCGCACTTGTACATACCGTTCGCCTTCGCGCATGGCTCTTCGCAGCAAGACCACTTCGGTCACCTGTTCTTCCGCGCGGTTCCCCGACATAAGCAACCAGTTTCCCAAGCACCTACGTGAAAACACTTGGAATATTAGTATGCGTGCATAACTTTACCCGAACAAGCCCGTATCACTTTGCGTTGAATAGCCATGCTGGCATCCGAGACCATGAGCACTGAAACCAAGAAAGCCCTTCAAGGCGGCGAATTCCTGATCCGCGCGAGCAACCCGCAGGACATCTTCATTCCGGAGGAGTTCAACGAGGAACAGCGCATGATCGCGCAAACGGCCGTGGACTTCCTCGCAGCAGAGGTGTGGCCTAACCTGGAGCGCATCGACCACCAGGAGGAAGGGTTGATGCAGAGCATCCTGGTGAAGGCCGGTGAGCTGGGGCTGCTGGGCATCTCCATCCCCGAGGAATACGGCGGCTTCGGCAAGGACTTCGTGACCAACATGCTGGTGACGGAGAAGACCGGCGCGGGCCACAGCTATAGCGTGGCGATGGCGGCGCATACCGGCATCGGCACCCTGCCCACGCTCTATTACGGCAACGCTGAGCAGAAGGCGAAGTACATACCGAAGCTGTCCACCGGCGAGTGGAAGGCCTGCTACTGCCTCACTGAACCCAGCAGCGGCAGCGACGCGAACAGCGGCAAGACCAAAGCCACGCTGACGCCCGATGGCAAGCACTACCTGATCAACGGTCAGAAGATGTGGATCACCAACGGTGGGTTCGCGGACATCTTCACCGTGTTCGCCAAGATCGTGGACCCCGCGACCGGCGTAGAGGACGAGAACCTGAGCGCCTTCATCGTGGAGAAGGACTTCGGCGGCATTACGCTGAACCCAGAGGAGAAGAAGATGGGCATCAAGGGCAGCAGCACGCGGCAGGTGTTCTTCAATGATTGCAAGGTGCCGGTGGAAAACCTGCTGAGCGAGCGGCAGAACGGTTTCAAGATCGCGGTGAACATCCTGAACATCGGTCGCATCAAGCTGGCCGGTGCGGCGTTGGGCGGCGCGAAGGCCGTGGTGGACCAGAGCGTGAAGTACGCCAACGAGCGCATCCAGTTCGGCAAGCCGATCAGCGCGTTCGGTGCGATCCGCCAGAAGCTGGCCGACCAGGCGACCTATTGCTACGTGGTGGAGAGCGCGACCTACCGCTGCAGCTACGACATGGAGCAGGCGATCGAAGCGTTGGAAGCGGCCGGTGCGGATCACGCCAAGGCCCTGCTGAAAGGCGTGGAGCAATACGCCGCAGAGGCCGCCATCCTGAAAGTGGCCGGCAGCGAATGCCTGGACTACGTGTGCGATGAGGGCGTGCAGATCTACGGCGGCATGGGCTACAGCGCCGAAAGTCCCGTGGAGCGCGCGTACCGCGACAGCCGCATCAACCGGATCTTCGAAGGCACGAACGAGATCAACCGCATGCTGACGGTGGACATGCTGCTGAAACGAGCGATGAAAGGGCAACTGGACCTGATGGGACCGGCGCAAGTTGTAGCCGCGGAGCTGATGGGTATTCCCGATCCCGGGTCGATGCCCGGGACCGGAGCGGATGACTCACTGCTCGGCGACGAGAAGCGCATGGTGGCGAACTTCAAGAAGGCCGTGCTGATGGTGGCCGGTGGCGCTGCACAGAAGTTGGGCCTCGAACTTGCGAAGCACCAAGAGACGCTGATGCACATCGCCGACATGGTGATCGATACCTACCTCGCAGAGAGCATCTTGCTCCGTGCGCTGAAGCTCGCCGAGATGAAGGGCGCGGCCAACGTTGCCGAGCAGATCGCCATGTGCCAGCTCTACATCCACGACGCGGCCGACCGCATCCACAAGTACGCCAAGGAGGCCGTGAACAACTTCGCCGAGGGCGATGAGCGCCAGGCCATGCTGATGGGCGCGAAGCGCTTCAGCAAGAACACGAACCTGAACACGGCCGAGCTGCGGAAGGTGATCGCGAAGAAGATGATCGCGGAGGGGAAGTACTGCTACTGATCTGCTTTAGCAGGAGCGTCCCTCTTGGCTAGCGTGTCCTACCTTCGAGCCATGCGTTCCATTCTTCTCCTGCTTTTTGCATGCGGGCATTGCGCGTACTCCCAGACCTGGAACCAAATACCTGACTTTCCGGGAACAGCCAGGGATGATGCGGCGGCGTTCTCCATCGGCCCGCATGCCTACTTCGGAACCGGTATGCAAGTCGGCTGGAGCCTCACCAATGATTGGTGGATGCTCGATATCATCGGCAACCCGCAATGGTATTCAGTGCCACAACTGCCAGCTTCACCCAGGCAGTATTGCACCGCCTTCAACTTCGACTTCGGCACCGAGGGTTATCTCTTCGGAGGACTCGACGCGAACGGTGCGCTGAACGAACTGTGGAGCTTCTCCGAATCCACCAATAGCTGGACCCAGAAGGCCTCCCTGCCAGCAGCAGGTCGCTATGCGGCAGCATCGTTCACACTCAATAGCAAAGCATATGTCGTCACCGGCCTTGTGGCTGGCGGCCATACAACGAACGAATGTTGGCGTTATGACCCTCTGGCCGATGATTGGCTGCAAGTCGCGGACATCCCGGGTATAGGGCGTCATCGAGCCTCTTGTATCAACTCGTGGCCATACGGCTATGTCGCCGGTGGTGCGGACAGTGCATACCAAGCCCTGAGCGATGTGTGGAGATACGACGCGAACAACGACGAGTGGACCGCTGCGCAGTCCTTGCCCGAAGCACGTTATGGTGCGGATGCCATCGCGGCCGACTGGCTCCCCGGAATTATCGGCGGGGCCTCGAACGACACCACTTTCCACTCGAACGCCTACATGTACAGTGAGCCCGACGGCTGGACGGATCTCGGACCTGTCATTCCCTACGGGTTGCGCGGTGGTGCTGGGACCTACGCATCCGGCGGGGGTGGCTGGAACGCAGGAGTCTACGGTACCGGACTCGATTCCTCCTTCACCAGGCATCGCGAGATGTATATGACGGTCTTCGCATTCAACATCGAAGAGTTCGGTCTATCTGCGGTATACGTTCATCCTAACCCGGGAACATCAAGAGTCGTGATCGAAATGCCTCACGTGGGACCGTTGGACGTTCTGATCACCGATGCACAAGGAAGGCGTGTGCTGATGGAACGGTTCATCGGGCGACCGGAGATCGACGCGAGCAACTGGAAAAGCGGGCTCTATCTGGTGCATGCGACGAGCGAAGAAGGCCACACCTGCCGCACCCGCTGGATCAAGCAGTGACGGTGCGCCTATTTTGGCCGCATGAACTTCATCGATCCTGCTCTCGACTCGTATTGCGAAAAGAACAGTGGTGAAGAGGCATGGTACCTGAAGGAGCTCACCATTGAGACCTTCGAGAAGGTGCAGATGCCAATGATGCTCAGCGGGCATCTGCAAGGACGATTCCTGTCCATGTTGAGCCACCTTGTGCGACCGAAGATCATTGTAGAGATCGGCACCTACACCGGTTATAGCGCTCTCTGCCTGGCAGAAGGCCTTGTTGAAGGAGGAATGTTGCATACCATCGACATTGACCCCTACCTGCCGGAGATGGTACATCGCTACGTCGAAAAAGCGGGCATGCTCGATCGCATCACCATGCACCACCAACCCGCACTACAGATCATTCCTACGCTGCCAGGACCGTTCGATCTTGTGTTCATCGATGCGGACAAGCAGAACTACCCGAACTACTTCGATGCGGTGATCGATCGCGTTCGTCCCGGCGGCCTGATCATAGCGGACAATGTTCTTTGGAGCGGAAAGATCCTACTGCCAATGGACGAGCAGGATGACGCCACACGCGCACTGACTGAATATTCCCGCAAGGTCCGAAGTGATCCGCGTGTCGAAAAGGTCATGGTGCCGCTGCGCGACGGTGTTCTGGTGGCCCGCCGAAAATGACCTTCGTCAGTTTGTAGTATTCACTACAAGTTCATCTTCACGGCCATGGATGCAACGCTTTTCTACAAGGAACTTGGACGACTACTGTATGCGATCGCAGCAGCGGATGGTACCGTGCGAACGAAGGAAATGGAGACCTTGAAATGGTGTGTGAAAGACCTCTTGGTGCCATTGGAGTCCGGTACGGATCATTTCGGAACGGATCAAGCATTCATCACGGAATTCGAATTCGATGTGTTGAGCGAGCGGGATGCGACCAGTGAGGAAACTTTTGACTCGTTCATCGCCTATATGGCCAGCCACCACAACGACCTTTCAACGGAACGTCGTGAGTTGATCTACATCTGTGCCGATGCCGTTGCGAATGCCTTCCACGGGGTCAGTGCCAAAGAATTGCCATTGTTGATCGAGCTACATCGGCACCTCGGCTGAACAACTAGTTGGAGAGGTCGTAGGTGGCTAACTTGCCGCTCCATGATCGACCTGCGCAGCGATACCGTTACCAAACCCTCTGCTGCCATGCGCGAAGCCATGGCCAGCGCCGAAGTAGGCGATGATGTGTTCGGGGAGGACCCCACGGTTATCGCGTTGGAAAAACGACTGGCCAGTCTGTTCGGTCACGAGGCAGGCTTGTTCTGCCCCAGCGGCACCATGACCAACCAGATCGCGGTCAACATCCATACGCGACCCGGTGATGAGGTGATCTGTGATGAAGGCGCGCACATTTATCGGTATGAGGGTGGCGGTGTCATGGCCACGAGCGGATGCAGCGTAAAACTTCTAAGTAGCGACCGCGGGCGGTTCACAGCGGATCAAGTGGAAGCGGCCATCAACGATAGAAACGCGCAATGGCTCGCGAACACAAGTCTGGTGAATATCGAGAACACCTGTAACCGTGGCGGTGGTGCCATTTGGAACATCGCCGAGGTCGATCGCATCAACACGGTATGTCGCAAGCACGGCTTGGGTATCCACATGGACGGCGCCAGGATCTTCAACGCCATGGCTGAGAGTGGTGAGAGCCCGCTCGAATGGGGCAAGCGATTCGACACGATCTCAATCTGTCTGAGCAAGGGACTTGGCGCACCGGCGGGATCAGTGCTCGTTGGAAGCAATAAAATGATGGCGCAGGCTCGCCGTGTGCGCAAGCGACTCGGTGGCGGAATGAGGCAGGCAGGCATTTTGGCGGCAGCTGGGTTGTATGCCTTGGACCATCATGTGGAACGGTTGAAGGACGACCACGCTCGTGCACAGCGATTGGAAGCGGTTCTGCTCGAACTGCCGGGCGTCAAGGACCTGATGCCGGTGGAAACGAATATCATCATCTTCTCGCTCCAGCAGGACCAGGATGCCGCATCTTTCTGTGCGAAGCTGAAAGAACTTGGCATACTAGCCATGGCCATAGGCCCGAGCCAGATCCGTATGGTGCTGCATTTGGATGTGGGTGATGGCTCGATCGAACAGATCAAGCTCGCTTTACTGCGTATCGCGAAATGACCCGGAAGCAGCTCACGAACATCGCCATCGTAGTGGCCATTGCCGTCACTTGGCTATTGTTCGCTGGGCTTGTCGTGTTCGGATTGTTGACTGATCGACAAAGGACGATCGAATTGGGCGGCGTGGCCCTGGAACGTGTTATGGAAGGGCAACATGCCCGATTGTCGTTAGCCCTTCACACCATGGAACAGGATCTCCGCAAAGAAGCTGCGTATATAGCGGTGCATGATAGCCTGACGGAAAGCGCGTTGAAAGAAAGATGGCAACCGATCATGGAGATCGAATGGGCAATTTCATCCATCGCGGTTGCAACGGAGAACGGTAGCGAGCACGAATTGGCTCGACTCGATGGTCATTGGCGGTTTTCGACCACAACGAAAGCCGACGAACTACCGTTGTTGACGGAATGGTCATTGAACGACCCCATCGGAGGGGGCATTCCACGTATCGGCGAATTGCAGAGCGATCCGCGCAAGAGCCTATGGTTCGGTCAGGCCCTTGGTGATCGTGGATCCGATCCCGTATGGTCGATCACAACCAACAGCGACAGTACCGAAGCCTTGCACGTCGCCCTATTGGTGAGAGCGGATCGGCCAACCATGCCGTACCGGGTGGTCAGATTCACGCTGGCACCTGAACGCTTGATAAAAGCACTAGGTCAGCCGATCTCGGTGCATACAGAACTCTACATGAGCCAGCTGGAATTGCCTTGGCTACGTGCGGACACAGGAACATCCGCATTGGTGATGACCAAAGCGATAACCAACTGGAGTGCCGGTAAACAGAGCGTTCCGTTCAGTTTCGAAGTTTCGGGTTCGGAATACCTGGCGCGCATCGGGGCGTTCAGTGCAGCTGGAATGCAGATATACACAGGTGCTGTATTGCCATTGGACAAACTGAAGAAATGGACCGCCGGCCAGCGGAATGCACTTAAGGTGGCTGCCTGTCTTCTATTGGTCCTGGGTGTACTGATGACCTGGGTGCTGATGCGGAGCCGGCGCACGGATAGGATCGCATTGCGGCAGGAGAGAAAAAGCCTGACCCAGGAGCGAAAACTTGCCAAAGTCACCAGCGAACGTGAGATCCTTGACCGTGAAGTGCACCACCGCGTGAAGAACAATCTTCAGGTTGTGAGCAGTATTCTGAACCTGCAAGCTGACCGCATCACCGACACACAGGCGAAGACCGAATACATGCGCGGCAAGCGGCGTATAGACAGCATGGCGCTGGTACATCACAAGCTATATGCGCAAACCGACCTACGGAACATCGATCTGTCGATATTCATTACGCAAGTAGCGAATGCGATGAAGGCGATGTTCGAGCCTGAGAGCCGCAGCGTGAGCCATAGCGTGGATACTGCCGGGCTGAAGTTGAACGCGGATACAAGTATCCAAGTGGGTATTATCCTATGCGAACTGCTGACGAACTGCTACAAACATGCGTTCCCTTACGTGACCGGTGGACACATCGAGATCAGGGTGCGAAAAGAGGAACAAGACGTGTACCGCCTGAACGTTAAGGACAACGGCAAAGGCCTGCTCCGCGATCCCGATAAAGCGGAAGCTGAACTTGGCCTCGAACTCGTGGAAGCGTTAGCTGATCAGATCGATGGGCGTATGGAGATCTCGACGGAAAACGGCACCAATATCTCCATCACTTTCCGGATGCAAGGCGATGGCAGCATGCGAAAGATCTGATGTTGGTTAACCCGGTCACGATGCGGTCAAGGTGACCATTCCCGGATCAGCGCAACCACTCCACCTCCACTCTCCGCTCGTTCGGATCACGCCCAGAACTGCGACTATCGCCGTAGTAGTTCACCAACAGTCGGTCAGCAGGAATACCTCGCGAGAGCAGATAGGCACGCACGGCTTTTGCCCGTTGTTCGCTCAACGCGAGGTTCAGGGCAGGGTCACCACTGCGATCCGTGTAGCCCGTGATCAGTACACGATCCTCCACCGATCGGGCGAGCTGCTCGAACACTTCGTTCAACACCAACCGGAAGTCCCCGTCCAGTTCGCAGCTGTTACGGGGGAATCGAACAGTGACGTTTCGCCCCACCAGATCGCTCAAATTGGCGATGGGATTATCACTTTTCGTCGCCGTCCCTTCTTTCAGATCCCGCACCTCCATACCGATATCGTCGATCCGGCCTTCGATATCGTCCATCCGGTCGCGCAGCCTCCACAACTCTTTGCGCTGGTCCAGTTCGTCGATACGTATGTTGATCTGATCCAATTCCGCTTTCAACCAGCGATCACGTTTTCGCACTTTGTGTTGCACCAATTCCGCCGGCAACGGATCCTCGTTGATCGCCTGCTTGGCCTTCTGCGCGATCTTCAGCATCAGGTCATCGGTGAGCTGGCTGTCAACCATACCCAGAACGGTATCGCTAACGCCAAGGTCCAATGCGCACAGAAAATTCTGGTCATCGTACACGGTTCTGCAGACGGTAGGCACACTCACATTACGACCGGTCGTGAATGCGTTTTCAGCGGACAATGGCTGCAAGACCTCGACCCCTGCCAATGGAAGCAGGTCGGCGCGGATCTGCCGTTGCAACTCCTGTCGCTGCGTTCGCACGTAGAAGTAGATCGCCAGATACTTGTCCTGCTCATCGTTTGTTGTGAACGTGGCCTGGCTCCAATCGATATGCGTTACTCGTTCCAACTGTTCCATGGTAGGTTCCGTGAACCCACTGAAGCCCTCACTCGCTTCGAATTCGCTGGCAGCTGTTGCGACCATCGCGTTCAGATCGGTCAGCATCCTTTCGTCACTGACATCCGTTTTCACGCCTCGTTTTTCAAAGTGGACCCGCTGATCCAGGTATAGCTCGATGCCCGAAAGCAACAATTGCCGCAACATCAGTGATCGATCGCCCACGGGAGCAGTGAGACGTTGATACGAGAACGTGATCGGGGTATCCGCGGAAAAACGCCAGAACGCCTGTAATGCAGGTTGAAGAGCATCCGCACTCTCGTATCCCCGCACCATTACGGTGGTCAGGTCACCCTCAGCACGGAGCTCCAATTGCTTCTGTGCGAAGCAATCCGAAACGAAGAGCAGGAGTATCGAAAAGACCAGAATTTTCACGAAGCGAACTTAGAACCTTGCACCCACGCGACGCCAGCGGGAAATAGCGCGCATGTCGCTTTCTTATGAACAGCTCAGCGCACAACGCGGAGACCAGTCGCATACCGATCGAACCATTCGCGGGCATGTTCGCGAGCCCCGAAGACCCTGAACGGAAAGCTGGGCTTGTGGAAACGAGCGAAGAAATCACCTTGGATCCTGTCCGGAAGGTCATAGGCCATGAACGCGACAGGGCGCACATCACTGCGGCACACGCGAGCAAGAAAGGCCTTGGCTTCGGCGGACATACGCACCAATTCCTGCTGCTCCACCATGATCGGTTCGCCGCCAACGGGATCCAGAAAATGCACAGCGCGCAGGATATCCTTCATCATCCAAGCATCGATCGGAACGGCATTCCCGAGGATCAAATGCAACACGCCATCCTGCTCCCACAACTCATAGGGAGCACTTGTCGGATGTGCGTTAGGTTCCATTGCGCCGAAAGCTATCGGCACGGTCATGCGCATTCAACTTCGAACATGTGCTTAGTGTGAACAGGTGAAGGTGGAAAGAGATCAATGCGCGATCACCTCCCGGACCGCTTCGCCAACTGCTGCATCAGGCAACGCACAACCGATGAGCATGGTGATCGTGGGTACGATGTCGGCCACTGCAGTTCGTCTCACGACCTCGCTGTGAGCGACCCCTTGGCCAAAGAAGATCACCGGCACATGCGTGTCGTAGTTCCAACCGCTGCCGTGCGTGGTGCCCTTGCCAACGAAGGAACCTTCGGCTTCGAAGTAGCCGGGCTTCAGTGTGTACAGGATGTCGCCGCAGCGTTGAGGCATGAAGCCATTTGACAGCAAGGACTGTTCGCCTATCGCGGTGTTCCGGCGCGCAGTATGCGAGGTCATCACAATGGACACTTCTGGCATTCTGGAGATCTCTTCGGCGACGCGGGCGAGCATTCCTTCCCGCGGCACCTCCATGAAGTACACGTGGCCATCATAGATGGTATCCAAGCGCAACTTGCGCTCATCCTCATCGGCCGAGAACGCTTTCTCAAGTCGCTGCTGCATCGCACGTGGGTCTATGTACCCTGCGCTTCCCTTCAGATCCTTCAAGTATTGCGGCACGTCGATCACGCCATGATCAGCTGTGAGAAAAACCGTGTACTTCCCTACCCCCACTGACTTGTCAAGTTCGGTAAGCAAGCGTGCAAGTTCCTGATCCAGCCGGATGTACATATCCTCGATCTCCAGCGCACGCGGCCCCATCTTGTGGCCGAGTATATCCGTACTGCTATAACTCAGAGCGAGCAGATCCGTGGTGTTGTCCTGGCCCATCTTCTCCCCTACCAATGCGGCGATCGCCATATCGGTGGTCAGCGTGTTGCCCCAAGGCGTCGTCGCTATCAACCCAAGTCCGGCTGGACCTTTCGAGAGTTCCACGAGGTTATAAGGGAACCATGACTTCCCTCCGGCTGTCAATGGTTGTTCGTACGGATTTTCATCGGGCAGAACCTGGTGGTATTTTTCGATCGAGAGCAAGGGCTCCCAGGTCTGGTTCAAATAGCGCTCAGCGAGTTTCCTCTGATTGAATTCTTGCACCCACTTGGGTAGTTCCTTCATGTACCATGTGCTTGAAACGAACGAACCATCGGCACTGAACCAATAGGCAGCATCGCCTGTGCGGCCTATTGGCAGAATGCTGCTACGATCCTTCAGAGCAACACCGATAGTGATGCCTTGCCGATCCGTTCGTCGCTCGATCTCATCGGCCAATGTGGTAGCGAGCAATTGGGATGGTGAACTCTGCGCATTGACAGAACCAACACCTCGCACTGTTGTGTCCTTCACGCAATACACCATCGCGCGACTTGCACGATCATAGCGTTCATTGGCAACAATACCGTGAAGGCTTGGAGTACTTCCGGTGTAAATACTGGCATGACCAGGGCCTGTGACCGTAGGGATGTAGGTGTAATGCGCATCTCGCAGAAAAGCACCTTCACCGATCAGCCGTTTGAAGCCGCCTTCTCCGAAGTTGTTCCAAAAGCGATAGATGTAGTCCGTTCGCATCTGGTCCACGACAACGCCGACAACAAGTTTGGGCGGTGCTTGCCAGGATGGTTGCTGCGCGAAGCCGGTCGCGAAAAGAATGATGGCCAGAATGAAGAACGATCGTCTCATACGGTGCGCGCAAAGAGGTAGAACAAAAGGATCCCGGAGGCAACGCTGATCAGAACATTCAGTGCTGCGTATGCAAAAAGACCATCACGGATCAGCTGGTAATTCTCGAAACTGAAGGTACTGAGCGTGCTAAAACCACCGCAAAAGCCGATCGCCAAAAGCGCCCGCCATTGCTCCTTGCCCGGCAAGAGTATTTCGTAACGCATGATGAGCCATGCGAGAAATGCGGTCGCCAACAAATTGGCCGATAGTGTAGCCCATGGGAACGCACCCTTCACTTCCATCCGAAGGAACAGGTTCGAAATGCCGAAGCGCAAGATGCTTCCGGCACCGCCACCCAGGAAAACAGCCAGCCAGAGATTCATGTTGCGCTGCTGCGTTGATGCATCCACAGGAACAGACGGAAGGCGCACAAACCACAGAGCCCGCCATACAAACCACCAACGATCACATCACCGGGGTAATGAACGCCGAGATACACGCGACTGTAACCGATAAGCAAGGCCCATGTCACCAACAGTAGAACGGCCCAAACCGGACGCCTCTGAAGTACGCCCGCCATGAAGACCGCTATACCGAAATGGTTCGCAGCGTGATTGGAGACAAAACCAAAATCGCCACCGAGATATAGCTGGCCATCGGGTCCTGCGAGCGCATGCACCATTCCCTGCAGATCGGTCGCATGGCTGGGGCGAAGCCGCTGTACGGTATTCTTGAAAAGCAGCACCGAACCGGTATCCGTGAAAAGTACCAGAACCGCCACTGCAGCCAGAGACCACCACAAGCCGCGCCAGCCCCAACGCACTTTGATCAGCACCAGGAAAAGCAGGTAAAGCGGAACCCAAACAACAGATCCGCTCACATACCACATCAGGGTATCCAGCGCAGGGTTGTGTGCACCATTGATCGCCAAGAATGCCGACCGGTCGGCGTCCAGGATGCGATCGGTCCAGTGCATTAGCTGTGCAATTTCTTCCAGAGCGCGTCTTTCAACTTATCAAGCCCTTGGTTGGCAACGGAACTGATCATTACACAGTCCACTGTTTTGGGCAGGTCCTTCTTGATCGCCTTGGTCAGTTCGGCATCGAGCATGTCGCACTTGGTGATCGCCAGCAAGCGGTCCTTGTGCAACAGTTCGGGGCTGTATTGCTTCAATTCGTTCAGCAGAACCTTGTACTCCTTTTTGATATCAGGGCTATCGGCTGGTACCATGAAAAGCAGAACACTGTTGCGTTCAATGTGCCGCAGAAACCGCAACCCAAGACCTTTTCCTTCGCTCGCACCTTCGATTATCCCAGGGATGTCGGCCATCACGAAACTCTTGTCATCGCGATAAGGAACGATACCGATGTTGGGCACCAAGGTGGTGAACGGATAGTCGGCGATCTTGGGTTTCGCCGCACTGATACTTGCGAGCAAAGTGCTCTTGCCAGCGTTCGGAAGGCCGACAAGGCCCACATCCGCAAGTACTTTCAGTTCCAGCTTGAACCACTTCTGCTGGCCTGGTTCACCGGGTTGCGCGAACCGTGGAGTTTGGAACGTTGAACTGTGGAAGTGCTGGTTTCCCAAGCCACCTCGCCCTCCGGGAAGCAGCACGACCTCTTGATCATGCTCCGTGATATCGAACAGGATATCGCCTGTGTCATCATCCTTGGCCACGGTACCCAAAGGCACTTCGATCACGACATCCTTGCCGATCCTTCCGCTGCATTGGTTGCCGCTGCCCACCTCACCATCGCTGGCGATCACGTGCTTTGTATAACGCAGATGCAACAAGGTCCAGAGTTGGTTGTTGCCGCGCACGATCACGTTACCTCCTTTACCGCCATCACCGCCATCGGGACCGCCGTGGGGCATGTACTTCTCGCGCCGCAAATGGCGACTTCCGGCACCACCCTTCCCACTGCGGGCTTCAATGCGGATGTGGTCTATGAAATTCGGGGAACCGGACATGATATGATGATCGGAAAATGAGATGATATGGACTAACCGATAGCACTGCTCAATCGTGCAGTGATCTCCGCGATAGTGCCAACGCCATTGACGCCTTTGTACTTGCCCTGCGCGCTGTAATAGTCCTTCAACGGAGCTGTCTTCTTCTCGTATTCGCGGATGCGATTGCGGATCACATCCTCGTTCTTGTCATCCGCACGACCGCTGGTTTCCCCACGCTTCAACAGTCGTTTCACGAGCTCTGATTCAGAGACTTCGAGAGCAAGCATGGCCGTAATGGGTTCGCTTTTGGAAGCCAACATGGAATCCAGCGACTCAGCTTGGGCCTTTGTACGCGGAAATCCGTCGAAGATGAAACCCGGTGCGTTATGGTGGGCTTCGATGCAATTCCGGATCATCCCGATCACCACATGGTCGGGAACCAGCTCTCCCATGTCCATCAGTTCCTTTGCCTCCATGCCGAGCGGAGTTTCTTCCTTGATCTCCGCACGCAACAGTTCACCGGTGCTCAAATGCACCAAGCCATGTTGCTTGATGAGGAATTCACTTTGAGTACCCTTACCAGCACCTGGAGGCCCGAAGAGTACGATATTCAGTTTGTTGCTCATTGAACGATACGGAGTATGCCCGGCAGGTTGCGACCGAGACCATCATGATCAAGGCCACTGCCTACCACGAAAGCGTTCGGAATGCGAATGGCCACATGATCAATGGGGATGTCTTTGGTATAAGCGTCCGGCTTGAAAAGAAGAGCGGCGATACTGACGCTGGCTGGATGGTGGTCCGCGAGCACGGCCATGATATGCTCAATGGTATTCCCGGTATCCACAATGTCTTCCAATACCACCACATGCCGTCCACTGATGCGCTCGTTAAGGCCGATCAGTTGATCGACCTTTCCCGTGGAGGCGGTTCCGTGATAGCTGGCCACCTTCACGAACGTGATCTCACATTCCACCGTAATGCGCTTCACCAATTCGGCAGCGAAAAAGAACGCCCCGTTCAGCACACCAATGAAGAGGGGGCGCTTCCCCTCGTACTTCTTGTTCAGGTCAGCCGCAACAGAATCGATCGCCAACCCCAACTCCTGTTCAGAGATAAATGGTTCGAACCGGAGATCGTGCAGTTGTACGGTGCTCATAGGCAAGGGACGGCGAAGGTAGGATCCATGCCATCAAATAGGGATGTAGGCTTTCACTTACATTCGGCACGATGCGCCGAACGGTCGTAATAGCTCTTTCGTTATCCCTGCTCAATAGCGCTTCGGCAGGCGGTGAACAGTGGCCTGTGGGTGCGCGCTTCGCTGGCATGGGTCATGCCAGTATCACGCTCACCGACCTATGGAGTGTGCGCGGCAACCAGGCAGGGCTGGCGGGGTTGGAACATCCTGTTGCTGGCGGCTATTACCAACAGCATTGGTTGGCAAGCGACCTGAGTATGCAAGGTCTGGCTTTCGCCATTCCAGTAGGCAAGGGTTGCTTCGGGGTATCCGCGAATTCCTTCGGCACCGGTGACCTGTTCTCTGAAAAGCAGTTCGGTCTGGCATACGCAATGAAGCTTAGCGAGACGTTTCGGGTAGGCGTACAATTGGACTACCTCAACCTCCGCTTCGGAGAAGGCTATGGAAGCACGAACGCGATCACCGCGCAAGCCGGAATACAAGCGAAACTGAACAAGAGCCTCTGGATAGGTGCGCATATCTACAACCCCAACCAAGCCAAGTTGGGTGGTCCGTATGATGAAAAAGCGCCCACCATTTTCGGTGGCGGATTGGGATACACGTTCAACGAACAAGTGCTACTTGCCGCACAGGTAGAGAAGGACATCGACCGCGGAGAGCAATACCGTGTAGGCATCGAGTACCGTCCCGCGAAAGCACTGTTCCTGCGCACTGGAGTGAGCACAGGACCCGTACAAGCTCACTTCGGAGCCGGTGTGCGGGTGAAAACCATCGAGATAGACATGGCGGTGGCGGCGCGTTCGCAACTCGGTATCACACCGATGTTCAATTTGAATTATCGATTCGAATGAAACGGGCGATCGCACTGGCGATCGGAGCGGTAAGCGTAGTGTTCGCATGCGCTCAGGAAGAAGGCGTACCCAATGATGACCCGCAGAACGACCTGCGTGACGTGATCGAACAACGGGTTGAAGCCGTGGCCGAACTCCTGGGTGACGATAGCAATGTGGATCTTACAGTGCTCACCGAGCGCTTGTTCGAGTTCGCCAAGGACCCGATCGATCTGAACCGAACGGATGTTGACGAGCTGGCACAACTGCTTCTGCTCAGCGATGTGCAGATCAGTTCGATCATGGAGCACGAACGCAAATTCGGACCGTTGCTGAGTTTCTATGAATTGCAAACGATCGACGCGATGGATCGGCTTACCATCTCGTTGATCAGGCCATTCGTGAAGGTGCGCGACAACATCAACGCCACCCGCGCATCGTTCAAAGAAATACTCAAATACGGATCACATGAGATCATGATCCGCTCTGTGGTGAATGTTGAACAACGCAAGGGCTATCTGGGCCAAAGCAGTCCCTTCGGCACGGGCTACGTGGATCCTGATGGCGAAGCCTTGCCGAACGTTGACGATGGTCAAGTGCTCGATTCGCTGCGTCGCTTCAACAAGGTGTATTTGGGCAGTCCGTACAAACTTTTTGCGCGCTATCGCTTCAAATACCGATCGAACATCAGCTTCGGGATCACTGCGGAAAAGGACGAAGGCGAAGAATTCTTCAAAGGGACGCAAGCCAACGGATTCGATTTTTACAGCGCTCACCTGTTCGTGCGCAACGTTGGCCCGGTGAAGGCATTGGCCCTCGGTGACTATAGCGCGCAATTCGGCCAGGGCTTGGTGTTCTGGAGCGGGCTTGCTCTTGGTGGCAAGAGTGCGTTCACCATGAACATCAAACGCAACGCCGCTGGCCTTCTCCCATACTCCAGCGTGAACGAGAGCCTATTCCTTCGTGGTGCTGGTGTTGTGGTTGAACTTGCAAAGAACCTGGAAGGCACGGCTTTTATCAGCCACAAAGGATATGACGCCACCGTGATCGACCCCAACGATACAACCGCCGAGAACACTGATGCGGACGTGTTGTTCAGTGCCCTATTGGAGGACGGATATCATCGTACCACCACGTCGGTAGCGCGAAAGGACGCGATCACCGAAACGATCCTGGGTGGGCACTTGCGCTATAAAAGACCGACATGGAGCCTGGGCGCAACCGCGGTACAAGCGCGCTTCAGTAATATTCTCGTACGCGACGTCAAGCCTTACAATCGCTTCGAATTCCAAGGTAATGTGAACACTACGTATGGTGCCGATTGGAATCTGCTGTACCGCAATATCACTTGGTTCGGCGAGGTTGCGCGCAGTGCGAACGGCGGCATGGCCGGACTTTCCGGGTTATTGGTCGCTCTGGACAAGCGCCTTTCACTCGCCCTGCTTTATCGCGACTATCAGCGGGAGTTCCAGAATTTGTACAGCGTTCCGTTCGGTGCTAGTCGCGTGCCTTGGAACGAACGTGGGTTGTACACCGGTATCGAACTCAAGGCAACACGTCAATGGCAATTCAATGCCTATTTCGATCAGTTCAAATTCCCCTGGCTCCGCTTCCTGCGGAACGCACCCAGCGATGGATACGACGTATTCGGGCAGTTGACATGGAGCGCCTCCAAGAAAGTGCAATTGAGCATTCGTGCGCGCTTCCAGGATGGCCAGATAAACGACTCTCGAACGGAAGGGATCGATGGCCTGCTCCGACAGACCAGGAACAATTATCGATTCAACGCAAGCTACCAGGTGAGCGATGGTGTTTCCATGCGCACCCGTGTTGAACGAATTGACTACAGGCGAGGTGAAGAGCCTACGGAACGCGGCTTCCTTATTTACCAGGACGTGATCCATCGCCCAATGAAAAGCAAGCTGGAGCTTACAGGTCGTATCGCGATCTTCAGTACAGACAGTTACGACGCCCGGGTGTATGCGTACGAGAACGATGTGATCGGGCTGTTCTCCATACCGGCGCACTATGGCAAAGGCATGCGCTGGTATGCCATGGCTCGTTGGAGCGTGACGCGCGGAGTTGATCTATGGCTGCGCTACGGTGCGTGGATCTTCAACGATCAGGACCGTATCAGCAGTGGGCTGGAAGAAACCAATGGCAACCGCAAGAGCGATCTGAAGGTGGAGCTTCGGGTGAAGTTGTGATCTTTTGAAGTGATGCCCAAGAAACCACGTATGCCTTGGGAAAGCAATGTTCGAACCCACCTGAGCAACGGGTAGATGCCCAAGTGGTACTTTTCGGCCTGTGAATACGCGCTCCCTTCTTACGACTTTGATAACAGCGCTCTTCGCAGGGCCTTGGACTGCCATACACGCCCAATGTGTCCAGCAATTCAGCCTCGGTCCGGATACCGTGTTCTGTGCAGGGAACACCGTCCTGCTCAGCGCATCTGCCGGATTCCAGAGCTACGCATGGAGCACGGGAAGCACGGCTACATCCATCACAGTAGGTACAGCAAACACCTATAGCTGTACCGTCACGGATTTCGGCACTTCAGGCGAGTTGGTTGTTAACGGTGACTTCAGTGCGGGTTCCACCGGCTTCAGCAGCGACTACGTGCCCGGCTATGGCGGAACATATGGTCTCCTTTCAGGCGCAGGCACGTATGCCACTAGTACCAGTCCACAACTCACACATGTGAACTTTGCCAATTTCGGGGATCACACCGCCGGCCCGGGCAACATGCTGGTCGTGAACGGCGCACAGATCCCCGGTCAGAACATCTGGTGCCAGACCGTCATCGTGCAACCAAATACGGACTATGCCTTTTCCGCATGGCTGGCCACGGCCGTTTCAGAATCACCGGCACAAATGGTGTTCACCGTCAACGGGATCGTCGTTGGTGACCCATTGCTGGCACCTTTCGGAACAGGTCAATGGCTGAACTTTTACGGGATCTGGAACAGCGGTTCCGCCACATCAGCTACCATCTGCATTTCCAACCAGAACAGCGCGGATTCCGGGAACGACTTCGCATTGGACGACATCTCGTTCGCACCGTTCTGCACATACACGGACGAGATCATTGTTAGCATTCAGGCTGATCCTCAGCCGGATCTTGGGGATGACGTCCAAGTTTGTGAGGGAGTGCCTGTTGCCCTTGATGCAACTACGCCGAATGCCGACCTATATGTATGGCAGAACGGCTCTGCAAGCGCGCTTTTCGATCCGGTCGTCAGCGGCATCTATTGGGTTGATGTGACCGAGAATGGCTGCACTACGCGCGATAGCGTGGAGGTAACCTTCGAAACGCAGCCAACGGTGGAATTGGGACCGGATCAAGAACGATGCGTGGGTGATCCAGTAGTTCTGAACGCGTTCTTCCCTGGTGCTGGCTATGAATGGCAGGACGGCAGCACAGGGTCGACACTAACCATTAACGGAACCGGCATCTACTCTGTAACGGTTGATCTGAACAACTGCTCCGCAACCGATGCTGTCAGCTTTCTCTATCAGCCATTACCCATTGTGGATCTGGGGCCTGACACGACGATCTGCGCAGACACTTCAATAACCTTGGATGTTGAACGGCCCGGTGGCAGTTACATCTGGGATAACGGTGAAAGCATTGCCCAGCGAACAATTTCTGCAGAAACTACCTATTGGGTAGAAGTCACGGAAAGCGGCTGCACATCGAGAGACAGCTTGGAACTGGGGATCATACCCCTTCCGTTTGTAGACCTCGGCCCGGATCTCCTTCTCTGCAAGGGCCTCTCTGCCACGCTGGACGCATACGGCCCCGGCCTCACCTATCTCTGGAGTTCGGGTGATACCACTGCTGAACTGGCGATCACGGAAGAGGATCTTTATCAAGTTACGGTCACCAACTCTTGCGGCCAGATGGAAGACAGTGTGACGGTGACGCAAGACCAATGCGATTGTCCCGTGTTCGTCCCGAACGGTTTCACCCCGGACGATGATGGGGTCAACGAAGGCTTCAGACCTGTATTCGATTGCCCGATAGAGATGTACATGTTCCGTGTGTTCGACCGCTGGGGTGGCTTGGTATGGGCAAGCGAGGATCCTCGAGAGAGTTGGAACGGCGGCGGCAACGATCCGAATGGCACAGCCAGCGGAATTTACGCTTGGATGTTGGAGATCAGGCCAAAGACCGTGAACGAGCGATCACTGCGAACGCTCTTCGGTCATGTGATGCTTCTTCGCTAACGAATTGAAGCGTTCCAGCGGCATGCGCGAGGCCACATGATGTTGGGCGTGTTCGATCAGCGTCTTGTTGCTGAAGATGTGTTTTGATACTCCGGTGACCATGTCGAAAGCAAACGGGATCCGCCAATACTGTTTTCTACTTCCTAGCCTTTGCGGCCTTCTTGGCCGCCTTCTTCCGGATCCGTTCCCAGTCCCCGGATGGTAGCGTGAACGAGATCGGAAGAATGAACTTTACCGGAACCGCTTTTCCATCCTGAGTCCCAGGGACCCAATCCCCTAATGATCCTACCACACGGAGCGCTTCCCTATCCAACAAGGGATGTGCACTCCGTTTGATGAGAACCGAATCGACCTTACCGCTCTTCTCCACAATGAATTGGACAAGCACTTTTCCTGTAATACCTTGTTCAAGGGCTTCAGTCGGGTACTTCGTTTCTTTCGAGATGAATTGAAGTAATGCCTCTTGGCCGCCTGGATATTCAGGTAATTCCTCCACATGTGCCCGTTCCGTGGATGTGGATCCCGCGAACCCACTGTCGAACAAATTCTGCACGTTGTCCGAAGATGAACGCAGCTTGTCCGTGCTCTCCTGCGCAAAGGCAAGAGCCGGTATCAACAAGAGCACAATTGAAGAAACCGATCGCATGATGACCAAAGTTAGTTGCTCCCTTTTGCGCGCCGCTACATTCGCCCATTCACTGATTGCCTAATTCGCTGACCGACCCCTATGAGCAACGTTTACTACCCCGACTACCTGCAACTGGACAAGATCCTTGGTGCACAGGCATTGGAAAGCGATAAGCAAGGTGCGCACGCGCATGATGAAATGCTCTTCATCGTGATACATCAAGCGTACGAGCTTTGGTTCAAACAGATCTTGCACGAAGTGGGCAGTGTGATCGGGATGTTCAGCGACGATCTTGTTGATGACAATGCAGGCGAGCTCGCTATAGCCGTGCATCGCCTGCGCCGGTCCAACACGATTCTCCAGGTGCTCGTGAAACAGCTCGACATCATGGAAACGATGACGCCGTTGGATTTCCTCGACTTCCGGGATATGCTTCGGCCCGCCAGCGGTTTCCAGAGCATGCAATTCAAAATATTGGAGGCGAAACTGGGCTTGCGCATGGAAAGCCGTCATGGTAAACAGTACTACACCAGCCAGTTGAAACCAGAGCACAAGGCGCAGATCGAAGCACTGGAAGGCCAACCCACGTTCTTCGACCTGATCAACGGTTGGCTTGGTCGTATGCCGTTCTTCGATCCGAAGTATTGGCCTGTTGGTGAGGCTCCGTTCTGGGAGCGGATGAAAGCGATCTATGCCGGAACGCTCGTTCAAGGAGAGGAAGGCAACCTGGCTTTGTGGGAAACGCTTTTCGAAAAGCCAGGTGAGCGTCGCTTAACTCCGAACGCAGCGCGCAGTGCCCTCTTCATCATGTTGTATCGCGATGAGCCGATTTTCCAGATGCCGTTCCGCCTGCTTGAATCGTTGCTCGACATCGATACGAGCCTGGCCACATGGCGCAGCCGCCATTTGAACATGGTACGGCGTATGATCGGCTTGCGCATGGGCACCGGCGGCAGCACCGGCAGCGGTTACCTGAAAGGCGCATTGGACAGCCACTACATTTTCCAGGAGATCGCGGATCTTAGTTCGTTCCTGATCGAACGAAAGAAGTTGCCCGCCTTGCCGAAGGAGTTGAAGAGCGCACTGGGATTCGGAGCATAGTTTCAGCGCGAATACCGCAGCCTTCTATATTGGCGGTGAACATTCACAGCCAGCATGTTGAACTTGTTGAAAAAGGTGATCCGCCCAGTGCTGGCGTTGTGTTGCGCTTGGCTTGGCTGCTCGGAAGCCCACGCCCAATACGAATTGCGCGGAACCGTGTCCGACAAAGCAACAGGTGAAACCCTGGTGGGTGCAGTTGTGAAAGTGAAAGGTGAAGCGAAAGGCGCGGTCACCGACATCGATGGAAAATTCAAACTATCGGTCGCTCAACTTCCGCCGTTCACGTTGGTGATCACGAGCATGGGTTACACCGCGCAAGAGGTGGACGTGGCCAGTTTGGATCAACCGATCACAGCGCGATTGGGCGCCGAGGAATTGTTACTGAAGGAAGCCCTCGTTGTAAAAGAGCGCATCAGCGACAAACAGAAACAGGCGCCGCTAACGGTTGAAACGATGGATCTCATCGCCATCAAAGAAGCACCGAGCGGAGATTTCTACGAGAGTCTGGGAACCCTGAAAGGGGTGGACATGACCGCGGCGAGCTTCGGGTTCAAGGTGATCAACACGCGCGGTTTCAACAGTACCAGTCCGGTGCGTTCCTTGCAACTGATCGATGGGGTGGACAACCAAAGCCCAGGGTTGAATTTTTCGCTCGGAAATTTCCTTGGTGCATGCGACCTTGATGTACTAAAGGTGGAAGTGATCGCGGGCGCCAGCACGGCCTTTTACGGACCGGGCGCGTTCAACGGGGTGATCAACATGACCACCAAGAGCCCTTGGAATTTCCAAGGCTTGAGCGTGAGTGCGAAAGGAGGAGAGCGCAATATGTTGGAAGGTTGCATCCGCTGGGCTCAAGTGGTGAAGGACAAGGAAGGAAAACCCGGCAAATTCGCCTACAAACTGAATGCTTTCGCATTGCGGGCAGATGATTGGCGAGCGGAGAATTATGGAGCCACGATCAACAGCCCCACAGGCATCACCAATCCGGGTGGGTATGATGCAGTGAACAACTATGGCGATGAGGATGTGACGTTGAACAACGACTACTTGGGCACCACCAGCGAACGGAACGATTATCCTGGTTTGGGTCGTTTTCTGCGCGATGGATACAAAGAGAGCGACCTGGTGGATTACAGCACGGACAACTTGAAATTGGCGGGGGCGCTGCACTTCAGGAACGATAGTGTTGAGCTTATCGTGGCGAGCAACTACAGCCGAGGCAGTACCGTATACCAAGGCGACAATCGGTACCGGTTGAAGAATGTGCAGTTCTTTCAGCATCGGGTCGAGTTGCAACGCGAGGGCAAGTGGTTCTTACGCGGATATATAACCCACGAGGATGCGGGCGAGACGTATGACATATTTACCACGGCATTACGACTGCAAGAAGCCAGCGGTGCTACTGATGAATGGAACGTGCCATACGCCACTTTATGGAGCAATTGGATCGCTCCGCAGATAGAGAGCAGGCCTGGGTATATTACGGCAGGCGAGGCTGTAGCGGATTCTGGATGGAACGCGGCCACATGGATCGCTTGGCAAGACCAGTACCTCTTGGACAACAATGATCTGCTAACAGGTTTCCACCAAGCTGTGCGAGACAGCGTGGATCGCTTGAACAATGTGGAACTGGACCCCGCTTATCTGGTGGGCACGCAGCGCTTCACCGACAAATTCGAGGAGGTCACGGGCAAACGGTTTACCGAAGGTGGATCACTGTTCTTCGATCGCAGCGTGTTGGTGCATGGCATGGGCGAATACAAGTTCAAACCGAAATTCGGCAACATCACGGTGGGCGGGAACGTTCGGCAGTACAGGCCCAATAGCGCAGGCACCATCTTCAAGGACACCGCGGATGTTACGATCCGCAACAGCGAATTCGGTGTGTTCGCCGGGCTCGAGAAGCAGCTGTGCAAGGAACGATTGAAAGTCACGGCCACGTTGCGCATGGATAAGAACGAGAATTTCGATGTGCTCTTCTCTCCTGCCTTATCGTTGGTATGGAGCAAAACACCGGCACATGTGTGGAGGCTCAGCTTCAGCAGTGCCGTCCGTAATCCTACGCTCGCCGACCAGTATCTCTATTACAACGTTGGCCGAGCGTTGCTGCTGGGCAATGTGGATGGACAATTCGAAGCTGGTCGCGATTCGATGTTCACGGTCGAGAGTTTTCGGGAATACCGCAACACCACCGAACCCATCACCGGACTTACCAAGCTCGACTATTTCAACGTTGACCGTCTTCGACCCGAGCAGGCGAAAACGATCGAGATCGGTTATCGCGGTACGCATTGGGAAAGTGTCTACTTCGATGTTAGTGCCTACAACAGCTGGTACAAGGACTTCATTGGTTATATCATCGGCCTGTACGCAAAGTTCCAGAACGGTATACCCGCAGGTGGTTTGCAAGCCTTCCGACTGGCAGCCAATTCGAATGAGCAGGTTACCACACAAGGCGTTACCGCTGGCGTAACATGGTATCGCCCCAAAATGAGCTGGACCGCGAACTACAGCTACAACAAGCTCACCAGTGGCGAGAACGACCCGATCATTCCCGCGTTCAACACTCCCGAAAGCAAGATCAACTTCGGCTTCAATAGCCGCGACCGCCGGATACCGTTCACCGAGTACCGCCGGTTATCCTATGGCCTCAACTGGAAATTCGTGCAAGGCTATACGTTCGAAGGATCCCCGCAATTCACCGGGGATATACCTGCGTACGACATGGTGGATGCACAGGTGAGCGTGAAATTCCCGAAGCAGCACCTCACCGCTAAGATCGGTGCCAGCAACCTGTTCGGTCTAGTACCCTTGTTCGACGAGGAAATTCCCAGCGCCGATCGGTTCGATCGCGCATTGAACAATGACGTGACCCTTGTGTTCGGAGGCGGTCAAGTAGGTCGTTTGGGCTACTTGCAGTTGGTGTACGAGTTCGACAAGCGCTGAACGGTTTTTCTAGCACCGGGACCTCCTTCATCGGTCGATCAATTATTACCCCTTTCGTAGGAAAAACGGTTTCTGGAAGCACCGGTTCGGTGTTCCTGTTTCCGGCCGTATCTTTCCGCTCGAACAAATTACTGGACCCATGAAACAAACCCTACGCCATTCCCTCGCACTAGCTGTGCTCGCGAGCACATTGGGAGCGAACGCTCAGCGCTATTTGAGCGACGTCTTTACCGACGCACAGATCGTTACAACGCCCGATGTGAACTTCGGACAGAATATCGATTTTCTCACCTCCAACTTTTCGGATGTGAGCCAATACGGTCCCGAGGTGGTGCAGTTGCAAACGCTGGTAAGCACAATGCAACCCATCCCTGCGGAGTTTTTCAACCCATCCGATCCTGCGACAGCAGTGAAAGTGGCCAATCTGCGTATGGATGTTTACCAACCCGACCAGACTGCGGACGATGTGGATAGCCGTCCCGTATTCATTTTCGTTCATACAGGGAACGCTCTTCCCCCACCCATCAACGGCAGTCCGAATGGCACACGCAAAGACAGCAGTGCTGTGGAAGTCTGCAAGCGTATGGCGAAACGTGGTTACGTAGCTATTAGCATGAGTTATCGCGGTGGCTGGAACCCATTGGGTGCGACTGTGCAGATCCGTCGCGGAACGTTGTTGAACGCGATCTACCGGGCGATCCACGACGTGAAGCAGTGTATCCGCACGGTAAAGGCCGATGCGGCCGGTGCGAATACATGGCAAGCCGACCCAAGCCGGATCATTGTTTATGGAGAAGGCACAGGTGGCTACATCGCCCTGGCCACAGCAACATTGGATCAGGCGTCGGAGTACTACATCGAGAAATTCCTTCCCGATCCGTTCGATCCTACCACGAGCTATATCGACAGCACACTCGTGGGCAACATTGAAGGTTTTGGCGGCCAGCTCTGCCTATATCGCCCGAATGGTCAGAACAGTGATTTCAATTTCTGTGTGAATGCAGGTGGTGCGTTGGCCGATACAAGCTGGCTCGCCCCAGGTGATGTGCCGATGGTGGCCTTCCATACGGTGTTCGATCCGTTCGCTCCATACACGGAGGGCATTGTTATTGTTCCTACAACCAATGAACAAGTAGTGCCTGTGCAGGGCAGCAATCTCTTTATGCAATTGGCTAACCAGTACGGCAACAACGATGCGTTCGCCGCACTCGCCAGTGATCCTTTCACGGACCGCGCGCGTTCGCTCTATGGCACCACCCAAGTACACACGGGATCAACTGTGGAGATCCGGACAGGCACCGAAGGCCACTTCCCGATGGTTACCACGGATTGGCCAGCTGTGGCACCAGGCACGCAGGAAGAAGCGAGCCCTTGGCAGTGGTGGGATCAGAACAGTGCACTTGCTCAAACGATCGTTGTCGCACCGAACATCACGGCCAATATGGCCAGTCTTTCCAGCAACCCCAATAGCAGCCCGACAAAAGGCCGCGCATACATCGATACCATCGTGGCCTATATGAGCCCTCGGATCGTGTGCGCATTGGAACTTGGCCCATGCGGTTTATTGCCTGCGGATTGCCTCGGTGTACCCGGTGGCACTACTGTGCCAGGCACCGCATGTGATGATGCCAATGCTGCTACTGGAAACGATGTCTACGGAAGCGATTGCGTGTGTGCCGGCCAACTGATCGACTGCCTGCAAGTACCTGGAGGGCCTGCTCTTCCTGGGACCGCCTGCGATGACAACAACCCCGAAACCGGTGCCGACACCTGGTCGACCGATTGTGTTTGTATTGGTGTAGTGGGAATTGAAGAAGCCAGTGCTGCCGCTGGATTGCGCATGCAACCCAACCCTGTTCATGATCTGCTGCGTGTAACCAGCGAGAAGGAGACTATTCTCTCCTACGATCTGTTCGATGCCACTGGTCGCCGAGTGCGCAATGCTGGTGTGAATGCCAAGAACTTCATCGTGGACCGCGCTGGTTTGCAAGCCGGTGCATACTTCATGACCGTGCGTTTCTCCGATAGCACCGTTACGCGCAAACTCGCGTTGGACTAGTCGTTTAGAACTACTTGGAACAGAAGCCCCTCGCAGCGATGCGAGGGGCTTCTTCGTTCGGGAATCGTGATCGGTGCAATTGGCCACTATCCGGTCCGCTTTCGACGTGCCCTCAGTATATAGCCCATCAATAACGCATCGATCGGGCAGAACCGAGGAGGGCTGCGGTTCCTGTGCGCAAGCATGAGCCTTGATCGCACGTCCATATGGTCATATGGCCACCTGGGGCTCCTTTCTTGCGCCGCCGTTCGTCCATATTCCAGTGCCGTTCATAAATAAATAGTACTTTGTCTTGCATAGTACCAAGCAAACCCCTTTACTTTGCGTCGTCAAGTACCACCGGATACCCATAACCGGACCCGCACATGAACCTGAACGTCGAGAATACCAAAGCACAGATGCGCAAAGGCGTACTCGAGTACTGCATCCTCTCGCTCTTGAGCGCGGAGGACATGTACCCGGGCGACGTCATCGCCAAGCTGAAGGACGCGAAACTGATCGTGGTTGAAGGCACGCTTTATCCGCTGCTCACGCGGCTGAAGGATGCAGGCTTCCTCACCTATCGCTGGGAGGAAAGTCGCAGTGGCCCGCCACGCAAGTATTACCAATTGACCCCTGTAGGAAAGAAATTCCTGAAGGAATTGGACGACACCTGGACCGAACTCGCACAAGCCGTAAAGAAGACCACCCGTAACAACCCCGCCTGATGAAAAAGACAGTAACCGCCAACATTGCTGGAACTGTGTTCCACGTGGAAGAGGATGCCTACGAGCAATTACAACGCTACTTGGCCGGCATTCGTGCCAATTTCAGCGGAAGTGCAGGTGCCGAGGACATCATGTCCGACATTGAAGCACGCATCGCCGAGCTCTTTACCGAGCGTATGGTGGGTCGCAACGTGGTGAGCATCGCGGACATCCAACATGTGGAAAGCGTGATGGGCCGCCCTGAAGACTTCGCCGGCGAGAACGATGGCGGATCCACGACCTCCTCGGGTCCTACCGCCCCAACAGGCAAAGCACAGCGGCGCTTCTTGCGCGACACGGACGACAAATGGGTCGGCGGCGTGATCGGTGGGCTTGCCGCGTACATCAACACGGAGGCCATTTGGCTGCGTATCGCCTTTATTGCCGTTGTGTGGCTGGGCTGGGGCTCCCCCATCCTTGTATACCTCCTGCTTTGGATCCTCGTGCCAAAGGCGACCACAGCTGCGGAAAAATTGCAGATGCGCGGCGAGGCGGTCACGGTTGACAACCTGAAGCGCATGTTCGAGGAAGGCACGGAGAAAGTGAAACAAGGCGCAGAGCGGGTAGCCACTGAGGCCAAGGACCTTGGAAAGGAATGGGGGCCACGCTCGCACCAGTGGGGTCAAGAAGCAGGAGGCGCAGCCAGACGCGTAGGGAGCAGTGCCGCCAGTGTGATCGGAAAGATCATTGGCATAGGGCTCATCCTCTTCGCCTTCAGCATGCTCTTGGGATTGATCACCTTCGTGGTAGGTGGTTCATGGACCTTCTGGAACGCATCATGGAACAATGATGAGCTCGGACTCTTGGATCTGGGCGGGATCGTATTCACGAGCAAGGCCCACGCCATGTGGTTCGGCATTGGAGCGATCGTTCTATTGGTGGTTCCCATCATCGCACTCTTCCTTGCCGGCTTCAAACTGCTACTGAGCACTTCCACCCCGAAATGGCTCGGCATTGGCCTCGCGGTATTGTGGTTCAGCGCTTTGGTCCCAACGATCCTTACTGCCCTCGACCTGGGAAATGATTTCCGCCGACAGAACAAGATGCGCACGGAGGTGAGCATATCCCAGCCGTTGGGCAACACCATCTACCTGGATGGACTGGTCACACCAGACAGCAACCTCAACTGGAGCATGACCTTCGATGATGGTGATATGGACTTTGATCTCAACGGACTGCACATTGAGAACGACCACGTGAGCGGAAATTGGGGCGATTGCGATGTCACCCGCAGTGCTGACAGCCTCTACCACTTCATGGTGGTGCGCGAAGCCAATGCACGCAGCGCCAAGCTGGCCCTAGGGCGTGCAGAACGGGTCGAGTACAACTACAAGCAGGATGGGGATGTCCTCTTCATTTCTCCACTTGTCCGCTTCTCCAAAGAGGACAAATGGCGGGCTCAGGATGTTCGGTTCATCCTTGAAGTACCCGATGGTAAAAGTGTGTTCTTCCGCGAAGGCTGCAAGAATATCATCTACGATATTGACAATACGACGAACACACTTGATCGGGACATGCTTGGAAAGACCTGGACCATGACCCCTTCCGGACTCAAGCTGGGCTCATCCACAGAACCCACACCTGCGACAACGGACAGCACCAGGACCAATAACCGCGATCGCCGCGTGGTCTATCACAAAGCGCCATCCGCACCGCGAACGACAGAAGTTGTAACCGACGAGGCTACCGAGAACGTCCAATTACCGAACGTGTTCCGTTTATTGAGCCGTTCATTACATATCTAGGAACGACAAGCACCGGCAGCGCAACGAGGGGTTACGGAACGCACCGGTACCAGCGGCCTTGGACAGAACGTCCAGGGCCGCTTTGCTTTAGAGCCTGTTTGTGATCTCTTGAACGAAGGACTCCGAGGCTATTTTTCGATCAGGCGCAGCCGGAAAATCATCGCGTAGCGGTGCCTACGGGATCATTTTCCGGCGAAGAATGGGCGGAAAAGAGACCGGAGGACGAGTTTGAAGAGATCCTAAACAGGCTCTTTGGGCAACATGCGCACCCATAACTTGCCCACCATGTTCCGCAAACGGCCGTGGCTTCTGTACCTGCTCATGTTGCTCGTGGGGGCCGTGTGCATCACGGTGTTCGTGCAAAGGGGTGCGTCCATGGAAACAGTTCATGGATCAAGCGTCTCCTTGACCGATCCGGGCTACTGGCAGCAATTCAAAGACACATACCATGCGAACCTGACGCACCCGCTTGCCAAGCTCTTGCTTCAGATCCTCACCATCATTGTCACCGCACGGGTATTCGGTTTCATCTGTGGGAAAATGGGATTACCCACAGTGATCGGCGAGATCGCCGCCGGCATCTTCCTGGGTCCCTCCTTTCTCGCCTACTACTTTCCGGGGTATTCGGAATTCCTGTTCCCGCCTGCCTCACTCGGCAATCTGCAATTCCTCTCGCAGATCGGATTGATCCTGTTCATGTTCGTCGTGGGCATGGAACTTGACCTCAATGTTTTGAAGAACCGGGCGCAGCAAGCCATCGTGATAAGTCACGCGGGAATAGTGATCCCCTACCTCGGCGGTGTGGTTCTCAGCGCCTTTTTGTACAAGCAATTCGCACCTGCAGGTGTCCCGTTCCTTTCGTTCGCGCTATTCATGGGTATCGCCATGAGCATAGCTGCCTTCCCTGTGCTGGCGCGCATCATACAAGAGCGAGGACTCACACGTACCCGTTTGGGTGGGCTCGCGATCACGTGTGCGGCGATCGATGACATTACGGCGTGGTGCCTATTGGCGGCGGTGATCGCCATTGTGAAGGCCGGCAGCTTGGTCAGTTCGGTCTGGACCATCGCGTTGACCGCGAGCTATGTGCTGATGATGTTCTTTCTGGTGCGGCCGTTCCTGAAGAAGATCGGTGATGTGTATACCGATCGCGAGAGCTTGAGCAAGCCTGTGGTCGCCGTCTTCTTTTTGATCATGTTGCTTTCGGCGTATGCCACGGAAGTGATCGGCATACACGCACTGATCGGTGCGTTCCTGGCCGGGGTGATCATGCCTGCGAACGTGCGGTTCCGGAACATCTTCATCGATAAAGTGGAAGATGTGGCCTTGGTGCTTTTTCTACCCCTCTTTTTCGTCTTCACCGGTTTGCGCACGCATATCGGACTTTTGAACGCACCCGGCCTCTGGCAATGGTGTGCAGTGATCGTGGCCGTGGCGGTGATGGGCAAGTTCATTGGTATTGCCGGGCCCTCGAAACTGTTGGGCAATAGCTGGCGCGACAGCTTGATGCTGGGGGCCCTGATGAACACCCGTGGCCTGATGGAATTGATCGTGCTGAACATCGGTTATGACCTGGGCGTGCTAACCCCAGAGGTGTTCGCGATGATGGTGATCATGGCCTTGGTCACCACCTTCATGACCGGACCCGTACTGAGCCTGATAGAAAAATTCCTTCCGGAAAAAGCCATCGACAGTGGCGATAAGCTGGTGGCGGAAACGCGCAAATTCAAAGTCCTTGTGCCCTTCGGCGATCCCGACCGAGGACGGAACATGGTACGCATAGCTAACGCATTCGTGAAGAAGAACGAAAACGCGGGTGTAACCGCTTTGCACCTGACACCCAGCAGCGAACTGAACCCCTTCAACACCGCATTGCGTGAGCGAGAGAGTTTCGGGCCTATTCGCAAAGAAGCAGCCAACGCGAGTATCCAGTTGGACACCATCTTCAAGCCCAGCAACGACATCGACCGCGATGTGGTCGCCACATTGAACAACGGGATGTACGACATGGCCATCGTGGGTGTAGGCCGCAGCATCTATCACGGCACTTTCCTCGGTCGTGTGGTTGGCATTACGAGCAGGATCATCAATCCGGAGCGATTGTTCGACTCGCTCACGGGCAAGGAAAGTCTCTTCGATCGCACTGATTTCGAAGACCGCGTGAGGCTTGTACTGCGTGAATCTCGCGTACCGGTGGGCATTTACGTGGACAAGAACCTGGAGAAAGTGGAACACGTGGTGGTGCCGCTCTTCAGCTTGGGCGATAGCTTTCTGATCACATACGCGCAAAAACTGGTACACAATCAAGGGGCGCATGTCACCTTGCTCGATGTAGCCGATGTATTCCACCAGAGCCCAGAAATGCTCGCCACCGTTCGTGCGTTGGAAGAAGCCGCACCGGGCATGCTCGTTATGCGACAGACGAACGACCTGGACCATGCCTTCCCGGAAAAACAGGACCTCATGCTGATCAGCATCGAAAGTTGGAAGCGTGCTGTGGAGAAGCAGGGCGCTTGGCTGGCCGAAACACCAAGCACGCTGATCATGCGGCCGTAATTACGGATAACAGAAGCGATCTTCGCACCGCTCACCTGCATAGACGCACGGGAGCATCCCTATGAGCAAAGCAGCCAAGATCAAGTCCTTTGACCCGAACAGCCCTGGCGCCGCTAACGCCCAGATGTACGGTCTGCCCTTCACCTGCGCCGAAGCGGACATTGTGATCGTTCCAGTTCCGTGGGAAGTCACGACCAGCTATGGTGGTGGAACATCGCACGGACCGGAAGCCATTTTCGAGGCGAGCTTCCAAGTTGACCTCTTCCATCCGGAATTCCCGGACCTCTGGAAACGAGGTGTCGCCATGGACGATGTACCCAAGGTATTGCGCCAACAAAGCGACTCGCTGAAAAAGCAAGCCAAGCAAGTGATCGATGTGTTGGTGGAAGGTGGTACTGCGAAAGAAAAAGTGCGCGCAACGAAGTCACTGAAGTTGATCAACACCGAATGTGAGGTGATGAACAAGTGGGTGGAAGCGCGTTGCGGCTACTGGATGGATCACGGGAAGATGGTAGGTCTGCTGGGTGGCGACCATAGCACCCCGCTCGGCTACTTCCGCGCGTTGGCCAAGCGCCACAAAAGCTTTGGCATCCTGCACATCGATGCGCACATGGACCTACGCCATGCATACGAAGGGTTCACCTACAGCCATGCGAGCATCATGTACAACGCACTCGGGTTGAAGTCGCTCACCAAGATCGTTCAGGTCGGCATTCGTGACTTCTGCGCACAAGAGAACGACGTCATCATCAAAGAAGGCGAACGCGTCAGTGTGATACGCAGTGCCGATATCCGACGGCAGCAATATGGAGGCATCACGTGGAAGGAGCAATGCGACGTGATCATCAAAGCATTGCCCAACGCGGTACATATCAGCTTCGATATCGACGGCCTCGACCCCACACTTTGTCCGAATACCGGCACTCCTGTACCGGGCGGGCTGGCGTTCGAGGAAGCGACCTACTTGCTCTCACGCCTGGCAGCAAGCGGCAAGAAGATCATCGGCTTCGATCTGGTGGAGGTTTCCCCTGGCAAACATGACGAGTGGGACGCGAACGTTGGAGCGCGATTACTGTGGCACTTATGCGGAATTCTGCCGAAAGCGTAGGCTCAGGGCAGTTGTTGCGTTAGTGTATTGTTCGGCGATGTACCACCTACGTTCACCAGGATCGGATCACGATCGTTCGCAGAGCCGATGTACTTCACCAAGCCATCCAGGTTCACATCCTCCAAGCGGTAGCCTGCAATGGAGTTGTTCGGGGTGGTTCCTCCGATGTAGGTAAGAACCGGGTCGCGGTCGTTGCCCGCACCTATGTATTTCAACGAGCCATGACGCGTTGCATCCCCAGCCCATAAGGCCGTTGTGGTGCCGATGGTTTTTCGCGCAGCTGTTCCATACGTAAGCAAGGCGGCGCTGCGGAAATCAATGGTCGTTATTGAATTGCTCAAGGCGCTCGGTGCCGCGGTCATCGTGCCGAAATGATTGCGGTGCCGTACTGCCACGTAATAGTTTCCTGATCCAACACGGAAGGTCAACGGCGACGAATTGTCCACGGCAACCACGTCACCATCGGTTTGCAGAATTCCTTGCGCCGATGCGGCGATGATCATTGGCTGGCTTACCGATCGAAGCTCTACACGCACCCAATCCACCATGGCGTTCACACCGGTTATCGCTAGCGTGGCACTGGTGATCACTTCGCCTCCACCCTTCGCCACTTTCAGAAGCCCGAGCGAGGTTGTGTAAGGTTCTGTAAGTGGAACCAATGCAGCCGTGCGCAGCGCATCGCTCATCAAGTTTGTTCCTGTGTTGTACGGCCCTTCCAAATTCACTTTGGCAGCTACACGAACGGCAGCGCTCGGGTCGATGATCCGCGAAAGCACACCGGTTTCGGTATTGGCCACATAGAGTTCACCGAGCACATCTTCGCCGAACGTAGCGATACCGAAACTGGCGCCAGCGGTCAAAAGGGTTTCCGAGATCCAGCCCCCTCCACCATCAGGGCGCAACGACAAGATCCGGCCGAGGCAATAATCACTATAGACGTAACGCCCAACAAGGTTTGGATAGCGTGTACCCCTGTAGACCCGACCACCGATGATCGAGCACCAGCCACTGCTGTGCGTGTGGTCGATCACAGGAGGCACATATGCACCAATACCAGCACAACCAGCCGTATTGTAAGTACTGGCTCCTTCGTAACAACGCCAGCCGAAATTCGGGCCGTTGCTCTGACCTGCGGGAATACGATCGACCTCCTCCTTGATGCCCTGCCCCACATCGCCGATCCAGAGATCACCGTTGAGTGCATCGAACGAGAAACGGAACGGGTTGCGCAAACCACTTGCCCAGATCGTTCGCAGCGTATCCACGTTGTTCGCATTGGCGAACGGGTTGGTGGGTGGTATGGCATAGGGGTTCCCCGAATTCACATCAACGCGATGCACCTTACCATAGCCCAAGGACATGTTCTGCGCGCGGTTCCCGGGATCCCCGACATCACCGCCATCCCCTGGAGCGAAATACAAATAGCCATCAGGACCGAAAGCGATACAGCCACCCTTGTGGTTGGCATATGGCTGGGAGAGTTCCCAGAGGACCAGCTCACTGGTGCTGTTCGCAACGTTCGGGTCACCGCTTACGCTGAAGCGCGAAACGCGCACACCACCATTGCCATTTCCTGTGCAGTAGTACACATAGAAAAAACCGTTCTGCGCATACTGCGGATGGAACGCCAGACCCAGCAAACCCTGTTCGCCACCGCCGCTGTGCACCGGTCCCGAGATGTCCAGGAAGGGCGTTGCGAGCACTTGTCCTGTTGGTTGAAGTATCTTGATGACCCCTGCTCTTTCCACAATGAACAAGCGACTATCACCGCAGTGTGCGATATCCACCGGGTTGGTGAAGCCAGACTTCACGGTCTCCAACTCAACCGTCACTTGGGCATGGAGCGCGCCGGCGAAAAGTGCAAGCAATAGAATTCCAGGCAGCGTTTTCATGGCTGAAAATTTTAGTGAACGGTAGATGAACGTGCAGTGCGGAAAAGAACTGCGAAGCGCTGCGATCTTACGTTCGATACGGAGCTACGTCCATGGATAATCGACGTAGCCTCAACGCAATTTCGGCCAATGGCCAATAAGCATCGGCACATGAACCATCAATAAAAACGCAATGAGGACGAGAACGGCTCCAGCGATAAGCTGATCCGATTAGCAACTCCCTTAACGCTTTTCCTTAGCAGATCCCTCGCCTATATAGGTGTTCAACCAATCGAACACGGTCCTGTGCCATTGCATGGAATTCAGGGGCTTCAGCACCCAATGGTTCTCGTTCGGGAAGCGCAGGAATTGCGACGGAACGCCTTTCGCCTGCAGGGCTGTGAACGCCCCTATGCCCTGCTCTACCGGAATACGATAGTCCAGATCGGAGTGGACGATGAGCATTGGCACGGACCAGTCCTTCGCGTGCAACGCAGGGTTGAACTTGTCGAACAGAGCTGGTTCTGTGAACGGCGAACCACCTTGGTCCCATTCATCGAACCACATCTCCTCGGTGCTGTAGCCCATGGAACGCGCATCGAACACACCGTCATGCGATACGAGACATTTCCAAGGTTGCTTCCACTGGCTCGCGATCCAGTTCACCATAAAGCCGCCGTACGAAGCGCCCAAGGCGGCCGCCCGATCGCCATCCAGGAACGGATACTTGCCCAAGGCATAGGCCCATCCTTTTTGCAGATCTTCCAGCGGACGATCGCCCCAATGCGTTGATATCGCATCGCAGAAGGCCTGCCCGTATCCGGTTGATCCGTGGAAGTCGATCATGACTACAGCATAACCCGCACCGGCGTAGCTCGAGGGGTTCCAGCGGTAACTCCACCCATCGCCGAAGCTCCCTTGTGGACCACCGTGGATGAGGAATGCCACGGGATACTTTTTTCCTTCCACGTAGCCTGCGGGCTTCACCACATAACCGTGTACGGTCTCGTTGTTCCAACCAGGAAAAGAGAACTGCTCGTACACGCCGAACTCCAAGCGTCTGAGTACCCTGTTCACAGAAGTGAGATCGGTGGCATCCACATCGATCAGCGTTGCTTTCGGCTTGGCGGCGAAGAACTTCGCCGGGCTGTTCAAGGCGCTCTTCAGGAACACAAAACCCTTGGGCGTTTCCGCGAACGCGTCCATGTGTCCATCCTTCGAGAGGGTCGTAACAACGCCCGACTTCACATCGATACGGAACAACCGTTGGCAGCCCACATCGGCCGCGGTGACATAGATGCTCTTGCCATCGGCGCTCCACTGCATGTCCTCCACACTGCGGTCCCATGTGGTGGCGAGCGGCGTCACTTTGCTGGTAGCGATGTCGCGCAACTGTATCTCGAAACGATCGGCCTCGAAGCCTGGGCGCTTCATGGCCTTGTAGGCAAGCGTCCTACCATTCGGGGATACCCGTGGGCTCGCATCCCATGCCATGTTCGCGGCTGATAAATTCATGGAGACACCACCCGAGATCGGCACGCTGTAGATGTCGAAATTGGTACTCCATGGCTCCCTTGTGCCCGCCTCACGCGCAGAGAAATACACCGTCTTCGAATCAGGCGAAATACAGAAATCGCCTTCATCACCAAAGGGTTTCGAAGGCACATCGCCATCGTAGCCATCGGTCAACGCCACCGGTTGCGCATCGGCACCAAGGCCGAGATAGAACAGGTGGTTGCGTGTGCCATCGGCCCAGGTATCCCAGTGGCGCACGAACACTTTGGTATACACGGTGCCGGTGGACTTGTCTGCGGCGCGCTCCGCATTCCTCTTCACCGTACAGGCTATCTCGTCGCCTTTGCATTCGGGAAAAACAGCCAATGCGATCACCAGCCCTTTACCATCGGGCGTTACCCTGTAGGCACCGATATCCAACGGCACACGCGTTACCTGTGTTGCCGTAGTGCCCGCAACATCGGTCTTCCAAACTTGTGTGGTACCGCCTTCGCCGCGACCGGAGAGGAAATAGATCGTCTGCCCATCCGGGCTCCATTGCGCACCTGTGGCACCACCATCCGAAACACCCAGCCTGACTTCTGGTGACGCGTGGTTGCTCAAGTCCTTCAGCCAAAGGGAGGAAACGCCTTTGTTCTTTTCCATGTCGGTGGCGCGCACATTGAACAATGCGTAATGTCCGCTCCCATCAACACTGAGCCCGCTGATGCGATCCAACATCAGCATCTCGTTGTAGGTGAACGGTGCGAGTTGCGCAACGGCATCGCCACCCATAAGCACAAGCGTGAAGGCGAACGGGAGAAGTTTGCGGAAGAAGCTGGTTTTCATGTGGAATACGTTCCTGGAGGTGGGTTCAAGCAAGGTTGCGCGGACGAAGGGAAGGATGGCGATGCATTGTGCCGTTCTTGTCGCTAAGGAAAGCACTTACGGGACAACTCGCTTTCGATCCGCTAAGCGTGCGCAAAACAACTTCGGGAATGGGTAGAACAGTCGGATAGATTTGGTGCCATGGATCCATGCAAGAACTGCGGCGCTTCGTTGAGCGGTGCCTTTTGTGCCAATTGCGGCCAGAAAGCCGATACACGCCGCATCGGTTGGCATTGGCTCGTGCACGAGATACAGCACAGTGTGTTCCATGTGGACAAGGGTGTGTTCTTCACCTTGAAGGAACTCTTCGTGCGCCCGGGCCGCATGTTGGGCGAGTATTTGGAGGGCCAACGCAAGCGACACTTCCCTCCGCTGTCACTGGTACTTGTGCTGGCGGCGATATACAGTCTGCTCTTCCATTACTTCAAGATCGACCTCACCGACGCGAAGCTCACAGGAAAAGAATTGCAGGATATGGAGAACGGGATGCGCGTGGTGGGGGAACGCTACGCACTGTTCGAATTGGGAAGCCTCCCCATTTTTTCCTTTTGCTCGTGGTTACTGCTACGCCGCTATGGACACAACTTCACCGAACACTTGGTGATGAACGCCTACCTCAGTGGGCAACGGATCGTGTTCAACATTGCGCTGATGCCGTTCAACCTGCTTGGCCTGGGTCCGGCGCTTATCGCTACCACGCTATTGTCTTTGCTCTGGTTGGTCTATTACGTCTTCGCGTTCGCGCAGCTCTATGAAAAAAAGGGGTCTGCGATGGTCACTATTGGTTCGTTGGTAGCGTTCATCCTCTTCTGGGTGCTGATGTTGATATTCCTGGTTGTTGTGATCATTTGGAATGTGAACGGCACGGCCGTGCATTGAGCAAGGCGGTTCCGGTATCGCACGACACCACGCGGATGCACCGCATAGCGGATCCGGCAACGTGGTCGGCAAGGCAAGAAGGGGTTGGATGGTTTCCGGTAGGGCTTTCTATAAATGCTGGTTGGCATCTACCTTGAACCGGGTAGAAATTGGTGATCAGGGTATCCCAAGACCGAAAAAATACCCTGGATCGGGTATTTCCTGTGCGGTGCAAGTGTGACTGGTTTGCACTTCAACCAACCCCTATTCAACATGACGAACAAAGCGATCATAACCCGACGCGACGGCAGTGCTTTCGCGGACAATGCTGAGGCGGGAGCGCTCATGGAGCGGCTCGGCGTAAAGAAGAAAGGAAGCCACGGAGCGGGTATGCTCATCGAGGCTTCGGACAAGGAACTGGCGAACTTGGAGAAAGCCGGCTACCGCGTGAAGCTCCTTCCGGAAACGGATATCCTGCGCATAGGCAACTATGCCATCGATACCGACAAGGCTGCTCCCAAGGTGCCCAAGGAACTCGAAGTACCCAGGGATCTCGCGGACACTTGCTCACAGCATTTGGTGCAGCTCATTGCACCACCCACCGAGGAATGGAAGAAGGCCATCGCGGCGGAGGGTGTGGAAGTAGTGGAGAAAGTCTCGCGCTATGGCCTCTATGTAGTGGGCACACCCGAACAGGTGAAGGGCTTGGAGAAGCTGCCTTTCGTAGTGTGGACGGGTCCGTTGAAGCCGGCGTACTGCGTCGCTGAGCGCTTGTGGAAGATCGAACGTTCAGGCAGTCCACTGAAAATGCACGTTCGGGTTTCCGCTGAACGAATTAAGGAGGTCGAACAATGGATCATCGACAATGGAGGGGCCATTACGCGCTCATCCGAGAAATCTCCTGTGAACGACCCTTGCAGGTGGATCACGATAGAACTTCCAACAGACCACCTTTCCGAGCTAGCCAATCAATTCGGTGTCCGGTACATCGACCTGCTGCCAGAAACCATACTGCTGGATGAACGTGCAGCGCAGATCGTCATGGGCGACCTCGACGGTGCTTTGGCACCAGCCACCGGGCCGAATGTTGGTTACCAAAACAACCTCACCAACCTGGGATTGAGCGGAACAGGGGTGAACATTGCTATCTGCGATTCGGGTATAGACACGCATAACAATGCATCCATGCAAGCGGACTTGGCCGGAAGGATGACCTATTTCGCTGACCAGACCGGAGGTGCGATAACGGTGGATCAGAACGGCCACGGAACGCATGTAGCAGGAATTGCGGCAGGCAACGCGACAACCGGCAATACGGATCCGGGAGGTTTCCGTCTGGGCCAAGGGATCGCACCCGGCTCAACCTTCGGCAGCATTAATGGGATCTCCGGTGCTGCTCCTTTGGACCTGGATGGTTGGATCGGAGTTGCATCAACCAACGGTTCCGATGTAATGAACAATAGTTGGGGCACCGCATCGGGTGGCGTTGCACTGTTCAACCAAGGATACACCGGGTTGTGCGCACAACTGGATGGTCTGGTGCGCGATGCCGAAGCAGGCGCAGCTGGAACTCAAGAGGCGCATCCAGGCCTTCGCCGCTGGTAATTCCGATCGGCGCTTTCAACCACTGGAGAACCGAGCGAAGCGGAAGAACGCCATCGTTGTGGGCAACTCGCTCAACAGGCGATTGAACGAAGGTGACGGTGCCGATGACATCCGTGGACTTCGCGCCAGCTCCAGCCGGGGGCCTGCAGTGGACACGAGGATACGTCCCGACGTTATGGCACCAGGAACGGATATCACTTCAGCCAGCTAGGACCCACAGTTGATAGTAGCGATCCAGGACCGCTGGAATACAACAACCACAAGTGGCTTACGCGGACACAGCAGGAACGGTACATCCGGCCCACTTCCGGATCAGCGGAACTTCCATGGCTGCCCCACAGGTGAGCGGTGTTATTGCTTTGTTGATCGAATGGTGGAGAGGCATTACGGGTGGAATTACACCGAGCGCTGCCATGGTGAAAGCGATCTTGGTGAACGGAGCGATCGACTGTGTTGGTGGACCTACCCGAAGGGGCGCTGGGCTCGTTGCCAACATCCCGAACAACGACCAAGGATGGGGCCGAGTGAATCTTCAGAACATGGTGACACAATCTCCAGCTACCGATCGCGGCACGAAGATCTATCGTGACCAACGGAACGCATTCACAGCCGACAACCAAGAATACCTCATGCGTATCTCGCCCGTTAACGTTGCGCGACCAATGCGCATAACACTGGCGTGGACCGATGCTGCCGGACTTCCGAATGCGAACCCCGCATTGGTGAACGACTTGGACTTGATGACAGAGATCCTACCGGGTGGTGGGATCGGTCAGGTGTTCAAGGGCAACTTCTTCACCAACGGCTTCTCTGTTGTAGGCGGAAACTTCGACGATCTGAACAACGTGGAGTGCGTCTATATCCAGAACCCGAACGGGATATACGAAGTGCGTGTGATCGCCGCGAACATTTCCGCGAGCGCACATCCCGATATCGCCACGCCTTGGCAGGATTTCGCACTGGTTGTGGACAATGCCGAATACGCGGAAGCCATCGCCAGTGGCAGTACCGCGACTCGATCGCAGTGGCATGGTGGGCTCCGGATATGTGGACATTACCCGAACCGCGAAACAAGCAGTTCGTCGGCCTCATGGGGCCAATCGACCAGTTCGGCGTGGTGAGCTTCTGAACCACGGCGAAAGTGGAACATCCTTCGGGCGCTGCGCCTGCTTTGGTTACCATCATCAACGCTCGGAAAATGCAGCCGGGCAAACCGCGGTGGATGGCATCGCCTTCGGTGGTAGTACGCACATGGGAGAAGGACTGGAGAAAGGTCGCGACCTGTTGCTTCCTTCCGGCCTCAGCAAAGCGTCGTGCTGCTCAGCGACGGCTTTGGACAATGGTTCACCGAGCGCGATCAGCGTGGCCACTTCGTTGCCAGCCGACATGCCCGTGTACAGTTGTGCAATGGGACCGCTGAGCGATCAAACCTTGCTGAACGACATTGCCAACGTCACCAACGGGAAGTACTATCATGCCTACCGACGACATCTCTTCGAGAATCTACAACTACATCCGTGGCCAGGTAAGTGGCGATAGCATCGTTACGAACGAGAGCGCCATGGCCAGTAGCAGCCGCGTTGCTTGTGTGGTGGAAGGATGTGCGAAACGCGCGACGTTCACCGTTGCCTGGGCCGACCCGAAATTGAAATTCACGGCCGACCGCGCCACGAAGAGCAACCTGATCGCCATCCGTTTGCGCGACCCCAAGGGCAAGTTGCTGCACCCGAACGCAGCGCATGTGCGCCGCACCGTGGGCGAAGGTTTCGTTGCCTTCGACATCGTGGAACCGCTGGCAGGAAAGTGGTACGTGGAAGTGAGCACGGCCATTGAGCGCCACACCCGATATACCGTAGGCGGCTTCGTCGATTCTCCCGTGCGCATGCACCTGGCCCTTGGTTCGCACCAAGCCCATATCGGCAAGTCCATCGATGTGTATGCGAAGATCCGGCACAACAAGGACGTCATTTCCGGGTTCCGCGCAACCGCATCCGTTACACGGCAAACAGAGCTTGAAGGACCGACGCACATCCACGCCAAGCGATCAACCTGAAGTCGGCTGTTGCGAAGCGCTTCACCGACGATGGCATGCCCGAAGAGCTGGCTGGTCTTGCGGCACTGGTGGCTGAACGCGCAGAGCCGCTGTTCGCTTTTGACCGAACTCCGTGAGTTTGATGCCGTCAGCAATAAACGCATCGGTTCTCGATCGGTTGGTGCAACAGGGTCGCTTCCACATTCCAGAAGGGTTCCGGGATGTTGACGGGCTACTACGCGCGCGCTTGGCCGCACCGGCCTGGGCAGGCAGCACCAACGTGGCCATCACCGCCTACGGGTGGTCGCCCAAATGCGGAACACGTTTCGTGCGCAAGGACATGGTAAGCGTTCTCGCCAACCGCTGAGCCTTCGAACGTTGCGATAGCGGGCCGTGCAGCAATGCACGGCCCGTTTTGCGTCCGAAATCATATAAGCGTGGATGTTCAATGGGGTTGGATGCAGAGAACCCCGGCGAAGGGCCGGGGTTCGGTGGTTTGAAGAGTGGCAAATGCCAACTACGGCTTCTTCGTCACCGTACTTGGCCGCAACTGAACGGCGAAGTAGAATTTGGGATCGGACATGCTGTACCGCAGATCCCCATCGATCGCATCTTGGTTCTCAACTTTGTCTCCAACAGCCAACTCGTTCAGCGCTGCCTGCCAGGTAAGTGCCGCCCCATTGAAATACCAAGCCATTCTGTAAAACGCACACCAGCACCAACGAATACTTGAGGCTGCGATTTTTTTGCACTGGCACCCACTTGGAGAAAAGGCACTTCGGTCTTGCGGCCCATTTTGATGTTGAAATTCACCATACCCGCTAGATTGAAGTAACCCTGTGAATTGGTTTTCGACTGAACACGCAACAAACCAACGGAGTCTTCCTTTGCTGTGAATTCTGGGAAGAGATCATTCACGAAAACCACCGCTGGGAAGGCTTGGGGATAGAATGTGTGCTCGCGCATGAATTTCCGGATCGCGGCTGAAAAGATCTTCCTCCTTCACCTTGACCCCAAAGTTCTTTTCCATGCTCAACGTGCGCTGTTGCACTTTCACCGTTACGATCTCCGTTTTGCCCTTGGGAATGGCATTGCTCCAGATCAGATCTGTACCATGCTCGGTTTTTGAGGAGATCTGGGCAGCATTCGATACCAAGCGCATCACCTCGGCAAGGTTCTGCACGAGTTTTTCCCTCGCTCCTTGAAAGTCGCGCATGCGCTTTACGAAATCTTCTGCTGCGATGGAGAGCATTTCCAGATCACCGTCAGGTTCACCCATACCGAAATCGCCGATCGGCTGAGTCCAACGCCGTTGTTTTCTTACTATCCATTTGTCCGAAACTTCTTTTCGAGCTGCTGTGCGCAACTTGAACCAATCCTTCTCCGATGAGTTCGTTTGTACATAGACCGACATATTTATTTTGAAGAACTCCAGGCTATCCTGTATCATCAACTTGTGCATTACTTCGGCATGGCCTTTTTTTACACGTGCGATGGCCTCTGGCGTTGCACTGGAGCGTAATGTGAATGAACTGAGCAACGAATCAAGTTCCTGATTTTCCGCTCGCATTTGCAGAATTACACTTTTGAGCTGTGAGAGCGTTTTGTTCGCGCCATGGGCGGACAGGTCGATCTCCATCAACTGTTGCACGAGCTGTGCGGCGTCGTTCAGTATATCAGCATTGGTATTTTTTTCAATGCGCTTCGCATCCTCAATAAAGAGCTCTTGATCGCCTCTGATCGGATGCTTTCCGGGCTTGGATCATCTTCACCCCACGCAGCAGCCTTTACGCGATGCATGGTTGTGATAGCCAGCCTTAATCCACGGTCGGCCAAACCGTTCAACTTGGAGCGCGTGCTCCCAATTCCGGCAATACCGTCGACTCCACCAAGATCGATGGCGGTACCTGAAGATGCAACCGACTTGCCCGGATCGAACAAAGGTGTGGAGCGGAGGTCTTCACCGCTACCGAGCGATCCAAAATTGCCTGTGCTGCGGGTGAGAACATTCAATAGGCTCTGGAAATTATCAGCAAGGCCCTGGATCACTTTCTCATATTCGTCATCTTCATACTTGTTGCCTTCCACGGTGATGCGGTATTTCAACGGATTGGTCAGCCGCAACCGCAGGTTATAGGTATTGTCCTTGATCAGCATCAGTTTCTCTGCTTCCTTCGTGGCGTACTCCCATTGCAAATCGTCCACATCAGTTCGGTTGCTCATGAAGCGCAAGTCCTTTCCAGCTTCGTTGATGTCCAAGAATATCGTGTTCTTAGCCGAACGTGCGGTTAGCACTTGATCCGATTGGGCGTGAAGCAACGCCGTTGGGATGCAGAGACTGGCAAAAAGGAGCCAATGTGTGGTCATGTTTTTCATGGCGCGGGTTTGTTACTATTTGGATTTGCGGGTCTTCTGCTTGGGAATGGGTCGGCATGGGTCGTGCATATGCACTTTGATCATCGATGCGTCAAGGGCGTTCTCCAGCGCGTCATCGAGCTTCGCTTGATCGCTCCAAGCTTCTTTGGGTCGCTCGTTCGGCCAAACGAACTCCACGGAAAGCCATGCGTGTCCACCATGTGTGCGGAGTCAGTCGCTGCGGGCCAAGTCATTCCGTTCAACTCAATTCGGTGTTACCACCATCGTCCGTCACGAGGTAGGCATTACCGAAGCCATCCCACTGCACGTTGGAGTAGTTGAGCAATGGGAAACCGAAACAGCATGGGTTACCTCCCGATCCATCGCGCAAGAGCAAAAAGATCCGTTCTCGTTTCGCCGGATGCCCATCCTCATCGAACACGCTAATGTGGCAGGCCTTTAGGCTCTCCGTTGGATCCAGCCAACACTGCACGGGTGTCCAATCCTGTTCTAAATTGTCGATAACGAGTTTCTCCTGAGCGGTGGAGAGCAATGGAGAGCCGACGGCCAACAGGCACAACCAAATGGTCGCTTCCTTTAAGCCATGGGTCCGGTGGGAAATGCTTCGCATGGTATGATGGGTTTGAATGCCACAAAGCACCCCCACCCGCTCAAACCCCACCCACGATCAAAGCATTGGGGGAGAGCACGTATTTTTCACCTGTACGGCGCTGAGCGCCTCGGCTAGTTTCGCCTCAACGAAAACACATCCCATGAAAGCGACAACGATTTCCTTTAACCGCGCGATACTTCCATACGCCTGCACCCTTTTGCTGGGTGCCTGTGGTCCGGGACAGAAGCAAGAAGAAAAGAATAAGCAACACGAAGAGAAGGGAGCGCCATCAGCAGCTGTCGCTGTTGACTGTAGTGTCGGCAACATCTATGAAGACCGCAAGAAGCACTACGGAGATACCAAGTTGGGCGATTTGGTCACCAAATTCCATGATCATTTCCGGCTCAGAGCCGGCGGTGCGAAGATCATGAACACGCCCTTGGCGATACCGTGGAAGGCCTTTGACGATGCCCGCAAGGTTGTCGAAAGTGACATACACCCCATAGCTGGTATCTATTTCAACTATGGTATTGACGGGAACAAATTTCAACCGGTAGTCGATTTCATGTACCAGAAGACCGTCGGAAGTGACCTGAAGGTGTTGCCGGATGCAAGTTTCGAATTTGACGGCGCGAAACTGGTCTCGATCGATGAAAAAGGCGTATGGCGCTTATTGATGCCTACGCAACTGGCGTAGAGGTGAACCGGGTTGGCGAAGGGTACACAACACTTCGGATCCGCCCTACCAATCCAGATCCAAACGTGCAGTATGATCCGACTGCAATCTGGTTCCAGTATGCCAATGAGATAAACAACCTTATTCAGCAGAACCAAGCGAACCCCCAAATAGTGGTCTTGACCTGCATGAGCCAACTCTTATGTTATGACCAGCTCCAGCCGCTTGTTCCCGTACCCCCAGAATATCGTCACATGCTTACGCTTCACATCGAAGGCAGGTTGAACGACGCTGCGCAAGACCCCAACAACCTCTTTGCGTACAAGGCCATGGATCTTGGCCACCTCTGCCCACCGCGTTGCAAATAACAGGGTCACTTCCTTAGATTCGGGTAAATACAGCCCGCATCGAGACTCCTCTCAATTTTGAAGATATTGCTCCTGAGCGCAGTGTTCATCCAATGGACACTGCGCATCAGGAGCACCCCTCGGGTACTGTGGTTTTTTTATGCGCAGTTGGCGCTCGCATTCTTGCTCGACAATGCCGGGGCTGTGCTGGTGGCGCGAAACGAAGAGAACGCTTGGCTCTACAAGATCTACGTAACGATGGAGTTTCTGATCCTTTCGGTATTCGCGCAGGAGTCGATACGATCACGATGGTCAATGCACGTGTGCGCCATTGTGGTCCTGACCTATTCTGGGATCTTGGCTTGGGAAATACAACAAGGTTCAGCTAACGACATACTCAACTCCATCAGCTTGCTATTCGCTATGGCGATCCTTGTTGCCGCTTTCACATATCTGCTCGTTCGCCTAGCCGGATACACGGATGTTTTGATCTGGCGCGAACCGACATTCTGGATCTATCTCTCCATCGTGGTGTTCATGGGTGCGGGCATTCCATATTTAGGCTTGATGAATCGCATCTATCTGACCAATTCAGATCTGGCCGATCGCCTCTTTGACATTCTCAGCGTGCTTTACTTCCTGCGCTATGGAATGGTCCTGTATGCCGGATATCTTCTTTCGAAAAGCCGAACCGTTCGATGAACAGCTCACCGGAAATGCTGTGGACCATCATCACCAGTACGATGGTAATCACACTCTTCATTGGTTTCATCGTGCTCTTATTGGTGCTCAACAACACCCGCCGCATCCGCCACCGCGCCGAGCTCGCCGAAGCCGACCGTCGCCGCGACCAGGAAGTGATGAACGCCGAGCGCGAGGCCACGCAACACACCTTGCGCGAGGTGGGTCGCGAGTTGCACGATAATGTGGCGCAACTGCTCACTGTGGCACAAATGGGGATGAACAGCGCCGTGGATTCGTTGGGCTCGGATACGCGACTGGTCGCTGCGCGCGATGCGTTGGACCAGGGCATTGAAGAAGTGCGTCGCTTGGGGCACGACCTCAACAGCGACCTGTGGCAACACCGATCATTGGCCGATGCCATCAGCGCGGAGGCCGACCGCATCGAGCGCGTGGGGCGCGTGCAGTGTCATGTGTTGGTGAAGGGCGTTGTGTCGCACTTGGCACCGGATACGAGCACCATCTTGTTCCGGGTGTTCCAGGAGGTGGTGAACAATGCGCTGAAGCACAGCAAGGCGGACACCATCACCATTACCCTGGATGCAACGCGCGACCTGTCGATCACGATCGCTGATAATGGGCGTGGATTCGATGCGCAGCAAACGCGAGCGAACGGAGGCTTTGTGAACATCCACCGCCGATGCGCACTGATCGGCTATGAAGCGGATTGCGCAGCTGAAACCGGAAAAGGATGCACGTGGACATTAACCCCCGCAAGAACACATGGAGCATAGCGTGGCCCTGGTGGACGACCACCACCTCGTACGGAACGGATTGGTGTCGTTGGTGAACAGCTTGAGCGGTTACCACGTGACCGTGGAGGCCGCCAATGGCAAGGAAATGATCGAGGCACTGAAGACAGCCGACGCACCCGCCATCGCCATCGTGGACCTGAACATGCCGGTGATGGACGGCTACGAGACTATCGCGTGGTTGCGTGCGCATGCACCAACGATGCTGCCGTTGGCACTCACCTTCGATGCGGCGGAGGATGCACTCGTAAAGGCCGTGCGTGCTGGTGCCCGTGGCTTTCTGCTGAAGAACGCGCGCCCCGCCGTGCTGAAGAACGCGTTGGACAGCTTGATGCTCACCGGCTACTACTATACCGAGGCCACGCACGAAGCGATGCAGCGCGCACCGGGGATGAAGACCTCGCACGAGCGCGAACGCGAACGCCTGCTCGGGCAGATCACACCGCGCGAAATGGAGTTCCTGTTGCTGGTGTGCGACGAAGCGGAATTCACCTACGAGCAGATCGCCGACCGCATGGGCGTGCATCGCCGCACGGTGGACAATTTCCGCATCGCGCTGTTCGAGAAGTTCGGCATCAAGAGCAAGACGGGCCTGGTGTTGTTCGCTATGCGGTGGGGGGTGTTGAAGTAGGGTACCGGATCGAAACCACCTCTGCCCCTCCTTGGGCGCAGCAGGTGTCGCGAGGTTCTCCGAACGATATGCGCACTGCTTTCCGGCGCGAGTCTCCGTCGACAAACTCAAGGAGGGTTAGGGGGTTACTTTTGGTGTCCTTCAGAAAGTCAACCCCCCGGACACGCCTGCCAGGAGGGGAGAGATCTATGCTGTTGAGCGATCTCTTGCATACTGTTTTCCCCTCCGTCGATCGTTGCGAGGCTCTGCGAGCAAACTCGATCGACCGGCTCAAGGAGGGGTTAGGGGTGGTTTCCGAATGATTTTTGATCGACCTTCGGGAATCACAATTCGTTCATGGACCTGAAACGGAATCGCAAGGATCTCAAAGAAGTTCGGCGATCGTTACGATCGAACGCAACATCGAGCGAGGCTGTTCTGTGGTCGAGCTTGAGCGGTAGCAAACTGGATGGCCGAAAATTCAGAAGACAGTATGGTATCGGGCCCTTGGTTCTTGACTTCTACTGTCCTTCAGAACGACTATGCGTTGAATTGGATGGAAGCGTTCACCACGATCCGACCGTATCGATGAACGATCAATGGCGAGACGAGCAGCTCAAGGCCCTTGGTATCCGAACCGTGCGGATCGAGAATGTTGAACTGTTGGCGAACTTGGACGGTGTGCTGGATCTGATCAGAAAGCATTTTCGTTGAACTACCGGATCGAAACCACCCCTACCCCTCCTTGGGTTTCGCGGGCAAGTGATCGCCCGCTAGGAGGGGATAGAGTTTTCTGAGAGCGATCTCTTGCAAACTGCTTTCCCCTCCGTCGACCCCCTCCCCTTAGAACATTGATAACCACCCTCCCTGCAGGATCCCCATATGCCTTTCGGGCTTAATTCATCTCTTGCAAACTGCTTTCCCCTCCGTCGACGAAAGTCCGTTGACAGGCTTGAAGAGAAGAAAGAGCTTTCTGTGAGGTACATCATTGCAGGTACTAGCCCCCCGCGAGCCCACGGTGAAGCACGGCATTCTATATTGGTGCGCTAACCCTACGCCATGTTGCCTACCCGTTTGCTCATCGCGATCTGCTGTTCCATCATCGCATCAAGTTGTGCCTTCGCCCAACTCGATGTGTTCAAAACCTTCGACGACCTCGTCAACAAGTCGCCGAGGACATACCCCAACGCCAAGTTCAAGAAGTGGAGTGGCAAGGAGAACACCACATTGGTGTTCAAGGACGAAGGCCATGACGATATCGAGATAGCCTGTGTTGAGATCTGGGGTTTTGCATACAATGGTGGTCTTTTCCGGATCACCAAGGACAGCAAGTATTTCGCACGCAAGGGAGCCACGCAGGTAGGCACACCTTTCGTGGTAACCCACTTGACCGATGTGGTGCTGTACGAGTACGGCTTGAACCTGTTGGATGCGATGAAGCACGACCGCGACCAGTCCTACTTGCAAGGCATGTGCGGGGCCATGTCGAAAGACCTCAACAGCCCTATGGCCATGGTGCCGTGTTATCCTGTGAAATGGACGGACAACGAGCTCCTGAACCTATTGAACGACAACCCCGAATTGGCCGAGCTGAAGACCTGGTTCGATTCGAAGAAACGTGAACAAATGGCCCTGAGCCCTGGGTCGTTCAGCCTGGAGTGGTTGCGTGTAATGCTGAAGGACCGGGAGGATGCCCGGAAAGCGAGGGAGGGAGGGCAGTAGCGTCGCAGCAAATTTGCTTGGTGCCGGCGTGCAAAGGCGCATTCAGGTCCGCTTATTCGTGTTTGGTTCCCCACCTGTGGAACTACTCACCGGCTTCTGCTTTCGCGATACCTCGCCAGGTTGATCAATAGCACACCGCCGAGGATCACCACCAAGCCCGCGATCTCGCGCCAGCCCACGTGTTCGCTGCCGACGAACACACCGAGCAACACCGCCACCACGGGGTTCACGTAGGCATAGGTACTCACTTGTGTGGCTGGGCGCACTTGCAGCAACCACACATAGGCGCTGAACGCGATGATGGATCCGAAGACTATGAGATACGATAACGAGAACCAAGCGCTCAACGGTACCGCGCTCCACTGCATCGTGGCCCACTCGCCCCTGCCAACGCTCACCGCCAGGAAGCAAACCGCACCGGTCATCATTTGCCATCCACTGTTCACCATGTTCGGAATGGCAGCGGGGTTGTATTTCGCATAGAGCGAACCCGCGGGCCAACCGATCACCGCGAGCAGGAGAATGAACAACGCCGAAAACTCAGCGGTCACTTCCGCGGAACCGAGTTGGGCCGCGATCTTCTCACTGAAGAGCAAGAGCACGCCAACAAATCCCGCGACCACACCGAACAGCGTGGACCAGCTGCGGAAGTTGACCCGCCAATTCGGTTTGTCCAGTACGATGAACGACAAAGGCGCAACCGCGATCGCGATGGCCACCACACTGCTCGGGATCATCTGCTCCACCCACACCACGGCGCCATTGCCCACGAAGCACAGCAGGAAACCGGTGATCGCGGCCGTCTTCAGATCGCGTCCTGGCTTTATCGGTATCCCGGTTGCCATGCACCACGCGAACATCAACACGGCTGCAATAAGGAATCGCAGACCACCGAGCATGAACGGTGGAAAACCATCCAGCGCTTCGCGGATGAAGAAGTAGGTGCTTCCCCAAATGATGTAGATCGCGGCGAAGGCCAAGTAGACCTTCAGGCGGGATGGTTCCGTAACTGACGTTCCTGTCATTTCTCCGTGGGATGTGTAGGCCCTTCGAGCAACAATTGCATCAGCACCAGATCCAGCCAGCGACCGAATTTCCACGCCACGTCCTTCATGCGCGCACATTCAACGAACCCCAAACTGGCGTGCAGGCGAATGCTCACTTCGTTCTCGGCGTCAATGCCGCTCACCAACGTGCGCAGCTCGAGCCGTCGTGCTTCTTCGATCAGCGCTGTCAGCATCGTTCGACCCACGCCTTGACCACGATGCGCCGGATGCACATGCACCGTGTGTTCACCCGTGTACTTGTACCCCGGCCGCGTGCGAAATGAACCGATGCATCCGAACCCGACCACTTCCCCATCTCGCACCGCAACGATCACCGGCCAACCGTCGGCCTTGTGCTCATCGAACCATTGGCGGCGCATTTCCAACGTATGCGGCTCGTACACGTACGCTGCAGTGGAATTGAGGATCACATCATTGTAGATCCCGAGGATCGCAGGCAGATCATCTACCATTGCGGGGCGGATCAGCGGCTCCATGTTAACTGCGGGCGCGGGAAACGTCGATCACTGTGGAAGTCATTCGGGCGCAAACGTATTCCGCGATCGCCTATTGCTTCGAGGCACGTCCTACTTTCGCAACGAACCGTTCGACCCATGGCCCGCACCAAAACAGCCGCACCCGAAGTCCAGATGACCCTGGATGAATTGAAAGAGGAGATCCTCCGCGACTATGAACTCGTTATGGTGAGCCGTGAGGCCAGTTTGATCGGTCGCAAGGAAGTGCTCGGTGGCAAAGCCAAGTTCGGCATCTTCGGCGATGGCAAGGAACTGGCGCAGGTGTGCATGGCGAAACAGTTCCGCAACGGCGACTGGCGCAGCGGCTACTACCGCGATATGACGTTCATGTTCGCGATCGGCGAGCTCACCGTGCAGCAATGGTTCGCGCAACTCTACGCGCATGCCGATGTGAAAGCTGACCCCAGCAGCGCCGGCCGCAGCATGAACGGCCACTTCGCCACACGCAGCCTCGATGAGCAGGGCGAGTGGAAGGACCTGATGGCCCAGCCGAACTCCAGTGCGGACATCTCCCCTACGGCAGGCCAAATGCCGCGCCTGCTCGGCCTCGCACAGGCCAGCAAGATGTTCCGCAACAACAAAGCCCTGCACGGCTACACGCAGTTCAGCGACAAAGGCAATGAAGTGGCCTTCGGAACCATCGGCGATGCGAGCACCAGCGAAGGCCCGTTCTGGGAAACGATCAATGCCGCCGGTGTACTGCAAGTGCCCTTGGCGATGAGCGTGTGGGACGATGGCTGGGGCATCAGCGTGAGCAAGGACTACCAGACCACGAAAGGCAGTATCAGCAAGGCATTGGCCGGTTTCCAGAAAGAAGAAGGCACCAATGGCCTGCGCATTTACACCACCAAGGGCTGGAACTACGCGGACCTGAACAAGACCTACGAAGAAGCCATCGCCCTGTGCCGCGAAGAGCATGTGCCGTGCCTCATCCACGTGGAAGAAGTAACGCAGCCACAAGGCCACAGCACCAGCGGAAGTCACGAGCGCTACAAGAGCAATGATCTGCTCGATTGGTACAAGGAATACGACTGCTTGGTGCAGTTCCGCAAGTGGATCCTCGCTTTCAAACCGGGTGGTACGCCTATCGCCTCAACGCAAGAATTGGATGCCATCGAAGCCAAGGCGAAGACCGATGCACGCGCCGCGCAGAAAGCCGCTTGGAACGCCTTCCAAAGCGAGATCAAGGCCGAATTGAACGAGGTGGTCTTTATGCTCGAAGCGCTGGCCGCCGCGCGCTTCACCGATGGTTCGAACGGCGCTGAAGAGATCGGCAAACTCGTCAGCGAGCTGCGTTCGGAAATGAGCCCAGGGCGCAAGGAAGTGGTGAGCACCGCCCGCAAAGCTTTGTTGCTCGCTCGTAGCACAGACCCCATCGCTCAACAGCCGATCACAGATTGGATCGCTGGAGCGATGTCGCTGAACGCCGATCGCTACGGCAGCCACCTCTACAGCCAGAGCGCCAAGAGTTGCTTGAACGTTCGCGAAGTGCCCGTTGAATACGCAACCGATGAGCAGGTGGATGGCCGCATCATCATCCGCGACAACTTCGCCGCGCTTTTCGAAAAAGAACCGTTGCTGCTCACCTTCGGTGAAGACACCGGCAAGATCGGCGACGTGAACCAGGGCATGGAAGGCATGCAGGCGCGCTTCGGTGAACTGCGCGTGAGCGACGTGGGCATCCGCGAAGCCACCATCATGGGCCAAGGCATCGGCATGGCCTTGCGCGGCCTGCGACCGGTCGCGGAGATCCAATACCTCGATTACCTGCTCTACTGCTTGCAGATCATGAGCGACGACCTTGCCATGACGCAGTGGCGCACCAAAGGGCGGACAGAAAGCACCGCTGATCGTGCGCACACGCGGGCACCGGCTCGAAGGCGTGTGGCACAGCGGCAGCCCCATGGGCATGATCCTCGGTGCGCTGCGCGGCGTGGTGGTGTGCGTGCCACGCAACATGCAACAGGCTGCAGGCATGTACAACACGCTATTGCAAAGCGACGATCCCGCACTGGTGATCGAATGCCTGAACGGTTACCGCAGCAAGGAAAAACTACCGAGCAACCTCGGCGAGTTCACCGTGCCCATCGGCGTACCGGAGATCTGGTGCGAAGGCACCGACATCACCATTGTGAGCTACGGCAGCACCTTCCACATCGCACAGAAAGCCGCAGAGCGATTGTACGACCTCGGCATCAACGTGGAGATGATCGACGTGCGCACCCTCCTCCCCTTCGACAGGAACCACATGATCGTGGAAAGTCTGAAGAAGACCAACCGCCTGCTGGTGGTGGACGAGGACGTGCCCGGCGGCGCCAGTGCCTACATCCTGCAACAGATCCTGGAAGTGCAAGACGGCTACCGGTGGTTGGACAGCGCGCCCAAAACACTCTCCGCGAAAGCGCACCGCCCCGCCTACGGCAGCGATGGCGATTACTTCAGCAAGCCGAGCGTGGAGGATGTGGTGGAATGTGTGGTGGGGATGGTGAGGAGTAGCAGCCAATTATAGCAGGCGGAACAACGATGAAGCTCTATCGTTACTGCGCAAGCCGTGAGCACATGCTGACATGGATCGATGGCGGGCCATTGCCACTGAAACTTGCGAGCTTTCATCGCCACAATGAACGGCAAGGCACACAAACGCCGGATGAGGTGGTGCAGCGGCAATTGCACGGCATGACCAAGGAGCAGTTTGAGCGCCTATTCCGAATGGACCCTAAAAGGGGTGGTTCTATACGAGTCACCGAACTTACAATTAATCAACGCCCCCAGCCGAATGTTACTTGGGTCAGAATCAGCGCGATGGCCTTATTCTTGCCTGTCTACCGAACGCAGCCTAGCGCTCGCGACGCGTTTAGGCAAACCTTATTGTGCCGAGATCCTGATGAAGAAGTACTTCGTTCCGAACTGAGTTCTCACTTGGGATTGAAAGCTGTTCAGGGGGCTGCCAATACACCTCAGGCTATGACCGAAGCACTTTCCTGAAACATGAGGCTGATTCGTGGCAAAATGAGTACAGGATGTTTTGGGAATCAGACACCGAGAAGACTGTATCAATACCACCAGGAACTGGTGTCGAAGTACACCTTTGACAGTATGGTTCTCGCACAGGGACTCCGCCACAATGCTGTGCGCTCAAGAGGCTCCGGGTTCCTGGGGCAGCAATGAACCTTAGGCTCCCGAAGCGTAGACCCTGAGCGAGAAAAAGTATCAAAACGACCATGATACGATGAACGGATTACGGTCGGCGAAGTTGATTCCCAGTACTGCTCTCGGCCTTCATGAAGCTGCTGATGTAGGAGAACCACGCCTCGGCAGGAGCAACCACGCTCGTCACTGTGAACCAAGATGACCGTGAGCACGAACGCGGTCGCTCGCCAGTTGATGTCGGAGCGCTGCAGCTACTACCATTCTCGTAGAGGTGGGCGCACTACCATACGGAGCTTCCCGTAAGTTCGGGCCATGCCCGATGCCCCCCTCCTACCGCCACCAAGTTTCACCTACGAAGCGGCCATCTCATTCCTCGCTGTAGACGAACCGATAGCTGTTGACCTACACGATCGATTAGTCGAACGTATGCCGGTCTTCGTGTATCCCAAAAAAGCGGGAAGTGGAACGCATCAAAGCCTTCTCCACCGTCTAACTCCAGCGAAGGCGTGCAACGTGCCCACAGCGAAATGCAAAGGCTAGTTCAACTGTTCAATGACAGAGTGGCTTCAGTCAAAAAGGAACTAGGAATAGCGATGGGTTCTATCAGTGAACAGGAAAGGCTCGCCATCCATCGCTGGCAGCATATTGGCCTGTCCTTTCAACTGAAACAGAAATGTGCCGACACCTTAAGGAGTGCATCTTAGAGTTGAGCTTTCCCAACGGCGAGCGCTTCTCTCATTCAAGCATGCGCGAACAGCACGAGCGGTACGGCGGTGATACATACCATTACACAGAAAGTGGCTTGGGGCTGCCGGGTTGGACCGAAGACCACACAACAGCATCGTTTCACACATCGGAGACCCTATTGGATCGCTGGATGAAGGCTTACGTTGATGATACATGAGCGTAGGTTAGCTACCCAGCATGAAACGCTTGGGTAATCCTCAGCTCTCCCTAGGATGTGCGACATTTGAACCGTACGACTTGACAATGTCCCCGATACGCTGGTTGCTCTCCGCTCTGTTCTCTTTCTGGATCGCACAGGGCTCAGCCCAAGACCCTGGCTATGCATCCAAGGAGTACGATGTGCTAATTTACAAGCACCAGCATACCCAGGTCACGGCCGACCATATGGACAAGGCTGCGTACCTCAAGTTCACCATGCCTTTCTCCAAATGGGATCCGCGCCCATTGACCGACTCCGTTGCGTGGATGATGGGCGAGCGACAACGGGTGAGCGTTGTACCGAATTTCTACTGGGGAACGTTCGCCAAGTACTATGGGCTTTCCATTGAAGAAGCCAGTGCTATGCCCAACGACTTCCTGAAGAGAGCCTATGAGCAGGAGGAGCAGCGCGTTGGCATGTTCAGGAAGAAGATCGATGCGTTCGTTGAACTCACAGAGGCCCTTTCCCGCTCGGCCCATCACATCTACGTGCAACAGGTAGGCTTGTTACGCGTGGATGAGCTGTATGAAGAGCGTGGCAGGACTTGGCGCTATGTCATACCAGATGACTCTCCCTTCCCGATGTCCGATTCCATCATAGCCGGTCCATCGGGTGGATACGACGAAATCGACCGCGACATCATTCGCATGATGAAGAAGCTCAGCGTTTACGCGTCCTATCAGAACGAAACTGCCGTCCTACTGCTCCTCGATGGAACGCTGGACAATTCATGCGGATACGTTTTCCAACGGACCGAGAGGCGGATCGTGACCGGTCCCTTGTTCAACATCGCGCGCCAATCCCCCATCGCGCAGGGATATTCCTATTTCGTTTCGCGCTAGCCTTCCCAGTTATCGCTAGGATGTGCTCTCGACCCGTCGTACAGTGAAACGCAAGAAGGCCAAACGCATGAACATCTTCAGCAAGCCGGAGTGTGGAAGATGTGGAGGAGGAGTGTAGAGGTTGAACTCCCGCTGGCGCGGCTGCGTTATCCGTGCTCTCCCCCATTGTAGCTCTGGAGAAAACTGTGGCCACAGACCCTCAGGACCGGCTCACTTCCGGCTCGCCGGCCGGAACCTCGCGCAAACCCATTGCACAGGGCAACCGAGCGAGAACAGAGGGTGATCTTGTGACGTCTGTGACGGCCTCGTGGATATTGTTGGGTTTGGTCTACAACCAACACAACCTGCGACTCGTCCCGCCCACGCCCCCTTTTTATCTTGCCCGCATGAATCGACTCCTCCCCGCACTGCTCGCCCTGGCAACGTTACCAGCCACCGCACAGATCGATCCCACCTTCGGCATCGACAGCACCTACACCTGGCCGGGGCTGGGGTTCGGTGATGCACCTGCCATCAACGACCTGCTTGTGCATCCCGATGGCCGCATCTGGCTGATCATCGAGGACAATAACAAGGCGATCGTGCACGGCCTTGATGGTGACGGTCTGCTGGATGCGGGCTTCGCCACGGCGGGCATCTACCAGCGCGCGGGCACGGCGTTGCAAGCCTATCAGCGGGCGATGCTGGCACCGGCAATAGCGAGGTGTACGTCATGGGCACTTTGAAGGCCTCCCGGCGACCCGACCATCGGCGTGGACCGCTTCAACGGGACCGGCGGGCTCACCACATGGCATGGATCGGGCTACCGCACGTTCAACATCAGCAATTGCGACGGCACGCGCGGCTATGCCATGCTGCTGCGGCCGGATGGACGGCTGCTGCTCGCGGGCCGCTGCGATGAAGGCCTCGCCTTCAGCGCGCTGGCCGTGGTGGCCTTGCAGACCACCGGAAACAACGACAACACCTTCGGCACCAACGCGCAATACGTGGTCCAGCTCAGCGCATCAAGCGAGATCGTGCATCTGGTAAGGATGCCAGCGGCGGCTTCGTGCTGGCCAACTCCACCGCGGAAGGCGGCGTGGCTATGCGGCTTAGTGCGAGCGGCGTGCTGAGCAACCCTGGAACGGCGATGGCTCTTCCGGACGTCCACCCCCATGACGCGTGCT
>JADKGB010000023.1 GCA_016717225.1 Flavobacteriales bacterium | reverse complement strand
GGACGATGTAGAATTTTATTGTGGCCTCAAGTGACAGCAGCTTCATTTACATTCGCGCTCTCAATTCGGGGTGTAGCGCAGCCCGGTAGCGCACTTGCATGGGGTGCAAGGGGTCGCTGGTTCGAGTCCAGTCACCCCGACTGGTAAAGGGTCGCTTCAAAAGGAAGCGGCCCTTTTTTGTACAATGGCATGGCTCTACATACTCCGGTCAGATCACTTGAACCGGTATTACATCGGACACACGACCGAGGATGTGCACGAACGACTGCGCAAGCACTTGAGCGCGCATCAAGGTTGGACCTCGAAGGCCAAGGATTGGAAGATCGTGTACAAAGAGGAGTATGTGGACAAATCCTCGGCATACCGTCGCGAATTGGAATTGAAGGGCTGGAAGAAGCGCAGCCGGATCGAAGCATTGATCGGTGTGAGTGGTTAGCGCATCCCGCCGCGGCGGCGGGAGGGTCGCTGGTTCGAGTCCAGTCACCCCGACTGGTAAAGGGTCGCTTCAAAAGGAAGCGGCCCTTTTTTGTACAATGGCATGGCTCTACATACTCCGGTCAGATCACTTGAACCGGTATTATATCGGACACACGACCGAGGATGTGCACGAACGACTGCGCAAGCACTTGAGCGCGCATCAAGGTTGGACCTCGAAGGCCAAGGTGATTGAAGATCGTGTACAAAGAGGAGCATGTGGACAAATCCTCGGCATACCGTCGCGAATTGGAATTGAAGGGCTGGAAGAAGCGCAGCCGGATCGAAGCATTGATCGGTGTGAGTGGTTAGCGCATCCCGCCGCGGCGGCGGGAGGGTCGCTGGTTCGAGTCCAGTCACCCCGACTGGTAAAGGGTCGCTTCAAAAGGAAGCGGCCCTTTTTTTTACCAAAGCTGGGTTGCACACCTTCCATTCAGGGACAAACAGTGTGCGCCAATGGTGATAAGAACCGATACCGCTGACTCTTCAAATAGCGCCCATCTACATTTGGCGTCCCAATTCGCACATTGCATGCGTGCAAGTTATTCTGCCTTCGCATTTACTGGCTGTATTCTCTTCGTTGGATGTGGACACTCCAGCGAGACGAACGCGATCGCGGATGATCACAAGAACGCAACTCTTCAAATCACTACGATCATGGATCCACATAGCCACGCTCGCCCTCAGGAAGCGGTGATCACACATTTGGATCTGGATGTTACCGTGGATATGGTTGCCCATACCATCGCAGGTACGGCCACGTACAAGCTCCAACGATCCAGCGGTGATAGCGTCGTGTTCGATACCGATGGCTTGCTGATAGAAAAAGTGACCTTGGCTGATGGTGCGCTGCTTGAATATTCTTTGGGCGACAGCACCTTTCTTGGACGCGCTTTGCGGGTAGCAGTTCCAGCGGGTGCGGATCAAGTGGTGGTCAGCTATCGCACTGGGGCCAACGCGCGTGCACTACAATGGTTATCACCTGAGCAGACCGCTGATAAGACCAAGCCATTCCTTTTTACCCAGGGCCAGGCCATTCTTACCCGTACGTGGATACCCGTGCAGGATAGCCCAGGTATCCGATTCACCTTCAACGCGAAAGTGAAGGTGCCCAACGATCTGATGGCATTGATGAGCGCTGAGAATCCACAAGCGCGGAGTTCGGATGGCGTGTACTCGTTCAAAATGGACAAGCCCATCCCGGCCTACCTCATTGCACTTGCGGTTGGGGATATTGCGTATCAGTCCATCGATGAACGTTGCGGTGTGTATGCGGAGCAAAGCATGATCAATAAGGCGGCATGGGAATTCGCGGACATGGGGCGAATGGTAACTGCGGCGGAAGAGCTTTACGGACCCTATCGTTGGGGTCGATACGATGTGATCGTCCTTCCACCAAGCTTTCCGTTCGGCGGCATGGAGAACCCGATGCTCACGTTCGCAACGCCAACGATCATTGCTGGTGATCGTTCACTTACGGCGCTTATAGCCCACGAGTTGGCCCATAGTTGGAGCGGTAACTTGGTAACCAATGCGAACTGGAACGACTTCTGGCTCAATGAAGGCTTCACCGTGTATTTCGAGCACCGCATAAGCGAGAAGTTGTACGGTGCGGATTATAGCGCGATGACCGGTGTCCTCGGTCACCAGGACCTGATGTCCACGGTAATGGAGATCGAGAGCGGCAAGGATCCTCAGGACACTCGGCTCAAGCTCGATCTCGCTGGTCGCGATCCGGATGATGGAATGACCGACATCGCGTACGAGAAGGGTTATGGCCTTCTAAGGTTGCTCGAGAGCAAAGCTGGCCGTGAAAAATTCGATACCTTCTTGCGCGGATATTTCGACAAGTTCGCGTTTCAAAGCATGACGACGGAGAGGTTCGTTACTTACTTGAACGAGCAGCTATTGACGCCGAACAAATTGCAAGTGGACGTGGATAGATGGATCTATCAGACCGGAATTCCGGATGATGATATCGTTCCCGTTTCAGACAACTTCGCCAAAGTGGAAGTTGAGATCGCCCATTGGGAGAAGGGAACTCCTGCGAACCAGCTCGCAACGAAAGCATGGAGCACATTCGAGTGGATGCATTTTTTGCGCCACTTGCCCGGCAAGTTGAACGAAGCGCGCATGGATGAATTGGATAACACGTTCCATTTTACGGCCAGTGGAAACTCGGAGATACTCGCGGCTTGGTTGGAGCAGTGCGTTAGCAATGACTATAGCAAGAGCTACGAGCGATTGGATGGATTCTTGACCACAGTGGGTCGACGGAAATTCCTGATACCGCTGTATGATCGGCTTATAGCTACGGAGAAGGGGAAGGCGATGGCCATGAATATCTACAAGGTCGCCCGACCCAATTACCACAGCGTAAGTGTGCGGACAATCGACGATATGTTGGGTTGGAGCGCCCAGAACGGGACGATCACGCTGTGATTATTCGCCTCAACAGCAAATTATCCAAGGCATGTCCACCCCCGAACTTATGGATCGAACAAGGCACTTGAGCATCGCGCAACTGCGCTTCGTTCCTCGCTAAGGAAAGTTCATTCACCAATGGGTCCTGATCACCATGGACCAGGTCCACTTTCGTATTGGCCCATTTCATTTTCAGAGCCGGAGCGGCAAGATCTGTCGGCATCGACCCGCCCCATAGAACCAAGCGCTCGATCCTCGTTTTGCCCAGAACAGACCAACGGCATAGCGTTGCGACCCCTTGAGAAAAGCCGAGGGCTGATATCGGCACGTTAGGGGCACAATGCCCAGCCACGTGTGCGGTTAGCGTATCCAAGTGTGTGATCTGGTCCAGGATCTCGTTCTCCCTGTCCTCCCGCGTCATCCACGTGGCGCCAACACGTGAATGGGCATCATCCAAATAGAATCGAGAAAGCGCCTCCGGTGCAACGATCAGATTGTTGTCATGCAGACCTTCGAAATTCCGAAGAAAATAGCGTGCGAGCTGTCCGTAGCCGTGAAGCACGATCCAGATGGTTTTTGCATTTCGCGCATTTCCAAGCGAGTGATATCGAGCCGAACGTGGGACGGAGATGTGATGTTCTTCCACTATCCGGTCAATAGCGCAAAAGGTCACCAAGAATTCTCGCGACTTTCTCCGCACTGGGTATCATGGCTGCCTCCAGCGTGCTGTTGAGGGGAACCGCAGGCATGTCCACTGCACCGATGGTATGTACCGGAGCATCGAGCTTTTGGAAGCATGCCGTACCGATCTTTCCAGCAAGTGCTTGCGCGAAGGAATTGGTGAGTTGTTCTTCTGTGACCACAAGGCAACGGCCATGTTCGTTCACCGCATTCATCACCGTCTCTTCATCCAGGGGTACAAGTGTGCGCAGGTCAATGATCGTTACGCGACCGGGCAGGTCGGTTGCAGCGGCTTTCGCCCAATACACTCCCATTCCGTAGGTGATAATAACTGCGGCTCGGCCCTTTTCGATCTCATCCTGATCAGCGCTTTGCACGATACGCGCTTTGCCGAACGGGATGATGTATTCCGGTGATGGCTCGATGCTCTTGGCATCTTCGGTGCCCTTGATCTTGCTCCAGTAAAGGCCCTTGTGTTCGAGCATCACCACCGGATTGGGATCGTAGTAGGCTGCCTTCATTAATCCTTTCAGATCGGCCCCAGTGCTGGGATAGGCGATCTTGATGCCTTTGATATTACAGAGAACGCTTTCCACACTGCTGCTGTGATACGGGCCGCCACTGCCATATGCCCCGATGGGCACACGCACGATACAACTGACCGGGTACTTGCCCACCGTGAGGTAACAGGAACGCGCAACTTCAGTGAACAGTTGGTTCAGCCCGGGCCAGATGTAATCAGCGAATTGGACTTCCACGATCGGTTTCAATCCGGCTGCGCTCATTCCCACGGTGCTGCCGATAATGAATGCTTCCTGGATCGGCGTGTTGAACACACGGTGATCACCGAAATCACGAGCAAGAGTTGCCGCTTCTCGGAAAACACCACCGAGTCGTGCGCCCACATCCTGGCCATAAAGGAGACAGCGTTCGTCTTCCTGCATCAGTTCGCGAATGGCGAACAGCGCACAATCCACCATCACCGTAGGTTCGCGGTCCTTGGGTTCGCGTTCTCCTTTCTCCTCGGTAACGGGCGTGGGGGCGAAGTCGTGTGTGGTGAGGTCCTCCGCTTGCGGATCTTCGGCATTCCGGGCCAGGTCGAAGTCAGCCTTCACCGTGGCAGTGGCTTTTTTCTCCAACTCCTTCAAGCCTTCCAGCTTGATGCCGTGATCGAGCAGCTGTTGGAAGAACCGCGGAAAAGGATCTCGTTTACGGTGCTCAGCGAGGTCTGCATCCGAGCGGTAAAAATCCATACGCACGCCACTGGTGTGGTGGTTCAGCAAAGGCACTTTGGCGTGCACCAGAAAGGGTCGGCGCTCGGTACGCACCAGATCGATCACCTCGTTCAGTGTTGAGTAACTGGACAAGAAGTCCGTTCCATCGATGGTTCGGGTTTCCAATCCGGGAAAGCCTTTCGCGTAGGCGGTCGCATCGCCTTTTCGGAACTCGTTGGCATGCGCACTGATGTCCCATTCGTTGTCCTGTACCAGGTAGATGATCGGAAGCTGTTTGAGCACCGCCATCTGAAAGGCTTCGGCTACTTCGCCCTCCGTGATACTCGCATCACCGAACGAACACACGACGATCGGGGGCTCTCCTTCCACATCGTGAGGAATGCCAGCTCGTTCCTTGTACTGTATACCGAGCGCGATTCCGGTCGTCGGTATTCCTTGCATACCTGTTGCGCTGCTCTGGTGGGGAATTCGCGGAAAGCCCTCGCGCTTCAAGCTCGGATGGCAGTAGTAGCTGCGCCCACCGCTGAATGGGTCGTTGCGCTTGGCCATCAACTGGAGCATCAGTTCATACGGGCGCAAACCGATACCTAGAAGTATGCTGTCATCACGATAGTAGGGTGATACGAAATCCTGCGGCTTCAGCTGCAAACCGAGTGCGAGTTGAATGGCTTCATGGCCACGGCTGGTCGCATGCACGTATTTGCTCGTGAACTTGAAGTTCTCTTCATAGATCTCCGTCATGGCCTTTGCCGTGCACATCAGTTCCCACGCCTTCAGCAGGGTTGAAGTATCCAAGGCATTGGAGGTGGTCGAGGCGGGCTTCAGGTCGGGCATAATGGTTCTACAGGAACGGCCAAATTAGCTGTTGGACTGAAGGCAAGGTGGTGTGTGTCCCTGATACATTTGACGGCTAGAAAACCAGACAGAACATGGAACGCACTTCCCACGAACTCGATCACCGCATTGTGGGTGATGACATGCAATGCGTGGAGATCACACTTGATCCACAAGAGACCGTATTGGCCGAAGCAGGCGCCTTCATGATGATGGACGAAGGCATTGAGATGAAGACCATTTTTGGCGATGGCAACGGGCAGGAACAGGGCTTTCTCACCAAACTCATGGGGGCTGGTAAGCGTGTGCTAACCGGTGAAAGTCTGTTCATGACCACGTATACCAACCACTCGCAAGAGCGGAAAACCGTGTGGTTCGCTGCGGCATATCCCGGAAAGATCATTCCACTGGACCTGCGCGACTACGGTCAGCGGTTGATCTGCCAGAAGGATTCATTCCTCTGTGCAGCCAAGGGCGTGAGCATCGGCATCGCGTTCCAGAAGAAGATCGGGGCGGGTTTGTTCGGTGGTGAAGGCTTCATTATGCAGAAGCTGGAAGGCGATGGTCAGGTTTATGTTCATGCGGGTGGTACCACGATCCAGAAGGATCTGAAGCCAGGGGAGACCCTGCGCGTGGATACTGGTTGCCTTGTGGCCATGACCAGCAATGTGGACTATGATATCCAGTTCATCGGCGGGATCAAGAACACGCTGTTCGGTGGCGAGGGTCTCTTCTTCGCGTCCCTGCGCGGACCCGGCCACGTGTGGATCCAAAGCCTGCCCTTCAGCCGCTTGGCGGACAACATTATCAGCGCATCACCGAAAGCCGGCGGAAGCCGTAAAGGTGAAGGCTCGATCCTTGGTGGATTGGGCGGGTTGCTCGATGGGAACTGAGAACGAAGCTTGGGCCTTGCAGCTTTCTATCCATCGCTCTTCTTCTCCCCACCATCGAGGGCAAGGAGAAAGCCCTGAACGGCCCATTGGACCACGCTGAAGGCAAGCGCCCACCAAAAGCTATCCACTCGGAAACCGTCGATGAGCCTTGCGGCCAGCAGCACCATGCCGGCGTTGATGGCCAATATGAAAAGCCCCAGAGTGACGATCGTTACTGGTAGGGTGAGTAGTACGATCAACGGGCGAACGAACGTGTTGAGCAAGCCAAGCACCACGGCCACGAAAAGTCCGGTGAGCAAGGAATCGGCGTGCACACCGCTCAGCAGCATATCCGCGACAAGTACAGCGATCGTTGAAAGCAGGAGGCGGAGAATGAGCTTCATTTCGGCGCAGGGATCGATCGTTTTTTCCAACAACGTAACGAGCCGAAAGCTATTAGCAAATCGCTATTGGCTTTCGGCTCGACCGGAATGACCGGATCGTCTATTGCTTCACCAATTTTCTCGCTTGGGCCTTTCCGTTCTGGGAGATCACCACGAAATACGTTCCGTCGGCACGGTCGCTCCAATCAAGGACCCGCTCGTATTTGCCCTTGAAACCACTGATCGATTCATGGTATACACGGTCACCTTTCGCATCGTGCATATCCACACTCAGATCACCCCTTACCGGTGCTTCGAAAGCAATGCTGAACGAATCGTCGGTGGGGTTGGGGTTTACTTGAAGTCCTGGAAGTTCCAAGGTGTTGTCCAGATCGACCACGCCTTTATTCTTCAAAGAAGCGGTCTCCTCCGGACTGAGTTTCACAGCATCGATGGTCACCCGCATTTCATTGATCGTTTCGGATCTCAGATCCCGACGGAGTCTGTCCATTTCACTTCGCAATTCGTTCATTTCACGCCTGCGCTCTTCACGATCACGGGCGATCTCGCTCATGTCACGCAACCGCTCGGCCATTTCCCGCCGATATTCATCCATATCACTATTGTATTCTGCACGATCCTTGGGGCTTATTTCCGGGCGATCGAAATTGGGCATCTCTGGCATCTCCGGTAATTCGGGCATCTCCGGCATTTCGGGCATCTCAGGGTATTCGGGCATTTCGAACGCATTATCTCCGCTCCAGCTCCAAACGGTACGAGGTGCCTTACCTAGCTCGCCATTGAAATTCACCTCATTGTCGCCCCGCAGTGCCACCAATTGCACTGCCGAACCAGGTTCCAGATCATCGATCATTTCGGCCAGTGCATCAAAATTCTTGACGGTCTTGCCGTTCAGTGATCGGATCACATCGCCTTTTTTCAAACCCATCCGCTCAGCTGCACTGCTATCGGTTACTTCCGTGATACGAACGCCTTTGTCATCATCCACATCATCACCATCTACACCAAGGAATGCACCTTTGCCCTCGACCATCATGGACCTTGGCCAGGTTTGAAGGTTGCCCGACATGCCCTCCAGCTTCAGCAGATCGCCTTCACGCGCATAATCATTGTTCCATGACCAACTTGTGTTGGATTCCGAACGTCGCCCTGCCAAGGTGACTTCCACGTTTTTCTTTTCACGCCCGCGGTAGTACGTGATCTTCGCTTTGTCTCCCGGCTTGTGGTCACGGATCGCCTCTACAAGATCGGATCCACTGCCGATCCCTTTGCCATCCATGGCAACGATCACATCCCCGCCCTTCAAACCGGCCTTCTCAGCAGGACCATCATTTTCTACGCCGGTTACGCAAGCACCTTCCTTGATGGGAGGGCCTTTCTTACGTTCATCCTTATCGCAGCTTTCGTTCCAGTTACCATAGTACACCCCCATGTAGGCCTCCAGTTCCTGATTGCCTCCATCGGCCATACTCAGTGCAACGCTCATATCATGGAGCATTCCGCCATCGCGTGATCGCCTCAGATCCAGCACCAGGTTCTCATTGTCGCCAATGATGTTCAATTCATCCATCACGCCCAGTTCGCGGAGCGCATCGGCGAGCTGTTTTTCATCGCTCAGATCGAACTCGCGGGTCACATGGCTTTCTGTGCCGTTGTCGTTCCGCGTAATATCGATCCGCACTTTTCGCTCACCGTCACGTTTTTGCGCAGTTGTGAGAACAGGCATCGTTGCTATGAAGAGCCCAATAGAAGCACGCAGTAGTAATTGTCCGTTCATGGGGTTGTTGAATGACGAATGCGAAACTACCCGGCGCAGAAAGGGGTGTGCTGTTAAGGAACCCTAAATGATGCCAAGCCTTCACACCGGTATTGAAGGGGAGGGAAGTGTCTACTCCGCCGTAAATCGATCGATATCCCGGCGTTCGCGCTTGGTGGGCCTGCCTTCGCCCTGATCGCGATAGTCCGCACGCACTTTGCGGGCGAGTTCTTGTTTCTCCACTTCTTCAGGAGCCGTCCGATCCACAACAAATCCTCGAACAAGTTTGGCACCCACACGGGACGGTGGGATCGAAAGCACTTCGAACACGCGCCAGATCGGAGGTTGTTTTACAGCGAATCGATCCCCGGCCTTCACGACAAGGCTGGCCTTTACCTCTTTTTCTCCGATTCGAACGCGACCCGCAGCGCATTGTTCTGTTGCGATACTCCGTGACTTGAACAAACGAACACACCACAGGAACTTATCGATACGCATGCAGTGGAAGTGATCGATCGAGATCGAATTTATGGCATGCCTTCGTTCCAAAAAGTGAAAAGCGCCTCCAAGAGGCGCTTTTCACGTTGTGACCCCGGAGGGATTCGAACCCCCAACCAGCAGAACCGGAATCTGCCATTCTATCCAATTGAACTACGGGGCCTGATTTTCGGTCGGCGAAGATAGAGCGATGAAGGCCGTCAATTATGGATCCGGGCCCGCATGAGGTCCACCACCTCTTGAACGTTGGAAATGTTGGTCCAGGTCAGTTTGAATTCCTCTTCGTTCCAGTTGAAGGTATCGCGCGCAGCAACGGCCAAGGAGGTGCGAGCCCCCTCGGTGGTGAACAGTTCGGATAATTCCGTTGAAGGGGAAATGTCAGTGGGTTTGCAAGGATGTCCGTTGGCGGTGGCGGCCGCAGCGAGCCAGCGTGTTGCGCGCCCCAACGCACTTGGGTTACGATCAGCGGAGCCTGTTCTCAGCAGACTTAGCGCCATTCCGTTGGGAAGTTTGTTGCCGTTCAGGTGTGAGCTACCATCCCAGTGATAACTCATCGTTTGATCGCGCTTAGGCCATTTGATGTTCACCAGATCATCCGCGGTGGTCCCCCAATGACCATTTTCTTCGATCGGACCAGCTCCATCATACAGGTCCGAATACATGATCACCACGCCATCGTCGAACAGGTCCAACAGAATACTTCGAGGGTGCGTTGGGTCGTTCTGTTCCAATTTGTAACGACCGCTAATGCGCGGATCAGGCACTGGTTCGCAATTAAGGGATGCATCCAAATGTTGGTAGTTGACGGCGAAGAACACGCTATCGGTGTGATTCGCCGACGTGATCGTTCCCAAATGGCCCTTGAACCAGAGTTTGGCCCAATTGCCTTTGCGGCTCACGGCATAGCGGTAACGGTCAGCAATAGTATCCATGGCCGGTCCGCTCAAGCGATAACGCTTTCCAGTGCCACACAGCCGAATGATCGTATCGGCAGTGGTAACCCGTACATCTCCCATCAGATCCGCATCGAGCGGAGTATCCACACTTCCAGTTTCAGTGTCTCCTTGACTTCCACAGGAGATGAGCATAAAAACGAGCGGAATGCAGGTATAGCAAGGCTTCATGGCCGCGAACTTAGGGCAGCGATCGGATCCAACGCTTCTTAGCGTTCTGCAAAGGCCTACCTTCGCGGACTTTTTCGAGAAGACAACGCACAATACGCAAACCACAATACGCCATTCCCGGCCGGGCCTTCCCATGAACGAACTCCGCAACATCGCCATCATCGCCCACGTGGACCATGGCAAAACGACATTGGTCGACCGCATTCTTCACCAGTGCCAGTTGTTCCGAGAGAACCAGGAAACCGCCGAACTCTTGTTGGACAACAATGATCTGGAGCGTGAGCGAGGTATTACCATCCTGAGCAAGAACGTCAGCGTTCGCTACAAAGGCATCAAGATCAACGTGATCGATACACCGGGCCACAGTGATTTTGGCGGAGAGGTGGAGCGCGTTCTGAATATGGCCGATGGTGTGTTGCTCTTGGTTGATGCCTTCGAAGGAGCGATGCCACAAACACGGTTCGTGCTTGGCAAAGCCATTGCGCTCGGATTGAAGCCGATCGTCGTGATCAATAAGGTGGACAAGCCGAACTGCACTCCAGAGGAAGTGCATGAGCAAGTGTTCGATCTGATGTTCACGTTGGAAGCCAATGAGGACCAGTTGGATTTCCCTGTGGTCTATGGCAGCAGCAAACAAGGCTGGATGGGACCGGATTGGAAGACCCCAACAGAAGATGTCAGCTATTTGCTCGACACGATCCTGGAGCATATTCCTGCACCCAAAAAAGTTGATGGTACGCTCCAGATGCGCATCACGAGCCTTGACTACAGCAGTTTTCAAGGACGTATCGCCGTTGGTCGTATAACACGTGGTACCATCAAGGCTGGGCAGAACGTCAGCATGGTGAAAGGAGACGGTTCGATCAAAAAAGGCAAGATCGCCGAACTCATGACCTTCGAAGGTTTGGGCAAGGAAAAGGTGAAGACCGAACACTTGACAAGTGGCGAGATCTGTGCGGTCATGGGCCTCGAAGGGTTCGATATCGGCGATACGATCGCGGACTTCGAAAATCCCGAAGCACTGCCGTACGTGAAGGTGGACGAGCCCACAATGAGCATGCTCTTCACGATCAACACGTCGCCATTCTTCGGTCGCGAGGGTGAGTTCGTAACGAGCCGCCACTTGCGCGACCGTCTCTTCAAAGAGATCGAGAAGAACCTGGCGATGAAAGTGGAGGAGACCGGTTCACCCGATAAATTGCTCGTGTTCGGTCGCGGTATTCTGCACATCGGTATCCTGGTGGAAACCATGCGCCGCGAGGGCTATGAGTTCCAACTCGGCCAGCCGCAGGTGATCATGAAAGAGATCGAAGGCGAGCGCTGCGAACCTATCGAGGTGTTGACAGTACAAGTGCCGGAAGCGTTCAGCAGCAAGGTGATCGATCTGGTTTCGCGTCGGAAGGGTGAATTGTTGAGCGTTGAATTGAAGGGTGATCGGGTTCATATCGAGTTCAACATTCCTGCTCGCGGCATCATTGGCCTGCGTAATCCATTACTAACGGCTACGGAAGGGGAAGCGATCATTGCGCACCGCTTCAAGGGCTACGAGCCCTGGAAGGGTGAATTGGGTGTGCGTCGCGCAGCCAGCATCATCAGCCAAGGAACTGGAACGGCCATCGCTTTCAGCATCAACAAGCTCCAAGACCGCGGCCGGTTCTTCGTGGATCCAGGAGAAGAAGTTTATGGTGGCCAGGTGATCGGTGAGAATCCGAAAACGGATGACCTCGTGGTCAACGTGCTCAAGGGCAAACAGCTCACGAACATGCGTGCTAGCGGTACAGACAACAAGGAGAATATCGCGCCAGCCGTGAAGTTCTCCTTGGAAGAGTGCATGGAGTACATCACCGACGACGAGTACTTGGAGGTAACTCCGAAGAGCCTGCGTATGCGCAAGATCCTGTTGGACGAGACCGACCGGAAGAAGGCAGGGCGCTAGATATTGAAGGCGTAAAGCCTTCGATGGAGTTGATCTGTGAGGAGTGCGCTTCTGGTCTGTCAGCGCTGGATGATGAACGTTCCATTCAGCCTGCGCAGTTCGTTGCGTGCATAGTAGATCCCTTCGGCCAGGTTCGAAACGTCAATAAGGCCGGTCATGTTCACGTTGGCGATGACGGTGCTCCCTCTCGCATCAATGATCCGTATCTGACCTGTCACAGGCGAGTGGAAGAATAGATGATCCTGGGCTGGGTTCGGCCAAATGATCGGAACCATATCATGCGTTGGCTGTGGCTTGATCGAGGTCGAAGCATCGATCAACCAGAGCAAGGCATCCTTGAGGTGCTGGCGGAAAAGTGGGTCATCCGTGAAGTTGCTGGGCGCATGCCCAAGCGCAGTGTAGAACGCACGCCCGTCATCAGGCAGTTCGCGGTACCAACTCATCGGCCTCGGCTCGTCGTAGCTGTTCACTTGGCCGTTCGGGCCGATGGTTTGTTCCACTTCCAGCACGGGAATATTGTCGTTGCGGAAATAACCGCCTTCCCAGTAGTAGTACTCTTCGCTCTTCACCCACGGGTCTGGAAGAGCAGCTGTTGAAGGATGAATTCCGATATGGCTCATCGCATACTGCGGAGTACCGTTCACATGGTTCGGGCCCTCTTGAACACTGGCACCGATCAGCTCGGCATAGAAGTCCCACGTGCCGGTGTTGTTCCCATTGGCGGTGCTATGTCGATAGGTATCGGTGGCGGCATGGATGCCTAGAATACTACCGCCGCTCTGAACCCACTGCTCGAAGTTGGCGCGTTGCTCGGCATCGAGGATATTGTTGCCACTGGTGTTGCTGAAGACCACCACATCAAACTCCGCAAGCGCCGTCGGGTCCGAGAATGTGGCACCAAGTGGGTCGTTGATCACCTCTGATCCGAGTTCGCTGCCGATGCCGGTGAACATGGCGAACGAGACCGCACGTGTACCGTGATCGAAGCCAGAGGTGGCCGAAAAGTGCAGGACACGTTGCGACGAGGCTGGGGTCATAGTCACCACGAGCATCAGGAATATCGCGTTGCGCATGCGGAAATATAGCTCCACGATGTCGGATCGAACCTTTTGCAAAGGCGTGTGTACGGGTGGGTCGGATCGCATCATGCATCCAAAAATCCAACTCACGACGCCATGAAAAAGTCCTTTGTTATTGCCAGCGCGATCGCCGTCATTTCGGCTTCCACGCTTGTTCTCTTCTCGTTCAATACAGCACCTACACATGCGTGCTGCATGAAGCCCGCTGGAGCGCGGCCTGCGGGCTGCGTGTTCAAAACCGTATTCGAAGGTGAAGGTCTCGATCCGAATTTCGTAGTGAAAACTTCTGCTGAAGTGTTGACTTCCGAAGGCCGCGCTTATGACTGGATGGCAAAGGCGCAGAACACAGATGGTGGATTCGCGGCGGGTACACATGCCAGCCAGAATGTGATGGATCCACATGCGTCACCAAGTGATCCCGCCACCACCGCCATGGTGAGCATGGCCATGTTGCGTGCAGGCAGTACACTGAGTGAAGGCCGATTCGCCAATGTGCTTGCTCGCACAACAGAATTCTTGTTGAAGGCTGTGGAGAATTCACCGCAGGATGCGCTCAACATTACAGAACTCACAGGTACCCAGATCCAAGTGAAGCTGGGTCAGTACATCGACGTGGCGCTTACGGCGCAATACCTGAGCAACCTGATGGGCCGGATGCCTTGCAACGATCCCAAGCATGATCGTTGGCTGCAGGCGTTGAACAAGTGCACTGGCAAGATCCAGAAGTCGCAAACAGCGAACGGTAGTGTTGCAGGAAATGGTTGGGCTGGTGTGCTTCAATCGAGCTTCGCGACCAACGCGTTGGAAAGCGCTCAACATGTGGGAGCCGATGTGGATGACAAAGCACTGGAGCAGGCACGCGATTTCCAAAAAGGGAACTTCGATGCGAATACCGGAACCGTTGCTACAGGCGCTGCCGCTGGTGTTACTCTGTACGCAGTTAGCGGCAGCACGCGAAGCAGTGCCAAGGAAGCGCGCAACGCTGAAGAGGTGTTGACCAAAGCAAAAAAGGAAGGCAAAGTGAAGGCTGAGCAGCCGGTGACGGTCGAGTCGCTCACAGATGCGGGCATGAACCGCGACGAAGCGGAAAAGGCGAACACGGCATGGAATGTTTACAACGCGGCGAAAGTTCAGGCCCAGAGCGCAGAAGTGCTGAACGGGTTCGGGAATAACGGCGGCGAGGAGTTCCTCAGCTTCCTGCAGACCGGCGAATCGCTCATCATCAACAAGGACAACACCTGGAAGAACTGGTATGAGAGCACTACTGCCCGACTTGTGAATATCCAGAACGAGGACGGTAGTTGGAGCGGTCACCACTGCATCACAAGCCCTGTGTTCTGCACGGCCACATCACTGCTCATACTGAGTGTGAACAACGACATCGAGCAATTGGTTGCTCAAGGGACAACGGTGAAGAAGTAACAGCAAGTGCGAGCTGTCGATGAGGGCCAGCGGGCATTTATGAGGTGGAACTAGATCCGTGTGCGGCCCTTGTCGATGGCTTCGCAATTTGTGGAGGTAGAAAGAAGCGGTCGCAAGACCGCTTCTTTCATTACGGCAACTGTTCCACTCGCGTGTTGTTGGGGTCCACACTTCCGATGTTCACCAGGATCGGATCACGGTCGTTGTTTGTCCCGATATACCTGATTGAGCCGTCCATGTTGACGTCCTCTGGGAAATAGCCGATAGCAGTGTTGTTTGGCTCTGTGCCACCCACACGGACCAGTATTGGGTCGCGATCATTGCCAGAGCCTACGTATCTGAGATCATGGTCCGCTACAGTGTTACCGTTCCAGAGCAGCATGGTGTTGCCGAACTGCCTGAGCGCCCCGGAACCCCATACGTTCGAGAGTGGGTTCCGTAGATCGACCATCGCTGCTACCCGGTTCAACGCCACTGGTGAGTTCGTCATGCACCCAAGGTGATTGCGATGTCGAACAGCTACATGGTAGCTCCCGATGGGAACGGTCACGCGCAAGACCGAGGTACCATCCAGATCCACCACATCCCCATCCCGTTGCAGTAAAGCCGAGCGGGTATTGATCACCAGTGCAGGGTTGGACTTGTCGCGCAGTTCCACGAAGACCCAATCGACGATCGCGTTCGACCCGGTGACCGTGAGCACGGATGGTTGTATGGTCTCCGTGCCGCCTTCGCCCACATGCGTGAAGAATGTGGAATAGGGCTGGGTGAGAGGGATCAGACTGGCGGCTCGCAGGTCGTCGCGCATCAGTCCGTTTCCGGGATCGTAAGGACCTTCCAGCATCATTTTCAGATCGAGGCGCACTTTGCTGGCCGCTTTCACGATATCGAAGTGATCGACGATCGTACCAACATCGTTCAGGAACTTGGCCGAGAGCGAAGTGCCGTTCACGTCGATCACCATGGAGCCGAAATGACTCACCGTGCTCATGAACATAACAGGATGGTTGAGCGGCGCACTTCCCTCCTTCTTGCCGGAAACCCCACACACGGCATAGACAGTTCCGCTGTTGGGTGCCAGATCCCCGGGTTTCTGGTAAGCCCCTGCGCCATCCGCGCGTCCGTTGGTCAGGTTTACGCCCATGGTGCCGCTGTTGAACGTGGACGATGTGCCGTAGTGCCCCTTGATCAGATAGGATCTTTCGTAGGTGTGGCTGTGGCCTCCGAGCACCAGGTCCACACCCTGTGACTCTAGGATGGGTAGGATATTTTGGCGCATGTCCCCCGATCGGGGATCGCTCGTGTCATCCGAGCTGTGGTTCCCCTTCGTGTAAGGCGGATGATGCCAATACGCGATGATCCACTCCGCATACGCCTGCGCATAATTGAGGTCATTTATCAGCCACGTGGCCATTGCTCCGGTGGGCGATCGCGGGCTATCGTGTGAGTCAAGGGAGATCATGTGGACGTTTCCGATGTCGTAGGAGAAGTAGGCCTCGGTATTGGAAGGAACGCCGCCGGACTCACCAGACTTCGGTAGTGCGAAGAGATCATAGTAGGGCCCCGTGTTGTTCGCTGCGCTGGCACCCGAGTAGTAATCGTGGTTGCCCGGGGAAGGAAAGAGCGGGGTGTTCCGCAGCACGGGTTCGTACATGTTCTTGAAGACCACATGTTGGAACTCGATCTCGCGACCGCTCAGGTAGGCGTTGTCACCGAGCCAGATCCATGCGTTGGCTGGGTTCGGGCCGGCGTAGGTCATGTAGGCGTCCCTCACGTGAGCCTGGTCCAAGCTGGCTACACCCGCATCGCCGATCGCCCATATTCGCATCGCTGGGGCACCACCTTGCACGGGGCTGGTGCGGAAGAAGGTGGTGGCATCATCGCCCGCGAGGTCGCCTGTTGAAGATCCGATGGCGTAGAAGTACGTGGTGTTGGGCTGAAGGCCGCTCACGGTCACTTCATGGTTCGTGGAGAGCGCCGGAATATTCACTTCGTTCACCAACGCGCCCGGGGCGGCACCGAAGCGCACGCGGGAGTTCGACGGTACGTTCGTTTTCCATTTTACGAGCATGCTGGTCGGCGTAGCAATATGAAGCGATGGACCGCGGAAGAGTTCAGCAGAAGCGTCGAGACCGGTCAGTTGCAGATCAAAGCTGATATCCGAACTGTTCGCGGCGTCCTGATGGACTTCGACGGCCACAACGTTGGTGCCGTTCTGGAAGGCCGTGGCCGGTATCAGTTGTTCCCACAACAGCGATTCATTCGCTCCGCTCGTGTTCAGCCCGGACAGTGTTGTGTAGCCGATGGTCCCTTCGGCGAAGCTGCAACGGATCACTTCCTGCCCGTTCACATAGACGATGGCACCATCATCACGCCGTACCCGGATCAGGTAGCCCGCATATGCGTTCACATCGGGGATGGTGATCGACTTGCGGAAATAGGTGGTGATGTACTTGCTGCTGGAATTCGACCCGTAGCTCACCACGGTGGCCTCATCACCATCGCCATAGCCGAGTTCAGCGGGTCCACTGGCCCATGCCGCATCGTTGAACGCATTGGCACGCCAGGCCGTGCCTTGATTGCTTCCCGTGTCTCGGTATTTCCACGTGGAGCCGAGCGGGATCAGCGCGATATCCTGTGCGAAGAGCGGGCTCACGAGGATGAACAGGAGGAGGGGAAGTGGGCGGGAGGAGAGCATGGTTGCGGGATGAATTGGCAAGTTCGGTAAGATCCGCGTACGGAGCAAGCACGGTCACTTCCCGTTGAACTTCTTCTTTAGCGGTATCCAGTAGAAGTCGATCCAACCTTGTTTGAAATTGCCCGCCAGATCTGCGGGAACCTCACGGTGTTCGAACACGAGTTTCGTCCGGCTCTTGCCCAAAGCGTTCAGATGGAAGACGATGATGGAGTCATGATCCACCGGCCATTGATCTTCTTTCGCACGCCATGTTTGCACGATGAGCTTGCCCGGCAACAGATCGATGTTCTTCCCGAAGGCATAGCCATCATACGCAGCGAAAGCGCCACCGGCTTTCGCGGAGATCGTCGCCTTCGCGCCGGTGAGCTTCGTGTGCGCCTTGGAGTCCATCAGGATGTCGTAGATCGCCTGTGGCGTCGCGTTCAACGTCACTTGTTGCTTGAATGAGGAGGTCTTGATCGCCATGTGCAACTGTTCAGGTGGATGAAAGGTAAGCGGCACGGATGAACGTACACGGGTGAAGAGGAAGCCGGTTGATCTTTGCGCCCCTCATCCCGTTCCATGGTCATCGTGCTCTGGGTCCTGCTCGCGGTCATCCTTGCCTTAACGGGATGGATGTTGCTGTACTTCCGCTTCGCTCCGCGCATCGGAGGCAACCCTGCTGGTGAACGGTTGAAGCGCATTCGAGCATTGCGGAACTACCACGACGGCCAGCTGCACAACCTGGTCCCTACGGACATGAACATGCCCATGAGCACCATGCTGAAGGTGATGTGGACCATGCTGCGTGGTGCCGATGGGCGTGAACCGGAGCAGTTGATACCCGTCGTTCAGTTCGATCGGGCAGCGTGGGAGCAGGTCCCCGATAACGAAGCGGCGATCTGCTGGTTCGGTCATTCATGCGTGCTGATCAAGCTCGACGGTGTGACCTTCCTTACCGATCCTGTTTTCGGTGAGCGGGCGAGCACCTTCACGTTCGCGGGGCCGAAGCGGTTCGCCTATACTGAGCATATGCGGGTGGAGCTGTTGCCGCATTTGGATGTCGTCCTGCTCTCACATGATCACTACGATCACTTGTGTTACGAGACAATGAAGGAGCTCGTGATCCAACGTGCACAACAGGGTTTGCGCTTCATCACGGCGCTCGGTGTCGGTGCGCATTTGGAGAAGTGGGGCGTGCCTTCATCCTCTATCACCGAACTGGAATGGTGGCAGCAACTCGATGTTGGAGCCAGCCCCGGCCAAGGAGCTGCGGTGAAGCTCACGTTCGCCCCGGCACGTCATTTCACGGGCCGTGGCATGACGAACCGCTTCAGCACATTGTGGGGCTCGTTCGTTCTTCAGGGGAGGAACAAGCGCATCTACTTCGGCGCTGACAGCGGTTACTCGCCTACGTTCAAGGAGATCGGTGAGCGCTTCGGTCCGTTCGATCTGGCCTTGTTGGAATGTGGTGCCTACAGTGAGTACTGGCCGGAGATCCACATGTTCCCGGAGGAGACCGCGCAAGCCGCGTTGGATGTTCGAGCCACCGTGCTCATGCCAATACACTGGGGAAAATTCGCATTAGGGCTTCATCCCTGGAAGGAGTCCATTGAGCGGATATCGAGGATCGCAAGTGAACGACGGATCTCCTTGCTCACTCCGCGCATCGGTCAGATCATTACATCGTTCGATCCTGCGCAAAGCGAACAGTGGTGGGCACAGTTGAAGTGATCAACACTACGCTCAGTGTACCCTGATCTTTTCGGTGGATACACCGTGGCAACTGTTGCACTCACCGGAAGTGATGCGCCCTTGCATATGGCTGGTGTGGCCGTTCGCTGACGTAACGGAAGGGTATAGCCCCGCGCCGAGCCCTGGGTCCTTTGAGGTGTAGAAGTTCCCCAGCGCATCACCTTCCAAGGTGAGTTTCAATTCGCCACTATCATTGGGTTGGGTGTAGAGGCGCAATACCACATCGGGCGAAATACCGCCGCTAAGACTGTCATAAGCTGTACCTGCTACCTCCCAGCATCCTTCGCCCGGGCCGTCAGCAAGATGACAGCTTTGGCAGTTCTTTCCTGCATTGTGGCTGCGTGATCCACCGTGTTTACTGTCCGGACCTACGTCGCATTGGCCATGCTTGCAGGCGTTAGATGACATCACGGCGAACAAGGCGAAAAGGCCTGCACCTACCATCCACGTGTGCGATCTCATGAATACGAAGATCGCACTCTCCGGTCGGCGGAGATGATCAGTGTTGATCATTAACGCATGGGTACGTGGATTCCTCACTTAGCTTATAGCCCGGCGGATCGCCGGGGAATCCGTCGATCCCCGTACCGTCATCGCAAGCCGCATTTGGGCGAAGCGATCTGTAATTGTACCCATGGAACGCACCGTACTCCACCTCGACCTCGACACCTTCTTCGTTTCGGTGGAGCGCCTGCACGAGCCGAAGCTCATCGGTGTGCCGGTGCTCATCGGCAGCGACAGTGATCGCGGTGTGGTGGCCAGTTGCAGCTATGAAGCGCGGAAATTCGGGATCCGCAGCGCGATGCCCATGCGCATGGCGAAGCAGTTGTGCCCCGAAGCGGTGATCCTGCGCGGAAACAGCGGCGAGTACCTGAAGAAGAGCGACGAGGTAACGGAGATGATCCGCGAGAAAGTGCCGCTCTTCGAGAAGACCAGCGTGGATGAGTTCTACGTGGACTTCACGGGTACGGACAAGTTCTTCGGCAGTTGGAAGCTCGCTACTGAATTGCGCCAGCACATCATCAAGCAGAGCGGCTTGCCGAACAGCTTCGGGCTCAGCATCAACAAGACGGTGAGCAAGGTGGCCACGGGCGAAGGCAAGCAGCACGGAAGTCAGATCGAAGTCCCACGCGGCACAGAGAAACCTTTTCTCGCGCCCATGCCCATCGAACGCATTCCGGGGGTAGGGGAGAAGACCGCGCACTTGTTGCGGAGCATGGGTGTAGCGAAGATCGAAACGATGCAAGAGCTGCCGATCGATCTGATGCAGCGGTTGCTCGGCGAACACGGCCCCGTGCTCTGGCGCAAAGCGAACGGCATCGACGACAGTCCGGTGATCGCGTGGCACGAGCGCAAGAGCATCAGCACCGAACGCACCTTCGAGCGCGACACCATCGATGTGGTGAAGTTGCGCGGCTTGCTAACGGCGATGGCGGAAAGTCTCGCCTTCCAATTGCGCAAAGGCGAGAAGCTCACGAGCTGTGTGGCCGTGAAGATCCGCTACGCTGACATGAACACGCACATGCGGCAACTGCGCATTGGCTACACCGCGTGCGATCACATCATCCTGCCGATCATTCACGATCTGTTCCGCGCGCTCTACGATCGCAGGCAGCGGATCCGCCTCATCGGCGTGCGCTTCAGTAACCTCGTGGGCGGTGGCCACCAGATGGATGCCTTCACGGATACCGAAGAAGCGATGAGCCTTTACCAAGCCATGGACAAAGTGCGCAAGCGTTTCGGTGATCGCACCGTGATGCGCGCCAGCGGCATGGAAGCGAAAAGCATCGGTCGAATGGATGATCCCTTCGATGGGCAGGCGCCGGTGTTGCTGGCGAACAGGAGGACGTGATCCTATTCTTTCACCACTCGCAGTGACCGACCATCCGCCATGCGGAGCAAATACAAGCCCGAGGAGAGTGAGCTTACATCAAGTGTATTACGGCCGGTGGAAAGCATCACTCTTCGCACCACTTGACCAGCGCTATTCAACAGAGTGGCAGGCCGCGTTTCGGTTTCTTCCACTTCGACGTACAGCACATCTGCCGCTGGGCTGGGCCAAAGTGCAAGGCCTTGTTCCATTGCTACATCGTTCACTCCCGTGGAAAGACCATCGAGCCGCCCCACCATCGCCGCTTGTGCGCCACCGGTATTGGTGCTTTGCTGCAGGAAGGTAAATCCGGTGTTGAGGTGTCCGGCAAAGTGAACAATGTTCGGTTCGGCCGTAACGGTGAGTGTGCGCGCTTCGCTGAAGAAGCCAGTGGGTTGGCTGGTAGCGGCCCATTGCGGTGTGCCGCTTTGCGCAAAGGCCACGATGGTCATTGTTTGTGCACCGATCGTAATGCCATTGCTCACTACACCACTGCCCCAATCAATAATGCCGCGCATTGCGCCCATCAGGTAAACGTTGTTCGATGCGTCCACGTCGATGCACGGTCCCTTGGCGCGAAAAATATCTCCGGTCAACGTGCCGCCAGCTGGGTCGCTCTCTACACCCCAAAGGAACTGGCCGGTACTATCCAGTTCTGTGAGGAATACGGCGCTCACCCAATCAGGGCCATTGAAATGAATGCCGCCCCAACTGGTGCTGTCCAGCAGGTCGCCAGCCAGGTAGGCGCGGCCATCGGTGGTCGCAACCACGGTCGGGTTCTGGAAGGTGATGTCATCGGCGAACTGGGCGAACCCCGCCGTGCCATCGGGCCTGTAGCGCAGCACGAACATGGAGTAGCCCGTGGTGCCGTAGTTCTGATAAGCCTGTCCGCCGAACGCGAAACCACTATTGTCCGCAGAACCGCTCACGTACAGGCCCTCCCAGGGATCGAAGTCGATGGTGCCCATGACGCGAACGCCATCGATGATCCGCGTTTCCACGTCGTTACCCTGATCATCAACGCGCACGACTTTGCCAACACCCCATTCCGAAACACCATACCACAATCGGCCTTGCGGATCGATGGCCATGGAGGCTACAGATGTTGCCTGGTCGTGAACGAGCGAGAGGTTACGTGACCACAAAAACAAGCCATTGTTCAGGTCCACAGCTATCAAGAACAGATTCTCGTTCCATTGCGATTGCCCCGGAACAGCGCCAAGGAAGGAACCATCGCACAAAGCGATACCTCCCATGAAGCGCCCGGCGAAATAGGCAATACCATCCTGTGAGACAGATGCCGAACCCACGTTTATGGAATCAGATAGGAAGCACGACCAAAGCTGAGCGCCATTGGCTGGGTCTATCCGCTCTAGCACGGCCCCGCCGTAAACGGTCTGTCCATAGATGAACACACCGGTCGTTTGCCGCATTCCCACCAGATATCCTGGAACGGAGGCCAATACCTGGTCTGGCAAGGAAGGATTGCTGGTGTATGCCACGGGTGCACTGGTGAGCCAGTCCACTTGCTGGGCTTGACTGAACGTTACAAGCAAAGAAGAGAGAGCAATGGTGAAGTTGCGCATGATACCGGGAATGTAATTCTATGACCGTACTGAGGCGTGTGCGGTTGCCTTGTTCGCTCCTTTAGGAAATGTGGACCGATGGAAGCCTTGATCGGCTTATGTGACAACAGTGCTGATTCCTCAAATATCAGGTGAGCGAACCTGTGAGTAAGTCTCCACTAACCCCGATCCTTTCCCGCTCATGTGATCGCATCAACACTTCGGCGACTGTGAACCATCTTGCCGCCGCTTCAAAAAGAACCCCACATGCAACTCGTCATCAACGGCCTTAGCAAAACATATGGCAACGGCGTAAAGGCGCTGGACAACGTCAGTCTGACCATCCCCACCGGCATGTTCGGGCTGCTCGGGCCGAACGGTGCGGGCAAGAGCACGCTCATGCGCATACTCGCCACGTTGCAGGAGGCGGACAGCGGCAGTGCGATGCTCGGCACCATCGATGTTCTGAAGGACAAGCACGAGGTGCGCAAGGTGTTGGGCTATCTGCCGCAGGAGTTCGGCGTGTACCCGCGAGTGAGCGCCTACCAGATGCTGGACCACATCGCGCTGCTGAAGGGGGTGATCAATAACGGCGACCGTAAAGCGATCGTGGAAGCGCTGCTGCAGAAGGTGAACCTGTGGGAACAACGCAAGCGCCGCATCGCTGGTTTCAGTGGTGGTATGAAACAGCGATTCGGCATCGCGCAGTCGCTGATCGGTGAGCCCAAGCTGATCATCGTGGACGAACCCACGGCGGGTTTGGATCCCGGCGAGCGCAACCGCTTCTACAACCTGCTCACCGAGATCGGCGAGAACGTGGTGGTGATCCTCAGCACGCACATCGTGCAGGACGTGCAGGAGCTGTGCAGCAACATGGCGATCATCAACAAGGGGCAACTGCTCTACGCCGGCGCACCCAACGATGCGCTGCACGCTGTTAAAGGCCGGATCTGGGAGAAGAGCATCGCCAAGAGCGAACTCGATGGATACAACGCGGCGCACACCGTGATCAGCAACAAGCTCATCGCTGGCCGTCCTGTGATCCACGTGTATAGCGATGCGCGTCCTGACGGTTTCGAATCGGCCGAGCCGACACTGGAAGACGTCTTCTTCAGCCACATCAACGGTGCGTTCAGATCCGTTGCAGCATGACCTGGCGGCTCTTCATCATCGAGTTGCGCCATTGGCTCCGACAGCCCATGGTGTACATCTTCTTCTTCCTGTTCGCGCTGATCTCCTTCCTGGCGATCACCATCGACAACGTACAGATCGGTGCCGAGCTGGCGAACGTGAAATACAACGCGCCCTACAAGGTCTTCATCTACTACTCCACCATGGCCTTCCTTGGGCTGTTGCTGGTGGCGGCTTTCGTGAACGCGAGCGCGATACGCGACTTCACCTACAACACGTCGCAGATCATGTTCAGCACGCCGATGAAGAAGAGCCATTACCTCTTCGGGCGGTTCTTCGGCAGCACGCTGGTAGCCACCTTGCCCATGCTGGGTGTATCGCTGGGGATCATTTTGGGCAGCGCGATGTGGTGGTTGGAGGCGGAGAAGATCGGCCCGAACAGTTTGGTCGCGCACTTGCAGGGTTACCTGTACATCACGTTGCCGAACATCATTTTCTCTTCCACCGTGATCTTCACTGTGGCCGTGTTGGTGCACAGCACAGTGGCCTCTTTCATTACAGCCGTTGTGATCATGGTGGCCAGTGGGGTGGCTGGCAACTTCATGAGCGAGATGGATAACCAAGACCTCGCGGCAATGCTGGATCCCTTCGGGGGCACCGCTTTCGAGTTGATCACCCGCTATTGGACCGTGGACGACAAGAACACGCTTTTACTGCCCATGCACGGCGTGCTGCTGTGGAACCGCATCCTGTGGTTGGGTATAGCCGCTGCTGTGTTCGCCGTCGGATACTGGCGCTTCAGCTTCACCGACCGCGCTGCGAAGAACCCCGCACAAGCGCCACTGGATGACATGAAGGCCATTGCGGCCTCGATGACCTTGGTGCCGAAAGTCACGCGCGCACATGGTCTCGCTGCACGAGTGCGTCAATTCCGCCGTATGGCTTGGAACGATTTCACCGGCATGCTGAAAGGCACGGCGTTCATCCTCGTTACGCTGATCGGCCTGGTGCAGATGTACCTCAACCTGGCCTTCTCCACCTCGCTGTACGAAAACACCATTCAACCCGTGACCTACAACACGATCAACGTGATCGAGGGTTCGTTCAGCCTGTTCGTTCTGATCCTGATCGTGTTCTACAGCGGTCTGCTCGTGTGGAAAGAACGCGAACCGAAGTTGGATGAGACCCATGATGCAACGCCTCTGCCGCTTGGGCTGGGACTCATGGCGAAGTTCACTTCATTGCTGCTGCTGCTGCTCGCTGTGCTATTGCTCACCGCTCTCGGCGGCATGATCTTCCAATTGATCAACGGCTACACGCGGCTGGAACCCGGATTGTATCTCGGTCGCTATGTGTTGCCAGGGCTGCTGAGCTTCGGTGTTTGGGCGGCCGTCTCTTTCCTGGTGCATGTGTTGGTGAACAACAAGTACGTGGGCTACGCGGTATTCATCGGACTGTTCGTGGGCAACCTTCTCCTTTGGTCATCCTTGGATGTTAGCAGCAACATGGTGAGCTTGAACGGATCACCGAGTTGGCCCTACTCGGACATGAACGGCTATGGCACCGCACTGGGATCCTGGATGTGGTTACGCATGTATTGGTGGGCGTTCGCGGGTATTCTGCTCGTTGTTGCCTTCCTCTTCTGGATACGAGGCAAGGAGACCGCCTTCCGCAGCAGGCTCCGCTTGGCGGGTGAGCGCTTGAAGGGGAACGCCGCATTGGTGTTCTCCGTAGTCGCACTATGGCTGGTGGTAGGTGGATGGACGTTCTACAACACCAAAGTGTTGAACGAATACAGGACAGGCGATACGGTTGAAGACGACCAGGCGTACTACGAGCAGACCTACAAGAAGTACGACGGCATCCTGCAACCTCACTTCACGGACATCAGCTTCACGATCGATCTCGTACCCGAGGAGCGCAGCTTGCGTAGCGTGGCGGAAGTCACGGTGCGCAACAAGGGCACGGTGCCGATCGACTCACTTCACCTTTTGCTGGGCGAGGGCATCGAGCAGGAGATCGAACTCGCGAACGCCGAGCTGGTGGTGAACGACAAGCGTGTCAACTACCGTATCTATAAGCTGAACACACCGCTGGCACCGGGTGCTGATCTGCGTTTCAAGGTGATCGCCACGCACGAGGAGAAGGGCTTCGAGAACGAGCCGAGCGTGATGCAGTTGAACCACAACGGCACCTTCTTCAACAACATGGACCTGCTGCCGCGCATCGGGTACGAAGCGGGCGGCGAACTGTTGGACAAGGGCGATCGCAAGGACCACGACCTGGCGCCCAAGGAGCGCATGCAACGCCTAACGGCCGATAGCTCCGCGCGCATGCAGCAATACCTGATGGCCAACAGCGATTGGGTGAACGTGCGCACGGTGATCAGCACATCACCGGACCAGATCGCCATTGCACCGGGCTCGCTGAAACGCGAATGGACGGAGAACGGCAGACGCTATTTCGAGTACGTCGTGGATCACAAGAGCATGAACTTCTACTCGTTCATGAGCGCGAGGTATGAGGTGCATCGCGAGAAGCTGGGTGATGTGGACGTGGAGGTCTACTATCACCCCTCGCACGCGGAGAACGTGCCGCGCATGGCCAATAGCATCAAGAAGTCATTGGCGTATTACAGCACGCACTTCGGGCCTTACCGGCACAAGCAGGCACGCATCATTGAATTCCCGCGCTACCAGAGTTTCGCGCAAGCGTTCCCCGGCACCATGCCGTACAGCGAGTCCATCGGTTTCATCGCCGACTTCAGCGATACCACCGACATCGACATGGTGTTCTACGTGGTGGCGCATGAGATGGGGCACCAATGGTGGGCGCACCAGGTGATCGGTGCCGACATGCAGGGCAGTACGCTGCTGAGCGAGAGCATGGCGCAGTACAGCGCGCTTATGGTGATGGAGAACGAGTACGGTCGCGCGCACATGCGGAAGTTCCTGAAGCTCGAAAGCGACAAGTACCAGCGCTTGCGCGGGACGGAGGAGATCAAGGAAGTTCCCTTGCTTGAAGTGGAGAACCAGCAGTACATCCACTACAACAAGGCCAGTGTCGTACTCTATGGCTTACGTGATTTCGTCGGCGAAGACAGTCTGAACAAGGCATTTAAAGCGCTGGTGGACACCTTCGCCTATGCTGAGCCACCATGGCCTACGGCGTTGGACATGTACCGCGAACTGGAGAAGGTTGTTCCGGATAGTTTGGAGTACTTGCTCATCGACGGCTTCAAGAAGATCACGCTCTATAACAACCGCGTGGAGAAGGCCAGCGCGCACATGTTGCCCGACAGCACCTACGAAGTGAAGGTGAAGATCCTCGGCGAGAAGAACTACGCCGATACGCTCGGCCGCGAGACACCCGCACCGATGAACGACTGGATGGACGTGAGCATCCTGCGGTACCCCAAGTTCGGGAAGAAGGCCGACAAGTCGAAGAATGATGTGCCGTTGGTCCACAAGCGCGTCCGCCTGAAGACAGGTGCGAACGAGTTCACCTTCATCGTTGATGAGAAGCCGATGCAAGCGGTGATCGATCGCGACAACCTGTTCTTCGACCGCGTGATGCAGGACAATTTGAAGAAGGTGGAGGTGGAATGAACTGTTCATGGCCTGCCGTGGCGTCGACCCACCGGGTCGATCGGTTGCGACGGCGTGACGAACTCCATGCGACAGCATTCCATCTGTGTGTATCCGTGTTCGTTGCGAACGAAGTGAAGCAACATGGTTGAATGACGATCCGCCTCATCCTCTTCGAGTTCCGTTTCTGGATGCGGCAGCCGCAGCTCTGGATCTTCCTGGGCTTGTCGTTCGCGTTCTGTTTCGCGATCGCGGTCTTTGAAGGAGGAGGCGAGGGAAGCCCGGGCATGGTGCATACCAACTCGCCCTTGCATGTGTACGAGCTGTATGCGAACCTCGCGTTCCTCTGGCTGCCCATGGTCACGGCCTTCGTGAACGCGACAGCCATTCGCGACTTCGCTTGCCGAACCTCCGATATCATCTTCAGTACGGTTGTCACGCGCAGGCAGTACATCGTGGGTCGCTTCGTGGGCAGCACGCTCGTGGCCATGGTCCCGGTCCTCGGGATCTCGCTCGGACTGGTCGCAGGCAGTTGGATCCCGTATGGCGACCCCATCCGTTTTGGGCCGAACAATTGGGCCGTTCATGCCCAAGCGATCCTCTGGTTCGGCGTCACGAGCATCGTGTTCCAAAGTGCGTTGATGTTCGCCATCGCTTCGCACGTGCGGTCAACGGCAGCGGCCTTCGTCACCTCGGTCGCGCTCATCGTGCTCAGCGGTATCGCCTCCGCCTATTCCACCGAGGTGGACAACGCGCTGCTTTCCTCGCTGCTGGATCCGTTCGGTAACCGGGCGCTGGATCAAGTCACACGCTATTGGAGCGTTCTCCGAACAGAAACGCGCCTGCTTCCTGTGATCGGTCCGCTGACATGGAACCGCTTGCTGTGGCTGGCGATCGGGGCCGTCGTTTTCGCGATGGGCTATCTGCGCTTCTCCTTCACGGAACGCAGAAGCAAGGCACCGGTCCTGCCGGATGCGCAACCGCTCGAGTAAGTGGGCCTCGCCTCGTTGCCCGTGGTTCGACCAATCCGTGGATGGGCCATGGAACTGCGCCAATATCTGGGGCTTGTGCGCTCGGACCTGGTGGGCCTCTTGCGCACACCGATCACCTGGGTCATCATAGGCCTGTGCATGACGATGCTGGTCTTCGCGCTGTCGGAGGTCGCGTACATGTTCGGCAACTACGCCTGGCCCGTCAGCTACAACGTCATCGACCTTATCCGCAGCGTGTCGCTGGTGATCATGGTGGTGATCATCACCTTCTATAGCGGTGAGCTGGTGTGGCGGGATCGTGAGACGAACGTGGACGGTATCACCAGCGCGATACCAGTTCGTTTGCGAACACTTGTCCTAGCGAAGTACACGGTGCTCCTGCTCATTGGTCTTGGGCTACTTGTGCTGATGGGATTGGCCGGTATGGGGCGGCAGTTGATCAGCGGCTACACGCATCTTCAACCGGGTCTGTACCTATTCTATCTATTGATGCCGGGGCTGATCGCCTTCGCCTTCTGGTCGGCCATCGCACTTGCCATACAACTGGTGGTGAACAACAAGTACATGGGCTTCGGTCTGTTCATCGTGCTGTTCGCGGTGAATTCGATGATCTGGGGCTTTCTGAAGGTGAGCTCCAACCTCGTATTGCTCTTCGGTGCACCGCGCATGATGTACAGCGACCTCAACGGCTTCGGGCCTTTCCTGGCGCCGTGGCTCTTCTTCCGAACGTATTGGTTGGCGTTCGCGGCGTGCTTGCTGTTCATCGCGGCGCTGTCGGCCGTGCGCGGCGGTGAGGATTCGTGGAAGTGGCGCATGCGAAAAGCGGGTGTGCGTTGGAAGCGATCATGGCGGATCGGTGCCGTCGCGTTCTGCGGTTGGTGCACGTTCCTGGCTTTTGGGTACTACAACACCCGCGTCTTGAATACCCCGATCACCGAACAGGACAGCGAAGCACTTCAAGTGGCCTACGAGCAGACGTACAAGCGCTACAGGAACACACCGCTGCCGCACTTTACCGCGGTTGATATCACCGTAGAACTCGATCCTGAGGAACGCGCCATCCGCTACACCGCATGCCTCACGCTGACCAACAAAGGCAGCGCTCCCGTGGATACGCTGTGGTTCAGCCTGCCGGACCGTATGCGCATGACCTTCAGCGTGCCGCACGCCTTGGAGGTGCTCAACGACAGCGCCCGCTTCCAACGGATGTTCCGCTTGAATAGCGCTTTGCTCCCCGGCGATTCGATCCGTGTGGTCGTCAATGGCGAATGGGCACCGAAGGGCTTCGCGAACGATGTGGAATTCCTGTCACTGGTGGAGAACGGCACTTTCCTCAACACACAGGACCTGCTGCCGATGATCGGTTACCAAGCGGAAGTGGAGATGGAGGATCCCGGGGCGCGGCGGAAGTTCGGGCTGCCGATGAAAAGGCGGATGGCGTTGCTGAGCGATGATCCCCGTGACCGCGCATCAAACGAGACAATGGAACACGCCGATCGCATCCGGTTCGCCTGTACCATCGGCACCGCCACGGATCAGATCGGTATCGCTCCAGGCACCTTGGTCAAGGATTGGGAGGCGAACGGGAAGCGCTGGTTTCGCTACGAGAGCGAGACGCCCATCTTCAACTTCTGGTCGGTTCTTAGCGCACGGTACGCGGTGTCACGCGAGCAGGCTGGTGACGTAACACTTGAGGTGTATCACCATCCCGAACATGGCACTAACGTCCCTCGGATGTTGAAGAGCATGCGCGACGCGATCGCGTACGCATCGGAGAACTTCGGCCAATACCAGCACAAGGTGGCGCGCATCATCGAGTTCCCGCGCTATCGTCGGTTCGCGCAGTCCTTCCCGGCCACCATGCCGTATAGTGAGGCCATCGGCTTCATCACCGACCTGCGCGACACGTCACGCATCGACATGGTGTACTACGTTGTGGCGCATGAGGTCGCGCACCAGTGGTGGGGCCATCAGGTGCTTGGCCCGCGCATGCAAGGGTCCACCATGATGGTGGAGAGCATGGCGCAATACACGGCGCTCATGGTCTTGGAGAAGGAGTACGGTCGTTCGGCGATGCGGAAGTTCCTCAAGTATGAGCGCGACAACTACTTGCGTGGGCGAGGACAGGAAGGCATGGGCGAAATGCCCTTGATGAAGGTGGAGAACCAGCAGTACATCCATTACAACAAAGGCAGCGTGCTGATGTATGGCTTGCGCGACTTTATCGGCGAAGCGCGTGTGAATTCCGCCTACCGTGCCTTCGTGGATTCCTTCGCCTTCAAGGGAGCACCCTATCCCACCACGCTTGATCTCTACCGTTCGCTGGAGCTTGTGACGCCGGATAGTTTGCACTACTTGCTGGAGGATGGGATGAAGCACATCACCTTCTGCCGCAACGCCGTGACCGAGGCCAAGGTTGAAGCGAACGCGGATGGTTCATGGAACGTGATGGCCACGATCACGGGCACGAAGCTCCACGCGGATTCACTTGGCAAGGAGGCCGAAGTGCCCATGAACGACTGGCTCGATGTGGCCGTGGAACTGGAAGGCGGCGGTGAGATGAAGCAACGCTTGCGGCTTCGCTCCGGTGTAAACACAGTGCGACTTGTCGTAGCGCGGAAACCGAAAGCCGTGGTGGTGGATCCCGATCATCTGTTCTTCGATCGGGAGGGGGAGGATGATCGGAAGAAGGTGGAGTGAGGGGGTCAGATCACTTCTCCCCATACCTCGGATCCGGCTTCCACGGCAGCTTCTCCACGAACTGCGTGCGCAAACTCACGTGCCCGAATTCCTCTTCCACATATCCACTGAGCCGGTACACGCCGCGGCCACGGAAGGGGTAGCGCTCCGCAACGCTGGGGAACTGTGTACTGTCCCAGAAGTCGCCTGCCGTGTCGATGAAGGAACCGAAGCTCATGTATGATCCGCTGTTCGTGGTGGTGGTCTTTACGTGGATCATGTAGCCCAGCATCGTTACGCGCTTACCGATGTGCTCATGCATGTCGCGCTTGAGGATGAGGGGAGGAGGTGTGAGGTGTGAAATGTGAGGTGTGAGGTGTGAGGTAGTGCTGCCGCCATCATCCGATCCGCGTTCCACCAACGTGAACGGATCGCACAGCGGAAAGCCCAGCAGGTCCAGTTCGTCGTAAGCATCGGCCAGCGGATAGTGCTGCAGGTCGGGCAGTTTGGGTTCTTCTACCTTGGTGATGAAGAGGTCGCCATCGGTGTTCACGCGCGCTGGGCGGTGTAACAGCGTAAGGTCCCACAACAAGGAAGGCTTGCTCTTTCCGGTGAAGCGCAAGGCGCCCACGCGGATAAGGATGCGTGCTTGCTCCACATGCAGTGGCACACGCTTAAGCAGATCCTGAAGGTCATGGAACAGGCCGTTGCGATGGCGTTCGTGCAGGATCAGTTGCACGGTTTCGCTCTCCAAGCTCTTCACTTTGGCGAGGCCCAGAAAGATGCGAGGTGCGAGTAGTGAGTGATGAGTGGCGAGTGGCGAGTGCTGCTGTGCCTCGACTGTGCTCGGCATGACAGAGGCAGCACTCGCCACTCGCCACTCGCCACTCGTCACTTTCAGAAGAGAGCACAACTCCTCGCTCGTATTGATGCACGGTGCTTCGATCGTCGCGCCACTGCGTTTCGCCTCGTGCAAGTAGAATTCCGTGTTGTAGAAGCCGCCGAAGTTGTTGGCCACGCCCACGAGGAATTCCAGCGGATGATGCGCTTTCAAATAGAGACTCTGGTAGCTCTCCACGGCGTAGCTCGCGCTGTGGCCCTTCGCGAAACTGAAGCTGGCGAAGCTTTCGATCTGGCGCCAGATCTCGGCCGCTTCGGCATCGGGGTGGCCTTTCGCCTTGCAATTCGCGAAGTACTTGTCCTGCACCACTTTGAACTCCGGCCGTTCGCGGAAGCGCGCCGTCATGCCGCGGCGCAGCGTGTCCGCTTCTTCCAGGTCGAGGCCCGCATAGTAGTGCGCCACCTTCAGCACGTCCTCCTGGTACACCATCACGCCGTAGGTCTCGGGCATGATGCGCAAGAGTTCGGGTGGTGCCTGCTTGATGCGTTCCGGATCGTTGTGCCGCAGCAGGTACTCGCGCATCATGCCGCTCTCCGCCACGCCCGGACGAATGATGCTGCTCGCGGCAACGAGCCCTAGATAGTCGTCCACCTTCAACTTCTTCAACAACATGCGCATGGCGGGACTCTCCACGTAGAAGCAGCCGATGGTGTTGCCGACCTTGATGAGTTCCTTGATCGCGGGATCCTGTTTGAAGCCCGGTATGTCGTGGATGTCGATGTGCTCGCCATTGCGTTCCACCAACTCCACCGCATCGCGTATATGCCCAAGGCCCCGCTGGCTGAGGAGATCGAACTTGTGCAGTCCCAGATCCTCCGCTTCCAGCATGCTGAACTGCGTAACGGGGAATCCTTTCGGCGGACGATGCAGCGCGGTGTAACGGGTGATGGGCCGTTCGCTAATGAGCACACCAGCCGCGTGGATGCCCAGATGGTGCGGCATGCCGAGCAGGTGCTTCCCATAGCGGATCACCGCTTGCGCCACTTTGTCCAGCCCGGTGCTGCTGGCGCGCGCGCTGGGTCTGCCGCGCGCGTAGTAGCCGCGCTCGCCTTCGCTCAGTGCATCGATCTCTTCCGGTGGAAGTCCCACCGCCTTGCCCAATTCGCGTATGGCGCCGCGCCATTGGAAGGTGGTGTAGGTGGCGATCTGCGCCACATGATGGTGGCCGCCTTTTCCTTCGTTGTATTTGGCGAAGACATAGCGGTACACCTCATCGCGGTCCTTCCAACTGAAGTCGATGTCGAAGTCGGGCGGTTTTTTGCGCGCGGTGCTGATGAAGCGCTCGAAGTAGAGGTCCAACTCGATGGGATCCACATCGGTGATGCCGAGGCAATAGGCCACCATACTATTGGCGCCGCTTCCTCGCCCTACATGGAAGAAGCCCTTGCTGCGCGCAAAGCGAACGATGTCCTGGTTGATGAGGAAGTAGCTGACAAAGCCCATGCGTTCGATCACATCGAGCTCCCGATCCATCCTGGCGAGCACCTTGGGCGAGGCGTTCGGGTAGCGGTAGAGCAGGCCTTCGCGGGTGTCCCGGTGAAGCTGCTCACGGTCGTGCGCGCGACTTGCGCCCACCACTTCCTGGGTCTTGTCCTTCCCATCGAAGGCGATGCTGCACGCCTCCAGCAATCGCTGCGTGTTGTACAAGAGCTGCGGGAAGTTCTGGTAGATGCGCCGTACTTCCTCCTCTGTGCGGAAGCTCTCGTCAGGTGCCGCCAATTCCTCCGTTGGCAACATGCTCACCACCGTGTTCTTCGCCACGGTGCGCAGTAACCAGTGCGTGTTGAAGTCCCCGGGCTCGACCCGGGGTTGCTGCGGAAGGTGACGGGCAATAGTGTGACAAGCTCTTGTGTTCGCTTCGCCCACGGGCTGAAAGGCAACCGCGTTAGGTCGGAGGGCTTGATGCCGATGCGCTCGTTCGGTCGGAGCTGCACGGGTGCTGCGTTGAACGGATAGATGAAGAAGGCGCCTGACAGTTCCGGGGCGCGTTCGGGCAAGGGCTCACCGTCCAACAGATGCGGGCTGAGCAACTCGCACAGCTGCTGGAAGCCATTGTTGTCCTTCGCTAGGCCGATGTAGAGCAAGCGATGGCCTTGGCGGAACTCGATCCCGGCAACGGGCCGCACATCGAAGCGCTTCGCATCGCGCAACAGATCGGGGATGCCGGCAGTACAATGGATATCGGTGAGTGCGAGCGCGCGAACGCCAGCCTTCTGCGCTTCTTCCAAAAGCGTTTCCGGGCTTCATAACCCCATACTTGAAGCTGAACCAGCTGTGGCAGTTGATGTACACGGACCTCCGGATTTGGAAAGTTCAAAGTCGGAACTACATTTGACGCCGAAACCGTCATATTGATGTCGGTAAAATAGTCAATAGACGATCCCAATGAGCACCAGCGATGGAAATAGGGAGGAGGCTGTGCTCGCCGATCCGGAGATCACTGGGCGAATCCTGTTGCTCCGTGGCCAACGGGTGATGCTGGACCGCGATCTGGCCGAGCTCTATGGAATGTTGCCGTTCCGACTGCGCGAACAGGTGAAGAGGAACGTGGAGCGGTTCCCCAGGAGCTTCATGTTCCAGCTGACGGCCAAGGAGTTACGCGAGATGGTATCGCAATTTGCGATACCATCCCACACATACACCGGAGGCTCAGTGCCTTACGCATTCACTGAGCATGGCGTGCTGATGCTGGCCAATGTGCTCCGCAGCGAGCGGGCCGTGCAGATGAGCATTCGGATCATCGAGTTGTTCGTGCGCATGCGGGAGATGGTCTTCACCCACCAGGACATCCTCCACAAGCTCGAGCGCATCGAGGCGAAGGTGGCCACACACGATGAAGACATCGGCACCCTCTTCGATCACATCCGCGAAATGCTGTCACCCGCGCCGGAACAGCCCCGGCAGCGGACCGGATACAAGCAAGACAAACGCTAATACCAAGAGATCATGGCAGGTAACACCACTTTCCGGAGCGAACATCAAGCTGCTAAGAGCCCGCCGAGGCCGAAGCCAGGAAGAAACCGCTATTGCACTCGATGAAACGATCCAGTTGAGCGGCTACGAGAACGGTAGTGCCGAACCCAATTTGGACCTGCTGATCGCATCAGCGACTACTTCAAGCTCGCACTGACAAGCTGCTGAAGCACGACCTCACGGAATTGGAGCGAAAGCCAGCTTGGCATTCTGGAAAGGGGCGGGGATGTGGACATGACGGGCAAGCGCTTTGCGTGTGCTGGCTACCACTGTGGATAGTGGTAACCGGGAGAACGTGGAACTGGTGCCCGAAAAGCACGGGCCGGTTACGCCATGGGCTATGCCGATCCGGAGTACATCAGTATTCTGCCCACCTTCCAAATGCCCTTCTTGGCGCGATCGCAAGTATCGCACCTTCCGGATCAGTGGCGACAGCATGGCTCCCGTTAGCGACGGCTCATGGGTCACCGGCGAGTACGTTTCAGAACTGGCAAAACGATCCGGGACGGACAGCCTTATCGTGGTTACCAAGGAGGACGGTATCGTGTTCAAGGTGGTGGACAACAAATTGAAAGAGAATGGCACGCTGTTGCTGCGGCACCAATCCGATCCATTCGCCCTACGAAGCGGCGATAGGTAACGTGCTGGGAGATCTGGAAGTTCGTACACTTTATCAGCAGCGAGCTTCAGAGCCGAACCTGAGTCGCGACGAGCTAGCCGTAGCGTGATCGATCTGCGCAAGGAAGTAGGGCAGTTGCGCATGAGTATGGAGCAGCAAGGGCGCTTAGCGCTCTGATGCTCAAGAAGCTTGAATTTCCAGGCCTTTCCTTGTGGAAAACATCTACTCAACAGCCCGCGATAGTTAGGGTTGGGTGGGGTTGTGTTTGAGGCCCCTATTGAACCCTTTTGTACTGCGGCGATTCGCTGCTGCGAAAAAATTGACCAGATGAAATACCTCTACACGAATATCCGAAGGCGTTAAGAAGGGCGCTTGTCTGATTTCGGCCACAGTTGGTGTTTTGCTGAACACCCAGCGAACGCTCAGCTCAACGTGGCTGCGGTGAACACAGCTTACATCATCAACTTTGATGGCACCGTTGGTGGTGTTGAAAGTGGTGTGTGGGCAGGCGGTGGTTTTCAGCCTGTTCCCATCAATGGTCGGTTGGATAGCGATGCATGGGGCGATCACGGGCTTCAGTGATGGTTGGTTGGCCTTTGGGGCACGCAGATAACCACAGCTACCGATTTCCGCCGAGGAACTATAGCCCCGGCAATGCAGGTGCGGTTGCAGCAGGTGGTATCTATTCGTTCGGTGGTGCACCTATCTGGTCGGGCTTTGGGTGTTCAACCAGTGCTGCGGACTTCACAGCAGAACGTTCACCCTGCGTGTGCAGAACAACACGGGTAGCACGCTTACGGCTTTCGACCTTGCCTGGATGTACTACCGGAACGTAACCGGGGTTCTCTCCGAACAATTTCAATCTCTACTTTTCCCGACGACAATACTACCTACACCTATGTGCCATCGCAAGATGTTAGTTTCGCCCAGCTGCCGCCGCTGGTGCA
>JADKGB010000022.1 GCA_016717225.1 Flavobacteriales bacterium | reverse complement strand
TTTGTACGCCCACCAATCGCTGAAGGTGCTCGCATTCACACCATGTGCTTTCATTTTAGCGGGCAACCTTGTATCCTTCGGATGTGTGAATGTCTGTTTTTGCATCTCATGCTGTCGGCAACATCCATCAGCATCGCGACCTCGCTTTGCACGTAGCGTGACAAGTGATGAAACGTGTGTGATCGAGGATCTCCGCCAGCGCATCCAGTTCAAGATCACGCCGAGGCCTTGAACCTTCTCGTGCGTCGGAAGAAACTGAACCCTTGTTGGTTTTGTTCTTCCGACCGGGCATGCGCTGATGCATTAAACGCGTTCCATTTCAACATGATTCTTTTGGCACGGTGGAACGCGTCGTACATCAACTGCTCCACGCCCATACGGGTCTGGGGAAAGCGGCCGCCTGGATCTCCCAGTTGCTCTGTTTAACATTCTCGCCCAAGGCAAACTTGATGAACCCGGATGAACCAGCAATGTGCATTTGGTCGCGCTGGCTAACGCAGCTTTGGATCGATGAGCTTGCCCACCAATGGCATTCACTGCCATGCAATTGCTGGATGGCGACGACCCCACCACTGAGGTTGCGATAAAGATCCACACATCGTCCGGATCCACCACATCGAACCCATGCGCACCTCGGCGGTAATTGATTGGGATCCTTCGTTCACCCCACGTTCAATGGCGATGTCCGAATGCTCATCGGATAATACCCACAGGTCAAGTGCTTGCCCGTTGCGTCGATCTCAAGAACAGAAGGGTTTGCGCTTTCCGGAGAATAGCCTATCAACGTTCAACCGTTCACCCACTCCGATGATGCGGCCACCACTGATACACATCGGCCTTGGGCAAAATACCCAAGGCGCCATTGGTCCAAACGGTCGCGTTGCGGAAGACGCATGCGCTTCTGTATCGGGCAGCATGGGTAACCCATAGGCCCCAACGGATACCAGACATTCCCCGTGGGTGTCGACCACAGACTATCCAAGGCATCGGTCTTCTTTTCTTTCTTCTCCTTGGATGCATATGCGCTCTTGCCGCACTGCACTCCACGCCCGATCCATTCGCCACCGGGCAATTGGCCTTGGCCATCCCAAATAGCTCCGCGGTCGTGTACGACCCCATTCAACCTCACCAGCCCTTTGAAGCCAATTTTTCTCCCTCGAAAACAAGGGTCATGGCATCACGTTCCATCTTGAATGAGGCCTTCACGTGGGCACTGTCGTTCCCAGGCAACGCCACATCGGCTTCGGGTCTTTGAGACTCTCCGACACCTTCAACTCCAGGATGGAACTGCGCAGATTGAGGTCGAAAGTGCCGCGCGGATCTTCGCCAGGGATCGCGTTCTGAACAAAGCGCTTACCGGCCACCCATGTTTCATGGACCACGTTCTTGGGGTTCAGAAGATGATGTGAACAGATCACCAGGTTCGCCAACATGCCCGGCCTGATCGCCCCTACCAGGTCTTGCATACCATACGGCTGCGCAGGAACAGTGGTAAGCGCGGCAATGGCCACAGAGCTGTCCAGACCGCACTTGATCGTCCGCCGAAGAGAAGCCCACATCCCACATCCTTCAACCCTTTGCGTAGTGAAAGCGAACCTGCCACCCGCTTCAGCGATGCGCGGTGCATTGGTGGGAGCCAATTCCCAATGTTTGAGTTTGGCAAGACTTACTTCCAACGCTTCGAAAGGATCTTCCACATCGTAGGCTTCCGGAAGAGGGCGATGGGCAGGATGAGCGGACGATGAGTCCCGCCAGGATGTCCGCAAAGGCGAGCGTACTCGTCACCGCTTCCTTTAACGATGCAGCGAATCCGAATTCCCGAGCGATCGAAGAGATACGCAACACATCGTTCCGGTTGCTCGCTTCGAATACCAGCGGTAAATTGAGTTGATCGTTCAAGGCCTGCAGATCCGCGTCGCTCTGTTCGAGCTTGCCCGCCGCACTGTACCAACGTGCTTCATAGAGTGTCTGGCGCAGCAGCGCGATACTACCCGTTAGGGAGTTGGGGTAGGCTTCTTTGCTGGTGCCCTTGCGGAAAGAGAACTGAGCTGAGGTACGCGGCGATATAACATCCTCGTTGGCGGTGAGCCCTGTAAGAGAAACCGTGCAAGACGTTCCGCGGGCGATGCCATCCATTCGGTGCGCAACCACGGTTGTAAATCCTCGGGCACGCAGGCTGGCAGCCTTGTCTTCATCATAGATGTACAATTGGGTCGGCCCGGGTACTCGGGCGAATGGCGGGATTCCAGAAACGAGCACGCAAGGGGTTTCCTCTTTGTCCGTTCAGCCTTCGGCATGCCGAAGTCCGAATAAGGCTCCACCAAGCCGGGCCAAACGTGCAACCCTTTCAAGTCATACTGAACAGCACCTGCTGGAACCGTAACACGCTCACCCACTGCGACGATCCGATCATCCAACACCAATATGGTCGCATCGGTAAGCACCTCGCCAGCTGAGGGGTGCACTGTGGCATGGACAAAGGCGGTGATAACGCCAGGCTTCGTAGCTGGCCCGTTCACCGGTGCGTTCACCTGCGCAAAAGAAAAGTGAGCCGCCAAGGGCACCAACGAACAAAGGCTGCGCAGCGAGGAATAAAGCATCGCGGCGAATGTAGAACCGTTACCGATGTCTTCGGGCTTCGGGTGTGGGCAATGCGGAACGGACCAGCAGTCTACATTTGACCTGATCCAACTGACCCCTGTTCCATGGACGGTGAATTCGATTTGCTACGGCTCTTTCACAGCATACTTCGCTGGCTTGTTCTGTTATCCGTTTCAAGCGCCGGTGTGATCGCGTTGGTCGGATACATCCGGAAGCAGCCCATCATCGTTTGGGAACGATCGCTCACGATACTGGCCATGGTGTTGTGCCATGTGCAGTTGGTAGTTGGCCTCGCTCTGTATGCGGTGAAATACAAAAAGCTACACGTTGCTCACCCACGCGGCTTCAATCATCGCTTTCCTCTTCGGTATCCGCTATTGGAAATACGAGCATATCGCCATGATGATCATCGTGATCGCCCTCGTAACGATCGGGCGCATGGTGAGCAAGAAGGCCAAAACCGAACCCGGCAAGCAACTGCGCATCGCCATCTTCTATCTGATCGCCTTGTTGCTTATGCTCATGATGATGCCCTGGCCGTTCCGGGAAGGCGTTGGACGATCATGGCTATGATGCGCTCCGTTCTCATCCTTGCTGTAGTGTTCGGTATGGTGCTGGCGTGCGGTGATTCCCCCGTGGAAGTCGCTGCACAAGGGCGTGCCCTTCGGAGGGCCAGATCCTCTTCAACACGCAGTGTGCGTTGTGCCACGGCCGTAAAGGCGACCTGGGGCTAAATGGAGCGAAAGATCTCACCCTGAGTATTATGAAGCGTGAAGAGATGATCGCATTGGTCAACAACGGCAAAGGCGCCATGATGGGGTACAAGACCATGCTGAGCAAGAAAGAGATCGAAGCCGTTGTGGACCATGTGATCGCGTTGCGCAAGCCTGCACGATCGATCCCGAAGGAGACACGCCTGAAGGGAGAAACCGCTGTGTTGATCAGCGTGATGCACGACGAGCAGAATGCCGAGCAAGTGCAGGAATACCTCGATGAGCTCGAATTCCTGGCGAGCACGGCGGACATACGCGCGCGGTGAAGCGGTTCACGCAAAGGCTTCACCGACCCGACGGCCATAGTTATGTGGGCAGTGGCAAATTGAACGAGATAAAGGCGTGGATGGAGGCGAATGGCGGTGATATGGTGATCTTCGACGATGAACTTTCACCCGCCCAGCAGCGCAACGTGGAGAAGGAACTCGCCGTCCGGTCTTGGATCGGCCGCGTTTGATACTGGACATCTTCGCCCGACGCGCGCGGACCAGTCATGCCAAAACGCAGGTGGAATTGGCCCAATACCAGTATATGCTGCCACGCCTCACCAAGTTGTGGACCCACCTGGAGCGACAGCGCGGTGGTACCGGTACAAGGGGCGGTGCAGGTGAAAAAGAGATCGAGACCGATCGGCGCTTGGTACGTGATCGTATCGCTTTGCTGAAGGGCCAGCTCAAGGACATCGATCGGCAGATGGCCACCCAACGCGGCAACCGTGGCAAGATGGTGCGGGTAGCCTTGGTGGGCTATACCAATGTGGGCAAGAGCACCCTGATGAACGTGTTGAGCAAGAGCGATGTGTTCGCGGAGAACAAGCTTTTCGCCACGCTGGATACCACCGTGCGCAAGGTGGTACTGGGCAACTTGCCGTTCCTTCTGAGCGACACCGTGGGCTTCATCCGCAAACTGCCCACACAATTGATCGAGAGTTTCAAGAGCACGTTGGATGAAACGCGCGAAGCGGATCTGCTGCTGCATATCGTGGACATCAGTCACCACAACTTCGAAGAGCAGTTCAACACGGTAAAAAGCACGTTGGCCGAGATCGGTGCCGGTGGTAAACCGGTGATCGTGGTCTTCAACAAGATCGATGCGTATACCCCCGCTGCTCATGACCCGCATGATCTCGCACCCAAACGGCCTGACCAGTTCACGCTCGCGGAAATGCAGGAAACATGGATGTCACGCATGAACGACCAGGACTGCATCTTCATCAGCGCACTGCAAAAAGACAATGTGGATGCCCTGCGTAAGCTCATGTACGAGCGGGTGAAGTCGATACACCTTACACGGTATCCCTACGAAAAGGACTTGCTCTACCAAGGGTGGATGGAAGCGGAGGAAGGAGGCACGAGCGATCAACAATAACACGATGGCTTTCCTGAAGCGGCTTTATGGCACCAGGATCCACCCCCCTGTGAAGAACCCCCTTGGACTTCCACTACCATCTCAGGGTACGTTCGTTCCACACGCAATGCACATATTGCGATGAGTCCCGCGATCTAACTTGTGCGCCCTTTGGATCCGAGTAAACCTGCCACCGTTAAGATGCCATTGAAGACCTGCATTGTTGCACCGTGCTTCAATGAGGCCGCTATCGGGCAGCGGTTCGTTGCCGAATTGGAACAGGTGCTAGGCTCGCTCGGAACACCCTGTACAATTCTCATTGTGGACGATGGATCCACCGATGGAACCGCTGGGGTGATCACGAACTACACAAGTCGCGCACCGAACGTACGGGTGGAGGTGCTTGCCCTGCCGTACAACATGGGTCATCAACTGGTCAGCGACCGACGAGCGCGTATGGATGGTCGTTCCAAAATGGGGTTCAAGAGCTTGTCCATACATGCGTTCAAATCCTTGGTCGAATACGGCGATGAAGTGCTGGCGCTTCTGCTCAAGGGCTTTTTCGGCCTTGCTGTGCTATCCTCGGGTAGCATCGCCACATCCTGTACGAGAGTTGTTCACCAACAACGCGATACCGGGATGGGCAAGCACGTTGATCGCATCGCTATTGAATTGCACCTTGCTTTGCTTGGGCTTCTTCGCCATGGGCTTGCTATTGTCGCAAACGGGGGTTCGCAGAGTTGGATCCAGAAGAGCCGCTTCTGTGGCCGAACGACCCTCATCGGATGAACATTCCTGAAAACGTCGAACAGGAGACCATGCCCGAGCGCTTGGTTCGTTCCGCCTACCGTGCAATGCCCTGGCTCTTGGGTTTCGCCATGGCAGCCGCTGTCTTTTCGAGGGCCTACATCATACGGCATGTACACACATCGGTTTCTCCGAAATGAATGTTGTGGATGGCGTCATCCGCCTCATGGATGGATATCCGTTGTACGGCGATCCTGAGCAGCCGCCATTCGACATTATCCAATACTCACCGATCCATTATTACATCACATGGGCGTGTGTCGAAATGCTGGGCTTGGAACACGATCGGCCGAACAGCATTTACATGGTGAACCGGGTCGTTTCGCTTTTGGCGAATTTGATAATGCTCTGGGTCCTTTGGCGACTTGGTGTGCACTTGCGCCTCGAACTGTGGCTGCGGCTGTTGCTTATGGGCTTGATGTTCACGTGGATGCACGAGCCTTTCTTCTCCCGACCGGACAGTGTTTACCAGTTGTGCTGCGCAGTATTCCTGGGAGCAGCGCTGCGCACGTTGGGGCAAGGGAAGTTGAGCTGGGCGAGCGCCATGCGCTTGGGTTTATGGTCCGCGCTGGTGCTTTTCTGCAAACAAAGCGGCCTGGGTCCGGTATTGGCTGTTGGTCTTGGCTTCTTGCTTACTGCTGATCGGCAGACCACATTCCGATATGCATCGGGTGTGCTACTGTTCAATGTTCTGTTCCTATCGGCGCTCTGCCTGCTCGACGGTTGGCATAACGTGTATTCCAATCTCGTACTCGGCAATGTGAACGGTTTCGGCTGGCCGTGGTTCGCGTTCGACCCACGAGAACCATATATCGGTATGGGTCTATGGGTAACACCCGCAGCGTTGTTCATCGGATGGCGATACCGAAAACTGTTCTCAACGCAGTCTGTTTTCCTGTTCATCGCTGCCATCGTCATGTACGTATGGGCTTTCGTTACAGCCACCAAAGTGGGTAGCAACATGAACTATTTCATGGAGCACTGGCTTGTGTGCGCGATCATTTGTGTTCTGTTCATCAGCCGGTCGGCAGGTACGCTTCCACTGTTGCGGCATGGTCTGGCTTTGGCGCTCTGCGCAATTGTGTTGTTGCGCGCCACCTGGTTCACCAAGGTGTTCGTGTTCTCGGGTTATCCACCGGATGAGATCGCGAATTACAACGACGACCTCGCTGCGATCGACGAACTGCGCGCTCACGGGCTACAAGCCACCGATGCGGTCTTTGTGGTAGGTGAGCACTCGTTCATCGACCAGGCCCTCGGTACACGAGCATGGATGAAGATGAAGGACATCATACGGCAGAGCCAGAGCAACCTTGTCTTGGACCACCGAATTCTTTTCGATCCAGAGCGCAATGGCCAATTGCGTTTCCTGCTCAGTGCCGACAGCACCGCATTCGTGAAGTTGGAAAAAGAAGTGTTCACCGGATTCCATCCCTCTTTCCGTCCGGCAGGTGCACAGCTTACGAGCGCGATCGCTGAACCATCAAGGCGTGCGTGGTGCGGCTCGAACAAAAGCTGGATCGGGGCAACCTTGTGTTGCGGACCGTCTGGTAGTGGACCGGTACTTGGATCGTGAAAAACGCTCAAGCGGCTTTATCGGTCTCTTCCCTTCAAACAGTCGGTATTCTCCGTTGTCCGGCTACTTCCGCTTCCCCCCAGCGTCTATCAGCATCTGCACTTCGAAGGCGTGATCCGCGTGCGTTTGGGCAAGGGTCGATCGTTCCTCATGCGGCACCATGGCTATATGATCGAGAACGAATTGTTCTGGCGGGGGATCAAGGGTTGGGAGAAAGTCTCCTTGGAGCTCTGGACTCGCTTGTGCCAAAGGTCGGATACCATTATTGACGTTGGAGCGAATACCGGCGTGTACGCCCTCCTTGCGCAGGCCTTGCGACCTGGAGCGACCATCATCGCAGTGGAGCCGGTTGAGCGGGTCTTCCTCAAATTGGAAGAGAACATCGGCTTGAACGGCAAGGGGGTTATCGCCATCCGCGCGGCAGTTACCGAATCGAGAGGTGAGGTGACGTTGGACGATACGTACGCCCGCGAGAACACGTTTTGTCCGTTTCGTTGAACAAGGTTCATGCGGAACGATCGTTGCTCAAGCGACCACTGTCCCAACCCAGCACCATCACAGGCATCGCGGCGGACATCGCACGGAGCGCATGGACCTGATGAAGATGGAGCATTGGAACACGCGAGCCGGGTGCTCGCAGGCTTCCGGAAGATCCTCCTGCGCGACAAACCAAGTTTGCTGATAGGTCCTCAATGATGAAGTGGCGAAGCGCGTGGGAACAAGGTCGAGCAAGTCGGCTACCTCTACTACAACATCGACGATGTGACGTGGCCCCACGTTACCGCCGACGTCGGAGCAGCAGCACTCTGCCAGCGAGAGTGGCCCGGTCGATCGGATTCTTTAAGCTTCCGATGCCATTTCGAAATACGGACCCGCCCGAAACCACCCGTGGCACAAGCGAGCCGCAGGTCGGCCGTCCAGGAGGAAAAGCGGTTGGTTTGAGTGCGACGAAAGGCGTCGGTCGAACGCCTGCATGTTCACCAGCCGGGCATAGGCTCCGTGGCAGTCATAGGCGTTCGTGCGTCCACGCTCCCGCTATGCGACCCGCTTGCAGAACACGGATCTCGTCACAATGTTGGATCGGTGCTCAGGCGATAGGCGATGTAGCGATGTCAGTCCTTCATCGGCGAAGAGCGCATCCTGCAGGGCGTTCGCTCTCGGTATCCAGTGCTGAAGTAGCCTCGTCGAGGATCGGGGATGTCCGGGTTCTTCAACTGGCGTGCGCTGGCATTCAGTTGTTCTGTCCGCCACTGAGGCGATTGCCACCATCACCGATGTTGGTCTGGTAGCCGCTCTCGAGTTGACTGATGAACCCGTCCACGTTACGATCTCCGCAGCGCGCTACATCGCTTTCACTGGTGCCCGGTTTTCCGAAGGGCGATGTTGTTCTGCCGGTGTCATTGAAGAAGATGCTGTCCTGCGTAACCCTCGTTACGCGAGCGAACGGTCGGTGTTGATGCAACTCGCGGATGTCCGTTCCGTCGATGCTTCACACTGCGCCGGAAGTCCATCGAAGAACCGTGGAAGCAATCACGGCCATGGTGCTTTTACCACCGCCGCTCGGACCCCAATGCAACGCTCTTGCCTTTGCCGATGGTGAGGTCGATGGCATCCACTTTACTGCTTATCGTCGTACCCAGGCGAGAACGTTCTTGGTGTACTTCGCTCCGCATATCATCGGTCGTGGCTTCGCGTTGGGCGCCTCTTTCACGGTGTTCTCCACAGCCAGAAAGATCGAACCACGCTTTGCGCTCGCACCTCCACAATGCCTCCATCCTTGGGAGAAGCCTTTGATGGCGTAAGCAACTGAGCGAAGATCGGCGATGTACGCGATGAACGTTGTGCCCGCCAATTCGGGGTTGTGCCTTACGCAAGCGACCCGCCGACGTGGGCCATTACGACCATCACGGCCGCACCATGGTCTCGCTCAGTGGCGAAGCGATATCCTGTAGGCGCAGGTGAAATGCTCGCGCGGGTGAGCAGTTCGTTCTCACGTTCGAATCGGCGGCGCATATCATTCTAGCCGTTGAACGCTTTCACTACACGGATGCCGCAAGCGTTTCCTCCACACGCGCCAGCAGAGTCGGCGCTCTTCTCCCTCACACGCGTGCCTTTTCCCGGACTCTTGCTCACGCGTGCGGTAATTAGACCCGCTGATCGGCGAAGCCTTTGAAGCCTGAGATCGACGTGAGTTTGGCGCTCATCGCGACCATCGCACCAATGAAGATGACGGAAATGGGCTCGCGGAACACCATTTCGATACTGTACATCACGCTGTATTCCATTCTGCCATGTCGTTGGTGATGCGCTGAAACGCAAGTCGCCTTTCGCTCACCGCTGTGGTAGCGTAGCGGCAACTCAACATCTTGTCGTAGATGCGGCCGCACCCGACTAGTGGATGTGCGATTACGGAACACACAGATGGCGTTCACCGCGAAATACCGGAACAGGTTCTTCAGCAGGAAGAGCAACACAACCCCGCAGCAAATGATCGCGAGTGCCACCAGCTGACCTTTTGTGTCGATCAGGTGGGTAAGCGCATACTTGAATGAGCGCAGAATAGTCTTTGCTCGGAGAACGCAGGCTGCTCATGCACCGCGTCCGCCTAGTTCATAAGCAATTGCAGAAAGGGATCGACAACAACATGCTGCACAAGTGGAACACGGTTGCCAGCAGATTGAACACACCGTTCATGATGGCTAGCGCCGGTAGGGCTTGCCGAAGCGAAGGATGCGGGAAGAACTGGCGCATGGATGAAAGTGCGCGAATGTACCGGTGGTTGAGGTTACGGGCCTTCCGGCAACAGCCGACCCTAGGTCCGTATCAGGCCCTACAGCTCCTGACCTGCAGGTCCTTCGGCGCCCCTCTATCTTCGCGATCTTTCATGGATACCCTCAGACAGAACAAGGTGAACAGCCTTCTCCAGAAGGAGATGGCGGAGATCATCCAGCTAGAAAGCCGGATACTGTTGCCGGGTGGACTGATCACCGTTACCGGTGTGCGCATCAGCCCGGATCTGGGCTTGGCAAAGTCTACCTGAGCCTCTTCCCGTAAAGGACAAAGAAAGCGCCGGTCAAACGCCAGCTCGGCGCTGTGTTCAATAACACACCGTTCCTGCGCAAGGTTTTCTACAAGCTTTTGGACCTGCTCTTGTTGCGTGCTTGGCATGTACACAAGGAGTTGCGATCATGGAAGCGGCAAGCAGGAGAAGGAGCAAGCGGCAAGTCGATCCACATCTACGACGCCGGAGCTGGCTATGGGCAGTACAGTTATTGGCTGAGCGGCTTCAACCGCGACTGGCGCATCACCGCACTGGATGTGAAGGACGAACAGGTCGCGGATTGCAATGCGTTCTTCCAAAAGATCGGCAGGCCGAACGTGAAGTTCGAAGTGGGTGATGTGACGAAGTACACCAACCCGAATGCGTTCGACCTTGTGGTGTGTGGACGTGATGGAGCACATCCTGGAAGATGAGGCGGCGCTGCGCTGCTACTCAACATCCTTGAAGCAGGGCGGTATGCTCATCATCAGCACGCCAAGCGATAAGGGTGGCAGTGATGTGCATGGCGAAGAAGAGGGCTCCTTCATTGAAGAACATGTGCGCGACGGCTACAACATCGAGGAACTGAAAGCGAAATGCCTGCGCAATGGGTTCAGCAAAGTGGAAGTGCGCTACAGTTATGGGTCACCAGGGAAGATCAGCTGGCGCCTGAGCATGAAATGGCCTCTCCTGATGCTGAACACGAGCAAGCTCTTTTTCATCATTCTGCCGTTCTACTACCTCCTTACCTACCCGTTCGCCTTCATCTTGAACTGGTTGGATACCAACACCACGCACGCCACCGGTACGGGCGTTATTGCGCGGGCATGGAAGTGACCCGATGCTCATGGGCACACGTTCGTATGAACACTTGATGCCATGAACCTCCCCTTCCTCTTCGCCCGCCGCTACCTGCTGGCCAAGCGTTCCGCGAACGCGGTGAACATCATCACGGGCATCAGCATCGTGGTGGTGGCCGTTGTAACTGCGGCAATGGTGGTGGTGCTCAGCACGTTGAACGGCATTACGGAACTGGTGGACAAGCTGTACAGTCCGTTCGATCAGGATGTGACCATCACACCAGCAGAAGGAAAAACGTTCGCACGCGACAGCCTTGATCTCGCGAAGGTTTTGGCGTTGCCTGGTGTGCAGGCAGCGAGCTGGGTGATCGAAGAAAACGTTCTACTCCAAAGCGGCGACCAACAAGCCGTAGCAACCGTGAAGGGGGTGGAACCGCAATACCTGGCGATGAGCGCGATGACGCAGAACATGTACGACGGCGATCCAATTCTGCACAGCGAGAACGGCCCATTGGTGATCCTGGGCGCCGCGCTCAAGGATCAGTTGCGGGTGCAACACGATGATGGGGTGCTGCGCCCGTTGCTGATCAGCGCGCCGGTACGTGGGCGAAAAATGATGCGCGACAAGGAAAAGGCTTTTGAGCAGGAGCGTGTGGCGGTGGCAGGTGCTTTCAGCATCAATATGGAATTCGACCAGCAGTTCGCCATCGCACCGATCGACCTCATGGATTCGCTGTTGCACTACGGTGGATCGGTGAACGCGGTGGAGATCAAAGCCACGCCGAACACGCGCTTGGAGGATCTTGCTTCCGATGTGAGCGCGATCGCCGGATCACGGTTCAACGTGAAGTCACGATATGAAAAGAACGCATTGATGTACCGCACCAACGCCACCGAGAAGTGGTTCACGTTCGCGGTGCTTGCTTTCATCGGTCTCATCGGTGCCTTCAACATCATCGCCTCCCTTACGTTGATGATGATCGAGAAGCAACGCGACATGCGCACCATGACCGGCATGGGTGCCACGTACACGTTCGTGCGAGGTGTATTCTTCGCCGAAGGCATGCTGATCGTGGCTGTAGGCACCTTCGCGGGCCTGGTCCTCGGCTTGCTGGTCTGCGGCCTTCAGGAATGGACCGGCCTCGTGGGGTTGGAAAACTCCGTTGTGGAGAGCTATCCGATAAAGGTGTTGGGCAGCGATATCGCGATGATCTTCTGCGCGGTGATCGCCATTGGCGTGCTGGCCACTTGGACATCACTGCGCGGATTGGGGCAGCGGTATCTGATGGGACGCTGAACACGCAGATGCGGCAGATGGGCTCGGATCAGAAACCATCCTCACTGATCCGTGCGACCAGCGTTCCTTTTCCCTCTCTAAGAGCCTGTTTGGGATCTCTTGAACGAAGGACCTCGAGGCCATTTTTCGATCAGGCACAGCCGGAAAATCATCGCGTAGCGGTGCCTACGAGATTATTTTCAGGCAAAGCATGGGCGGAAAAAGGACCGAGGGACGAGTTTGAAGAGATCCCAAACGGGCTCTAAGCCGCCAGCGCAAAAACGGTCCTTACCTCTTCGAGCAGTTCGAACAGGATCCGTGCGTCGCGCTCGGTCACCAGCTTCATGCGGTGCTCTTTGAAATTCGGTAGGCCCCGGAAGTAGTTCGTATAGTGGCGGCGCATCTCCACCACCCCTTCCCAATCACCCTTCCATGCGATGCTGCGCTCCAAGTGTTCACGGGCAGCATCCACCCGGTCATCGATCGTTGGAGGGGGCAGATGCTTGCCTGTGGCGAAGAAATGCTTGATCTCGTTGAAGATCCATGGGTATCCGATGCTCGCACGGCCGATCATCACACCGTCCACGCCGTAGCGCTCCCGGTATTCCTTCGCCTTCTCCGGTGAGTCGATATCGCCATTGCCGAAAATGGGGATGTGGATGCGCGGGTTGTTCTTCACTTCACCGATCAAGGTCCAATCCGCGGGGCCTTTGTACAGCTGCGCGCGAGTACGGCCATGGATGCTCAACGCCTGGATCCCCACATCCTGCAGGCGCTCCGCCACCTCCATGATATTCTTCGTTTGGTCGCTCCAGCCCAACCGCGTTTTCACGGTCACCGGCAGCTTAACGGCCTTCACCACTTTGTCCGTGAGACGCACCATTTTGTCGATGTCCTGCAATAAGCAGGCACCGCCGCCTTTGCTCACCACTTTGTGAACGGGGCATCCGTAATTGATGTCTATCAGCTCCGGGCCTGCACCTTCAGCGATGCGGGCAGCCTCTTCCATCGCGTCTTCGCTGCCCCCGAAGAGCTGGATACCAACAGGTCGTTCGTAGGGAAAGATGTCCAACTTCTTCATCCCCTTCGCCGCCTTGCGGATCAGGCCTTCACTGCTGATGAACTCGGTGTACATCAGATCGGCCCCATGCTTTTTGCACAGCGCCCGGAACGGCGGATCGCTCACGTCCTCCATGGGAGCAAGGAGCAACGGGAATTCCGGAAGTTCGATGGGGCCTATGCGGGGCATGGTGTGGCGGGCACGAAAGTACGAAACCCCGCTTGTGGCGGGGCTTTCGTTGAAAACAGGAAGGAGCGATCAGCAGAACTCCTCGTAGGCCATGGTGAGGTGCTCCGCGATCATCTGTGCGGTGCGGCCCTCAATGTGGTGACGCTCTACGAAGTGAACGAGCTTGCCATCCTTGAACAGGGCAATGCTCGGGCTGCTGGGCGGGTATGGCAGGAAATGTTGGCGAGCTTGCATAACCGCATCCGTATCCACACCGGCGAAAACGGTGGCGAGTTTGGTGGGTCGCTTCGCACCGGTCAACGACAATTTCACACCAGGGCGCATGGCACCCGCAGCGCAACCGCAAACGCTGTTCACCACAACAAGCACAGTGCCCGCAGTAGCGATGGACTTGTCCACTTGGTCCGGGGTCTTGAGTTCTTCGAAGCCGACATCGGTAAGATCGGCTTTCATCGGGGCAACTAATTCGGCTGGGTACATGGGGATATGTGTTACGTGTTGCGTGTTGACGCGTTACGTGTTCCGTTTGAACAACGGGTGTTGGATGTGGGGTCAAAAGTACAGGGTCGATCACTGTTGGCCTTCAACTACCTTAACGCCATGGCGGGTGAGGTGCAACGCTGGTTCGATAGACTTCCGGAGCATTGGCAGGAAAGGGCGCAATTGCTGCGGGATCTGGTGCTCGACGCGGCACCCGGCATGGCGGAGAAGTGGATGTTCAAGAGCGCACCGTTCTACTTGCACCACGGGTGGATGTGCTACTTCTCTTTCAAGGACGATCAACTTATCATCGGGTTCTGCCAGGGCGCGCACATGATGGATGCAGAAGCGCTTTTCGCTCTTACCCCGCACAAACAGATCCGGCACTACCTGCCGCCAAGGCCACCTGCGCGTCTCAACGAAGGAGCCTTTCGGCGAACACTGGTGGAGGCCGTTCACATAAACAAGATGCTCGCGGAAGAACGCACGGCGAAGAGGAAACGGAAACGCTGATCAGCCGTTAGTGCTGGACGACCAATTTCGAAAACATCTGATCACGGCCATTGGTGAGCCTAACCAGATAAACACCATTCGACAGATCACGGGTCACAATGTCCATTGACCGAAGCCTGTTCACCTGTTGTTGATATACGAATACACCGTCCGCGCGAATGATCTCCAAACTTCCCACAAACCCTCCCGGAACGGCGGTCGTCAGCTGAACGGACACATCGGCTGGGTTTGGAAACAGGTTGATTGTGTTCGTTCCGCTTTCGGCGACACCCCCCGAACACGCCAATGGAACCGCGACCACATTATCGATCATCCAGCCATCAAAGCCCGCACTATTCGGCGCACCGCGAAAGGCGAAGCGCAAGCGCATGGTATCGGACCAACCACCTCCGCGCTCCTGATCATCGTCGTGGAAAACACCTATGCATTCGAGATAGATCTCCGCCGTACGCCAGCCATTGGTGCGCCCTGTAAAGAAAGAGCCGCTATCGGTCGCTAATTCACCGCTGTTATTGAAATAGATGAAATAAGCATCGCTCAATGGGAGGGTGTTCCAAGCATACGTTGCGCTGTTCTGTTTTTCGATCCAGCCAAAACTCTGCAGGCTATCCATATCGGACCAATACTGGAACTGGATCGCTTTACCCAACAATTCGACATTGTCCGCCACCAAGGTGAACTGTGCATAGCAAGTGGTGGAATCGGCATGAGGAAGCACTGTATCGGTAACCAAGGCGTTCGGCTCTGACCACCCACTGGTGAACACATCCTTGTTCGGAGGCCCCACCTGCCAGCAACCTGCCGGGTATACACTGTCCAAATGCAGCGGTTCGCCGGGTGTGTCAAAGGTCATTTCGCCACCGGATACCTGAGCAAAAACGATGATGCTGGATCCGCAGAAAAGAAGCGTAAAGGATGTTCTCATGATCGGGGAATTTGTTCAGAAGACCACAGCCATGAAAGAACCGCTGCCTACAGCGCTCGCTTTTTCTTGAAGAACGCCTTGATCAGATCGGCACATGCAGGTTCGAGTACACCCCCGGTAACCTGCGTCTTCGCATGCAACAACCCGCCTCCGAAACGGCGATAACCTGCCTTCTCATCGAACGCACCGAAAACCAAGCGACCCACATGAGCCCAATTGAGCGCTCCTGCACACATCACGCAGGGTTCTAGCGTAACATAAATGGTACACTCGTGCAGATACTTGCCACCGAGATTTTCCGCAGCTGACGTAATGGCTTGCATCTCCGCATGGGCGGTAACATCGTTCAAGCGTTCGGTGAGGTTGTAGCCTTTGGCGATCACCTGGTCCCGGCAGACGATAACAACCCCTACCGGTATCTCATCATCGGCAAACGCACGCTCCGCCTCGCGCAGGGCCATGCGCATGTACTGCTCATCGTTGGGAGCTGCTATCACTGGAGCAGCAGCGGACTGCGATGCAAAATAGTGCCGTGAGCATCACGCACCTCGGCGAACAGGGATCCCCGGGAGAGGGCAGTTACATCCAATGAATTGTCTCCGTTGTAGAGGATCATGCCCATCACTTCGCGCCCTTGCGGGTCGATCAGCCGCAGTCTGTTACCGTTGCCTTCGCAGAACACGTTCAGCCGATCCGAAGCGGGTATCGGCGATATGCGGATCGCTTGCGCGGTCGCACGTTCTTCAACCCCGATGTTGAAGTCCGTTGTACAGCCTACATGGTGCGGGCTGTGCTCACTATTGTCCACCACAATGTTCACATCGCTCGCGAAGCCGTACGTGTAGGCGAAATAGAACAACATCATTTCGTTCGTCGTGCTTTCGCCGAGATAGACCAATTGCGGGTTATCGTGGTTCGGGTTCTGCAGATTGTCCACCGTGTTATCGTAGGTGGCTTCACCATGCAACACCGTACCAGCGGGCAAATAGATCGGGTTGCGGAACTGGTACATGCCCTGCCAATGGAAATCCCAATCCGGGATATCTATCAATGGAATGCTGTCGTTCGTTGGCGTGATCGCCCACGACTTCATACTGGTGCAGATCAAATGGGCATGGGGTCCAATAGCCGTGATGGTTACGGGAAGCGGCACGGTATACTGTGAGTGGAATGTTTTGACCTGGTTGGGCAAGATGACCAGAGGGCCATTGGTGAGCGTGTACGTGTGTTCGAGTGCTGCCGCAATGGCGATGTCGCGCGTGAACCCACCGTTGTCGAATTCGATCCTGATGCTGGTACTGTCCACTTGCGGGCCACTACCAGCAGGGTAATGCACTTGGATCACCAGGTCAGCGCCTGCAAGCAATTTGATACCCATTCCCGTGGGTGTACTGAGTACATCTGAACCCGGCACCCAGATCCCAACAAGTGGCGCTTCCTCCACACCGATCCCACCGAAGTTGGTGTAGCCGACACCGGGATCCGCAGCATCGAGAACTTGTGCTTGGCCGCTGGTATCCTGAAAAACGAGCACATGATGCACGACCGCGCGATTGCCCGGGATCACTTCGAGCCGCTTGATAAAATGGTCGGTGGTATTGTTGATGGGGAGTACGAAACAGCGGTACAGGTCCGATGTGGAAACCGGAATTGTATAGGGTTCCATGATCGCTGTGATATCGGGATCGGTGATCACCACATTCTCCGTGTACACGGGAACTGGAGGGGCATTGGCCAGATCCCCTTGCGGCCCATCGGCTGCGGCCCACGCGGCAATGATGTCGATCTCGTCCTGCGAAAGAGTGCGTTCATGCGCGAGTCGGCGATAGTTCGGGTCAGGCGGCCAGGGCGGCATTACGCGCTGAGCTGTGTAGCCGGCCATATCCTCACGGGCATAAAATGCCGCGCTATACGTTGTAAGATCCAACGCCTCGCCGCTGATGCCGCCAACATGGTGGCAACTGGTACAGTGGCTGTACACAATACACGCCACATCATCGGCCCACGTGGGAGCTTGTGCATTGGCAAGGGAAGAGAACAGAACGAGACCGGGCAGTATTAGACGCTTCATTGGATCGGCTTTCTGACGGAAAGGTAGGAAGGTGGTCTTGCGCGATAATGCGATAGGCCAGGCCAATTATCAAGCTACTGATGTTGTTCGAGCACTGGCTAGTGAGCGTTCATCCTCCAATACCGCAACTGTACCTGCTTTGATATCCTTGATGTTCAGCTGCAGGTTCTTGCGGCCCTGCCATTCGTTCTCCTCTACCACATACAACACACTGAAGGGTTCTCCGCTCTTTACCAGTTCGAAGTGGTGCGCTTGCTTGAACGCGATGGCCTCGATACGCTTCTGCGGGTGATCGGGATGGTGCAATTGCATTTTCAAATGGTCGTCGCCAACCGTTCGCGCATGTCCACTGTCCACAACACCTCGAGCAAGAAAAACAGGCCGCATGTTCTTAGGACCGAAAGGCGCCATGCGTTGCACATCGCGCACGAAGCGATCCGTTAGGCGATCAAGCCCGAGTTCCAGATCCACCTCCTCTTCGGGTATGCGCAGGTTGGCAGGCATGCGTTCGCGCACCACCTTCTCGAATCGTTCACGGAACGCGGGAACATTTTCAATGGGCATGGTCAGACCTGCAGCATACATGTGCCCGCCGAATTGATCGAGCAGGTCGGCACAGGCAGCGATCGCATCATGCACATCGAACCCTTTCACACTGCGCGCGCTTCCGCTGGCTTTGCCGTTGCTTTCGGTAAGCACCACCGTAGGGCGATAATGCGTTTCGATGAGCCGTGATGCCACGATGCCAATAACACCTTTGTGCCATTCCGGGTTGAACACCACGGTACTCCAAGCATCGCGCAACGGGCCATCTTCATCGAACAGCTCCATCGCCTGCCGGGTGATCTCCTTGTCCAGGTCCTGCCGGTGGCTGTTGTTCTTGTCGATCCGCAGACCGATCTGTTCTGCTTGTTTGATCTCGTGGCTCAACAATAATTCCACGGCCTGCTGCCCATGTTCGATGCGACCTGCCGCATTTATCCGCGGGCCCAGTGTGAACACCATGTCCATGATGGTGAGTTCTCGCTTGAAGTTGGCCATGCTCAGGATGGCTTGTATGCCTGGGCGGATAAGGCCCATGTTCATCCGCCTCAACCCATGGTGAGCGAGAATGCGGTTCTCTCCGTCCACAGGAACAATATCGCAGGCTGTGCTGATGGCAACGAGATCCAGTAACGGTTCGAGCTCAACGAACGGTATGTTGTTGTGCTGGGCAACAGCTTGCATAAGCTTGAAGCCGATGCCGCAGCCACTGAGCTCCTTGAAGGGATAATCGCAATCCGAGCGTTTGGGATCGAGCACGGCCACCGCATCCGGGATCTTCGCACCCGGCAGGTGGTGGTCGCAGATGATGAAGTCGATGCCCTTTTCAGTGGCATAGGCCACTTTGTCCAAGCTCTTGATGCCGCAATCCAACGCGATGATGAGCGTAATGCCCTGCTCCGCTGCACGATCGATCCCGAGCGTACTGATACCATACCCTTCGGCATAACGGTCCGGTATGTAATGCACCATGTTGCCCGTAAAGCGCGATAGGAAACCGAACACCAAGGCCACGCTCGTAGTACCGTCCACATCATAATCCCCGTAGATCATGATGCGCTCACCCTCGCCCAAAGCTCGCTCGATGCGCTCCACAGCCTTGTCCATATCCTTCATCAGGAATGGATCATGCAGGTTGCTCAGGTCCGGGCGGAAATAGACGGAGGCTTCGGCAGGCGTGTGGATCCCGCGCTGCGCCAACAGTTCAGCTAGCTCGGAAGGGCAACGATCGCTCACCAACCCAGCGACTTGCGCAGGATCAGGAGCAGCCTTCAACCGCCAGCGCTTGCTTGTTCGCGTGATCATTTGCCGAAGGTAATTGAGGCGGCCATGCCTACTCCGCTTCCAACATCTTCTTCGCTTCCGCCAGTTCGGTTCGCGTCTTCGCGCTCAACACCGGCACCTGCGGGTCCATGGCCTCCAACTGCTCCCGTACCAGGTCGCCCACAACGGCGCGGCTCTCCCATTGCTCGTCCGCAGGCACCACGAACCACGGTGCGTGTGGCGCAGCGGTCGCGGCGATGGCCTCCTCGTATGCCTTCATGTATGCCTCGAAATGCTGCCGTTCCGCGGCATCGCCCAAGTTGAATTTCCAGTTCTTTTTCGGGTCATCGATCCGCTCGAGCAACCGCTTCTTCTGCTCCTTCTTGCCTACGTGCAAAAAGAACTTCATGATCACCACACCGTTGTTCGCCAGGTGCTCTTCCCAACCGCGGATGCTCGCATAGCGCTTCTCCCAGAACGCCGCTGTGGCGTCCTTCGGCCCATTGATCCCAGGCAGGTTCTGGCCCATCAGGTATTCGGGGTGCACCTTCACCACCAGCACCTCTTCGTAGTGGCTGCGGCTGTGCACACCGATCATGCCGCGTGCGGGCACCGCTTTCGCGTGGCGCCATAAGAAGTCGTGCCCCAATTCCTCACTGCTCGGTTGTTTGAAGCCGGTTACGGAGCACCCCTGTGGGTTCACACCGCTGAGCACGTGATCTATGCAGCTGTCCTTGCCCGCAGCGTCCATGGCTTGGAAGATCAGCAAGAGCGATCGCTTCTTTTCGGCGTACAGGCGATCCTGCAGATCGATGATGCGCGCGCGGTCCGCATCAAGCAACTTCTTCAGTTCATCCTTGGAGAAGTGGGCTTTCAGTTCGGTGGGGTGGTCCTTCAGGCTGAAAGAGGAAGAAGTAACGCGGAAGTCGGCTGAGGTGAACGACATGTATGCGGATCAAGACAACAAGGATAGCGGCTGAGAGTCTTGAAAGGAGTGACCGTTGCCTTGTTGGGTCGCACGCCTTCGGCGGTAAGCACTTTGGCGCCGCTTGCCTTTTGCAAGGCGTTGACGCCTTGTGCAGCCAAGATGAACAAGCCAAGCAGGATGGCAGTCCATGTGGTGCGGAGTGTAGTTTCAATCAACCTTGTTCGGTGCCGCATAGGTTCGTTGATCCATAATGTATTGGTAGCGCGAATCCAGTTCCCGGGCATTCAAGGTATCCAACATGCCCAGTGAGATCCGCAGCGGATATAAACTCCGATGCACCGGCTTCTCCATCATCTTGAGCCATTCAGCTTCGGTGAATTTTATCGGGCAGTTGGCCAACAGCACGGCCCGTGTGGCGGTATTTATCTCTTTGACTGGTTTGGAAACCGGTTCTTGGGCCATAGCTAAAGCAGGGGTCATCGCAAGCATAACGAGGGTAAGACGTATACTCATGGCTTAAGGATCATGATACGTGTGGATACGGAAAGCATGCCCCACCGCAGGTGGCAATTGTAGAGGCCTTCTTCTGCATTTGGTAGCATTACCGCATGCACTTGACTCCATTGCGGCAGCCACTCGCGCAACACCAGGTTACCCGCCACGTCACGCACTTCCAATTCACCCACCGCACTTTGCGCTGGATAGCTCAGTGTGAACGCGCCCGAACTCGGATTGGGGAATGCTTGCATCACAACAGCCTGTCCTTGATCGTAGATGCCCGCATTGATCCCCAAGCTGTCGCACACCGTGCCATCTATAGGCCCTAAGTGGTAGTTGGGGTGGTTGGTCAGGGAGTTCTCGAACCAAACTGGCAATTGGATGCCATGTTGCTCCATGTTGCAAGCCAATCCCGCCGAATCTGGATCGTGGATCACATGCAAACGGAATGTGGAGTTGCCGGTGCCGATGTAAATCTTCCCATCTGGGGCAAGTTGAGCGATGTCGAATAATGTGGCGAAAGGCGGGCTAGGTGAATAGGTGCTGTCCCAGTGGGCGATGGGCACTGCGGAAGCGGCGATATCGGCAGCATCCGTATCGAACTGATATACATCGTAAATCGATGAGACATAGACGAAGCGGCTGTTCGGTGAGAAGGCCACACCGATCCCACCGTCGTAGTCAGATATGGGGACGTAGGTGGGATCAAAGAACAGGCCGGTGCAGCGGTCGAAGTGGAAGAGATCGAGGTCTTCACCAGGCTCACCCCAGTAGTAAGCGAACTTGTTCCCATCGGGGGTGAAGCACACTTGACCGGCATCTGCTTGTCGGATAGCACCGATCGCCTGTGTCCCATCCACCGTTACTCCGGAAGGCGCAACCAAGAGCCGATAGTAGATATTCGTGTCGATCTTGTGACAGAAGACCCACCAGTCGCGTCCATTGGCATGCCGCACGGCGGTGAGCCTGCCCACATTCAGGTCATCGGTCAGTATCACTTGGTTCTTGCTTATCACACCGCCCAACCCGCCGTCCAAACTCATGTCAATCGTGGTCATGTATACTTGCTCCGCCTTCAATTCGAGCTGGTCATCCACGGTCATATGGAAAAGGAGATAGATCCCCGGTGCTTCGGGTTTAGGAACGATGAGGGTGCCTTGCGGAATATTCAAGCCTTCGGGATAGAGTGCAGCATATGCGCCAGGATTCAAGCCGTCTCCGTTGAGCATGGTATCACCCAAGGCATTGGCTACAAAGGCACCGTTCGTGCTGAAGAGGAGATCGCCGTTCGCATCGCTGATATTGGCCGAGGTCCTGCGAAAGCCGATATCACGGGAGACTGTGGAAATGACGAAACTGCCGGTCTGGAAGTCCAAGTCAACCCCGCCAAATGGTGGTGGTCCATCGCTATCGAATCCACCCAACCACAAGTTGTTCAGTCCTTGCCCTGACCCGGACCCAGAAATGAGCAGCAGGCCAAGAACAAGCGCCGCACGAGCGGCCCTTGCGGGATTCGTGCGGCGCTTCATTGAGAGCATGGTTCGTTAACGAACAACACTGAATTTGTCTGAACCAATCAAACCGACAGCCTCTTCCGCAAGGAAGAGGCTGTCGCACAATAGTTCAATTCGTTCAGCGCAGCACCTCGAACGTGGTGGCCTTACCACTACCAGCATTCGTGCGCAAGCGAGCGCTGTAGAGTCCGTTGTTCAACGCCTGCGTGTTCAGTGTTGCTATCGCGCGGTTGCCCACAATGGCTTGGCTCATAACGAGGCGGCCGGTAGCATCGATCACCTCCAAAGTCGCCGCACCTTCAAAGGCGCCAACAGGAATATTCACCACATCGTTCGCTGGGGAAGGATAGGCTTGACCCAAGCTGTTCATGGCCGCATCGAACTCCTCCACGCTCACAACACCGTAGAACCAATCGTGGCTCAGTTGCACCATCAGGTATGCAACGTTAAGGTCGGCTACCTGCTCAGGTCCGATACCGAAATACACCACTTTGTGGTTGCTGGTCTGTGCGCGCAGGCCGCCGATCTTGGTGGCATTGTAACGCATGATGGGCACAGCAGGCGCGATGGGCGTGAACCGATCAGGGTAGGTAAAGCCGCCGAACGCATCGATGATGGTGGTATTCGCAACTGTTCCGAACACTGCATCAGCATCATCAAATAGCACTTGGGTATCTGCGCTCGTTCCATCGTCCACGAAATCAGCGAGGAGATAGTCGGTGTAGAACGCCTGCGTTACGGGAGTACCGTAGGCACCGGTTTGTCCGCTTTGGTCCCAACCGATGTCCTGGCCAGCGATCATCAGGTTACCGCCGTTGTCCATGAAGGTACTGAGCACTCCGGCCACTTCATCCGTGTAGCTCGGGAAGGTCCAGCTAATGTTCAGGTAGAGGTTGTTGACACCCACCAGCGCATTAGCCAAACCGAAATCGACGAAGTCGGCACGGGTAGTGAACGCACGCGCACTCTCCGCTGCGAGACCGTTCAAATACAACTCCTCATGCGGCTCCGCTTGCGGGTTGGTCACTACCAGATCATGCACACCACTGATCACATGATAAACCGTTTCGAGCGCGGGTGCTCCACTATTGTTCAAACTGGTTACAACCAAGGTGTATTTACCGATACCAGGGGTGCCATCCGGGGTGATCTGCACGTTCGCATCAACTGTTCCACCAGCAGGAACGGTGATCGTAACAGGGTTGCCCAAGTTGGTGCCATCCACTGTGAATTCCGACGACCAGGAAGCAGGGGAACCGTAACTGTTAAGCGTTAGAATGTATTGTTCTTCGGCACCCAAGCTGTTCGAGAACGTGCCGTTGAACGTGGTAAGCGAACCCGAACTACCTGCCTGGAATGGTTGAGCGTCGCCATTGAACGCACCGATCACCAAAGTGGAACCGCCAACAGCAGCAATTTCACGCGCTTGGTAAACCTCGGTCTGGTACTCGCCAATGAAGGCCACCACTTGGCAGTTCGTGATGTTCCATTCTATCGGCACGATGTAGCTGTATGTGCGCTCCACCAGTGTGCCAGCGGTTGGGCTGCCGATGTCTTCGCCCCATGTATCCGTGATGTGATCACGCAACACCGCCATGTGGTCATAGTTCGGTTGGTCACCATTGCCGTAATCGGTTTGCCAGCCGGTTATGTGGTTCTCCTTTAAGAGCACGCTCATAAAGTCATTGCCTACAGCGCTTTCCGCTGTGTAAAGGCCAACGGCGTGTACTGTTAGTTCACGGGTCACGTCGTTAAAACTGCTCTCTACGCCCACGTTCACTGGGCTGGGCATGGTGAGAACATCGTTCACAACACCCTCCCAGCTACCACGGCCATAGGACAATGCCCCAGCCAATGCATGTCGATCAACAGTTCCAGCAGGGTAGCCTGTTACAGCCATTTGGGCATCGATAGCTGCACCGTCAACGGTACGGAAGTCGGGTTCGCCCGTACCTGGCACTGCATAGCCTCCAGCGTGAACGCTGATCGTAACGAACTGATCGCTCAAGGTGCCTTCAAGGCTTGCTGCTATGGCATGTCCTTCTGGGCAATAGCCACAATGGATGCCGGTGAACTCTTCGAGCAGGGCCGTGCGGTTCTCGGGGGTGGTGCTCACCAACGATTGCGCCAAGGCCATCGATGGGATCAGTGAGAATAGAGTAACGAACTTCTTCATGCGATCTGGGGTTGGGTTCGATTTGGGCGATGAATGTAGCCGGAGGGGCTTCGCGAACGATGCCTGCGTACGTTGAACCTTGGAGGGCTGATCTGGGCTTTTCAAGTTGGATCTACTATTGTTGCCCCCCCTTTCCAGCAAGAACATGACCCCTCTGCGGATCTTTTTCCTATCGATCATACTCGTCTTGTATCCCCTTGGGATGATGGGGCAGAAGAAATCGTTCGCGATAGATACACGGCCCACGGGGGTGCTCGTATTCCTTAACGGTACCGAAGTTGGAACAACACCCTTCGTGTACAAATACGACAAAACACCCACCACCTCCACCACGATCGAACTGCGCAAAGAAGGCTGGGTCGCCCGCAGCGTGGATATGGTCATGATCCTCAAAGACCAACAAGCCGCCAAACGCCCGCTGATGGTGAATTTGTACCGCGAAGGATCGACCGACGGCCAGCGCACCGACCTTCCGATCGTTACGCTTACCAAAACAATAGACCCGAACACCGATGTGTTCGGAAAGATCGGATCGAAAAAGTTGACCAAGGATTCGCGCGAACTCATCGACCTGAACTATCCGGACCAATTGACCTCCGACATCATGGGGGCCATTCGCAATTCCTTCGCCCAAATGCATCAAGTGCGCAAAGGCACACAGAAAGGCGACGAGGAGATCCGCCGCGCCAAAGTGTATCTATTGCCTGTGTTGAAAGACGTGCACATGGACCTGGTGGAATTTGACCACCGGTATTATGGCAATGTGGACCTGTCGCTCGAATGGCGGTTCCTTAGCGGCATTGATACGGACAGCGTGATCTTCAGTATTGAGAAACGAACCACGTGGTCTGCCTTTATGGAGCCGCCGTCCTCCGTTCTGAACGGTGCTATACGGGATGCAGCGCACCAGATGATCGATGAAGAAGGTCTGCAGGCAAGATTATCAAAGGTCTTCAACGATGGATTGGTGCGAAGCAAGGGTTCCGTCGTAGAGATCGTGAGGCCATCTCCGATCGTCTTCTCCGGGCGGAAAGACATGCTGGCATCTTTGGTAAAAGCGGTAGTTACCGTGAAAACCAAGGAAGGCCATGGTAGTGGATTCCTGATCGCGAGCGATGGATACATCATCACCAACGCGCACGTGGTAGGAGACCAGAGCACGGTCAGCATCAAGTTCAACCAAGGTTTCACATTGGATGGACAGGTGGTAAAAGTGAACCGCGATTTCGACCTGGCCTTGATCAAAACGCCCGGCAGCGACCTGCCAGCACTTACCCTTGGCGATGATGCACAACTGCTGATCGGCGAAGAACTGTTCGCCATTGGAACTCCGCTGGATGAGCAACTCGGCCAAACCGTAACGCGTGGGATCATGAGTGGCAAACGCGAATTCGAAGGCCGAACCTTTCTTCAAACGGATGTGAGCATCAACCCCGGAAACAGTGGTGGGCCGCTGATCGATGAAGCGGGGAAAGTGGTTGGGGTCGCTACGTTGAAGGTGCAGGAAACCGGCGTGCAAGGCATCGGCTTCGCTGTTCCCGTTGGGAAAATGCTCGAGATGCTGAACATCAGCATGGTCGCGCGCTGAACTGGAACTCAGCGCACTTCAACCGCCAAGACGAGCCATCGCGCGTCACAACAACGATCTGTTTCACACCATTATCTTCCCCGCCTTATCGAATTGGATACATGAGATATTCCCACATGCTCCCTGTGTGCATGGTGCTACTGCCCAGTTGTGCCAGCATGATGAACGCAGGCAAACAGTCGCTCACGATCAATAGTTCGCCGCAGGGCGCATTGGTGTATGAGAACGGGGCCGAGGTAGGAACCACCCCCTACACTTACACCTACGACAAACCTGAAGGAGGTGCGGTGACCCTGGAATTGCGCAAGGAGGGCTTGGAGAACAAGACGTTCGAGATCACTCCAGGCAAAAAGAACGGCATCCTGCTGATCGATGCGTTGCTGTTGAACATCCCATACTACCTGGGCGACAACAAGAGCACCGCTTTGTATTCCTTTCCACAGAAGGAATTGTTGGTGAACTTGTACCGCGACCTTCCCAACGACGTGCAAGTCACTGAATTACCGGTAGTAACCATGGAGAACAAAATACCAGCGAAAAGCACGGTTGGCAAAGTCGGTACACGCAAACTCACCACGGACAGCAAAGAACTGAGCGACCTGGAGTACCCGGACCAGGTAACCAGCAGTTTCATGAGCGGCATGCGCGAAACCTATGTGAACGCCCAAAGTGTTCGATTGGCGACGCAAAAGGGCGACGAAGCTATTCGGCGTTCGAAGGTCTACTTGAAACCGGTGCTGAAGTCCATCGACATGCAATTGACCGAATTGGACAAACGCGTGTATGGCACAGTGGAGATGAACGTGGAATGGAAATTCATGAGCGGCATTGACAAGGACAGCGTTCTGTTCAGCTATGATAAACGCACCCGATATCCGGTCTTTGCGGAAAATGCACGCGATGTCTTTACCTCGGCTGCCAAGGATGCCGCTCGCCAACTGATCGATGAGGATGGGCTGCGCGAAAAGCTGGGAAAGTCATTCGACAACGGCCTTACGCGCAGCAAAGGCAGCGTGGTTCAATTGAGCAAGCCCAAACCGATCCCGTTCAGCAGCCGCAAAGACATGTTGGCCGCGTTGGTAAAAGCGGTGGTAACGGTGGAAACAAAAGACGGCCACGGCAGTGGATTTCTGGTGACTAGCGATGGCTACCTCCTCACCAACGCGCATGTTGTCGCTGACCAGGGAACTGTGAAGGTCAAATTCGAACAAGGATTCACACTCGACGGCACCGTGGTGAAAGTGAACCGGGACTTCGACATAGCGCTGATCAAAACACCGGGCAGCGATATGGCGGCACTCACCATCGGTGATGATGGCGCACTTCAACTTGGCGAAGAGTTGTTCGCCATCGGAACACCGCTGGACGAGAAGCTTGGGCAAACAGTAACGCGCGGTATCATGAGCGGCAAACGCGAATTCGAAGGCCGCAGCTTCCTTCAAACGGACGTGAGCATCAATCCGGGAAACAGCGGCGGGCCGCTGATCGATGAGACCGGTAAGGTGGTAGGCATTGCCACGTTGAAGGTGCAAGAGACCGGTGTGCAAGGCATCGGCTTTGGTGTGCCGATGAGCAAGGCGCTGGAGATGCTGAATATCGAGTTCTTGAAATGATCGCGCGCAACGTTCTTCTCGGAACTGCGCTGGCTTTTTCTGTAACCCTGCTGGCACAAAGCAGCGGCATTCGTTTCATTTTCCCTGAATTCACCAAGGTGTACAGTGGGAAGAGCATGTGGAAAAGTTACCAGTTCGGTATGGGCTACGATCACGACTTCAATGACCGCATCTCCATGGGGCTTGATGCAGTGATCGACCTCGGACGCGTGACCGAGAGCGACAGCCGGCCATTTGAAGTGCCTTATGCCGGGCTCACCGCCGAGTATATCTCGACCGATAGATTCATCGCCTTCACCTATCGCACGGCGTACTCCTTCTCGGACAACAGTGAGGCCAGCCTATATGTGGGCTCCTACTTCGGTGTGCGGGCGTTCACCCAGAAGATGGATCTCATCTATGTGACGGACCCAACCGGTTTTTCATATGGTAACGGACCGTTCCCCCAGCAGGAGGAAGCCAAGAAGACCTTGCTGCCCATCGGCTTGCGGCTTGGTTTTCGTGGCTCCTTGGAAGGTGGGTTCGCCGACCTGTACACCCAATTGGGCTATACCATCGGTGGTGGGGAAAGCGTCTTTACCCAACCTTATTTCAAGGGTGATGGGTTCGACCTCAGCACCATGTCCTTCACGTTGGGTTTGGCTTATGGCTTTGGTTGGTAGATCATGAAAAACCCTCGCTTGCTCCGGTTGCTCTTGGTCATGTTCGCATGTGCTACCATAGCAGAAATGCGCGCACAAGCCACGGGCCTGAACTTTGGAGTGGACGGGCGCACAGGGAGCGGCTCGGATGATAGTGGACGGCGGTTCAACTTAGCCTATTTCCTATCTGTGCAGCACGACTTCAGCGAACGGGTCGGTATGGGGGTCACAGGGGCTTACCTCAGCGAAGGACTGCCTGGCTTCGAGGTCATCTACGACGCCAAGTATTTCACCTCGAACAACGAGCGCACGTCCTTCTTTCTGGGCTCCTTCCTAGGCTTTCAGCGCCTATCCACCGACGTGTACAACAGTGCGACCAGACTAACCGAGGATGTAGGTCGCACTCAACTTCCGATCGGCTTACAGATCGGTTTGCGCGGTGGTTTGCCCGGCTTCTTCGGCGAACTGCATGTGAAGGCCGGTTACAACATCGGCAATGGCGAATTCGGTGACGGACTCCCGAACGCTCCGTCTACGACCCCGCTCTACCTCAGCTTGGGTCTTTCTTATCTGGGTTTCGGATGGGAACATTGATGGTACGCTCGCTCCAATTGCTCTTGGTGGTGTTCGCATGTGCGTCCATCACAGAACTGCGCGCTCAAGCCACAGGCTTGAACGTCACTCTTCATTACCTGCAACCGTTGACCAACAGCCCCGAAAACAAATTCTCGTCAACGATCGTCGGGCTGGGTATACAGCACGACTTCGCCCGTCGCATCGGGATGGGACTTGACGTGAATTATGGTGCCTCCGCGTCTGATCCAGTAAGTGCTTTAGAGGTTGTGTACAGTGCGAAATTCTTCGCGTCGGACAATGATGCCACTTCGCTGTATATAGGGTCCCTTATCGGCGTCCAGCGATTGTCCGGTACGAACGAATTCAGCTCCGCTGGGGAAGAATTCTCGCACATTCAGATCCCTGTTGGAATACGAGCAGGACTGCGCGGGGGCTTACAGGGCTACTTCGGAGAGCTCTTCGCGCAAGCGGGCTATGCCATTGGAAATGGTGAACTGTATCAGAATAATGCTGGAACGGTCAGCATTAGCAGCTCGCCCCTTTATTTTTCTGTGGGCTTCTCGTTTTTGGGGTTTGGCTGGGAGTGATCTGAGCGTGCACTATTTCTCCGCCCACACCACCTGCATCACCGTAGTGCCCACGGCTTGCAACGACTCCTTATCGATGCCGCTCAAGTTGTCTTCATGTGTGTGCCACGTCTTGGGAAACGCACCGGTCGCAGCGTCCCATGCGATGATGTCGGCCACCGGAATACCTGTGCCCTCGTGCACGACCACATGGTCATCGATGCCCACGTATCCTCGGGTCTCGCTCAAGAAGCGATCACCATTGCCAGTGGCGGCGGCGGCCTTCCAGATCTTGTTCACCACTTGCGGTGCGAACTTCATGCTCAAGGCTTCTCGCGGGAACTTCGCATCCACGCTTCCGACCATATCCAGCAGGATCCCGAAACGCGCAGTGTAGTTGGGCACATGTGGATTCTTAACCCAGTATTGGCTACCCAAGCACCACGTCTTGATGCTCTTTGGGTCGTTGCCCGCACCCATCACACCTTCGCTGGGTTGGCCCATGTCTTCAACGTCGGTGAGGAAAATATCCACACCTATGTTACCTGCTTTTGTCGGTGATGTGCTGTCGCCCAAATGCCGCGCGAGCTCGAGCCAAACAGCAACACCGCTGGCACCGTCGTTGGCTCCATCGATCGGTTGGTTCTGTCGTTCATCATCGTGGTCTGCGAACGGGCGCGAATCGTAGTGGGCCATCAAGAGGAGCCGATCGGTTGCTTGCGGATTCCAACTGGCGATGATGTTCCGCAGTGGAACCGGTTGTCCGTTGAACGCGATCACGTTCCCCTTCTGCTCATACACTGTATCGGCACCGAAACGGTTGAGTGTCTCCACCATCCAATCAGCACAAGCTTTGTGTTCAGGACTACCCGGCACGCGCGGACCGAAAGACACCTGCTTGGCCACGAAGGCATAAGCACTGTCGGCATTGAACGGCGGTGCGGGCACCAACAAGGTCTTTGCAGGTTCCACCACAGGAACGGATGAATGGTTGTCCGGCGCGCAGGACTTCAGCAAAAGCAATGCGAGCAGCAGCGCGACGAGAACGACGGCAATGATCCTATTACGCATGTTCCCAAACGGTTCCGTCCTTGGTGTCTTTGATCGTAATGCCTAAGGCAACGAGCTGATCACGGATCTTGTCGCTGAGCGCGAAGTTCTTGGTCGCCTTGGCCTCGGCACGCATAGCGATCATCAGTTGCATCACGCCATCAAGAGCTTCGCTATTGCCGACCACTTCCTCTTCTTTACGTAAACCGAGCACCTCGAAGAGCATGGCATTGAACAGTGTCTTGAGTCGTTCAACATCAGCCCCGCTCAGGGCAAGTTTCCCAGCTTGCCCCGCACTCGATGCGGGGTTAGCGCTGTTGATCGTGCGCACACCATCGAACAAATGCGCGATCATGATCGGCGTGTTCATGTCATCGTTCATGGCATCGTAGCATGCTTGTTCCAACGCCGCGACTTCCGGCGACACATCACCGGAACCGCCCTTCAACTTGTCCAGTGTTGCAACTGCCGCGAGCATTTTCTCCAGGCCTTTCTCGGAGGCCTGCATGGCCGCGTTGCTGAAATCGAGCGTACTGGCGTAGTGGCTCTGCAACATGAAGAAGCGCACGGTCATGGCGCTGTATCCGCGCTCCAGCAGCTTGTGGTTGCCCGTTAGCAGTTCTTCCGGTGTGAAGCCGTTGCCTTCGCTCTTGGCCATTTTGCGGCCGTTCACGGTAAGCATGTTGCCATGCATCCAGTAGCGCACAGGAGTGGTGCCATCGGCAGCGATGCTTTGCGCGATCTCGCATTCATGGTGCGGGAACTTCAGGTCCATGCCGCCGCCATGTATGTCGAACGTCTGGCCCAGGTACTTGGTGCTCATCACACTGCACTCCAAATGCCAGCCGGGAAATCCTTCACCCCACGGGCTCGGCCATTTCATCAAATGCATCGCCTCGGCTTTCTTCCAGATGGCGAAGTCGAGCGGTGACCGTTTTTCTTCTTGTCCTTCCGTATCGCGCGTATTCGATAGAAGCTCGTCGATCTTCCGTCCGCTCAGTTCGCCGTAGTTGTACTTCGCTGCGAACTTGGGCACATCGAAATAGACGCTGCCGTTCGCCTCGTAGGCATATCCATTGGCGATGATCCGCTCCACCATCTGGATCTGCTCGATCAGGTGCGCCGTAGCGGTGGGTTCGATGCTCGGGTTCCTCAGGTTGAAGAGCCGCATCACATCGTGGAAACCGTTCGTGTATTTCTGCACGATCTCCATCGGCTCCAATTGTTCCAGCCGGGCGCGCTTCGCGATCTTATCCTCACCCGCATCGATGTCGTCCACTAGATGACCCACATCGGTGATGTTGCGCACGTACCGGACCTTGTAGCCTATGTGCATGAGCCAGCGGTAGAGCACATCGAAAGTGGTAAAGCTGCGCACATTGCCCAAGTGAACGTCGCTGTAAACGGTAGGGCCACAGACATACAACCCAACGTGCGGCGGGTTCAACGGAACGAACTCCTCCTTCTTCCGCGTGAGCGTGTTCGTGAGGTGGAAGGGCAACTTCTTGATGGACGACATGGTGCAGGAACGAGGCGCGAAAGTAGGGCGATGCTTGACGCGCGATGGTCAATACTCAAGGCTCGATCCGGATACCGTGCCTGGCCAGCAACCCGGGAAGACCATCCACCATGAAACGAGCGCCCTTCATACGGTTAAGCTCCGGATCGATGGTGAAGCCGTGAGCCGTGCTGAAGTCCGCACGCTGAAGATCACAATGCTCGAATACGGCATCGGACAAGTCACAGCGTTCGAACCCCCCCCCCCCGGCGCGCCCCCGGACCCCCCGCCCCCCCCCCGGTTCCAGCCTTGCAACCTATCGCCGATGAATTTCGTGCGCCGGGCCCCGGGGAGCCCACCCCCCCCCCGCGCGCCCGCCGAACAAATTCGTTTGCCCTTCAAAGGAGACGCCGAGCAATTTGCAATTCGTGAAGGGTCCCACGCGACATGCTCCAGGTCACAACCACTGAACCTGCACTCCATGAAGCTCCGGCCGGACAGATCAACTCGCGTGAAAACACACCGGGTGAATGTGCACTGTTCAAAATCCCCCTGAGGCAATGGCTCCTTGGTGAAGTCGATGCCTGAGTAAGACTGGTCTTTGGTGCGGGGTTTGATCATAGTTCGGGCCGAACCTACATCTCTTCGTAGTGCAGCGTGCGGTGACTTTAACGCCCACACTATAATGGCGCGTCTCAGGAAGTTTTACGGCGATGCGGGCGAGCCCGATCGAAGTATGGGTCTCTAGGATGTGTGGTGCGATAGACGTGCAGTTGTTCGGGCTTATGGATGGGATCGGGCTTGCGCAGGCTGTGATCGGCAATTTCCGCCTTCGTCTTTGCTTTGTAAGGCATGATGGTTCCCAAGAAAAACAATCACAATCGTCGAGAGAGCCATACTGTCAAACCCTCCAGTAGCCCCCAGAAATAGAGTGGTCGAAACGATAGCGAAAATCATCGTCGGCCAATTCATCGCCTGTTCCCAAATGCTATAGCTCAACAATCGTCTTGAACTGCTACCTGATTTCTGAATTTCAGAGTGTCCGTTCATTTTGGTTGAATCAAGGGTACTGAGGCTATGCGAAGGCACCGCCGATGGACAGGATGAACGGGATGAACGCGGATAGGGAAGGAAGAACGAGTTCCGACCCCAATCATTTGGGCCGAGCACAATCGGCGTTCATCCCGTCTATCCTCTCCATCTGCGGTTCACTTCAAAAGTAAACGGTTGACCGCCGATAGACAGGATGAACGCGGATGCTGATAGCAAGACCTACTTGATGTTCTCGGACATCACAACACGTCGGAACTCCAGTCTCGGGCGCTTGAAGTTCAGGATGAGACCGACCGGCAGGCCCGTAACGCGCAGGTAGTTCAGCATTTGGCCCAGGTCCTGATCGGTGATCGCTTCGACGACCTTGGTCTCCACGACGATCAATCCATATGCAATGAGATCGGGTATGTACAGGCCAACATGCACACCCTTGTATAGAATGTCGAATCTTCGTTGCTGCTCGAAAGGCACATTTCGTGCTCCGAGTTCAACACACATGGCATTCTCGTAAGGCTTTTCGAGCAATCCATGACCGAGCACATTGGCTACCTCAAACGCGGCTCCAATGATCACTTCGGTCTCACTGCGGTGCGGATCATTCAAGTTCATTGCGCTGTTCGAATTGCATTCTATCTGCGTTCATCCCGTTCATCTCATCCATCTGCGGTTCACTTCAGCACATACACCTTCCCCGGCAAGCTCCTCACCACCCCACCGAACTCCAACTGCAGTAGCAACGCACTCGCCTTGTGCGGCAGCATACCGCAAGCGAAGCACAACGAATCGATATCCATCTTGCCCTTCTCCTTCAGCACATCCACGATAGCTTGTTCCTCCGGTTGAAGCTCGGTGAAGAGCGCGGATTGAACGCCAACTTTCTTCTTCGCGGTGGGCAACCACTCCATCAGCTTCAACACATCGGTCGCGTTGGTGATCAGGTGCGCCTTGCTGTCTTTGATCAGTCGGTTGCAGCCTTCGCTCTTTGGGTCTGAAGGCCTTCCCGGGAATGCCATCACCTCGCGGTCGTAGCTATTGGCAATGTCGGCGGTAATTAGCGAACCGCCTTTGGCCGCACTCTCAACTACAATGCAGCAATCGCTAAGGCCAGCGATCACACGGTTGCGTGCCGGAAAGTTGCCCGGAGCGAAGGGCGAGCCTGATGTGAGTTCGCTCACGAGTGCGCCTTGGGCCATCATCTCTTTAGCTGTGGCCGCGTGTTCGCCGGGATACAATTTGTCGAGACCATGCGCTACACAACCGATGGTGTTGAGCCCGACTTTCAGCGCCGTGCGATGGGCTACAATATCGATCCCGTATGCAAGTCCGCTTACGATCAGCGCACCACTATCCTTCAACCCTTCCACCAATTCCTCGCACAACCGCTTACCGTGGTCCGTGGGTGCACGTGTGCCGACAATGGAGACACTGCGTGCCACATCCAGTTCAGCATTGCCGCGAGCGAACAGCAACACCGGCGCGTCGTCGCAATTGCGCAATCGCTTCGGGTATTCCGCATCCAGGTAAAAAAGCATCCGCAGCTTGTGCTTGCGCACGTATGCGAGTTCCTTTTCAGCAGCGTGCAACACTTTGGTGCTCAGGATCGAGGCCGCCAATATTGGCCCTATACCGGGGATCTTCTCCAGTGTTTGCCGCATCTTCCTGTCCGTGAACAAGGCGTCAACGCCACCACAATAGGCCACCAGGTTCCGCGCGTTCACAGGCCCAATGCCTTTGAGCATGCTAAGGGCAATGCGGTGGATCTGTGACTGGTCTTCCATGGATGCGCGGTGTGCGGCTACCCCTACATTGGTCGCCATTGCTGCTCGGCCAAAGTAAACCGCACCATGAGGAAACTCTTTTTTTGCCTTGCCTATTCGCTTACGTGTTTCGCCTCAGCCCAGGAAGGCATTGTGCAAGGCACGGTGAATGATGCTGCAACAAAAGAACCCTTGATCGGGGTCAGCATTCTGTTCGGTCCCGGGAAAAGTGCGAGCACGGATATTGAAGGAGCTTTTCGCAAGACACTGCCGGTAGGTGATTACTCGGTTCTCTTTCGCAGCGTCGGTTACATCGACAAGCAGGTGCCACTGCACGTGGATGCGAACGGCACCAGTACGCTTGCGGTCGGGATGGAAGCAAGCATCTCGCAATTGGACCAAGTGGTTGTTAGTGCCGGCAAATTCGAACAAAGGGTTGGGGAGGTAACACAGAGCATAAGCGTGCTTCCGCCGAGCATAGTGCGGGACAAGAACACCACATCGCTGGAAGATGCGATCGTTCAAGTGCCCGGCGTGGTGGTGGTTGACAATGATCCGCAGATCCGTGCTGGGAGCGGGTTCAGCTTTGGTGCTGGTAGCCGCGTGATGATGCTCGTGGACGACCTGCCCATTTTGAGCGGGGACATCGGGCGGCCTAGTTGGAGCTTTCTGCCGATCGAGAATCTCGAACAGGTGGAAGTGATCAAAGGCGCGAGCAGTGTGCTTTACGGTAGTGCTGCATTGAGCGGAGTGATCAACGTGCGCACGGCCTATCCGGTTGCCGAACCACGCACCAGGGCTACGGTGTTCAGTGGTTTTTGGGACACCCCGGGCCACAAACCCGCAAAATGGTGGGGAGACAATCCACCCTTGTTCGGTGGCGCCAACTTCTGCCACAGCCAGCAGTTCGGTGCGTTCGACCTCGTCCTTGGCGGCATGGCCTTCAGCGACTATGGTTTCGTAGGCCCCGAGCGGATCAACCCAGACACATTGGCGGCTGACCCACAACGCACCGGCCCAGGCGGCTATGAGAACCGAGCGCGTTTCAATTTCGCCACACGCTGGCGCAACAAGAAAGTGCGCGGTCTCAACTACGGGATCAACGGCAACTTCATGAAAAGCCGCAGCAGTACGATCCTATTGTGGGACAACACCGACGACGGGCTTTACCGCTCCTACCCCGGCACCCTGACGATCAATCGCGGCACCAACTGGTACCTGGATCCGTTCGTGAATTACACAGGGCCACGAGGGATGCGCCACAAACTCCGCTCACGGTTCTATCGCCAGCAGTTCGACAACAGCAACGACCAGAGCAACGGATCACGAATGCTCTACGCCGAATACCAAGTGCAGAAGAAGGCACAGATCCTGGGAGAAACGGTAATCACCGCGGGCGTTACACTGCAGAACACCGATAGTGAAGCAGAACTCTACAGCGGCGACCCTGACGGCAACGGCCAGAACACGGCGAACACCTACGCGGGTTATCTACAGATCGACAAGAAGCTGCTTCGAGAGAAGCTCATGTTCAGTGGTGGTGTTCGTTATGAGAACTTCAAGGTGAACACATACGAGAAGGCCCAACCCGTGTATCGGGCCGGAGCGACCTATCGTGTCTTGAAAGCCACGTACGTGAGGGCGAGCTACGGCCAAGGATTTCGGTTCCCTACGATCGGCGAACGGTATATCCAGACAAGCATAGGGCAGCTGAATATCTACCCCAACGAGCAACTTGAACCGGAGTTCAGTGTGAACATGGAAGGGGGCATCAAGCAGGGCTTCAAGATCGGTTCGTTCACGGGGTATCTGGATGCGGTCGTGTTCCAACAGGACTTCGATCGCTTCGTGGAATTCAGCTTTGGCCAATGGGTGCCCGGGACATTTCAGAATTTGTTCGGGTTGGGCTTCCGCTCGGTGAACACTGGCGGAGCGCGTATCCGAGGGTACGAAATAGAACTGGCTGGCAAGGGAAAGCTTGGTCAGTTAGAAATAGGCCTTCTGATGGGCTGGACGCATACCACGCCGGTCAGCACGACCCCTAACGAAGCCTATGCGTATTCGGTTCCTACCATAGGCAACGCGCAACCGGTGAGCTACACGAACACGAGTTACGATACAACGGACAACATTTTGAAATACCGCGTTCGTGATCTGTTCCGCAGCGATGTGGGGCTTGGCTGGAAGAAATTCACCGGTGGCGTAAGCGTTCGATACAACAGCCACGTTCGAAACATCGACAAGGTGTTCGTTGATTTTGACAAAGGCCCGCCGGCACCGGACATATTACCCGTTGGCGCGAAGGGCTGGATGGAGACCCACACCACCGGCGACTGGTTGGTTGATGCTCGATTCGGATACAAACTCACCGAACAATTGAAGGCCACGGTGATCGTAAGCAACCTGAGCAACGAAGTGTACGCTGTGCGCCCCATGGCCATCGAAGCACCTCGCAGCTGGCAAATTCAACTGGCTTGGGAGCGATAAGCCACAGCAAGCAAAGACCATGAGCCTTCGCATCCTCGGCATCATTCCCGCCCGCTATGCCAGCAGCCGTTTACCTGGCAAACCATTGATGGATATCGGCGGCCGCAGTATGGTGATGCGTGTGTTCGATCAAGCGAAAAAAGCCGACTCACTGAGCGACGTTGTGGTGGCTACTGATGATGAACGCATTGCGGACCATGTTCGGCGCAATGGCGGGAACGTGGTTTTGACTTCTCCGAACCATCCGAGCGGAACGGACCGTTGTTGGGAAGCCCTAACCGCGATCCGTGCCAACGACTTCGATGCAGTAGTGAACATCCAAGGAGATGAGCCCTTCATTGAGCCTGAGCAGATCGATGAATTGTGTGCGGCGATCTCCGCGGAAGGATCATCTATTGCCACATTGGCGCAAATAGTCGACGATGACAAGGACCTTGATGACCCCGGTGAAGTATTGATCACCACGGACATTGATATGAACGCTCTCTACTTCAGTCGAACGGCGATCCCTTGTTTGCGCAACCCGGATCCAGGACCAAGACATGCCCAATTCCGCTACCTCAAACACGTAGGTCTGTACGCCTACACGACCAACGCGTTGTCCCAGATAATCGCGCTGAAACCTTCAGCTTTGGAGATGGCTGAATCCTTGGAGCAACTGCGCTGGTTGGAGCATGGTTTCAAGGTGCGGATCGGTCTTACGGAGCACCCCTCTTTTTGCGTGGATACACCGGCAGACCTGGAGGAAGCCCGCCGGCGACTGAGGTGAATACTGCACAAACTCGTTTTCGGGGGTAAATTGGCGCCGGAATGCCGATCGAACGAGACTTGCACGACTTGCTGTACGCACATGATTGTGTGATCGTACCTCGGTTCGGTGGCTTCCTCACGCACTACAGGTCAGCCCGGCTCGATGAACAGCGGCAGATCATTCATCCCCCAGCGAAAGACCTGGGCTACAACCGACACTTGACACGCACGGATGGGCTGCTGACCGACCGTGTAGCACGTCGCGAAGGCATCGGATTCCAACAGGCAAGCGCTGTGATCGACGGCGAAGTGGACGCATGGCTGAGCAAGATCAACCGCGATGGTCGATTAGAGTTGCCTCGTATCGGAACCTTCTACCGTGATATCGAGAACAACCTTCAATTCGATCCAGACCGCCGCACCAATTACCTGAAAGACGCGTACGGTCTGCGTTCGGTATCGGCAGTACCCCTCGCGGCTTTTGTCCCGGAGCCCGTTACGAAAGTGGTCCCACTTACTGTAACCAGTGAGAAGCGTGAGGCAGAACCTCGTCGCTTCCCGCTTCTGTGGGCTGCTGCTGTGGTTGCATTGATGGCTACGGCGGGAACGTGGTGGGTTGTTTCGACACGAACTCCGGGAGAAGTGCAGTGGACCAGCTTCGATCCGTTCACCGCGGATGAACCGCTCCATTACACCAGCCGTTCCGCATCGCCTACCATCAAGGCCGACCCCTTGGATACTTCGAGTTGGACTCTTCCTCCCGAACTCGAAGGTGTGCACCAGTTTCCGCTGTCGGCCAGTGATGGTCAAATGCTTACCGTGGACCTGGGCACCAACGATGATCCGGCCAATGAAAGTCCGGTATCTGTTGAACGTGTGCAACCGGTAAAGCCCGATTCGACTGCGGTGGCGACACGTTCAGTTCGCGCACGATACCACATCATTGGCGGTTGCTTTTTGCAAAAGGAGAACGCCGATTCATTCGTTGCCAACCTTCAAGCCCGTGGTTTCGCCGCGAACATCATCGACCAGAAGGGCGGTCTGTATCGCGTAGCCTACGGCAGCTACCCCGACCGTTCACTTGCGAACGAAGCCATGCAAGCAGTGCGTAAAGAAGAGGCCCCCGAAGCGTGGATGTTGGTTCGGTGATGCCCAGCACAGAACTAAATTCGCCCTTGTAACCAACTGTCAGCGCGAAAGCGAATGCCAGCCACCATGAAGACCATTGACCTGGCAGCTTGTACACTTACCTTCCTGGAGGGGGATGTGGCACATGCCCACTTCAAGGATGGCATTACTGCCGGGCCCGATGCCGTGGATACGCTTTTCGGAACAATAGCGACCATGCGAGCAGGTCGCAAAGCATTGCTCATGGTTTCCATTGGCGAAGGTGCAACGCTTACCAATGAAGCTCGCGCACATGCCTCCAGCGATGCGGGATCCGAATTGATCGCAGCCGATGCCATCATTGTTCGGGATTTCGGCCACCAAATGAGCGCCAATGCGTTCGTGCGTCACAACAAGCCGAAGCGCCCGATCCAACTTTTTCCCGATCAGGAAAGCGCGTTGGCCTGGCTGAAAGAACAACATCATCTTATTGAACGTCCATGATCCGCAGCCTTGGTCTCTTGTTCAGCTTCGTTCTCAGCGCTTCTGCTATTGGGCAAGCCGTGCTCGGGACACCCGTGCGAACGATCACTTGCAAAAAGGCAGAAGTGAATTTTCTCTTGCTGGCTCCAAAGGGCGATAGGATCCTGGTGTGTACCGACAAGGGTGCGGAATTGATGGATCTGGAGACCGGCAAGCGTGTGTTCGAATTTCCGTTCATGGAAGACAACAGCACGGCGGTTTGGTATGCGCTCTTCAATGACAATGGGGAATATGTGATGCTCGCTGGGTTCACCGGGAAACGCGAGGTGTACGATCTGAAAACCGGTAAAAAAGATGGCGAACTCGGGCGGCTGAAATGGCTACCGAATTCACTTGCCATGAAAGAGATCCGCTTGAAAATGGGCAACTCGCCGTTCGATCGGTACTATCAACAAGAAACGGCGTCGCATGGCGAGTTCAATGTTAAAGCCGATAAGAACGGCGACGTGGTCTTCATGGATAAGGAGGGGGCCGCATTGCAAACGATCAGCTTCCCCACCAACAAGGACATTCACCACCATGCACCTTGTCTTTTCACAGACTCGCAGTTCATCACTGGCACGGATGATGGCCGTGTGATCTTCTATACGCTGCGTTAGCGCAGGGCCTGTAGAGCTTCCCGCACATGGCCTTCACTGCGGAAGCGACCTTCGATCACGGCCCGCACGATGCCTGACCTGTCGATCACGAACGTGATCCGGTTCTTGATGATGCCCAACCACTTGGATACGCCGAAAGCATGAGCGGCCACTTCATCCGTGTCGCACAACAAAGTGAACGGCAATTTCCACTTCTTCGCGAAGCGGAACTGTGAATCTTGATCATCGGTACTGATACCGACCACTTCTGTTCCAATTGCTGCGAACTCCTCGAAGTGGTCGCGAAACGAACAGGCTTGCATGGTACATACGGTCGTATCCGCTTTGGGGTAGAAGAACAACACGACGCTCTTGTGGCCGCGCAGATCAGAAAGCCGGAATCGTTTACCATGCTGGTCGCTCAGAACCAGCTCAGGAGCTTGGTTTCCCGGAGTCAACATCGGAGATGCGTCTCTTCCGGTACACATTGATCGCCAGGCCCAATACCAAGCCGAGAACGAGCAACCCGATCGCGCCATATTTCCAGTCCAACCGTTTGAGAACGGCCAGGAACACCACCGAGATCAACACGATGGTAGCGCCCTCGTTCCAGAGGCGAAGGCGGAAGGAGGTCCATGGGATCTCGTTGTCCCGAGCCTTCTGAAAAATCGCTTGGTTCTTGAAGTGGTAGGCCAACAATAATGAGACGAACCCGAGTTTGGCGTGCATCCAGGGCTCCTTGATCAGGGCCGGATGCATGGCGAACATCCATAGCCCAAAGAGGAACATGAGCACCAATGAAGGCCATGTGATGAAGTACCACAGCTTGCGTTCCATCACTTGGAATTGGCGCGTGAGTATGGTACGGTCCGGTTCCCATTTCGCCAATGCCTCCTTGTGGTAGATGAACAGACGGACGATGTAAAATGTTCCGGCGAAGAATGTCACCATGAAGATGATATGCAACGCTTTGACCGCAGGATACCAGCTGTCATCCATGTGCCAAATGTAGCCCTGCACGCAGGCACCTACTTTCGCATCCGATGGAACCACGCCCCGCGAAAGAGAGCTATGCCGAGACCACGCATCTCGTGCTGCCCAACGACACGAACACACTCGCAAACCTGTTCGGTGGGCAGCTTCTCAAATGGCTCGATATAAGTTGCGCGATCAGCGCTCACCGGCATTGCAGGCGCTTAGCGGTAACTGTGGCGGTAAACCATGTGAGTTTTGACAGGCCGATCAAGCTCGGTGATTTCGTTACCATTCAAAGCAAAGTGAGCCGTACCTTCAAAAGCAGCATGGAAGTGTGGGCCGATGTATGGGTGGAGGACCAACTGACAGGTGCCAAGATCGCGTGCAACAGTGCGATCTATACGTTCGTTGCGGTTGATCAGGCAGGGCAGCCGATCGTGGTTCCGGAGGTGATCCCAGAGAGCGATGAAGAACTTCGCCGATACGCAGGCGCCCTGCGCAGAAGGCAGTTGCGCTTGATCCTCGCGGGCAAAATGAAACCCGATGAAGCCACCGAACTGAAGGCGTTGTTCACTGGACCAGGGGCGGGGGGATTGATCGAGCGCTAGAGAGACGCAAGTCCGGCGATCCTTTCAGGATCCTGCTTTTCCATGCACCGGAAATGCCCTCTTGGACAATGATCGAACCCGATCTTGGAGCAGGGCCTGCACGGAAGGTCCATTACTTCCAAAATGTGCCCTCGCTCCGGATGCCGGGGGATATATGGACCCATGCCGAACTGTGGAACAGTATTACCCCAAACACTCACTGTCTGTTTGCGAAAGGCCGCAGCAACATGCATGGCACCACTGTCATGCGTGATGGCACTCTTGGCTTGTTTGATCAACGAAGCACTGCCGAGCAGGTCGTATTTGCCGGTTGCGTCGAATACACGGGAGCCTGCCGCGTCGGCAATCTGGCGAGCGACTGCCTGATCTTCTGGCCCCCCAATGAGAACTATCGGGTCGTTGATCAATAGAGCGAGCTCAACCAGTTTATGCGGCGGAAGTCGCTTGCTGAAGTGGGCAGCACCGATGCACAAGGCGATGTACCCGTTCCTATGGGTAACCGGTAGACTCTCCAAGGAGATCTCCCGCTCAGGCGGGATGAACAGATCGAGGCCCTCATGATCGTTCTTGACCCCAAGATGCGCCACTGTGCTCAAGTAGCGGTCGACGATGTGAATACGTGGCATCCTATCCCGCTTCAAATTCACCAACATCCACTTCTCGATGTTGAGCTTCGGAAAGCTGCGGGCATCAACACCCAAAGCGCGCTTCACCTTCAGGGTGCGCAGGTTATGGTGCAGGTCGACCACGAGGTCGAACCGTTCGTTCTTCAAGGCAGGCAACACTTCACTGACATCATCCTTGATCACGTGCAAACCGCTCACATATGGTGAGTGTGCCACCAGGTCCTTGAGGTCGAGCTTGGTCAGAAAGTGGATCTCTACGCCCGGTACTTGCTTCTTCAGGCAGCGCAGCACCGGAGAGGTAAGAATGATATCGCCGATGGACGAGAAACGGATAACAAGGATGCGCATGTGCTCGATCGCTCTTGTGTACATGTGAACATGGAGCAGGTGCCAAAAGTAACAGGGCTCGAAGCGTGACATGGGCACATGTCCTTACTTCGCTGCCGATGTTCATCGACACCCACGCGCACTTGTATCACAAGCAATTCGATAGTGATCGCAGGGACATGCTTCGCCGCGCTGCGGACAATGGTGTTACCAAGTTATACTTACCGAACATCGATCACGACAGCATCGATGGAATGCACGCGTTGTGCGATGCGCACCCGGACCAGTGCTTCCCGATGATGGGCCTGCACCCGTGCCATGTTCCTGCGGATCCCAAGAAAGCTCTGGCAGAAGTGGAACGACTGCTCGCTAATGGCCGGTATTATGCGGTTGGCGAGATCGGCATCGATCTCTATTGGGACAAGACCTTGCTCGACCAACAACAAGAGGCCTTTCGAACACAAGTGCGCTGGGCCAAAGAACTCGCGCTGCCGATCGTGATCCACAGTCGTGAAAGCTTCGACGAAACATTCGCGATCGTCGAAGAAGAGAACGACAACACGTTGCGTGGGATCTTCCACTGCTTCACAGGAACAGAACAACAAGCCAGAATGATCATTGGCCTGGGCGGCTTCAAACTGGGCATCGGTGGTGTGATCACGTATCCGAAAAGTGGGCTATCGCAAACCATGAAAGAAGTAGGCGCCGAACATTGTGTGCTCGAGACGGACGCTCCTTACCTGGCACCAGTTCCACATCGGGGCAAACGGAACGAGAGTAGTTACATACCGCTGATCGCACAGGCTCTAGCCAACGCTACCGACCGCTCATTGGACGATATTGCACACATAACCACGGCCAACGCTGAACAAGTTTTCGCCAAGTGACGGAACGCAGACGGGTTCTCATCATCTATACCGGCGGCACCATTGGCATGATGGCCGATCCCCGCAGCGGCGCGCTTCGGCCCATGGACCTGGAGCATTTGGAAGAGCATGTGCCGGAACTGGAGCGGATCGCTGTGCAACTGGATGCTGTGTCCTTCGAGCAGCCGATCGATAGCAGTGACATGAAGCCTGCCGATTGGATCCGGATCGCGCAATTGATCCGGGAACATTACGTTGATCACGACGGGTTCGTGGTCTTGCACGGCAGTGATACCATGGCATACACAGCGAGTGCGCTGAGCTTTCTGCTCGAGGGTCTGACCAAGCCGGTCATTCTCACGGGATCGCAACTGCCGATAGGAACCATCCGTACGGACGGAAAGGAGAACCTGCTTACCGCCATTGAGATCGCCGCGGCAGCGGAGAACGGCAAGCCGACAGTGCCCGAAGTCGCGGTGTATTTCGAATACAGTTTGTACCGCGGGAACCGTACAGTGAAAGTTCATGCGGAAAGATTTGAGGCATTCCGATCGCCGAATTGGCCAGTACTGGCAGAAGCGGGTGTGCGTATCCGGTATGATCAACAAGCGATCCTTCCCGCTCGATCGGGCCCTTTGAAAGTGCACGATCACATGGATGCGAACGTGGGCGTCATCCGGCTGTTCCCCGGCATAAGCGCCATTTGGGTGGAACAAGCACTATCAACACCGGGACTAAGGGCAGTGGTTCTTACCACATTCGGCAGTGGCAACGGTCCAACGAACCCTGAATTCCTGAATGCGCTCAGCCGTGCGATCAATGCAGGCATAGTCGTAGTGAACGTTACCCAATGTGTAGGTGGCAGGGTAGAGCAAGGGCGTTATAACACCAGCAAAGACTTTTCGGAAATGGGCGTGGTAAGTGCCCACGACATGACCGTGGAAGCAACGATCACCAAGCTGATGTTCCTACTGGGGCAGGGTCTTTCAGGTGCAGAAGTGAAGGATCGGTTCGGAGTGGAATTATGTGGTGAGGTAAGCGTTTTATAGCCCTACAGGCAACGGTTTGAAGGAAGTACGGTCGGCATGATCCGGAGGAACCTATTTTCGCGCCCCATCTGGAGAGATGGCCGAGTGGTTGAAGGCGCACGCCTGGAAAGTGTGTTTACCTGAAAGGGTAACGGGGGTTCGAATCCCTCTCTCTCCGCCGATCGAACAGCCGCCGCAAGGCGGCTTTTTCGTTCAGGCCTGAGCCAAGCGAAGCTTGAGCGAACGGCTGAACGAATAAGTCGATGAGCGAAGCGAATGCGGATGAGCGATCGAAGCCCCCCTCCAGGGAAAGCCGTCTCGGACAATCCTCGCCACACTGAACAAAGAAGCCGCCCGTGAGGCGGCTTCTCAAAAAAAGACCGTTCTGTACGTTGGCTAGGGTAATTGCTCAACACGAACAGAGTTCGGTGTTGTACTGCCTACGTTGATCAGCAGAGGATCGCGGTCATTACTTGGTCCGATGTACTTCACCGCTCCATCCATATTCACATCTTCCAACCGGTAGCCATTGATCACATTGTTCGGTGTTGTTCCTCCAACGCTAAGAAGGATGGGGTCGCGGTCATTGCCTGGGCCGATGTATTTCAACTCCGAATCACGAAGTACATTACCACTCCACAACAGGAGCATTCCGGCAACATCTTTCCGCGCTGCTGTACCAAATACTCCCGTCGCGGCAGTGGTCAGATCGATGGTGCTCGTCGAAGAAGTACTCAGGGCGGTCGCCGGTGTTGTCATCACCCCAAAATGGTTGCGGTGCTTTACCACAACGAAGTAGTTGGCTGCGGGAGCGAGCAAGGCTATCGATGAGGATCCATCAACATCCACAACGTCGCCATCACGTTGAATAAGCGCCGGACGTGTTGCAACGATGACGCTTGGTGTAACTGCATCCCGCAATTCCACCTGCACCCAATCCACAATGGCATTGTCACCCACGCTGGTTAAAGCCACTGGGAGCATCGTTTCGCCTCCGCCATCACTTGCCTGCGTATATCCTAACGCACTATAAGGTTCTGCCATTGGTATCAATGAGGCAACGCGAAGATCATCGCGCATTTTACCTGTTGTGCTATCATACGGGCCGTCGAGCATCACCTTCAACGCGACCTTCAATCCGTTCTGTGTCAACGAGACATTGTCCAAGTACAGGTAATTCCCGTAATCGTTGATGTTCGTGAACCGCAACAGCACGGATTGTCCATCATAAGCACTCAGGTCGATGTCGTGCGCGAGCCATTGGTTGCAATTGGAAGGAACATAGGCGGCTGTGGTCGCAGCAGTTGTGGCCAATCCTGCACCTGCAGCGTAAAACACCTGGGTCCAACTGGAGCCACACGTGTTGCTCACCTCCACACGGAAACCATCATTGTAAGTACTCGAATACGGAGCGTAGCTATGATCGAACAAAAGATGCGTTCCTGCCGCGCCACCTAACGAGATCAGCGGGGTGATCAATTGATCCAACTGGCCCGGTGCATTGTAACTGTAATTATCAATACGCCAAGAGGTCGTACTTGCACAGGCAGGCCCATTACTGAGCGCGAACGTGGTCCAAGTGGTTGCGTTGTCAGGGTTCTGCAGTGTCCATCCGGCTGGTGCTACGACACCGGCGTTCACATTCTCGACAAAGGGCAACGGAGCATTCGAGGCAGCCGAAAGCGTAAGCACCACGGCCTTGGAATTGTTAGGCAAATAGCCATCACCTGCGAGAGAGACCGCCACAACGAACGTATGGTCCCCAACACCAAGCACAGACAACGGGGTAGTGAACACATGCACTGCGGATTGGCCAGTGGTCAAAGACCCGGCGAACGTCTCCGTGATCACCGCACCACCATCCAATTGATAGGATACCGGAAAACCCGTTTGTGTCTGTTGGCCATCGTTGCGCACCGTAGCGCGCACGGTGAAAGGAGCGTTGTTGCATTCGAACAACAGCCCGGGCACAGGTTCCAAAATTGAAGCGATCCCAAGATCATTCGCCACAGGCGTATTGAAGGCTTCCACTTGATCGGACCGGTTGCTGCTGCTGCCCTGGCTGGCGCTCACTCCCAATCCGCGGCGCGCGAATGCAGCCCAGATGTAGGCTTGGTTCGCTCCGCCATTGTTCAGTGCATCCGCTTGCAGGATCGCATCGCGACCATCCACGAAACCTGGATTGCACGGCGTCAACTTCAAACCATCGATCACCAATTGCATCGCCAGGTTGTTCCCACCGGTGCCATTGTAGATATCCGGATCAAGGCCATAGACATTGATCAATTCCCAGGTCATCTCCCATAGCATCGTGCACCAAACGAAACCGATCCCGTGCGGCTGGCTCACGCCACTGTTCGTATTGGCGTAGGTGAACGAGTTCTGCGAAAAATTCGTGGAATAAGGTGCTGGCCGAATGCCGCCACCCGTAACTGGTTCGCCGATCACGTACGTTCCGATTCCACGCGCGTTGGTACCCAAATCACCCGCCTTAAGGGTCATCATCAACCCAAAATAGTCGCTCCATCCTTCGCCCATTTGTTCGGCATTGCCCAAGCAGCTCGTATTCGATGGGCCGCCAACCAAGCGATTGCTGATGCCATGTCCATACTCGTGCGCAATGATGCCATTGTCCAGATCACTGTCCCGGTTGGGCGTTGTATAGGTCCATCGGTACATCTGCATGCGGGGGCTGCTTCCATCAGGAGGAGTACCGAAGTTGGCATTGTTCGTACCGCTGCCATCTTGTGCATCGGCATTCACGAAATCATTGCCGGCGCCACCGCGACCATAGTTGTTGCTCTGGAAGTTTCCGCTGGGATCATCGAATCCGTACTGGTACCAAACATCGTGCATCAGATTGTTCCAATAGAACAAATTGGTGGTGGCAGCATTCAAGTATCCACTGGGCGCGAGCGACAAGTCGAGTGGGAAATCAAAGTCGAGCGTAGCTCCTCCACTTGGGCTCACACCAGCAACATTGTTCGCATCGGCATCTTCGCTCGCGTACACGTTATTGCCACGAGTGATCGTGTACTCCGCTCCTGCCGCCCCATTGGTGTCATGCCAGCCATAAGGTGATGCGACACCACCATCGGTCCAAGGTGCGTTCCGCAGGGTCCGAGGTCCGTGTATTGGTGTTTCAACAGGCCAGCCGAACACATTGTAATCGTTCGGAGACGCAGGAGGGGGTTCCTCACCGTGATCAAAGGAACATTGGGCCACCCAATCGTTCCGCTCAAGTTCCACCCCGGTGATCGCATCGATCCGAACGTTCCACCAGTGCGAGCCATCAGTGGTGTAGTGGTTCACGTTCCACGCCAGCTTCAACCCATTTTTCATGGGTTGATAAACCAGCTTCACCTTCACTGGCTCCACACTGAAAGAGGATCCATCGAACACGTATTCCTTCTCTGTTGCATTGAATGACGTGAGCGGCGTTGAGCCGATGATCTTGTTCGAACGCAACACCGCGGATAGAGCAGCTTCAGCCGTAACAATGGGTGTTGTGGCGTTGGTGCGCTTGGCCAAGCGGCTCCATGCGCCATTGTTCAACTTTACGACTTCTCCATTAGCGGACAGGTGAATGGCGATATCGCCGTTCCACACCTCGACCCCTTGCCAACGCTGGCGCAAGAACAGATGTCTAAGACCGTTGTTCGCGGAGCGGTAATCGTCTTGCACGATGAGGTCCGCGATGTCCTCGGCAAGGAAGCCTTCTTGCAGCAATTGGGCTTGCACTTTTGCGGGCAGTTCACCTGCGCGTTTCTGGGCTTGTGATACACCAACGGCCGAAATGGCTACGAAAGCCAGAGTACAAATACGGAGCATGAGCTAGGTTTGGGTAGGGGGCAAATTATTCCATTGTGCTGGAATAGTCCAATGGCAAGTTCGTTTGGATTGGGATCCTTCCCGAAAAGCTACTGTCATGGAACCAAGAAATGAAGGGGTTGGCGGTCATTTTCAACCTATCGGGGCGATGTCAAATGGTTCTATTTGATAAGGATCTTTAGATATGAACACGGGAGCTTGGTCCTTGGTTCAGGTTCGCTCGCTCACGCTCTTGGCATCGATCGGCCCTATGCGGACTATCGTTCTCCCAATAACTATGGAAGATCAACCCGGAGGCCTTTCTTTGTCTGCGAGCCCAGACCACACTCCTTCACCGAGTTATAGGTGCCACCTATGAGCAAGAAGACCAAAAAGCCAGCCCCAACTCGAACAAAGGCTGCCCCTGCGAAAAAGAGGTTAGCCAAGCCAGTTCCTAAAAAGGCATTAAAAAGACAGCGAAGCCAGCTCGAAAAGTCGTGCCTGCCAAGAAGGCCCCTGCGAAGCGCAAGCTCACAACCAAAAAGAAGAAGGCCGTCTCTTCCATCCTCAAAGGCGTCAGCGACATCCGCCGCTTCTTCTACCGCAACGAGGTACCCATCTACTTCATCAGCGCCACCAACTTCAACCTGTTGGGTGCTGACGAGTGGATCAAGGGCTTCAAGTTCATCACCTACATCGATTGCTTCGATGGGCTGCATCCCAACCTGATGAGCCCGAAGACCGAAGAGCCGCACGAGGAGTTCCAGAGCATCGAGGACATCAACAATTATTTGCTCACGCACAGTGAGGTGCGCGACTTCATCGAGAGCCGAAAGAAGAACGCGAAGGCCGGAAAGGCGATGTTCCTGATGTTCGATGCGAAGACCGAGGCACTCGCGAAAAAGGCGGGGCTGGAGGTGATCTTCCCATCGGCCAAGATGCGCACCTTCATGGACAACAAGGTGAACACGAACCGCGTGGCCGAGAAGGCCGGCGTGCCCTGTGTGCCCTACGTCCTCAGCCCGGTGAAGAACTACGCGCACTTGAACAAGGTCGCGAGCAAATTGGGCACCGACCTCGTGGTGCAAACGCCTTTTGGCGACAGCGGGCATACGACCTTCTTCATCAAGAGCGCAGAGGACTACGCCAAGTACGCGACGGAGATAGAGGCGGAGAAGGAGTGCAAAGTGATGAAGCGCATCAACTGTCGCGGTGCGGCCATGGAAGCCTGCGTCACGCGACACGGTACCATCGTGGCTCCGCTGATGACCGAGCTGGTGGGCTTCAAGGAGCTCACGCCATACAAAGGCGGCTGGTGCGGCAACGAGATCTTCGCGGACACCTTCACGCCTGCCATCCGTCGCAAAGCGCGCAGGTACGCTCGGCTCTTCGGGGACCAGTTGCGCAAGGAGGGCTACAAGGGCTACTTCGAGCTGGACTTCCTGATCGATCAGGACAACGGCGCCATCTACCTCGGCGAATTGAACCCGCGCATCACAGGTGCCAGCAGCATTACCAACCACGCCGTGTTCGCGTTGAGCGATGCACCGCTGCATCTGTTCCACATCATGGAGTGGATGAACACGCCGTACGAGCTGAACGTGAACGCACTGAACCGCCGATGGTCGAAGCCGGAGAACATCGATTCATGGGGCCAAATGGTGATCAAGCACACGCACGACGATATCGAGCGAGTGATCGAGGCCCCACGCAGCGGTATCTGGCGCATGCGTGCCGATGGAAGCATCTACTTCTGGCGAATGGACACGCACCGCCGCTATGTGGAGAACGAGAACGAAGCCTTCTTCCTGCGGATCACCCGCGTAGGTGACTGGCTCTACGAAGGTGCCGACATGGGCATCCTCGTGATGCGTGGCCGCATGATGACCGACGAGTTCCAATTGACTGAACGCTCCAAGAAATGGCTCGCGGCGATCAAGGCGGAATACAAGAGCGTGGTGCCGGGCGCTCATGGCACGCATGGCCACGAGCACCTGTTGGAGATCGGTGGGTTCAAGATGATGTGAGCAGAGGATGTACGTACAACTGAAGCTCGTTCACGAGCCCTGGCCCGGCGACCGCTGGCAGACATTTTTCGACCGCGCGTGGCCGCTGTTCCGCATTTGGTACGTAAGCGAAGGCGAGGACGCACGCCCTGATCTGGTGACCTGTCGTTCATTGCTGGAACTGCACATGCCGGAGCTGATCCCGGTGTACAACAGCTTGTGCCGTATCGCGCACAACGACGACATGGCCTCGCGCTTCCTGAGCATGTGGTGCCCGCCACCTTACATGGCCGGCTGCTCCCAGGTCGCATGGACCCGCGGCAACCCAACCCTGATCCGCAACTACGATTTTGACCCGCGGTACTTCGACGGGCGCATGCGTTACACGAAGTATTGCAAGCCGGTGATCGGCATCCAGGATAGCGGTTGGGGACTCCTTGATGGCATGAACGAGGATGGCCTGGCGGTGGCATTGGCGTTCGGCGGGCGGAAGGTGAGTGGCACCGGCTTCGGGATCCCGCTGGTGATCCGCTATGTGTTGGAAACGTGCAGCAATGTGGATGAGGCCTGCGAAGCGCTTTCACGCATCCCGGTCCACATGGGCTATAACGTCACGGTACTGGACAAGAGCGGCAGGTATGCCACGGTATACATGAACCCGGACCGTTCCGCGCAGGTGGTCTTCCAACAGGCGGCCACCAACCACCAGCACAAGGTGGAATGGGATGAGTACGCCGCGTTCACGCACACCATCGAGCGCAAGCATTTCCTGGAAGCCTGCGTCGCCGAACCCAAGCTGGACCGCGCATCGATGATCAAGCGCTTCTTGAAACCACCGCTCTACAGCCAGCAATACCTCCGTGGCTTCGGCACGCTGTACACGGCAGCCTACGATGTGGCCAAGGGCAGCGTGAAGATCATCTGGCCAGACAAGCAAGTGGAAGCGAGCTTCAAGAAGTTCGAGGAGCAGGAAGTGAAAGTGGTGCTGCTGAGACCGGTCGGTCGCTATCTGGCCAAATGATCGGCGCATAGGCAAGCGATACTTTTACCCCATGTCCGATACAGCAACCGTGTCCGCCAGGTCGATCACAAGCTCCTCTCTCTATCCTCACGCCAATTACATCGATGGCGCATGGGTTAGCGAGGGCGACGGCACCTTCAATACGGTCATCGACAAGTACCACGGCACCGAGCTGGCGCGTATTCCGCATGCCACAGAGGCGCAGATGGAAGATGCTATCGCCGCTGCCTACTCGAGCCGCGATGCGGTCAGGAAGCTGAGCGCCGGAGAACGCAGTGCGAAGCTGGAAGCGCTGGCCTCATTGATCGCGAAGCACGAGGAGGAGCTCGCGATGCTCATCGTGCAGGAAGGTGGCAAGCCCATCGGGTACGCGAAGACCGAGATCGCCCGGTGCATCACCACAGTGCGAACAGCCGCCGCAGAAGCACTTCGCTTCACGGGCGAAAGCGTTGCGCTCGACTACGGCGCAGGCGCTGGAAAGACCGCGTTCACCAAGCGCTTTCCCATCGGTGTCATCGCCGCCATCACGCCCTTCAATTTTCCGTTGAACCTGGTATTGCACAAGGTCGCTCCTGCGATGGCTGTAGGCTGTCCGGTTGTCTTGAAGCCCGCACCGCAAGCTCCGCTGAGCTCGTTGGCATTGGGCAAATTGATCGAGCAGGTCGGCTGGCCGAAGGGCGCCTTCAGCGTGTTGATGTGCGGCGTGCCTGTCGCGGAAAAATTGGTGAAGGATGAACGTGTGGCCATGCTCAGCTTCACGGGCAGCGACAAAGTGGGTTGGCACCTGAAGGCGATCTGCGGCAAGAAGAAAGTCGCACTGGAGCTGGGCGGCAACGCATCGGTGATCGTGGATGAAGGCGTGGACCTCGCATCAACGGCCAAGACCGTCGCGATCGGCGCGAACATCTACGCCGGACAAACCTGCATCAGCACACAACGCATCTATGCGGTGAAGAGCGTCTTCACACAGTTCGGCGATCTACTGGTGAAGGAATACGCCGCATTGAAAGCCGGGGACCCTAGCGATCCCTCGGTGACCGTTGGCCCCATCATCGACAAAGGCCATTTCGAGCGGATCAGCAGTTGGGTGGATGAAGCGGTGAAAGGCGGAGCCCTAGTGCTAGCAGGTGGCAAGCCCTTTGATGCTGCGCGAAACATCTACGGAGCCACGCTACTGACCGGCACCAAGCGCGAGATGAAAGTCACCTGCTCAGAGGTCTTCGGACCCGTGGCCATCCTGGAAGAAGTCGCGGACTTCGGAGAAGCGATCGCGCGGGTGAATGATTCCACTTACGGCCTGCAGGCCGGTGTTTTCACCGATTCGGTGGCGAACATGAAGCGTGCGCACGATGAGTTGGAGGTCGGCGGCATCATCATGAACAATGTGCCCGGCTTCCGCTTGGACAGCATGCCATACGGTGGCATCAAGGACAGCGGCCTGGGGCGCGAGGGCGTGAAGTACGCGATGGAGGAGATGAGCGAGCCGCGGTTGATCGTGTATTGACCACGGTTCGCACCGACCGAGCCCCCCCACCCCCCCCGCCCCCCCCCCCCCCCCCCCCCCCCGCCCCCCACCCCCCCCCCCCCCCCCCCCCCCCCCCCCCCCCCCCCCCCCCCCCCCCCCCCCCCCCCCCCCCCCCCCCCCCCCCCCCCCCCGGGGCCCCCCCCCCCCCCCCCCCCCCCCCCCCCCCCGCAGGCGGCCCCCCCCCGCCCCCCCCCCCCCCCACGAAGGGGCCGGGGGCCCCCCCCCCCCCCGGCCCCCCCCCCCCCCCCCCCCCCCCCCCCCCCCCCCCGGGGGCCCCCCCCGGGGGCCCCCTTGGTGGGGCCCCCCCCCCCCCCCCCCCCCCGCCCCCGCGCCCCCAAAACCCCCCCCCGGGGGGGTTCTGCCCCGCCCCCCCCCCCCCCCCCGGGGGGGGCCCCCCCCCCCCGGGGGGGGGCCCCCCCCCCCCCCCCGCCCCCCCCCCCCCCGGGCCCCGGCCCCCCCGCGGGGCCGCCCCCCCGCCCCCCCCCCAACGCTGGGCCCCGGGAGGCCGCGGGGGGGGGTTGGGGGCCCCCCGCCGGCCCCCGACCCTTCTTCTCCAACTTCTCCACCCGATCCACGATCTTCTCCAGATTCCGGAAGTGGATGTAGCTCTTGCGATACTTCTGGACCTCGAAAGCCGGTGAGCCCATGTAACCCTGGCCCGCTTTGGTGTCCTTGCTGATGCCGCTCTGTGCCGCGATGATCGTGCCGTCCGCGATCTTCAGGTGGCCGATGATGCCCACCTGTCCGCTGAACATGCAGTTCTTGCCGATCTTCGTGGAGCCCGCCACCACACCGCCAGCCGCGTAATAGGTGTTCTCGCCAACCTCCACGTTGTGCGCGATGTGGATGAGGTTGTCGAACTTGACTCCTTTGCGCAGGATCGTGCTGCCGAGCGTCGCTCGGTCGATCGCGCAGTTCGCACCGATCTCCACATCATCCTCGATCACCACGTTGCCGATCTGTGGGATCTTCTGTCCGCCGTCCGGTCCGGTCGCAAAGCGGAAGCCATCGCTGCCGATCACCGTGCCGCTGTGGATGATGCACCGCTCACCCACCGTGCAGTCCGAGTAGATCTTCACTCCGGCGAACACGGTGCTGTTGTCCGCGATCCTCACGTTGTCGCCGATGTAGCTCTGCGGGTAGATCTTCACGTTGTTGCCCAGCTTCACGTTCTCGCCGATGAAGGCCAGCGCGCCGATGTAGCAGTTCTCACCGTGTGTGGTCCCCGCACTGATCACGGCCTGCGGTGAGATGCCCTTCTTGTCCAGCTTGATGGTGTTGTACATCTCCAGCACCTTGGCGAAGGCGCCCTGCGCATCAGCCACGCGCACGAGGGTGGTCTTCACCGGAGCGGTGAGCGGGAAGTCCTTGCCGATGATCACCACGCTGGCCGTGGTGTTGTACACGTACTGCGTGTAGGCAGGGTTCGCCAGGAAGGAGAGTGAGCCCGGTCCGCCCTCCTCGATCTTGGAAAGTCGCGAAACAGTGGCGTTGGCATCCCCCTCCACGGTGCCTTGGAGGAGCTGGGCGATCTGGGCGGCGGTGAATTGCATGGCGGAAATGTACCAAGCGGAAACCGGGAGCCCAGAGGCGATCTTCGCCCCGTGGAGCCCCTCGACGTCCGTGAGAAAGTAAAACTGCTGCCGCATAGCCCTGGCGTGTACCAGTTCTACGATATGGATGGCAAGATCCTGTACGTAGGCAAGGCCAAAGACCTGCGCAGCCGCGTGGGCAGCTATTTCGGCAAAACCTTGGCCGACGGCAAAACGGCGATGCTGGTGCAGAAGATCCGCGACCTGCGCATCATGGTGGTGGATACCGAATTCGATGCGCTGCTACTGGAGAATTCGCTGATCAAGGAACTGCAGCCGCGCTACAACATCCTGCTGCGCGACGACAAGAGCTTCCCCTTCATCCGCATCCGGAACGAAGCGCTTCCCCGCGTGGAGGGCATGCGCAACCCCGTGAACGACGGCAGCGAATACTTCGGCCCGTACGCCGGTGTGCGCACGATGAAGGTCGTGCTGCAACTGACCCACAAGCTCTACCAGTTGCGCACCTGCAACTACGACTTGTCGCCGAAGAACATCGCCGCAGGCAAGTACAAGCGCTGTTTGGAATACCACATCGGCAATTGCAAGGCACCTTGCGAAGGGCTGCAATCGGCCGAAGACTACGAGGCCAGTGTAGAACTGGTGCGCAGCATCGTGAAGGGGCGCGTGCGCGGTGTGTTGAAATTCCTGAAGGAGCGCATGAGCGCCCACGCGGAGAAGCTGGAATTCGAACAAGCCGAAGAGCTGCGCGAAAGGATCGAACGGCTGGAACACTACCGCAGCACGAGCATTGCGGTGAACCCCGACGTGGGCGACGTGGACGTGTTCGGTATGGTGAGCGACGCTAATGGAAGCTATGTGAACTACCTCCGCGTGATCGATGGTGCGGTGGTACACGGCATCACCGTTGAATTGAAAAAGCGCTTGGATGAGGACGACCAGGAACTGATGCAGACCGCCATGGCCGAACTGCGCCAACGCTTCCAAAGCTTCGCGCCGGAGGTGATCGTTCCTTTCGACCCCGGCATCGAAATGCCCGGCGTGCTGTTCACCATTCCGCAGCGCGGAGACAAGAAGAAACTGCTGGAGCTGAGCGAACGGAACGCGCAATACTTCATGTTCGACAAGCTGAAGCAGGAATCGCTCGTGGACCCGGACGCGGCCACCAACCGCATACTGGAGCAGATGAAACAGGACCTGCACTTGAGCGAACTGCCCGTTCACATCGAATGCTTCGACAACAGCAACACGCAAGGCACGGATCCGGTGAGCGCGTGCGTGGTCTTCAAGGATGCCAAGCCGAGCAAGAAGGACTACCGCCATTTCAACATCCGCACGGTGGAAGGGCCGGATGATTTCGCCAGCATGGAGGAAGCCGTGGAGCGCCGCTACGCCCGCTTGATCAGCGAAGGCGAACCACTGCCGCAGCTCGTGGTGGTGGACGGCGGCAAGGGCCAGTTGCACGCCGCGATGAACGTCTTCGACCGCCTCGGCATCCGGGGAAAAGTCGCGCTGGTGGGCATCGCGAAGCGCTTGGAGGAACTCTACTTCCCGGAAGATCCCGCACCGCTGCACATCGACAAACGCAGCTCCACGCTACGGGTGATCCAACAGATGCGCGACGAGGCGCACCGCTTCGGCATCACGCACCACCGCGGCAAACGCAGCAAGCGCATCGTGCGCACGGCGCTGGAGGACATCCCCGGCATCGGGCCGGAAACAGCGAAGAAGCTGCTGACGAAGTTCGGATCGATCAAGGGGATCAAGGAAGCGCCGACCGAAGAGGTGGTGGCGGAGATC
>JADKGB010000021.1 GCA_016717225.1 Flavobacteriales bacterium | reverse complement strand
CCACCTGTCGATGCATGTATATCGACGGCGCTTCTACTTATTCCGTTGGAACAAGTGCGCGCTGATATGAAGTTCAATTCCGCCTACTTCACCATTTGGCCCAGCAGGAAGATGTGGTCTTCGATGGTCGCGGATTCGGGCGAGTTGGTCTCTGTCAGGAAGGCGCGATGTGTATGGCTCGTGCGGGGCTCCTTTCACGGAAATTCTGCATCACTATTTCGCTGAGTGCATCTCGTTGATACGCATACACTGGACTTCTTCCGTGACGAAGGGAGATGGGGCATAGCCGACTCTTTCCATCCATGGTCCCGATGATGCGCCTGTAAACTTTCGGTGAACGGGATCTACATGGTTCGTTGGATCGGTAAGTGTGTGTGGTGCGAGCGCTTCGTTCGCTCTACTTCCATCCTGACCGGTCGCTCTACATGTCCACACGCACCTGTTAGTGATAGACTTCGCGTGTTGGCCACATCCCGCGCAGGGTCGGGATAGTTTCGCCAACACAATCAAACGAGTATACCATCTGTCTTCAAACAGGCTCGCCTTAGAGTTGTAGATCATGCTGAAATTCATCACCCTGTTCAATCTCGCTGGCCTCTTTCTTTTTCGTGCGTTCTTTCTCACCGATGTGACGAATCACCACGAAACGCCCTCACCATGCAGGCTGGCACTGAAGTAAGGTGACCGTTACGATCGATAAAGGACAGTTGAGCGGCTTCGCGAAACTCCAGATCGATCTTCCCGAAGTCTCAGCGCGACGGCCATCGAAACAAAAAGGGGCATCCTTCACCTTTGCCGATGGCAAGTTGAAATTCATCTGGATGGCCCTTGCCAACCCAGCCCCAGTTCAAAGTGAGCTACACACGGCGCGCTGCTGCCAACGCGATCGGAAGTCTTCCGGTTAACGGCAAGTTCTCCTACATCGAAGACAACGAACGCAAGACGGAGGAACTGCCCAGCAACGATGCCATTTCTGGCGGAACGGTTGCGCAGGAAAGTACCGTACCGGATCTATCGCCTGTTATACAAGCACCGGAAAACCCCGTGGCCCTTCAACCTGTTCTGGACAACAGCAATGATGTGAGTTCTGCCGGGGCTGGTGCGCCCGCACTCAATACGACCATCGTAACCCCGATGGCCGGGATCAGCCAGCAGGGGCGCGGGGGGTTACTGGAACACGTTCGATCGATTGCGAATGACAGAGACTGAAATGCTTGTGAAGTAACCGTGAACAAAGGCGCGATCCCGGCTTCGGAAAATGCAGGAAACGATCCCCATTGGATTCACAGCATTGGAAAAAACCAGCAGCGAAGCCATTTTCACCGCACAGGATCGCATCGTGAAATTCGTGGCTGGTGAATCTCCCCTGCCTCCAATGAATTGAAAGTGGTATACAAGCTTCGCCAGACCACTGCCTCGGATGAAGAACATACGTGAACGGCGAATTTGGATATCTGCTGAACGACGAGACACAGAAGGCCATTCTTGGTAGCACCAAATTCTACACGGGTCCAAAGGCTTTGGAATCCCAACAAGCGGTTGCTACGATCCGAAGTGGTTCCCGCCGGATCCGACCAAGACCGATGTAACAGAAACAGCATCAGGAAAACAACCAAGCCGCTACCACTGCTCAAACGCAGGCCAAGGTCAACACCAACCGTGTACCCGCACCCGAAACCGGGGTTACCTACAAGGTGCAGATCTCTGCCGCCCACCGCGAAGTGGGGGCGGCCTATTTCGCGGAACGCCACAATTATTCGGGTGATTTCAGCATCGAGCGCCATGAGGGTTGGATCAGTATGTGACCGGTCGCTTTGGCGAATACCGTTCTGCTCGTGATCAGCGCCAATCGTATGTGAATGGTGGCAACAACTTCCTGGCCCTTTTGTTACGGCCTATAACAATGGGGATCGGGTCACCGTGCAGGAAGCGCTGATGATCAGCAACAGTGGGCGCAGTAGTTCAATAAGGCGGTTGGTCTTTCGCGGACCTGCCCTGCCGAAAACCGGCAGTTCATACCTGCGCGATGAGTTCCTATTTCCGCTCCTTCTTGCGTTTTTTTTGTTTTCGAGCCTCGTCGCAGCGCACGCGCAGAGCGATAGCCTCGCCTTCCGGATACGCCCGACGTTCTCCGTTGGAACGGGAATGCTGGCCTTCTATGGGGATATCGGGAACCGTAGTGAGGGGTATAGCCCGTTGGTGAACCGACTAGCCTATGGAGTTCCGCGCCTCAACGCCGGTGAACAAATGGTTGGAAGTGGGTCTGTTCGCCCAGCATGGTCGCCTTAGCGCCAACGAGCGCGGCACCGCACGTAACCTCAATTTCCAAGAGCACAGTGACTACGGGAGGCTGCAACTCACGTACAACTTCCATCAATTCCTTCGTCCTGAACATGTCGTTGAGCCGTACATCAGCGTTGGCTTCGAGGTGTTGAGTTCCTGAGCAAGACCGATCGGCACGACAAGGATGGCATCGCTTACAACTATTGAGCGACGGTACTATCCGGAGTCTGCCTGAGAGCCGCGTCAATGCCGGAGATGCCATTCAACTTCAGCGCGACTACACCTACGAAAGCGATGTACGCGGAACTGGATCCGGATGGCTTTGGGAAATACGAAGAACGCGCATGGGGTGTGCCTGGGCGTTGGCGCGAAAATGAAGCTCGGCTGCGGCTGATATCCGTTTCCGGTGCGACCATGCACTTCACTTTTTCAGACCTGATGGATGGCGTTACCGACGCGAGCGTTGAGCAACGTGCTGGTGATCCCAGAACGGTCGATTCCTCTATACGGGTGTGAGTGTGAGTTACGCCTTGGACCTCGATAAGAAGGCCAGGATGAAGAAAGAGGACCTTGAACTCACCCCGGAGCAAATGGATATGCTGGTGCTGAACGCTGATGAGGATGCTGACGGCGTTACCGATTTCAAGGACGATTGCCCGCATACCCCACAGGGTGCAAAAGTGAATGAGCACGGGTGCCCCCTCGATGGCGATGGTGATGGTGTTCCTGATGGTGTGGACGAGGAACCTGCCAGTGCCAAAGGAGCTCGCAGTGGATAGTAAGGTGTAACCATCACCGATGAGAAGTTCCTGAAGGACTGGCTTGCATACGCGGATAGTGGAAGTCAATATTGTCTCCAGTCGCGTAGAATCCTTGGGGAAAAAGAAAACGTATTCGTGAAGCCCAAGCGTATTTATAACGGCGTGTCGGTAGCGAAGTTGAAGGTATCACTGAGCAATTGATGCAACAATTGTTGAGTATCCCGGACATACGTACGGTTGAGAACGGGGACACCATCAGCTTTGTAGTGGGTGGTTATGAAGATCTGCCAGAAGCGATCCGCCGTCAACTTGCGTTGAACAAGGACGGCGTCATGGGCAAGCGGTGGTCGGCCAGGATGGCGACCAACTCGTGGACATCCCGAGGAAGTTTCCAGCTGCACAAGCTGGAATGGAGGGAGCGATAACAGGAGGCAATCACGCGGATAAGGGCAAAACGTTGGTACGTGTGCGGCTTGGCGCCTTCAAGAAGAAGCTATCCAAGAACATCTTTAGCGGCATTTCCGATCTCGTTACGTTGAAGGGAGATGATGGTCTCACTCGCTATTACACGGGCGTCTACACGAACATCAACGAAGCAGCAACCCATAAGGTGGCCATGCTGAGCAGGGGCTTTGGCGGTGCCTTCCTTGTGGCTTTCAGAAATGGCAAGCGCGTTTCCTTGAAAGAAGCAGGAGCTAAACTCACGCGGCCCGAATCACTCAAGGACAAACCCGTTAGCGGCATCGACAAAGCAGATGTCCGATACAAGGTGCAGCTCGGTTCATTCGCAGGAAACGTTCCAAGTGACGTGATGGGCAAATTCATCGAGATCGGTGACGTGAGCAATATCATCGGTAGAGGATACACGATACTACCACGGTACTTTCCGAACTCGCTCGGAAGCCGCCGCTGCGCTGAAAATGGTTCAGGAAAAGGGATCACGGATGCGTTCATCGTGGGCGATCTGAAAGGTCGGATCATCACCGGAGAAGATGCCGATCAGTTGTTGGCACCGTAATAACGCGATCTCATTTTTGTTGCTTCGTCTTGAGCAAGAGGAATGCGGTGAAGGCCTTACTAGTTGTTCGCAGGATCAGTTGGGATAACCCAACGGCTCCCAGCGCTGTTGTCCTGTACCACAAGGAACCGCGAGTCCGCATTGATCACATCAGGCGGTAGTTCCCATCGGCCCAACTTGGTCCTGCCCTCTTCTTCATATTGAGCACAATTACCCAACCGATCCGTGGCGCGAACAGAAATTTCGCGTACGAAATCTCCGCGGAATACCAGAACCCATTGGTCGCGATCCTCTAAAAGCACAGGGGCCGCTTCCGCGGCCTCGTCATCATCCTGCAAAACCTCATTGACATCAGCTACGGGCGCAGAATTCAGTGCAACACGATCAAGTATCGCGTGAAATGTACGGTCCAGTGACGCGTGACCCTCACTGTATGGCCGTGGTGGATAGATGTGCGAAACGCTCCCATCGCCGAAATCGAACCGAACTATTCCATGTTCCAAGGACTTCATCGAGTCATCAGTTTTGGGAACGGAAGTCATTTTCGGATCTCTGATCGCCACTAAACTCTCCTGCCCCTCTTTGCTCTCGAGCTCGCGAGGGCGCGCATTGTTGTTTTGAGCCTTTGACGTGAACACGATCAGCAGGGCCAATTGGGTAATAATGATCTTCATGGCATTGCTGGTGTCAAGTTGCTCCACGTTCCTACGTGTTCCATGGCAAGTAGTTGCTTATCGTTGCAATAGGCCGCAGGATTTTCACGTTTCAGATGCGATCCTCTTTTTCCTTCCTCCACAAAATTTCCCGCCCCACCATGTACCGTGCGTTCCGCAGGACGCGTGTGCTCGCTAGCACCCTGTCCTTGCCTGTTGTTCCAGCCTTCATCGGGACTTTCGGTCTCGCTCTTATCGCTTGCCAACCTGCGCACACCGATGTGAAGCCCGATGCTGCCTTCACGCCTTTCATTTCTGCGTTCACCGCAGGGCATATCCCCGCCAGAAGTGCGATCCTTGTTCGCATTTCCGATGGCCAATCCTATCGCGATAGCTCTGCAGAAGCGATCAACACCCTTTTTGAACTTGATCCTTCAGTAGAAGGCACTGTGAGCTGGAGTGATCGGCAAACGCTTGCCTTCCAGCCAGGTCAGCCCCTGAAGCAGGATCAGGTTTACAGCATCACCATGCGTTTGGGCCAACTGATCAATTTGCCGGCGAACCTTGGTGACTTCAAGTTCCAGGTAACCACGTTCGCTCAAGGTATCGATGTGAAAGTGGATGACATGCGGCCTGTTTCCCCTGCCGACCTCACCTGGCAGCGCGTATAGCCGCTGTTTACACGAGCGATTTTGCAGATGGTGCTGAATTGGAGAAATGCGTGACCGCCGAGCAAAATGGGCGCACATTGAAGTTGAACTGGGAGCATGAACCGAACGGGAACTTCCATCGCGCTATGGCCGATAGTGTTCAGCGGGGAGAAGCGGCCAGTAGCGTGATGTTCCGCTGGAACAGTGAAGCTATCGGTGGGAAAGACAACGGTGAACTACCATGGACAGTGCCGGCCATAGGCGACCTGCAACTGATCGGCCATGAGACCTTCAGTGAAGGCGAGCAGTACGCCTCCCTGCTCTTCAGCGACCCGCTGGATCCCGCACAGAACCTTGAAGGACTTGCGGGTATCGCCGGAGTTGAGAGCGTTCGTTTGAGCGTTGACGGCAACAAACTTCTGATGTACCCAAGCACACGATTGAGCGGAACCCAAAGCGCGTTCGTGGCGGCTGGCCTTATGAACATCAACCAGCGCAAGCTCGGAAAGGACATCACGATCGATGACCTGACGTTCGAAGAGGTCAAACCCAATGTTCGCATCAGCGGAAGCGGCACGATCCTGCCCAGCACCGACGGATTGTTGTTCCCTTTCGAAGCTGTCAACTTGAACGCGGTGGATGTGCGCGTGGTGCGCATCTATGCGGACAATGTGCCGCAGTTCCTGCAGGTGAACGATCTGGCAGGCGAGCGAGAACTCGCCCGAGTAGGCCGCATAATTCTCAAAAAAAGCATCCCGTTGACGGGCAAGGAAAGATCCGTTCAAGGGAAATGGACGACCTACTTTCTCGATCTTGATGAGCTGATCAAAACCGAACCTGGGGCCATTTACAGGATCAGCCTCGGCTACCGCCGTTCATACAGCACTTATCCCTGTCCGGATAGTGACAAGAACGCTATCGCGCTCACGGAAAATGACAGCGAAGAAGACCTCGATGACGGTCAATGGGACAACCCCGGCAGGGACTATTGGTACTACGACGAAGGCGAGGACTATGAATACGAGGAGGAGTACAACTATCAGGAACGTGAGCAACCCTGCTCGCCCAGTTACTTCCGGAACAAGCAAACCGTGGTCGAGCGGAATATCCTCGCGTCGGATATCGGCCTGATCGCCAAACGCGGTAACGACGGATCCCTGCTGGTTGCGGCCAGCGACCTGCGCACAGCCGCACCCATGAGCGGTGTTAAAGTGGATGTACTCGATGCCCAACACAAGAGCATGGGTGCACCACTCACCGATGGCGAGGGTTTGATCACATTGCCTACCAGCAAACGCAAGCCTTTCCTGCTCGTTGCTACGAAAGGCAACCAACGCGGCTATCTGAAACTTGACGATGGTTCTTCGCTGAACGTTAGCGCTTATGACGTGGAGGGCGAAAGCGTGAACAAAGGACTGAAAGGACTCCTTTACGGAGAGCGCGGAGTATGGCGCCCGGGGGATTCGCTCTATCTCACATTCATCCTGCAAGACCTGGAGCATAAACTGCCCAAAGACCATCCCGTGGTGCTCGAACTCAGTGATCCGAAAGGGCGGCTTGACCAACGCATTGTTAGTACAAGTGGAGTTGATGGAACCTACGCGTTCCATTGTGCAACGGACGTGAATTCGCCAACAGGCAACTGGAGCGCACTGGTTCGGGTAGGTGGCACTTCGTTCTACAAACAGATCCGCATCGAAACCGTAAAGCCCAACCGACTGAAGATCCTCTTGGACTTCGGCGGGGGAAGCGGTTCGGAGGCCGGGGCTCGCATTACCACAGAGAACAAGGACCGTAAAGTGCGGATCCAGAGCAACTGGTTGCACGGAGCGCCAGCGCGTGAATTGAAGGCCAAAACAACCGTTACGCTCACACGCAGCAGCGCGGAGTTCAAGGGCTACGAGAAGTTCATCTTCAACGACCTCAACAACGACTTGAATACGGAAGAGATCACCGTGTTCGACGGGACGTTGAACGCCGAAGGTCAGACCGAATTCCCGTTCGACCTGAACTTGAACAACCACTCCCCTGCTGCCGTAAATGCCAACATCGTTACGCGCGTTTTCGAAGCTGGCGGGGACGCCAGCACCGATCGTACCGATGCGGTTTACTACCCGTACTCCGCATATGCCGGCATGAAGGTCCCCGATGCTTCGAGCTATTGGGGAACTTATCGGACCGACACAACCTATACGATCACAGCGGCAGCTATTGATCCCAACGGCAAGCCCTTGGCGAACCACGCATTGAAAGCCCAAGTGGTGAAAGTGAGCTACAACTGGTGGTGGAGTGGTGACATGGATGGCTCCAATAGCTACATGAACGCACCCAGCAGCACGATCCTGGGCGAACAGGATCTCAAGACCGATGCAAAGGGTAGAACCACATTCACCTTCCGAGTTGATCGCCCGAACTGGGGCCGCTATGTGGTACGACTCAGCGATCCCGGCAGTGGGCATGTGAGTGCCGCGCAACTCTACCTCGACTGGCCGGGTTACGAAGGCCGCAGCAGAAGGCAGGACGGTAAAGCTGCCGCCATGCTGACCTTCAACAGCGATAAAGAGAAATACGCAGTTGGTGATCAGTGTACGCTCACCATTCCAAGCGGTGGTTCAGGTCGTGCGTTCATCAGCTTGGAAACGGGTAGCCGGATCCTGGATGCGAAATGGGTTGAATTGACAGACAAGGAGACGAAATTCAACTTCCCCATCACGGCTGAAATGGCACCAAACATTTTTGCCCACGTGATGCTCATACAGCCACATGCCAAGGCTGTGAACGATCTACCGATCAGGGCTGTATGGGGTTATTCCGATCCATGTGGAGGATGCACAAACGCATCTCAAGCCTGTGATCACCATGGCCAAGGAGATCAAGACGGATGTGCCTTTCAATGTGGAAGTGAGCGAGGCCAGTGGTGAGGGCATGACGTACACCCTGGCGATCGTGGACGAAGGCCTGCTGGACCTTACCCGCTTCAAGACGCCCGATCCGTGGAACGTGTTCTATGCGAAAGAAGCGCTGGGTGTGCGCACCTGGGACCTTTATGATCAAGTGATCGGAGCGTTCGGCCGTCAGTTGCAGCGCGTTCTTGCTTTGGGTGGAAGTGACCAAGCATCGCCCGATGCTGCGGCAAAGGCGAATCGTTTCAAACCCGTTGTACGATTCATTGGGCCACTGAAACTGGCCAAGGGCCAGAAAGCGCAGCACAGTTTTACCATCAGCAATTATGTGGGCAGTGTTCGCGTGATGGTGGTAGTTAACGACGGTGACCGCGCATTCGGAAGTTCTGAGAAAACGGTGCCGGTGAAGAAACCCTTGATGCTCCTGGCGACACTTCCACGTGTGGTGGGCCCTGGAGAAACGGTTGATCTGCCCGTGACCGTGTTCGCCATGGATGCCAAGGTGAAGAACGTTCAGCTGAAGTTGGATGCGAACGAGTTCTTCACTGTTGAAGGGTCCAACACGCTCGCCCTGACCTTCCAGAAAACAGGTGATCAGGTGGCTGTCTTCAGAGTGAAAATGGCCGAACGCATCGGCGTTGGAAAAGTGAAACTCACGGTGGAGGGTGCAGGTGAACGTGCCACACAAACCATTGAGATCGCTGTGCGACAACCCAACCTTCCGCAGACAGACCAGACGGAAGGAGTTGTGGATGCTGGCAAGAGTTGGGAGGACACTCCCAAACCCGTTGGGATCCTTGGAACGAACAGCGCCTACCTCGAGGTGAGCACCATTCCCGCTGTGGATCTTGGTTATCGGTTGAAATACTTGATCGATTACCCCCATGGGTGCATCGAACAAACCACGAGCGCCGCCTTCCCGCAGCTCTTCCTCGCCAATGTGATCGACGTGGATGCACGCACCGCCCAAGAAATGCGCGCCAATGTGGAAGCTGGCTTGCATCGTCTGCGTCTGTTCCAACAACCGAATGGCGGTTTCAGCTACTGGCCTGGTGAGGACGGCGTGAACGACTGGGGCACGAATTACGCCGGCCACTTCTTGATCGAGGCGGACAGAGCCGGGTAAAAGGTGCCTGTGAACATGAAAACGAAATGGATCGCCTACATGCGAAGTGCGGTGCGTGACTGGTCGCCTAATGCGGATGCGGGCTGGAGTTATAACGGGCGACAGCTGACCCAGGCCTATCGGCTCTATGTGCTGGCACTTGCCAACGCCGCTGACCAAGCAGCAATGAACAGACTGCGCACCGATCCGCAACTTGGAGCTGAAGCCAAGTGGATGCTGGCTGCGGCATACGCCCTCAACAACAACAAGAAGGTGGCGAAGGAGATCGTGGCCGGACTTTCTTCAACCGTGTCGCCTTACACGGAAATGAGCTATACCTACGGAAGCGACTTGCGGGATGAGGCGATCATCGCTGAAGCACTGTTGCGCATGGATGATCGCACAACAGGAGCAGTTGTGGTAAAGCGTATTGCCGAGCACTTGGGCACCGATGGCTGGTACAGCACGCAAAGCACCGCGTGGGGCCTGCTCGCGATCAGCCGATTAGCGACCGCCGACGAATTGGGCAAAGGTGTCAGCATCTCCGTGACCGTGAATGGCAAGGCAGAGAACCGCATGAGCAAGAAAAGCGTGATGCGGATCGAACTTCCTGTGCCGGATGGAAAGAAGAAAGTTGCCGTCACCAACACAGGGAAAGGCATCCTGTATGTGCGCACCGTTCGCACCGGCACGCCGATGCCAGGTGCTGAAAGCCCCGCCAGCAATGGCCTTGCAGCGGATGTCCGATACCAACGGATGGATGGCACCATGCTCGACCCATCAACGCTGGAACAAGGCACCGATTTTCAAGCGGTGGTCACCATTCAACATCCGGGTATCCGGGGTGACTACCAGGAAATGGCGCTCACGCAGGTATTCCCCAGCGGGTGGGAGATCCGTAACAGCCGATTGGAAGGCACCGAAAGCGCGCAACAGAACAGCTGGTTCCAGTACCAGGATATCCGCGATGATCGGGTGATGACGTACTTCAGTATCGGATCTCGCAAACAAGCCCCCTATCGCGTGTTCTTGAACGCGTCGTATATCGGTCGCTTCTACCTGCCGCCTACCGTTTGCGAAGCCATGTACGATAACACGGTGAACGCACGCAGCCCTGGCCGCTGGGTGAACGTTGTAAGAACAGGCGAAGGGCGAGCTGCGAAGTGACCCATCATGCGATCCGCTCGTGCAGGACACGATCGGAACCGAAGAGGGCGCGCTGTTCGGCGCGCCCTCTTCGCAGTGATGGCGTTGCAGTGATCCTTTGCGATCACTACCTGATCACTATCCGTACGATCTGTGTGCTCAACCCATCCACATGCAAAACGTAGGATCCTGCTGCTATCCCGGACGTGTTCAAGGTCTGAAGTCCATTGCGTTCGACACGCTGTTGCATTATGGTACGACCCTGCACGTCGAGCAAACGCATTGACTCCGAACCTTCAGAAAGACCGTCAACATTCAGCACACCATCGACGGGAACAGGCCAAGCCCGCAATGCCAGAGCGCTTTGTTCGCCAATAGAAGAGATCAGATCAGCTTCATCGCAGATCGTGAAACTACCCGCTTGAGCACCACCGCTGTTCCATACCCGGATGTAATAGGTCGCGTCGGTCTGCAATCCGGAAAGTTGGATCGGCCCCAGCTGAGGATCATAGCATTCCGTGAATGATGCCGGATCACAGGCAGTGTAAACAGCAACACCCAGATCACCGGAAGAAAGACTTGCGATCGTGATCGTATGTGAACTTGATGGGCCCGTTGGTAGCGCGTACCAAACATCGACTACAACACCGAACGGATCGCATGGCGGATTGGGCCACGGACTTCCGTATGCACAAACATTGGACCCGCTCAAGGGCACGCAACTACCGGTCAGTTGTGGAACAAGAAGTTCGGCATTCACACAATCGTCATTCAACACAGAAGGAGTGCACGGCTCCGCACATGTCATGCTCAACGTATAAGTCCCGGTTTCACCATCGTATCCATGGACAATGGCCCGATAAACGATCCCCGGCTCTGACGAGAATGACAACGTTGACGTTGTGCCGCATCCTTGCGAGTCGTCATTCCCAGCTACACAGATCGGCTCTGCGCAGCTCCCGCTGTAAACGCTGATCTTGGTATCGAAACTCGCCTGATCACAGGTGGTCAAGGTGATGTCATTTCCATCGCCTGTGAACGTGTACCATAGCCCAGGTGCCTCTGTGTAGGCAGAACCGCATGTAAGACCGGGAATGAAAATGCTCTCGGTGGTATTGCCGGTCACATCCTGTCCGCAGGCGATCGGCAGCGCACCTTCGCAGAACGCGTTCAACGCGACCGGGTCCGTGAGCGTTGTGAATCCTACCGGACCACGCGTATAGCTCAGATCACCTCCACCACAGTCTTCTGTGAGGTAGACATCGTAATCTGTTGCTGGATCCAAGCCAGGCAAAGTCACAGGAGGTCCATCTATGCCTATTTGACCCGTGACAAGTGTGCCTGTACCTGGAGCAAAACCAGCTAAGCCATATTCCACGGTGAAAGAAGCACCTGCATTGCCAGGGGTCCAATAGAGAAATGCTTGGGCATCCGCCGTAGTCGCGAAAATGCCGGTCGGTGGCGCGCAACTCGGGCAATCCATGAACAACCCGAACGCACCCACATCCCCATTGTACCCTTGCACGAGTACCGAGTACGTGCTGGTTGCCGTGGCCGTAAAGATCACCTCACTGCCAAAACCACATCCGAAAGGACCATCATCGTTCCCTGCGACGCACTCCAATGCATCACAATCACCTGTATAGACATTGATCCGGGTATCGTAATCGAAATCCGCACAAGTGCTCAGTACTACCGTGCCTTCCACGCCCGAAAAGCTGTACCAAACACCAGGTGCGGTTACACCAGTGCCACAACCTGGAGCAACATCGTCTTGTGCACCCAGCGTACTTCCCAGTGTCGTGCTTCCACAGGTGATGGTGACCGGGGATTCGCAAAGATCATTAGCCGGTCCAGCACCCTCGGTGATCCCGTGCCAAGGACCGGTGAACGGCGCAGTGCTTCCTCCATTGCACGTTATGCTTATGTACATGTCGTATTCCGTATTCCCCTCCAAGCCGGTCAACTCAACCGGTGGTTGCACATCACCTTGTACACCGGTAATCACTATGCCCGTGCCTTGTGTGAATCCAGCGGGGCCATACTCCAGAATGAATGTCGCTCCCGAAACAAGCACAGGCCAATCAACGGACAATGTTTCAATTCCTGCTGTTACGGCTGGGTCGGCAATGGGGCAATCATGAACCAATAGCTGCCATTCGAAACCCGCAGCGGAGTATCGATCATCCCATTCAATGAAGTAGGTGGTGCCCGACGTTATCGGGATATTCGCAAGCAAACTACTGCCCGGGGGATAGCCTTCAGGACAACCGTCATCGTCATTCCCCAACAACGTCAACGCGCCGCAGTCACCTGTGTGCACGAATACACGCGTATCGATCTGCGAGCCGCAACTGAACACGGTCATGTAAGCGTCCACATCGGAAGTGAACACGTACCAATCGGCGTTCTGGGCATCACTTTGTGTAGCACCTCCGCCTGCTGCTGGTCCATCGGCCGAATAGGTTCCAGGAACAACGGATTGAGCAGCGGAGCAGATCTCTCCTTGTGCGAAAACGGTCGGCGTGTACAACAGAAACGAGAACGGCAGTAGTGCGTTAGTGAATTTCATGATCACAGTTGATATGCGCCGAAGATATCCCGAACAACCAACCCCTCACTCCTTCTTCTTCTTTGTGCGTTTTCGGGGTACCCGATCCGGGTCGCTGTGGAAGAAATAGCGCAGATCCACGGTCAAATAACTCCCGCCAATGCCACCTTTTATCAACGTCTCGCTGAAACCGCGATCGTACCAACGCACCTCTGCCTGCCCCATGTTGCCGAAAGGCCTGTGATATGTGGCGCCCAAATAGATCGTGCCGCTTTTGCGTGTTCGGTATTCCGCACCGATGTTCCCGACCACGCCGAACTGAGCCCAATTGGTGCGCGCCAAATACACCGTGCTTTCATCGAGCACCACTTCTGCGTCACTTGGATACATGTCCAAACTGAACCCAATGGCGTTGTTCATGAAGGTTCGTTCGCCAAGACGAACGAATACCAACGCCATCGCGGGTATCTCGTATCCAATGAAGCGTAGTTTGTTCTGCTCCCGGTATCCGGAGGTGTCGTTCGCCACGGATATTTCGAAGCGCCGATCGATCTTGCTGATCCCCGTCTCGAACGTGATGTTCGGCGTGATCCCGGCCCGCACCAGCATACCAAATGAGAATCCACCAGTAAGCTCGAAACTACCGGTGATCGCACCTCCTTTCAAGCGCGTTATTGGATCGAAAAATCCGAACGGGATAACCGGTTTGGCTTGAATACCGAACAACTTGATGCCCGCTTGCGCCGCGGACCCGGCATTCAGGAAGAAGGTCAAAAAAACCGCGATCAGCGCTTGGGCGGAACCTGAGCGAATCGTTCGGTTCGGTCGGTCGGAAGAACCATCAGCTTTTGACCCACTCGTAAGCGGCAGACCGGAGCAAGGCCGTTCAGTGTGCATAGGATGTCGAGCGGCACTCCATATTCGTTCGCGATGGTGCTAAGATGCTCACCTTTTACAACAGTATGGAATCGGGTGCCTTTGGGGTAGGCCGCGAACGAGGAACGGGTACGCTTGAGCACAAGTGTGTCGCACAACAGTTCACCATTGACAAGGTCGATGATATGTGCAGGATCGATGGGGATCCCCTTGAAGCGTGTTTCGAAATGCAAATGGCTGCCTGTGCTATGGCCGCTACTGCCGCCAAGACCAACAAGTTGGCCCGCATCCACCTCATCGCCTTCTTTCACCTTGATACGGTGCAAGTGCGCATAGAACGTCTCCAACCCATTGTAGTGCCGCACCACGACCAATCGCCCAAAACCACCGAACGGCGCTGCAAAACGCACCACACCTGGGAATGCGGAGCACACCGTGTCCCAAACTTCGAGATCAAGATCGACACCGTTGTGGGCCCTTCCCTTGCGCCAACCGAACCTGCTCGTAACGACCGGAGGCACCGGCATGCTGAACCCGCAGTAGGCATTCAGGTCCGTGAGTTGAAGTTGCAAGACTGTATCCTTGGCAGAGAGCTCAGGGCCGTAGGCGTTCGGATTCACTGTATTCCATTCGCCATAGATCTCGTTACCTGGCTGCCTTACGCGATCGCTCCACGCCAAGAGTGAACTACGGTCCACTTCTGCCAAACTGGGTTGTTGGTCAACATATAGATTGATCTCATTGACCAAGGCGTAAGGCACTGTATCCAGTTCAAAGAGCGAATCGATGAGCAATACCATTTCCCCCTGGTCCATGCGCCTGATCCGCTGGTACAGGCGCAAGTCACGGATAAGGTCCTGAGGTGCAGGATCCAGCGTGCACAATGAATCCAGAAGTGTAGCCAGCCGATCATCCGTGAGCGCTTCTTCCTCCTCAATAAGCTTCTCATCCCCATAGACCACGACCGCGCTTACCTCTTCGATCGGGGTAGGCTGGGCCCCAAGAATTCCGGAAAACACCGTGAATACTGCAATTACAGCAGTACGGAGCACACTGATATGTAAGCCACCAAGGTTCATTACGCCCCCTCTTACGGTGAAAAGGGTGCGGAAGATATCTGCGGTTCCTGAACAAGGGTCTTGATCTCGTTCAACCGGCTTATCGGGCCGTTGGATGCCTGATTATTGGCTTTTGGTCAAGCTGAACGCCTTCTCCACTTTTTCCTCAACCTTCTCGGAAGAAACGATCTTGCTCTGGCTATCCACTTCTCGTTCCTTGCCATTCCCTTCGAACGAGTTCTTGTACACCGTAAGTAATCCTCCGCCGAACACAGGTTTCTTCTGAGAGACACCGAACACGATGCGATTGCCAACGAACGTATTCCGATCCGCATGTGCTACTGAAAGGTCTTTTACCGCTATGGCCAAGCCGTTATTCCGGAATGTACACTCCTTGGCAAAAACCTGGCTCGATTCGCCGATGCTCACTCCCTTATCACGCAAACCGACAAAAAGACAATCCTGCACCAGCAAATGTGAACCACTTGCGTCAAGGCCATCACCGTTCACGGATGTACTATCACCACCTGTTCGACCGGTGAAGGTGCAACCACGGATCGCGCCTGTTGAACGATCTATATCCACCAGGTCGTCCTGACCCTCTTCGAACGAGCAGTCCAACATTTGGATCGAGCCGCGTTTAACGTTTACCGCATCCTCCCCTCTCGATCCACCGATCGTGCACTTTTCCATGGATACTTGGCAATCCATAAAGGTGAGCATACCGCTATGGTATCGATCGGCCAACCACGCGGTGCTGCCCCCGCTCATTCGCACGCCCCGAAGCGTGCACGGTGTTCGACCATTCCCGTGCACGGCAATAACCCCATAAGGCGAGCCTTCATCCTGCGGACGTATGAAAACAGGATTCACACCTGTGCCTTGAACAACAAGCGGTCCGTTGATCAACAAACTTCGACCTGATGCGATCGTGAACCGAGAACCCTTCTCAAGGATAACCGACATGCCTTTTGGTACCACGATGTCGTGATCGATCAGGTACTTGCCGCGCACGAAGCGGATCGTGTCTCCTTGAGCGAACGGTTTCAACCAGGGGTCCATTTTTTCAGTGACCCTGGCTGTCTGGTTCGCACTGGCTGGGGCCTCGGCGACGCCGAATACCTTCTCTGGCTCAGGGTGGAACAGCTTTTCCATGAACGCCGATCGTTCGCTTTCCAATCGGGCCTTTACAAATGCGATGCTCGCCCCTTTGGCCAAGGCTGGTGCCCACAACTCTTCGACAGCCGAAAATTGCGCTGCCCATTTTGCACTATCACGCTGCAGTCTCTCGGCCAGTACATGGACACGACCTGTGGATGCGGGTGAAGCGAGATAGGTCGCGAAACCTTCATCCCTCGCGTCAACGAAAAGAGGATCATCACCTGGCTGCGGGGCCCTATGCAATGGCAACAAGCGGCCCGTGGATCGATCGAAGGCCAGAGTGGTCGTTGAGGCATCGAATCGCGTATCGGTGGAGCGCAACAACGCCAAGGTTGTGGCAGCCACATTATCCACACGTGCTATATCCCCTTCAAGCGCAGCCAACAAGGTGCGCTTTTCCGCTTCTTGTTGAGCCGCGCCGTGCGTCGACGGCACACCCATCAAGGACGCATCCGCAAGGCCATGTTTTTCGAGGAACTCGCTCGTGATACGCTCTTCTTTTGTGAAAACTCCCAGCTCCCGGCCACAGGAAAACAACCGGATGAAACCGACCTCCGGGGTCAACAGGCCATTCTGGTCCGCAACCAATTGCGCGAACCGGGCTCGGATGGATGCGGCATTCGCCGGGATCAAGGTGATGCTGCGTTGCGAACGGAACAACCGGTCCTCTGGAAAGTCGATCATCCATCCACCATCCACTTTGCTCATTCGCCGAACTCGCGCACTGTCCGAATATCCAGAAGCAGAGAAGCGGCGCCAATGCTTATCCGGATCCTCCGCATCGGCGCATGTTCCCGCGCTGTCCAGATCGAACCTTTCCGTGTGGTCGACCACATTCTGACCCGGCCGATGATCGCACCATCGCTGAAAGAACTCCACTTCATTCTGACGGATGCCCATGGGCCACTGGCCGGTCATGACGGAATAGGGCATCAACGAGAAAATGGCAAAAACAATGACCACCGGCAGGCTGATGCCCACCAGTAATGCGCGGATCCCTCCGCTAGTTCGGCGTGATCTCCTCATCGGTAACGGCATTGAAGAAGTGTAGCGCGGTTGGTACCCCGCTTGCTATGTGGAACGTAACGTCGATCGGTTCGGTAACACAGTAATTCCATGCTGAATAAGGATCGCTGTACTCCTGGTTCGGAGCGCTTACCACCGGATGGATCAGCACCGTGCCCGGGAGTGAATCCAACGTTACAGCACCTCGGCCATTGGTGGAAAGAACCTCCAACACCTCTTGGCCAGCCGAATGCTCCATCCGCAACGCAACCTCGCTCAAACACGAGATCTTCAAGGTTGTGTCCGTTGTGATCACCTTGAACGACCGGATCCTGAACGCATCGCGCGTGCGCTCCCAATGCGCGTGCATGCCTTCACTGAAGCGGTTCAACCCACGCACCCACTGAACAGCTGAAGTTCGGTACACATGTTCACCCATGTCGGTTACCAGTGTGCTACGGTTCCTATCCCGAAGCACCGCTGCACGAAGCTTCGTGATCTGCTCTTGATAAAGCTCATCGAACTTCCCGCCGTCGTTCATTGCAAGCCAGCCGCGATACAAAGCGCGATATCGCGCTCCAACCGCCAGTCCTTGTCCCGCATCAAATGGAATGACAACGCATCGGGCGTGAAATGGAATGGCATACTTCCACGATCGAAGAGCGGGTGTGCATCCCAGAGAACGGGATACAACAAACCCGTGTCCGCTGAACGGACCAACCATTGATTATGGAAATTATCGATGTGCCAAGTTCCGAGCAGATGAATGAGCGCATTGTACCGTGCAAAGGCGCTCAGGTCGAGACAGCGAGCCAAGGAATCAATGGAAGGCCGAAGACTGTCAGCAGCATTCACCCATTGAATAGCGGCTTGTAACAATGCCTTGGCTTCCGAGCTATCGGCTTTGCTCTCGTATTGCCAGGAATCAGCCGAAGCCCAGAGAAGCTTGCCTTTCGGCACACTGTTCCGATCGATCGGTGGGAAGTCACCCTTGAACACAGGAACCTGGCCCTTGGCTACACCGCGCAATTGTTCAAAACGTCCACCGATGTGCTCGATCACTTCCATTACACCATGATCCTCACCGTTCAGCCTTACGAAGACGAACCCATCGAAAGGACAAGCAACGCCCATTTGGTCTGCAATAATGCACGACATGCGGTTGTGCAATAGGTCAGCGGTCTTCGGATTCAAAAAATCCAACGAACGGAATGGTGCGAAGGGATCGCGTTTTCCGAGCTTCAGCCGGAATGATTTCTTCGATCCCAGGAAATGCGCGGTAAAAACCCCACCCCGGTACCGGAATTCCGCATGGTGTTCCAACCCGTTGGATCGGATGATAGCGGGGACATATTCCCCACCGGTCATAGGCAAATGCTCCCCGAGACGATCCAATAGTTCGGGCTGCACCTGGAGTTCCACTACCGGGATACGAAGATCGAACGGTCCCTCGGCAAGTCCGTCCAATGTTGCGCTAGCGGCCGCGGACCATGCGATCCGCGCGGCATTCTTGGGCCCTAAAAGAAAGATCCCAAGCGCATTCACGAGCAGCGCGAACAGGCATAGCAAAAGTCCTGGCCAGCCCATGCGGCGCAACGCACCGATCATTTCGACGAGGACCGACTGAAGGCGAGTACCAGGACAGTCGCCAAGAGCAGTGCTATGGCACTCAAGTTCAACCCCAAGCCCAACAGCACGGCCAGTAACATGAGCGGGAACACAGGCGCCCGGGTACCGCTCTTGGCCACCACCAATGCTGACAGCGTTATCCCAACAGCGATGATCATCGCGTTCCAAAGGTCATTGTGCAAATGCCTGACCACGAGCAGCAATGCGAACGCTCCAATGAACGGAAGCGCGGGCACCAAAGGCGTTCGATCCACCGGGCGCGATCCACGATTCGCGGCCAAACCCATAACGGCAGTTGATACGATCAAGACAATGAACAATGTGAACAGATCCCACCAGCCATGGAACAGTTCGCCGACAAGTCGGGTCATTTCAGAAGACATGCTTTGCTCGCCGAACCTCTATTGGCAATGGCGGTGTGCCGAAGGTCGGGTACCATTCCAGTAGGCGATCACGGGCAACGATCACTTAGCCAACAGCAGGCCGTGCATAGCGAATTTCCGGCTCAGAGGTAGCGTGCCATCCACGTATCGCCCAGTCGTGCACGAAACCGATGGTCAAGATCCGCCTTGGTGCCTACCAGATCATCGAATACGATGGTTTCAGCCGTCAATTCCCCGCTCTTGATGAGGTCCTCAACCTCGGTCACACGGCATGTGGCGATCACACCATCCTTGTCGTAAAGTACCACCATTCGATCGGTGAGTTGAAGACCGAGTTCGCGCTCCAACGTCTGCACCAGCTGCACGCTCTTGTCAATACTGCACCCGCTGGCCATGGCCTGTTGCTCATCCACAGCGATCACTACGAAATGGTCGTGCAGCACGTCCACACACGCGTCCAAAGCAGCGCCGTGAGCAGCCCATGACTTGGTGAAGGCATGTCCACGAGCGAGGATCGCCGTGCGCTGCTCGGCGGTGAATGGCTTTGCGCTCTTGTACACCCACACGCGTGCATGGGGTGCCATGGTTTGGATCGAACGATAGGCGGTGACACTGATCATGTTGCAAAGGTGCATGTGATCAACCGCTCGTCCCGTGACGATCGCATCATTGGGGCGGATAGTTTAGCGGCCCTTCGCGTAAAACGAATTTCAACCAACGTCATGAACCGTTCGCTTCTGCTGGTCGCTTCCGCCCTTCTCTCTTTATCGTCGTTCACCCAGACCGATCCGCTCTGGCTGCGCAACGCAGCGATCAGTCCCGATGGACAGACGATCGCCTTTTGCTACCAGGGCGACATCTGGCGGGTGCCGGCCAACGGTGGCGATGCAATTTCATTGACCACCAACGAAGCCTTGGACTACACGCCGATCTGGAGCCACGATGGGACACAATTGGCATTCGCGAGTATGCGCTACGGCAACGCCGACGTGTTCGTGATGCCCAGCACCGGCGGCACACCTGCGCGCCTCACCTTCGATTCATCGGGCGAAGTCCAGCGACTTCTCGGCCGACAACAGCCGGTGATCTTCTATGGCGGTCGGCAGGATGATGTGCGCATGCAGCAGTTCCCGTGGGCGGTTGGGCGGAATGTATTCGGTTCCGGTGAAAGGTGGCCGCCCCATGCAGCTCGGCACCATCGCCATGGAAAGGGCGCGGTACAACTCCTCAGGAACCCTCATCGCCTATCACGACCGTAAGGGGATACGAGGACACCTGGCGCAAGCACCACACCAGCAGCGTTACGCGACATCTGGACCTTCAACCCTTCCACGAAAGAGTACAAGCAACTCACAACGTTCACGGGCGAAGACCGCAACCCGATCTTCAGCAAGGACGGTAACACGATCGTATTACCTCACCGAGGAGAGGGTTCGTTCAACGTTCGCAAGATGCCAGCTGCTGGTGGCGCGAGCACACAAGTGAGCCGGTTCGCGGATCACCCGGTGCGTTACCTCAGCACGAGCGACGGCGGTGTGCTTTGGCTTCAGCTATCGCGGC
>JADKGB010000020.1 GCA_016717225.1 Flavobacteriales bacterium | reverse complement strand
TGGCGGATGGCGCGTTCGTAGTAGCCCTGTTGCCAAAGGAGTTGCCCCACGGTCCGGTTCAGCCGGTTGATGCGTTTGGGCGTTTCTGCTTTGAACGCCGCGATTCTCGCGCCCAACGAACCGGGAACAGGTCCACGCGGTCTGGCGGGAACATCGTCCATCGCACGGTCATCGTCCCAGGCACCCGTAGCGTCGACCCACCGGGTCGACCCAATGCCTAACGGCGGGCCAACGCAATGACCGCATGCAGACGCATCCGGCACGATCTGCGTCTCGATCCAACCGCATGTGGGAAATGGTCCGTGATCGCGCGCCAGCATTCATCCACGATGCGGCCCACGTCGTTCAACATCATCGTCACATCTGTTCCGTCGCCTGCGACCCACCCGAACAACTTGTCGTTGCGCGGTGCACAAGGTCACGAAATACGCGCCCTGCCGGTAATCGTTCCCCGCAGACGAATGTGTTTGTGGTATTTCGGCGGTTGGCCCATCGCATCACGGGTCGACCCAGTGGGTCGACGCTACGGCGGCGTTGATCAGGATCCACGTTCCATCAATCGGGTGATGATCGTTTTCGCCGCATGCGGGATCTTCGTCCCCGGCCCGTACACATCAAAACACCCGGCCTGTTTCAGGAAATCGTAGTCATTCGGCGGGATCACGCCGCCGGCCACCACGAGGATGTCGGGGCGCTTGTAGGTCTCGCGCAGCTCCTTGATCACCTCGGGTACCAGGGTCTTGTGGCCGCCGGCGAGGCTGCTGATGCCCAACACGTGCACATCGTTCTCGATGGCCTGCTTGGCCACTTCCTGCGGGGTCTGGAACAGCGGACCGATGTCCACATCGAAGCCGATGTCGGCGAAGCTGGTGGCTATCACCTTTGGCGCCGCGGTCGTGACCGTCCTGGCCCATCTTGGCAACAAGGATGCGGGGGCGGCGGCCTTCCGCCTTTGCGAATTCATCGGCGAGGCGCATGGCCTCCTTCATCTCGGGATCCTGCATGCTTTCCGCTGAGTAAACACCGCTGATGCTGCGGACGGTGGCGCTGTATCGGCCGAAGACTTTTTCGAGGGAATCTGAGATCTCTCCCAACGTGGCACGGTGCCTTGCGGCGATGACGGCGAGTTCCAGTAAGTTTTTCCGAGGTCCGAGGTCGCAGTCTATTGCCTGGCGTCAACGCGGCCAGTGACCATGACCTGCGACCTATCGCCGCTTCCGTCAACACGGCCAACGCCTCCTTCATGATGCTCAAGCGGTCCTTCATCTTCTTGAACCTCGCGCACTGCGACTGTACCGCACTGTTGTCCACTTCGAGCAATTCCATCTTCGTCTCGTCCTCGGTCACAAAGGCGTTCACGCCGATGATCTTGTCCTTGCCGGTGTCGATGCGGGCCTGGCGTTTCGCGGCGGCTTCCTCGATGCGCATCTTCGGCAAGCCGGTCTCGATGGCCTTGCTCATGCCGCCCAACTCTTCGACCTCCTTGATCCGCGCCCACGCCTTGTGGACCAGTTCGTGCGTGAGACTTTCCACGTAATAGCTACCGCCGAGCGGGTCGATGAACTGGGTGATGCCGCTGTTCTTCTGCAGGTAGATCTGCGTGTCGCGCGCGATCTTGGCGCTGAAGTCGGTGGGCAATGCGATGGCTTCGTCCAGCGAGTTGGTGTGGAGCGATTGTGTTCCGCCGAGCACCGCAGCCAGCGCTTCCACCGCGGTGCGTGCGATGTTGTTGAAGGGATCCTGCGCGGTGAGGCTCCAGCCGCTGGTCTGGCAATGGGTGCGCAGCGCCAGGCTCTTCTTGTCGGTGGCGCCTATCTCATGCAGCATCTTCGCCCACAGCAAACGACCAGCGCGCATCTTGGCCACCTCCATGAAGAGGTCCATGCTGATGCCCCAGAAGAAGGAGAGGCGACGGGCGAACTCATCCACGCTCATGCCTTGAGCGATGCCAGTCCGTACGTACTCGATACCATCAGCCAGCGTGTAGGCGAGTTCCAGATCAGCAGGCGCGCCCGCCTCGTGCATGTGGTAGCCGCTGATGCTGATGCTGTTGAACTTGGGCATCTTCTTCGCGCAGTATGAGAAGATGTCGCCCACGATGCGCATGCTCGGCCCCGGCGGATAGATGTAGGTGTTGCGCACCATGAACTCCTTCAGGATGTCGTTCTGGATGGTGCCTTGCAGATCCTCGGGTTTCACGCCCTGCTCTTCCGCGGCAACGATGAAGAAGGCCATGATGGGCAGCACGGCGCCGTTCATGGTCATGCTCACGCTCATCTTGTCCAGCGGAATGCTGTCGAAGAGGATCTTCATGTCCTCCACGCTGCTGATCGCCACCCCAGCCTTGCCCACGTCGCCTTTCACACGGGAATGATCACTGTCGTAGCCTCGGTGTGTGGCGAGATCGAATGCGACGCTCAAGCCCATTTGCCCGGCGGCCAGGTTGCGGCGGTAAAAGGCGTTGCTCGCCTCGGCCGTGCTGAAACCCGCGTACTGGCGGATCGTCCACGGACGGATGGCGTACATGCTGGCGTAGGGGCCACGCAAGTAGGGGGGAGCGCCTGCGCCGAACTTGATATGCTCGAGTTGCTTGGTGTCCAGCGGTGTATAGAACGATTTGAGGGGGATCTCTTCTCTGTTCGGGATGCCAGCCACTGGCTGTTGGCTGCTGGCTATTGGCTGGCTGGCCGCTGAGGGGGTGAACGCCTTTGCGAGCGCTGGAAACCAAGTCAGTTGTTCAACGTTGTAGGATCCGGCCCAGTGAATCCTTCAACGTATATCTCTGCTAATTGCTTTCGTCGCGCAGCAAGTTGTGTGATGTGCGGACCACACGCAGGCTGAGAGGTTCGGCCTCCCGGTCCGGGCAACGGCAGGTTGGAATGGTGAGCCCATCCCCTCCGAGCTGCTCACAGTCCGCCGGCGTGAGTCATCGCACCGATGCCCTGCTTGCAGTGTTGCACGGATCGCATGATCATAGGCTGACTTTGCGTCTTCGGGGTAGGTCACAACCGCTTGGATCCACGTGGTGTGCGAGCAGTCGTGTGTTGGCTTGAACCCATGAACAATGGCGGCCCATGCCTCCCGGAAAGCGCGGAGGCGCGCAGCTTCCACGAACAGGTCATCGCCTAGGTGCAAACGGAACTGAATGCGGGCGCTGGCATCGTCGATGGAATAGCCTTGGGCCATCAAGCGCTCGAGCAGTGCTTGGCCTTGTTCCAAAGCGATGCGTGGCGGCTATCATGTCCGTTCCTGCGATACGGCCGTCGCTTATGCTGAAGAGCCGCAGCCTTGGGTATGGCGCCAGTAGCTCTTTGATCCCTCCCACGTGCATGTCGTGAGGAAGCCCGATACATCCGCTCACCTCGCACGGGGGCGTATTCTGTTGTCCGTGAAGGCGCAGGATCTCCACTATAGTGGTCGCATCACCATCCAACTGTAGATCGATCGCGCCCACCCAGATGTCGTTGAGCAATGCGGCGTGATCGTTCAACTTGCCATAGAACTCCAGGGCATCGGCCCCACCCATCAGTGCGTCCAAGGCCCGCTTGTTCGCGTTGGCCGGATCGCTGGCATCCACACCCACCGTGCAGCGCCAGGCATTGCCTTGCTGCTTCACGCCCCTGCGGAAACCGGTGGTAGACGCTTGGTGGGCTGAAGTGGCGAAGGGCTTCTCCGTCGGCAGTCCAGGCACCTTCACGGCGATGCTTGAAGGATCGGCACCTTTGAGTTCTTTGAGTATCAGGGCTTCCCACGCTGCGGCATCCAGCGGGGAGAACATGTCGAACAGGTGGTTGGCCATGCGGCTAAGTTCGGTCTTGGGGGCTCATCACCGAAGGTTCATAAAGGAACAGTCGTCAAACCTTTGTTACCGGAGGATGTCTATAACGTTGCATCCGGGTTAATACACCTTTCATCTTCATGAAGCTCCCCTCTCTTGTCATCAGCCTGCTCCTCGCCGGTTCCGCTTTGGCCCAGACAGCTCCCAGCGATAGCCTGTTCAACACCGATCAGGTTGTTACCGTGAATCTCACCTTCTCGGATCCGAATTTCTGGACCACGCTGACCACATTTTACGCCAACGATCTGGGTGAGACACTCACAGCCAATGTGACCATCACAGATAATACCGGCACCCATGCACTTCCGTTCGTGGAGGTTGATCTGAAGGGTAATAGCACTTACGGCCATCCGGGGAACAAGAAGAGCTTCAAGATCGATTTCAACGACAATGTGAGCGGGCAGAAGTTCCATGGTATGACCAAGCTCCACTTCAATAATTGTTACAACGATCCCACCCTTATGCGCGAGAAGGTCTTCTTCGATCATTGCCGCGATGAAGGTGTGTTGGTGCCCCGGGTGCTCTTTGCGAACGTGTACATGAACGGGACCTTCTGGGGATTCTACGACATGGTGGAGGCCGTGGACAAGAACTTCCTGGACCGTTGGGTGGATGAGAACAACGGAAACATGTTCAAGGCTGGGGATAACTTCGGAATGGGTAGTAGCTCAGCGGCGGACCTGCTGTATTACGGTAACGACCAGGCCAGTTACGCGGCTCGCTACGAGCTGAAAACCAATGAAACCGAGAATGACTGGAGCGACCTGATCGCTTTTCTGGATGCCTTGAACAATGGCACCAATGATGAGGTGCAAGCCGAACTACCACAGCTTTTTGTGTGGAACGATCTGCTCAAGTCCTTGGCCTTGGACAATCTTTTCGGAAACCTCGATGCCTACATCAACAGCGCGCGCAACTATTACATCTACCACGACAGTACCACTTTTCAATGGAATTGGATCCATTGGGATGGCAATGAATCGTTCGGAAAGTATCCCGCAATGGGTGTGGATGCGGTCACACTTTCACCCACCTATGTAGCAGCGAACAGGCCGCTCATGACGAAGATCACCACCATCCCGGCGTTGCGTTTGGATTACCTGAACGCATACTGCGGGTTGCGCACGAACTTCACCAATGCCCATCTCGATCCTCGGATCGATGCGATCAAAGCGTTGATCCAAGATCACGTGAACGCCGATGGCAACAAGCAATTCACCTACGCACAGTTCTTGGCGAATATCGAAAGTGATATCACGGTATCTGGTGGGGGTGGAGGTGGTGGCGGTCAGCAGACCATCAGGGGCCTGAAGTCGTTCATCGCTGCGCGGAACGTATCGTTGAACGGAACGTTGGATTGCTCAACTGTTGGGGTTGATGATGTCATAGGTGGAGATATGGTTGTTGGCCCGGTTCCTTGTACAACTGAAATACGGATCACCTTGCCGAACGCGCAAGTGATAGAGCAAGTGATCGCGATGGATCCCCAGGGCAAGTCGGTTCCAATTCTGTTCAACGATCGTGTTGCCGAAGTTTCCCACTTGGCTCCCGGAGCATACGTGATCGTTGTGGTAACCGAAGGGCGAACATGGCACGCAAGGTTCATCAAGAAGTGATCCTGGTTTTTCTGGATCGATGCCATCACCTATAGAGCGATGAATTCAGGGGGTGAAGAAATTGGCTACGGGCTCACTGCGTGAAGGCACTCTGCATTTTCAGCTGTCCAAAAGGTCGGTTCGATAGCCTGATCGGTTCGGTCTTTTGGATCCCGTTCCACATCTGCGCTCTTTCGACATTGAAAAATGTTCCGCGTTGAGTGGATCGTTGTTACCGAGGTGCGCCCTCACACGATCGCGCCGCTGTCTGTCGGTCGTCGCTTGGTTAAGCAATGCGTTGGTCCATGGAGCAGCGGAACATGCGGAGCTTTATTGCTACTGGCTGGGTAATATATTGTCCGCCAGCACACTGCAAATGCTCTTCACTTCGGCGGTCTTCCTGGTCTTCCTTCCGGTGGTCTTCTTGGTCTATTGGTTTCTACAACGCTGGTCATTGCGTTGGCAGAATGCTTGGATCGTGGTGGCGAGCTACGTGTTCTATGGTTGGTGGGACTGGCGCTACCTGGGATTGTTGTTCATCAGTTCATTCACCGACTATTGGTTGGGCCTGTACATTGATGGGTGTGAGGATCCGCGCAAGCGAAAACGCGCACTGGTCCTCAGTCTCGTGTTCAATCTGGGGATCCTCGGCTTCTTCAAATACTACGGCTTTTTTGTTGAGGAGGTCGCGGAATTGCTTCGATCATTCGGGATGCAACCGAACGTTTGGTCGTTGAAGGTCATACTGCCGGTGGGTGTGAGCTTTTATACTTTCCAATCCCTCAGCTATACCATCGAAGCCTATCGCCGGAACTTCAAGCCAGAGCGGGACCCCATCGCTTATCTCGCATTCGTAAGCTTTTTCCCTCACATGGTAGCAGGTCCTATCATGCGAGCAGTGGACCTCTTGCCGCAGTTCACCCGGCCAAGGCGGTTCGATACGGCGGCGGCCTGCGATGGACTGCGCCAAGCGCTTTGGGGTGCTTTCAAGAAGATCGTGATCGCGGATACATGCGCTCCGGTAGTCGATCGTATTTTCGGTGCTGATCCTTCCACAACACCAGGATTGGTGCTCCTGTGTGGGGCCATCCTTTTCGCCTTCCAGATCTACGGTGACTTTTCGGGTTATTCGGATATCGCCATTGGTGTCGCCCGCTTGTTCGGCATCAATTTGATGCAGAACTTCAAGACGCCCTATTTCTCTCGCAGCATTGGTGATTTCTGGCGGCGATGGCACATCAGTTTGAGCAGTTGGTTCCGCGACTTCCTGTACATTCCATTAGGGGGCGGGCAGGTCACATTGCCGCGCAAAGTGCTGAATATCATGATCACGTTCCTCGTTAGCGGACTGTGGCATGGGGCGAATTGGACGTTCATTGCTTGGGGCGGTCTGCACGGATTGTTCTATGTACCAGAAGTGGTTTCCGGTGCTCAACCACCTCGAACCCGACCAGAGTTTGCCCATTTGCCCCGGATCATCGGGGTTTTCCTGCTCGTTGTTTTGGCTTGGGTCTTTTTCCGGTCGCACACCATCGCCGAAGCGGTCTCATACCTCCACTACCTCGTTCTGCGGTCATTCACGCATCCCGGACCGGTCTTCGGTAGTGTGCCGGGCAGTGTAGTCCTGTCCATTGGCGTGTTGTTGGTGATCGAATGGTGGCGCCGTGACTTCCGGCACCCGCTGGAAGACATGGCCCTGCCAACCTATGTGCGCTGGGGCATTTACCTGGTGTTGCTTACCGCTATTGCGCTGCAAGGTGATCCTACGGTTTCGAACCAGTTCATCTACTTTCAATTTTGATGATGCCTACCCAGGTTGTCCGTTTCACGATTAGGGTCCTGGCCTTCTTGACCGTCGTGCTCCTGTTGCTTTTTCTCAACGTCGTTTTCGGACCTCCATTGATCGCCGGAGGGTTCATGGAAGCCATGGCCGACAAGCACCGCCTTCTCAACACTGTTCCATCACCGCGTGTAGTGGTGATCGGTGGGTCCAATGCCGCCTTTGGATTGGACAGTGACGAACTCGAACGCGCTTTCCATCGGCCAGTGGTGAATATGGCCATCCACGGAGGATTGGGTTTCGAATTCATGGTGAACGAATCCATCGATGGCTTTCGAACAGGGGATCTCGTACTGGTCATGCCGGAGCATGTTTTGTTCCGCACCCCTCGGATGTTGGGTGTTCCTTTTTATGGGGCGCTCGATGAATTCCCCGAGGCTTTCACCTTCATCCCCTGGTCCCAACGGCCAAAAGCGCTCTACACCTTTACCAGATTGAAGTTGACCAGAACTCGTGAATCGGTCCATTTCGGACCTGCACCGATGGATAGTACCGTTTATCGGCGCTCTTCCTTCAATACCAAAGGGGATGTTGTAGCGCATCTCTCCATGCGCCCGCCAGGGATCGATCGTGGAGCTGCTGTGGAGCTCCGCAAAGGGTTCGTCATAGACCCACGTTTCTGGACTTGCGCTGATCGGCTGCTTGAGCGCGCGGAACTAGTTCATTTCACTGTTGCATTCGGCTGGCCCAGCTTCGCTCGAACTTTCAGTGTGCCGGCTGTAGACAGCCTATTGGAGCGGGAAATGCGCGCCCGCGTTCCCCTGGTGATCGGAAGCCCGCAGACATACATTTACCCTGATAGCATGTTCTTTGATACCAGATACCACCTTCAGGCAGAAGGGCGTAGGCAACGCACCGCCAGTTTTATTGCGGACGCCCGGCGAACACTGCCGCCAAATTGGTTCCGTGATCCATGAGTGATCGATCGGCCAACTATTTTCGCCGCCCGCCTGCAGAAAACGTTCAGGCGGACACCGTATGAACATTTCCAAGAATTCCGCTGTAAGCTTTCATTACACATTGCGTGATAATGAGGGTAATACCATAGACAGTTCCGCAGGCCACGACGCATTTGCGTACATCCAAGGCGGTCAGATGATCGTTCCTGGATTGGAGCTACAGATGGAAGGTAAAAAGGCCGGCGACAAGTTCATTGCCGTGATCGCCCCCGAATTGGGCTATGGCGAAATGAACAAGGATCTTCTTCAACGGGTGCCATTGGATCGTTTCGGCGACAGCAATGTTGAAGAAGGCATGCAATTCCAAGCGGGCGAACATGGTGTGTTCACCGTGAAGGAAGTAGCCGATGGGCATGCGCTTCTCGATGGGAACCACCCGCTCGCAGGTGTTACGCTCCATTTCGAAGTGGAGATCACCGATGTGCGCGAAGCCACCGCTGATGAGATCAGCCATGGGCACGTTCACGGACCGGGTGGGCATCATCACTGAGGGTGATGAGCGGATCGGAGCCTAGGCCCGCGATCGCAATGATCGGATCGCTCTTTCGCTGGATAGGCCCGTTATTGTTGGCTTTCGCTCCGGATGTGGCGTTCGCCGTGACCGGCTTTCCGCACGTTGCAGGGACGGATACGGTGCCTCCGCCGATAAAGGTGACGGGCTTCGTGGATGTCTATTACGCCTACGACTTCGGCCACTCAAGGGACGATGAGAGGCCTCGGTTCCTTTATCAGTACGACCGACATAGCGAGGTGGACCTGAACCTCGGCTTGGTGAAGTTGGATTATGAAAAGGATAAGGTCCGTGCAGCGTTGGGTCTGATGGCCGGAACCTATGCTCAGGCCAACCTGATCAACGAGCCCGAGCTATTGCGCAACGTCTATGAAGCTCATGTGGGCATGAAGCTCAGCAGGACCAAGGACCTGTGGCTCGACGCCGGGATCTTCTCCTCGCACATCGGTTTGGAGAGCGCGATCGGCATCGACAACTGGACGCTCACACGTAGCATCGTGGCGGAGAATTCTCCGTACTACCTGAGCGGGGCGAAACTCACCTGGAAGCCGAACGATCGGTTGGAACTGGCCGGGCTTTTTCTGAACGGTTGGCAACGCATCCGGCGGGTGCAGAACGACATCCCCTGCTTCGGTACGCAGGTGCTGTGGACGATGAAGAAGAACATGAAGCTCGATTGGAGCACTTTCCTCGGAAGCGATACGCCTGACAGCCTGGGCCTGTTCCGCGTGTTCAACAACATCTGGTGGAGTTGTGAAGGCCCCAAGTGGGGCTTGCAATTGGGCGCTGATGCAGGGGTACAGGAATCACCGTTGAGCGATGAATGGGACAGCTGGGCCGGGGCGCTCGCTATCGTTCGCCGCAAATGGAACGACCAATGGTCCGGTGTTTTCAGGGCGGAGTACTACACTGATCCCCGACAGGTCATCGTGCCCACGGGGACCGAGCATGGTCTCACCACGATCGGCTACTCATTGGGGGTCGACCTGAAGGTGATGGAGGACGCCTTCATCCGTGTGGAGGGGCGCACCTTCCACGGCGTTGATGACATTTATGAAAGCGTCCATGGACCGGTGCAGGACAATACCAGCATCACCGTGAGCATGGCCGCTCGTTTCTGAACACGCCGGCCGTGCCGCTTACGGTTTCGCCACCAGCACGAACACGTCCTCGTTGTCGCGCTTCATCTTGTATTTCTCGCGAGCGAATTTCTCCAGTAGTACAAGGTCGCCGTTCAGTTCCGCCAACTCCGCGCGAACGGTTTTGATGTCACGTGCGTATTGTTCGTGCTCACTGCGTTTCTCGCTCAGTTCATTGCGCAATTTCAACGTGGTATACAGGTCGCAATCGCTTAGAAAGCACACGTAGAGCAGGAATACACCGATACCCATGCCGTAGCGGTTGCGCAGGCGGGCGGGGATGAAATTGAGCAGCTTGGTCTTCACCTTGCGAAGGTGTGTGTGTGTGAATGTAAAAGGGTGAGAAGGTGCCTGAGCAGATCGAACGATCGATCGTTCATTACGCGCTTACCGATTACCCTTCAACGTTCTTCTAACCCAAGAAAGGATACCGGTGATCCGTCGGCGGCACGAAGGTCTCCTTGATCGTGCGAGCGCTTACCCAGCGGATCAGGTTCAGGTAGCTGCCGGCCTTGTCGTTGGTGCCACTGCCACGCGCGCCGCCAAAGGGCTGTTGGCCCACTACCGCGCCCGTACATTTATCGTTGATGTAGAAGTTGCCCGCACTATGGCGTAGCACGTTCGTGGCTTGCAGAATGCTTTCGCGATCCTGACTGATCACCGCTCCGGTGAGCGCGTATTCGCCCGTCGCGTCGACAAGCTTGAGCGTGTCCATCCAGCGGTTCGGGCTGTACACGTAGATCGTGAGCACGGGCCCGAAGATCTCCTCACACATGGTTGTGCTCTTCGGGTCCTTGGTAACGGCCACGGTGGGTTCCACGAAGTAGCCGGTCTTCTTGTCGTACTTGCCGCCGGCGATGATCTGCACGTTCTTCTTGTCCTTTTTCAACGCATCGATGTACGCGGCGATCTTGTCAAAGCTCTTCTCATCGATCACCGCGCCGATGAAGTTCTTGAAGTCGCGTGGATCGCCCATCTTCATTTCAGCGAGGTCGGCGAGCAGCTCCTTCTTCACCTGCGGCCAGATGCTTTCAGGGATGTAGGCGCGGCTGGCAGCGCTGCACTTTTGTCCTTGGTATTCGAAGGCCCCGCGGCTCAGTGCCGTGGCCACCACCTTGGGATCGGCGGTTTCGTGCGCGATGATGAAGTCCTTGCCGCCGGTCTCACCCACGATGCGTGGGTAGCTGCGGTAGAGCGGCAGGTTGTTGCCGATGGTCTGCCAGATGTGCCGGAACACCTTGGTGCTACCAGTAAAATGTATGCCCGCGAAATCCTTGTGTTTGAAGATCACATCGCCTGCCGTCGGCCCATCAACATGGATCAGGTTGATCACGCCCGGTGGAAGTCCCGCCGCATTGAAGACCTCCATTAATACTTGCGCACTGTAGCACTGGGTGTCGGCGCATTTCCATACGACAGTGTTGCCCATCAACGCGCAGCTTGCAGGCAGATTTCCGGCAATTGCGGTGAAGTTGAAGGGCGTCAAGGCGAAGACGAAACCCTCCAGGGATCGGTATTCCAAGCGGTTCCAAACACCCGGAGAGCTGATCGGCTGGTCGCGATAGATCTGCTGCGCATAGCTCACATTGAACCGAAGGAAGTCCGCGTATTCGCAGGCCGCGTCGATCTCCGCTTGAAAACAGTTCTTGCCCTGCCCCAGCATCGTGGCCGCATTGATGTGCGTGCGGTAGGGCCCGCTGATCAGGTCCGCGACACGCAGGAAGATCGCGGCGCGCTCCTCGAAGGGCATGTTCTCCCAATCCTTCTTCGCCTTCAGCGCCGCATCGATCGCAGCACGCACGTGCTTCGCTTCGCCGAAGTGCGCCACGCCCAATTTGTGCGCGTGTTTATGCGGCGGTGTCATCTTCCGCTGATCCTTCGTCTCCACAGCCTTGCCGCCGATCCACATCGGTGCATCGATCGTGGTTTTTACGCGCCGATCGTATTCTGCTTGCAGCGATGCACGCTCCGGAGTACCGGGCGCGTAGCCCTTAACTGGTTCATTGACGGGCGTAGGAGGTGCGAAAATGGCGTTGCTCATGGCTATTCGTTCGCCGACAGTTCGTTCAGCGGGTCGGCGAAGTTATCGGCGCTAACCGGTCGCTTGTACAATGGCGAAGTACAGCGGCATCCCGACCGTGATGTTGAACGGGAAAGTCACGCCCAGCGCCATCGGTATGTAGAGGCCCGGATCAGCCTTCGGCGCGGCCAGGCGCATGGCCGCTGGCACCGCCCTGAATTGCGTCGGCGGCTCTTCGCCCATCGGTGCCGCTCGACCCCACAATGTAGAAAGGGCTTTTCAGCAGTACGGAATTGGGTATGGTGATCGTTCCGCGATCCGCTGTGCGGATGAACACGAAGAAGTAGGTGATGTCGATAAGTTCACCTTCGATCTTGTGCTGGTCGTCCAATACCTTGATCGTGTCACCGATCTTGACCGGATGCTGGAAGAAGAGGACGATACACGCTGTGACGTTCGAAAGGATGGACATTTCGGCGAAAAAGGCGACCCCAAGCACGGTGATCACCGACGTGGCGAAGAGTAATATCTCGCTTTGTTTCACACCCCAGATCGCTGTGAGGATCACCGCCAGTACGAGGAAGATCAGCAGGTTCAACAATCGCATGACCTCCTTTTCCTCCTTCGCCTTGAAGGAGGCACGCACTACCGCATTGCGGATGATGTACTTCCCCAGGTACCTGATGAACAAGAAGGCGAACAGGCAAACGGCGGTTTCGACGAGTTGGGTCCGGTAGGTTTCCATCTGCTGGGCTAAAGATCCGTTGGTCTGGTCGGTAGTGGGGGTCAACGCGGTGTAAGAAGGCACACGATCGATCCTTCATCCTTATGGGACCAGCTCCTCTTAGAACCTGACCAGTACTCCCCGTTGTTGAAGCTCCAATGGAATGAGCGGGTTCAATGGATTGTGCTGGAGATCCAGGAGTTTCAGGTGGTCCATACGGAGCACCACTGATGGGAAGGCGTTGAGCTGGTTGTCATTCAGGTACAGTTCCTCCAAATGTTGCAAGGAGGCGATGCTCTTCGGTAGCAACGTGAGACCATCTTTCTCCAGATGGAGTACACGCAGGTGAGGGAGCAGCGAAAGCGTTATCAGGTCCTGATCCAGTTCGAGCGATGCGTCCTCGCTGAGGTACAATTCGTCCAAGCTGCCCAGGTCCTTGAAGTGCTCCGGTAAGACGCGGATGGGATTTCCACTGAGATCAAGGATGCGGAGTTTGTTCAAGGTGCCGATCTCTTCGGGTAGTTCCGTCAGGTCGTCGTTCCGTAAGCGTAATTCCTCCAAGTTGATGAACTTGAAGATATCCCGAGGCAGCAGTCCGAAATGCTGATCGCTCAGGTCAAGGCTGCGCACAAGATCAGGCTCGCGCAAGGCTTCGTTCAAGGAACGATAAACGGGCAGGGTGGAGGTGGTATCACCAACTTGGCTGAAGGCAGTGATCGCGGAGCACATCAACGCGATCAGGAAGGGGGTTCGGAAAGAAGCCATGTTGTTCGAGTGTCGGTGATGGAGTTCGATGCGCTCTTGGTGAGAAGCTCTAGGGTACGAAGGAGGTGGAAGAATGCCCCTTGGTTCACGTAGGGATGCGGCCCAATAGCTTTTGGAGCTCGCCAATAGTAGTCGCTTCGGAACTGTTCACGGATCCGGAAGCCTTGGCGATCCCCACTGCGGTGCGCAGGATCAGGCTCTTCGTCCAACCATCGAACCGCTGAGGTTCGCTCAGCTGGTCCGCTTCGAACCGCGCATAGGCTGCTTTGGCGGACATGCGTTGTTCCACGGCGTGATCGAACGTGATGTCGATGTATCGAGCAGACTCGATGCCGAGTTCGTCATAACTACGGTCATCAACCAACCAGTGGCGTGCGGTCATCTCTTTCAACGCATCGATCTCGGCCTGGATGATGCTCCTGTCACATGCAGCGATGCTGTAGAACAGATATCCGAGGCTGCGATAACGGTCCTCGTATGTGAGGTCTTTCGTTCGGTCGTTGCTATACATGTCTATAACGGTTTATTGGTTTTTGGGTACTTCTCCTTGGATCAGGAACGGCGTTTTGCCATCCGTGATGATGACCTTGGCATTGGGCGAACTGGCAAGGCTCTTGAACGCCTCGATGCTCTGGTAACGGATGATGTTCTCGTTGAGGCCTTCGGTCAGCACCAGCTGAGCATCACGGATACCCTCCGCTTCTATCACGCGGCGTTGTGCCTCGCTTCGTTCACGCAGCAATTCGAATTCCATCTGCTGCGCACGCTGCTCGGATTCGAGTTTGTCCTCTATCGCTTTTGCCAGCCCGGGAGGCAACTTGATGCTCTTCATCAGCACGCTCTCTATGACGAAGCCGCGGTCGGCCAATAGTGAGTTCATATAGGCTGATATCTCCTGTTCGATCACCCCGCGTTGGGCGCTGTGCATGTCCTTGGCGAAGTAGCGTGAACAGATGTCGGCGGCGGCGCTTCGGAAGATGCTCACGATCACAGCTTGCTCATAATCCGGCCCGATGGTTTCGATGATCTGCGGCACTTTCTCCGGCATGATGCGATAGAGGATGCTGATCTCGCATTGCACGTTGAGACCTTCTTTGCTGGGAAGTGCCAGCTCCACTTCACGGTTCACGGTACGGATCGGCACTTTGACGACCTTCGTGCTGAACGGGTTCACCCCGACCAATCCGGCGGTGATGATGCGGTCGCTCAATTTGCCGAATCGCTGTTTCACCCCTACTGTGCCTTGTCGCACGGTAGTGCAAGAGCCTAAGAGCAGAAGCAGACCAAGTGTGAGAAGTACCCTGTTCATGTGTGCTTTTTTGGAGAGAACGCAAGAGGAGTGGTTAGGTTCGCTCGTATCCCCGAAGGATCGTTAACGAGCGATCCGCCTGTCTTTATTTGGATCAGAACGCGCAGAAGTATATCAAGGCATCCGTTGCCCGTTCCAAACCCAGCTCAGCGCTTTGCCGCAGGTCCTCGCAGCCACGCAAGGGTTGGTATTGCATGTGGAAGGCCAAGCCCCTGTTGTACCATGCAGTGGCTTTCTCAGCATCCAGCGCGATCGCCCGGTCGAAGCATTCGATCGCTTCGGTGAGCTCCCCATAGAGCATGTGCAGGTTGCCCGTGATCACCCACGCATCAGGATCATCCGGGACTTTGCGCAGTGTGGCTTCCGCATCCGCCATCGCACCGGCATGGTCGCCCAATTGTTTTCGAACGAAGGCTCGATTGTATTGCGCTTCCAGATAGTCCGGAGCCAACTCCAGTGCACGGTCATAGTCCGCTCGCGAACCGGTAAGGTCGCCGTTGCGTTTGCGCACCAAGGCACGTTGAAAGAAGATGTGCGGTTTGTCTTGGGCGATCACCAACGCCGTGTCCATATCGGCTTTGGCTTGTTTCGGGTGTCCGAGCCGCTCGTGTACCAGTCCCCGATTGTACCAAGCCAGATCGAAGGTGGGGTTGAGCAGAACAGCGCTGTCCAGTGCGATCAACGCTTCTGACCAGCGTTGCTGGCGCATGAGGGCCACCCCGCGCAGGTCGTGCACGAGCGCCAAGCGCGGTGCGAGATAACCTGCACGTTCGAACGCCAACAAAGCACTTGCAGCATCATTCTCCTGGAGTCGCGCCATACCCAGCTTAAGGTGAAGCAACGGGTCCGTAGGGTCATGCGCGATCAAGGAGTCAAGGTCGCTCATTGCCCTGTCCCACATGCCCATTTCCATCCATGAGTCCACCCGGCTTTCGCGGAGCAGGTCGTCGTAGGGCTTCAAGGCCACGGCACGTTCCAGATCGGATTCCGCACCCTTCAGGTCGTTCATCAGGATCTTCACCTTGGCCCGCCGATCGAAGATGTATTCGCTGTACGGGTTCAGTTCCAGCGCACGATCCATATCCGCGATCGCTTGCGTGTTCTGGCCGAGCCTGCTGAGCAAAGCCGCTCGTTTCATATATCCATCGGCGAACGCGATGTCCGCCTGGATGGCGTTCGTGTAGTGCAATAGTGCCTGTTCGCTGTTGCCCATGCGCAGTTGCATGTCGCCCTGTTGCACCAATTGCACCGCCTCGAGCCGGTTGTTCAATTGTGCGCTGCCCGAGAAGGTGGAGCAGGCAAGCAGCGTGGTCAAAAGGATTTGGAAAATGAGGTTATGTTTCATGATGCTCGCTGGAGATCACACCTTCGCGGTTTGTTCGAGGAGGGTCTTCTGTGCATGCGGATCCAAATTGGTGACCGGCACCGCATGCACGCGCACCAGGTCGCTCCCCAACAAGTTGTAGGCGGCTTTCTCCACTTCCCTGTAGAGCAGGGCCTTGGTCATACCTTGCAGGAGCAACTGGCTTTGACGGAGAAGCTTTCCATCTTCCCATTTCAATTCCTCGTGATCGGTATCTATGGTGGGGAAGAGCAGCAAGTGCTTCTCCATCAAGTGCCCCGCGAGTTTCTCAGCGGCGGCTACGGTGCGCGTTTGGAAGGTGACGTGTATCATGTGTATCCGTTAACGACTCCAGGCGCTCCAAAGCGTGCCCGCCTCATGATCCAGCGAGAAATAGGATTTCCGCAAGCGCGCTTCAAGGTCCACCTGCCGGATGCGCGCATCGATCAGCGGGACTTCGCGGGCGTTCACCAGAAAGAGGGAGCTTTCGCCAGCAGTGAACCGCTGACTTTCACCGCTCAACAGACGCTCGTTGTTCACGACCATGCGTGAGCCCAAGTCCACTTGCTCTCGGAAAGTGGCGATGTCGTTGATGCGCTCGTTGATGCGGTTGCGGATCATGGTACGGTCGCGCGCAAGACCCAGTTCCGCATCCGTAGTCCGTAGTTTGGCCATGGTGAGTTCGCCCCGCTCGCGCCTCAAGAAGAGCGGCATGCTGAAGCCCACACCCAATTGGTGACCATCGCCCAGCAGCGTAGTACCGTTCTCGTTCCGCAATGCACCACCGCTGCCGAGCCACTGGTATTTCACATCGAGATCAGGCTTCAGGAATTCGAAGCGCAACCGGCGGTCCACCTCCAACTGTTCGATGCGTGCACTGGCCTGGGCCAGCAGCGGGTGCATGTCGATGGCGCGTGCGATGGCCGTGTCGGATAGCGCGGTCTGTGCAGGGGAGGCGAGGTCCGTGGGTTCGGGAAGTACGTTGGCTTGAAGTTCCAACGGTCGTTGAAAAGAGTCCCAGAGATGGTTGCTCAGGCGCAGACCAGCGTTGCGGAAGTTGAGCGCGGCCTGCTGCTGGCGCATCTGGCGATCCTGCACCTGGAGCAGGGCTTCCAATGTATCGATCGCGGGGCGATCACCACCGCGCCAGTTGCCACGCACGTTGTCCAGCCGGTCGTTCGCCAGTTCCACGGCAGTGGTCGTGACTTCCAGCGCACGATAGGCTGCTACCCAATCGGTGTGATCGTTCAGGGCTTGCAGCAGCAATGCGTTCAGCATCTGTTGCCGCTCCGCCTCGGTAGCGCGCTGGTAGGCCTGCGCTTTCCGGAAGGTCGCTCGACGTTGGTCGATGAAGAGCCCTTGACCCAGTGGCACTTGTACACCCGCCTTCACCAGTCCGTCAGTAGGTGTAGCAGCTTGGGGATCCAGCAGATCACCGCTGTTGTCCTGAAAGCCGGCGAGCAGGTCCACACCGTACCAGGTAGGCACTTTCAAGCCAGCATCGAGCAGGGTGAAGTAGTTCTTGTCATCGAAACGTTTCTCTTCATAACCCGCGGTGGCCATGGGATCGAATCCGCCGCGTGCGCTGCGCATCGTAGCATCTCCCATTTCCGGCCGCAAGGCCGCTTGCCGCGACATGGGGTGGTTCTCCAGCACGAGCCGTATGAACGCTTCTCGAGAAAGCACAGAAGGCACTTGCGCGCTGCACGAGAGCACGAGCAAACTTCCCAAGAGGACCAGCCCTGCCTTCATTTTTCCGGTTGATCTTTGGTGCTCACCCCTTTTGGATCCGCATACAGATCGGGCGGGAATCCATTGATCTGTCGCCATAGCTCGTACCAGATCGGTACATCTGTCATCAAAGCGAAACCGATCGCCCCGCCGCCCACGCGCATTGCATCGGGCCATGGTTGTTCATCTGGTGAGGGTGATACCAGGATGCGATACTTACCATTGGGGCTGATGAAGTTGTCGATCGCCGCCACCTGCCCCCCGAAGGTGCCGTAGCTGGTGTTGGGCCAACCGCTGAAGACGATGCTCGGCCAGCCATCGAAAACGAAGCGCACCTTCTGCCCTTTGTTGATCAGCGGCATGTCCATCGGGCGGACATAGAGTTCCACCGCCAGATCGAAGCGGGCTGGCATCACGCTCACAAGGTCATCGCCTTCCTTCACGGTTTCACCGATACCCGTTACCACCGCTTTGGTGATGTAGCCCTGTTGTGGGGCCGTCACGTAATAGTTACCCGCACGCACCGTGTAGTTGGCCAGGTCCACCTGCATCTTGCTCACCTCTGCTTCGGTGGTGTACATCTGGCTCATGCTGCTGAACTTTTCGCTCTCGGCCTTGCTCAGTTTGTCGCGGTAGTCGTTGCGGATGCCGTTCAGGTCAAGCTGCGCGTTCAGCAGTTCGTTGCGTGCGTCGAGCAACTTGTTCTGCGCGTCGATGAGGTTGGCGTTCGCCCGTTGCTGCGCGACCTGTCGGCGCTCCAGTTCCACTTTGCTGATCAGGCCTTCCTTGAACTGTTGTTCGCCACGGGCGTACTGATCGTCCGCCACCTTGATCTCGGTGTTCGATGCCACCACACGGATGCTGTCGCTCTGCAACTTCAGCCGGGCTTGGATGATCTTGTTGCGCGCCTGTTCCAGCTTGATGATCAGTCCGCCACTCAGCGCGTCGATCTGGGCGTCCAACGAATGCACTTTCTCGTCGTAGCTCTTGGCTGTGAGTTCCTTGGCGGTGATCTGTTCCTGCGTCCGGTCCAGTAATTTCGGATCGAAGTACTCGGCCTTCACTTCACTGAGGCGTAGGATCGTGTCGCCCTTGTTCACGAGCTGTCCTTCGCGCACGAACCACTCTTCCAAGCGACCGGGAATGATCGCATGTATCGTTTGCGGTCGTTGGTCGGGCGAAAGGCTGGTCACCGTTCCACGCGCGCGGATGTTCTGTGTCCAAGGAAGGAAGAGACCGATGAGGATCACAGCGCAGATCGCCATCACCCATTTGGCGAAAAGCTTGTTGGCCCGCGCTTGTCCAATGGTACGGAATGCCTTGAGGCTGGTACGCTCCAGTTCAGGGACGCGGTTATCGGGGCTGAGGTTGAGCATGGCGTCAGGCGTTGGTGAGGCGTCCGTTGCTGAGTTGGACCGTACGCGAACAACGCGCTTGCAACCACGGGTCGTTGCTTACAGCGAGCAGTGTCCATGGGCGCTCGGGTGCGGTGATCCAGCCAAGCAGTTGCTCGCGGTCCTTGATGTCCCAGTTCTGCAAGCTGTCTTCCAGCAGGATCAAGCGCGGTTTGCCTGCGATACAACGGGCTTGGATGATGCGTTTTACCAAGCTCTTCGGAAGTCGCGAACCTTGGGGGTCGAGGGTGGTGAGCAAGCCCTCCGGGAAATGCGCGAGTTGATCGAACAGACCGGTGACATGGCACGCTTCCATCACATCGTAGTCCTTTACCCAGGCCCGGCCCACAGTGATGTTCTCCTGTATAGTTCCAGCGAACACCTCCTCGTCGTTCAGGCTGTCGCCAATGATCGAGCGCACTTGGTCGAGGTCGAGACTGTTGATCGGATGGCCATCGAACTGCAGGTTGCCAGCATGCGCAGGCATGGCGCCACCGAGTATGCGCAACAACGTGGTCTTGCCCGATCCGTTGGCCCCGGACACACAAACCTTGTCCCCAGGCGCCAGGTGCAGATCGATACCTTCCAGCACTGGTTGCTTGTTGAAGTGCGAAAAGAAGCCGATGTCCGTTAGTCGAACATCGAGCCCTTTGGAAGGATCGCTATCCAATACACGCAGACCGGTGGTTCTCTCGAGCGGCAGATCCGTTACGAAGCCGATCTTCTCCAAGGCGGTCAGCACATCGTAAACGCTTTCAATGCTGATGATGATCTTCTCCACGGCGCCCATCAACAGCAGGATCACGATCTCCGCCGCGACGAACTGGCCGATATTCATCTGCTCCTCCATCACCAACAACCCGCCCAAGGCCAGCAGGCTCACGGTAACGACCACCTTGAACACCACCATGCCAGTGTATTGGCTCAAGAGGATCCGGAAGTGTGAGCGCCTCGCGGATACGTATCCGTCCACCAACCGATCGGTGCGATCCATGGGCATCGTGGTCTCACCGATCAGCTTGAAGGTGCTCGCGCTGCGGCCCAGTTCTTCCAGCCAATGCGCAACCGCGAACTTGTAGTTGCTCTCGGTAAGGCTGGTGGCCAACCCCTGTCTCCCAGTGAAGCGGAAGATCGCATAGAGCAGGATCAACAGCAGGATGCCGAAGGCGATGAAGAACGGATGATAGAGCGCGAGCAGGAACAAGCAGAGCACGATCTGCAGCACCGCGAGCGGCACGTCGAGCAGGAGCTTGCTCAGGCCCTTTTGAACGGTGAGCGTATCAAAAAAGCGGTTCACCAGTTCAGGCAAATAGCGGCCACCCAGCGCCTCTGCCTTGATGCGCGGGATGCGGTACGCGAATTCGAAGGCGCTTCGCGCGAAGAGGCGCTGCTGGATGTTCTCCGCGAGCGCCAGTTGCATCACTTGCATGGCCCCGGTGAAGCCGACACCGATGGTGACGAATGCGATGAGGACGCCCCAGCTCGTGGCCATCTGGCCGCCGCTGATCAGGTTGATGATCGCCTGCACGCCCAAGGGAACGCTCAAGCTGATCGCACCGCCGATGAGCGCATACAGGTAGATGTGGCCGATCTCGCGCTTGTCTACGCGCAGCAGTCGCAGGAGCCTCTGCCAAGGGGTGATAGGGTTCATTGGGGGGACAAATGTAGTAAAACTTCTGTTTTGGTTAAGTAATACTATATTCGCCCCGCCTTCTCCATGTCCCACATCCACCTACGCCCCGATCCGAGCCTGTCCTTGAAGGATCCGGAAGCCACTGAATTGGGGCGTTCCATACTGTCAGAGGGGCTGTTCCTGATGAATACGCTCGGTATTGAAGCGTTCACGTTCAAAAAGCTCGGGGCGCATATCGGTTGCACGGAAGTCAGTCTGTACAAGTATTTCCCCAACAAACATCGGCTGCTTCAGTACTACTTCCAACTTTATTGGTTGTGGTTGCGTCAAGTATGTGGTCGCCACACCGAAAAGGCACGCACCCCACGGGAAGCTTTGGACCGTGTGGTCGAGTCGATCTGCGGGGTATGGCCAAAGGAACTGCCACCGTTGCAATTGGATCCGCAAGCCTTGCGTTTGCTCGTGATCAACGAGGGCATGAAGAGCTACTTGCACAAGAACGTGGATGACGATAATGCTCGCAGACTGTTCACGCCCTACAAGGAGCTGAGCGCCTTTGTGGCCGAACTGCTGGTGGCCTTCCGCAAGGACGTGCCCATGCCGCGCTCCTTCGCCACCACGGTGATCGAGATGGCGCACTCACTGCCCTTCGCCATGGAGCATCTGCCTTCGCTCACTGAGCTCAGCAATCGTAAGGACCTGAAACCCTTGGCGCAGCACCTCCTGCACCGCACCATCACCTACCTCGAACACGCCCAACCCCAAAAGAAGAAATGAGCCACACCATCACGGTAGCCAAAGGCGACGGCATCGGTCCCGAGATCACAGACGCCGTCCTCCGCATCCTGGATGCCGCCCAGTGCGGCCTCGCCTACGAGCACATCGAAGTGGGTGAGCAGGTCTATCTCAGCGGGAACAGCAGCGGGATCCCCGCTGAGAGCTGGGATACGTTGCGCCGGAACCCAGTCTTCCTGAAAGGACCCATCACCACACCACAAGGTTCCGGCTACAAGAGCCTGAACGTGACGATCCGCAAATCGCTGGGGCTCTTCGCCAATGTGCGCCCTTGCCGCAGTTTCCATCCGTTCGTTAAGACCATGCACCCAGACATGGATGTGGTGGTGGTGCGCGAGAACGAAGAAGATCTCTATGCGGGCATCGAGCACCGGCAGACCGTGGATGTGTTCCAATGCTTGAAGGTGTTGAGCCTGCCGGGTACTGAGAAGATCATCCGCTATGCGTTCGAGTACGCGCACATCAACGGACGCAAGAAGTTGACCTGCTTGGTGAAGGACAACATCATGAAGGTCACCGACGGCATGTTCGCGGACATGTTCCGCCGGGTCGGAAAGGAGTACCCTGGGATCCAACAGGAAGTGCAGATCATCGACATCGGAACTGCGCGCGTGGCCACGCAGCCCAACCGCTACGATGTGATCGTCACCCTCAACCTCTACGGCGATATCATCAGCGATGTAACAGCCGAGCTCACCGGCAGTGTGGGCATGGCGGGCAGTGCCAACATCGGCGACCTTATCAGCATGTTCGAAGCGATCCACGGGAGCGCACCTGACATCGCAGGGCAAGACATCGCCAACCCGAGCGCCATGCTCAACGCTGCTTGCATGATGCTGGTACACCTGGGCATGCCACTGAAGGCGGAAGCGATACAGAACGCTTGGCTTTGCACCTTGGAGGATGGTATCCATCCCGGGGATGTGTACCGCGAGGGCGTCTCGAAGAAGCGCGCCGGTACGAAGGAGTTCGCCGATGCCGTGATCGAACGGTTGGGCCGAGTGCCGCATGCGCTCAAGGCTGTCCACCTGAAGGGTGGAGGCATTCCGAAGTTCGAATACCAGCGCCCCTTGGTGAAGCGGGAGTTGTGCGGTGTGGATGTGTTCGTATGCGATGCGACGTCAAAGCCCGATGACCTGGCCGAGCAGCTGAAGAAGGCTTCCCATGGTATGCTGAAGTTGAAGCTGATCACCAACCGCGGTGTCAAAGTGTGGCCGGATGGATTCCCCGAAACCTTCTGTACGGACCATTGGCGTTGCCGCTTCGTGGGGCCTGATGCGCTCATCGATGATGACAAGGTCACCTATCAAACGATCGGGCAGCGCCAAGTGATGCAGATGCTCCACTTGCTCACCGAAGCCGGTCTTGACGTGATCAAGACCGAGAATCTCTACCTCTTTGATGGAGTGCGGGGATTCTCCCTTGGGCAAGGCGAATGATCGCGCTCTGACCTTCAATAGCTATGCGGGATAGATCGTTCTCCAATTGGCGCGGCCACGCTGAGTCGCTTTACAAGCGCTTCGCTGGGCGAAGGCTCGGGGTGGCCACGCTGCACGACAAGGAGCGAGTGATCGGTCCAGCGCTGATGGGCGTATTGCCGCTAGCGGGTTATAACGCCATACCCGATGTAGAGACCGATCTTTTCGGTGCGTTCAGCGGTGAGGTGGAGCGCAGGTCCGATCCGTTGACCACATGCATCGAGAAGGCAAAGCACGGCGCCGAGGTCAGCGGCATGGACCTGGTGATCGCCAGCGAAGGTTCCTTCGGTCCCTATCCCCCTGCTCCGTTCATTTCCTGCAACGAGGAGTTCCTTGTACTGTTCGACGCCCGTGATGGCACCCTGTTCCAACACAAGCATCTCTCATTGGAAACGGTCTTCGGCGGCGAGAGCTGTTCTACCTGGGGGCAGGTCAGTGATTTCGCGGAGCGCATGAAATTCCCGGAGCACCAGCTGGTCGTGCGAACGAATGAGCGGTGGGAGCGGGGCGGAGTATTGCTGAAGGGGATCGTTGACCGCGATAAGCTCCGGCAGGTAACGCAGGTGCTTCAAGTACAGAACGGCTCGTGCTGGGTGGAAACGGACATGCGGGCCATGGCCAATCCCACGCGCATGCGGGTGATCGCGGAAACCTCCGATCGGTTCGCAACAGAACTCGCGACGCTTTGCCCAAGTTGTTCCGAATGCTGGTTCAGGATCACCGAAGCACTACCCGGATTGCCCTGTGGGCTCTGTGGTCTGCCCACGCGAAGTGTTCGCGCCTACCGGAGGACTTGTCGCTCATGTGGGCATCATGCGGATCTCCCGCGACCGGATGCCAAGCTGGTCGAGGATCCGGGACATTGCGATCACTGCAATCCCTAGCAGATAGCCCGCTCAGTCCACGTCCACCCCGCTTTCCTCGTGCTCATAGCTGTTGCGCGTAACCCCCAGGTCTTTGATCAGGCCATCGGTCAGGCGGTATACCCAGCCATGTACTTGGATCTTCCGCTTCTTTGTCCAAGCATCACGCAGCACAGCGGTGCGGCTCAGGTCATATACCTGCTCGGCCACATTCAGTTCCACCAGTCGATCGAAGCGTTCGGTTTCGTCGGCTATCATTTCCAAGTCGGCGTGATGGATGCGCGCCACATCACGGATATGCCGCACCCAACTTGCGGCCGGCCCACCGAACTCGGGTCCCATGGCAGCTTTAATACCTCCACAGCCGTAGTGGCCGCAGATAATGACATGGTCGATGTTCAGCACGTTCACGCCATAGTCCACCACGCTCAGCAGGTTCATGTCCGTATGCACCACCATGTTGGCGATGTTGCGGTGTATGAACATATCGCCAGGCATCGTTCCCGTGATCTGGTTCGGCGGCACACGACTGTCGCTGCAGCCGATCCAAAGAAAAAATGGTGTTTGATGCTTGGCCAGATCAGCGAACATCTCCGGATTCTCTTTCATCATCCGGTCGCTCCAGTCCTTGTTACGGCCTAGGAGGATCTTGTGCAGGTCGGCTTTGATGTCGAGCATTTGACTTCTCAGATGAGTTCGTGAATATAGCCGTCCGTGGGTTAGTGCCCGGATCGCGTTGGTCAGTTGGATCGGTCGGCGTGCCCGTCGAATTCGACCGCACCGCACCGCGTGTGGCCGAGTACTACAACCAGTTTCGCGCCTGCGACTTTGTAGACGAATTCCATGCTGACGGTGATATACTCGTTCACGCAGTTACCGGCGATTCGAATGCTGAAGATGTCGCCAAGGCCGTGGTCGAAGACCAGTTCGGCGCTGGTGCGCGAATCGATGCAGCTACGGATCACGGCGAACGGATGTTGGCTTTAGATAGTTTCGTTCACTTGCTTCAGCAGGTCGCGGTTCGCCTTCAGGTTGTTCACGAAGCGCTTGTTGCCATTGATCAGGATCTCCAACGCATTGGTCGGTGTGAGATGCGATTGGGTTTCTTTCGTTTGGGTTCTCATTCGATCTTCATGGATAGGTTGGTGTCGTGCTACTTGCCGCGCATGGCCCGCTCTGCGGAACGCAGCACACCGGCGATCAGCACGTTTGTTTTCTTGATAGGGCGGTCCTGGAAACCGATCAGCTCGAGTCTGATGCCCTGTTCTTTTGCGCGCACGAGTTCCTCTTCAAGGATCTCTCGCACATCGGGGTCCAGGTTCATCGTTCGGCTCGCGTCAACAACAACGTATGTGCCACTGGGCAGGGCGGCCAGCGTGCGCTGAATGCTCGCCTTGTTGAAGAAGGTCACCTCTTCGCTCAACTCAATGCGGATCGGCTTGCTCGGATCCGTGATGTCGCCATCAAAATGGAATGGCGTGAGGTAACTGTTGCGCAGCAGGATAAAGATGCCGACCGCCATGCCCATCATGACACCTGTTAGCAAGTCTGTGAAGACCACCCCGATCGCGGTAACGATGAACGGAACGAACTGCGTCCGTCCTTTGCTCCACATCGCCTTGAACAGAGCAGGCTTGGCCAGTTTATAGCCGACCATGAACAGCACTGCGGCCAAACTTGCGAGGGGTATCATCTCCATCACGTGCGGAATAAGCAATACGCAGAGCAGGATCCAAACGCCGTGGATGATGGCGCTCAACCGGGTCTTTGCGCCGCTTTGCAAATTGGCAGAACTGCGCACGATCACTTGGGTTATCGGCAATCCACCGATGAGGCCGCTTAGAATGTTGCCAATGCCTTGAGCCCGTAATTCCTTATCCGTCGGGGTGATCCGTTTTTCCGGATCGAGCTTGTCCGTAGCCTCAACACTGAGCAGTGTTTCCAGGCTGGCAACCAGGGCGATGGTGAAAGCGATCTTCCATACCGCGGGACGGGCCAAGGCAGACCAGTCCGGCAAGGTGAATGCAGCAAAGCCTGCGCTGAGGTCTGGAAGGTCCACATAGTGTTCGGCGTCCAGACCGTGCTCACCAAAACCGGCTTGCATACCGCCCAGAATGATCCCCGCTACCACCGCAAGCAGCGGGCCTGGGATCTGCGCGAGCACCTTGTTCCTCTTCACAAAGGCCATTTCCCAAGCGATCAGAATGGCCATACATACCAGCGTGATCATTACAGCACCCGGAGTGATGTATTCCGAAAGACGACCAAGTTCACTCAACGTAGTCTCGTGATCCGATTGAACGAAGGATTCATCGCCTTCGAAGTCTTTGTCGTACCCGAAGGCGTGGGGGATCTGCTTCAAGATGATGATGATGCCGATGCCGCTCAACATTCCCTTGATCACACTGCTGGGGAAGAAATACGCGATCACGCCTGCCCTCAGCACACCGGCCAGTATCTGAATTACTCCTGCGAGGACCACCGCTACAAGGAAGATATCGTACGCCCCCAAGTCCTTGATGGCAGCAGCTACCAATGCCGCGAGCCCAGCAGCTGGTCCGCTTACACCCAATTGTGATCCACTCGTGGCACCAACCACGATACCACCGATCACACCAGCGATCAAACCTGCGATGGGATCCGCACCACTGGCCAAGGAGATCCCCAAGCATAAAGGCACAGCTACGAGGAAGACCACCAGCGATGCCGGCAGATCTTTTTTCCAATGCGAGAATAACTTGTTCATGTTCGATCGGTTCAGTGCGAAAGAGGAGGAAGAAGTGAGCTCAGCCATTCCGCAGCAGGCGCGCTCCAGGTGATCGCGAACTGCGGGATCACACCGAGCATGATCAGCAAGAGTAGGCATGGAATGAGCAGCCAGCGCTCGTGCAGAAGAGCATCGGGGATGTTCGCCACGTCCTTGGCGAGCCTGCCGTTGAAGAGCAGGTGCCAGGTGCGTAGGAGGTTGATCGCATTGAGCGCGGTGGCCAGCGGCAATGCTATACCGAGGATCGGATGAATGTGCAGCGCACCGTGGAAGAGCAGGTCTTCTGCTACGAAGCCGAGCGTGCCGGGAATGCCGACCAACGCAAGACAGAACACGAGGAAGAAGAACGAGAGGCGCGGCGCTTTCTGACCAAGACCGAGGTTGTCGTGCGGATCCACAGCGAGATCTGTGCGCGCTTCCAATCCGCGCAGCACGGTACGTATCCCAACGGCGGCGATCACCAACATGATCGCCACGAGCAGCCCACCGATAATGCCCTTGGGTTCGGCGGAGGTCAGCCCGGCAACAGCCATGCTCGCCACGCTCACCAGCACAAGGTTCACCACGTGACGTGGCTTGCGATCGACAAAGGGCCGCACGCTGGCGAAGAGCGCCGTGCAACACGCGAGCACGCTGATGAAGCCGAGGATCCACGTGTGTTCGATCGTTGGCACGGATGAACCTGATCCCGCGAGCAGATAACCGCCAACCAGCAGCGCCGCCAACACGACGATGCCGCGCGAGCCCTTCCATTGAAGTGAGCGGGCCATGAAGTTCAACGGACGCACCGCGACGCGATCCACCACCGCGTCGTAGTGCCCCTGCGCTATGCCGAAGCGGTAGAGCGACAATTTCAATCCCTGCGGCAGGGCCTTGAACACTGGATCCGCAGCCACCAAGTGACCACCTGCGGCTGATCGCATGGCGTGGTGATCGTGCAACAACGATGGCGCCCGCAGGAATTGCATGGTGCGCAACAGGGCGTGGCCGGTGATGTGCATCAGCGCGAGCGTGTTCCAGCCCAACGCGATCTCGATCATGACCAGACCAAGCTGGGTTTGCACCGCGTATGCGAGCGAGGTCTTCGCATCGGGGCGTGTGCGCTGCACGATGGTGGAGCCGATGGCCGTGATCGCCCCGATGACGATGAGCGTGACGACGGCCACCTGCGATGAAGCGATCATCGGTTGCACGCGCAGCAACAAGTAAGCGCCCGCATGCACGCTTATGGCTCCGTAGAAGATCGCACTGCTCGGCGTGGGGCCTTCCATTGCCCGCGCGAGCCAACCGAAGAAGGGTCCTTGTGCGCTCTTACCACAAGCCCCGATAATGAGTAGCACAGCGAGTATGCCGAACGCAGCAGCCGGTGCTTCCACATGGCCGTGGGCTTCGCTGGAGAGAAGCCTCTCCCAGTCCGCTCCACCTAGCCAGAGGTGCGCGAACACCGTGGCGAGCACGATCTGCAGATCCGCGATGCGATAGGAGGCGAAGACCTTCAACGCATTGCGCAGGGGATCTTTGCGGTATTGGAAGAAACCGACGAGCAGCACCGAACTCAGGCCCACGAGTTCCCAGCCACCGAAGAGCAGGTCGAGCGACGAAGCGAGGAAGAGGATGAGCGCTCCGAAGGTGAAGACGTGCATCAGCAGGAAGAACCGCAGGTAGCCTTGGTCGCGGTGCATATTCCGCACGCTGAAGGCTGCGACAAGTCCCACCAGCACCACGGTGAGCGCGGCCATTGTCAGCGATAGGCGGTCGAGTAGGAAGGAGAGGTGGATCTCTACTTCCTCGAAGGAGAACCAGGTGCCCATATCAACGATGATCGATGAGCGACCATACCATTCCAGTTGGAACGCAAGCCAGGCAACCACACCTGTGAGCAGTGCATGCACGACGATGGTCGAGCGCGACAGTACGCGCTCACTGGGTTTGAAGCCAGCCAGCCACGCCACACCAAATAAGAGGAAGAGCGCAGCGGGCAGGCCGATGAGCAATGTCAGTCCGAACGAAGTCGAGGACAGGGTTGGGGTGAAGAGCTCGTTCATTGGGCTGCGAGCATTTCAGGTTCGATGCGCGCGACGGGCAGATGCTCCAAGCTGCCGCTGTAGTACTTCGCGGAAGAAGTGCAGCGCGGCAGCGGGACCTCATCGCCTTCGACCTTCTCCCAAGTGCCATCGCGATACACCTTGATCGCACCGGTATCCGGGTCCATCGTGCTTATCCGGATCCAGCGCTTCTTCACGAACTCGGTCAGTTCGGGGTTCGCATCGATGATCGGCATCAATCGTTCGGGAGTGGTCTCCACCACGAAGAGGATGCGCACCGGCTCGTGGATCTCCACCATCTGCCACGGCAAGCCCGTACGCAGATCGCTCTGGTAGCCGTTCATCACACCGATAAGCCCGGTGACATTGTGCGGTTGTTTCGTCCCGCAACCGTAGCCTTCGTTGTCCACAAAACTGAAGTAGTACTCCAAGCTGATCCCGCTGCAGACCGGGATTACCGCCCCCAGCACGCCTGCGAGCGCTTTGTTCTGTGGGTCGTTGTGCGCGTCGTAGCTCACCAGGAAAGCGCGGCGGTCGAAGAAGAGCCCACGTGTGGTCGAACGCCGACCGACGATGCACACCGCGTTGGTGCAGTGGCCGTACTCCGGACGCGGCTCGGCGAGGTGCGAGGCGCGCTCGCGCACATGGCGTAATCCTTCGTGATGGTCGATGCCGGTCCCCGCCGCTTCGAAGCGAGGTGCGCGTTCATGCGCGCTCCATGCGCGTGCCTCATCCAAGGACTCGCGCAGTTGCTTCAGGTCTTCGTCATGTGTCGCTGGAACGCGATCCAGGTCCAGCAGATCCGCATCATCGTTGCACGTATCGTGGTAACCGCCGATGAACCAAGTGTCCTCGGGAATGTGGACGCCACGCTCATGAAGCAGGGTGCGCACATCGGGGCGGTTCGCCATCGCCGCGAAGAGCCTGCCGTTCGCACCGCCTCGCCTGCCGCCGCAGGCTCCGCAATCGTGCGCGCTCTCGTGCGGGTTGTTCAAGCTGGTGCTGCCATGACCAAGGAAGACGACCAGGCGTGCGTGGTTCTTCGTCAGGCCCACGGTGTTGAGCATGCCGCCCACGCGGTCGGCCATTTCCGTCGTGGTGAAGCCAGCGAGCAATCCGTTATCGGCTTTCGTATCGGGTTCCGCGCGGTGGAAGTCGAGTTCGGTCCTGGCCTGGGGTAGGAGCGAACCGCTCAGTTGCTCGTTCAACTTGAACCAGGTGAGCGGACTGACGGCGCGCAGGACCAATGGGACCAGTGCCGTGAAGCCGGTGATCGCACTACCGATCCAGCCACGGATGATGTTCCGCGATCCAGTATTGTGGCCATAAGCGAACGCTGCCCAGGAGCGCCGAAGGCTCTGGCGCTTGTCGTTCACTTCCTCGTGATCGTCATGCGCTTGTTCGCTCACGAAGTGCGCAGGCTTCACAACAACCGGGCATAGGTCTACGCTATGCTTGTCGTCGTTGCCGCTGTAGTGCATGGCGCACCCGAAGAAGCCCGCAGCACCATAAGTGCGCACGTCAGGGGCAATCTCCTCCAACGCCCGACGAACGGATTCTTCGCGCTCGTCGATGCAGAAGAAAACATCGGCGCGGTAGCGATCGCGAACGGGTGCCACAGGTGGCAGCGTGTGGTGCTTCGCCAGCGGCAACAGGTTCAAGCGTTCGTGGCGCCGTTCGTAGGCCAGGTGCCAGATGCGTCGGCGATTCAATTCGTTGAAGGCCGTGATCTCGCCGAACAGTCGGTCGAATGTGCCTTGGTCGAGCGCGGTCAAGGTTTGGCTCGACAGTCCGAGCGATTGCACGACATCGAAGAGCAGGAGTTCGTTCCGCAGCGGTGCGCGATCGGCTGCGTTCGTCAGGGTTCGCCAGCTTGTGGTATTGCCTTCCGTATTGCGCAAGGCAACAACCAAAAGCGTCAGGCGCACGGCCAGATAGTCCATCAACTTGCATGGAACGTGCTGGTGCTCGGCAAGGACTGGCTCCTTTTCCAGCTTACGCACCATACCCGCCCAACCGGGCAAGGCCAGTAGTTCGGCAGTGATGAAGTGTTCTGTGTCGTTCGCGTCCACGCCGAGTTCGCGCAACGCCTCCAGCACGATCGCTTCAGGATCGAGCGCAACCTGCGCGTTCAAACGCTTCTTCAAACCTCCAAGACCGGCGGGATCCACCAACGAGGCACCATGCAGGGCACGGAAGGAATTGAGCAAACCTTCATTGCGCAGCGGCAGTTGCCAATGCGCGACGCCTTGGTCCACGAAGGTGCTCACGAGGTTGATCAGCGGTGGATGCACGATGGCATCGAGATCCACCTGCTTCAATGCGAAGAGCGCCGCGTGCGGACGAGCATATTTCTTCTGTTGCGGAGCATCCGTTCTTGGTGCGCGGGAGAGGCAGGTTTCCCAAAGGGCCTTTGGCGTGTCGTGCGCAAATGCTGCGCGTGCTTCTTCGGAAACGTCCGTTCGGAACGCCTTCAACCAACCGCCTTCCTTCAAAAGCCATTCAGCGCGCTGGCCTTTCACATTGCGTATGCCGGGAATAAGCAGGGCCTTACGCAACGCGCGACGATCCAAGCGACCTGGGATCACGGCAGCGTTTTCCTCCTTGGCCAACACGGCTGTCACATCTTCTTCCAAGATACGCCCACGATGGAAGTCGCGCTGGTAGGCCGCGAGGGTCATGTAAGGCTCTGTACCGAACAGCTCGCTTGCCTGAACTACCGCCTCTTCGAAAGGCAAGTGCTGGAACGCGTGCAGCGTGTTGTGATGGATGAATACACCAATGGGGCCTTGCACCGGGAGGTAGTGCGCGGCGTGGTCCACGAGCTGGTTGATCTGATCGTTCGTCATGGGCTCCAAGTATTCCTTGGACAGGTGCTAGCTTTATTCTGGTAAGACTGAAAATGTCGATCGGCAGTGTTGAGGAGGCACTGCGCCGAGGATCCCTTTTGAGAAAGGGTTCGAGCGTTGAACTGTGTGAACAGTGCGCGGGAGTCGAACTGCTAATTGTTGGCAGACCTGCTCAGGTCTTGGCAACGGAAGAACAAGGACAGCCTGTTCGGTAAACAGGCGGCCTATTCTTCAGCCCTTCACGAGAGGCGGAGGCACCGGCACTTCAGAGATATGCTCCGCAGGCAACTGGCCGTCCTGGGAATTCACCTGCGATAACAACAGGCTTCCGGGTAGCAATAGAAATTGACCGGTGCTACTAAAGGACTTCACTTCATGCTTGGCGTCTTCCTTGGCTTCATTGGATGATCCTTCATCGGAACTCTTCCAATCCATTTCTGGAGCCACACCCACCCAGGCACCAGATCCTATCCACGTGGCCGACAGCACCACCACCAAGGTGATCGCCATAAACCGTGTTGAAAGGGTGTGCGTGCTCATTTCAGGACGCGAAGAAAGCGGAAACTTCCCTGTTGAGCCGATCGAAGTTGGTTAATGTTCGCCAACGATCAGTTCGCCGCGATCGGATACACCAATTCGAACGGTGGTATCACCACATCGAAGCCGGAGTCATCATCCGTATGGCGCATGGTATAGGTGCCGCTCATGCGACCGAACGCACTGCGCAGATCACAGAAGCTGGTATACGTGAAGTGTTCGCCGGTTGCCAGAACGGGTGTAGCACCAACAACGCCGGGGCCTTTCACTTCCCGAGGTTCAAAGAGGCTGTCAACGATATGCCAGTGCCTACGAAGCAGCTGCACCGTGCGCGCTCCCCGGTTCTCGATGCGTATTCTGTAACTGAACAGAAAGCGCCCTGCTTTCGGGTCGCTCTGTTCATGCGAGTATTCCGCTTTTACGCTGATGCGTATGTCGTGCGTGACCTGGGTTGCCATGCGCTTCTGGTGTTGGTTCATCAAACCGACCGTGCAAGTCTAACGTGTGGGCCGATCGTTCGCATCTTTAACCCAACAACTTTCAACATCAAGATGTTCCGTACTGTCTTTCCAACCATGGCGATCGCATTGGTCGCGAGTGCCTCTTTTGCCCAACGACCCACCGCCACGTTCGTCGGTGGAAGCCTAGTCCGCCTTGATCTGGATGGCTTTCGCGTATTTGCTGATGCCCCAATGGATCACAAAGGGATCGGTCCGGATGATATCGCCTTGTACGTGACCGAACCGCCTACACCTGTTCTTGGGGGGCGCGCATTCACGCCAGCTTTCAGCGGTGAGGTGCTGGATCGAAGGACCGAGCGCCTAGGCGAAAAGACGGGCATCTACGTGAATCCGCGTTCAACACCACTTGGGGAAACCCCACATTACTCATACCTCGTGCAATGGAGCGGAAGGCGGGTCTATTTCACTGGTGATACCGAGGATATCAAAGACCTTTTGGAAACGCACGACCTTGACGTTGCCTTCGTAACGCCTACGATCATGGCCGCGTTCGAGAAAGCGGGCCGGGTGATCGAGGCGAGGACCGTAGTGATCTACCACACCACCAACAAGGAACAACAAGGGGCATCTCTTAGTGTTCCTTGCGACAGATGCAAAGTGGTGTTGCCAACACCGGGAGAGGTGATCCCATTGTTCCGTTAGCCCGATGACTATCGCGGTAGCGGGTCCGTAGAAAACACCTGCGTCGCGGAAGTGTTGTCGGGCCGGGACGTGCGTCCTTTAGACCCTCACTCGTGCCGCAAGGCTTTCACCGGATCCAATTGTGCCGCCCGTATTGCCCTGAAGCTCACCGTGACAACCGCGATCGCTACTACTACCAAGGATGCCAGCGCGAACACCAGTGGCTCAATGGTCGTGCGAAAGGCGAAGTTCTCCAGCCAGCGGCCCACACCGAACCAAGCCAAAGGCATTGCCAAGAGTGCGCCCAATAGCACAAGTAGAAGGAAATCGCGCATCACCAGATAGGCGTAGGATCTTCTCGCAGCGAGAAGATCGCTTGCTTCTGGCCTTTGTGACGCTGAGTTTGTTTTCAGACCGGACAGTCCAAGACAATATGCAAACGACTTCTCAGAACTTCGCCGCAAGCGTCAGGTACCACGCACGTCCCGTCCCCGGCAGCAACCCGGGACCGGGATAACCGCCGGCTCGCCGTGTGGCATAGGCTTCATCTGTTGCGTTGTTCACTCCGGCGGTTATTTGGACGTCCTGCGTGAAGGACCAGGTGGCGCTGGCATCGAGCAAGGTGTACCCCTGTATCCATCCAGCAGTGGCAGCGGCGTTCGGCTTCTCCGTATTCGCTGCGTCAGTATACACGCCATCCACCGCGTTCACGAGCATTGATGCGGTGAAGCGCCGCTCGCGCCAAGTGAGGCCGCTCCGGAAGGTCCAGCGGGGAGCGTACTCCACTCGTTTGTTCTCGATGCGCTTCACAGGGTCCTCGGCCAAAGCCGGGTCGTTCCACCGGGTATAGCGCGTGTCGTTGAAGCCATAGGACCCGAATATCGAGATCCGCCGATCTTGTTTGTCGGCGCCGAAGAGGCGCAGGACATCAGCCTCTGCATATGCTTCTACACCGGTGCTCACGGACTTGCCGATATTCGTACGGTAGTTCACACCATCACGCAGCACCGTGCCGATGCGGTTATCGTAGCTCAGGAAGTAAGCACCAACGTCGAAGGTGATCGCCTTGTGCAGATCTCCGCGGTACCCGAGATCGATGTTGTATCCCGAAGCGTCGCGCAGGCCGGGATCGATCACATCCGTTGTTGCGGAAGGAGTGAGATCGGAGTACAGCACCGGTCTGTATGCTTCGCTGAAGTTGGCGTAGATAGAGGTGCTTGTGGTAGCTCTCATCTGCGCTCCGGCTCCGAACAGCACACGGTCGCGCTGCCGTTCTCCACTGTCCACTGCACCGGCCCCGCTGTTGTTGATGCGGCCATCGACGCGCGAAACGATGTGCTCGATCCGGGCACCGGGCGTTATGCTGAGCCTGTCGCTCAGGCGGAAGAGGTTCTCCACATAGAACGCGCCGTTGCTCGTGGTGAAGTCCAATTCCCGGTTGTACGCCCCAGTGACGGCGATGTCCGCATCGGAACCGATGCTCCCGGTGCCTTGTTGCCTGCGGTGAGTGGACGCACCGTATCCGCGAAGACCTATAGCGAGCTGAGCATCCCGTTTCAAGAAGCGCCAACCATGCCGCATGCGCGCTTCAAGGCCTACGTTCGCGTAGGTATCCCGGTCCACCTGCCGCGCCGCAAATTCGCCGGTCGCCCGATCCACGGTGTCCGGTTGGTTGATGGCCTTGAGAAACCCGATGCTGTTGCGTTCGCTCGCTGTCCCGAACACCTTCACGTCAATGATCGTGCGCGCATCCGGCCGGAATTCCGCCGTGATCGCACCTGTATGCCAGGGCAGCAACAGCCAGTTCCGGTCCCTCGTGGATGCCCTAGGGTCAAGGGAGAAGGTCGCATCCGTGAGGCCGCCGGGTTGTTGGCTTCGCAAGTCCATGCGCGTGAACTGTGCGCCCAACTTCAACTTGGCGCTTGCTTGGTATTCGAGCGCGCCATAGGCCGTTGTGGTGGTGTAGCGACTGTTCCCACGCCATCCTTCAGCGCCACGGTGATGCAGATAGGTGTAGTAGTTCCAGCGGCCCTTCGTGCCCCCAAGCGCGTTGTAGGAGTTCATCGAGCCGAAGGCGCCGAGGGTCTGCCGTGTCTCGAAGGCCAGTGGTCGGTCCGATGCGCCTCGCTTGATCTGGAAGTTCACCATTCCGCCGAACTGCGGGCCGTACGCCAACGAAGCTCCACCGCGCACCACTTCAATGCGATCCACGGCTTCCATCGGCGGTGTGAAGTACGCCTCTGGGTACCCGAACACGTCTGCGCAGATGTCATGCCCGTTCTGCCGCATGTTGAACTCCCACGAACGGTTAGGGCTGAGGCCACGCGCGGCGATGCCTAGCTGGGCCCCGGAACCGTCGTTCTCCCACACATTGATGCCCGGCACCTTGGCGAAGACTTGGCGGGCCAAGTTCACCGAGAGGTCTGCCCGCTGTGCGCCCGGGTGGATCACCGTGGTGCGTTTGCCCGCCATGATCACCGCTCCAACCGTATCCGCCATCGGCTGGGCCGTGCGATTCACCGGGGCGGTGACTTCCGCGGGTCGCAATTCGTGGACAACGGATGTGTCTGCCGATTGAGCGATCGAAGTATTGTTGAGAACGATGAACGTGAGCACGCAAAGGCTACACAGGCCTATCGTATGGCCAACGCGAGAGTGTTTGGAAACGGAAGCTCTGAACATGGCCGCAAAGCACGAACAGCGCTTCGATCCGTGAAATACCCCGATCGTGGTATGGCATCATCTGTTCTTCAACAATGCGTCCCTGATCGATGGAAGGGATACTGTCGTTTTGAGCTGCTTCATCGGGCTGATCGCCTTCTTCGTCGCAACTTGTTCACAATTCGAATGGTGAGACTGGATTGGTATTGGTGGCACCCGATAGTTTGCGCCGCCATCAGCCGTTTTATTATGCGTTCCAAACTCTTTGTTCCTCTATTCTTCCTGTCCTGCGCAGGCAATGCCCAATACAGCGGTCCCGAGAGCGTGGAATATGACCCTGTGGGTGATCGTTACTTCGTTAGCTGCACAGGGAACAATAGCATCAAACAACGGGCGCAAGACGGTACCGTCAGCAATTTCGTGAGTGGGATTTCTGACGCGCCTTACGGTATCGAATTGCAAGGTGATACGCTGTTCGCGAACGTGGGTGGTGGAGTGAAGGGTTATCTCACCAGCGATGGAACAGAGGTCTTCGATCTTGACCTGGGTGGCTCCTTCTTGAACGGGTTGGCCAGCGATGGCCATTTCCTGTATACCACGGATTTTGGTGATCTGAAGATCTTCAAGGTAGACCCGGCAGCGGGGACTTACACAGTGCTCGTTGCGAACACTGTTCAAACACCGAACGGTATTGTGTATGACCCGACCTTCGATAAGCTTTGGGTGGCATACTGGGGTAGCAGCGCTCGGATCAAGAGCATTGACAAAGTGTCTGGCGCCGAGCTCAGTACTTATACCACAAGCCTATCCAACATCGATGGGATCACGCTCGATTGCAACGGGAACATCCTTGTTGCCTCCTGGACCCCGGATCGCATAACACGATTCGACAACACCTTGACCGCTCCTGCTGAAACGGTCGTTGGTACGGGCTTGAACAACCCTGCGGATATCGATTTCGATGCGGTGAACAACCGCGTTTGTGTACCCAATGCGGGCAACAATACCGTGGTGGTCCCGGATGTTGCTGGATGCGTGGATGGGGTTTTCGAAACAACGGGTTACCAAACGCTCAATGCGATGCCCAATCCAACTGACGGGCTGGTGCGCATCGAGCTTGATCTCAAGGAGCAACAGCCGTTCATGGTATTTTCCGAAGCAGGCCTGCTTGTCGCAAGTGGTACGTTGAACCCACGAGCACTGCTCGATGTGAGCAGCCTGAATGCTGGTATTTACCTGATCGATCTACCGAGGCTTAAGCGGTATGTGCGTGTTGTGAAGCGCTGACTTGTCAGTCCCTTCTGCTATTGATGAATCGCATTCCGACCAAACGGTCGCATCTGAGCGCGTAGTCTTTCACATAGACCAGCACCAAGTAGTCGTTCTCGGTCTGGAAGTGCGACCCCTCGATCGTGGTGAGGTCCGGTTTGCTGCTACCGTGGGGAAGAAAGGCAAAGCAATAATTCACATAGCCCTGCTTGATCATGGTTCGTAGTGTGTATGCCTGCAGGTCGGGCATCCACACCATTCGGTTCTCTTTCTTGCATTGGAAATCGCTGAACCCGCCATACACATAGATGTCTCCACTGCTCAATGGACCGTCCATGGGTAAGCCGAAATTCACCCACACATGGTCGGCGCCAAGTGGATCACCGTTGGCCTCATCATTGCGGACCAGCATCTTGCCGTTGATGTCCGGTTCTTCTATGTATACCCGGATGTTGCGCTTGGCATCAGGTACGATGAACGCTTCGGCCAAGCCCGAAGGTCCAGTGGTTATTCGTGCCACTCGCGGCGAATTGTAACGCAAGCTCTTGAGGTCGTAATTGCGCCATTCGCTACCGCCCAGGAATTGTGTCTCCTTCGGGAAGTCGTAAACCAATTCGTGGTCGCGCAAGAATTTCGGCTTCATGCCGGTGCGTGCGTCGTCCCAGCGCATATTCTGGAGTACCGTTACACTTAGGTCGCTGAACGGGTCAGGTACCGTGACGCCCGGATAACGAATGGTCAAGTCCACATGTTGAGCGATATCTCGCAATTCGATGTCACGGCTTCCTTGCACGCGTGATTGAATTTCGACCCGCTGCTCGTAAACCATGAACCTTCTGGTTAGCAGGAGGTCGTCCTGGTCGTTGTTGCGATAAACCTTGATCAGGTAATTCCCGGCAATGGTGGGTCGAATAAATTCGTTGGGCAACTCGATCGTGTATTGCAAGAAAGGTTGCAGCGTGAGGTAACTCTGCTCGGCCGATGGCACGAGGTCGGTGGGCGAGCCAGCGATGAACTGGTTCACCATCAGGTCGCTGGGGCGCCATTGAGCGTCGCAATGCACGATCGTGTACATCAGCTGTTCCGGATCAGGTTGAAGGTCATCAAATCGCAACACCAGCGGATCCATACTTCCGAGTTCGATGATCGGTGGGGCCAGATCGAAGCCTTTCTTGAAGAATTGCACAGCTCGCACGGTGGGGCTGTAGATGTGGTCTTCGTAAATGACATCCGTTGGCGGCCAATAGGCATCGGCCGTTTCGGTGCTTAAGGGTTGCACGTTACTGCAGGCCAAGGCAATGGAACATAAGCTGATCAAGGACATAGCGCGCATGCGGAAAGGGCTTGCGAAGTAACGCTGTGTTTCATGGATCAGCATGTAAAACTCCTCTTGCCCAAGGCTTCTATCTTCGCGGCCCTTTGTGAAAAAGGAGTTCGTTCTGTCAAGCACTTGGAGAGGTGCCAGAGTGGTCGAATGGGTCTGTCTCGAAAACAGAAGTACTCGCAAGGGTACCGGGGGTTCGAATCCCTCCCTCTCCGCCAAGCAGCCCCGCGTTCGCGGGGCTGCTTGTTCACGGGAGCGCAGCAAGCTTGCTTGCTGAAGCGATCGTGAGCAACAATCCCAACACGCGGAGCGTGTGGGCTGCTTGAAGCCACCCCCCTCTGGGAAAGCCCGCCTCGGTCGAGCCCTCCCTCTCCGCCGTCGTTCGACGAAACGCACCTCACGCATATGCGAGCTTCGCATTCCGAGTGATGTCATGAGAAGCCGAGCTGATTACTACGGCGAACGAGGTTCACAAGGAATATCCGGTTCCATTGGACGATGTCGATGCCCCCTTCTTTCCTTTTTCGCAAACGAACTTCGATTTTACCGAACTTCACGGGCAACTTAGAGCTCCCTACGCATGAAGCATATTTTCTTCCAAGCCGCATTTCTGCTGCCCTCTGCACTTTGCGCCCAACCCTTCGCTATCGGCTCAACGAACATCACCTTCTATGATGCAGGCCGTGACCGGAATGTTGCGTGCGAACTGCACTATCCTGCCAATACTGCGGGTACTGATGTGCCGGTCACTGATGGTTCGTTTCCTGTCCTGGCGATCGGCCATGGCTTCGTGATGACCGTTGATGCCTACACCTACCTGTGGGAGTATTTTGTTCCGTTGGGTTACATTGTAGCTCTGCCCACGACGGAAGGTGGTTTCGCCCCTGTTCATGCGAATTTTGGAGGTGACCTCGCATTTTTGGCCAATACCATTATCTCATCGAATGACGATGCCGCATCCCCTTTCTACCAACATGTTCTGCCAAAGGCAGCCCTGCTGGGACACAGTATGGGCGGCGGTGCCTCGTTCTTGGGCGCAGCGAACAATGGGAACATACAGGCACTCATCGCCTTGGCTCCTGCCGAAACCGATCCCAGCGCTATCGCTTCAGCGAGCGCCGTTCTGGTGCCTACACTCGTCTTTGCCGCATCGGAAGATTGCGTAACGCCTATCCCGGAACATGCAGGTCCGATCTATGCCGCGATCAATTCACCGTGCAAGGCGTTCGTGAATATTACAGGAGGAGGCCATTGTTATTTCGGGGATAACAGCTTCACGTGTTCGTTCGGTGAACTTACCTGCGGTCCGGACCTCACCATTTCGAGGGAACAACAACAAACCGTTGTCACGGATATCGCTGATCTGTGGTTACGATATCATCTGCTCGGGGATGTTTTCTCCTATGAACCGCTGCTCGATTCACTGGCGTCCAGTGACAGGTTCGTTGCCGAGACGACTTGTCTTTCCACACCGCTATCGATCATTGATCAGTCAACGGAGGATCCCAGCGTTCTTGTGCAGAATGGATCGTTGCTCGTCGAGCGGCTTTTGAAAGGGGATCAGGTGCAACTGGTTGATGCGTTAGGGCGCATTCGCTGGTCTGGTTTGAGTGCTTCCAACATGCTCCTGATCGATACACATGATCTTGTGGCTGGTTCTTACGTTCTGGTTCTGCGTGGTCAGCGTGCAACAACATCTCAAATATTCGTGATATCACGATGACGAACGTCGCCGTGCTTTGACGCTTGGCATGAAGACCATTTCCTTTTACCTTTTTGGTATAGTCTTCTGCGGCTCTTTCGCTTCCCCGCTTATCGCGCAGAAGTCGCGCCTTTTTTCTATTGCGAAAGGGGAGGTGACCTTTTCAAGTGAGGCTCCGCTTGAACGGATCACCGCTACCAATACCGTTGTATCGGGCATCTTGGATATTTCGGCGCGCAACTTTGTGGTGAAGATCCCTATGCGCAATTTCGAAGGGTTCAACAGCGCGCTTCAACAGGAGCACTTCTTCGAGAATTATGTGGAGACCAAAGACTTTCCGAACGCATTGTTCGAAGGCCGTATCATCGAAGCATGCGATCTGGCTTCCCCGGCCACCTTCAGTGTTCGAGCCAAAGGGCGTTTCACCTTACATGGTGTAGTTCAGGAACGCGTTGTCAACTGCACCATCGTGGTGACCAAGGAAGGTGTAAGGGTAACAAGTGTTTTTGATGTTCAACTGGCAGAGCATGGGATCCGTGTACCACGGGTGGTGCAGCAAAAGCTGGCTTCCATGGTGAAGGTGAAAGTGGATCTGCTCTTTTCCGAAACTGCTGAAAAATGATTTTGCGGACCTCGATAGGATCTGCTCTTGTATTCTGCTGCGCCCATTTGTTCGGCCAATACCCACTGGTGCGGACCATGGAAGTGCTTGATGGTCAGCAAGGGGTTAACGCGACCTGCTTGACCCAGGACTTCCAAGGCCTTCTATGGCTAGGCAGCGATCGTGGTTTGTTCCGAACCGATGGTGATCGGACCGACGCTATTCTGAGAACCGAAGGCGATGTTGTGACCGCGATCGGCTCAGCAGGGGATCATGTGGTAGCCGCGCTCGCCAGCGGTGTCATCCTGCGTTGCAGCGGCTTGGGATGCGATACACTTTGGACCGACACAACATTCCGGGACAATCCCGTGCGTTCACTTGTTGTAGATCCTCGCAACGGTATTTGGGCCGGGACCTATGGTAGCGGAACGCAGGTGTGGCGTAATGGAAAGGTGATCCATGTGAATTCCATCCATGGCCTCAGCGATGACCACGTGAATGCCCAATGTGTTCTGGACAAGGATCGAATGGCCCTGGCAACGGATCAGGGCATTTCGATCATTGACCTGGATGGTGTGGTGCAGGTGCGGTATGGTGAAAAGGATGGTGCACCGGACAATCTGGTCCTCTCCATCTGTACTTCTGCGAGCGGGCGATTGTGGGCTGGTACCGATCGCGGTGGTGTTTTCACGTTCGATCCCGATCATATCAGGTCAAAAGCTGAACGACTCGATAGCAATTGGATCGGTGAGCCGGTTACGCATTTGGTAAGCACGCTCTACCGATCATGGATCGGCACTACTGGCAAAGGCACTGTGGTGTGTGATGCCTCTTCTGGACTGGCCTATTACCGGCCTACTACAAGTGACCAAGGTGCGCAAAGCACTATCAAAGGACTACTTCGTGATCGGGATGGTGCGGTCTGGTGGTGCGATGGTTCGTCCACACTTCGCCGGGCTGATCCTGATGTCGTGGTCACGCCTCAGCATGAAGGTTTTGACATGCATCGCATTACGGCGCTCGCCCAAGGCACTAGCGGGCGTATCACCTTCGCAACGCGCGATGGTGTGTTCACCCACGCAACGACGTTCAGGGAGGCTCAACGGCTGGAACGTGTTCAACTGCCCATCGACAGTACTACGCAGGTGGTGGCGCTGCATACCGATCATCGTGGTCAACTCTGGGCAGGCACCTTTGGCAAGGGTGTATTTCGAATAGCACCCGATGGTTCATTCCTACACCTCGATAAGGGCTTCGGTTCGATCAATGAGAACGTGCTCTCGATCCGTTCACGCGGCGATTCGGTTCTCTTCGCTACCATCGGCGGGGTTTTTCTCTGGACTTGTTCGGAAGACAAACTCTCCGGGCGTTTTTCCGAATTGCCTATTCCGGGTGGTGGATTCACCTATGACATCCTGCCCATGCCGGATGGATCCATTCTAGTGGCTACGGATGGTAATGGCGTTGTGCGTATCGATGAAAAAGGTGTGGCACGATCACTCCTGGTAACGGGTGGCAAGCATCGCACCTTTTATTCCTTGTGCGTTGACAGCGCAGGCCAGGCATGGGCCTGTGGGCCGGAAACCGGGATCTGTAGGGTTGATCCAGATGGTCTCACACTCCTTCGCTCAGCGGATGTGCCGAATATGAACGATGTGTTCGCGATGGTGCCGCTTGGACCCGGCCTAGCGTTGATGGGTGAAGCTGGCTTGGTGGTCTGGAACAACAGCACTTCGCTGAACCTGGACCTGACGAATGAGTTCGGGTTGCGAGGTGCCAAAGCGGAGTTGAACACCGTGGCAGTTGATGCGAGTGGAAGCGTGTGGTTGGCTAGTGATCAAGGGTTGATCAGGATCGATCCAGCTGGACAATGGCTTTCCGAACATGCATCAGCAGTGGTCCTTTCCGTTCGGCAAGGTGGTGAAGCACTTGCATTGATCGGCGGAGCGGAATTGACCCCGGGCCATGACTTTCTCAGTATCCGATTCACAGGTATCCACTACGCGGCTCCTGAAGACCTGCGATTCGCATACCGCTTGATCGGTTCGGATACCACTGTGCATTTTACGCGGGACCATGAGATCTCCTTTGCACATCTGCCTGCCGGTGAATACAGGTTCGAGGTGGCGGCATCAACGGGGATGAGCAGAATCCACGATCAATGGACCTCCTTCGCGTTCACAGTTCTCCGGCCTTGGTGGCGAACCCCTTGGGCATTTTTAGCGGCCCTCGGATCCGTCGCAGCGATCGTTATCCTCTTGTTACGTGCTCGTGATGCACGCTTAAGGTTGAAGGAGCGGATGGAAAAGGAGAAAGTGCATTTCCAAATGGAAGTTCTGCGCAGCCAGGTGAACCCGCACTTCTTGTTCAATAGTTTCAATACGCTGATCGAACTCATTGAGGAAGCGCCAAGCAAGGCGGTGAAGCATGTAGAACAGCTCAGCGATTTTTTCCGCGAGATACTCCAAGTGCGAGACAAGGAACTCATTCCTCTCCGGGACGAACTTCGCTTGGTCGACACCTATTTCTTCTTGGAACAACGCCGGTTTGGTGATCGCATCGTGCTACGTACCAGCGTGGTGCAAAGCGCACTCGATGCGTTGGTGCCTCCGCTAACTGTTCAACTATTGGTCGAGAATGCATTGAAGCATAACCGGGCTACGGACGAAGAGCCACTGATCGTAACCATTTCCACAACCCGTGATGAATTGACCGTGAGCAACCCATATAGGCCTCGTGAAACGGCGGCCAAGAGTACCGGCTTCGGGGTGAACAGTATTCGTCAGCGATTCTCTGCGGTCACTCAACGAGAAACGTTCATAGGGCAAGAAGGCGACAATTTTGTAGCCAGAGTCCCCCTCATACCGTCTATAGCATGAAGATCCTGATCGTTGAAGATGAGGTTGCAGCCTTGAAAAGAATGACCAAGTTGTTGGCGGAGATAGAGCCATCTGCCACCATTGTCGCCAACACTACCTCGGTCGCGGATACCGTTGAATGGCTCAAAGCGAACCCCGCTCCCGATCTGGCGTTCTTCGACGTGCGCCTGACCGATGGCGACAGTTTCGCGGTCTTTCAACGTGCCGTGGTGGATTGCCCAGTTGTCTTCACTACAGCCTTCGATGAGTACGCGTTGAAGGCGTTCAAGGTGCATGCGGTCGACTACCTTCTGAAGCCGGTGAAGTTGGAGGATCTTGCCGCTACCATGTCCCACATCAAGGCGATAGGGACGGTGCGTGAATTGGCTCCTTTGGCTGCCGAGAATGTTGCCGATGATGATCGTCCGATCAGTTTGATCAAGCGTTTCTTGATCCGTTACGGCGATCATTACCGCGTGGTTGAACCGAAGGATATCGCGTACATCTATTCCATGGAGAAGAGCACATTTCTGCGAACGCTCGAAGGCCGGGATCTGCCGTTGGATGAAAGTCTGGACCGATTGGAAAGACAGCTGGATCCTGAGAAATTCTTCCGTTTGAACAGGCAGGTGATCATCCACTTCCAGAGCATCAAGGAGTTGGTGGCCTATAGCAAGAGCCGTGTTAAAGTGATCATGGTCCCACCTTTCGGGGAAGATGCGGTTGTAAGTAGCGAACGTTCTGCGGAGTTCAAGCGTTGGTTGGCCGGCGGTTAGGTGTCCCGATTCATCATTCTCGTGTGCGACTTCGTCGTTTCGGATCGCACACCCCATCTCCATGTGACCTTCTTTTGGCGAATGGAGATCGCGCCCGACAGTATCCTATGGATCGAGCTTGGGACCGAAACCTGAACAGTTCCGTGATAAACCGGACCATTCATAGTTATCGAATGATGGATAGTTGGCAGATCCTACGCATCAATGATCGCCAGCAATTGTTGGCTGGCGATCCCAAGGAATTGATCGGTCGCATTTTGTTGCTTGATCGATCGGCGTTCTATTATAATCGATTGGATGCGTTGGTACTTGCGTCCCACATTGCCCATTTGTGTGGGATTCACGGTGCCACTGTTAAGCACGATATGGAATAGCCGCTCCTACCTGATTCATCCAACCTTTTTCCTGTTTGGTCAGGTATCCTTTGAAGAACGCTGTCAGGTCAGCTGATCTTTGTATCCAATTCGCGTTGATGATGGATCCCAAGGTCAATATTCGCTTAGTCAAACTCGGTTCGCTGTGCTGGTTGCTGGCTGTTTTTGGATTCGACTGCCTGCAGGCATGAGCCCCTGTTGATCGAGGAGGGTCCTACTGGTACCAACGGATCTGGACAGGAACCTGAGCCCGTGGATACTTGTGACCCCAACACCGCCTATTTCGCTCAGGAAGTGTTGCCGATCTTTGTTCAAAGTTGCACCATGAGCGGGTGCCATAATGCACCCACGGATAACAATGACGAGATAGACCTCACCAGCTTCAACGCCGTAATAACCAGCGATATCATCAGTGAAGACTTGTGGGAAACGATAAACGATACCGACCCCGACAAGATCATGCCCCCCGACAGTATGAACCCGCTTACGCCTGAGCAGATCGCGACTATCGGCCAATGGCTGCAACAAGGAGCCCAGAACAACTCCTGTGAGAGCGGTTGTGATACCAGTGCTGTTACCTATACCAACACTATCTACCCGCTGATCCAACAGCGTTGCTTGAATTGCCATAGTGGTAGCAACCCGCAGGGTGGTTTGAACTTTGGCTCATGGAGTGTGCTGAATACGGTAGCCATGGATGGTAGGTTAGCAGGATCCATCCAGCACCATGCTAATTTCGCCGCAATGCCACCAAGTGGACCCATGCTCAGCCAATGCAGGATCGATCAAGTTTTAACCTGGATCCAGAACGGCGCCCCCAACAACTGATGGACCAAATTCGCCTTTCGCCGATCGTTGCTGCTTTTGCTGTACTGTTCTTTAGTGGCTGCTACTACGACAATGAGGAGACCCTCTATGGCCCGGATTGCGACCTGTCCAATTCAGCGTTCGAACAAACGATCCTGCCTATCATTCGCTCCAATTGCCAAGCACCAGCTTGCCATGGACAGGGCAGTGAGAACGGTGAGATCGTGACCTACGTCCAGGTGAAATTCCTGGTGGATAACGGTACCTTCCGTGATGCTGTGGTCGTTTCGAAGCGGATGCCTCAAGGAGGCACACTTTCACGCTGCGATCTTGATCTTATCGAGCAATGGCTTAATGCAGGAGCCCAGAACAACTGACCTCCATGAAACGGAACTCCCTACTTCTTGTAGTTGGCGTTGGTGCTGTTCTAACCGCCACGATCGGCTGGTACCTCTATTCTCAAAAGCCTCCAACAGCAGATTCGGTTCGTGCAGATGCGACCGTGGAAGCATCCGCGCTGTTCAACGCTTTCACCGCCGATGAAGTAGCAGCGGGGAAAATGTACAATGACAAAGTGGTGCAGGTGTCCGGTACTGTGCGGGAGGTCTCTGCTGAACCGAACGGACCGGTGAATGTGACCTTGGAAACCGGAGATGCCATCGGAGGAATTGTCTGTGAGTTCGCTCAGGACCAAGCCCCGGCGTTCGAAAAAGATTTGCGCGTTACGATAAAGGGGTTCTGTGCAGGTTACAACCTGGATGTGCTCTTGCAGCGATGCGCAGTTGTGGAATGATACTTGAACAACCCTTGAGGAATACCAAACCAATGACCATGAACCTTCGTCCTTTTCTGCTTTTCACGACCTTGCTTCCGGCACTCGTTTTTGCCCAGGAGCGCTATGCCACCAGGACCGGCGAGATCAGCTTTTTCTCCAAAACGTCCATGGAGAATATCGAAGCTGTGAACCACAAGGCCACCAGTGTTTTTGACGCAACAACCGGGGCCATGGAATTCGCTGTGCTAATCAAAGGGTTCGAGTTCGAAAAAGCCCTCATGCAAGAGCACTTCAACGAGAATTACATGGAGAGCGGCACCTTCCCGAAGAGCACGTTCAAGGGTAAGGTGGAAGGGGTTACGGCCGAACAACTCAAAGTCCCGGGTAAGTATGAAGTCAACGTTTCCGGTGATCTCACTATTCACGGGGTTGCCAAACCGGCGACGGCAAAAGGCACCATGGTCGTAGATGCCACGGGTGGGGTGCAAGCCAGTAGCGATTTCATGGTGAAGTTGGCCGACCATGGCATCAAGGTGCCCGGTGGTGTGAATGTGGCTGAAGAGATCCAGATCAGCGTACGTATCGATTATCGTAAAATGTGATCATTGATGGTTCGGTGTAGGCCGAACCGCATTGATCAACCCGTTTCCGGAATGACCAATTCCTCCGGATAGAACCCGACCTCACCATATGCGTAGCAGCTTTCTCTTTCTTCCTGTTCTACTTGCCGTTCCGGCGCTTGCACAAGATGATCTGCTCGGTCTTTTGGGTGAGGATAGCGCGGCCACCGAATACACTATTGCGAGCTTCAAAACCACGCGGGTGATCAATAGCCATAGTCTGGAGAATGTAGCGCACGGTGTGCTCGACTTCAAGATCGGCCACCGCTTCGGTATGCTCAATAGTGGGGCAGGGGAGCTTTTCGGATTGGATCAGGCGACCATTCGGTTGGGTTTGGATTATGGCATTTCAGAAAAACTGATGATCGGGTTCGGCCGAAGCAGTTTCCAAAAGACCATTGACGGATTCGCGAAGTACAAGTTGCTTCGTCAATGCGATCAGGGGTGTAATATGCCGATCACCTTGGGCGTGGTCGCCGGAATGAGCGTCACCACGTTGGATGCGAGCAAAGTTCCTTGGTTCGGTGAGGGTCGAACTGACTATTTCACGCACCGCCTTTCTTACAATTTCCAAGTGATCGTTGGCCGCAAATTCAGTGAATCACTCACGTTCCAACTGATGCCCGGTGTGATCCACCGCAACCTAACGGCATCAGCCAAAGATCCCAATGACCTGATGAATATCGGTGCCGCAGGGCGATTCAAACTCACCAAACGGGTTGCACTGAACTCGGAATACTTCTATGTTCTGCCGAACCAGGGAGATCGTTCTGCATTCCAGAATTCCTTGTCCATGGGCTTCGATATTGAAACCGGCGGCCACGTGTTCCAATTGCATTTCACAAACAGCACGGGAATGTTCGAGCGAGCGGTGATCGCCGAGACCGGTGGCGACTTTTTCAATGGAGATATCCACTATGGGTTCAATATCTCGCGTGTATTCACCCTTCACGATCCGAAGAAGAAGGCTCGTGAGAAATTGAAGGCAGCTCAAACGGGAGGATAGCCGCCAACGATCATGCCCGGAAACGAAAAGTCCCGCAGAAGCGGGACTTTTTCATTCAAGACCGAAGTGATCAATGTCCTGCTCCGTGCTCCTTCTTGGCAGAAGAACCATCGACCAGGAAGTACCCGATGAAGATCAGGAATACGAACGACACAAAGCCGATAAGCCCTGGAATGTTCCCTACGGTCTCTGTCTCCAGCAGACCGTAGCGGGCGGGGATAGCGAAGGCGAACAGCCAACACAACAATCCAATGATCTTTCTTGGTGTTCATGCGATGGGTTTCTTTTCTGTGTGCGAAGTAAAGCGATCCAGCGGATCACTTCCGATCCATGAGTGCTACATAATCCCGCTTTGTGGCTCCCGTATAGATCTGGCGGGGCCGACCGATCGGTTCCTTGTTCTCCACCATTTCCTTCCATTGCGCGATCCAGCCTGGCAAACGGCCTAGGGCGAACATCACCGTGAACATGCGGGTTGGTATGTTGATGGCGCGGTAAATGATGCCGCTGTAAAAGTCCACGTTCGGGTACAGCTTGCGCTCGATGAAGTACTCGTCCTTCAAGGCGATCTCTTCCAGTCTTCGAGCAATGTCCAGGACAGGGTCGTTCACACCCATCTTTTTCAATACCTCATCGCACGCCTTCTTGATGATGATGGCGCGTGGGTCGAAGTTCTTGTAAACGCGGTGCCCGAAGCCGAACAAACGGAACGGGTCGTTCTTGTCCTTCGCCTTGTCCACCCATTTCTGGATATCTCCTCCATCATTTCGGATGGTCTCGAGCATCTCGATCACCTCCTGGTTCGCGCCGCCGTGCAACGGCCCCCATAAGGCCGCGATCCCTGCACTTACTGCGCTGTAGAGGTTCGCCTGGCTACTACCAACCATTCGCACTGTGCTCGCGCTACAGTTCTGCTCATGATCAGCATGCAGGATCAACAACTTGTTCAAGGCATCGGAAACCACGGGATCTCCCACGTAATCCTCGGTAGGCATACCGAACATCATGTAGAGGAAATTGTCCACGTAACCCAACTTGTTGTTCGGGTACATGTACGGATGGCCCAGGTTGTTCTTGTAGCTGATGGCCGCGAGCGTGGGCATCTTGGCGATGAGGCGGTAGATGGTGCGTTCCACATCCTTCATCGGCCTGTTCGGGTCCTGGCTTTTGGGGTAGAAGGTGCTCAGCGAATTCACCATGGCCGAGAGGATGCCCATGGGGTGCGCATTGTTCGGGAAGAACTCGAAAAAGCGCTTCATGTCCTCGTGCACCAGGGAGTGATAGCGGATATTGCCATCGAATTCCTCCATCTGCTTCTTGTTCGGCAGTTCGCCGTTGAGCAAGAGGTAGCTTACTTCCAGGAAACTGCTTTTCTCGGCAAGCTGTTCAATGGGGTAGCCTCGATAATGCAAGATGCCTTCTTCGCCGTCGAGAAACGTAATGGCACTTTTGGTAGCCCCCGTGTTCTTGTACCCGAAATCGAGCGTAATGAAGCCGCTTTCGTCGCGGAGCTTGCTGATATCGATGGCCCTTTCACCCTCACTTCCTGTAACGATCGGGAACTCATAGGTCTTTCCGTCCAGGATGATCTTTGCCTTGTCGCTCATCGGTATTGCCGGGAATTCGGTTCTTTTTTTGTGTCGCGGCGAATGTAACGCGCACTTGGCCTGTTGGGTTCCGCGATACAATGAGTTTTCAAGGCTTGTTGAAATCTGGGTTGACCGCTCGACGGCGGAACATGTTCACCACTTCCTACGTATCCGGGTTACAATGTCGAGATCTCTCGCCCTCTCCATCATTTGCCTGTTCATCTTCGATAGCCTTCCGGTTCGCGGGCAAACCCCGGCCGAAGAGGAAACCGTATACGCCATTGCCGAGAAGATGCCTGAGTTTCCTGGGGGTACGACGGCGCTTCGCAGTTACCTCATGAAGAACTTCGAGTTCCCGGAGGATGCTTTGGATGCCAAGGTGAACGGCCCGGTGCAAGTCAGCTTTGTGGTTTCCAAGAGTGGGGAGATCCGGGATGCACATATCGTGCGCGGACAGCACTTCGCCTTGGATGCGGAGGCGTTGCGTTTGGTAAAGGCCATGCCCGCTTGGATCCCGGGCGCACAACATGGCAAAACGGTAAGCGTGCTGTACTCTATGCCCATCCGGTTCGCCATGCCGCCGGCACCCTCTGCGCCCAAGTCTCTGGTGCAGGCACAGCCGAACAACAACTGATCCACCAATGCCGTCAATACAAAAGGCCCGCTGTCAGGCGGGCCTTTTCGTTCAGCTGGATGCGATCACTCGTTGTGCGCCTTCTTGCCCACTTTTTTGTCCTTCGCAACGGCTTTCTTCTTTTCGCGTAGGCTCTCCATTTTGGCGAACTGCTCTGCAGTGAGGATCCCTTTCAGATCACTATCGCGCTTGTCGCGCAAGGCTTTGGAACGTTCCTTCTTCACCTTGTCATCCGTCATGCCCTTCAGATCATCGACGCCGCGTGCGTGGGTAATGTTCACGGTGTTCACCTTGGCGATCTGCTCGGGGGTCAGGCCCAGCTCCTTGGTCATAATTTCCGTTCGGTTCTTGGCACGTTCTTCCGGCGACTTCTTGCCTTTGCCGTCCATGTCGGCGTCCTGTGCCATCAAGCCCATTGCCATGGTCAAGGCCAGCGTGCTGAATAAGGTTCTCATTCTGTGAGTGCGGTTGTTGGTTAATTCCTGGTTGGACCCAAAGGTCGGGCCAAGGTTCGATCATCGCAGCGGAAGTTGTTATCCTTTTTGTTCCAATGGCTTAATAGGATCGACAAGATCACGGGTTGGTCTGAACAGTAGGGTATATGTACGCTGTTATGGACTTCAATGATCGCCGCGCAAAAAGCTCCTGTTTGACATGAGTCCTTTATCCGGATCAGCGAAAAGGGCGGTGAACACTCGAAAGATCCGCTTGTCAGCGCACAATTCGATGGTCGCCTCGTATTGAAGCATTGATAGCAGCTGACCAGAGGAAGCAGCTGAATGGAGGTTCCTATGCTATACCGAATATGGAGTGGCCTGCTGATTTGGTCTGTAGCATGAAACTCCTACATTCACATCCCTAAAACACAACCAAAATGGCTAACGTCACAGCAGTTTCTACCCCTACCCAAGTCGATCCCCGCCTTACGGCAGCAACCGGTATTACGAAGACGGGTACCGATACCAACGGCTTTGCCGTGAATGTGGTCGAGCAAGGCACCGATGCGGTTGGCAACATTCTGGTCGTGCTGCAGGTTACCGGAAAAATGGATTCCATGACTGCCGCTCTGGGGGTCGCTCAAGTGGGCAGTTTCGTGCCAGCGGTCATTACCACCTCCAGCGGTAGTAAAAGCAATAGCCAAACCGCTTACTTCATTTGCACACTGGGTGGTTACAAGGATGGTGCTAACTGGACCTTGAAAGCCAATGTGACCGGCACTGGTGGAGCGGTCTATACTTGGACCAAAGGCAAGGGTGGCGCTGGTGTTTGATAACATTCCGGCACGTGCGGTTGGTGTTTTCGTTCTTGGCTTTTGTACTGCTGCCGTGTGTGACTTTGGCACAATCCCGCGTTACGGAAAGAGGAAAGCGCGCTTGGGCGGATAGTGTCTATGCCGTTCTCGATACGATGGAAGTGAAAGAATCGGCCAGCACCTTGGTGCTGGCCGATTCGCTTTTGTCGATTTACGTTCCATTGCGGGATTCGTGTCGGATCGCACGGTTGCATTCGACAAGAAGCATGTGCTTTGATGGCCTGGGTAAACTGGATTCGGCGCTGTCTTCTGTGCAGAGAGCTCTGCGTCTGTTCCGGTCTGGATGCGATAGTGCGGTTCTGTTTTCAGCCTACGCGAACCTGACAAATATCTATTTGAGCTTGGGCGATCCTCAGCTTGTTGATTCGGTCACTGCCCAAGCATTGCGGTTGTGGAATCCGTTGTGGAAACGGAAAAACCTTCGGAATGCGCTGCTTACGAACAGCTCCATCTCCAGGGCTAGTCAGGGCGATAGATCAGGCGCGTTGGTCGGCTTCAAGACCATTCTCAGACTATCCCGCGAGGAAGGAAATGTGCAAGATGAATATGACGCGCTGGCCAACCTTGGAACGCTTATGGGGATGTTCGGAGAGTTGGACAGTGCTGACACCTATTTCCGGATATCGCTGAACAGGGCAATTGTTCAGGGCCACCGCGACCGACAAATGATCGGTTATTTTAATCTGGCAAACAATGCGTTTGGTCGTATGGATGTGGATCGGGCTATCGCCCTTTTCGACTCCGCCAATGTTATCGCAAATGAAATAGGTGATCTGGCTCAACGTGTTTCGATCGAATTGGAATTGAGCAAAGCCTATGACGGTTTGGGGGATGAACGCTCGGCTTTGGAACACCTGCAGAACCATCGTGTCCTGAACGACAGTCTTATGAACACCGAAAAGGTGAAGGCGGTAACGGAGATGCAAGAGAAGTACGAAAGCGAGAAAAAGGTGCGCATGATCCAAGAACTGAAGTTGGATCAGCTCGCTTCCCGGCTTAAGCAAGTGCAGCTCAAACGCACGCGCAACATTTACCTGTTCGCGGGTATTGGTGGGCTCTTCTTGGCTGGTGGTCTTTGGAACCGATTGCGGTATACGCGTCGCTCGCGTGCTGCGATCCAGAAGGAGAAGGATGTGAGTGAAGGCTTGCTGCTGAACATTCTGCCGGAGGAAGTCGCGGCGGAGTTGAAGGAGAAAGGCTATGCCGATGCGAAGGAATTCGGCACGGCCACGATCCTCTTCAGCGATTTCAAGGGCTTCACCGAGTTGAGCGAGAAGCTAACGGCCGATGAACTGATCAAGGAGTTGAACCACTGCTTCAAGGCGTTCGACTTTATCATGGGCAAGTACCATGTGGAGAAGATCAAGACCATCGGCGATGCGTACATGGCTGCTGGTGGTTTACCCGATACCACCAAGGGTTCACCCGCCGATGTGGTGATGGCCGCGTTGGACATGCAAGCGTTCATGCACGGCTATGGTGCCGAGCGAAAGGCGGAAGGTCGCCCGTATTTTACCATGCGCGTGGGCCTGCACACCGGCGGGGTGATCGCGGGCATCGTGGGTGTGAAGAAATTCGCCTACGACATTTGGGGCGATACCGTGAACACCGCCAGCCGCATGGAAAGCAGCGGCGAAGTGGGCCGTGTGAACATCAGCCAATTCACCTACGATCTGGTGAAGGAAGATGCGCGTTTCAATTTTACCCCACGGGGCAAAGTGGCCGCCAAGGGCAAAGGCGATATGGAGATGTGGTTCGTGGATCGGGTCTGATCCGTGATCACCGCGCCTTGTTTCCCACTACACCATCTTCCATTACATCCACTTTGTTGAAGATCTGTTCGGTATGCGGATCGGTCGCATTTCGGTCCGTGAAGACCTGTAGACTTATTCTCGGACGTGCGGGTTTGTCTTTTGGGTGCGGGCCGGTATAGAGCAACGTGTACAAGTGCCCATGCACATAAACCTTCAGCGGTTGGCCTCTTCTTGGGCGCACAGTGTGCACCACCTTCTCCGTGCTATCGACCAACGCCAACTGCACAGCGCTTCGGTCTTTTTCCGCGTAGACAAGTTCAGTGGTAAGGTCTCCGACCTGATGATGCTGTCCTTGTCGCATTTTCTCAATGGTCGTGCTATCACCATGCTGTCTCCACGGCAGCAGCAGGAAGGGAACAGGCGTAGATGGAGCAGCGGCCTCGTTCTGCACCACCATCGCACCGAAGCAGAGCATATCCATTACCGAATAGGGAATTCGAGCGTAGCCTTTATTGCCCCATTTTTCGCTCCATGAGCTGAGGACCAGGTAGGTGCTATCCGCATCGTCGTAACCCGCGCACACCAAAAAGTGACCCTCGTAGCGCGACCAAGGGAATGTAGCCCACTCCACACTATCAGTCGGAATTTTCTGGTTCCAAACGACCATACTGTCGCCGCTGGAGCTTTTGAGATGTGTGAACACGCTATCAACGGATACGCCACAGACAATGGGTTGGTGTTGCGCCAAGTTGTACCGCCATAGCGCACGGTTCTGTGTTCCCAGCTGCACAGGGCAGGACATTCGTGTAGTCAAGGCGGTGCGTAAAAGCGTTCCCGGTACAGGCCCCAAACAGACCGAAGGGTCGTACGGATAATCCTTCCATTTCACACTGCCGGTATCGCACACAATGGCGATCGCGTTCTCCAAGTTACTGATCCCTGCCGCGCAATTCTGATCCGCCTCTCGGCGCATGGCCAGGTTGAAAAGGAAGGCTGGGCTGAACACCTTGTTCGGGTCCATTGGGGAGCCAGGACCCATGCGCGCGCCCGTACGAACATTGTTGTGGTACCCTACAAGTCCGTATGCCAGAGCCCAACCCACGCAGGAGCCCTGTTTGCCTTGATCACCAGCAGGTGGGAACCACATGGACATGTCTACGCTCTTTGGCAAGGCACTATCACCGCCCGCTATCAGGTCAGGCTCGAATGGTAAAGCTTGAATAGTCGCCATATCGGGCAACACCAGACCGTGGAAGAAATCCGGTGTTTGCGACCACGCTTCAATGGAAACTATGACCGGAGCAATAACCAGCAGAGGGCGATAGAAACGTGGGGCGTTACATTTCATGAGAGTGAGGCGTCACTTGGTCGTCCCAAGGTATTCCTTCGTAGACGATGTGGAACTCCAGTCTTCCGGATCCGTATCCTTCGGCATGCGCATCCTGACCTTTTTCTTCGCGTGCTTGCTCGGAGCTGCTGTGCAAGGCGCCACTTACCACGTTGCGGTCAATGGCAACAACGGGAACAATGGATCGAGCCTCGCTATGGCCTGGGCCACTCCGCAGCACGCCGCCAACATGGCCATTGCTGGTGATAGTGTGCTCGTGCATGCGGGTGGCTACCAAGGCTTCGCGGCTATGGACCACAGCGGCACCGCGATCGATCCCATCGTCTTTTTAGCTTCTGATGGTGTCGTGAACATCACTTCACCATGCACATTCAACAACCTCGATGGCATCAACGTGGAGAACGTGAACTGGGTGGTGATCGAAGGCTTCACGGTGAACAACATGCCGCGCACCGGAATACGCTCAGCCCTTACCGACCATGTGACCATTCGTTACAATTCCTGCGCGAACAATTACAAATGGGGCATCCTCACGGGCTTCGCGGAGCACGTGATCATCGAGTACAATTCGTGCAGTGCGAGCCAAGACGAGCACGGGATCTATTTCGGCAATAGTGCCGATGATCCGATCATCCGGTTCAATCATGTCTTCGATAACAACGCCAACGGCATCCACATGAACGGTGATGAAAGCTTGGGCGGCGATGGGGTTATCAGCAATGCACAGGTCTACGGCAACATCATTCACGGCAATGGCGAAGCCGGGGGCAGCGGCATCAATTGTGACGGTGTGGTCAACTCGCTTTTCTACAACAATCTGCTGTACGACAACCATGCGAGCGGGATCAGTCTGTACCGGATCGATGGTGGTGCTCCGAGTACGGGCAACAGGGTATTCAATAACACCATAATCAACGCCAACGATGCGCGGTGGTGCGTGAATATCACCGATGGATGCAGTGGAAACCAGGTCATCAACAACATCCTCATCAACCAGCATCCGTTCCGCGGCAGTATCGTGATCGCGGAAGACGCCCTCGCGGGTTTCGTGAGCGACTACAATCTGGTGGTGAACAGCCTTTCGCCGGATGGTGACGCGACCCTATTGGATCTCACTTCTTGGCAAACGTTGGGCTATGATGAGCACTCGCAAGTTGCGGCTCCGTTGAGCGCTTTGTTCGCCCAACCCAATTCGGGGGATTTTCATGCGTTGAATGCGTCCAGTCAGCCGGTGAATGCTGGATCCAACACGGTTTCACAGGTGGTCTCGGATGACTTGGACGGTACGGTACGCCCCCTTGGCGGGAGCATTGACATCGGTTGCTACGAAGCGGACTTCAGTACTGCGATACTGGATCGGGATGCTGCTACCATCCAACTTTGGGCTTCCCCTGCGGGAGTTCATGTGGCAGGTGCACCGAAAGGTTCGTATGTCTCGATGTATGACCTGAGCGGCCGCGTGATCCTGGATCAACGGCTCGAAACCGGGACGAACGTCATAGCTCCAGCGATCCGAGGTGCCATTCTCTGTGCTGTTCGGAATGAAGAGGGACTCCTGTTGATCACGCGCGTATTGGTTCTGCCCAGACCGTGATCCGTCAGCTGGCAGAAAGTTTGCACCACACAGCCGAATCCTTGAATTCGCCGTTCCAGTAGAAGTTCTCCTTGAAAAGACCTTCGCGTGTGAAGCCATGCTTTTCGAGTAGGCCGTTGGAAGCGATGTTCTCCGGATCAGTGATCGCTTCAATACTGTGGAATCCGATATGCTCGAAACCGCATTCCACAGCCGCTTCCAGAGCTTCGCCCATCAGGCCTTTGCGCCAGTGGTCCGCCGAAAGCATGTATCCGATCTCGCCCCGATAGTGCTCCAGCTTCAAGCGGTAGTAGCCGATCGTTCCGATGAGCATATCGTTGTCTTTCAGCGTGATCGACCACGTGATACCTGTACCATCTTTCCGATCCTGGGCGATCCGTTCGATCAACTCTTCGGCATCCCTCAAGTTGGTGGCGATGGGCCTGCCAATGTGATGCATCACACGCGGATCACTGCGCATGATGAAAAGTGCTTGAGCGTCTGTCGCCAAAAGTTCGCGCAGTACCAAACGTTCTGTTGCGAGAATGGGAAAAGGGGAGGCAGGGAGTGCGAGCATAGACGACAAAGGTGGTTGATGACGTTCTTTCGGTACGAATTGCACACGCGACATGGCGAAGTTCCTTCCTCAACTCGATGAGCGCTTGAGCGACTTCATCGGCAAGCAGAAGATGTTCTTTACGGCAACAGCACCAGCGGATGGCCGGGTGAACCTGTCGCCCAAAGGCTTGGACACATTCCGGATCATCAGCCCAAGCCGTGTCGGTTATTTGGATGCGACAGGTAGCGGCAACGAAACCGGCGCTCACCTGATCCAGAACGGACGGATCACATTTCTCTTCTGTGCGTTCGACGGGCCGCCACTGATCCTTCGGCTTTACGCGCGCGGTCGATCCGTTCAAAGAAATGATCCTGAATGGGCTGAGCTAAGACCCATGTTCGGTACCCCTTTGCCTGGAGAGCGCCAGTTGATCATCGCCGAGATCGAGAGCGTGCAAACCTCGTGCGGTTATGGGGTGCCGCTGTTCTCGTTCCAAGAACACCGCACGCAATTGCCTGCTTGGGCTGAACATAAAGGCTCCGAAGCCCTTGTCGCTTATCGTGCCGAAAAGAACAGGACCAGCATCGATGGAATGCCCACGGGACTGGTGGTCTGATGCACGAGTGATTGGAATGGATCGTTCGCGCCTTCGGCCACCCGTTTCACAGAAGAAGAAGCGTGCTACCCGTGATACACGCGCGATGCGATGATCACACCGTCGGTGATCTCCAGCACTTCGCCCACGCGTAATTCATCTTCACCTTCAACATGGCGGATGTATTCCATGAAAACCTGGGCATCATCGGCTGTAAGCTTTACCACTTCGTAACGCAGGCTGGGAAGGCGGTCGAAGGCGTCTTGCCACCAAGCGCGAAGTGCTGCTTTGCCCTGGATCAAGCCCTTCGTTCCAGGCTGGCGCAATTTCAATTTCGGGCTGTAGTGTTCCGCAAACTCGGCATACAGCGCGAGCAGTGCTTCCAGATCATGCGCATTGAAAGCTGCGAACCAACGTATGGCGATCTCCGTGTTCGAAGGGGCTGGCATAGGGACAAAGGTGCTGCTGGTCGCGTTGTTGCGAAACGCAGAACGGACCGAGGATCCGCCTATCCGCCAGGTCTTACCGAAGCCAGATCCTGAGGATCGATGTATTTGCGAACGTACGAGTCGATCGAACGGTGGTCTATGTGTGGAAACTCCAAGTAGGCCAACTCCTGCATGCGGCCGATCGCGCTCCATACCTCCACGGACCGCGCCCTTCCACTCCGCGCTGAACCAAGCTTGCGGTCCTTCATTTCGAAGTTCTGGAGCCAGCTCATCACAGCGTCGTGCGCCTCCATTTCTGATATTACAGCGTGTGCGATCATGGGTGCTGGGAGCTGAGAGTGGGACAGTGAACGTTGGCCAACAACCGGTACAATCATTCGAGCACTGGCTCCGTTGGTGGAAATGTACAACGTAACCGAAAAAGCAATTCGCTTTCTGATCGTTGGCTTTGAAAAAATATTGAACTATGAAGCTTCCTTGGCAACAGAAGCCTCAGCCGCAACCTCAACTTGCTTGCGCGCGGGCATGCGATCAGCGGCCCGGTTGAACGTCCAATCGAACTTCCCACCACTGCGAGGCATCGCCCTGCATTGTGGAATAAGGTTAAGCATGTTCGCTTTGACCAATTTGGTCAGGAACGCGCGGAAGTGCTTCCCTTTGTCGTGATCCCGCTCAACCAGTTGCTTGTCAGCCAGAATGCCATACAGTTCGGTACTGGGAACGTTCACCGTACTCGTGCTTTCCAGGTATTCCTGGATGGCTTTGCTGATGCGCAAAGCTTGTTGGATCTCGGCGGGAGTGATCGACATGTGGCGGTAAAGATCGCTAAATACCGCTTGTCTCGGAAAAAGAGTTGAATTGACGCTTGGCGTGGACGTTTTTTGACAGAAAACCGTGCTCATCAGGTCACTTTGGTTCACTGGGTCAAACGTGCTAAGTGTCGCCTTATCGACGAGTTGGCTTCGGACTCCTCATTTGGCGGCGTGAAGCTGCCAGTCTTCAAGAATTCCCTTCGTACAAACTCAGTCGTTCCCGTAAGACCCGCAGATCGTCTTGTGCGCTCTGCATTCGCTCCAGCAGGTGGCTTATCGCTTCGATCCCTTCCAGGTTGATGTCCAGGTCGTAGTGCATTCGGGCCAGCTGCTCGATACGTGCAAGCTGCGTCGATTCGATGAAGTGCACTTCACGTTCGGTGGTGATCAGGACAAGACCCCGTTCATGCAGTGAATGGACGAACGTAACATCAATGCCTTGGTGAATGCAGTATACCTCGAGTGCGATCAGTTCGTGGGTGCTCATGGCTCAAGATGTTGAACGAAGAGATGCCAGTTCACGGAAGAGTTCACGCTCCCGCTCGCTCAAACCGGTGGGTAATTTCACGTTGTACGTAAGGTAAAGATCACCGAATTCACCTTCTTTCTTGTACACGGGGAAGCCCTTGCCTTTCAGTTTTGCCTTTGTATTGTTCTGGGTTTCCGGTGCAACTTTCAATTTCACTTTGCCATCCAGCGTGTCTACCAATACCTCGCCACCGAGCACCGCCGTTTGTAGATCAAGGTCTACTGAGGCGTGCAGGTCTTTGCCCACACGTTTGAACCGTGGGTGGTCCTGTATGACGAAGGTGATGTAGAGATCACCTGCGGGCCCACCGTTCATGCCGGGGCCACCGTGCCCTTCGATCCGGATCGTTTGGCCATTTTCCACACCTGCTGGAACTGTGATCCGGATCTGTTTTCCGTTCACCGTAAGCATCTGCTTGTGCGTGCGATAGGCGTCGATCAGATCCAATTTCGAGGTGGCTTGTAGATCATGCCCACGGAATTTCACCTGGCGCCCACCGCCGCCACCGAACATGGAGCCGAACAGGTCGGAATAGTCTTCTGCCTCGGTGCCGCCCGCGCGCGATCCAGCGCCTCCGAATGGCCCGTCACCTGAGAAATGTCCGCTCTGGCTTCCCCTGCTTTGCTCGCGCTTGGCTTGCTCGAACTGCTCGGCGTGCTTCCATTGCTCGCCGTACGCGTCATATTTTTTCCGACTTGCTGGGTCGCTCAGTACTTCGTTGGCCTCGTTGATCTCCTGGAATTTCTTCTTCGCATTATTATCGTTGGGGTTCAGGTCCGGGTGGAATTTGCGCGCCAACTTGCGATAAGCGCCTTTGATAGCATCAGCGGTAGCGTTCCGCTCCACACCAAGAACCTTGTAGTAGTCCTCTGCCATTTGCGGTGAAGTTATTGCTCGGGTACGTGAGTATCGTCATACTCCGGATCGCATCTTATGCTATCTCAACACCGCAATGCATTTCAACGGTCGACATTTGCTGTACAACCAACTGTTCCATGAAGTTCCAGAGCACCCCTATCCTGATCACGGCCATCATCGGCCTTTCGGCCTTCACTGCTATCAATTCATCCAACTGGACCATCGCTGAGGGGTACTCGGTGAAGTTCAGCAGCGAAGACCCAACCGGCGTATTCGAGAAAATGAAAGGTACGGTCGTGTTCGATGAGAAGGACCTCACCACCGCGAGTTTCAACGTGGCGATCGATGTGAACTCGATCAACACCGGGAACGGTATGATGAACCGCCACGCGGTAAGCGAGAAGTGGTTCGATGCGGAGAAATTTCCCGAGATCACCTTCGTGAGCGAGCGTGTAGCCAAGACAGAGGCGGGCTACGATGCCATCGGGAAACTATCGGTGCATGGCGTTACCAAGGACTTCACGATCCCGTTCACCTTCGCTGCCAATGCGACCGGTGGTGTATTCACAGGAGCGTTCGATGTCTCGCGTCTCGCGTTCGGGGTAGGTGAAGCCGGTAAGGTTTCCGACATCATGAAGATGGAAGTTTCGGTTCCAGTCAAGAACTGAACCTGTTCGACAAACTGATCAGGCACATGCGTGTAGCTCTTTTTCATGGTCTGTTAACAGCCACTGTAGCAGCGCTGGTTTCCATATTGTACATGAACGTCTATTCTGAAGCGCTTGCTGTTGACTTCAGTGCGGTGGTGAACGTGGTTGGTATTATCGCTGCGTGCTTGATCGGTGGTTTGCTACCGAGTTTGGGCTTTTACTTCTTCTCCGATCGGGTGAGTACTCGCACTGATCTGTGGTTCAACGCGATCTTCACGTTTCTCACATTCGCTTCATGCGTTCCGGTGTTCGGCCTTCAGTTGCCACTAACGGTCAAGGCGCCAGAGCTATTCATCGGTATGGTGATCCCCATGCACTTCTTCCCTTTGCTGTTCTGGTTGGTTAGCAGACCGTTGTTCGCGTATCCAGAGGGCTGAGCACTTCTTTTCACAACTCTTGCCATGTATCCACTCTGAACGCAGGCGAGAGCAGACACTCTACCAGCTTGACTTTCGGTGATCGGATCTCTCCCGTTCGATCGTCCGATGAGCTCGCCTGATTTGGCTGTGGCAACCAAGATCAGGAACTGGACGTCTCATCCGCAGTCCCTGAAAAAAACCATTTCTCATGACGCGGATCTTATCTCTGGTATTTGCTATCGCATTCATCACCGGCAGTCCGATGTTCGGGCAATTCACGGTTCCGGACGCGGCGTTCACAGCACGGTTGAATGTGCTTGTTCCTTCGGCGATGAACGGCAACGTGCTGAACACATCGGATCCGAGCGTTCTGGGCCTTACCTACATGAACGTGGCTGGTGCAGGTATCTACGACTTGGACGGCATTCAATATTTCACCGGGTTGCAGGAGCTGGTGTGCAATGGCAACTACCTCGCTACACTTCCGGCGCTGCCTGATGCGATCCTGAGGTTGGAGTGCCAGAGCAACGACCTTGTGAGCATCACTTCGCTGCCTGCCAGCCTCACGCACCTGCAGTGTTGGGACAACCAACTCACCAACCTGCCCGCACTGCCGGCATCGTTGGAATGGCTGGTGTGCTACAACAATCAATTGACCGCGTTGCCTTCATTACCAAACTCCATCACCGAGATCGCTTGCATGGACAATGCGCTCAACGGCTTGCCCGCGCTTCCTGCATCGCTCGGGCGCTTGCTGTGTGGCAATAATCCGTTGCTCGGCACTATGCCAGCGCTTCCAGCCGGTCTCACGGAGCTCTCTTGCGGCAACAACGGGTTATCGGCTCTTCCGGCGTTGCCCGCCGGATTGATCCAACTGAACTGCGACAACAATGTGCTCACTGCCTTGCCCACGCTGCCAACATCGCTGCTGGACCTGAACTGCGATCTGAACTTACTAACAGTGCTGCCTGCTCTGCCTGCCGCGCTTGAGAACCTGAAGTGCACACAGAACCAGCTCACCGTCCTTCCGGCTCTACCTGCCTCCCTTCGACACCTGATCTGTTACAACAACTCGCTCACGGGCTTGCCTACGCTGCCCAACGGTTTGTCCGTGTTGGAATGCTTGAACAATCCGATCGGTGTGTTGCCCACCTTGCCGGATTCCCTGACCATCCTGTACGCTGCGAACAATGATCTGGTCAGTTTGCCCGATCTGCCAGCTACGCTCTTTGATCTCTGGTGTTTCGGTAATCAATTGACCGCCCTTCCGGCACTGCCGAGCACCCTGTTGCTGCTGAATTGCGGCCAGAACCTGATCACCGAATTGCCGGAGCTACCTGCTGGGTTGCAGTTCCTGCTTTGCGGTTCCAACCCGATCGCATGTCTGCCCGTTCTTCCGAATTCGGTTGTGAGCGTGGTTTGTAGTAACACTGGTGTGAGCTGTTTGCCGAACATCCCTGTGGCGTTCAGCGACGTATCGAGCGACTTGGGCTTTCCGCTCACGGTGTGCAACGTGCTTTCGCCATGCCCTTTAGGTGGCGAGGCGATCACGGGTAGTGTGTTCAATGATGCCAATGGTAACGGTGTGAAGGATAGCGGTGAAACCGGCTTCACCAACGCCGTGATCGAAGCGCAACCCGGCAGCTACCTCACCGCGCCCGATGCCGCTGGCGATTACGTGCTACCTATTGATGTCGGCACGTTCGTGGTTGACGGCCAGGATGTTCTTTACCATGCGCGCACCACGGCGCCTGTGAGCATTACGCTGATCGCATCGCAGATCGATCCGCTCAATGACATCGGCTATCAAGCTATTCCTGGTGTTTATGATCTGGTGGTGGACATCGCTGTAATGCCCGCACGGCCCGGTTTCGACAACAACGTGTACATCACCGTGGAGAACATCGGGACGGAATCCACTCTGGCTGCGCTGGACTTCACCTTCGACAATACACAGACGTGGGTGAGCAGCGGTATCGTGCCAGATACGCAGGTCGGCAACAATGCGACCTGGTCGCCCACCATCGCTCCGGGCGGAGTGTGGGGTATCGCGGTAACGTTGAACACGGATGCGGGTATTGCGATCGGAACGCCGCTCTTGCATACGTTCTCCGCGACGCCTGCCCTGCAGGATACAACTCCTGCGGACAACACCATCACATGGAACGGCATTGTTGTCGGTGCGGTGGACCCCAACGACAAGCAAGTTGCTCCCGATGCCATGACGCCGGCACAAATCCAGGCCGGTGGCAAGCTCGAGTACACGATCCGCTTCCAGAACACCGGCACCTTCCCGGCTAGCCGCGTGATCATCACCGATACGCTCAGCGCCGACCTGCTCTGGAACACGATGGAACTCGTGAGCACTTCACACACCACGGAATGGTACATCCACCAAGGTGTGCTGCACTTCATCATGGATCCCATCAACCTGCCCGATAGCACCAGCGACGAAGTCAACAGCCACGGCTATGTGAAGTTCCTCATGACGCCCGTGAGCACGTTGTTGAACGGCGCAACGATCGAGAATGTCGCTAACATCTACTTCGATTTCAACGAGCCGGTGATCACCGAGGCGGCCATTTTCACCGTGGATCAGAGCGTGGGCGTTGTGGAGAATGCAGTGCCTGGTTTCCGGTTGTTCCCGAGCCCTGCATCAGAACAACTCACCATTCAACTCGATACGCCGGATGCGTTCTTGGAAGTACGCGCAACGGATGGCCGTTTGCTGAAGGCGCAACGGATGATCGGCACACAGGTGGTTTTGGCCATCAGCGACCTGGATAATGGTCTTTATGTGATCAGCGTGGAGGAAGCATCCGGGAAGAAGGTGTCTCGCAGCTTCGTGAAACAGTAGGAGGGAAGGCCATATACCGCCTGGGTCAGGTCGTGTGTGCTTTCGAACGCGTAGTCTTCATGAACAGGTTGATCGGGCCGTCCTTCGGGAACTGATATCCTTGCATGATGGCTTTGGAGATCAACACCACCGCTCGCGTGCGCGGACACAAGGCGCTCGTTGATCTTCTTCAGCAGGCGTATTCCGCGGAAAAGGCGGCTGCCTTCGCCTATCAGGGTCACGCTGGTTCCATCAAGGACCCTGTAGACAAGTCAGCAATCCACCAGATCGAACTGGACGAATGGGGCCATCGCCATGAGGTGCTCACCATCATGCAGAAGTACGGCATACCCGTGTCGAGATACTATGAGGTCCGCTTTCACATCATCGGCAAGATCATCTCTGGTTCCTGCTATGTGATCGGCTGGTTCATGCCGTTCTACTTCGCCGGGCGATTGGAGAGCGGCAACGTCTGCGAGTACTTCCGACTGATGCACTATTTCCACGAGTTGGGGATCACTGAACATGATCAGGTGCTCTATGACATGGGCATCCGAGAGAAAGAGCATGAGGTGTATTTCCTCAACCGCATCAAGAACAAGAAACTGCTATCGGTCTTCGAGAAGGTCTTCGCCTGGGGTTCGAAGAAGAGCATGAACGATGTGGACCTGGAAGCGAAGTACACGGTGGAGAGGTCGGAGGCGTATTGTAGGAAATAGGCTGAAAGAGCACACCATTCCGTTGCACTCATTCGGCTGCCCTGTGCCATGTGTTTGCGCTAAGTCACGGATCACAGATCCGCGCCATCGGGGGAGAAGACTTGCGACGGCGAGGGCGACGCTATCCTTCCAAGGATTCAATACGCGCAAGCAGATCCGCTGTGGATATGACCAACTTCGGGTGCGACACGAGCAGCCCTTTTGTGAGTGCCTTATCACCGGTCCAAAGTTTTGCTTTCAGGTTCTTGGCCAAGGCAACGAACGGCACATCCTTCAAATCGTTCGATGCCATGAGCTCTTCCGTTCTGAGCACAAGTGCAGAGGACAGCGCCCGTTCATCCATGAAGGTGATGTTCGCGCAGACTTTAGCAGTCACTTCGACAAGTTCGCTTTCCGACAGCTTGGCGAGCTTGCGCAGTTTAGCTTGATGCTTCAGTAGTTCGGTCCGCAGGAATCCGCAACTGTAGAACTTGAAGTGGCGCTTCCCACTGATCAATACCAGCGCGATGCGGCTATTGGAATTGAGCACCGCACTGAAAACGATGTTGGTGTCGACAACGACCTTCACTTCAACAACCGCTTGCGGTTCTTCGCGTACCACTTGCGGTTCACGTCCGCCGCGAACGCATCAACCACTTTCTGAGGCACCTTGTATCCGTTAGTGAGTTCCTTGTACCGCGCGTAGTCCAGGAACTCCTGCAGATCCTCCGTGTCCACTGAGGCAGGCAGCCGGATGATGATCTCTTTCGAGGTGCGTTCGATGTACATGGATGCTAAGGTAGCGCACTTTGCGAAGGAAGCATGTCGGCTAAAGGCCGATGAGCATGAGGCACTCTGGAAATGCCCGGGCGCCGGATGAAGAGTAGATATTGTTCTCGCCCGGCTTGCACGTGCGTTGGCCTGTGCGCGCAGAGTGAGCTTGTGTAATAGGGCTTTTGTTCCGCAGATTTCGGTCGCGACGGGCCAAAGGCCCTATGCCATCGGGTCACTCGGCACAGCCGAGCGACAACTTGGATGGCCGCCTGAGGGGGCCAAGAGCTCCCAATATCCCTCTGTTCTCGCTCGGCTCACCTGTGCGACGGGTTTGCGCGAGGTTCCGGCCTGCGAGTCGGAAGTGAGCCGGTCCTGAGGGCCTGTGGCCACAGTTTTCATCTCAACTACAATGGGGGAGAGCACGGATCACAGATACGCGCCAGCGGGGGGAGAGCACGGCCTTAACCTCGGTCAGAATGCATGTTCTGACGCATAGTGTCCACACCATGTATCCTTATATACACTACCACAAACTCCAGGTCCACCGTTGCCATGATAATATTGCTCACAATGACATGTATCGTAGTGGGCACATTTTCCATAACCTTCAGGCTTAGCCTGGCCTTGGTGTGCAAGAAGGATCTGTTCCGCTTCCAATTGAAGTTTCTTGATTTCTTCACGGATCTCGTGGAATCGCTTCTTATCGTCTTGGTAATTGCGATCAGTCATTTGTGGTTGGGAGTTGTGGGTGTTGTGGTGGCAAAGATGTTGAAGAGAAGAGCGCTCATAATGTCAGCCTAACGGTTGCCAACTGGCGTCCGCCGTTTTACGGAGAACCAGCGGAAGTTGAAGATAGAAATTCTCCGATACCGCGGATCTGTGATCCGTGGTAGCACACTAGAGGATGATGTATTGGTCCGGATCACAGATCCGAAGGCAAGAAGAGATCCGCGGCAGCGGGTGGGCAGGCCATGGGCACAGCGGGTAATGGCCTGATGAGCGCCATGGCCATTGGTATGGCCGCCTGAGGGGGGCAAGAGCTCCCGGTATCACGCTGTTCTCGCTCGGTTGCCCTGTGCAATGGGTTTGCGCGAGGTTCCGGCCGGCGAGCCGGAAGTGAGCCGGTCCTGAGGGCCTGTGGCCACAGTTTTCACCTCAGCGACAATGTGGGAGAGCACGGATCACAGATCCGCGCCAGCGGCGGGGGACCCTTACTTTCGGCACTCGTAATAATCCTCGGAACCCATGAGACGAGTATTGATCACTACCGTTGCATGGTGCATGATTGTGTGGACGTTCGCACAGGGCACTGTTCTGGTAAAGGACATTTGGCCAGGAGCCATCGGCAGCCTTCCGGTATTTATCGGCGTGGTGAATAACAAGGTGATCTTCAATGCTCAGGATGGGCTTCACGGTGCTGAACCGTGGGTGAGTGATGGCACGGAGGCGGGCACTTTCCTGCTGCACGACATCATGGAAGGGGGGCAGTACGCTTCTTCTTCTCCGAGACCGGGCATCACCTACAACGGTTACCTCTATTTCTTCGCCGGGACGGAATCCGCTTATGCCCATGATCTTTGGCGAACGGATGGCACCGAGGCCGGAACAGAGATCTTCCTGAACGTGGTGCCGGGCGATGGCGATATCCAGATCAACGGAGGGTATGAGACCTTCAAACTCTTCGGGGGGTATCTGTATTTCGTGGATGCCCACCCAACGGAACCGGACATGGTCGCGCTCTGGCGTACCGACGGAACGACGCAGGGAACGGAGATGGTCTATGGCGCGCTCAGTATCGGCCGCTCCTTCCCGACGCCATTGGGTGTGTTCGGCGACCATCTCTATTTCCCCGTGGAATTATCCTTGTGGGGGCAGGCCCTGTACCGCATCGACCTGGATGGAAATGCGGAGGTGGTCTTCGCGCTGAACAGCTTCGGGTCCTCCATCGGCTATCCTACTGCGGCCATGAGCGGCCTATACTTCTTCGGGGAGGACCAGACCAACGGCCGCGAACTGTACTGGACCGATGGTACCACCGCCGGAACACACATGATCAGTTCGTTCCCCGGTACAGGGGTATCAGGCTTCAGCCACAACTACGACCATAGTTGGTACCACTTGGACGGTGATACCGTGCTGTTCAAGGCGGACGGCGGAGATGAGGGGGCGGAGCTTTGGCGCAGTGACGGCACCTTGGCCGGGACCCATTTGCTGAAGGATCTTCTGCCAGGACAATTCTCAGGAAGCCCCATGAGCTTTTTCGGGATAGACGATCAGGTCTACTTCTCCGCCTACACGGTAGCTACGTCGGATTCGGTTGCCATCTGGGTAACGGATGGCACCGAAGCCGGTACCACCCGCCTCTTCACGTTGGCGGGAACGGAATTTTATGGGGTGAATAACGAAGTGCTCTACCTCGCAGGGAATGGACCGCGCGAACTCTACTTCTCCCACGGTGAGGTGAACGACACCGTGCAGGTCACGAGTCCGGACACCGCCGCAACGTGCTGCGGGCTGGTGCGCTACGTACTGCCTGCATTGAACGGCTACTTCATCAGTGCCTACGTGGATGGCGTGGGTGAGGAGTTGTTCTTTTACGGCAACGATGTGGGTATTCCTGTGCGATCGGATGAACCTGCTCGTGGTGTGCGACCGGTGCCAGTGGTCGATCATCTCTTCGTGGATGTCGATCCTTCAACACCCGCGCGGGTGCGCATTTGCACTAGCGTGGGTGAGGAGGTAATAGCCTCTGCGCTCCTTACGCCTGATAAAGGTGTTGACGTAATAACACTGCCACCAGGTCTCTACATCATCACCGTAGTGCAGGAAGGGACGACTTGGAGCCAGCGCTTCATAAAGTTGTAGACTAATGCGGTGGGTCCCGCACGCCGCGTTGCGCGCTCGCGTGAACAGGCGATCCAGCCAACCACCGCAAAGGACACGAAGTATGTTCAGTTCTCGCTCGGCTGCCCTGTGCAGTGGGTTGTGCGAGCCGAGTGAGCCGGTCCATAGGGCCTGTGGCCCGCCTCCGCTCAGGCTTCATCGGTCTGACCGGTCCTTAAATGGGTTTACGCACAAGCCCAGCCAAGCGACAACACC
>JADKGB010000019.1 GCA_016717225.1 Flavobacteriales bacterium | reverse complement strand
TGAAAGAGATCGAAGGCGAGCGCTGCGAGCCTATCGAGGTGTTGACAGTACAAGTGCCGGAAGCGTTCAGCAGCAAGGTGATCGACCTGGTTTCGCGTCGGAAGGGTGAATTGTTGAGCGTTGAAATTGAAGGGTGATCGGGTTCATATCAGAGTTCAACATTCCTGCTCGCGGCATCATTGGCCTGCGTAATCCATTACTGGCAACGGCTTACGGAAGGGAAGCCGGTGCACTGGCACCGCTTCCAGGGCTACGAGCCCTGGAGGGGTGAATTGGGTGTGCGTCGCGCAGCCGGCATCATCAGCCAAGGAACTGGAACGGCCATCGCTTTCAGCATCAACAAGCTGCAAGACCGCGGCCGGTTCTTCGTGGATCCAGGAGAAGAAGTTTTATGGTGGCCAGGTGATGGTGAGAATCCGAAAACGGATGACCTCGTGGTCAACGTGCTCAAGGGCAAACAGCTCACGAACATGCGTGCTAGCGGTACAGACAACAAGGAGAATATCGCGCCAGCCGTGAAGTTTCTCCTTGGAAGAGTGCATGGAGTACATCACCGACGACGAGTACTGAGGTAACTCCGAAGAGCCTGCGTATGCGCAAGATCCTATTGGACGAGACCGACCGGAAGAAGGCAGGGGCGCTGATAGTGAAGGCGTAAAGCCTTCGATGGAGTTGATCTGTGAGGAGTGCGCTTTTGGTCTGTCAGCGCTGGATGATGAACGTTCCATTCAGCCTGCGCAGTTCGTTGCGTGCATAGTAGATCCCTTCGGCCAGGTTCGAAACGTCAATAAGGCCGGTCATGTTCACGTTGGCGATGACGGTGCTCCCTCTCGCGTCAATGATCCGTATCTGACCTGTCACAGGCGAGTGGAAGAATAGATGATCCTGGGCTGGGTTCGGCCAAATGATCGGAACCATATCATGCGTTGGCTGTGGCTTTGACGAGGTCGAAGCATCGATCGACCAGAGCAAGGCATCCTTGAGGTGCTGGCGGAAGGAAGTGGGTCATCCGTGAAGTTGCTGGGCGCATGCCCAAGCGCAGTGTAGAACGCACGCCCGTCATCAGGCAGTTCGCGGTACCAACTATCGGCCTCGGCTCGTCGTAGCTGTTCACTTGGCCGTTCGGGCCGATGGTTTGTTCCACTTCCAGCACGGGAATATTGTCGTTGCGGAAAAACCGCCTTCCCAGTAGTAGTACTCTTCGCTCTTTACCCACGGGTCTGGAAGAGCAGCTGTTGAAGGATTAAATTCCGATATGGCTCATCGCATACTGCGGAGTACCGTTCACATGGTTCGGGCCCTCTTGAACACTGGCACCGATGACTCCGCATAGAAGTCCCAGTGCCGGTGTTGTTCCCATTGGCGGGGCTATGTCGATAGGTATCGGTGGCGGCATGGATGACTAGAATACTACCGCCGCTCTGAACCCACTGCTCGAAGTTGGCGCGTTGCCCCGCATCGAGGATATTGTTGCCACTGGTGTTGCTGAAGACCACCACATCGAATTCCGCAAGTGCAGTCGGGTCCGAGAATGTGGCACCAAGTGGGTCGTTGATCGCCTCTGATCCGAGTTCGCTGCCGATGCCGGTGAACATGGCGAACGAGACCGCACGTGTACGCGTGTTCGAAGCCAGAGGTGGCCGAAAGGTGCAGGATACGTTGCGACGAGGCTGGGGTCATGGTCACCACGAGCATCAGGAATATCGCGTTGCGCATGCGGAAATATAGCTCCACGATGTCGGATCGAACCTTTTGCAAAGGCGTGTGTACGGGTGGGTCGGATCGCATCATGCATCCAAAAATCCAACTCACGACGCCATGAAAAAGTCCTTTGTTATTGCCAGCGCGATCGCCGTCCATTTCGGCTTCACGCTTGTTCTTCTCGTTCAATACAGCACCTACACATGCGTGCGCATGAAGCTCCGATGGAGCGCGGCCTGCGGGCTGCGTGTTCAAAACCGTATTCGAAGGTGAAGGTCTCGGTTCAGAATTTCGTAGTGAAAACTTCTGCTGAAGTAAGCTGACTTCCGAAGGCCGCGCTTACGACTGGATGGCAAAGGCGCAGAACACAGATGGTGGATTCGCGGCGGGTACACATGCCAGCCAGAATTTGATGGATCCACATGCGTCACCAAGTGATCCCGCCACCACCGCCATGGTGAGCATGGCCATGTTGCGCGCAGGAAGTACACTGAGTGAAGGCCGATTCGCCAATGTGCTCGTACAACAGAATTCTTGTTAGAAGGCTGTGGGAGAATTCACCGCAGGATGCGCTCAACATTACAGAACTCACAGGTACCCAGATCCAGTGAAGCTGGGTCAGAACATCGACGTGGCGCTTACGGCGCAATACCTGAGCGTCCTGATGGGCCGGATGCCTTGCAACGATGCCAAGCATGATCGTTGGCTGCAGGCGTTGAACAAGTGCACCGGCAAAGATCCAAGTCGCAAACAGCGAACGGTAGTGTTGCAGGAAATGGTTGGGCGGGTGTTGCTTCAACCGAGCTTCGCGACCAATGCATTGGAGAGCGCTCAGCATGTGGGAGCCGATGTGGATGACAAAGCACTGGAGCAGGCACGCGATTTCCAAAAAGGGAATTTCGATGCGAATACCGGAACCGTTGCTACAGGCGCTGCCGCTGGTGTTACTCTGTACGCAGTTGGCGGCAGCACGCGAAGCAGGTGCCAAGGAAGCGCGCAACGCTGAAGAGGTGTTGACCAAAGCAAAAAAGGAAGGCAAAGTGAAGGCCGAGCAGCCAGTGACGGTCGAGTCGCTCACGGATGCAGGCATGAACCGCGACGAAGCGGAGAAGGCGAACACGGCGTGGAATGTTTACAACGCGGCGAAAGTGCAGGCCCAGAGCGCTGATGTGCTGAACGGGTTCGGGAATAACGGTGGGGAGGAATTCCTGAGCTTCTTACAGAGAGGGTGAGTCGCTAATCATCAGACAAGGACAACACCTGGAAGAACTGGTATGAGAGCACTACTGCCCGACTTGTCAATATCCAGAACGAGGACGGTAGTTGGAGCGGTCACCACTGCATCACAAGCCCCGTGTTCTGCACGGCCACGTCACTACTCATACTGAGCGTGAACAACGACATCGAGCAATTGGTTGCTCAAGGGACAACGGTGAAGAAGTAACAGCAAGAGCGAGCTGTCGATGAGGGCCAGCGGGCATTTCTGTGGTGGAACTTGATCCGTGCGCGGCCCTTGTCGATGGCTTCGCAATTTGTGGAGGTAGAAAGAAGCGGTCGCAAGACCGCTTCTTTCATTATGGCAACTGTTCCACTCGCGTGTTGTTGGGCACCACGCTTCCAATGTTCACCAAAATGGGATCCCTATCATTGCCTTGGCCAGTATACAGCACCGTGCCGCTCATGTTCACATCCGTGGGTAAGTAACCGTTGATGGTGCTATTGGGGTTTGTACTGCCAACAGCCACAAGAATTGGGTCACGATCGTTGTTGAGGCCCGTGTATTGCACCACGCCATCGCGCAATACATCGCCGCTCCAGAGCGCCATAACACCACTTACGTTCTTCGTTGCCTCAATGCCCCACATCGTTGTTGTGATCGATGTGAAGTCGATGCCAACGGGTGTAGTTCCGATCGTCACTGGCGCCAAAGTCATCGCCCCGAGGTGGTTGCGATGGCGCACAGCGACCCGGAAATTTCCGGGGTTCATTTTGAATCGTAACGGTGAAATTCCATCCACATCCACAACGTCGCCATCGCGTTGCAACAGTCCAACACGCGTACGAAGAATAGTGGTTGGGGTAACAGCGTCCCTCAGTTCGACCAGGATCCAATCCACAATTGCGTTGTTTCCTATAACGGCCAATACACTTGGAGAAACGATCTCATTACCACCTTCACCGGTGAATGTAAAAACGCCGGTGTAGGGTTGAGCTAGTGGAACAAGTCCAGCCACGCGAAGATCATCGCGCATAAGGCCGGTACCGCTATCGTAGGCACCTTCCAGCATCACCTTGATATTCACCGCGATCTGTTTCTGAATGGTGAACTGATCGATCACGGCGCCAACGTCGTTCAAGAATTTGGTGGTAAGCGTAAGTCCGTCGATATCGATCAGCAAGCTGCCCCAATAAGCCCCGGTGCTCATGAACATCGCTGGGTGGTTCAGTGTGCCGGTTCCTTTCTTGCCGCTCACTCCGCAAACTGTATAAACGGTTCCCATGTGCGGGGGCAGATCCCCAGGTTTCACATAGGGCGCGGAGCTACCATTGCCGCCATCCAACTTCATCGTGACAGGATTGAAAGTGCTGGAAAGTCCGATGTGGTTGTCTATGAGGAACGAGCGCTCGTATACGTGGCTATGTCCGTTCAGCACAAGGTCAACACCATTTTGTTCCAGCAGTGGAACGAAGTTGGTGCGCATCTCGGTCAATTGCGCGTCACTGTCCGAGTTATGGGTTCCTTTGGTATAGGGCGGATGGTGGAAATACGCGATGATCCATTCGCTGTTCGCCTGAGCGTATGCCAGATCGCTTACGAGCCAGTTGTACATGGTACCACCGATGGCGCGCGGACTTCCATCGCTATCGATGCAGATGAAATGCACCTTGCCATAGTCGAACGAGTAGTAGGCTTCCGTGTTCGAAGGAACACCACCGGCCTGTGCCAGTTTGGGCAATGCGAAGACATCAAAATATGGTCCGTTGTTGGAGGATGCATTGGCGCCACTGTAGTAATCATGATTCCCCGGTGCAGGCCAGAGTTCCGTGTTCCTCAGCTGGTCGCCGTATATCTTGAAAATACCTTCCTGGTACTCCATTTCCCGACCTTGCCAATAGGCATTGTCGCCGAGCATCAACCACATATCGGCCTTCTGGCCGGTGGTATAGGTGGCGTATGAATCGCGCACCCGCACTTGATCCGCAGTAGTGGTGCCCGCATCGCCAATGGCCCATATGCGGAAAGGAGCCATGCTCGATTGTTGTGGATGGGTTTTGAAGAAGTGGTTCGGTGTGTTTCCAGCAAGTTCTGTTGACGTGGTGCCGATCGAATAGAAATAAGAGGTGGATGCGACAAGTCCGCTCACGGTCACTTCATGTTCTACGCTCATAGTTGCGTCATCGGCATTCTGGGTGAGCGATCCTGCTATGGTCCCATAGCGCACGCGTGAGTTCGTGGGCACGTCGGTTTTCCATTTGATCACGGCGCTGGTGGGCGTTACGATATGGATATACGGTCCACGGTGGATCGTCGGGGCTGCATCCAGACCCGTGAGTTCGAGTTCAAAGCTGAGATCACTGCTGGTAACCACATCCTGATGTACTTCGACAGCTATCGTGTTCGAGCCGGTGACGAACGTGTTCTTCAGGAAGATCTGTTCGAAGCGCAAATTCTCCTCACTTCCACCGATAGCGGCGTATGCGCCAGTGGTATACGAAACCGTGCCTTGGCTCATGTTCGCACGCACGATCTCCGTTCCGTTCACGTATACCACGGCGCCATCATCTTTCTTCAGTTTTAGGAGGAACCCACTGAACGCATTGATGTCAGCGATGGTGAATGTGTGCCGGAAATACGTGGTGACATACTTCGAGGTGGAAGAGGGTCCATAGCTGACCACCGTGGCCTCATCACCATCGCCATAGCCCACAAGTATTTCCAAATGGCGTTGAAGGGAACGATCACTGCGTCCTGCGCGGTAGCGATCAACGCGATGAAAAGAGAGGTCAGCAGTATCGTGGAACGCATGATTGGTCGCATCAAAGTGTATGTCCAGCAAGTTGTAGGGATCTTCCCGATCATTTCAACCAGATCCGACAAACGATAGTGGAAGCAGGAGGGAGGGTTGATTGAAGTCGATGGATCCATATTGGAACTCACACGAAGATCGGACGCGGGCTTTTTGACTGTCCCATACTTCGTTGGTCGCCAAGCACGCCAAGCAAAATAGGCGGTATCAGCATGTGATTTCCTGACTATCATCAGCGAGCGAACATCGCCCTCAGCGGCATCCAGTAAAAGTCTATCCAACCTTGTTTGAAATTGCCCGCCAGATCTGCGGGAACCTCACGGTGTTCGAACACGAGTTTCGTCCGGCTCTTGCCCAAAGCGTTCAGATGGAAGACGATGATGGAGTCATGATCCACCGGCCATCGATCTTCTTTCGCACGCCATGTTTGCACGATGAGCTTGCCCGGCAACTGATCGATGTTCTTCCCGAAGGCATAGCCATCATACGCAGCGAAAGCGCCACCGGCTTTCACAGAGACCTTCGCCTTCGCGCCGGTGAGTTTCGTGTGCGCCTTGGAGTCCATCAGGATGTCGTAGATCGCCTGTGGCGTCGCGTTCAACGTCACTTGTTGCTTGAAGGAGGAGGTCTTGATCGCCATGTGCAACTGTTCAGATGGATGAAAGGTAAGCGGCACGGATGAACGTACACGGGTGAAGAGGAAGCCGGTTGATCTTTGCGCCCTCATTCCTTTCCATGCTGATCGTTCTCTGGGTCCTGCTCGCAGTCATTATAGCCGTAACGGTTTGGATGGTGCTGTATTTCCGTTTCGCGCCTCGCATCGGAGGCAACCCTGCTGGTGAACGGTTGAAGCGCATTCGAGCATTGCGGAACTACCACGACGACCAGCTGCACAACCTGGTGCCTACGGACATGAACATGCCCATGAGCACCATGCTGAAGGTGATGTGGACGATGCTGCGCGGAGCTGAAGGGCGTGAGCCGGCGCAGGTGATCCCTGTTGTTCAGTTCGATCGGGCCGCATGGGAGCGGATACCCGATGACGAAGTGGCGATCTGCTGGTTCGGTCATTCATGCGTGCTGATCAAGCTCGACGGTGTGACCTTCCTTACCGATCCTGTTTACGGCGAGCGAGCGAGCACATTTACGTTCGCGGGGCCGAAGCGGTTCTCCTACTCCGAGCATATGCGGGTGGAGCTATTGCCGCATGTGGATATCGTCCTGCTTTCACATGATCACTACGATCACTTGTGTTACGAGACAATGAAGGAGCTCGTGATCCAACGTGCACCGAATAGGGTCTGCGCTTCATCACTGCCCTCGGTGTCGGTGCACATTTGGAGAAGTGGGGCGTGCCTTCATTCTCGATCACCGAACTGGAATGGTGGCAGCAAGTCGATGTCGGAGCCAGCCCCGGCCAAGGAGCCGGGGTGAAGCTCACCTTCACACCGGCACGCCATTTCACCGGCCGCAGCATGACGAACCGCTTCAGCACATTGTGGGGCTCGTTCGTTCTTCAGGGGAGGAACAAGCGCATCTATTTCGGTGCGGACAGCGGGTACTCGCCTACGTTCAAGGAGATCGGTGAGCGCTTCGGTCCGTTCGATCTGGCCTTATTGGAATGCGGGGCGTACAGCGAGTACTGGCCGGAGATCCACATGTTCCCTGAGGAGACCGCGCAAGCCGCGTTGGATGTTCGAGCCACCGTGCTCATGCCAATCCACTGGGGAAAATTCGCCTTAGGGCTTCACCCATGGAAGGAATCAATCGAGCGGGGTACCCTGATCTTTTCGGTGGATACACCGTGGCAACTGTTGCACTCACCGGAAGTGATGCGCCCTTGCATACGGCTGGTGTGGCCGTTCGCTGACGTAACGGAAGGGTATAGCCCCGCGCCGAGCCCTGGGTCCTTTGAGGTGTAGAAGTTCCCCAGCGCATCACCTTCCAAGGTGAGTTTCAGTTCGCCACTATCATTGGGTTGGGTGTAGAGGCGCAATACCACATCGGGCGAAATACCGCCGCTAAGACTGTCATAAGCTGTACCTGCTACCTCCCAGCATCCTTCACCCGGGCCGTCAGCAAGATGACAGCTTTGGCAGTTCTTTCCTGCATTGTGGCTGCGTGATCCACCGTGTTTACTGTCCGGACCTACGTCGCATTGGCCATGCTTGCAGGCGTTAGATGACATCACGGCGAACAAGGCGAAAAGGCCTGCACCTACCATCCACGTGTGCGATCTCATGAATACGAAGATCGCACTCTCCGGTCGGCGGAGATGATCAGTGTTGATCATTAACGCATGGGGACGTGGATTCCTCACTTAGCTTATAGCCCGGCGGATCGCCGGGGAATCCGTCGATCCCGTACCGTCATCGCGAGCCGCATTTGGGCGAAGCGATCTGTAATTGCACCCATGGAACGCACCGTCCTCCACCTCGACCTCGACACCTTCTTCGTTTCGGTGCGAGCGCTTGCACGAGCCGAAGCTCATCGGGCGGCCGGTGCTGATCGGCAGCGGACAGCGACCGCGGCGTGGTGGCCAGTTGCAGTTATGAAGCGCGGAAATTCGGGATCCGCAGCGCGATGCCCATGCGCATGGCGAAGCAGCTGTGCCCCGAAGCGGTGATCCTGCGCGGCAACAGCGGCGAGTACCTGAAGAAGAGCGACGAGGTAACGGAGATGATCCGCGAGAAAGTGCCGCTCTTCGAGAAGACCAGTGTGGATGAATTCTACGTGGACTTCACGGGTACGGACAAGTTCTTCGGCAGTTGGAAGCTCGCTACTGAATTGCGCCAGCACATCATCAAGCAGAGCGGCCTGCCGAACAGCTTCGGGCTCAGCATCAACAAGACGGTGAGCAAGGTGGCCACGGGCGAAGGCAAGCAGCACGGAAGCCAGATCGAAGTCCCACGCGGCACGGAGAAACCTTTTCTCGCACCCATGCCCATTGAACGTATTCCCGGAGTAGGGGAGAAGACCGCCCACTTGTTGCGCAGCATGGGCGTGATGAAGATCCAAACCATGCAAGAGCTGCCGATCGATCTGATGCAGCGCCTGCTCGGCGAACACGGCCCGGTGCTCTGGCGCAAAGCGAACGGCATCGACGACAGTCCGGTGATCGGGTGGCACGAGCGCAAGAGTATCAGCACCGAACGCACCTTCGAGCGCGACACCATCGATGTGGTGAAGTTGCGCGGCTTGCTAACGGCGATGGCGGAAAGTCTCGCCTTCCAATTGCGCAAAGGCGAGAAGCTCACGAGCTGTGTGGCCGTGAAGATCCGCTACGCTGACATGAACACGCACATTCGTCAGCTGCGCATTGGCTACACGGCGTGCGATCACATCATCCTGCCGATCATCCACGATCTGTTCCGCGCGCTATACGATCGCCGGCAACGGATCCGCCTCATCGGCGTGCGCTTCAGCAACCTCGTGGGCGGTGGCCACCAGATGGACGCGTTCACGGATACCGAAGAAGCGATGAGCCTTTACCAAGCCATGGACAAAGTGCGCAAGCGTTTCGGCGATCGCACCGTGATGCGCGCCAGTGGCATGGAGGCGAAAAGCATCGGACGAATGGATAATCCCTTCGATGGACAGGCGCCGGTGCTGTTGGCGAACAGGAGGACCTAGCCCGACCGTTCAGAGCTTGACCACCACTGCCGACCCCAGCATCTCGCCGGATGAAAGCAGCCGAACGGCATAATAGCCGGAAGCCAGATCACCGATGTCGATGCGGATGGTAGTGCCTTGTGCTTTGCGCACTTCCAACACCCGCCCGATGGCGTCCACCAGCTGCACATCCGCACCGGCGAAGGGAACTGCCACAATGATGTGATCGCTCGCCGGATTGGGGTACACCAGCACGGAACAACTGCTCGCCTCGACCGGCGTGAAGCTGAAGTTCCCGTTCACGTCCACTTGTTTCACCCGGTAATAGATCAAGGGCTGCTCGAAAAGGATGTCGCTGTTGTCGTCGGTCACCTCATAGGATATCGCTGTTTGCGTGTTCCCCGCTCCAGGAACAGAAGCGAACACATCCCATATGGAACCATTGAGGCTGCGCTCCACTTCGAAATGGTCATTGTCCTGCTGGGTGGCCACGGTCCAGGAGATCCGCCGGTTGCCCATCTCGCATTCCACGTTGAAGGCCGTCCACGTGACCGGCAGCAGGATGTTGCAGTCGGTGCCGCCGTTCGGCATCTCGATGTAGAAGGTGGAGGAGAGACCTCCATTACCATCGATGATCAGGTAATAGCTGGTCAACGGGGTAAGCCCCGAGAGGTTGAACTCGGAATTCGCGGTGATCCCGTTGAGGTAAACATTGGCCAGTGTTCCAACACCACCGTTCGGCGAGGCATAGGATGCATTGTTCACACCGGGCGGATCCGGACAACCTCCTGCCGGCACTACGGTTGGAGGACCGGAGCAGATAGGATTGGTCTGCTGGACCACGACCAGTTGCATGTCCGCCGTGCCTGTACCGGTGGTATTCACCATGCCGCTCACAGTGACGTACGCGGTGGTTCCGGATGCGACGAAGCGGTACCATCCGCTGTTGTTGTTCGCGCCGTTCCAACCACAGCCGCCCACCACATCACCCGGGTAGAAGGGGTCCAGTGGCGGATAAGCGAGGTTCGTTCCGCGGATCACGGACAATCCATCGATACAGGTGGCCCCGCTGCAGAAGTCGTTCCCCGATCCACCGGTCACATCGGTCACGACGATGGGTGGCCCGAAGACGAGTTCAACACGTTCGAACGAGACCTCGGATGTCGTGTTCTCAGCCAATTGGAAGGTCCAGTTGCCGTTCGGGTCTTCCCCGTTCACCGTGGCCAAAGCATTGACCGCATCGGTGCGGTAGTAGCCTACGTTCCATGGGTGGTAGCCCTGTTGCGTGGTCGTGCTGTAGTCGCGAACACGTTCCAAGGCGATATCATCGCGGAACTTGATGTTCATCCATTGGCTCGTGCTCGTCGTGGTGAACGGTCCGAACAACTGGATGACAGTACCCGTAGGTGATACGAGGCGTGCGTAGTAGGTGGACAGGTTGCCTTTGCACGCCGCAGTGCCCAGTTGCAGGTTCACTTGGCGCAAGACCGTTCCCGAAGCGCCCAACGGCGTAGGAAGGGCGGCCACTGCGATGGTCCGTTGAAAACCCGTGTAGGCATTTCCCGAATCCCACGTGTTGCACGCAGCGGCTGTGGTGTTCGAGAACGTCTGCGCCACGAGATCCGTGCTCAGGACCACAGAGGTCGCCAAGAGTGTGCAAAGTGTCTTCATGACTAAGAGCTTCCCTAACCGCTCTGAAACCCACCATAGGCTACGGCCATATGCCCATCACCTCCGCACTGGTTAGTAACGCAATAATAGGGAACCGAATCTAATGCGCCGCATGCCGGCCGTAAGGACGCCCGTTCGATGGACAGGCACCGGTGTTGCTGGCGAACAGGCGGACGTGATCCTATTCTTTCACCACGCGCAATGACCGACCATCCGCCATGCGGATCAAATACAAGCCCGAGGAGAGTGAGCTTACATCAAGTGTATTACGGCCCGTGGAAAGCATCACACTTCGTACCACTTGACCACCGCTATTCAGCAGAGCGGCAGGCCGCGTTTCGGTTCCTTCCACTTCGACGTACAGCACATCTGCCGCTGGGCTTGGCCAAAACGCAAAGCCTTGTTCCGTTGCCACATCTTTCACTCCCGTGGAAAGACCATCGAGCCGCCCCACCATCGCCGCTTGTGCGCCACCGGTATTGGTGCTTTGCTGCAGGAAGGTAAAGCCGGTGTTGAGGTGTCCGGCAAAGTGAACAGTGTTCGGTTCGGCCGTAACGGCGAGTGTGCGCGCTTCGCTGAAGAAGCCAGTGGGTTGGCTGGTAGCGGCCCATTGCGGGGTGCCGCTTTGCGCGAAGGCCACGATGGTCATTGTTTGTGCACCGATCGTGAGGCCATTGCTCACAACGCCACTGCCCCAATCAATTATGCCGCGCAGTGTGCCCATCAGGTATACGTTGTTCGATCCGTCCACGTCGATGCACGGTCCCTTGGCGCGAAAAATATCTCCGGTCAACGTGCCGCCAGCTGGGTCGCTCTCTACACCCCAAAGGAACTGGCCGGTACTATCCAGTTCTGTGAGGAATACGGCGCTCACCCAATCAGGGCCATTGAAATGAATGCCGCCCCAACTGGTGCTGTCCAGCAGGTCGCCAGCCAGGTAGGCGCGGCCATCGGTGGTCGCAACGATGGTCGGGTTCTGGAAGGTGATGTCATCGGCGAACTGGGCGAACCCCGCCGTGCCATCGGGTTTGTAGCGCAGCACGAACATGGAGTAGCCCGTGGTACCGTAATTCTGATAGGCTTGTCCGCCGAATGCGAAACCACTATTGTCCGCAGAGCCGCTCACGTACAGACCACCCCAGGGATCGAAGTCGATGGTACCCATGACGCGAACGCCATCGATGATCCGCGTTTCCACGTCGTTACCCTGATCATCAACGCGCACGACTTTGCCAACACCCCATTCCGAAACACCATACCACAAGCGGCCTTGCGGATCGATGGCCATGGAGGCTACAGATGTTGCCTGGTCGTGAACGAGCGAGAGGTTACGTGACCACAAAAACAAGCCATTGTTCAGGTCCACAGCTATCAAGAACAGATTCTCGTTCCATTGCGATTGCCCCGGAACAGCGCTCAGGATGGAACCATCGCATAAGCCCAACATACCCATGAAACGCCCGGCGAAATAGGCGATACCATCCTGTGAGACAGCTGCCGAACCCACGTTTATGGAATCAGATAGGAAGCACGACCAAAGCTGAGCGCCATTGGCTGGGTCTATCCGCTCTAGCACGGCCCCGCCGTAAACGGTCTGTCCATAGATGAACACACCGGTCGTTTGACGCATACCCACGAGATATCCTGGAGCGGAAACCAACACCTGGTCTGGCAAGGAAGGATTGCTGGCGTAGGCCACGGGTGCACTGGTGAGCCAGTCCACTTGCTGGGCTTGACTGAACGTTACAAGCAAAGAAGAGAGAGCAATGGTGAAGTTGCGCATGATACCGGGAATGTAATTCCATGACCGTACTGAGGCGTATGGGGGTTGCCTTGTTGGCTCCTGCATGGAAATGTGGGCCGGTGGAAGCCTTGATCGGCTTATGTGACATCAGTGCTGATTCCTCAAATATCAGGTGAGCGAACCTGTGAGTAAGTCTCCACTAACCCCGATCCTTTCCCGCTCATGTGATCGCATCAACACTTCGGCGACTGTGAACCATCTTGCCGCCGCTTCAAAAAGAACCCCACATGCAACTCGTCATCAACGGCCTTAGCAAAACATATGGCAACGGCGTAAAGGCGCTGGACAACGTGAGCCTCACCATCCCCACCGGCATGTTCGGATTGCTCGGGCCGAACGGTGCGGGCAAGAGTACCCTAATGCGGATCCTGGCCACCTTGCAGGAGGCGGATGCTGGCACAGCCATGTTGGGCGACATCGATGTGCTGAAGCAGAAGGACGAGGTGCGCAAGGTGCTGGGTTACCTGCCGCAGGAGTTCGGCGTGTACCCCCGCGTAAGCGCCTACCAGATGCTGGACCACATCGCTCTGCTCAAAGGAGTGATCAACAATGCGGAGCGAAAGGCGGTGGTGGAAGCCCTGCTACAAAAGGTGAACCTGTGGGAGCACCGCAAGCGCCGCCTCGCAGGCTTCAGTGGTGGTATGAAGCAGCGCTTCGGCATCGCTCAGTCTCTCATTGGCGAGCCCAAGCTCATCATCGTCGATGAACCCACCGCTGGATTGGACCCGGGTGAGCGCAACCGCTTTTACAACCTGCTTACGGAGATCGGCGAGAACGTGGTGGTGATCCTCAGCACGCACATCGTACAGGACGTGCAGGAGCTCTGCAGCAACATGGCCATCATCAACAAGGGCCAGCTGCTATTCGCTGGTGCCCCGAACGATGCCTTGCACGCCGTGAAGGGCAAGATCTGGGAAAAGAGCATCGCCAAGAGCGAACTGGAGAACTATAACGCCGCGCACGCCGTGATCAGCAACAAGTTGATCGCCGGTCGGCCGGTGATCCATGTGATCAGCGATGTGAAGCCCGGCGATGGTTTCGTCCCTGCCGAGCCCACGTTGGAGGATGTCTTCTTCAGCCACATCAACGGCGTGCTTAACCCCGTGGCGGCATGACCTGGCGGCTCTTCCTCATCGAATTGCGCCATTGGCTCAGGCAGCCCATGGTGTACATCTTCTTCTTCCTCTTCGCGCTCATCTCGTTCCTGGCCATCACCATTGATGAGGTGCAGGTCGGTGCCGAACTGGCGAACGTGAAGTACAATGCCTCCTACAAGATCTTCGTGTACTACTCCACCATGGCCTTCTTCGGGCTGCTGTTGGTGGCGGCGTTCGTGAACGCAAGTGCGATCCGCGACTTCACGTACAACACGTCGCAGATCATGTTCAGCACACCGCTGAAGAAGCAGCATTACCTCCTCAGCCGCTTCTTCGGCAGCACGTTGGTGGCCACGATCCCCATGTTGGGTGTTTCGTTGGGTATCATCGTTGGCAGTTGGATGTGGTGGCTGGATGCCGAGAAGCTCGGACCGACCATGTTGGCCGCACACGCACAGGCCTACCTCTATCTCACCATACCCAACATCCTGTTCTCGTCGGCGGTCATATTCGCTGTCGCGGTTTTGGCGCGGAGTACGGTGGCATCCTTCATCACGGCCGTTCTGATCATGGTGGGCAGCGGTGTTGCTGGCAACCTTATGAGCGAGATGGACAACCAGACGCTCGGTGCGCTGCTCGATCCGTTCGGTGGCACGGCCTTCGGTTTGGTAACCCGCTATTGGACGGTGGATGACAAGAACACCTTGCTGCTTCCGATGCATGGCGTCTTCCTCTGGAACCGGTTGCTGTGGCTAGCTATCTCTGCCGGGATCTTCGCCTTCGGTTACTGGCGTTTCAGTTTCACCGATCGTGCGGTAAAGAGCCCGGCAGTGCTCCCAACGAACGATGCGCAAGCGATCACGGCATCCACCATCGCTGTGCCGAAAGTCACGCGTACGCATGGCAGGGAAGCGCGTCTTCGACAGTTCCGTCACCTTGTGTGGAACGACTTCACCGGCATGTTCAAGGGCACGGCCTTCATCCTGGTCACCCTCATCGGGCTGTTGAACATGTTCTTGAACCTGGGGTTCTCCACCTCGCTCTATGAGAACACCATCTTCCCGGTCACCTATCATGTGATCGAGGTGATCGAGGGTGGCTTCGGCTTGTTCACCATGATCCTGATCACCTTCTACAGTGGCCTGCTCGTGTGGAAGGAGCGCGAACCCAAGCTCGATGAGATCCACGACGCTACACCGCTCCCGCTGGGCTTGGGCATGATCGGCAAGTACGTGGCGCTGCTCATGCTCCTGTTGTGCGTACTGCTCATCACCACCCTTGGCGGCATGATCTTCCAATTGATCCTGGGTTACACGCATTTGGAGCCAGGCGTGTACATGGGCAATTACATCCTGCCGGGCATTCTCGGCTTCGGCGTGGTAGCCGCCTTGTCCATGCTCATCCACGTGCTGGTGAACAACAAGTACGTGGGTTATGCGGTCTTTCTCGTCTTCCTCGGCGTGAACGTATTGTTGTGGAGCTCGCTCGACGTGAGCAGCAACCTGGTGAGCTTCAATTCTTCGCCGAACGTTACCTATTCCGATATGAACGCCTACGGCACCGCGCTGGAGGCTTGGCTCTGGTTCAAGGCCTACTGGTGGGCTTTCGCTGCGATCCTGCTCGTACTCACACTGCTCTTCTGGGTACGCGGCAAGGAAACGAGCATCAAGATGCGCGGCCGGTTGGCACAGGTCCGGTTGAAGGACAGCAAGTGGCTGGCTATTCCCGTGGTTGCCGCGTGGATCTGCCTTGGCGCCTGGAACTACTACAACACGAAAGTGTTGAACGAGATCACTGGAAGCGACGAGCAAGAGGACGATCAGGCCTACTACGAGAAGACCTACAAGAAGTACGACGGCATCCTTCAACCGCACTACACCGACATCACCTTCACCATCGACCTGGTGCCTGAGGAACGCAGCTTGAAGAGCGTGGCGGAAGTAACCGTGCAGAACAAGGGCGCCGAACCCATCGACTCCTTGCATTTGCTCCTCGGCGAAGGCATTGAGCAGGAACTGGAGATCCCCGGCGCCGAGTTACTTGTGGACGATGAGCGTGTGAACTACCGCATCTATCGCCTGACCCCTCCTCTTGCACCGGGTGCCGACCTGCACTTCAAGGTGATCGCAACGCACGAAGAGCATGGCTTCGAGAACGACGTGAGCGTGATGCAGTTGAACCACAACGGCACCTTCTTCAACAACATGGACCTGCTGCCGCGCATCGGCTACGAGGCCGGTGGCGAGTTGCTGGATCGAAGCGACCGCAAAGACCACGACCTACCGCCCAAGGAGCGCATGCAACGCCTTACGGCCGATCCCGCCAAGCGCATGCAGACCTATCTGATGCAGAACAGTGATTGGGTGAACGTGCGTACCACCATCAGCACCTCGCCCGACCAGATCGCCATCGCACCCGGATCGTTGATGAAGGAGTGGACCGCCAATGGCAGGCGCTACTTCCACTACGAAGTGGATCACAAGAGCATGAACTTCTATTCGTTCATGAGCGCGCGTTACGAAGTGCATCGGGAGAAGTGGCGCAATGTGGACGTGGAGGTGTACTACCACCCCAGCCATGCCGTGAACGTGCCGCGCATGGCCAACAGCATCAAGAAGTCGCTGGCGTACTACAATGACCACTTCGGTCCGTACCGCCATAAGCAGGCACGCATCATCGAGTTCCCCCGCTACCAAAGCTTCGCGCAGGCCTTCCCCGGTACCATGCCGTACAGCGAGGGCATCGGCTTCATCGCCGACTTCAGCGACACCACGGACATCGACATGGTGTTCTATGTGGTGGCGCACGAGATGGGGCACCAATGGTGGGCGCACCAGGTGATCGGGGCCGATATGCAAGGGGGTACGTTGCTCAGTGAGAGCATGGCGCAGTACAGTGCGCTCATGGTCATGGAGGACGAATACGGCCGCGACCAAATGCGGAAATTCCTGAAGCTCGAGAGTGACCGCTACCAGCGTTCACGTGGCACGGAGGAATTGAAGGAGGTCCCCTTGCTCGAAGTGGAGAACCAAGGCTACATCCACTACAACAAGGCCAGTGTCATCCTGTACTGCCTGCGCGATTTCGTCGGGGAAGACAGCTTGAACCAGGCGTTCAAGGCATTGGTGGATACGTTCGCCTATGCTGATGCGCCCTATCCGACAGCCCTTGACATGTACCGCGAACTGGAGGAGGTGGTGCCTGATAGTCTCGCGTACTTGTTGATCGATGGCTTCGAGCGGATAACGCTGTACAACAACCGTGTAGAGGAGGCCACGGCGCGCATGCTGCCGGATAGCACCTATGAGGTGAAGCTGAAGCTGGTGTGCGAGAAGAACTACGCCGATACGCTTGGTCGTGAGACCGCGGCGGAGATGAACGATTGGATGGACATCGACATCCTGCGCTACCCGGCCTTCGGCCGCAAGGCGGACAAGTCGAAGAACGACATACCGCTTCTGCACCGGCGCTTGCGATTGAAGACCGGCGTGAACGAGTTCACCTTCATCGTGGAAGCCAAGCCCATGCAAGCGGTGATCGATCGTGACAACCTGTTCTTCGACCGGGTGATGCAGGACAACATGAAGAAGGTGCAGGTGGAGTGAGGGTCGGAGTATGCAGTGCCGCTAGCGACGACCTGCTTCGGTGTCGACCCAGTGGGCAGACGCGTTCGGTGATGTGACGAATTCGTTGTGATCGCATTCGATCAGTGTACAGTTGTGTTCATCCGTGGTTGAATGATCTCCCGCCTCATCCTCTTCGAGTTCCGTTTCTGGATGCGGCAGCCACAGCTGTGGATCTTCCTGGGCTTGTCCTTCGCGTTCTGTTTCGCGATCGCGGTCTTCGAAGGTGGTGGCGAGGGAAGCCCGGGCATGGTACATGCCAACTCGCCGTTGCATGTGTACCAGCTGTATGCGAACCTCGCGTTCCTCTGGCTGCCCATGGTCACAGCCTTCGTGAATGCGACAGCCATCCGCGACTTCGCTTGTCGAACCTCCGATATCATCTTCAGTACGGTTGTCACGCGCAGGCAGTACATCCTCGGACGCTTCGTAGGTAGCACGCTTGTCGCACTGATCCCTGTGCTAGGGATCTCGCTCGGCCTGGTCGTTGGGAGCTGGGTTCCGTATGGAGACCCCATCCGTTTCGGGCCGAACAGCTGGGCGGTACATGCCCAAGCGATCCTTTGGTTCGGTCTCACGAGCATCGTGTTCCAAAGTGCAATGATGTTCGCCATCGCCTCGCATGTACGGTCCACGGCGGCGGCCTTCGTCACCTCGGTCGCGCTCATCGTGCTCAGCGGTATCGCCTCCGCCTATTCCACGGAGGTGGACAATGCCTTGCTCTCCTCGCTGCTCGATCCGTTCGGCAACCGCGCCTTGGACCAGGTGACGCGGTACTGGAGCGTGCTCGATCAGAACACGCGCCTGCTTCCTGTGATCGGCCCGTTGACATGGAATCGTTTGTTGTGGCTCGCCATCGGCGCTGCCGTCTTCGCGATCGGCTACATGCGCTTCTCCTTCACGGAACGCAGAAGTACCGCTCCTGCTCTACCAGATGTGCAACCGTTCGCCTTGGCGGGCCTCACCACCGTTCCTACGAGCCGGCCAAGAAGAGGTTGGTCAACGCACCTGCACCAATTCGTTGGGCTTGTGCGATCGGACCTCGTTGGCCTCCTTCGTACGCCGATCTCGTGGATCATCATCGGTCTGTGCATGACCATGGTGGTCTTCGCGCTATCGGAGGTAACATACATGTCCGGCAACCATTCCTGGCCGGTGACCTATAATGTCATCGACCTCATACGCAGTGTGTCGCTGGTGATCATGGTGGTGATCATCACCTTCTACAGTGGCGAGTTGGTGTGGCGGGATCGTGAGACGAACGTGGACGGTATCACCAGCGGGTTACCAGTTCATTTGCGCACACTTGTTCTGGCGAAGTACACAGTGCTCCTGCTCATTGGTCTTGGTCTCTTGGTTCTGATGGGCCTGGCGGGCATGGGGCGGCAGTTGATCAGCGGCTACACCCATGTTCGACCCGGCCTTTACGTCACGTACTTGCTGGTGCCTGGGATGTTCGCCTTCGCGTTCTGGTCGGCCCTGGCGCTTGCCATACAACTGTTAGTGAACAACAAGTACATGGGCTTCGGCCTCTTCATCGTGCTCTTCGCCACAAATTCCATGGTCTGGGGTTTCTTGAAGATCAGCTCCAACCTCGTTGTCCTCTTCGGCGCCCCGCGCATGATGTACAGCGACCTCAACGGGTTCGGGCCGTTCCTGGTGCCGTGGCTCTTCTTCCGAACCTACTGGCTGGCGTTCGCGGCGTGCTTGCTGTTCATCGCGGCGCTGTCGGCCGTGCGCGGTGGAGAGGATAAGTGGAAGTGGCGCATGCGCATCGCAGGTGTGCGCTGGCGGCGTGCTTGGCGGATCGGTGCACTCGCGTTCGGTGCTTGGTGTGTATCGCTGGCCTTCGGTTTCTACAACACCCGCGTCTTGAACGAACCGGTCACCGAACAGGACTCCGAAGCCTTGCAAGTCGCCTACGAGCAGACGTACAAGCGTTACAGGAGCACACCGCTGCCGCACTTCACCGCGGTGGATATCACCGTGGAACTCGATCCTGAGGACCGCGCCATCCGCTACAAGGCGAACCTCACATTGACCAACAAATGCAGCGTTCCAGTGGATACGCTCTGGTTCAGCCTGCCGGACCATATGCGGATGACCTTCAGCGTGCCGAGCGCTATGGAGGTGCTCAACGACAGTGCCCGCTTCCAACGGATGTTCCGCTTGAACACGGCGATGCTTCCGGGCGACTCCGTTCAAATGGTATTCAACGGCGAATGGGCACCGAAGGGCTTCGCCAACGACGTCGAATTCCTTTCGCTGGTGGAGAACGGTACTTTCCTGAACACGCTGGACCTGTTGCCCATGATCGGCTACCAGCCCGAAGTGGAGCTGGAAGATCCTGGAACGCGCCGTAAGCTCGGGCTACCCGTGAAGCGGCGGATGGCGTTGCTGAGCGATGATCCCCGCGATCGCGGCACGAACGAAACGATGGAACATGCCGGATCACATCCGATTCGCCTGTACCATCGGTACCACTTCGGATCAGATCGGCATCGCGCCGGGTACCTTGAAGAAGGAATGGGAGGCGAACGGGAAGCGCTGGTTTCGCTACGAGGGCGAGACGCCTATCTTCAATTTCTGGTCGGTGCTTAGTGCACGGTATGCGGTGTCACGCGAGCAGGCTGGTGACGTAACACTTGAGGTGTACCACCATCCCGAACACGGCACGAACGTCCCTCGGATGTTGAAGAGCATGCGCGACGCCATCGCCTACGCATCGGAGAACTTCGGTCCATATCAGCACAAGGTGGCGCGCATCATCGAGTTCCCGCGCTATCGTCGGTTCGCACAGTCCTTCCCGGCCACCATGCCCTACAGCGAGGCCATCGGCTTCATCACTGACCTGCGCGACACGTCGCGGATCGACATGGTGTACTACGTGGTGGCGCATGAGGTGGCGCACCAGTGGTGGGGCCATCAGGTGCTTGGCCCGCGCATGCAAGGGTCCACCATGATGGTGGAGAGCATGGCACAGTACACCGCGCTCATGGTGCTGGAGAAGGAGTATGGCCGAGGGGCCATGCGCAAGTTCCTGAAGTACGAGCGCGACAACTACTTGCGTGGGCGAGGACAGGAAGGCACCGGCGAAATGCCACTGATGAAGGTGGAGAACCAGCAGTACATACACTACAACAAAGGCAGTGTGGTGATGTACGGTTTGCGCGACTTCATCGGCGAAGCGCGCGTGAATGCGGCGTACCGGGCTTTCGTTGATTCGTTCGCCTTCAAGGGGGCACCCTATCCCACCACGCTCGATCTGTACCGTTCACTGGAAGCGGTCACACCCGATAGCCTGCGTTACCTGGTAGAGGATGGCCTCAAACACATCACCTTCTACCGCAACGCCGTTACAAGCGCCAATGCGAAGACCAACGCTGACGGAACGTGGACCGTTGATGTCGGGATCAACTGCGCCAAGCTGTACACCGACTCTTTGGGCAAGGAAACGGAAGTGCCGATGAACGACTGGCTCGATGTTGCGGTGGAGTTGGAGGGCGGTGGCGAAATGAAGCAACGCGTTCGCCTGCGTTCCGGGCCGAACGCCATCCGACTGGTCGTATCGCGCAAGCCGAAGGCCGTGGTGGTGGATCCCGATCACTTGTTCTTCGATCGGGAAGGGGAGGACGATAGGAGAGAAGTGGAGTAAGGTGGTTCGCGTCTCGTTGAACACATCCTGTTATCGCTGGTCCCGATTTCCATCTGCCTGTTTCCGCTTCTGAGCCGTCGGACTAAGCCAATCGATGAAGCCCTCGCTGTTCGGCGACAGGGGATAGAGATGCTTGTGACAGGCTCCGACGGGCAACTTCACCTTGAGACGCGGTTGATGTCGCTCCAGAGGGGTCGGCCGATGTTCCGGGGATTTCTGGAGCAAGACCGACCATCGCCTCCCTGAAGCGATTTTCAGAATTCACCGTTTCCAAGGCTGTATGTTTTGGACCTGGTGAGCTTCGACCAGTAGTAAAAGATGGCTTTCCGAGCGGCGCTCAGCCGCCAGGTTCTGTCCACTATCTTCGCGAGCCATTTGTCAATGGCCTTGTCGGGCTTGGTCGCTCGGCGAGCGAAGGGAGGCTGGAACGACGCGGCCATCTCGGATGACGCATTTACCCAGCCAGAAGTGGCAGACAGGAACGTCTCTCGGCGGCGGTCGTCTTGTAGGGCTCGGTCGTCCAGAAGGGTCTTCATCCTGCTTCTCTTTAGCAGGGTCGAGTACGTGCCCACGGAGGAGGATCGCCTCCTTGCGGTGAGGACCGCTTCACGCGCGCGACCCGGTGACCCCGCGCTTTGCCGTTCAGCGGTCGACAGCACCTTGGAAAAGTATGATACTTCTCCCCATACCTCGGATCCGGCTTCCACGGCAGCTTCTCCACGAACTGCGTGCGCAAACTCACATGCCCGAATTCCTCTTCCACATAGCCACTAAGGCGATACACACCCCGCCCACGGAAGGGGAAGCGCTCAGCCACGGAAGGGAACTGCGTGCTGTCCCAGAAATCACCGGCGGTATCGATGAAGGAGCCGAAGCTCATGTATGATCCGCTGTTCGTGGTGGTGGTCTTCACGTGGATCATGTAGCCGAGCATCTCCACCCGCTGGCCCACGTGCGCATGCATGTCCCGCGCAGGATGGTGTGCGGAGTTTGAGCCACGAACTGGCTGTGACAAAGCGCGGCTCGTGGCTCAAGGCCCGGAGCAGTATTCGCCAGCGAGAACGGATCGCACAATGGAAAGCCCAGCAGGTCCAGTTCGTCGTAAGCATCGGCCAGCGGATAGTGCTGCAGGTCGGGCAGTTTGGGTTCTTCCACTTTGGTGATGAAGAGGTCGCCATCGGTGTTCACGCGCGCTGGGCGGTGTAACAGCGTAAGGTCCCACAACAGGGAAGGCTTGCTCTTTCCGGTGAAGCGCAAAGCGCCCACGCGGATAAGGATGCGTGCTTGCTCCACATGCAGTGGCACACGCTTCAGCAGGTCCTGCAGATCGGTGAAGGGTCCCCGTTGTTCGCGCTCATGCAGAATGAGCTGGATCGTTTCTGTTTCGAGGCTCTTCACGTTCCCCAGTCCGAGGACGATGCGCTTGCCTTGCAAGGAGCAGAGCTGCTCGCTGGTGTTGATGCACGGTGCTTCGATCGTCGCACCGCTGCGTTTCGCTTCGTGGAGGTAGAACTCCGTGTGGTAGAAGCCACCGAAGTTGTTCGCCACGCCCACGAGGAATTCCAGCGGATGATGCGCTTTCAAGTAGAGGCTCTGGTAGCTCTCCACGGCGTAGCTGGCGCTGTGCCCTTTCGCGAAACTGAAGCTGGCGAAGCTTTCGATCTGGCGCCAGATCTCGGCTGCTTCGGCATCGGGGTGGCCTTTCGCCTTGCAGTTGGCGAAGTACTTCTCCTGCACCACTTTGAACTCCGGCCGTTCGCGGAAGCGCGCCGTCATGCCGCGGCGCAGCGTGTCCGCCTCTTCCAGGTCGAGGCCCGCATAGTAGTGCGCCACCTTCAGCACGTCCTCCTGGTAGACCATCACGCCGTAGGTCTCGGGCATGATGCGCAAGAGTTCGGGTGGTGCCAGTTTGATGCGCTCCGGATCGTTGTGCCGGAGCAGATACTCGCGCATCATGCCGCTTTCCGCCACGCCCGGACGAATGATGCTGCTCGCGGCAACAAGGCCGAGGTAGTCGTCCACCTTCAGCTTCTTCAGCAGCATGCGCATGGCCGGGCTTTCCACATAGAAGCAGCCGATGGTGTTGCCGACCTTGATGAGTTCCTTGATCGCCGGATCCTGTTTGAAGCCCGGTATGTCGTGGATGTCGATGTGCTCGCCATTGCGTTCCACCAACTCCACCGCATCGCGGATGTGGCCAAGTCCACGTTGGCTGAGCAGGTCGAACTTGTGCAGGCCGAGGTCCTCTGCTTCGAGCATGCTGAACTGCGTAACAGGGAATCCCTTCGGCGGTCGGTGCAATGCGGTGTAGCACGTGATCGGTCGTTCGCTCACGAGTAGGCCCGCCGCATGAATGCCCAGGTGGTGCGGCATGCCCAGCAGGTGCTTGCCGTACCGGATCACCGCCTGCGCCACCTTGTCGAGGTCGTTGCTGTTGGCGCGCGCACTGGGACGGCCGCGCGCGTAGTAGCCGCGCTCGCCTTCGCTCAGCGCATCGATCTCTTCCGGAGGAAGTCCCACCGCCTTGCCCAATTCGCGAATGGCCCCGCGCCACTGGAAGGTGGTGTAGGTGGCGATCTGCGCCACGTGGTGGTAACCGCCTTTGCCTTCGTTGTACTTCGCGAAGACATAACGGTACACTTCGTCGCGGTCCTTCCAACTGAAGTCGATATCGAAGTCGGGCGGCTTGCGGCGCGCGGGATTGATGAAGCGCTCGAAGTAGAGGTCCAGCTCGATGGGGTCCACATCGGTGATGCCCAGGCAATAGGCCACCAAGCTGTTGGCGCCGCTTCCTCGCCCCACATGGAAGAAGCCCTTGCTGCGCGCGAACCGCACGATGTCCTGGTTGATGAGGAAGTAGCTGATGAAGCCCATGCGCTCGATCACGTCGAGCTCATGCTCCATGCGTGTGAGCACCTTGGGTGTTGCGTTCGGGTAGCGGTAGAGCAGGCCTTCGCGGGTATCGCGGTGAAGCTTCTCGCGATCGTGCGCGCGGCTTGCGCCCACCACCTCCTGGGTCTTGTCCTTCCCATCGAAGGCGATGCTGCACGCCTCCAGCAATCGCTGCGTGTTGTCCAACAGCTGTGGGAAGTCGCGGTAGATGCGCCGTACTTCCTCCTCTGTGCGGAAGCTCTCGTCAGGTGCCGCCAATTCCTCCGATGGCAACATGCTCACCACGGTGTTCTTCGCCACGGTGCGCAGTAACCGGTGCGTGTTGAAGTCCCCCGGGCTCGACCCGGGGTTGCTGCGGAAGGTGACGGGCAATAGTGTGACAAGCTCGTGTGTTCGCTTCGCCCACGGGCTGAAAGGCAACCGAGTGAGATCGGAGGGCTTGATGCCGATGCGTTCGTTGGGTCGGAGCTGCGCGGGCGCGGCGCTGAAGGGATAGATGAAGAAGGCTCCTGACAGTTCCGGGGCGCGTTCGGGCAAGGTCTCCCCATCCAACAGGTGCGGGCTGAGCAACTCGCACAGCTGCTGGAAGCCATTGTTGTCCTTCGCCAAGCCGATGTAGAGCAAGCGATGACCTTGGCGGAACTCGATGCCAGCGATGGGCTTTATGCCGTAGTCCTTCTCCGCTAACCGTACGAGATCGGGGATGCCGGCAGTACAATGGATATCGGTGAGTGCGAGCGCGCGAACGCCAGCCTTCTGCGCTTCTTCCAAAAGCGTTTCGGGCTTCATAACCCCATACTTGAAGCTGAACCAGCTGTGGCAGTTGATGTACACGGACCTCCGGATTTGGAAAGTTCAAAGTCGGAACTACATTTGACGCGGAAACCGTCATATTGATGTCGGTAAAATAGTCAATAGACGATCCCAATGAGCACCAGCGATGGAAATAGGGAGGAGGCTGTGCTCGCCGATCCGGAGATCACTGGGCGAATCCTGTTCATCCGTGGTCAACGGGTGATGCTGGACCGGGACTTGGCTGAACTCTATGGAATGTTGCCGTTCCGACTGCGCGAACAGGTGAAGAGGAATTTGGAACGCTTCCCCAAGAGTTTCATGTTCCAACTGACGGCCAAGGAGTTTCGTGATGTGGTATCGCAATTTGCGATACCATCAAGGCGGCACGCTGGCGGATCACTGCCTTACGCGTTCACAGAGCATGGTGTGCTCATGTTAGCCAACGTGCTCCGCAGCGAGCGGGCCATCCAGATGAGCATCCGGATCATCGAGTTGTTCGTGCGCATGCGGGAGATGGTCTTCACCCACCAGGACATCCTCCACAAACTTGAACGCATCGAGGCGAAAGTGGCCGCGCATGATGAGGACATCGGCACTCTCTTCGATCACATCCGCGAAATGCTGACACCCGCGCCGGAACAGCCCCGGCAGCGGATCGGATACAAGCAAGACAAACGCTAATACCAAGAGATCATGGCAGGCAACACCACTTTCGGAGCGAACATCAAGCTGCTAAGAGCCCGCCGAGGCCGAAGCCAGGAAGAAACCGCTATTGCACTCGATGTGAAACGATCCAGTTGGAGCGGCTACGAGAACGGTAGTGCCGAACCCAATTTGGACCTGCTGATCCGCATCAGCGACTACTTCAAGCTCAGCACTGACAAGCTGCTGAAGCACGACCTCACGGAATTGAGCGAAAGCCAGCTTGGCATTCTGGAAAGGGGCGGGGATGTGGACATGACGGGCAAGCGCTTGCGTGTGCTGGCTACCACTGTGGATAGTGGTAACCGGGAGAACGTGGAACTGGTGCCCGAAAAAGCACGGGCCGGTTACGCCATGGGCTATGCCGATCCGGAGTACATCAGTATTCTGCCCACCTTCCAAATGCCCTTCTTGGCGCGTGATCGCAAGTATCGCACCTTCCAGATCAGTGGCGACAGCATGCCTCCCGTTAGCGACGGCTCATGGGTCACCGGCGAGTACGTTCAGAACTGGCAAATGATCCGGGACGGACAGCCTTATATCGTGGTTACCAAGGAGGACGGTATCGTGTTCAAGGTGGTGTACAACAAATTGAAAGAGAATGGCACGCTGTTGCTGTGCAGCACCAATCCGATCTATTCGCCCTACGAAGCGGCGATAGGTAACGTGCTGGAGATCTGGAAGTTCGTACACTTTATCAGCAGCGAGCTTCCAGAGCCGAACCTGAGTCGCGACGAGCTAGCCCGTAGCGTGATCGATCTGCGCAAGGAAGTAGGGCAGTTGCGCATGAGTATGGAGCAGCAAGGGCGCTTAGCGCTCTGATGCTTCAAGAGGCTTGAATTTCAGGCCTTTCCTTGTGGAAAACATCTACTCAACAGCCCGCGATAGTTAGGGTTGGGTGGGTTATGTTTGAGGCCCCTATTGAACCCTTTGTACTGCGGCGATTCGCTGCTGCGAAAAATTGACCAGATGAAATACCTCTACACGAATATCCGAAGCGTTAAGAAGGGCGCTTGGCTGACTTTGGCCACAGTTGGTGTTTTGCTGAACACCAGCGTGAACGCTCAGCTCAACGTGGCTGCGGTGAACACAGCTTACATCATCAACTTTGATGGCACCGTTGGTGGTGTTGAAAGTGGTGTGTGGGCAGGCGGTGGTTTTCAGCCTGTTCCCATCAATGGTCGGTTGGATAGCGATGCATGGGCGATCACGGGCTTCAGTGATGGTTCGTTGGCCTTTGGGGGCACGCAGATAACCACAGCTACCGATTTCCGCCGAGGAACTACAGCCCCCGGCAATGGTGCGGTTGCAGCAGGTGGTATCTATTCGTTCGGTGGTGCACCTATCGTAGGTCGGGCTTTGGGTGTTCAACCAGGTGCTGCGGACTTCACACCAGGAACGTTCACCCTGCGTGTGCAGAACAACACGGGTAGCACGCTTACGGCTTTCGACCTTGCCTACGATGTGTACTACCGGAACGACCAAGGGTTCTCGAACAATTTCAATCTCTACTTTTCCGACGACAATACTACCTACACCTATGTGCCATCGCAAGATGTGGTTTCGCCCGCCGCCGCCGCTGGTGCAGCCTGGGTGGCCAATGCGCGCGCAACCACGGTGAGTGGGGTAAATGTTCCGAACGGTCAGTACTTCTATGTGCGTTGGAGAGGTGATGACGTGAGCGGTTCAGGTTCGCGCGATGAGTTTGCTTTGGACAACATCAGTGTGACGGGTCGCGCGTACACACTTGTGCGTTATACAGCCTCAACAGCATCGGTTAACGAGAGTGTTGGAACAACCACTATCACGGCCTCCATCGTAAATCCGCACCCAACGAACGCGACAACGGTGGATGTAGCGCTTACAAGTGGAAGTGCAGCTCGCATCAATGGCTACACAACGCAAACGCTCACCTTTCCCGGTGGAAGCCTAGCCAACCAATCCACAACTATCACGGTAACGGACAATGGCGCATGCGATGGTAACGAGATCGAAGTGTTCACCCTTCAGAATGTAACGGGGGGTATCACACCAAGCATTGGGATCCCCAGCACGCACACGCTCACTATCGACGACGATGAGACCGCAGCAGTCACCTTCGGGCAGGCCTTCGACGGTGGTGTTGGCGACACATGGGCGATAACCGCTGGTGCCGGAAACCAAAGCAGTGCAACAGGTGCCGGCGACACCCCCGCGAACGAACGAGTTCTGTCAACCACTCAATCTTGGCAGGTGAACAATGGTACTGTAACGCTTGACCTCGGTACGGTAAGCACGGTGGATTGGACAGGTATAACGTTGAACGCTCGTCTTTCGAGCACTTCGACCACTGGAGGGAATGGCGCGGATGGTGCTGACTCTGTTGCCTTTTTTGTGGACATCGACGGTGCAGGTTTCCCAGTTGACGCGGATATCAGTATTGCTGGAAACAGTAACAGGCGCTTTGGTTACGGTGCTGCTGGAGTAGCGACCACCACAGCTGGGACTCCGGTGAATTACGTCTGCAATTTCTTGGGTAACGGTATTGATTACTCAACTGTACAGATCACGATACCGAATGGGACCAGCACGGTTGCTCTCCGTGTGATCAGTAAGAACAATAGTGTTGACGAAGTATGGAACATCGACAATGTGAGCATGAGCGGTACACTTTGTTCACCAGTTTATTACAGCCGTGCGAACGGTAGCGAAGTGACCGGTACTTGGTCTACTGCCCGCACAGGCTTGCCAGCTGCAGGCGTGGTAACGTTCAACAAGAACGCGACGATGGTGGTGCAGAACACGCACAACGTTGCCACCACGAACAATGCCAGCATCGCACTGCGCAATTTGAATGTTGAAACCGGCGGAACGCTGGGGCTTACCGGTGTTAGCACGATCGAGATCAATGGACCGACCTTCGATATTGACGGCACTTTCACAGCAGCGGACGATGACATTGATCTCTTCAGCGATGAACTGACCACCATCTCAGGTAGTGCAGGAACGATCGACGTGAACAACATGACGTTGGACGGCTTCGGTGCGCAGGTTACGGTGAACACACTGAAGATCCGTGGCACACTGCAATTGGACAATGGCAATTTTGATGCGAATCTCAAGGAAGTACAACTGATCAGTACCGTTACAGGCACTGCACGATTGGGACCTGTGGCTCCGACGGCCAGTTTCAGTAGCAGATTGCGCATCGAACGGTTTATCCCTGCCGGGGCTACGGATTGGCGTTTGTTGTGCTCGCCGATGGCGGGTGATGTGGTGACTGATTGGACGGATGATTTCTTCACTGCAGGCTTCCCGGGTTCGGCCTATCCCAATTTCTACAGCCCTCCCAACAGCCTCATTTTTTGGCCGAGCGTTCGCAAGTACGATGAGACCAATGCAGGCCTGCTGGATCTGGATGGATTGATCGGTGTTTCCAGTGTCTCGGAGCCACTCACAGTGGGCAAAGGATTTGCTGCGTGGAGCGGTACGACTTTGAATACGACCACGGCTTTCAATGTGGATGTGCGCGGTTTACCCACCATAGCCAGTTCACCGTTCACTATTCCGATGAGCTATACGAATACACCTGCCACTGCAGCTGTGGACGGCCTCAATCTGGTTGGCAACCCGTTGCCATCACCGATCGACTTCGGCTCCCTCAGCCTCGGTGCCGATGTGGACAATAACTACTACATCTACGATCCAGGCAGTGGGTTGAACGTAGGTTGGGATGAGACGACTTCGACCGGCACCGGAGGCTGCAATGGGAACATCCAGAGCAGCCAAGGTTTCTGGTTGCATTGCACAGGTGCCGCGAACACGGTTACTGTGACCGAAAGCGCCAAAGTGCTGGAGCCCATCAACGGCGGTGTGTTCAGTGATCAAGAAGAAAATCGTCCGATGGTGCGGTTGCGCCTGAGCGGGAATGGCAATGCGTACACCGACGAAGCATTGGTGCACTTCATCGCTGGCAGCCCGGACTATGGTGCTCCGGACATGGTGAAGTTGAGCTTCGCTAATGATAACGCTATGCGGATCACGACCAAAGCAACCAGTGGCGAGGACCTGATGATCAACGCCTATGGTGAGTTGGTCAGCGCATTGGATATTGCAATCAAGGTGCAAGTGCCTACAAGTGGCGATTACAGCATTGCTCTTGAAGATGTTGGACCAGCAATTGGCCGCGCCTGCATGACCTTGGAAGATCTTCTCACCGGCGCATCAACCGAGGTCACTGAAGGTGCAATGCTGAATTTCAGTATTGATGCGACTGCGCCTGTAGAACCAGCACGCTTCGTATTGCACGTTGGCCAACCTGTGGTTACGACTATCACCAACGCTACGTGTGCGGACTCCAACAATGGAACACTGGTAGTGACCGGCCCGAATGCAGGGCCGCTGAACTACATGATCGTTCTGCCAAGCGGAGATGTCATTTCTGAAACGGAGGTGATCGGTGCGCAAACGTTCAACAATTTGGCTGCAGGCGATTACCAGCTATATGTGGAGGGCAATACGGGTTGTGGCGCGCTTGCGCAGGACATCAGGATCGAAGCCCCCGGTTTGCTTGCTGGTGAAGCAACAACACACAATGCTGCATGCGCGTTCGCTGCCGATGGTTCTGCCGATCTGATGGTAATGGGCGGTGTGGCACCCTACGGTTTTGCATGGAGCGATGGATCGACCTCAGAAGATCTCTCGAACGTGTCGTCCGGTAATTATTCGGTCATTGTCACCGATGTGAACGGATGCGAAGCTGAAGTAGCCAACGTTAACATTGGTGCTGATAGTGGCCCAGTGGCCGCCTTCGAATCTTCCACCAACGAAGTGGATGTTGATACGGATGTGTTCTTCTTCAACACGGGCACCTATGGCTTGAGCTACACATGGGATCTTGGGGATGGCACAATAACCGCCGAGACCGAACCAGTTCATCAGTATGCTGCAGCAGGTGTTTACACGGTCACACTTACCACCACGAACGGTGAGTGCTCCGATATCGTTAGCCATGATATTCTGGTGAACGGATCAACGGGTATCTCTGCGAACGAGCTGATCGGAATGAACGCATGGACCGAAGGCTCACAGTTCATCGTACAGTGGCAGGTGGAAGGGGCCAAGAGCATTCGTGCTGAATTGATCGATGCGACCGGTCGCACTGTGGTTCAGCGCAGTGCAAAGGGTGCGATGGGGCGTGTATCGATCACAGCCCAAGAGCTTCCTGCTGGCGTATACTATGTTCGTTTGAGGGCTGGCAGTATTGAACGCACGTTCAAACTGCCGCTTGTTCGCTGAACTTCAATTGATCTTTGAGCGAAAGCCCTCCTGGAGAGGGTTTTCGCTTTTTTGGCCAGGTGGTCCGTCACTTCCGCATCGGTTACTTTGCACACATGATTACCATTCCACGTTCCATCCTCCGGTTTCAGCGATGCCCTGAATTGGTAGCTGCTACCTGCGTGTTGATGTTCTCAGGTTGTTTGACCATTGAAGAGAACTACACGTTCAAGAAGGATGGATCGGGTACCATGGAGTACGTGGTTGATCTGAGCGAGATGGGAGCACTGATGAAAGGCCTTCCTGGAGGTGAAAGCCAGGATGATGGTCTGCAACAGATGGATATGAAGGACAACATCGCCAAGCTTGAGGCATTACCGGGCATTGGGAAAGCCAAGCTCAAGAAGGAAAAAGACGGGTTCGTGCAACGGTTGAGCTTTCGCTTCGAGGATCTGAAGGCGTTGAATGGGGCGTTGAACACACTGATGCCGGATAGCTCTGGAAAACAAGAGGAATTCTTCCGATGGGAGGGAAACACCTTGGTTCGCAGCAATAACCGCCACGCCACCGAGTTGGGTGGGAGCATGGGTGGTGGTTCGGGTGATACAACCGACATGTCGATGATGCTGCAAAGCATGCATTACAAATACAGTTTCAAATTCGCTGGAGATATCGTGAATACAGAAGTCGCTGAGGGTGTAGTGAAAGAGTCGATCGGTACGAAAGCCGTCAAGCTGAATACTGATTGGTCTGTGATCACCTTGGATCCTACCGCACTGGACGTGCGGATCGAATTGGTAAGGCGATAGAGGTTGTAATACCGACGGGTCCTCCCCCTCCTTTTGTCCTTCGGATCGCCCGTCTATCTTCGTTGCCTCATCAACAACACCCTATGAAATTACTGATCATGGCCACGTTGGCCTTGCCGTTCTTGGCAGGTTGCAGCTCAAACCAGAGCGATGCCAAGACTTCGGTTAATAAGGATATGGCAACTGTTGTCCCGGACAGCTTCATCTGGCAAACCGAGCAATTCGCCGACGCACGGATCCTTCGCTATCAAATACCAGGATGGGAACAACTAGCGGTGCAGGAGAAGAAATTGGCCTACTACCTGACAATGGCGGGCTTGGCTGGGCGCGATATCATGTGGGATCAGAACTACAAGTACAATTTGCGTATTCGTCGCGCTTTGGAAAAGGTCATCGCAGGTTATAAGGGTGATAAGAACGCTGATGATTGGAAGAAGTTCATGGAGTATTCCAAGGAAGTGTTCTTCAGCAATGGGATCCACCACCACTACGGAATGGACAAGTTCACCCCGGCATTTTCCCGCGAATGGTTCGAAGGGGAATTGAAAGGAGCGAACAGCTCGTTGGCCCCTGAAGTGCTTGAAGCCATGTTCAACCCGGCGATCGACGCAAAAAAAGTGAGTCTCGACGCGACCAAAGATCTGCAACTCGCTAGCGCGGTGAACTTCTATGGCGACGATGTGACGGAAAAAGAGGTGGAATCCTTCTACGGAGCCATGAAGCAGCCCATCGATTCCATGCCGCTCAGCTTCGGTCTCAATAGCAAGCTGGTCAAGGAGAACGGCAAGCTGGTGGAGCGCACGTGGAAGGAGGGAGGTATGTACAGTGCCGCTCTCACCGAAGTGAACAAGTGGCTGGCAAAGGCGAAAGAGGTTGCCTGCAACGAACAGCAACGCACGGCCATCGGCCTCCTGATGGACTATTTCCGCACGGGTGATCTGAAGACATGGGATGACTTCAACGTCGCTTGGGTGAAGGATACCGCAAGTACTGTCGATTTCATCCTTGGTTTCGTTGAGGTCTATAATGACCCGATGGGCAAGCGTGGCAGTTTCGAGAGCTGTGTGGAGGTGACGGATCCCGTTGCCACCAAGAACATGCATGTGATCCAGGAGAATGCTCAGTGGTTCGAAGACAACAGCCCGCTGATGCCCCAGCACAAGAAAAAGGAAGTTATGGGCATCACGTACAAATTCGTGAATACGGCTGGGGAGGCTGGCGATGCCGCGCCATCCACTCCGATCGGTGTGAACCTGCCGAACGCCAATTGGATCCGGGAGATCGGTAGCAAGAGCGTGAGTTTGGGTAACATCAGTGATGCCTATGAGAAGAGCAGCGGTAAGAGCGCGCTGGAGATCTTCTGCAATGACAAGGAAGAGATCGATCGAGCGATCACCCATGGTGCGCTCGCTGGCAAGCTGCATACAGCATTGCACGAGGTCATCGGCCATGCCAGTGGCCAGCTTGAGCCCGGCATCGGAGAAACGGACGCGACCTTGAAGAATTACGCCAGTACGCTGGAGGAAGGCCGTGCTGATCTCGTGGCACTATACTACATGATGGATCCGAAGTTGGTGGAAATGGGTGTGATGCCGAGCTTGGAAGTGGGCAGAACGGAATACGATGGGTATCTACGGAACGGACTGCTCGCGCAGCTGCGCCGCATCAAAGAGGGCAAAGACATTGAGGAAGCTCATATGCGCAACCGCCATTGGGTGAGTGCGTGGGTTTTTGAGAAGGGCATGAAAGACAACGTCGTTGCTCGTGTTGAGCGTGAGGGTAACGTGTACTACGACATCCAGGATTATGACAAACTCCGCGGCCTGTTCGGCGAACTTCTGCGAGAAGTGCAGCGCATCAAAAGCCAGGGCGACTACGCGGCCGGTAAGGCTCTCGTAGAAGGCTACGGGGTCAAGGTGGATCCGAAGCTGCACGCACAAGTGCTTGAGCGCTCGAAGAAGATCACCACAGCACCGTATGCAGGCTTCATCCAACCGCGTTTGGTTCCGGTTGTGGATGCGAACGGGGCCATCAGTGATATCAAGGTGGAGTATCCGAACGATTTCATTGAACAAATGCTCGAGTACGGCGCGAAGCACAGCTTCCTTCCTGATTACAATTGAGCGATCTTACGATCAGGGAAAGGCGGCTTATCGGCCGCCTTTCTTTTTTCGTCCCGTTCAGGAGAAGCGAATCTTCAAGAAATTCATGTTCCTCTGAAACCCTTTTGGAAACATGCCGTTACAATGGTTGTCCAAGTAGTTCAAAGGTCAATCTGAAGAGTCACGTTGCCCCTGCCTAGGTCTCAGACCGGTGGGGGTTTCGTGCGTCTGGATGTTCCAAGTTCATTGGCAAAGAACATTCGCCGCCCAAGAGGCGATCAGCATTTCCGGCTTGGTTCGCGCTTCATATCCTCGAGCACGCACATAACCCACCGCGGTAGTATGCAGTTTATGTGAGGCGAAACGTGGATCACAGTTGATATCCATGTCTATTCTGCTTACGGTAACGCCCCCTTCGTTACGTAAGACCTCAGCGACTTCAAGGCTCCGTTCCACCTCTCCCCATAAACGGGTCCACAGATCCCTGATACGCGCCTGCTTTTCGCGGCGATAGAGCACATGAGCGCCATTGCGGTGATACCGCAGAACGACAGTGGTCGTGTAGACGGTATAGCCCGAGTGGTTCTGACTATCACTACCTACCAGTACTTCCACCCCAGGATTGGCGGTCAAGGCGGCATGCACATGCTCGAGCAAATGCACCGGCGCACCATCGTTCATCTCATGGAATCCATTCATGGCAGCAGCAAGGTAGTTGACCGACAGGCGAAGAACTTCGTGCAATTGGATCAGGCATGCGTCTATATTTGCGCCCCCTGCGAAGAAAAAAAATCACTTACCGAAGTGGCGGAATTGGTAGACGCGCACGTTTCAGGGGCGTGTGACCGTAAGGTTGTGCGGGTTCGAGTCCCGCCTTCGGTACTGCGAAGCGGCGAAAGCCGCTTCGCTCATTTCGGGCGCTTGGCCCCATTCAGCCCGTTGCTCGTATTGCTGATGTGGGGAACTTGATCCACGGTCGTGTTTTCGATCCATTTCCTGTAATGACGATCACGCAGGGGATACGCAGGTAGCTTTGCCGTGTATCGAACAATGGCCAGCAAGCGATTCCGCACTCGGCGTCAGTGGACGAACACGATACTCTGGAGTATTGTTTCCTTGTTCATGATCATTGCGTCGGTTGCGATCAGCGGGATGATGGGGAACTTGTTCTTCTTTCGAACGGCACTTGTGATCTGGCTCGTGGGATCGTGTTTTTCAATTGCCTTTGATCACCCCAAGGGTATCACCTATATGATCGATGCGGATGTTCTGGTCCTAAGGCGGAAAGGGGCGACAGAACGGATCCCGTTATCAGAGATCAATGATTCCACTCTGCTGGATCGGCGAGCGGCCCGAAGTGTGATCCAGGAGAAGATGAGATCAGCGACCGGTTCTGGTGCAAGCAAAGCGGAATTGCTAGAGATGAGGAATGCATTCACTCGATGGTGTACGGTTGATATTGGAATGAAGTCATACACATTCAATATTGGTCGCGACCTGATCGATAATCGCCCTGATGCGAAGCATGATTTGATCCTGTTACGGTTGAGTACCGGGCGCATGATGCTGCTATCCCCGTTGTACAATCAGGACATGGTGGTTTCGTTGAACCGCACATCACATTTGGCGGAACAGGACAGGCGTAGAGCTTGAGATAACGCCTATTTCAGCCGCAATCGCTGGCCCACCCGCAATTTGCTCCGGACCCCAATGCGATTGGCGGAACAAAGCGCTCTCACTGTTGTGCGCTGACGTCTTGCGATGGAAGAAAGAGTATCACCACGACGCACTTTATAGGAGCCACCACCCTTTGAATTCGCGTTCCCAGAGGGTATCACGGTGAACAATCCCGGGTGCACAAGCAATGTGCTGGCGCGCAGTTCTCCTTCTTTGACATTGAAGAACAGTTGTGGGTCGATTGGCTGCCCTAGATACCTCGTTTCAAAATGCAGGTGTGCCCCGGTGCTGCGCCCCGTGCTCCCCCCAAGACCGATCAGGTCACCAGCTTCCACGTGGTCGCCAGGTTCTACCAGGAGCTCGCTCAAATGACCGTACAACGTTTCCAATCCGTTGGCATGTCGCACCACGATCACATTCCCGAACTGTTTATGGAACCGTGAGATGCGCACCATTCCTTCGAAAGCGCAAACCACAGGGTCTCCCGTATCCAATTCGATATCGAGACCGTAATGCATTCGACCATGCCTTCGGCCGAACGGAGAATTGATCGCTCCACAAATTGGAAAGTGGGAGTCACACGCATTGGTCGCCAGTTGCAACCGGGTGCTGTCCTTCTTGGCGTTATACGTTCGATCGAATATCGACTCGGTGTCAAATCCATTGTACAACGTATAACATGGGATCACACGAGCTGAATCATCGGCATTCCAGATATCCCGAACACCAGCATAGTTTTCAGAGTAACCTTCCCCATATGGAGAACTCACTTCGAGACCACCGATCGAGAGCGTATCCGATTGCGCGCGCACATTCCCGGTCCACACCAAGATGCACGCTACGGCCAAGGCCAGATATCGAGATAAGCGATCCAACGGTGGCGAATGTATTCGCGATCGGTATCGCTACAACGGGCCTTCGACGAACGGCCATCAACAACTGGTGCCTGAGAACAATAGTATGTACGGAACGGTGTGCCGCACAGCACTTTCAAGCCCTTTCGGGTGGTTTTTGCACGTTATGTGAAATTGCGTTAAGCGTGCGACAAGGCGTCTTATGAATCGTCTCGACATTCGTGTTTTCTTATCCGATAGGGGCGGTCGTGATGATCAAAGCGATCTCGATCCGTGGAATGCCGCAACAGTTACGTTTCGTGCACCAATGCTTCTGATCATGCGTGTGAACTTCGACTTAGCAGCCGTTTCATGCCTGTTTGCAAATGTTGATATTCTTCACGTTGAGGATCGAGATAGAACCGGGCATGGAGCTTTTATCGATCCGTGTGGTTCTTGGCGAGCGAAATTTGCGTTGCAGGAAGGAGTTGATGAAATAGGTTCGCGGGACCCGCACCGTAGATCGACGTTCACTTGCACAGAGTCACAAATGATGCTGACGGATCGGATCTTCCTGCCAAGGATCGAGGTAGTTCGCCATGCTCCTTCCCATATTGCCTGACCAATGGATGAACCAGTTGAAGCGTCGGGAGGAAAGAACGAGGGCCATGGGTTCGCGCATGGAGTGATCATCTACCTGGTCGCACTTTTGCTCACGCTCCCCATGTTCCTATTGGTACATCCACATGTGCCTGGACTGATCCTGCCTGTAGGCAATGGGTGGAGATTGGATACGTTGATCACGTTCGCTCTGATCCTCGGTGCTTTCATTGTGCTTGTGAAGCGTTTTCAATTGGCGGTCTACACTGTACTTGTGGTCGGCGTGGGATGTTTGACCATAACCGGGATGACAGGCGGTTATGGCTTTCGTGAGGTTTATCGTGACTACGCTTCCTTCATGAGGTCGATACGGGATAACACTGAAATGTCGCCATTGATGATGAAGGATATCGGCCCGTTCCAGAATGCGGACGTGCTTCGCTCTCGGATCGATTACAATAGCCCGGCCGTGCGGTCATTCGCTGTAAGATCGGCGACACTCTGGTTCACCGAAGTGCCGGTACGCGAGGACGAATACACGTTGGTGCAAGCATTCTCCGTGTTCAAAGTGATAAACTCCTCTTGGACCTATGTGAGCGATGTCAAGGATGGGGAATACTTCGCAAGTGCCAGTGAAAGCGCGAACCTTCTTGCCGGAGACTGCGATGACCACGCTATACTGATGGCGGCCTGCATCAAAGCAATTGGCGGTGAAGTGCGTTTGGTACGTACAACAGGCCATATCTATCCTGAATTGAAAATAGGGGATGGATCAGCCATGAAGCGCGCCGCGCACTTGGTGCGTGAAGAGCTTTTTCCAGACATCGCACGGCACGCGACCGTGTACTACCACACCGATGAATATGGTGATCGCTGGATCAACCTCGATTACACGCGCCATTATCCTGGCGGCGAAGTGATGGACGAGACGATCAAGGGTATTCTGGACTTGTAGGAAAGAAGAAGGCCCCCCGATAAGGGAGGCCTTCCATTCAAATTCTACACGACGATCAGGGTAGTTGCTCATTGAACGTGTTGTTCGGCGTTGTGCCGCCAACATTGACCAGTATGGGGTCGCGGTCATTGCCAGCGCCAACATACAATACGTTACCGTCGAGATTCACGTCTTCGGCGAAGTAGCCAGTGACCACATTCGTAGGCACAGTGCTCCCTACCCGCACAAGGATAGGGTCCCGGTCATTGTTCGCGCCAACGTATTGAATGGTGCTGTTGCGTACAACGTTACCTGCCCAGCAAGCGCGGACAGCACCGATCGTCTTTTGCGCGTTCGTGCCGAAGTTCCCCTGTGCAGGCGAGGTAAAGTCGACAGTGACAGGCGTGCCGCTCAATGCGACAGCAGCACTCGTCATCACCCCGAAGTGGTTGCGCTGTCGAACGGCCACATAATAATTGTCCGGACCCAACGGAAAGGCGGGTGCCGAGCTGTTATCCGTATCCACAATATCGCCGTCGCTTTGAAGAAGCATCGCCTTGGTACGCAAAATGGTGGCCGGTGTGTTCTTATCGCGCAATTCCAGCAGCACCCAATCGACCACGGCGTTGTTGCCCGTTGTCGCAAGCACGGTCGGATTGATCGTTTCGCCACCACCGCCAACAATGGTGAAACCGGCTGATGTGAATGGCTCGGTGGTCGGGAATCCATTTCCTCCGGTCAATGTTCGAAGTGTGTTGTTCATGGTTCCGGTTCCGCTATTGAAAGGGCCTTCAAGGAAGACCTTCGCGTTGAGCGAAACATTCGTTGCCGGAAGTGTTTCGGAGGCAAGTCCATCAAAGGGGTACTGGCCATTCGAAATTCCGGCAAAGGTTTGAAGCGTAGTGAGTGCCGGTGTTGTTGGGTTGTAACGGAACAGAACCCCTAAGTCTCCGCTGCCACCTTGTGTTGCGGTGCCATACAAAAGACCATCCGTACCCTTGATCAAGTTGGATTCGGAGAGCTTTCCATCTGTAGTAACAGGCGCAATGTTGAAGCTGTACTCTTCATTGTAAATGGAGGTCGCGATCTCCCAGGTGAAAATGCCTCCACTGAACCCTTGCCCGTCCTCGCGGAACGTGCCATACAATTTACCGTTGCCTGCATCGAGCACCTCACCAGCTGGAACACCTCCTTGGAAACCGTCGAAGCTGTATAGCGTGGTGAAAACGCTGGTACCTGGATTCCAAGAATACAAAGAGCCTTTACCGAATTGCCCATTTCCGCTGCACGTACCATAAAGCAGTCCGTTGCTCGCTTGGGTCAGATCACCCAACGGTTGGCTACCAGAAGCAACCGTGAAATCGAACAACTTGGTGAAGGCGTTGGTCGATGCGACATAGGAGAAAAGAGCGCCTTGTCCATTCGTGCTGCCAACAGAGGTGTTGCCGTAAAGCGTCCCGTTGCCCGCTTTGAACAAGCCGTTCTGTGGAACGGTGCCTGCTGACTGAAGTGCGATGTCCTTCTTCTTCACGCAGGTGTTCGTGGATATCGTGTACTCGAAAAGGGTACCACCATTTGCCGTACCACCACCACTGCACAATCCGTACAATTTACCACCTGATTCAACCAATGTTCCGAGCGGGAAAGTTCCGAAAGTGGCATTCGTGAAATTCACCAGGCGAACAAAGGTGCTGGTGACCGGATCAAAGGAGAACAGGATGCCTGTGTTCTCGGTTCCTCCCGTGCTGGTGAGGCCGTAGAACAAGCCATTGCTCGCTTTCAACAAACGCCCTTTCGGCGTGCTTCCGTTCGAGAAACCAAAGGGCACCAGTTCAGTGTCTACTCCAGAAGAAAGCAACACCTTGAAGAGTGCGCCCTCGTTACCAGTGCCACCGTCGTTCGCAACACCTACAAGGGTACCAGCCGGGTCTTCGATCACTCCAGCCCATGGGTCCGAGAAACCGCCATCGGACAAATTGTAAACCACGCTCAACGCATTGGTCGTTGTGTTGAAAGAGAAGATCGTGCCTGCATTGCTAAGACCCCCTTGATCGGCTGTTCCATACAAGAGGCCATTGCTCCCCAGGATCATACGGGCGAATGGACTGCTGCCGGATACAGAGGTCAAGTTGAAGCGATTCGTGTATGTGTCGGTCACAGGGTCATAACTGAAAATGACTCCCAAATTATTCGTGCCGCCGGCTGTAGTGGTTCCGTAGAGCGATCCGTTTGGCGCCAGTACCATTTCGCCCAACGGGAAGCGGCCGGTTGCTTGGGTAAAGTCGTACACCGCCGTGTATGCGTTATTGGCGGTATTGAACGAGTAGATCACACCGCCGACATTAGCCCCGCCGCTCTGGGTTATGCCATACAGCAGCGTACCACTGGCGGGGGCGGTAAGCCCACCAAAGGGCTGGCCACCGGTAAGACTGGGAAATGCAGTGAAATCAAATCGTTTGGTGAACACGTTGGTGCTGGTATTGAATTGATAAAGCACCCCACGATTGTTGACACCACCCAGTTGGGTTACACCGTATATCAGACCGTTACTGGCCTGCATCAATCGGCATCGTGGTGTGCTGCCTTTGCTTGCAGCTGTTGAGAGGGCATCGAAATCGACGCGTTTCGTCAAGGCACCTCCGATAACGTACTCAAAAAGAGTACCCACGTTGTTCACTCCACCTTGGCTACACGTGCCATACAGTTTCCCATTGGCCGCTTGCATCAACCCGCGATAGGGTCTTGCACCTATTGCGGGAGCAGAGGTGCTTGTGGAAAAATTCACAAGAACAGTATAGGCGCCTGTACTCGGGTTGTAGCTGTATAGAACACCTACACCGGCGGTTCCTCCGAACTCTGTTACACCATAATAGAGACCATTGCTGGCTTTGATCACATCTCCCTTGGGACTACCACCTTCAAATCGGGTGAAGTCGTACTTCTTCGTGAAAACGTTCGCTTCGGTAATGGAGTAAATAGTGCCAACGCCGCTGGCCCCACCCGAGGCGGTCATTCCCCACCAAGTGGTTTGGGCAGACAATGAAGCCGGTATAGCCAGAAGAGCAAGTAAGAATGAATTGCGCAATGTTCGGAGCATGGGTGTTGGGATTGAGCCGAAGTGACGATTCGGGGATAAGGATCCCGAAAGTAAGTCTCCTTGGCGACCTGAACAGCATCCTTTCCGCCGACGAATGGAAAAAGATCGAGCGAAAACTGTCCAAGGGTTGTGCGGCTACATTTGGCCGTAGACCTGCTGTGAAGAAACTGGTAAACCCCGCCGAACTCGCCAAAGCCAGCCATATGCGGCCGGGTGATCCCCGCATTGCCATGTTGGCCGAGGTAAGCGGCTTGAACCGTTTGGAGCGTTTTTACAACGAGATCGAACAAAAACCAGGTCAAGATTTTATCAAGGCACTGTTCGATCACCTTGAATTCGGCATCGAAGTGGATCAGGATGATCTGGCGCAGATCCCCACGGAAGGTGGGTTGGTCATTGTGGCCAATCACCCATACGGAGCCATCGATGGTCTTGCGCTCATTCAGGTGTTGCAAAGGGTACGACCCGAGGTGAAAGTGATGGCCAACTTCATGCTGCAACAGTTGGAACCATTGAAAGATCGCTTCATCGGGGTGAACCCGTTCGAAGAGTTGAAGTCGCGCAGCAGTTTTCAAGGTATGCGCCAGGCGATGGAGCATTTGGCCCAAGGTGGTGCGCTCGGCATTTTTCCGGCTGGTGAGGTGAGCAGCTACCGAACGGACATGAACGCGGTGGTGGATCCACGATGGAAGACGCCCGTGATCAAGCTGATCCGGAACGCGAATGTTCCCGTTGTGCCGGTTTGGTTCGATGGAGCCAACAGCATCATTTTCCAGATGCTCGGAATGATCCATCCCAGTTTGCGAACAGTTGTTCTTCCTAAGGAGATGCTGAGAATGCGTGGCAAACGGGTACGTATGCGCATCGGCAAAGCCATACAGCCCAAGGAGATGTCGGCGTTGGGTTCAGTGGAGCAACTATCACGGTACTTGCGTGCCAAGACCTATGCGCTTGGTTCCGGTGTTCAAGTGAAGCGCGAACAGTTCAATCCACTTCGCTTCCCGCGCACAGCCAAGCCGATCAGCGAAGCACAACCGCAGCAGGACATCGAGCGGGAAGTGCGTGCGATCTCCAAACTCAAGCTCAGTAGCCAGGCTGAATTCGACCTTTACCTGGCACCCAGTGAGCGCATCCCGCACATCGTGCGCGAGATCGGTCGCCTGCGCGAGATCGCTTTCCGCGCAGTCGGCGAAGGCACCAACAAACGGATCGACCTGGATGAGTTCGATCTCTACTACGACCATCTGTTCCTGTGGGACCGGGAACAGCATCGCATCGCGGGTGCATACCGTATCGGCGATGGCGCACGCATCATGGAACGCTATGGCAAACGCGGGTTCTATACCTATACGTTGTTCCGAATGGGTCGCCCGATGCAACGGATCCTCGCGCAGAGCTTCGAGTTGGGCAGGTCCTTTGTTCCGCCCGAATACCAGAAGCATCGCCTGCCGCTGTTCCTTCTATGGCGTGGTCTGCTGCTGCATGTCATCAGCAATCCGTCGTATCGATACTTGATAGGTCCTGTCTCCATCAGTGGAACGTACAGTCACTTCGCTCGTGGGCTTATGTTGGAGTTCGTGCGGAAGTACCATTATGACGAAGCCTTGGCGAAGCACGTTCATCCACGGAACCGCTTTGTGTTCCATCCAGGAAAAACCGACGACGGTGCTTTGCTCGAAGCGAGCGGAGAGGATGTGAAAAAACTGGATCGCATCATTGCCGATATGGAACCGGAAGGATCCTCGGTGCCTGTTTTATTGAAGAAGTACCTGCAACTCGGTGCCCGCATCATCGGATTCAACAGCGATCCCAAGTTCAACGATGCACTCGATGGCCTTATGCTTTTGGACCTGACGAAATTGCCTGAGAAGATCGTAGAGGACTTGAAGCGCGGAATGGTAGACGTCGCCGCCGCAGCTACACCGCGCTGAACAAAAGATCTTCCGCATCCACGAGGTCGTCGATGGGTTCCTCCATCAACTCATGCTTGTACAGGGTCCAACGCTGGTTCGTGTATTCCAACGCGCTCAGATTCTCGATCCAGTCACCACTATTGAGATAGTCAACAGTGCCATGTGCGGAGCGGATCGTGCTGATGCGCGGTTGGTGAATATGACCACAGACCACGGCTTGGTGGCCTTCGTTAAGGGCGATCTCCACCATCGTGGTTTCAAAGTCGCTGATGAAGTTCACTGCGCTTTTCACACTGTCCTTAACACGCTTGCTGAAGCTCATCCGCGGCCTGCCGAACAAGGTGAGAGCAAGGTTCACCCAATGGTTCAAGCGCATCAGCAGATCGTAACCGAAGCCGCCCAATTTGGCCAACCACTTGGCGTTTTTCATGGTAGCGTCGAATATGTCACCATGGAAGAACCAATGGCTTCGGCCGTCGATCTCAAGCACAAGCTTATCCACCAAGTGTAAATTGCCCAATTGTGCCGGACTGTAGCGTCTTAGCGCCTCATCATGGTTGCCAGTGATGTAGTACACCGGGATCTTCGCACTCCACTTGAGCAGCTTCTTAACAACGCGCATGTGCTCCTTGGGGAAGTACTTCTTGTTGAACGCCCAGATGTCGATTATATCACCGTTGAGGATCACTTTTTCCGGGGATACACTGCGCAGATACGTGAGCAATTCGCCGGCACGGCAGCCGAACGAGCCCAAGTGCAGATCACTGAGTACCAGTATGTCGATCTTGCGTTTATCCATCTTGGGACGCAAAAGTCAAGCCTTCATATTGCTCTATTGTTCCGACAGTGTTAAGTGCATGGAAATCCCCACAACGGTGTGTTGGTTCCGGTCGACCTTTGTGCCATGCAAGTGAAACACACGTTGGTCCTTGGCGCCAGCGAAAACACCGAACGCTACGCGAACAAGGCCGTTCGAAGTCTTTTGGAACATGGGCATCTGGTGACAGCAGTGGGAAAGCGTGTTGGCTCGATCAATGGAACGCCTATTCACACTTCCATTCCTTCTACTGTCGTGTTCGATACCGTTACGATCTACCTGGGAGAGCGCAACCAGGAACAGTGGGAGCAACTCATCCTGCAACTTGCGCCTAAGCGGATCATCTTCAACCCAGGCGCGGAGAACCCCGACTTCGCGCGCAAAGCTGAAGAGCAGGGTATTGAGGTACTGGAGGCGTGTACGTTGGTGATGTTGGGGACGGGGCAGTATTGAGTTGCGCTGCTTGCGAGAGGCGCCTGCGTTCAGCCTAAGTCAAGCTCGGCAAGTATCACCGAGCAAGCCTTCTTTACTTGTCCTTCATCGATCACCAAGGGCGGCGCGATCCGGAACGCCGTGGGGCAGCTCAAGAACCAGAATCCCAGCACGCCCTTCTCCAAACATCCCAGAACAACACGTTGCACCAGGTCCCCGTCAGCGAGTTCCACGGCCAGCATCAATCCTTTCCCGCGCACTTCCTTGATCTTCGGGTGAACCAGGAGTTCCTTGAAGAGCGATCCCATTCGTTGCGCGTTGGGGATCATGCATTCGTCGTGCAATGCGTTCACCGCCGCGAGCCCGGCCACACAGGGTAGTGGGTGCCCGCCGAAAGTGGTGATGTGCCCCAGCACAGGATCATGTGTGAGCAACTCCATACGCTCGCGTGAACTGACGAAGGCGCCCATGGGCAGGCCGCCGCCCAGGGCTTTGCCCAACACGAGAATGTCGGGCACTACGCCGTCCCGGCCTTCGCCGGGATGCTCGAAGGCGAAGAGCTTGCCCGTGCGCCCGAAGCCTGTCTGCACTTCATCGAAAACGAGCAACGCACCAACGTCGTCACAACGCTTGCGCAAGGCCGACATCCATGACTGGTCTGGGATGCGCACACCCGCGTCGCCTTGGATCGGTTCCACCACCACGCACGCCGTTCGCTCGGTTATCAGCGACAAGTCTTCCATCGCTTCATCCACCTGGCCCGCCGAGCCGAAGGTGATGTGTGCGGTGTCCGGCAACAAGGGCAGGTTTCGATAGCGTTTCTGTTCGTTGTCCGTGAGGCTGAGCGAGCCATGTGTGCTGCCGTGATAGCTTTTCTTGCAGCCTATCACCTGCATGCGACCCGTTGCTCGCTTGGCAAGCTTCAACGACGCTTCGATGGCCTCCGTGCCGCTGTTCACGAAGTAGACGCTGTTAAGCGAGGGCGGCAGGAGGGAGGTGAGCTTCTCCGCGAAACGTACCTGCGGCTCCTGCACGAACTCACCGTAGGGGATCACATGCAGGTATTTGTCGCATTGATCTTTGATCGCGGAGATCACGTTGGGATGCCTGTGGCCCACGTTGTTCACGGCTAAACCTGCTACCAAGTCGAGGTAGCGCTTGCCTGATCGATCATATAGGTAACAACCTTCGGCCTTTACGATGTCCAAAGCCAGCGGGTGTGGGCTGGTTTGCGCGAGATGATCGAGAAAGTCCTGGTGCAGGGAAGACATTGCCGCGAAGATGGTGCAACGAAAAGCCCGCACACATTCGGGTACGGGGCTTTTCAGGAATTTGAACTCAGGGCCTACCGCTTCGCCGTCCACCGGGCTGGCCACCTCCGCGACGTTCTTCCACACGGTCGCGCACGCGTTTGATCAGTTCCTTTTTGAAGTCGCGTTCGGCTTTTCCGAGCTTCATCGTTTTCAATGCGCCTATGGTCTTCTTGAATTCGACCGCGTATTTCTTGCGTGTATCCAGTTCCTTTTGGCGTGAAGCCATATCTCTATCGATAGCGGCGGAAGCTTCGGCCTCGGTGAGGTCATCGTCCTTTTTCGCGCTCTTGCTCGCCTCGCGCATCTCCTTGCGGTTGGCTTCCAACTCCTTGTCGAACTGATTGTAAACAGGCCAGAACTTCTCCGCTTCCGCTGGTGTGAGGTCCAACCGTTGTGTGAGAAAGGCGGTTTTCTGCGCCTTGATCTCCTGCATGCGATCCTCGGCGATGGAAAAGAGATCCTCATCCTGCGCCGATGCCGTGATAGGTGAAACGAGCAGGGCCAAAAGCAGCCCGGTATTGAATAGGTTCTTCATTCTGTTTCTGTGATCAATTCGTCCAGATCGGCGTTCTCGTTTTCGAGGTAGGCCAGCAGTTCGTTATCGTTCAAGTTCACGTCCACGTTGCCCAATTCAGGTGGAGCTTCCTGGGCATCGGCTCCCTCGGTCAAAGCGAAGAGGTCGTTGTCGTCCATGTCATCCAACTCAGCATCTGTCAAAGGGGCTAACTGTGTCTCGGCAAGGGCGCTTTCAACGGGTGTGGTTTGTTGCGACCACCAAATGCCGCCGGCCATTAATGCCACCACGGGTAAAGCGATGACCATGCGTTTCCACCAGATCCATGCAGGAGGTGTGTCTTTTCGGTCAACGATCCGGGCCTGCACCTCGTGCGGGAAGCGTTCAAAGAGACCGTCAGGCACGACGAACGGATCGGTCTTCGGAAGGCCGAATAGCGTAGGAGCACTGCGCTTCAGTTCGTCGTTTTCGTTCAGGGGTTCCATGGCCAAGTGCGGTTAAGACTTAGAACGGTTCAGTTGGTTTGATCGGCCTGGGTGAGCCACTCCTCGATCTTCTTGGTGGCTATGTGGTAGCTGGCCTTCAGAGCACCCACACTGGTGCCCGTCACTCGGCTCATTTCCTCGTACTTCATTTCCTCGAAATACTTCATGTTGAATACTGCCCGCTGTTTGGTGGGCAACCGCATAACGGCGTGTTGCAGTTTTTTCTGGATCAGGTCTCCGCTGAAATGTTCGCTACTATCGAGGGTGGTGGTAAGGCGATCCACTACCATCGCATCGCTTGTAAAAAGCCCTCGTTTCATTTTGTTGAGGTGCGTGATGCTCTCGTTGTGCGCGATCCGGTATAGCCAGCTGAACAGCTGCGCGTCCGCCCGGAACTTGTCCAATCCCTGCCATGCTTTGATAAAGATGTTCTGGAGCACGTCCTTGGTCTCGTCCGGGTCGGTGATCATTCGCCGGACAGAACTATACAGTCGGCGCTGGTATTTGCGCACGATGAGATTGAACGCATAGTGCTTGCTCTCTTCCTTGGCGAAAAGGGCGAGGAGTTCGTCGTCGGAGAGGTCCTCGCTCATAGGCGATGAAGCGGGTTGTCCCGAATAGCAACTATTTGCGCCCGATCTTTAGCACTTTCCGCAGCCTGCACCACATCCGGCGTATCCAATCCATATTTTTTGAGCAACTGGTCCGCTGTGCCACTCTCGCCGAAACTGTCGTTCACGGCTACGTATTCCTGCGGTGTCGGCAGTGTGCGCGCAAGAAGCTGAGCGATGGCATCGCCCAAGCCTCCATAGCGGTTGTGTTCCTCGCAGGTAACTACGCATTTCGTTTTGCGAACGCTGGATAGGACGGCCTCTTCGTCCAATGGTTTGATCGTATGCACGTTGATCACCTCCGCGCTGATGTTGCGTTTGGCCAATTCCTCAGCAGCCTGTAGTGCCTTCCATACCAAATGACCACAGGCGAAGATGCTTACATCGCTGCCTTCGACCAAGCGTTGAGCCTTGCCGATCTCGAAAGGCAGGTCAGCGGGAATGAACACCGGCCACTTGGGGCGACCGAAGCGCAAATAGACGGGGCCTTCATGCGCGCCAATGGCAATGGTGGCTTGCTTCGTTTGATTGTAGTCGCAAGGCACGATCACCGTCATGCCCGGCAGCATGCGCATCAGCCCGATGTCTTCGAGGATCTGGTGGGTGGCGCCATCCTCGCCAAGGGTAAGGCCGGCGTGGCTGGCGCAGATCTTCACGTTCTTGCCCGCGTAGGCAATGCTCTGGCGGATCTGATCGTAAACCCGGCCCGTACTGAAGTTGGCGAACGTGCCAGTGAAGGGGATCTTGCCCCCAATGGTAAGACCAGCGGCAATGCCCATCATGTTCGCTTCAGCGATACCTACTTGGAAGAAACGATCGGGGAACTGTTTGGCGAAGGCATCCATCTTGAGCGAACCGATGAGGTCAGCGCAAAGCGCTACAACGCGTTCATCGCGGTTGCCCAATTCGAGCAATCCAGCACCAAAGCCGGAGCGTGTGTCTTTCTGATCGAGGATAGGATAGGCGGCCATTTGCAGGAGTGGTGGTGAGTGAGTTCTTGGTTTTCGAAGGATCGTTCTAGAGGTCGAGGTCAATTGATCGGCCGCTTTGTACGGTAATGTTCTTTTCGATCGAGAATGCGGTCTGGTGGGCACTCGCACTTCGGTAGATCACTTTGTATTCACCGGGTAACAGGCGGAACTGGTTGCGTGTCTCATTCGGGTTCAGGTCGATCACCCACTTCATGTCGCTGCCGTCCAGTTGGAAAACCGCTCCGAACCCTGGAGCGCTGGAATTCACGTTCAGCACACCGCTTTGCGGAACACTCACCGGGGTGGATCTGCTTTGCTGTATCACGACGTCCGGGATCAACAGTCGCGGAAGCGTGAGGAATTCCAGATCATAGATACCCGTTCGATAGCGTTTCGAAGTATTCATGCGCTGCGCGTTCAGCGTGGGCATTTCATCCTTTTTGCGCACGATACATTGCACATCTTCGGCTGCAGCGAGACCCGTTTCCGTTCGCAGATCCAGATCGCCTTGCCCTGCCGCGAGCGTGATGACATTGTGTTGGCCGGGTTCGATCACCACGTTCTCCTTCACGCTCGGTGGAAGCGTATGTGCGACCACGCGGTAGGTGAAGACAGGATCTATGCTGAGCGTATCCGGTTCGCCGCGAACGTTCATGGTGTGAACGAAATGGTACCGTGCCTGCCCGGTTTTCTGGTCGAAAAAGGTCACCGGTACGTTCGTTTCCGTGGGCTTGGAATCATCGGTTACCAAAAGCAATTGCGTGGTGGTACTGTTCAGCGCCTGATCGATCACCACGCGCAAGACACGTTGGAACATTTCCGGTGTGCTGGCATCGTAGTAGTTCCCCACGCATTTCAAGTTGTACTTACCGCCTTCTTCCAAGCCGATCCCGATCACAAAAGGCTTGAGGAAAATACCCTTTGCCTGCAGCGCACGGCTCACAGCGCAAGGGTCCTCATCGCAGGCTTCGATACCATCGGTTATGAGAATGATGACATTGCGCGCCTTGTTGTCCGGAAAGTCACCGGCCGCTTTTTCCAGTGATCGAGCAATAGGGGTGGTGCCCAGGCAATGCACCGAGTTCATCGTTTTGCGGATGGCGTCTCCTTGGCTCGGGCCGAAGGGTACTTCGAGCTTGGTGTCGTTGCAATCCTGCTTCCCAGCCTCAATGCGCGTCTGGTGCCCGTACAACCGAAGAGCAAGCTGGATATCCGGTTGGTTCTCGATCGGCTTCAGCGACTCCAACAGGATCTTGCGGGCCGCGTTGATCTTCGGTTCGTTCTCCCAGAACGCGTTCATGCTGTTGCTGGCATCCATCACGAAGAGGATACGGGTGAGTTCCGGCTTCTTCTCCTTCGCTCGCTGCCCGAACGAAAGGACAGGCAAGAGAGATATCAAAAGAAGAACGGATCGAAGATGCATGTGGCGCGGATCAGTAATCCCCCAACGTCTCCGGAAGCTGTGAAAGTGCACGTGCGAGTTGTTCATCGTTCGGTGGTATGCCATGCCATTCATGGCTACCCATCATGAAATCAACTCCCATGCCCATTTCGGTGCGCATCAGGATGCATACCGGTTTTCCCTTGCCTGTGCGGCTAATCGCATCCAGGAACCCGGCCCGAACCGAGTCCATGTCATTGCCGTTCATTTCAAGCACATGCCAGCCGAATGCGACCCATTTTGCCCGCAGATCGCCAAGGGGCATAACCTGATCCGTTGGCCCGTCGATCTGCTGACCGTTCAGATCAACGGTGGCGATCAAGTTGTCCACATTTTTCCCTGCGGCGAACATGGCGGCTTCCCAGATCTGGCCTTCCTGCAGTTCGCCGTCGCCGTGCAGCGTGAAGACCAAGTGGTCATCCTTGTTCAATTTCTTGGCCAACGCGGCGCCAATGCCCACACTGAGGCCTTGCCCCAGAGACCCACTGGCCATGCGAACGCCAGGTAGTCCTTCGTGGGTGGTTGGGTGGCCTTGCAGGCGTGAGTCAAGTTTTCGGAATGTCTTCAATTCTTCAACGGGTAAATAACCACTGCGCGATAACACACTGTAGAACACCGGACTGATATGGCCATTGCTCAGGAAGAACAGGTCTTGCCCGATACCGTCCATCGAGAAGTTTTTCGCGTCATGCCGCAGCACATCGAAATAGAGCATGGTCAAAAAGTCGGTGCATCCGAGCGAGCCACCAGGATGGCCGCTTTGGCAACCGTGTACCATACGAACAATATCCCGGCGAACCTGGGAAGCGATGCGTTGGAGTTCGACCGTTGAAATGCTGTTCGCCATGACCGGAGCGGATCGTGTCATTGTGGGTAAGGGGTAAGGTCTATCGGGACCACTAAGATCGAATGGACTGAGGAGGGCGGGCCGAAAGTACCCGGAGGCGTTCGCTGAGGTGCGTTCGCGTGAATAACTTCTGAAAACTGGGGGTTCAACGATGCTTCACGTCCACAGGACTTTTTCGTTCGTTCGAATAGCCTGAAAGAAAAAGTGCGTTGAAACAAGCGAACAGCACCACGCCCCATTGGCGTGAGAGTACATTTTCGGTAATACAGCAAAGCAGGATGAGGACCGTGAAGCCCAGTTGAATAGCATCGCGCCTCTGCCAGGCTGTAATGAGCAACGTGCCGAAATACACGACGTATAGCACAAGGCCAATAAGGCCGAAAGAGAGCCACCAATGGAAGAGTTGGTTGTGTGTGCCATAACTGCCATCCAGCAAAGAGGGCTGTTCGAAGCGCTGATAACAGGCATCCAGCGCGGGTTGAACATTGGCCTGGCCGATCCCCAAAAGCCAATGGTCCGAAATAAGTTCTAGCGAACAAGTTGCTATCGGTACCCGAATATTGAACGAGTTGAGAGGTGGGTATACCGTATGTCCCTTCATGGAGGCCACGACTTCAGCAACGCGCTCGCGCACACCGGGAACAACCACAGCGAGAATAGCGATCGAAAAGAATACCCCTAGGGCCCATCGAAGAGCCACAAGGCGTGGAAGGCGAACGAACAGGACCACAGCCGAAGCGGTGGCGAAGGCGATCAGGGGCATACGGGAAGCCAGTAAGAGCGCTGCGAAGAACAGGATCGTGATGGCGGCCACGCGCCACCATGGACGACGTGCCATGTCGATAAGTCGGTCAAGTTGGAAAAGCGCAGCGCCGAGAAAGAAATACGAACCATAGGGCGGGTGTAGTCCAGTGCTTGCTGAAAAGGCTGTCCGGTAGGCATAACTGAAGTTTTCGCCAGCGTGAGTGTCGGCCGGAAAGCCATGAACGAGCAAATGCCCGTTGGACCAGCCAGCCAGCACCAACGCTGCCAGGGTAAAAAGGTCCATCATGGCCTCGCGGAAGCGGTCCGAAGTAGGAGCTCCCATCAACAGGAAACCCACCGGGAAGAGCAACAATGAAGCACTCCGTTCCGCGAAGGACCAACCGATCGATAGTGATGGTGCCCGGAAAATATCGGGAAGCATCAGGAGGAAGGGCAAGGCTAGGAAGGCGGTCCAACGCCAGGCATCCTGTTGAACGGGCGTGGGGTCAAGGATGGAGCGCGCCAGGAGAACAATGATCCAAAAGGCGATCATCAATACCATTCCGCGCGTGCTTAGCAGTGGCATAAGCGCCAATGACAAGGTGCTCAATGGCACCATGGCTTCCACGTATCTGCGATGCACCGCGTCACGCATGGTTCATTACCTGAAGCACGAGGGTTTGGAAGCGTTCGCGAAATTGATCTCGGAAGAAAGGTGACATAGTGTGGCGCAGACGGAGGGGTGCAAGATCGGGTTTGGCGGTCTCATGTCGAAGCACCGCTTCACGAATACACAAAGGTTCAGTATCCGGGAAGAAACGGCTGCCATGCAATTCGTCCACGGTTTCCAAGTAACCACCGGCCTTCAGGGCGATCACTGGTGTACCACATGCCTGAGCTTCCATGACCGTGAGCCCAAGGTCCTCGTGCGCCGCACATACCAGCGCGGAGGATCGCTGCATTGCGATGACGAGGTCGGGCTGCTGCAGATGACCCGCGAAGGATATCGTTGGTCCTGCCATAGACCGCAGTCGGCCAAGGTCCGGACCATCACCTGCTATGGTTAGTCGAAGTTCCGGTAGCTGGTTGAAGGCTTCGATGATCCGATCTATACGCTTGTATGGCACTAAACGCGCAGCCACGAGGTAACCACTGCGAGGCCCTTCATGGAGGGAAAAGACCTCAGGATCAACCGGCGGAAGAAGCACCGCTGCATCGCGACCATAGAACTTCCTTACACGGCTTGCGACATTCTCGCTGTTTGCGATGAACCGATCAACAGTTTCGCTGCTGGCCTTATCCCAATGGCGCAACCTTTTCATCACCCATCGCAAGAGGCGTGCTTTGATCCCTTGCACACCATGGTCTTGGAAATAACCATCCTCATCAACCCATGCGAAGCGCATCGGTGTGTGTATGTAACACACATGTTTCTGCCCTGGCTGTTTACGCACGCCTTTGGCGACCGCATAGCTGGAGCTGACGATGAGGTCGAACCCCCGAAGATCCAATCGCTCAATGGCCACTGGAAAAAAAGGCAGGTACCAACGGAAGCGTTTCCGCGCGAACGGCATTTGTTGGATGAAAGATGTTCGAGCATGTTTGCCGTGCAAAACGAAATTCCTGTCCTCAGGGCTCAGAAAATCGACCAAGGCGAATACATCCGCATCGAACAGATCGATCAACTCCCGCGTCACTTTTTCAGCGCCACCGATCTCGGCCAGCCAATCATGGACCACGGCCACGCGCATCATTCGCCGAGCATCTGGTCCAAGGCGAGGTGCAAGGCGGTTGTTGTGCGCTCAACATCGAACCTCATAGAGGCAACACGGCCTTTGGCGACCCAAGTGGCGCGATCTTCGGCCTTGCTCATCGTGATCATGGCGCGCATCATCGAACGGGTAAACCCAATGTCCGCATAGAACGGTGCTTCACCGAATTGTTCACGGAATACAGGAAGTTCAGCAGCTATCACCGGACAATCCAACGCGTGAGCTTCCATGATAGGTAAGCCAAAGCCCTCATAATAGGAGGCCTGCACCAAGGCGATAGCGCTCTTGTACAAGGCTGCGAGCCACACGTCATCCACATCTCGTAGTACGTGAATTCCAGGATGGACAGGTATGGCTGTTTCTGCGAATGCACGATGTGAACGCCCGACGATCGCCAGATCGAATTCTGGTTGTTGCAAACTGGTATACCAGTTGAACACGCGGTCCAGTCCTTTGCGCGGGTCGAGCGAGGCGACGATCAAATAATAAGGACGCTCGATCCCTGTATCGAGAAAGGGTGCGTTAACAAGTGAGGGGATTACAAAAGGCGGCACCACATGCATCCGTTTGCGATCAACGCCGAAATAGCGGATCACTTCTTCCTGCACAGAACCACTAACGGTTATTACCCTTTCAGCGCGGCGCACCATGCGTGGGATCAATAGCTTGTACCAAGTGGCGAAACGCGTATTGAACCACTCGGGGTGATGCAGAAATGCCAGGTCATGTATCACCGGAACGTGCCGATCTCCGCGAAGCGGTCCTGTATTCGCTGGAGAGAGCAGAACGTCACTTTTCCCAACGGCTCGTGGTAGCTCCATTTGTTCCCAAACATGCCCGCGCGACCTTCCATGTCGGATGACCTGAAGACCGCATGCGTCAACCTCGCCTTCGAATGAGCCGGGAACAAGTACACGAGCGTCGGGCCATTCCGAGCTGATCACATGCAACAGCATACGCCCGTAACGCTCAACACCTGTAGCCGGGCGCGTAAGAAAACGACCGTTGATGAGGAGTGGCATTGGCGATGCTGTCGGCTTAGGCTGCGAAAATAGGTGGGGCGGGAAGGGAAAGGGCAGGATGACAAAGGCCTCATCTAACTTGCCAGCCGCATGTACACGGCCAACGCGATCCCTGCCACTCGGTTGCAAGCGCACCACTTCTCGTTGATACGCGCGCTGGCGTGGAAGAACGTCCGGCTGCGGTACAAAAGTTCGTTGTTGGGCTTTGCATGGTCGTTGCTCAACCCGCTTATTTTTCTGGGCATCTTTCTTCTGATCTTCAGCAAGGCTTTCGCACAAGTCCCGAATTATCCGGTATTCGCCTTGAGCGGCCTCATCTTTTGGTCATTTTTCGCCACCGTGAGCGGGCATATTCTTGGATCACTTACCGAGAACGCCGGCGTATTGAAGAGCCTGGCCATTCCGCCACTTGCTTTTCCTATCGCGCAATTGATGGCGGGTCTTTTCAACTTGTTGCTTTCCTTCATCCCGTTCGCGTTCATCATGATATGGTTCGGATGGCGGCCCGCGCTTGTACATCTGTTGGTACTGCCGATCACTGCCCTGTTCGCCACATTCCTGTTCGGTATTTCGCTGGCTTTATGTGCGCTCAATGTCTACTTCCGGGACATTGGACTTCTGTGGTCGGCTCTACTGCCGGCATTCTTCTACCTAACGCCAATTGCCTACCCAGCCGATCTTGTTCCCGATGGCTTGCGCTGGATCGCCGCGTTGAATCCGCTTTACCATTTCATCGGTTTGGTGCGCAGTGTTCTTGTAGAAGGCACTGTTCCGAATGCCTCCGCGTGGATCACGGCTGCATGGATCGGTCTTCTCGCCTTGGTGATCGGGCTTTTCGCACATCGCGTCTTACGCCGTGGATACATAGCCAATTACTAGGATGGAGCCAAGGAGGAACATGATCGAGGTGAAGAACCTCACCGTGGATTACCTCGTGCAACGTCATGGGTTCAGGAGCATCAAGGAATACATGATCTCGCTCGGGTCAAAGCGCTTGTTGGAGCGCAAACGCATTCTGACCGATGTCGATCTTTCGATCGAAGTAGGTGAGTGCTTCGGCATCGTAGGCCGGAATGGTAGCGGGAAAAGCACTCTTTTGCGAGTGCTTGCGGGCATCGTGGAACCCGTCAGGGGTGAGGTGTTTTTACATGGAACGATAGCCCCCATGTTGGCATTGGGTGTGGGCCTTGAACCGGAACTTACTGGGTTGGAGAATGCGAAGCTGTGCGCTGCGCTCATGGGTCATGATCGATCAGCGACACAGCGTACCATCGATCACGTTAGGTCCTTCAGCGGTCTGGCAGAAGCGGATCTCAATATGGCGGTGAAACGCTATAGCACCGGAATGACCGCGCGTCTTGGATTTGCCATCGCCACTGCCAATGATCCCGATATTCTGTTGATCGATGAAGTGCTTGCTGTGGGTGACGCCGGTTTCCAACTCAAGTGCTACGAGCGTATCGCTGAGTTGAAGGAACGCGGGAGTACGATCGTGCTGGTGAGCCATTCATTGGCCGAGGTTCAACGGGTCTGCGATCGTGCGGCATGCATGGAAGCCGGTCGCGTGATCCTCGTAGGGCATCCGCATGAGGTGGGCTTGCGTTACCACGATCTGTTGGGCATTCGAACCGACACATGAGCGCCTTGCCTCTTCAGCGATCGACAACAGTGCCATCAACCTCAATTGGCTTGGTGGATGTTGTCGTTACTTCCTTCAATGACGGTCAATTCTTGCAAGAAGCGTTGACAAGTCTTGGCAGTGATCGTGCTCGTGGTGAAGGGTGATCATTGTGAACGATGGAAGCACGGACCAGCGATCGTTGGATGTACTCGCTGGTTTGCGCATGCGAGGTTACCGGGTTGTCGACCAGGAAAATTTGGGGCTCTCTGCCGCGCGCAATACCGGATGGCGGAAAAGTGAAGCACCGTACGTGTTGTTTCTGGATGCCGACAACCATATTGAGCCTTCCCTGCTGACGAAGGCCAGTGCCATGTTGGAAGAAGATGCGAGCATATCCGCGGTATATTCTGATAAGGTTGAATTCGGGTTGCGCGAACAGATCGTCGAGCAGCCGGAAGTCACGCTCGCGGAATTGCTTTTGGGAAATCGAATTGATGCCTGCGCGGTAGTGCGGCGGGAAGTTCTATTGGCCCTTGGTGGCTTCGACGAAGCGATGCGTGATGGTTATGAAGATTGGGAATTCTGGATACGCATGATCAGTACCGGACATCGGATGCAGCGTATCGCGGAGCCGTTGTTCCACTACCGTGTTCGAGAAGGATCACTTCTGTCGCGACCAACCCAACCAGCGAAGCGTGCGGCGATCGTTGATCATATCGTCCACAAGCACGCTGCTCTTTTTGCCGACCACGTGCGTTCGGTAGTCAGCGAGTTGCATCGGACCCAAGCGCACGATCGGTTGCTGGTGTTAGAGGCTGAAAGGATAGCTAATGAAGCGAGATCAACCGCAGCCGATGCTTTGCAAGGAGCAAGACGGATCGGAGATGAGCTTGTTCTATTGAAGCGTGAAGGTGCAGAACAGCTATCGCGGATCACTGAGTTGGTAGAACGGATCACAGCGCGGGACCGGACGATCACCGAGTTCAAGGAGTTGCTGGCAGATGCGGAACTGCGGCAGGAAAGGATACGATCGAACGTGTTTGTTCTTCAAAAGGAAAAGGACCAGCTCTCAGAAGAAGCCCACCGTTTGGTGGGAGAAGTGGACAAGACGATGCGCGCACTGGATGTGCAACGCGAGCATAGCCGTGCCCTCCAGGCCCTTTTAGGTCAATACGAAGAGCGGATAAAGGCGATCGAGCAAAGTCGGTTGTGGCGTATGCGACGCGCTTACCACAAGATGCGCGCTCTGTTGCGCACAGGCAGCAGCACTTCGAAGAAGAGTTTCAAGTGGCTTCGAAGGATCGCCTTCCTGGTGAGCGACAAGGGCCGGACGATCTTGCGCAAGTTCATGGCCAAGATCTTCCGGTCGCTGTATCTGTGGACAGAGATCCGCCCGGTACGGATCCTTATCGGCGAGGAACAACTGCAAGCTGCGGAGATCGATCAGCGGGAACCGTATGCACAATGGATGGCTAAACACTTCGCGCGCCCCAGTGATATACAAGGCTACCGGGAGGATGTTCCCCTGCTTTCCTACCAGCCCTTGATAAGTGTTCTGATGCCTGTCTATGAGCCGCCGATCGAGCTTCTCAATGCGGCGATACGCTCTGTTGTCGAACAGGTCTATTGGAACATCGAGCTGTGTATCGCCGATGATCGATCACCGGATCCACGCGTGCGCAAGTGCCTCGATGAATGGAAAGCGAAGGATCCGCGGATCAAGGTGGCTTACCGTACGGAGAACGGTCACATAAGCAAAGCGAGCAATACCGCTTTGGAACTGGTTGCGGGCGAGTTTGTCGCATTGATGGACCACGACGATCTGCTCGCCCCTGATGCGCTTTACCATGTGGTGAAGCGGCTGAATCGGGACAGGTCGATCGATATTCTGTACAGTGACGAGGACAAGGTGGACGAGCAGGGGCGTCACAGTGATCCGCATTTCAAACCGCAATGGTGCCCCGATCATCTGCTCAGCCGTAATTACTTCGGTCACCTCGTTGTGGCCCGAACAACTTTGCTGAAAGGGATCAATGGCTTCCGTGCAGGTTTTGAAGGAAGCCAGGACTATGACCTATTACTGAGGTTGACCGAGCGTTCGCAACGCATAGCCCACATTCCTCGTGTGCTTTACCACTGGCGAATACACGCGGCAAGTGCGGCGCGGAGCGAAGAAGTGAAGCCTTATGCGTACGATGCTGCCAAACGCGCCCTTGGTGAAGCGTTGCAGCGAAGAGGTGAACCAGCCGATGTTTCGTTCCTCTTCGGCTTCCGGGGCTATGGTATCCGCTTCACCTCTCCTCTGCAAGGAAAGGTGAGCGTTATCATTCCCACGAAGGACAAGGCGGACATTCTGGGCGCCTGCCTGCGTTCACTTTTCGCCATTACGGACCATCCCGATCTCGAGGTCATTGTGGTGAGTAACAACAGCACGGAACGTTCGCTCTTCGACTTGATGAAGGAGATGGGAACAGCACATGGCGATCGGTTCACATGGTTCGAACACAACATACCGTTCAACTTCAGTGGGCTGATGAACGAAGGCATCCGGCGCGCGACCGGTCAGCACATCTTGTTCCTCAACAACGATACGGAGATCATCCATGCGGACTGGATGCGCGCGATGCATGAGCAAAGCCAACGCGCTTCGATTGGTGCGGTAGGGGTGAAGCTCCTTTACCACAACGATACCATCCAACATGCCGGGGTTGTGATCGGTTTAGGTGGTGTCGCAGGTCACACCTTCACCGGAACGCACAAGGACGGACCCGGTTATTTCAACTACGTGAACACGATCAACAATTACAGCGCTGTCACCGCCGCGTGCATGATGGTGGAGCGCAAAAAATTGGACGCGATCGGTGGATGGGAAGAGCTCTTCACGGTGGAGTACAACGATGTTGACCTTTGTCTCCGCTTGCGCGAGAAAGGCTGGAACAACGTGTATCTCCCGCATGTCTCTTTGTACCACTACGAAAGTCTCACACGTGGCCATCCGCACATGACCAAGGAGAGCTATGAAAGGCACCTGCGTGAGGTAGGCCTGTTCAAGGAGCGCTGGAAGAAATACATAGACGACGATCCGTGCTACAACCCGAATCTGAGCAGAGGAGTGCACGACTGGCAGTTCCAATTGTGATCCGCAGTTGGGAGATGGCGAAATGCTCGTCAGATCGACAAGGTCAAAGAGGGTCTGTGAGTTTGTCCTCCAATAGGTCTGTAAGAAAGACCTCCATGATCTCCTGTACGACGATATCCGGCTTTTCTTTTTCTATGATATCCGGGATCAGGATCGGGGTCCATACATATACAATTCGGCTGAAGTGTTCGTTCAAGTATGGCATCAGGTACACTGCGAAACTGTCGCGGAACATCAACAATTTGGGGGCTTGGGGATCGGGCCCTTGGTAGAACATCGGCTTGTATTTGAAGAACGCTGAGGCTGGCAGCTGTTCCTCAGGAAGTGGTATCGCTCTGAAGGGATCTTTCGGGACCATCATAGGCGTAACGCGGGTGAGTTTGTCGTTCAGCGCGATCTGCAATGCCAGATCACCGTTGTCGTTCGTGTCCGTCTGTACGATATAATCATCGGCCTGGCAGGGCAGCCCCAACTCAGGGTGAAGCTTCAACAACTCACGCATCAGAACGCGATAGCCAATGAACCCTCCCCAAGGATTCCAATGGATATCGGTAGTGTAGTATATGTCGCGCACTTTCTTGGCATCTCGAAGTTCATCCCGCATGTCTATGAGTTGAACGGTGGAGTGTTTGGACAGGTAGTCTTTGAGGTCGTCGAGTTCCGATCTGTCGTCGACCTTCTGGTATTTGTCCGGAAGCATTTCCGGATACATGGTTGCCTTCAATGGTGGAATGAACAGATAGTAGTCGATCCCCTGATCAGCGAGCCACTTTTTGCGATGGTCAAGACGTTCGGCGATCCGCTGCATCTGCGCTTCGTTGAGCACCTCCTGATGTCGATAGAACTTTTCAATGCCGGGTTTGATGAGGAAGAGGAATCCTTCCTTTCCAAAGACAACGTTATCAGGCATACTGGAGCAACGCAGAACGTATGTGTGGAACAGGGAGTTCCAGCGGAAGAGCAGCTTACGAAAGCCAAAATGGTCGCTGTAATAGCGTGTGTACTTCACAGGGAAGTCCAACAGGGAGTGCATCCGGAGCAGGGGTTCCTCAGCAAGAGGTCGCTTCTCGGTATCCGCAATGGCTGGTTCTATGGGTAACAATGCACTGAGCAATGGCAGGCTGATAAGCCCGCAAAAAAGCAAGGCGGTAACCAGTTCCACTGGACGATCGGAATTGAGCAAGGATCCGAGTTTCTTGTTCCTGACAAGTCCAGCGAACACCGCCATGGAACACAGCAAGCCGAACCAGAAAGGAAGTGGGCCATTACCGCTGGCTTCCCAAAGTGATCGAACATCCTCCCCGATATCGAGGTCGCTGTAGAGGAAAGGATCGTTGCCGCTAAAGTGGATCGAGATGCCACTGGAGAGCAATGTGAATTTGTCAACCTGCTCATTCGGTTTGAAAAGCTCATAGAGCTGTTTCGCATCGAAGTGCTTCTCCTGTTCGTTGCATCGGAGCGTCATCGAATGGATCTGCAGGCTATCCTGTTTGTTGCCAGGGTCGATGCGCAGAAATCGGAACAATGTGTCACTGGGCATACGAAAGCTCAGTAATTGTCGGTCATGCGCGGCTTGCACGGGACTGTTCACATAGAATCCTTGGCTGAAACCTCCCGGTTTGTTAGCGTAGAAGACTTGGAAGTTATCCTCTTTGGTAGCGGTGAGTTCCAGGTCCACCACAAGTGCACGATCCCGGAAATTGACATTGTTCGCGATGCCTTTCGCGATAAGGAGAACCGCAAGTGCGATCGCCGCGGAGGCGAAGATCTGATGTCGGGCTGGCTTTTCGAAATTGATCGCAGGTCCTTTGGAAGTGCGACCGCGGATCGAGAAAAGCAAGCGCACCAGCACGCCGATGATCAGTGCGATCCCAACGGATAGCAGGAATGGTTCGATCACGGGGCGCGAAGAGTTCAATGCTGCCGACGTGAGTGGTGTGAGGTCCTTGTTGCTGGCGAAGTAGGGGTCATCTCCGATGCAGGTTAGGCGTAATACCTGATCGGTACTATCAAGTTCGAAAGCGCGCAGATCATGGGTTGGGGCGAACCAGTTCGTGATCTCTTCCGCATTCAAGTGAACTGAGTGATAGGGTCCTTGCAGTTCAATGGCTGCAAGGTCCATACGCACGGCTTGAGTGCCCATGTCGATGCGCAAGCCTTGCACATGCCGCACGTCGTTCGGAAGAATGAAAGTGATCCGTTGTGCGTCCCGGTTGGGTGCAACCAGTAAAGGAAGACTGCGATCCGAAGTATATGAACCTGCGTTATCGTCCCAGAACACCTGGAAGGAGTCAGCACAGGAGGTATGCAGGTCCAGCGTCACTTTCAAGCCATCGTTCTTCTCTGGAACGCGCATTGCGCGCCATAGAAAGCCAAAGGCTATTAGCGCGATCAGCATGGGAAGCCAGCGGCGAAGCTCGGTGCGGTCCATGGATCAGAAGCGGAAGTAGATGAACGGTGAATAGGTACTGCTAGCTACCTGCATAGCCACGCCAACGAAAAGCAAGATCATCCCGGCCAGTTGCACATACGCGGATACCCCGCGCGGAGGGCACTCACTTGTGAAGTCGGGTAGCTTGAACACGCGCCCTGCCCAAGCGTGCATGTTCAAAGATCCAAGCACCCCGATGGCCAATGCGAGGAATGTGGCATTGCTCAGATAAAGCGAAGGGTAGGTGAGAAGAGCGTCTCCGGCGTTCGGGTTCCACATGGCAACTGCGAATCGCATGGCTCCCGCAGTGTTCTCGATGCGGAAAAAAGCCCAGGCCGTGAGAACGATCACCAGCGTGTACACATGGCCTACCAGCCGAGGAGCACGATCGAGCAATTTGCCCAGACCGAGTCTTTCCAGTACCATGAAAAAGCCATGGATCATGCCCCACACCACGAAATTCCAACTCGCCCCGTGCCAGAGGCCGGTAAGAAAGAAGACGAGAAGGAGATTGAGGTACGTGCGTGCGCCACCGGCACGGTTACCACCCAAGGGGATATAGAGATAGTCGCGGAAAAAATTAGTAAGGCTGATGTGCCAGCGCTTCCAGAATTCACGGAGGCTTCGCGCTATGTAGGGCCGGTTGAAGTTTTCCAGGAAACGGAACCCGAGCATGCGACCCAAGCCGATCGCCATATCGCTATAGCCACTGAAGTCGAAGTAGATCTGAACAGCATAGGCAACGATACCGAGCCAGGCGACGGACATGGTCACGGTTTCCGGGGCTTCTTTGAAAACACTGTCGACGATGCGTGCGCATTGATCGGCGATCAGCACCTTTTTCGCAACGCCGATGATGAAACGCCGGATGCCGTATGAGAACCCGGACATGTCCACCGTCCGATCGGTGAATTGTTGTGCTACGTCGTGGTAGCGAATGATCGGACCCGCAACAAGTTGTGGAAAGAGTGCTATGTACAGCGTTGCGATCCCCGGACTGCGCTGAGCTTTTGCATCGCCACGGTAAACATCGATCACGTAGCTCAAACTATGGAAGATGAAGAACGAAACCCCGATCGGCAGATGGATCGGGTCCAGCACCAAGCTGGGTAATTCCCAATGCGCGAGCAATGCGTTCAAACTGACCGCGAAGAGGTTCGCGTATTTGAACCAGATCAGGGTGGCGAGATTCGCGGCCACCGCTATTGCAAGCACAAAGCGCGGTGATCGCGTGCGCTCAATGGCCAACCCACAAAGGAAGTTGAACAGCGCCGTTCCGAACATGAGGAGAACAAAGGCACCTTCGCCCCAGAAATAGAACAGCAGACTCGCGATAAGCAGAACTGTATTCTGCGCACGTCTGTTCCCCGCAAGTAGCACCAATAACAAGGTGATCGGCAGGAACTGGAACAGAAAGACGGGCGAACTGAAGACCATACGATCGTAAAAGCGCGGCGGACGAAAGTAGAGGCCTATGAACTCGCTTCTGTGGAAAGTCTAATGTTAAGCCAATGTTAGATCCATGTGAAACAAGTCTTACCTTGGACGCGTTGGAAGGGTAACGAACGAACAAGCATGAAGCACCTTCTTCTGGTTATCGGTCTTCTTTTCGGAGTTAAGGCAAGTGCGCAAGAACTCGTCGCTCAGGATTTTCATGCGAACGGAAAGCTCCATGCTACGCGGTTCAACGACGGAACGATGGAGTACTTCATTACGTACTTTGAAACTGGCCGGGTAGCGTCTATGGGGAGCTACCGCAATGGGCTGCGAGAGGGTGCGTGGAAAGAGTTCGCGGAAAATGGAACCATCATTACCCAAGCCCAATTCGTGAACGGCCAACGACAAGGGGTGTGGGAGTTCCATAAGAGTAGCGGTCCACATGCGGGGCGGCTCTATTACGAGAACGGTCGATTGGTGGGAGGGGAGCAGTACGATGCTACGGGCGCACTGGTGGCCCAGCGGAACTACTGAACGCTGTCTTCAACTATCCATGAAGTTTTTTGCTGCCTTGGTACGTCATCCTTTGTAAGCGAGGACGATCAGGACTGCGGTCATCGAGATCTTCGAGGAAAGGAGAACGGCCCTGTCTTACGGCCAATGTTCCAACATGAACGTACTGCCGATGATCTCCGCTGCGAAGGCCACCAAAGGCACGGCTATCGCACCTCGGGCGGTGATCATCCCTTCTTGAACAAATTCCCTTTGTCCTCCATGGCCTTGAACTCGATGGGGTGCCCATCGGGATCTTCGATGAAGAGACTCTTTTGTTCACCCACTTCGCCCTCCATCACTGTGTAAGGCTCAATGAAGAATGTGACACCTACTTTCTTGAACTTGTCGCGCAGTTTCTTCCAATCGTCCATGTCCAGCACAATGCCCCAGTGTTCGCTGGGAACATGGCTTTTCGGATTGTAGACGCGCTGAACGCGTTCCATCCGTGCTACTTCCTGAATGGTAAGCTGGTGCCCGAAGAAATTGTAGTCAACCCAGTTCTTCGCACTGCGGCCTTCAGGACAGCCAAGTAGCCCGCCATAGAAGGCTTTGATCCGCTTGAGATCCGTAGTGGCGAACGCGATGTGGAATTTTCCTTGCAGCATGGCCGGAAGATAATCAGCCTATTGGTTGATCGCTCATTCAGCACGGGTGCCGTATTGCGAAACGAGAACGCCGCCCTTGCAGTGGGCGGCGTTCAAAAGATCAGGTTCTCAACCAGGCTCAGTCTTCGTCCTCGTCCTGGCCCACTTCTTCTTTATCGCCATCATCGTCGTCATCAACGCTCATGTCCTCCTCTTTTTCTTCCTCCTCATCGTCGGCACCATCCGGTGTTTCCAAATCGTCAGCATCGGCGCCGTCTTCATCCGCCACAGCAGCACCAGCTTCGTCCTGGTCCAGGAACTGATCGATCTCTTCGCGACTTTCCGCGCTGATCTTGATCAGGTAGATCGCTTCGCTCGTACGCAGCTCGATCACACGCAGGCTGTCACCCTTTGGGGTGTTCAGCGTGCGGATGTGGCTGTTGTCGATGCCATCGGGGTACTGTTCCTGCAGCTTGTCGCGCAGGTCATCCGTTAGGGTGTTGAAAGAGCGTATCAGTCGGTTGCATGGGAGTGCAGCTTACATGTCCAAAATGTATGCGAAGATCAAAGGCGCTACAATAGTAGCATCACTTTCGATGATGAACTTGGGTGTATCGATATCGAGTTTTCCCCAGGTTATTTTCTCATTGGGAACGGCTCCGCTATAGGAGCCATAGCTCGTGGTGCTGTCGCTGATCTGGCAGAAGTAGCTCCAGAACGGCGTTTCGCGTTCGAGATCCTGTTGCAGCATGGGCACGACACAGATCGGAAAATCGCCAGCAATACCGCCGCCGATCTGGAAGAAGCCGATGCCTTCGGTTCCAGCGTTGGCGGTATACCAATCGGCCAGGAACATCATGTACTCGATGCCGCTCTTCATGATGCGTGGCTCGCAATCGCCCACCATGCAATGCCCCGCGAAGATGTTACCCAACGTACTGTCCTCCCAACCGGGGCAGATGATCGGCAGGTTGCGTTCGGCAGCGGCTACCATCCAACTGTCTTTCGGATCGATCTGGTAGAACTCCTTCAGTACACCGGAGTTGATCATGTCATAGAAATACTGGTGCGGGAAGCGGCGGCCTCCGCTGGCCTGATCAGCTTTCCAGAGATCGACCGCTGGTTTTTCCAACCGGCGAAAGGCTTCATGCTCCGGAATGCACGTATCCGTTACGCGGTTCATACCACGGTCCAACAGATCACGCTCTTGTTGTGGTGTGAGATCGCGGTAGTTGGGCACGCGCTCGTAATGGTTGTGCGCTACCAGGTTCATCACATCCTCCTCCAGGTTCGCGCCGGTGCAGCTGATGATGTCCACCTGTCCCTGGCGGATCATCTCCGCGAGGATCTTGCCGAGCTCAGCTGTGCTCATAGCCCCCGCGAGGGAGATCAGCATCTTCTTGCCTTCGGCCTTGTGCTTCTTGTAGCCCTTGGCGGCATCCACCAGAGCGGCTGCGTTGAAGTGCAAGTAGTGCTTCTCGATGAAGCTGGAGATCGGTCGGTTGCTCATGTGTGAATTCGCGGTCGAATATAGAGGCGCGATGTGATGCGCGAGCGAGGGCACCAACTTCTCTTCCAGTACGGGACTTGTCGCGATCGGTGGATGGCGGTCACACTCCAAGTCATCACAGGGTCAACGCAACGGGTCGTGTATTCCAGACCGATACGGGACCATGCGATGAGTGATCCGCTTCGCAAGGTCCGCTAGGTGCCCAGGGGTTGCCTGCGGGAAGGTCCCCCTGGCTGCAACTCACTCGCGCATCAAGCGCAGAGCGGAGCTCCCATCCGTTCTCTCGATCAAGAGCTGGTAGATACCAGACGGCAACGAGGACAGGTCGAGAACGAGGTGGTTGGATGCTTGGTCCAACTCACCTTGGATATGCACGCTGCGCCCGTATCCATCTATCAATCTATAGATCAGGAATGGTTGCCCGCTCGCGAGCCGGATATTCACTATACCGGAGCTGGGTGTGGGCCACACTTCATCATGCATAACATCGTTATGGTCCGGTGTCATAGTGGACATGCACAGGTCACCTACGGAGATGACGTTGGGCAGCACCTGCAAGGAATGGCTCGTGACCTGCGCCGTCAGCGCGATCGGGAACAGTGGTTGGGCCTCGTTTTGAAGTGTGATCAGCGTGTCCGTGTAAGTGAACGGAGCGGATCCACACCGTGGTGCGCCGTCGGCGTCCAAGCGCAAGCAGTACGTAGTGTTCAACACCTGAAGACGACCGCCGACCAAGAGCCGTTCTCCACCCAGTTGATCAGGGTCGGACTGCTGGATCGCGACCGGGATGCCTGGTATCGATCCCTCAGAGCCATTGATCAATGTGCCATCCTCGCCGAGGTGGAGCAGGATGAAGGTGGATTGAACGCTTCTGCAGACCAGGTCGAACGTATGATCTGGACGCTCATACGCACGCGTGGCGAAGACCCCTGTGGTGGATCCTTTTCGGGCCCACAATACTTCACCCGTGCCGGACATGCGCATAATGAACAGTTCCGTCGGACCATTGTAAACACTGCGCATGTGGCCGACCATCAGAAGACCATCGTCAGGAAGATGGATGGTATTCGCCACGTTGCAGTCATACCCGACCGTTATCCGTTGGGACCATAAAGGCTGCAGTTCGGTGTTCCACCGGGCCACCAACAACGCGGGATATCGCTGAAAGGATGAAGCTGAGCGGATAGCCGATACCGTGAAGAGTTCACCATTGTTGGCTGGCATCACCGCACGCGGATCCTCCACGTAGTCGTCACCGGTGGCGAAGGTCACGGCAGCCTCCGGCAAGCCCAGGCTGTCCAGCTTCATCAATACGGCACTCCCGTCCGAAAACGTCCAGATGCAGCCCAGCGCGTAGTAATGGTGGTTCATTTCCATTCCGCCATCCCGCCATGCATTGAATTGAGCGGCCGTATCCATCGCGATCTCGCTCGACCATTCCGGGTTGCCCTCCGGATCGATCCTGGTCAGCACCATATGGCTATTGCCGGTCATCGAGTACGACAGCAATTGGGCACCGTCGCTGGCGGTCAGGATGTGTTCACGGAAGATGCCCGCATCCGCTCCCAGCGGAATGATGGTGCTGGAAGTGATCGAACCGTTGGCGCTGAGCTCCGTCCGGAAATAGGACAGGGAGTCGTTCCGCTTGAGTAGCCCGCTCACACGGTAAAGGTCCGTATCGATGTGGTCAATGGTCTTCCCGATGAGGTATGCATCAGGAGAGCTATCGTACAGTTCATAGGCGAACGCGTTCTGGCAAACGGCCATGTTCGGAACTGCCAGTCCGGTCAGAGGGAGACCGAGGAGAAGGAGACGGTGCATCGCGGGCATGATGTTATCAGGAAGACGCGGTATTGGCCCGGAGGAGGCCTTCACTTTTGTACTCGTCGGAAGATCAGCTCACTTCCTCACCAACTCCTCCTGCGGCAAATACCCCAGCAACTCCATCATCCTTTCCGCGCTCTGCACTTCCGCAAAAACGCGATCGGTGAGACTTCCGTCGGCGTTGCGGTCGATAAGCACGTGTTTGGGTTTGGGGATCAGGCAATGCTGGATGCCGCCGAAGCCGCCGAGCGAATCCTGATAGGCACCGGTGTTGAAGAAGCCGAGGTACTGCTTGCGTTCCGCGCGGAACTTGGGCAGGTAGATGGCATTCACGTGCTGCTCGCTGTTGTAGTAGTCGTCGCTATCGCAGGTCATACCTCCGAGGAAGACGCGTTCGTATTCATCGTGCCAGTTGTTGATGGGCAGCATGATGAAGCGTTTGTTGATGGCCCAAGTGTCCGGCAGGGTGGTCATAAAGCTGCCGTCGATCATGTTCCAGCGTTCCTTTTCGTTCTGCTTCTTCTGGCCGTGTATGCTGAAGAAGGTGGCACCGGCATCGGCTACGGTGAAGCTGCCGAACTCGGAAAAGATGTTCGGCTCTTGCACGTGGTTTTCTTCGCAGATATCCTTGATACGCCCGATGATCTCAGTGATCATGTAGTCCACATCGAAGGTGTAGCTCAGGCTGTTCTTGATCGGCAGACCGCCCCCGATGTCGAGCGTGTCCAACGTGGGGCATAGCTTCTTCAGGTCACAGTACACGTTCACGCACTTGCCCAGCTCGTTCCAGTAATACGCGCTGTCGCTGATACCGGTGTTGATGAAGAAGTGCAGCACCTTCAGCTTGAACTTGCGCTGCTTGCTCACTTGGCGCATGTAGAAAGGGAGGATGTCCTTGTACCCGATGCCCAAGCGGCTGGTATAGAATTCGAACTTCGGTGCTTCTTCCGCAGCGATGCGGATACCGATGTCGCAGGGGTTCTGGATCACTTCGTCCAAGGCGTACAGCTCGCCCATGTTGTCGATGATGGGGATCACCTTCACGCCACTGTTGCTCAAGCGCCCGATGTTGCGGATGTAGCGCTCGTCCTTGTACCCGTTGCAAAGGATCGTTGCATCGCGGCTCAGTTTGCCGCGCTCCATCAGCAGTTCGATGATCTCGATGTCGTATGCGCTGCTGGTCTCCAGGCTCACTCCTTTCTCCAACACTTTTTCCAGGATATAGCTGAAGTGGTTGCTCTTGGTGCAGTAGAAGTACTCGTAGCTCCCATTGTAGTTGTGCTCTTTGAAAGCCTTGGCGAAGCAATTGCGCGCCTCATCGATCTTGCCGCCGATCTTGGGCAGGTAGGTGATCCGCAGCGGCGTGCCGTGCTTCTCGATGATCTCCATCAGCGGCAGGTCGTTCCACGTGAGGGTTTCGTTCACGAACTTGAACTCGTCCTTGGGGAAGTCGAACGTTTGCTCGATGAGGTCGATGTAGTGGGTCTTCATTCGTTGAAAAACGGATTGCCAGTGGAAGATGAAATGGGCCGCAGGCTATAGGCTACAGGCCACAGGCTTGAGGGTTGAAGGAGATGCGCTGAGGAATAAAGGTCTCCGTGTGGCGCGAAGCAGCCAGTGGCTTGAGGCCTGTGGCTTGCAGCCGTCGTTGAAATGCGCAGGTCTCGGAGCGTGGTTACGACAAGTCGCAAGGTTCCGGGAGCAGTGCGTGCGTTCATCAGCGGAAAACGGAAGGAACGCCGCAATGCCCGTCAACGGCGTTGAGCAAGGCGGACCAGGTCTGGTCACAGATACCTGTTGCTCGTTTGCGGTCCATCGTGATGACTACAAAGTAAAAGAAGGGATCGGCACGCTCGTGCCTTGGGATGAAAAAAAATCTGGACACCACGAGCGGCCGTTCACGCCATCGTGTGAAAGGGGAGCGATCCTCACAACCACCGTTTCCGCCGGAACCAGATGAGCATGGCGATGGAGATCACGGCCATGGCACCCATCACCAGCGGGTAGCCATATTTCCACCGTAGCTCCGGCATGTGATCGAAGTTCATACCAAAGATGCCGACGATGAAAGTGAGCGGAATGAAGATAGTGCTGATGATGGTGAGCAGTTTCATCACCTGCGTCATGCGCATGTTCTGGGCCGCGTGGTACGTGTTCTCCAAATTGGTGAGCATGTCGCGAAAGGTGTTGATGCTTTCAGCGATATACACGGTGTGGTCTTGGAGGTCGTTGATGTACCGGCGTGTTCCCTTGTCGATGAGGTCAGTTTGCGTTGTGTTCATACGACCAGCGAGTTCGCGGACCGGAGTGGTGTACCGCGCCACGGTGATCAGCAGATTGCGGATCTCCTGAATGGTGAGCAGGTCCTCGTTGCCTGGGCGTACGCTGACCTTTCGTTCCAATTCCTCGATACGCTCACCGAGGTCTTCCACGATCATGAAGTAGTTGTCCACGATCACATCGAGCAGTGCATAGAGCAAATAGTCGGCGCCCATTTTCCGAACGCGACCGGTCTTGTGGCGAATGCGATAACGAATTGGATCCAGGACATCGCCGGGCTTTTCCTGGAAGCTGACCACATATCCTTTGCCCAACACGAAGCTGATCTGTTCGCTCACAATGCCGTTGGTCTCTTCATCGAGGCTCAACATTTTCGCTACCACGAAAAGTTGGTCCTGGTACTCTTCCACCTTCGGCCGGTGGTCGGTGTTCAGCACATCTTCGAGCAAGAGCGAATGAAGTCCATATCGCTCGCCTACAGACGTAACCACGGAAGTGTCATCCAGGCCATCGATGTCCAGCCACGTGATCTCTTTGCCTGGTTCTCCCGGAACAAATTCGCCGATGTTCTTCAGGTCTTTTTCCGCAAACGCATCCGCCGAATAAGTGAACACCTTGATCGTGGTAAGGACACAGCTTTCCCCACTCACACCTACGAGTGATCCTGGCGGAAGTCCAGCTTTTCCAGAGCGTTTGTGAACACGTTTCATGATGCGCTCGGGGTGGGCAATTCTCGAATGGGTGCTGCGGGAACGTTGATCATTTTTCGTGTAGGGAACGGGATCTCGATGCCCTCTTCGCGGAAACGTTCGATCATGCTCTTGTTGATGTCGTAGTGCATCATGCGTGCGGTGATCGGATCCTTCGCCCATACATAAGCGCGTAGGATCAAGCTGCTATCACCCAAACGCACCAATCGTACGGGTACGAGCTCTTCGGCGCGCTCCAGTTCATTGGCAGTGCGTCTGTCAATATGGTCTTTGTGCGAATTGCAGATCTCCACCATCACCGCCATGGCTTTGTTCAGGTCAGTATCATAGGCCACGGGAACTTCAACATACTCGCACGTCGCGGCATCGCGGATGGTGCTGTTCACGATGAACTCGTCGCTGATAATGCTGTTGGGGATGATGATGCGTCGGTTCTCGAACGTAAGGATCACGGTGTGGCGGAGGGTGATGTCCTCCACGATGCCGCTGCGGTCCGGAAGCCCCGGTCCGGTGGCGCTGTGACCGATGAGAATGTTGTCGCCCACCCGGAAGGGTTTGAAGGCCACGATGAAGAAGCCGCTGATGATGTTGCTGAAGGCTTTCTGCGCGCTGAAACCGATGAGGGCGGCCAGGATGCCAGCCCCCGCGAAGAGCGTAACGGCCAATGACCGGATGCTCGGGATCACATACGCAATGAACCCCAGGGCTGTGATGGCCACCAAGCTGCGGATGGCATTGCGCGCGAAGCGGTAGCGCGTGATCTCGTCATGGCCCTGTGCCTTGGCGCGTGCGTAGGCGCTGCGTAACAAGCGCACGAGAATGCGCTCCACAACGAAAGCCGCGAGAATGATCAGCACGATCTTCAACAACACCAATAAATGCGGACCCAGATCACCAGTGCGGTCCAATATGGCGTTTACGTCTTTCAGCATAGCACATCTGCTGAGCGGTATAAGCTACCGAACAGCGGTGCGAACATAGAAGCGTTGATCAGGGCTTTGGGGCTCGTGATCGGGTAGGAATGAACAACGGTTGGTTCACGCGCCCGTCAGTGCCGTCCTCAGCGCAGTACCTCCAGGAATATCCTTCGGTTCGGATCCGCTCCGGAACAGTCGCATACCCGCGCCCTCCACGGACATCAGGTCATCGTTGATGTTCAACAAGGAACCCTCACGGAGGCCGACAACCGCAACACGCTGATTGATCGCGAGAAATTCCGCGATACGCTGGTCGCGACTTTCACCGCCGTGGCCTTCGATCTTCGCTTCTGTGTAATGCGCGTTGATCTGGAATTGCACCAAGCCCATGGCGCGGAGCGTCGGCACTTCGGTGATGGGCATATCGTTGGTGGTCATGATCGTGGGGCAGGCCACATTGCTGCCAGCGCTCCAACCGATGTATGGCGTACCCGCCAGCACACGAACACGAATGGCACGTAGCAGCTCGGTGCTGTACAGAGTGCGCAACAATTGGAACGTATTGCCGCCACCCACGGCAATGGCATCAGCGCTCATCAATGCTTTCAGCTTGTCCACTTCCGTATGCAGGCTGAAGATCTCGTGACCCATTTCGGCGAAGGCACCTTGTGTGATGCGGGCATACTCATCCATGCTGAACGACACCGCGGCGAATGGCACGAAGGCGATCTTCAGTCTTTTCTCTCCCAGAAAGTTCGTGATGTGTTCGCGTGGCCAACCGAGAAAGGGTTCACCGGGTAACGTGGAGTTCGAGAGCAGGAGCAGGCGCATGGGGGGAACTGGCTATGAGGGCCAAATTAGGAAGCAGGCACGCATGTGAACATGTGGTCATGTGAACATGTGATCATGATGCGATCCAGTGACGAGGTGGACATGCCGCCAATAGCACTATCCGGTCTTGATGAAAGCAGGTGGGCTTATCCGTTGTCGCGGCGGGGCTTTGCCGGAACTCCGAAGTGGATGAGAAACATCAGAAGTGAGTAAGGATCCCCGTGATCACCAAGCGGATCGTTTCCGGTTCTCCGTTCGTGAAGATCGTTACGCCTTTCCGCAAGGGGCCTTCGGGCCCGCGCCCATTGAATTCCACGATGACTTCCATTGATGCTCCCGGAAGTATCGGGGTATCGGGGAGGTCGTTGACCACGGTGCAATCACAGTCAGGCCGCATACTGACCAATGTCAGTGGTTCCTGGCTCGTATTCTTCACTTCGAAAGGGATCTTACGGCCTTGCAATTGGGGCAAGGTTCCGATGTCCTTCACCAGCTCTATCCCGGTGTTTTCCGCTGGCGCCGATGATGCCAGAAGAACTTGTTCGATCTCGATCCTGCGTTCCATCGACGCTGCAACACTGTAAACAGACCCCTTCAGATCCTCCAGCTGATCGCTCACACCCATGGCGCTCTGGTCCTCACCGAACGGCGACTTGCCGATACTCAGTGCGCGAGAGTCCAGATAGGGCAGGAGCACCCCTCCATCCACGGTTCGCAAGTAGTTCACCATACTGCTGATCCTGCGGAGCGATAGGTTGGCATTGTAGTCGCTCTTCGCGAGAGGGCTGGCGAATCCGCGTACTCTCAATTCGATCCGCTGACCTTCTTTCAAGGCCTGTTTCAATAACACGATGAATTCGTTCAGCTGCTCGAACCCGAAGTCGACGCGGCTGGTGAAGAAATCGTCGATCGCTTCAATGCCTTCGGCCCCAGCCCGTGAGCCGGGGTCGCCCCATGCTTTGTGATAGTCCGGTACCAGCTTTTTGTAGGACCGGTACGTCTGCTCGTAGGTGAGTTTGGTGAGCGTGTCCTGCGTTCGTGGGTTGGGTTCGTCGTTGTGGAAGTAGAGGCGTATCGGCAACTTCTCCCGCAAGGATGTGATATGGCGCTCAGCCACAGTTTGCGGTTCTTGCGGCGGAATTACTACGATAGGACGCTTGCTGCTCGGGTAGTTGTAACGATAGATGTCGTTACAACATGTGGCGCCTTTTTTCGCTAGCGATCCGATACGATTACTGGTGAACCAACCACTGCCAGTGGCTGCATCATAGGTGGCGTAAAGATCATTGGCGGGGCTGTTCATCGGAAGGCCTGCGTTCAGAGGCTGTCCGGGTTTTTCGTTCGATAGGTCCACGCGGAAGATGTCGAAACCACCGTAGCCCGCAAGGTGATCGGAACTGAACCAAAGAGTTCGGGACGAAGCATCGAACCACGGAGTGCATTCGTTGCCTTGCGGATCCAGTTCGATCGCCACAGGACGTATGTTGCTTGCTGTGGATCCATCAAGATCCGCGCAGCGCACGTTCATATCGCCGTTATGAGCATGGTCCTGCCATGTGAAGAAAAGGGTTTGTTTGCCATTCCATTCTGCCACCATGGGCTGCGTGTAGTTCTGACCCTGATCACCTGTCAAGAGCGAAGGAGACGCACCGAATATTGAGCGATCGAGAGCATACAAAGCGAACGAACCACGCCCATCGTCGCGAGCGAAATAGAACCATCGACCATCTCTTGACCACGCACTGTTGGCGTTGTTATGCGCATCATTGATCTGTTCAGGGAGACCAGTTACCGGCGACCACTTGGCCTCCTCGATGCGGGTCGTGAATACCCGAGCGTGATAGTTCGCCGTGTCGGTCACCTCTTCGTCATCGTTCAGCTCACCGCGTAGTGAGGTGAAATACAACAAGCTATCGGGCCCGGTGCGCGGAGCGAATTCACTGTCGAACGAATTCACTGGTTCTGGCAGATGTTCAACCAGCACACTATCGATCACCATGTTCGCTTTGGCCATCCGTATCCCTTCCAACGCGTTCTCGGCACGCTGTGCAACAACACTTGTTTTGTCTTTCTCCTTCTGCTTCACTTTCAGCCACGTTTTCTGGGCTGCGTCGTACTGGCCACTGCACAATTGCATTTCGCCCAACCACCGCAATGCTTGCGGGTGTGCACGTCCCAGGTCCTTGCGTTGCACTTTCTCAAAAGCTTCGGCAGCCAGTGTGTATTGGTTGCTCAGGCGACACGCTTCGGCATATTTCCATTGAAGCTCCAGGCTATTCCCTTCCTGCTCCATGGCTTCCGCATAGAACCGCGATGCACCGTAGTGATCGTTCGTGCGCATCGCATTGTCGCCCCAAATAATGAACTGCCCTGCGCTCTGAGCTACTGCCAGCAATGTGAAGCTTGATCCGAGCACCGCTAGAACGGTTCTGGCCATTCGCATCTTTCGATGGATCAAGCGATCGTTCATCTGATCACAATTGCGTTGGGCAGGCTTTGAATCGCGCAGGAACGACAGGTTTCTTTCGGAACACGCGCACCGCCGTCAGTTCGAGGCCACCCTTGTTCCGGCTCGCTGGCACGAGTCCGCTCAAGTTGATATCGTAGCTGATCCCTAATGTCCAATCGTCGTATTCGCTTCCTACGAACAGGTAGCCCGCATCACGCGCTCGCCAGAAAAGCCCGGCTTGCAGCGTGCGAAGCATTGTATAACGGTCCAGCATGATGAACCGCACCGTACCACCGATATCGAACTCACGGAATTTTCCTTGTGTCATGAATTGCGCCATGGGCTGCACATCGAGCTTCTCGCTCACAGGAAATCGGGTGATAACATGCAACGCGCTTCGAAGATCGAGTGGAGAGTTCTCCCCGTTGAACGAAACATCCGGGGCGGTGATATTGAACAACGCGAAGCCAGCTTGCACCAGCTCTCTCTCGGCCGTGGACCCCGCTTTCACTGGTGCGCAACGATAGACCGCTCCCGCGTGAAGATCCGGGTGGGTAAGACCATTGCGCTGAAAGAGCTCATTGTTGGCCAATGATGGATCAAAATAGAATCCGTTGAACTGTGCATCGAACCGTAAGGCGCTGTAGTCGATGCTGATCGTTGTGAATCCGAACTGCAAGCCTCCGGTGATGGTCTCGCCTTTGGCTGCGTTCAACTTCTTCGTCCAACTCGCTCCAAGGCTCAGGTGGAAGGTGTTCAATCGAGAGTCACCTGCCCGATCATTGTACAACCACGCCCCTGCACCGAGACCCCGCACACCAGCGAAATTGGCGGCATCTCCACCCAGGCCAAAAGTTCGGTAGGGGGTGGTTACGCTGCGCCACTGTTGCCTAAAGACACCACCTGCCCGATACTCCCCATCGAAGAGCCCGATGCTCGCAGGGTTCGTTGCATAAGGCGTGTTGAAGAATTGGGAGAAGTGAATGTCCTGGGATCGCAGAGTTGAGGTGCAGAACACGAAGGAGAACAACAGGGCGATGGGCACATGATAGCGGAGTGGCTTGTGCCGAGCTTGCGCATGAAGCTGCAACTCACCACTCGCCACTCGCCACTCCTTTTTCGAAGTCATCTGATCACGGTCACATTACCCTTCTTGAAGAACGTCTGCCCATCGCCACATGTCACTTCCAGCCAGTATACGAACACCGCTGGGTCCACGGGTTTGTCTTTGTACATCGCATCCCAACCTTCAGCTTGATCGGTGGTTTCGAAGACCAATTCGCCCCAGCGGTCGAAGACCTTGAACTCCATTTTGCTGATGAACCTTCCGCGAACGAAAAGCTGATCATTGTTGCCATCTCCGTTGGGGGTGAAGGCATCCGGGACGAAGATGTCAGGTTCGGCACAATTCAGTTCGTAAACCGTCACCCTTACCGTGTCACTGCGTGTGCACACACCGTCCGTTATGGTGAGGATGAACGTGGTGGTTTCGGTAACGAAGGCCGTGGGGTTGGCGATGGCAGGGTTGCTGACCTCGCCGGACGGCGACCAGAAGTAGGACACTCCAGAAGTTGGCGTAGCGAACAATTGCACAGTGGTTCCCGGCAGAACAATGGTCTGGTCCACGCTCGCGCCAACACTGCTTCCGAACAGTGGCGACACGATAACCGATGAAGTGCCATTCCAATCGCAACCCGTCGGGGATGTTACCTGAACTGCGAATTCCTGTGTCTCTGAAGGACTTGCTTGTACGGTGGTGGTGCCTTGCCCCGAATCGATGGCCTCGATGGGCGACCATATGATGGTGGATCCTGGATCGATCCCTGAAAGCGAGATCGTCGCCGTTTCATCGGCACATATCAGCACGTCCGCGGAAATAGTCGCATTCTGTAAAGAGGCGGTGACCACAACCTGATCGACTGCTACGCACGACCCAGGTGTCGTGGCTTGTACATAGTACGTTCCCGGCACCACAGGTTCGAGCAATGCGGTACTGTCAGCCGCAGAGGCATTGAGCATATCGCTGAACGAACCGTTGCTGCTCCAATGGAATTGGGAAGCGCTACCGAAGCTGTTGCACGACAGGATCAATTGCTGTGTTGGCCCACAGATCACCGCGTCTTCCATGGCTTCCAGTTGTGGTGCCTCGGGGAGTACGGTTACCTGGATACTATCCATATCATCGTTGTTACAAGCGTTCGGATTGAAGGCCGAAAGCGTAACCCAATATGTTCCAGGCGCGGTGTAAACGTGTGAAGGAAGCACTGCGTTCGAGGTCGCACTGTTGTCTCCGAAATCCCACAGAAAGCTGGTTCCAAGGGTGCTGTAGTTGAGGAATTGAACGGGTGCATTGGCGCATGCGATCCCGTTCACACCCGGCTGGGCGATGACGAGCGGTGCATCGAAATCGAACTTGAATACACCGAGGTTACAATTGGAACTGTTGTTCGTTGCTGACCAGGCCCCCGGAGTACTTGGGAAGTCGTCGTGACTTCCGCACCCTGCGCAAACGGCTCCATAAACGCGGCCCCGGCGATCGAAGCTGCTGGTTCCTCCATCCACATGTTCACGGCTGGTGCCGCCCCCGAAGAACGTCCCGTAAGAAATGGAACTCATGTCCACTTCGAACACCGCCAAGTAGAAGTCGTTGCCATCCGTTGTGGTCTGGAATGCACCCGGTGTTACAGCCATGCCCGAGACACCCAATGGCAAGCCAATGCCGATATTGCTCCCCCAACCGCACACATACAGTTTGTCACAATAGTCCACCAGGAACGCGGTTGGGCTGATATCCAAGGTGCCATCGCCGACACCAAAGCGCGAACCGATGAGCAAGGAGGATAGTGTCGGGTCCAACTTTGCGATGAACTGTCCGCTCGAAGGCACGTTGTAAGGTGCATTGAAGATCAGTTCGGTTGCTGGTGCAAGTGTCTGGCCGAAAAGGAAGACATTGCCTTCCTGGTCAAGGTCGCTGAAGTAAGCTTGGTCGTACGCGGAACTACCGTAATAGCTGCTGTTTAGAACCGCTGAACCGGTGCTATTGTAGCGGATCACGAACGCATCGGCCTGTCCACCTTGGTAGGTCGTGTGGAATGCGCCAGTAGTTGTGGCCAGATCCGTACTTGCGGTACCTCCGCAGATGATCAATTCATTATTGACGTCCAATTCACCACTAAAAGAAGCATCGGCCCCGCTGCCTCCAATGAACGTGCTCCAGAGAAGATCCGTGAGCGAACCGTTCAAGCGAACGACGACCCCATCGTGACTGCCTCCACCGAAGATCGGCTGCGGCGCTCCTGGAGTAGTGGGGAAGTCATTGCTCTGGGAGCAGCTCACCAAGATCACATCGCCGTTCGGGGCGAGGAGCACTTCGCCACGCATCTCGTCGGCGTAATTCATCTTCAGTTCCGCAGAACTGTTATGCCCATCATTCGAAGTGCCTCCCAAATAGGTGCTTCCTTGCAACTGTGCGCCGTTGCTGGAAAGTCGCGCCACGATCATGTCGGCTCCTATCGGATAACTCACGCCAATGCCTTGGGGAGTGTAGGCCGTACCGCCGTTGAACGAAGGATCATAGGCTCCGGCCGTTGTTGGGAAATTCGGTGAGCCGGTGGTGCCGAGCACAAAGACCTCATCGTTCTCGTTCACGATAAGGCTGTGGGGCAGATCATCACCGCTGCCGCCGATCATGGTACTCCAGATCAAAAAACCACCTGTTGTGTCAAATTTCGTGATCGCGATGTCGGTACCGGGGATGCTCCCTTGCCCATCACCACCAGCCCAGAATGTCTGGAAAGCGCCTGTGGTGGTGGGGTAGCCATTACCGAAAGAGGAGCTTCCTCCGTAGAGAAAGCCATCGTCATCATAAGCAGCTGTATAGCCGAAATTATCCGTTGTGGCTCCGCTATAGGTGGCGAATTCGAGCGTTGGATCAATAACAAGCGGCAGATCCCGATCGAATTCACCCAAGATGAAGGACACCTTGCCATTTTTCAAGGAATAATGGCAATCCACCAGAACGCGTTCGCCGCGCTTCTCTTGGTATGCCAGAGGAATGTGTTCGCGAATTTCTCCGATCGAAGTGCCGATCACGAGTTGGTCATCGCGAAGCGCAATGCCATCGGTGCCTTCATACGTGAAAGCAATTGCCTTCAAGTCCGCTTGCGGAGCAACCAGCAAGTCGTATTTCAGTCCACCATCCACAACGCGCAGACGCAGATCGACCCCAGGATACAGCGACCGCTGAAGGACAGCTTGAAAAGCATGTGCACCACTGACCCACTTGGCCGGATCATTCCCTTGGAAGAAATTGTACGAACCACGCTGCACCCCGATCCCTTCCGATCCGGGATCATTCGCGGCATTGAGGAATCGCATTCGCACAACATGATGTTTCACCGTTGGGTTCGTTGCGGGCTCTGAGGTAGCCTCATGCGTATGGCGGATGGCATTCCCTTCGAAACGGTCGATCAGCATCGAGTTGCGCTCGAACCAGATCGTAGCACCAGGAACATCGGCCTTGAAAGCGACTGAAGCCGGCCATTGCCCCCTGTTCTCCACAAACGCCAAAGGCGCTTGGGCACTTGTAAGTGTGGTGAACAGAACAACGAATAGTGAGGGAAGGGATCGGTAGAGCATCTGCGATGAGACGCCCGAAAGCTATGAATGCGATGCCTCCGTGGTGTGCGAACTACTTGCGACGCTCGTAAGCCTGCTCTTCCTGCATCACCAAACGGAACTCCACACGCCTGTTCTGTGCGCGGCCATCAGCCTTCGCATTGTCAGCAATAGGATGGTTCTCGCCATGTCCCACAGGTACCAATCGATCGGACCCGGCACCGCCGCTGGTCAGGTAGTCCATGATGCTTTGAGCGCGAAGCTGGGAGAGTTTGAAATTGGAGTCGTTGCTTCCAACGGCATCCGTGTGCGCCTCGACAACCACTTTCAATTGTTGGTGTTCCTTCATGAGGGCAAGCACTTTGTCCAATTGCGGCGCGAAGGCGTCGCTAAAGGTGGCTTTGCCATTGTCGAAGAGAACTGTGCTTGCGCGCACCACGCTATTGTTCAGGTCTTGGTCGTTAAGTAAGGCAAGCGCACTGAGGTCCGTGACTTTTTCCGGGTGGATCGCTACCACTTCAGCATCCAGGAAGTTGTATTCCATAACCTTCTTGTACACCTCGTACATCTCCGCAAGTGATTCAGCCTTGCCAACACTGTAGGTGTATTCGCCACGCACAGCATCGTATCGTTCGAAGACGGGATAGAACTTGCGGATCTCGGCGAAGCGTGTGTCGTTCAAACTGAGACGTTCTTTGCTGGAGAATATCTCCACGCTGAACCGAACATCGCTGTTGTCCTGAACGGTCATGCTGAACTGGTCGAAGGGGAGGCTTTGGAAATTGAAATCGTGCGTTGTTCCCCCCGCATCCATGTAGCGTGAGGCAATGGGTTGATCGAGCATGTCTACGAAGCGCTTGATCACGTTGATGCGTTTGGTCACACAATGCGCTTCGATGCGTTCAGTGCCGTTGCGTACCCCGAGCACGGCGAGTTTCACAAGGTATTCGCCCGGAAGGTTCCAGTCATGTGCGATCGTGGAACCTTCGCCAAAGTGACCATCACCAAAGTCCCAATGGTACTCTTCGGTGGTTTGGTCCGGTAAGTGCGTGTGAATGGCGTCCAATATTTCATCACGGCCGGTGCGTAGCGAGTCACTGCACGTGATGTATCCTTGGTGAACATCATCAATAGCCAGTTCGTAGGTGGCCTCGTTGAAGAAAATGTGCCCGGTTGCATTGTCCACCAGATTCAATTCAACGATGTATCGCCCCGGGCCTTTGTAGCAATGCTGTGCGCTTCCGCCCATTTCCTTGCTGCCATCTCCGAGGTTCCACTCGTAGTGCAATGGCAATTCACCGATGGTCTGCAGATCAGGTTCTTTGAAAGAATAGCAGTAGTTGTTGTCCTGCTGTTCGGCGCAATCAACGAAGAGCGGAACGGTACGGCGGAACGAGTAGATCCGATCGGACCCTTCGCGGTCGCTGCTGAAGAAGCCACTGCGATCCGATGCGAAAGTTGTATGGCCTATATCGTTTCCGAACGAGTTGATGGGAGCGGGCAATAACGTTGCGGCATTCCAATTCGTCCCAGCCGTAGTCGCTTGCAGAATGTCCAATTTCCCGAGACCACCTGCACGGTTACTGCTGAAATAGAGATTACCATTCGATGCAATGCTCGGAAACAGTTCATTGGCTTCACTGTTCACCGAAGTGCCGATGTTCAGCGGAATGCCCCATCCGTCCTTATCGATGTCCGAACGGTAGATGTCGGTTCCACCTTGTCCACCCGGCATGTCACTGGCGAAGTAAAGGTGTTGGCCATCTGAACTGAACGATGGATGCATGATGTTGTATGCTCCACTGTTGTAGTCGAAGGGGACCGGAACGGTCCATTTCCCGTCGATCAGCGCCGAGAAGAAGAGGCCAAGGCGGTCGTCGGTCTTGTTGCTTTTGCCTTTCGCACTGCTTTGGTTACGCGTGAAGCAAATAGTGGTGCCCTTCATGCAGAAGCTGGCTGGGCCGTCGTTCAGCGGGGTAGTGAGCGCTTCACTGAAAAGGGTCGGAGTGCCAGCGTGTTTGCCGTCCCAGGTAAAGCTGTACAGATCACTGAATGGATCACCGGTGGTGGCATCGCGATAGCTCACTATGCCATCCCGTTCTCGGAGGGAGCACATAACCACGGTACTATCCACCAGAACAGGGGCATAATCCTGCCCCATTGGGGTGAGGTTTACCGGCGTTACCACGTAACTCTCCTGTGCCCACGCGCTAACAGCGTTGAGCAAAAGGAAGGAAAGTGGGAGCGCGCGCATTGTGGGTCAGAAGTACCGAGGATCCCTTACATGTATCCGTTTGCCGAATTCATATTGCATCATCAACTCGTGGGTGCCACTGTGGTAAGGTGTGATCGCCGAGATGCCAAGGTCATAAGCGTAGCCGAGGCGCCATTGGGGCGTTGGTAATACTTCGAAGGAACCCACGACGGAATCTTTGCTGCGGTAGCTGATACCCGTCCAGATCTTATCGCGAATGATGAGATTGGCACTGAGGTCTGTTTGCACTCCGCCGGCTGCTTGATAGCGGACCAGAGTGCTTGGCTTGAACTTCATTTCTCTGCTCAACTTGAAGACATACCCACCTGTGATCATGGGTTGATATTGGGCTTTATCGTTGCGAATGGTCCAAGAGTTACGTTCTGCATTGAAGCCGTGGCTCAATACGAAGGGCATGGAGGCCCCGATGAAGTACGCCTTCTTGTAGTAGAAAATGCCTGTACTGAAATTGGGTTGCAACGATCCGCGGGTGTCTGTAGTGAATTGTACATCGTTGCGCTCCTGCACTGCAAGGCCGCTCCAATTGGCTTGCAGCAACGAAACACCAGCGCCGATACCGAACTGCAATTTTCCTTTTCGGAAGGGAAGTCTGTACGCTATGTTGGTGAGCGCTCCGGTCTGGCGACTTACACCGATCTGATCATTTACCAGCAATAGACCCAGGGCCAAGCGAGAGCGTTTGATCGGACTGTGGATGCTGACCACTTGTGTACTCGGTGCGCCTTCAAAACCTACCCATTGTTGCCGCCAGGTGAGGTTAAGCGCCATCGCATCGCGTGTTCCGGCATAGGCAGGGTTTATCAGCAGTCCGTTGAACAGGTATTGGCTGGTCAAGGGCGTGTGCTGTCCTAGCACGGAGACCGCGCAGGCAAGGGTGATGGTGAGTAGGGTCGTCCGCACTTTATCTTATCTCTTGATCACGACGAAACCGTTGTACGTCCGTTCCGGCGTTAGGTTCAACACATAGAAGTAAGTGTCATCCGGTAAGTCTTGTCCGTTGCTGCCAGAGCCTTTCCAATCATTCGCATAGCCGCTCTGGCCAACCACCTCTTGTCCCCAGCGGTTGAAGACTTTCAGATCATTCCCTGGGAACGCATTGATGCCTGTTATGCGGAAGGAGTCATTCACGCCATCGCCGTTCGGGCTGAAGCCTTGAGGGATGAAGATGTCGTTGACCGTGATCAGAACAGTATCTGTTGATTGAGCACAGCCTTGTCCGAAAGTTGCGGAGAGCACGAATACGTTCTCACCCACTGCCAGGTCGACCACTTGGGTGCTGGTGTCGTTCGCATTTGAGAAGATCCCATTTCCGCTGACCACGCTCCACAGTACGTCCAAACCTGAGGCGGCGGCGCCATCCAATTGGGTAGATGTGAAGACGTCGATGTCCTGATCCTCTCCTGCATCCACCCAAAGAGGTGTCCCCGGATCGTGGAAACTGATGATCACTGTATCCGAAGAGAAGCATTGGCCATCGCCAACTGTCCAAACGAACGGATACGAACCGTTATCGATCACTGTGACCGTGCTGGTGGCACTGGAAGCGTCCGTGAAAACACCGACAACCGGGGCACTCCAAGTTCCTGGTACCGTGCTGATCACGGCTTGCAAAGCGTAACTGAGCGCGCACACTTCGTCGTCGTCTCCAGCGAACGCGATCGGACTTTGGTTAACCACGATACTGTGGGCTTCGGTCGCGCTGCAGACACCTGTTCCCACAGTGTAAGTGATCACCGTGGTGCCCTGGATCGAGCTCGGATCGAATGACGCACCAATGACGCCAACTCCGCTCCACGTACCTCCTGTTGTGCCAGTGACAAGAGAGTCAAGGTTCATCGTTCCATTGCCGCTGCATAGGATCGCAGGAGGGTTCCAAGTCGCAATTGGCAACGGAGTCACCAGCATATTCACTGTGGCGGTATCATCGCCGCAAGCATTGGTCACGATCACCTGGTACGTACCGGTCGAAGCGCCTTCAACCGTGAGGCTGTTCGTGGTGCCGCTTTGGTTGAAGCCTGGTCCACTCCACGTGAAGTAGAAGGGCGCTGTCCCGGTAACGGTTGTTTCCAATTGTGCCGATCCGCCTTGGCATAGTGGTGCAGTGGCAGTGAATTCACTGATGATGGGCGTGGAGCATATGTCATCGCAGCCATCGGGGATTCCATCGCTGTCGGTATCAACGTTGTCATCGAAGCCGGGGCAGATATCTGTGGCGTCGCACACGCCGTCGTTGTCGGTGTCTTGGAATGTGTGCACAGCCACACCGTTCACACAAGCGTCGATAGTGCAGGCGTCGTTGTCGTCCACATCCACGGGCGTGTGCACGGCCACACCGTTCACACAAGCATCGATAGTGCAGGCGTCGTTGTCGTCCACATCCACAGGCGTGTGCACGGCCACACCATTCACACAAGCATCGATGGTGCAGGCGTCGTTGTCATCCACATCCACAGGCGTGTGGACGGCCACACCGTTCACACAAGCATCGATGGTGCAAGCATCGTTGTCATCCACATCCACAGGCGTGTGCACAGCCACACCGTTCACACAAGCGTCCAGGGTGCAGGCGTCGTTGTCGTCCACATCCACAGGCGTGTGGACGGCCACACCGTTCACACAAGCATCGATGGTGCAGGCGTCGTTGTCATCCACATCCACAGGCGTGTGAACAGCCACACCGTTCACACAAGCATCGATGGTGCAGGCGTCGTTGTCATCCACATCCACAGGCGTGTGAACAGCCACACCGTTCACACAAGCATCGATAGTGCAGGCGTCGTTGTCATCCACATCCACAGGCGTGTGCACGGCCACACCGTTCACACAAGCATCGATGGTGCAGGCGTCGTTGTCGTCCACATCCACAGGCGTGTGCACGGCCACACCGTTCACACAAGCGTCGATGGTGCAGGCGTCGTTGTCATCCACATCCACAGGCGTGTGCACGGCCACACCGTTCACACAAGCGTCGATGGTGCAGGCGTCGTTGTCATCCACGTTCACCGGGGTGTGCACGGCTACACCGTTCACGCAAGCGTCGATGGTGCAGGCATCGTTGTCATCCACATCCACAGGCGTGTGGACGGCCACACCGTTCACACAGGCGTCCAGGGTGCAGGCATCGTTGTCATCCACATCTACAGGCGTGTGGACAGCCACACCGTTCACACAAGCATCGATGGTGCAGGCGTCGTTGTCATCCACGTTGATCGGGGTGTGCACGGCTACACCGTTCACACAAGCGTCGATGGTGCAGGCGTCGTTATCGTCCACGTTATCGGGTGTGACCGTCACCGTTCACACAAGCGTCGAGGGTGCAGGCGTCGTTGTCGTCCACATCCACAGGCGTGTGGACGGCCACGCCGTTCACGCAAGCGTCCATGGTGCAGGCTCGTTGTCGTCATCCACGGGGTGTGCGCCACACCGTTCACACAAGCGTCCAGAGTGCAGGCGTCGTTGTCGTCCACATCCACAGGCGTGTGAACAGCCACACCGTTCACACAAGCATCGATGGTGCAGGCGTCGTTGTCGTCCACGTCCACAGGCGTGTGCACAGCCACACCGTTCACACAAGCGTCCAGGGTGCAGGCGTCGTTGTCATCCACATCCACAGGCGTGTGCACGGCCACACCGTTCACACAAGCGTCGATGGTGCAGGCATCGTTGTCATCCACATTCACAGGCGTGTGCACGGCCACACCGTTCACACAAGCGTCGATAGTGCAGGCGTCGTTGTCATCCACATCCACAGGCGTGTGCACAGCCACACCGTTCACACAAGCGTCCAGGGTACAGGCGTCGTTGTCGTCCACATCCACAGGCGTGTGCGGCCACACCGTTCACGCAAGCGTCCATGGTGCAGGCATCGTTGTCGTCCACATCCACAGGGGTGTGCACGGCCCACACAGCCGCGTCCATGGTGCAGGCGTCGTTGTCATCCACATCCACAGGCGTGTGCACGGCAATACCGTTCACACAAGCGTCGATGGTGCAAGCGTCGTTGTCGTCCACATCCACAGGCGTGTGAACAGCCACACCGTTCACACAAGCATCGATGGTGCAAGCATCGTTGTCGTCCACATCCACAGGGTGTGCACGGCCACACCGTTCACACAAGCGTCCAGGGTACAAGCGTCGTTGTCATCCACATCCACAGGCGTGTGCACGGCCACACCGTTCACACAAGCGTCGATGGTGCAGGCGTCGTTGTCGTCCACATCCACAGGCGTGTGCACGGCCACACCGTTCACACAAGCGTCGATGGTGCAGGCATCGTTGTCGTCCACGTTGATCGGGGTGTGCACAGCCACACCGTTCACACAAGCGTCGATGGTGCAGGCGTCGTTGTCATCCACATCCACAGGCGTGTGCACGGCCACACCGTTCACACAAGCGTCGATAGTGCAGGCATCGTTGTCATCCACATCCACAGGCGTGTGCACGGCCACACCGTTCACACAGGCATCGATGGTGCAGGCGTCATTGTCATCCACATCCACAGGCGAGTGCACGGTCACACCGTTCACACAAGCGTCCAGGTGCAGGCGTCGTTGTCGTCCACATCCACAGGGTGTGACGGCTACACCGTTCACACAAGCGTCGATGGTGCAGGCATCGTTGTCATCCACATCCACAGGCGTGTGGACGGCCACACCGTTCACACAGGCGTCCAGGGTGCAGGCGTCGTTGTCATCCACGTTGATCGGGGTGTGGACAGCCACACCGTTCACACAAGCATCGATGGTGCAGGCATCGTTGTCGTCCACATCCACAGGCGTGTGCACAGCCACAGCGTTCACACAAGCGTCGATGGTGCAGGCGTCGTTGTCATCCACATCCACAGGCGTGTGGACGGCCACGCCGTTCACACGCAGGCCGATGGTGCAGGCATCATTGTCATCCACATCCACAGGCGTGTGCACGGCCACACCGTTCACGCAAGCGTCCAGGGTGCAAGCGTCGTTGTCATCCACATCCACAGGCGTGTGCACAGCCACACCGTTCACGCAAGCGTCCAGGGTGCAGGCGTCGTTGTCGTCCACGTTGATCGGGGTGTGCACAGCCACACCGTTCACACAAGCGTCGATGGTGCAGGCGTCGTTGTCATCCACATCCACAGGCGTGTGCACGGCCACACCGTTCACACAAGCGTCGATGGTGCAGGCATCGTTGTCGTCCACATCCACAGGCGTGTGAACAGCCACACCGTTCACACAAGCGTCGATGGTGCAGGCGTCGTTGTCGTCAACGTTGATCGGCGTGTGCACAGCCACACCGTTCACGCAAGCGTCGGTGCAGCGTCGTTGTCGCCACGTCATGGGACAGCCACGCCGCCCCCCGGCGCAGGTGCAGGCGTCGTTGTCATCCACATCCACAGGCGTGTGCACAGCCACACCGTTCACACAAGCGTCCAGAGTGCAGGAATCGTTGTCGTCCACGTTGATCGGGTGTGCACAGCCACACCGTTCACGCAGGAGTCAATGGTGCAGTCGTCGTTGTCGTCCACGTTCACCGGGGTGTGTACGGCCAGACCGTTCACACAGGTATCGATGGTGCAGGCATCGTTGTCGTCCACGTTCACTGGAGTGTGTACAGCAACACCGTTCACACAGGTGTCGATGGTGCAAGCATCGTTGTCGTCCACGTGGGTGTGCACGGCCAGACCCCCGACGCAAGAGTCGATGGTGCAAGCATCGTTGTCATCAATGTTGACCGGCGTGTGGACGGCGAGGCCGTTCACGCAGGTGTCGATGGTGCAGGCGTCGTTGTCGTCCACATCCACAGGCGTGTGAACAGCCACACCGTTCACACAGGCATCGATGGTGCAGGCGTCGTTGTCATCCACATCCACAGGCGTGTGCACAGCCACACCGTTCACACAAGCGTCGATGGTGCAGGCGTCGTTGTCATCCACATCCACAGGCGTGTGCACGGCCACACCGTTCACACAAGCATCCAGAGTGCAGGCATCGTTGTCATCCACGTTGATCGGGGTGTGCACAGCCACACCGTTCACACAAGCGTCGATGGTGCAGGCGTCGTTGTCATCCACATCCACAGGCGTGTGCACAGCCACACCGTTCACACAGGCGTCCAGGGTGCAGGCGTCGTTGTCATCCACATCCACAGGCGTGTGGACAGCTACGCCGTTCACGCAAGCATCGATCGTGCAGGCGTCGTTGTCATCCACATCCACAGGCGTGTGCACGGCCACACCGTTCACACAAGCGTCGATGGTGCAAGCGTCGTTGTCGTCCACATCCACAGGCGTGTGCACGGCCACACCGTTCACACGCAGTGCAGGCGTCTGTCGTCCACATCCCGGGCACGTTCACACGATGGTGCAGGCGTCGTTGTCATCCACATCCACAGGCGTGTGCACGGCCACACCGTTCACACAAGCGTCGATAGTGCAGGCGTCGTTGTCATCCACATCCACAGGCGTGTGCACGGCCACACCGTTCACACAAGCGTCGATGGTGCAGGCGTCGTTGTCATCCACATCCACAGGCGTGTGCACGGCCACACCGTTCACACAAGCGTCGATGGTGCAGGCGTCGTTGTCATCCACATCCACAGGCGTGTGCACAGCCACACCGTTCACACAAGCATCGATGGTGCAGGCGTCGTTGTCATCCACATCCACAGGCGTGTGGACAGCCACACCGTTCACACAAGCATCGACCGTGCAGGCGTCGTTGTCATCCACATCCACAGGCGTGTGGACAGCTACGCCGTTCACGCAAGCATCGATGGTGCAGGCGTCGTTGTCATCCACATTCACAGGCGTGTACGGCCACACCGTTCACACAAGCGTCCAGAGTGCAGGCATCGTTGTCGTCCACATCCACAGGCGTGTGAACAGCCACACCGTTCACACAAGCGTCGATGGTGCAGGCGTCGTTGTCGTCCACATCCACAGGCGTGTGCACGGCCACACCGTTCACACAAGCGTCCAGGGTGCAGGCGTCGTTGTCATCGATTCCGGTGATGCTCAGCACGAGCACAGCCGTATTGCAACCGCTCACTTCAGAGTATGTACCACTGGCACTGTAACTCTGCCCGTTCACTGCCCATACGTAGCTGTCGCAAGAGGAAGCGATGGTGGTGTTGGTGGTGCTTGGTAGCACGTTGATCGTGAACCAATCATGGCTCGTACACGCGCCTGCGAAAACATATCCCAAGGTGTGCAGACCAGGTGTTGCCACTGCGGGGTTGAACGCGCCGGTGATGGCGTTGATCGTGCCGGTTTGGTTGGCATCGGAGAAGACACCACCCGTATTGATGGCGGGGATGATCGTGCTCGGCAGGATCGGAGCGGAGTTCTTGCAGATCGTGGTCACTGGGTAGTTCAGGTCTACGACCGCGGCATTCACTGTTACGGTGAAGGTGCAAGGAGCACTGACATTGAGGCCATCAGTTGCGGTTACCGTTACGGTAGTTACACCGACTGGGAATACGGTACCCGGGTTCAGGGAATAGGTGATCGAAGGACTTGCACCGCAATTGTCAGTAGCGGTTGCATTGAACGAAGCGATCGCATTGCAAGCACCAGGAGCGGCGTTCACAACCACGGCACCAGGGCAAGTCACAAGCGGTGCTTGCATATCGCTCACCGTTACGGTCTGTGTGCTTGTTGCTTGGCGTCCTGCGTTGTCCGTCACCGTCCATGTCACATTAGTTGTGCCGACCGGGAAGGAAGCTGGAGCATCGTTGGACACGGTTGCCACGCCACAATTATCTGCGGTCACAGGTGTACCGAGAGCGACTCCTGTTGCCGTGCAGCCAGAATTGGTAGAGGCGAGCACATTCGCGGGAGGGATTATCGAAGGATCCTCCAGATCAAGCACTGTCACATCGAATTCGCACGTGAGCGTGGTACCTCCGACACTTCCGGTATACGTGTTGGTGGTAGTGCCTACTGGGAAGTCCCCAGGTGCAAGACCACCCATGAACAAGGCGCTCCAAGGCCCACCACAATTATCATTGATCACCGGCACGGCGTACATGTAGTTGCCTGTGCACTGCCCCGGTTGTTGGTCGATCGTGGTGTCGCTTGGGCAGGTGATCGTAGCGGGCTCGCTGTCCACCACGTTCACATTGAAGGAGCATGTGGCCGTGTTCGCGTAGGCATCGGTCGCCGTGTAGGTGATCGTTGTCGTACCGGTCGGGAATGCTGATCCGCTTACCGGCCCGGCCGTTTGCATGATGGTGGAACCCGTGCAATTGTCCGAGACAGACGGTGCGTTCCAAGAGGCCACGCCTGTGCATAGACCTACGGTCGTACCCACGTTCACTCCAGAAGGGCAGGAAGTGATGGTCGGCTTTATGGTATCCTGCACCGTTACGTTCAGCGTTTGTTCCGCGCTGAAAAGGCCCGCCGCATCAAGCGCCCTGTACTTCATCTGGTATGAACCGGGGGCCAGCGCGTCACCGGGGTTTGGGCCGCTCACGTATTGCACTATAACGCCGGGGCAGTTGTCCGTGGGTGTCGGGTAATTCGGGGCCGTGATCGTGCAGGCGTTCGAAGGCACGTACCCAAGCATACTTGGGGTCGCTCCGAAAGTCGGCGGCGTGGCATCGGTGACCACCACGTTGAAGTTGCAATTGCTGGAATTGCCTGCAGCGTCGGTGCTCTGGTAGCTCACAATGGTTGTACCCACAGGAAAGGAGGATCCAGAGGCCGTGGTGCCCGCGCCGCTCGTAAGTACAGGGGTGGTGCAACTTGCCTCCACTTCGATCACGCTGCGGAAGGAACCTGGTGTTCTAGCTCATCGTTCCACTTTCCGTTGGCCTTCATCTGGCCATAGTCCTCATTGCCACCGAGGCTGTTCGGTTCACCAATGCCGCTATCCCAATTCGTGTAGCTCAGTGATGTGCTATTGGTCCAATGCCAGGTGCTTTCGGTGGCCACATCGTTGAAGCCGATCCAGAAGGACTGGTTCGTTCCCCCGGCGGCATCCACAGCGCTGCGGAGCCATGTATTGTGGGCTGCGTCGCGGATCACGGCGAGGTGACCACCCGCAGCAATGGATGCGTTGTTGGCTGCCAACCAAGTGCTCGTAGTGGTGCGGTAGTAATAGGCGCGCCCCTGATACGTGCCCAAGGCGGTATAACCGGCAGGTAGGAGCGTTGACGCATGGCGTGCATGGTTCGCTCGCAACAGGTGGCGAATAGTTGACCACGGCTGCACAATTGACAGCACCGCTGTTAGCTGTGATGGTCGAGCAATTGCTCAGGACCGGGGCTGTCGCATCGAATACGGTGACCCAGAATGTGCACGTCGCACTTGGCCCGGAAGCTGGAGTTACGGCATGGGTTTCATGGCGTTGTCCCTACGGGAAATAGCGAGCCGCTCGCCGATCCATTGGGTTGTGCGATCGTTGCACCGCTGCAATTGTCCGAGGATGTGGGCAGGCGTAGGTGAACCACCGCGCCACAAAGTCCGGCTGTCGCTTCCACGGCGATATCCGAAGGACAGGTGATGGTCGGTGCCGTAATGTCCTTGACTTTCATAATGAAGGAGCAGGTCGTGATGTTATTGCCGCATCGTCGCTCGCCGCATAGGTGATGATCGTATTGCCGACTGGAAAGGAACTACCGGATGCCTGCACCGGAGGTCTGCAGGAGGGCGGAACCTGGGCAAGTACCGGCCAGTGTGGGCGGGTTCCGGTAACCGGCGCAGTGCAAGCTCCCGCAGGAGCGTTCACAGAGATGTTCGACGGGCAACCAACGATACCGGGTGCGGTATTGTCCAGCACCTGCACGGTGAAGTTGCACGAGCTGCTCAAGCCATTGTTCGATGCGGTAATGGTGACGCTCTGGTTGCCCGAGCCTACTTGCGTTCCAGCAACAGGGGATTGCACCACGACCACGCCAGGGCAATTATCTGAGATGGTCGCGCTCGTGATGTAGTTCGGCAGTGCCACTGTGCAATTCGCGCCCACATTCAATTGCGCGATCACGGCCGGGCATGTGATCGAAGGCGCTTGATCGTCGACCACCGTGATGGTAAAAGAGCAGGAAGCGGTGAGACCGGTCGCATCGGTAACCGTGTGCGTTACCGTGCTTGTTCCGATAGGGAAGGTGGAGCCAGAAGCCAAGCCGGATGTGCGAGTGGTCACAGCGCCACTGCAGTTATCGGTACCAACTGGAGTCACATAGTTCACCACCGCGCCGCAAATGCCAGCGTCAGTGTTCACGCTAGTATTCGATGGGCAAGTGATCGTCGGCGCCGTTTGATCAGTGACTATAACGACGAAGGTGCAGTTGGAGGAATTGCCGGCCGCATCGGTCGCGGTCAGGGTGATCGTGTTCGGTCCTGCACCAAGGATAGAACCGGGAGCAGGCGATTGTGTCTTGATGATCGCGGCCGCGGCGGTGCAATTATCGCTCACCGATGCACTTGTGCGATAATCGATGAGCACAGCACTGCAGGATGCACCAGCGCTTACGGTCACATTTACCGGGCACGTGATTACGGGTGCCGTATCATCCACCACGGTAACGGCTTGAGGGCACGTGGAACTTAGCCCATTGATGTCTGTTACGATCCAGGTGACCGTTGTCGTGCCAAGTGGGAAGGTGCCAAGCGTATTGTTCGTAACGGAGGCCACGCCACAATTGTCGCTCGTGACAGGCGTGCCGAGTATCAGACCACTGGCACCGCAGGCGCTGTTCATGCTTGCGGTGAAGTTGGCCGGACAAGTGATCGTAGGCAACACATTGTCGCTGACCGTCACCGTCTGAGCGCAAGTAGCGTTAAGTCCGGCGTTGTCCGTCACCGTCCAGGTCACAGTGGTGGTACCGATGGGGAAGGCCGCGGGTGCATTGTTGGTCACAGAGGCCACGCCACAATTGTCCGCGTTCACAGGCGTGCCGAGCGCCACACCGGTGGCGGTGCAGCCGGTGTTGGTGTTGCCGGAAACGTTCGCTGGGCAGGTGATGGTCGGTGTCACATTGTCGATCACCACAACCGTCATGTTGCACGTATTGGCATTGCCCCATTCATCGCGAACAGTCACCGTGACCACATCCCCATTGCTCACAGTACTTCCAGCCAAGGGCGACTGGCTTACCACCAGGTTCGCATTGCTCGTGCAATTGTCGCCAGTGATGGAGATGAGGGAGGTGACGTCGCCCAACAACCCGGAACATGATCCGGGCAGGGTGTTCACAGTGGTCGTTCCGGGGCAAGTGAATACCGGAGCTTGGGAGTCGCTTACGATCACGCTGAACATGCAGGTGGTGGTGTTGCCACTGGCGTCAACAGCTTCGTAAGTGATCCACGCGGTATCCGCTGGGAACCAACCACTTGTCGGTCCTGCTATCTGGCTCCATGTGGGGTTCGGATCACAGGCATCGGAAATGAGGGTGTCAACAGCAAGGCCCGATGGAAGGGTCACCATGATTCCACATTGACCCGGGTCGGCATTGTAAGAAGTGGAGAGGTTGCAATTGAAAACGGGTGGCGTCACATCCAGCACATCCACGGTGTCGACCACTTCGATGGTGTTCCCGATGTCATCGGTGAAGGTGCTTGTAACGGTGGTCCGTCCGTTCACCGTTGTGCCGGCCGCAGGCGATTGGACGACCGTGTACGTCCCGCATTCCGAGACGAACATGCTGTCGCTCAGTTGCGGCATCACCGCCTCACAGTTCGCGTCGCCTGGCAACAGCACTACGGCGGGCAGCGGGCAGATCACGACCGGCGCATCAACGTCGATCACGTCGATCCGTTGGGTGCAGGAGCTCGTCCGTCCCGCCAGATCGACCAAGGACCATTGGGCGAAATAAGGTGAGCCGATCAGGTCAAGGGTGTCGCCAAGCAACGGTCCACCGCTTTGCCAGATGGAGTCCACCGCGCAGTTGTCGCTGAAGGCGAGCGGGGAGTAGCTCGGCATGATCGCTCCGCAGAATGAGACTTCCGCGCTGAGCGATTCGTTCGGTGCACAGGTGATCGTGGGATCCTCCTCATCCGTCACCGTTATGAGGAACGATTGCGAGACCGAGTCCACGCCGTCGGTAGCGGTGTAGGTCACCGCTGTGGTGCCGACCGGGAAGACATCTCCACTGGCGTGTGTGCTGGTGAGCGTCGCCGAGCAATTGTCAGAAGTGGTAGGTGCCGTCCAGATGATGCTAGCTCCGCAAACACCAGATGTGTT